>NZ_JAGXFF010000001.1:1126483-1215524 GCF_020147985.1 Modicisalibacter sp. MOD 31.J | reverse complement strand
CCGCGCTTGACCGCTGACCCCGAAAGGCCGGCGAATCGTGGGAGCGAAGTCTACAGCCTTCGAGGCGATCCGGCAAGCGATTTGTTCACCGCCGTTTTCCAAAACCCTCGAAGAAACAGCCACTTGCTTCTCCCGTCACCGCCGGTGACGTGTCCCGTCGTCGGCAGCGGATGCGTACTTTACGCATCTCCTATTGATCTGACAAGCCCCAAAGCGAAAAAAGTGTAGTCCACCGGGCCGGCGAGCGCCAGAAGGAGAAAGCACGCTCGCCGGGCCGCGGCGCAAGGCCGGCAATCAGCGCCAGAAATCCCGGATCGAGGCGATGCCCTGCGCCCCTACCGCACGCGCATGATTGGCATCGTGGCGGGTCATGCCGCCCAGCGCGAACACCGGCATGCCGGCCGGTTCCACCAGTTGCTGGAAATCGTGCCAGCCCAACGGGGTGGCATCGGGATGCGTGGGCGTGGTACGCAGTGGCGAGAGCGTGACGAAATCGCAGCCGATGCGCGCCGCCTGTTCGAGCTGGGCGGCATCATGCGTCGAAGCGGAAAGCCACTTGTCCTGAGCCACGGGCCGGCGCTCGAGGGTCATCAGGCGCTCACTGGTCAGATGCACGCCATCGGCGTCGACCTGCTCGAGCGTTTCGGGCTCGGCGTTGAGCAACAGACGAGCGTTGTAGGAATGGCACAACGCCAGGGCCTTCTCGGCACGGGTCAGGTAGGCGGCCTCATCCAGTGTCTTGGCGCGCAGCTGCACCAGACGAATCCCGTCTTCCTTCAGCGCCCGTTCCAGCTTGGTCAGAAAGGCCGCGTCATCGGGCTCCTCGGCGGTGATCAGATATTCGGTGGGCAGCATCACCGCACGCAGGATCGGCAAATTGGCAGCGGGGAACGGATAGTTGAAGAGTTCGCCCAGCGGCACCCAGCGCACGGCCTGCCCTTCACGGCCGTAAGGCTCGCCGCCGAAGGCATGCACCTGCCAGACATCGAGCAGGATATGCTTGTCGGCATATTCGTGATGCACACGGATCAGCGGCTGCGCGCGTTCGATGGAGAGCCCGAGCTCTTCGTGGAGTTCACGCTTCAAGGCCTCGAAACCGGTTTCGTAAGGCGCCAGCTTGCCGCCGGGAAACTCCCAGAGCCCACCCTGATCGACCGTCGAAGGCCGCCTGGCCAGCAGGACTTCCCCGCCGTCGTCGCTGAAGATGGCGGCAGCCGCCACGTGCACCCGTCGTTTGATCATGTTGCGCTGTTACCTCTGAACCTTGGCTTTTTTTCGGTACGGGGCGCCGCCATCGGCGCATTTTTGTCAACTTCGATAGTCGGCGTTGATGGAGACATAGTCGTGCGACAGATCGGTCGTCCAGACGGTAGCGGCGGCGTCACCGCGCCCCAGGGCGATCCGGATGGTGATCTCCTCGCGGGCCATTTCGCGACTGCCCGAGGCTTCGGTATAGCCCTCGGCGCGCCCACCGCCCTCGACCAACCGCACATCGCCCAGGTCGATGGTCACGGCGGAAACATCGAAGTCCTCGACGGGTGCGCGGCCCACGGCGGCGAGAATCCGTCCCCAGTTGGCATCCGATGCGTACAGGGCGGTCTTGACCAGCGGCGAGTGCGCAACAGTGAAGGCGACATCCAGCGCCTCGCGGCGCGACCGGGCCTCACTGACTGCCAGCGTCACGAACTTGGTGGCACCTTCGCCGTCACGAATGATCGCCTGGGCCAGAGCCAGCATCACCCGATCGAGGGCCTCGCGGAAGGCGGCGATATCCGAGGCTTCGGCCACTTGGGCACTGCGACCGGTCGCCATCAGCAGGCAGGCGTCATTGGTCGAGGTATCGCTGTCGACGGTGATGCAGTTGAAGCTCCGGTCGACCGATTCGCGAAGCAGCGAATCGAGCAGCGACGGCTCGATCGCCGCATCGGTGGCGACGAAGGCCAGCATGGTCGCCATGTTGGGCTGGATCATGCCCGAGCCCTTGCTGATACCGTTGATGGTCACGGTACGCCCGCCGATCGTGCAGGTGGCCGTGGCGCCCTTGGCGCGGGTGTCGGTGGTCAGGATGCCCTCGCCGGCCCGTTGCCAGGCCTCGGCGCCGTCATCCAGGCCAGCCAGCGCATCAGGCAGCCCCGCCTCCAGGCGCGCCATCGGCAGCGGCTCGCCGATGACGCCCGTGGAAAACGGCAACACGGCCTCGGCGGCGCACCCGGCCAACGTGGCCAGCGCCTGGCAGGTGGCCTCGGCATCGCGCATCCCCCGCTCGCCGGTACCGGCGTTGGCATTGCCGGTATTGATCACCAGATAGCGCGTGCCGGCCTGGCGAAGATGACGCCTGGCGACATGCACCGGAGCCGCGCAGAAGGCATTGCGGGTGAAGACACCCGACACCGAACTGCCTTCCGGCAACTCGATCACCACCAGGTCCCGACGCCCGGGCTTCTTGATCCCGGCCTGCGCCGTGCCGAGCCGAATGCCCTCGATGACCGGCATTTGCGGGAAGACCGCCTCGCCTACCGCCATGCATCTCTCTCCTGAAAAGTCCTGACACGAATCGATAATGGACAGCGCCTGACACCGCCCGTCAGTCGCGGTTCAGCTCAGCCGACCGTGGCACTGCTTGTACTTCTTGCCGGAACCGCAGGGGCACGGGTCGTTACGTCCGACCTTGGGGCCTTCCCGCCGCACCGTCTGTGCCGGCGCCGCCTCGGCGTCGTCCGCCGCATCGCCATCCGCCGCCGCGTCGCCGAGCTCGTCGTGACGCTGGGTGGCCGCGGCCTGTTCGCGCTCCAGGGACTCGCGACGCTGACGCTCGAGCTCCTCGACCTCTTCCTGCCGGCGCACCTGCACGTGACTGAGAATGCGCGTGACGTCGTGCTTGATATTGGCGAGCAGGTTCTGGAACAGCTCGAAGGCCTCGCGCTTGTACTCCTGCTTGGGATTCTTCTGGGCATAGCCGCGCAGGTGGATACCGCGCCGCAGGTGATCCATGGTCTGCAGGTGCTCCTTCCAGCGGGTGTCGAGCACCTGCAGCATGACCTGCTTCTCGAAGCGGCGCATCAGCTCCTCGCCCACTGCCTCGACCTTGGCGGCGTAGATCTCGCGGTGCTGACTCTGCAGGCGTTCCCGCAGCACTTCCTCGTGGAAGTTGTCATCTTCCTCGGCCCACTGCATCAGCGGCACATCGAGATTGAATTCACTCTTGAGGTTCTGCTGAAGTCCCTCGAGATCCCACTGCTCCGGAAGGCTCTGGGGCGGCACATAGGCACTGACGGTCTCGTCGAGCACCTCGTCACGAATGCCGGCGACGTTGTCGGAGACGTCGTCGGCCCCCAGGATGGCGTCACGCTGGTCGTAGATCACGCGACGCTGGTCGTTGGCCACGTCGTCGTATTCGAGCAGTTGCTTGCGGATATCGAAGTTGCGACCTTCGACCTTTTTCTGCGCCCGCTCGACGGCATTGGATACCATCTTGTGCTCGATCGCCTCGCCGCGCTCGAGACCCAGCGCCTGCATCAGCCGCTGCACACGTTCGGAGCCGAACAGCCGCATCAGATTGTCTTCCAGCGACAGGAAGAAGCGCGTCGAACCGGGATCGCCCTGACGCCCGGCACGACCGCGCAACTGATTGTCGATGCGCCGCGACTCGTGCCGCTCGGAGCCGATCACGTGCAAGCCGCCGGCTTCGAGCACGGCATCGTGACGCTCCTGCCATTCGGCCTTGGCGGCCTCGATCTGGGCCTCGCTGGGGTCGTCCAGCTTGGCGACCTCGGCCTCCCAGTTGCCGCCGAGCACGATGTCGGTACCGCGCCCGGCCATGTTGGTGGCGATGGTCACCGCGCCCGGGCGACCGGCCTGGGCGATGATCTCCGCCTCGCTCTGATGCTGCTTGGCGTTGAGCACGTTGTGGGGAATGCCGGCCTGCTTCATCAGCCCCGCCAGCAACTCCGAGGTCTCGATCGAGGCGGTCCCCACCAGGATCGGCCGCCCGGCATCGCGCTGGGTCTTGACGTCCTCGATGATCGCCTCGAACTTCTCCTGGGCGGAGAGATAGACCAGATCGTTGTAGTCGACACGGGCGATCGGCTTGTTGGTGGGAATGACCGTGACGTCGAGACCATAGATCTGACGGAACTCGAAGGCCTCGGTATCGGCCGTGCCGGTCATGCCGGAGAGCTTCTCGTAGAGCCGGAAGTAGTTCTGGAAGGTGGTCGAGGCCAGCGTCTGGCTTTCCTTCTGGATGGTGACCCCTTCCTTGGCCTCGACCGCCTGGTGCAGGCCCTCGGACCAGCGACGCCCGGGCATGCTGCGGCCGGTATGCTCGTCGACGATGACCACTTCGCCGTTGTTGACGATGTAGTCGACGTCACGATGGAACAGATGACGGGCACGCAGCGCGGAATGCATGTGCTGCAGCAATCCCAGATTCTGCGCGGAGTAGAGCGAGTCCTCCTCGGCCAGCAGATCCTGACGGCGCATCAACTCTTCGACCTTGTGATGCCCCGTCTCGGTCAGCTCCACCTGCTTCTGCTTTTCGTCGAGGTTGAAGTCACCGCTTTCCGGATCCTCGGGGTCTTCGCACTGGGTCAGCTCGGTCGCCAGGCGATCGACGACCTTGTAGAGCTCGGTGTTCTCTTCCACGGGCCCCGAGATGATCAGCGGCGTACGCGCCTCGTCGATCAGGATCGAATCGACCTCGTCGACGATCGCATAATGCAGTTCGCGCTGGACCTTTTCCTCGAGCGAGAAGGCCATGTTGTCGCGCAGGTAATCGAAGCCGTACTCGTTGTTGGTGCCGTAGGTGATGTCGCAGCCATAGGCCTCGCGCTTCTCGTCCGGCGACTGGCCGGAATAGATGACCCCGACCGTGAGACCCAGCGCCTCATAGAGCGGACGCATCCACTCCGCATCGCGCCGGGCCAGATAGTCGTTGACCGTCACCACGTGCACACCGCGACCGGGCAAGGCGTTGAGATAGACCGCCAGGGTCGCCACCAGGGTCTTGCCCTCGCCGGTCTTCATCTCGGCGATGAGTCCGTTGTGCAGCGTCATCCCCCCGATCAACTGCACGTCGAAGTGACGCATGCCCATGATGCGGCGACTGGCCTCGCGTACCGTGGCAAAGGCCTCGGGCAGCAGAAGGTCGAGGGCTTCCCCGTTGCGGAGCCGTTCGCGCAACTGTTCGGTCTGCCCCCGCAGGGCCTCGTCGGAAAGCGCCTGGAGGCTTTCCTCGTGCTTGTTGATGTCACCGACCAGCTTGCCCATCCGCTTGATCTCGCGGTCATTCTTGGAGCCGACCAGCTTGCGTACCAGAGTGTTGATCATGAGGGATTCCGTGTCATCGTGCGTTAACCTGGGCGCCGAGCACCCGGCGAGACTGGCGTGAGCGACGCGATCGCCGCTGTTCGTCACACGAGACGGGGCGGCCCGCGGGGGTTGAGGCTGTCCAGTCCGGTACTGCGCGGGCGCAGGGCCACCCGGGCGTCATGAGCCTGGCTGACGGGGGTCGCCGGGCGACGCCGGCGCGGCGGCAGGCAGCGACGCGCCCGTCGCCGGGCGACACGCCGCGATTCGGCGCGAATCGCCGCCGGCGCCATCAGGCAAATCTGGGTGAGCTGTTCGGCGAAGCGCAGCGCCTCGGCATGGCTCAGCGAGGTCGGCAGCAGACAGCCGACCAACAGCCCGGCGAGCCACCAGCGCGACATGCGCCTGGCGCGCTGTCGGCAGCGGCCGCCGCCGGCCATCGGTGCTGTCAGAGTATCGCTCATGCTGTCGA
Organism: Modicisalibacter sp. MOD 31.J; assembly: GCF_020147985.1. Taxonomy (NCBI): domain Bacteria; kingdom Pseudomonadati; phylum Pseudomonadota; class Gammaproteobacteria; order Oceanospirillales; family Halomonadaceae; genus Modicisalibacter; species Modicisalibacter sp. MOD 31.J. The sequence continues at coordinate 1,209,748 of NZ_JAGXFF010000001.1, read as the reverse complement.
GGGGCTCCCGGGCATGCTAGATTGCACAGACGATTCGAAGATTCACGGGCAAGCCAATGAGTATAAAGGCTAAGCGTTTTCGCGCCCAGCCCGCGACGCGGTTACTGGACGGCCATTCACGGGGTGCGTCCGACCTGGGCGGACTGATGCGCATGGCCGGACTCATCGAGCAGGCCCAGACGCACCTGCGCGCCCACCTCCCGGAAGACGTGCGCCCGCACCTCTTCGTCGGCGGCTACCGTCAGGGCCGCCTGACACTCATCACCGATGCCGCCGTGTGGCTGACCCGACTGCGCTACGAACAGTCACGGCTGCTGGCTCTGCTGCACGAGCTGCCGGGCTTCGAGGCGGTGACCGCCCTGAGCTTCAAGGTACGTCCCGTGAATCCGCCGAAGCCTCCCCCCACACAGACCCGCTCGCTCTCCTCCCGCGCTGCCGACGAGATCTCGTCCTGCGCCCGCGACACCGACGACCCCCGCCTCAAACGCGCCCTCGAGCGCCTGGCCTCCCACGCGGAACGCCCGCCCGAGCCCTGACCCCGAGACGAAAAAACGCCAGCCCGGGGGCTGGCGTCGAAGCCTGGCTGAATCGTCTCGACCGGGTCACATGGCCATGGCCGGCGCCGAATAGGAGATCGGGGCCTTCTGGGAAGCGTCCTCGAACGTGACGATTTCCCAGGCATCGGGATTGGCCAGCACGGCCCGGCACAACTGATTGTTGAGCGAGTGACCGGACTTCACGCCACGGAACTCACCGATCAGGCTGTACCCCAACTGGTACAGATCGCCGATGGCGTCGAGAACCTTGTGCTTGACGAACTCGTCTTCGTAGCGCAGACCGCCCTCGTTGAGGATGCGGTATTCGTCCACCACGATGGCGTTGTCGAGGCTGCCGCCCAGGGCCAGATTCTGGGAGCGCAGGAACTCGAGATCACGCATGAAGCCAAAGGTGCGCGCCCGCGACACCTCCTTGACGAAGGAGGTGGTCGAGAAATCGACGCTGGCCAGCTGCTTCTGCTGATCGAAGACCGGGTGGTCGAAATCGATGGCGAAGGTGACCTTGAAGCCGTTATGAGGCAGGAACACCGCCTCCTTGTCATCCTCACGAACGACGATCTCGCGCTTGATGCGAATGAACTTCTTCGGCGCCTCCTGCTCGGCGATCCCCGCGGACTGGATCAGGAAGACGAAGGGGCCGGCACTGCCGTCCATGATCGGCACTTCCGGCGCACTGAGCTCGACGAAGGCATTGTCGATGCCCAGGCCGGCGAAAGCCGACATCAGGTGCTCGACGGTCGCCACCTTGACGCCGTTGCTGGACAGGGCAGTGCACAGCTTGGTGTCGGTGACGTTCTCGGCACGCGCCGGAATGCGGACTTCCGGCTCGAGGTCGGTGCGCACGAACACGATACCCGTGTTGGCCGGCGCCGGACGCAAGGTCAGATAGACCTTTTCGCCCGAATGCAGGCCCACGCCGGTGGCGCGCATGGTGTTCTTGAGGGTACGTTGCTTGATCATGGGCAATGGCCAGGCTGTCATGTAAGTTGTCAAACAGTGTTCACTATAACATCGAACATCCGTTTAACCAAAAAAATGTCATCCGGCCATGCCTATGGCGGCCATAGCGGGCCTCAATCGGCCTGACGGCGCAGGAAGGCCGGGATATCGAGATAATCGTCGATTTCCTTGGACTTGCGGCGCTCCTGACGCGCCTTGGCCGCTTCTTCCTGATCGGCCTTCGCCTGCTGACGCATGACGGTCGGCTGCTGCAGCTTGCGGTAGTCGGTCGTCTCGGGACGCGCCACCGCTTCGCGGGCGGCCGGCTTTTCCCGTGCGCCGTCGAGACCCGCGGCAACCACCGTGACGCGCAACTCGTCGGACATTTCCATGTCGATGGCGGTGCCCACCACGATGGTCGCGTCCTGGGAGGCGAATTCCTGGACCGTGGCGCCGACGTCGTTGAACTCGCCGATCGACAGATCCGGCCCCGCCGTGATGTTGACGAGAATACCGCGCGCGCCGTGCAGATCGATGTCCTCGAGCAGCGGGCTGCGAATCGCCTTCTCGGCGGCCTCGCGGGCGCGATTCTCGCCGACCGCCCCACCGGTCCCCATCATCGCCATACCCATCTCGGACATCACCGTGCGCACGTCGGCGAAGTCGACGTTGATGATACCCGGGCTGGTGATCAGTTCGGCGATCCCCTGCACGGCGCCCAGCAGGACATCGTTGGCCGCACTGAAGGCCGTCAGCAGGCTGGCGCTCTTGCCCAGCACCGCCAGCAGCTTCTCGTTGGGGATGGTGATCAGCGAATCGACATGCTCGGACAGCTCACGCATGCCCTCCTCGGCGACCCGCATGCGCTTGGGCCCCTCGAAGGGGAAGGGCCGGGTCACCACGGCCACGGTGAGAATGCCCAGTTCCTTGGCCACCTCGGCGACCACGGGCGCCCCGCCGGTGCCGGTGCCCCCGCCCATGCCGGCGGTAATGAAGACCATGTCGGCGCCCTGGAGCAGCTCGGCGATCCGCTCGCGGTCCTCCATCGCCGCCTGGCGACCGACATCGGGGCTGGCCCCGGCGCCGAGCCCCTTGGTGATCTCGCTGCCTAACTGGAGAACGGTCTTCGCGGCGACCCGCTTGAGGGCCTGCGCATCGGTGTTGGCGCAGATGAATTCGACGCCCTCGATGTTGCTCTCGACCATGTGGTTGACGGCGTTGCCGCCCCCGCCACCAACGCCGATCACCTTGATGACAGCGCTGCTGGAAGGTGCATTATCTACCAGTTCGAACATTTGCCCCGTCTCCTGTGGCCACAATGCGGCCTTGTCAGAAATTTCCTTTGAACCAGCCTTTGACCCGATCCAGCGCCGAGATACCGTCCTTGAGACCACGCCGTGAGATTTCCTCTCTACGGGGCTGGGCGGACACGACACGGTTCTCACCATGTTTGGCGTCACGCATTCCGTAGAGTAGCAAACCCACACCCGTAGAATAAATTGGATTGCGTACCACGTCTGCCAGGCCGCGGACGTTCTGCGGACTGGCGATACGCACCGGCATGTGGAAAATTTCTTCCGCGAGCTCGACCACGCCTTCCATGCGCGCCGTGCCCCCGGTCAACACCACGCCTGCCGCCACGAGATCTTCGTAACCGCTGCGCCGCAGTTCCTCACGTACCAGAGTGAACAGTTCCTCGTAGCGTGGCTCGACCACTTCGGCCAGCGACTGACGCGACAAGTCACGCGCCGGCCGGTCCCCCACGCTGGGAACCTTGATCATTTCGTCGCTGGAGGCCAACTGGGTCAAGGCACAGGCATACTTGACCTTGATGTCCTCCGCATACTGGGTCGGCGTACGTAACGCCATGGCGATATCGTTGGTCACCTGATCGCCGGCGATGGGGATCACCGCCGTGTGACGGATGGCCCCTTCGGTGAACACGGCGATGTCGGTGGTGCCACCACCGATGTCGACCATGCAGACGCCGAGTTCGCGCTCGTCCTCGGTCAGCACGGCGTGGCTCGACGCCAACTGCTCGAGAATGATCGCGTCGACCTCCAGGCCGCAACGCCGTACGCACTTCTCGATATTCTGGACGGCATTGAGCGCCGCGGTGACCAGGTGAACCCGCGCCTCGAGACGCACACCGGACATCCCCAGCGGCTCGCGAATGCCTTCCTGGGTATCGATGGCGAACTCCTGGGGCAGCACGTGAAGAATACGCTGCCCTTCGGAAATCGCCCGGGCTCGGGCCGAGTCGATGACGCGCTCGATATCCGAGGGTGTCACTTCGCGGTCCTTGATCGCCACCACGCCATCGGAATTCATGGAACTGATATGGCTGCCCGCGATGCCGACATACACCGAATGGATATCGCACCCGGCCATCAACTCGGCTTCCTCCACGGCCCGCTGAATCGACTGGACGGTGGATTCGATGTTGATGACGACGCCTTTCTTCATGCCCCGTGAGGGGTGCGAGCCGATGCCGGCGATTTCCAGCCCACCGTCGTCAGTGGGCTGCCCGACTATCGCGACAACCTTGGATGTTCCGATATCCAGCCCGACCACCATATTGGAAGCATTGGATTGTCCTGCCATGGGTCGGGATCACTCCTCGATCTTCACTGAATTAAGAATCCGTTTATCAGAGCCGATTAAAGACGGGCCGAAGTATAGAAGTTTCATACCGATTTGACAGCGACCCTGTCGAATACCGGGTCAGAATACGGGTATTTTTTTCCGAAAGAAATACCCTCATGCCTTTAACGGCGGGCGATTACTCCGGGAAAGCCGCGTCACTCGAATCACTTTTCGGCCAACTTGCCATCGTTCTCCCCGTGCCAGGCAACGGCAACACCGTTCGGATACCGCAGATCGATGTAGCGAATTCGCGACGCCTGCGAACCCAACTGACGACGCCACGCGGCAATGAATCGGGCCAAACGCTCTTCACGGGCATTGCGCCCCAGCATGACCCACAATCCGTCATTGACTTGGAAGCGCCAGGCGCCCCGATCCTCCAGCCTCAATTGCGTGACCTGCAAGCCCAGGGACTTCAACTGATTCTGCAGGCGATCGTACCAGCCCAGCACCTCCGCGCCGCTGCCCGCCGGCCCCGCCAGGTCGGGCAACGTCTCGTCCACCGCCACGCCGTCACGCTGGAAGGGCTCGCCGCGGGGATTGAGCAACGCCGTATCGTTCCAGCGCGCCACCGGCTGCTGCTCGAAGAGCTCGAACGTCAGGGCGTTGGGCCAGTGGCGCGAGACACGCACCTCGTCCAGCCACTCGATGTTTCGCGCCCGGTCGCGCAGGGTGTCGAGATTCACCGACAGCCAGGTCTGCCCGCTGACCAGCGGCGCCAGCTTGCCGCGCAGATAGTCGGCGCTGACATGTTCCAGGTCACCGCGAATCGAGACCCGCTCCACCGGCCGATCGAGCCACAGCCAGAGTGCGCGGCCGCCGGCGCCAACCAGCACCACCAGCAGGATCACCCCGAGAATCGAACCCCGCGAACCGCTTGCCGCCATGCGACTCAGGGCTCCAGGGTGGTATCGAGAATGCGCAGCACCAGGGCGTCGAAGTCGATGCCCGCATGGGCGGCCGACTGCGGCACCAGACTGTGATCGGTCATCCCCGGCACCGTGTTGACCTCGAGCAGCCAGAAACGGCCCTCGGCGTCGCGCATGACATCGACCCGCCCCCAGCCCCGGCCGCCGATCGCCCGGAAGGCATCGCGACACAGCTCGCCCAGCCGGCGCTCATCGGCCGGAGCCAGCCCGCACGGCAGGTGATAATGGGTCTCGTCGGAGTGGTACTTGGCCTGGTAATCGTAGAAGCCGGTGGGCACCTCGACGCGAATCGCCGGCAGGATGACGTCGCCGAGCAGCGACACGGTATATTCCTCGCCGCGCACGAAGCGCTCGGCCATGACCGCGGCATCGAAACGCGCCGCCTCGCGGTAGGCCGAGGCCAGTTCCTCGAGGCTTTCGACGATGGTGATGCCCAGGGTCGAGCCCTCGTGAACGGGCTTGACCACCAGCGGCAGCCCCAGCCGCTCGACGACACTCGCCCAGTCGGCGTCCGGCCCCAGGGTGATGCTGGCCGGGGTGGGCAGATCCAGCGCATGCCAGAGCTGCTTGGTACGCTGCTTGTCCATGCCCAGCGCGGAGGCCAGGACCCCACTGCCGGTGTAGGGAATCTTCAGCAGCTCCAGGGCGCCCTGCAGGGTGCCGTCCTCGCCGCCACGGCCGTGCAGCGCGATGAAGACACGCTCCGGGGCCAGCGCCTCGAGTCCGGTCAGGCCGCCGGCGGCGAGATCATAGCCCCGTGCGTCGACCCCGCTGCGCTGCAGCGCCGCCAGTACCGCCGCGCCACTGACCAGCGACACCTCGCGTTCCGCGGAATCGCCCCCGTAGAGGACGATGACCCGCCCGTAATCGGCGGCAGACGCCGCTCCCGCTCGACACTCGACGCTCATAACGCGACCTCCTGCAAGCGAAGATGACTGGCGGCCAGCGCCACCGCAATGCCGCCGATGTCACCGGCCCCCTGGGTGATCAGGATATCGCCATCCTGCAGGACGTTACCCAGCAACCGCGGCAACTGCGCCTTGGTCTCGACGAACAGCGGATCGACCTGACCGCGCTGGCGAATCGAACCGGCCAGACTGCGCCCCTCGGCACCGGGAATCGGCGTCTCGCCGGCGCTGTAGACATCGAGCAGCAACAGCGTGTCGACCTCGGAGAGCACGCGCACGAAATCCTCGTAGAGGTCGCGGGTCCGCGAGAAACGGTGGGGCTGATAGACCATCACCAGGCGCCGGCGCGGCCAGCCGGCCCGCACCGCGCGAATGATCATCTCCACCTCGCGCGGATGATGGCCATAGTCGTCGACCAGCATGACCTCGCCGCGACCGTCGGGCAAGGCGTACTCGCCATGGACCTGGAAGCGCCGCCCCACTCCAGCGAAACCGGCCAGACCGCGCTGTATCGCTTCGTCGTCGACCCCGGCATCGGTGGCCACGGCGATCGCCGCCAGGGCGTTGAGCGCGTTGTGCTCACCGGGCATCGCCAGCCGGACGGACAGCGGCGCATGGCCCTCGGGGCGCAGCGCGGTGAAGCGGATCTCGCCGGCACTCTGCACGAAGTCGGCGAGCCGGTAATCCGCATCGGCGTCGAAACCGTAGGTGACGAACTGGCGCTGCACGCGGGGCAGCAGCTCGCGGACATTGGCATCGTCGAGACACAGCACGGCGAGGCCGTAGAACGGCAGATTGTGCAGGAACTCGACGAAGGTGTCCTTGAGCCGGGCGAAGTCGCCGGCATAGGTCGCCATGTGATCGGCGTCGATGTTGGTGACGATCGACACCATCGGCTGCAGGTGCAGGAAGGAGGCATCGGATTCGTCGGCCTCGGCGACCAGCACGTCGCCCTCGCCCAGCCGGGCGTTGGTACCCGCGCTGGTCAGCTTGCCGCCGATCACGAAGGTCGGGTCCAGACCGCCCTCGGCGAGCAGCGTGGCGGTCAGGCTGGTGGTCGTCGTCTTGCCGTGGGTGCCGGCGACGGCGATGCCGTGGCGAAAGCGCATCAGCTCGGCGAGCATCTCGGCGCGGCGCACCACCGGGATGCGATGCTCCCGGGCCCAGGCGATCTCGGGGTTGGTGGTATCGACCGCCGACGAGACCACCACAACGTCGGCGCCCTCGGCATTGGCCTGATCGTGGCCGATGGCGATGCGGATCCCGCAGCCCTCGAGATGCGCCGTCACCGCCGAGGCCTTGAGGTCGCTGCCGCTGACCCGATACCCCTGGTTGGCCAGGACCTCGGCGATGCCGCACATGCCGGCACCGCCGATGCCCACGAAGTGGATACCGCGAATGCGGCGCATGCCCGGCCCCTTGCGCAGCTGGCCGGGAACGGGGGAAAGCTTGCTATCGCTCAAGGGCGGTCTCCATGCAGCCGGCCACCAGGCGCTCGACGGCGTCGAGATGGGCGCGGCCGCGCGCCGCGCTCGCCATGGTGGCAAGAAGGTCGGGATCGAGTACCTCGTCCAGCGTCCGGGCCAGGGACGTGGCACTCAGGGAGGATTGCGGCAGCAGTCGCGCGGCACCGGCATCGACCAGATAACGGGCATTGGTCGTCTGATGGTCGTCGACGGCGTGGGGGTACGGCACCAGCAGCGACGGCTTGGCGGCGGCGGCCAGTTCGCTGACCGTCAGCGCCCCGGACCGGCACACCACCAGATCGGCCCAGTCGTAGGCGGCGGCCATGTCGTCGATGAATTCGCTGACCTCGGCCTCGACCCCCACCGCCGTATAGCCCTGCTCGGTGGCCGCGCGTCGGTCGCGCCCGGCCTGGTGGCGCACCTCGGGCCGCCGCTCGCCGGACAACTGCGCCAGGGCCTCGGGCAACAACTGATTGAGCGCCACCGCGCCCAGCGACCCGCCGACGACCAGCAGGCGCAATCGTCGCCCCTGCATGTCCCCGGCCCGGCGCGGTGATTCGCCGACGCCGGCGATCTCCGCGCGCACCGGGTTGCCGATGACGATCGCCTCGCGCCGGGCCCCGCCCTTGCGAAATGCCCCGGGGAACGCCGCATAGGCCCGGGTGGCCAGGCGCGCCAGCACCTGGTTGGTCAGCCCGGCCACCGCGTTCTGTTCATGAATGATCAGCGCTCGCCGGGTCAGCCAGGCGGCCAGCCCGCCGGGGCCGCTGGCGAACCCCCCCAGCCCGACGACGAGCTGCGGGTCGAAATCACGGATCACCCGCCGCGCCTGGGCGACGGCGCGCATCAGGCGAATCGGGGCCGCCAGCCAGCCCGCCGCGCCGTTGCCACGCAGTCCGGCGATGTCGATCTGGTGCAGGGGCAGGTCGGCGGCGGGCACCAGGCGATTCTCGATCCCCCGCGGACTGCCCAGCCATTCCACGCGCACGCCGCGCTCACGCAGCGCGCCGGCCAGCGACAGCGCAGGAATCACGTGCCCGCCGGTACCGCCGGCCATGATCAGGACCCGATCGAGCCGGCCCGAGGCTGCTGCCGGGGAAGCCACTTCCGTTGTCACCGCCTGAGCGCTCCTTGTCAGTCATCGGGCCGCTGACGCGCGGCCCCGTTTGCGGGTATCGAGATCGACGCGAATCAGCAGCGCCACCATCACGCAACTCACCACCAGGCTCGAACCGCCGTAGCTGAGCAGCGGCAGTGTCAGCCCCTTGGTCGGCAGCATGCCGGTACTCACGGCGATGTTGATGAAGGCCTGGGCGCCGAAAACCAGGGCGATACCGTAGCTGAGGTAGGCGCCGAACGGCAATCGTGCCAGCTCGGCACGCCGGCCGATCGCCAGCGCCCGATAGACCAGCAGCGCGAACAGACCGATCACCGCCACCGCCCCCACCAGCCCGAGCTCCTCGGCGATCACGGCAAAGACGAAGTCGGTGTGCGCTTCGGGCAGGTAGAAGAGCTTCTGCACGCTGTTGCCCAGCCCCAGCCCGAACCAGTGGCCGCGGCCGTAGGCGATCAGCGCCTGGGTCAACTGATAGCCGGAATCGTACATGTCCGCCCACGGATTGGCGAAGCTGGTGATGCGTTCCAGGCGATAGGGTTCGGCCACCGCCACGTAGGCGCCCAGCAGGACCACCGCGATCATCAGCAGGATGAAGCGCATCAGGGGCGCCCCGGCCAGCAGCAGCATGCCCATCACGCAGCCGGTCATCACCACCAGCGCCCCGTAGTCGGGTTCGAGGATCAGCAGGATACCCACCGGCACCAGGATCACCAGCGGCTTGACGAACTCCCACCAGTGGCGACGCACCCCGGGCAGGAAGCGCTCCAGGTAGCCGGCCAGATAGACGATCAGGAACAGCTTGGCGAGCTCCGAGGCCTGGACGTTGACCAGCCCCAGCGGAATCCAGCGCCGGCTGCCGTTGACCTCGGAGCCGATGAGGAGCACCACCACGAGCAGCAGGATCCCCACGATCAGCAGCTTGCCGCCGTTGTCCCGCCACCAGGCCAGCGGCACCTTGATCAAGGGCGTGGCGAGCAGCACCGAGATGACCACGAAGGCCCCATGACGCAGGCTGAAATAGTAGGGGTTGCCGGTCAGGCTGGTGGCGATCTCGGTCGACGCCGAGGTGACCATCACCCAGCCCAGCAGCAGCAGCGACAGCGTGGCGATCAGCAGCCAGCCGTCACACGCCTGGTGGGCCGTCGACAAGCGACGCGACAGGCCGGCGATCATGGTGTCTCCTCCGTGCGCTGCTGCCAGGCCTGCGCCCCGGTGCGGAACGCCTCGCCGCGCGCCTGATAATCGGTGAACTGATCGAGGCTGGCGCAGGCCGGCGACAGCAGGACGCAGTCGCCGGGGCGGGCCAGCGCCGCGGCGCGGTCCATGGCGGCGTCGAGATCCGCGCAGCGGGTGACCGGCAGGCTGTCCGTCAGGGTCTCGACCAGCAGCGGGGCATCCCGGCCAAAGACGATCGCCTCCCGGGCATAGCGTTGCAACGGGGCCGCCAGCGGCGTGAAATCGGCCCCCTTGCCCAGGCCGCCGCCCAGCCAGATCAGGCGCCCGGCGAGCGTCGGCCCGATGCCGGCGATCGCCGCCAGGGTCGCGCCGACGTTGGTGCCCTTGGAGTCGTTGATCCAGCGCACCCCTGCCGCCTCGGCGACCAGCTCGCCGCGATGCGCCAGGCCGGGGAAACGCGCGAGCACCCGGCGCATGGCGTCCAACGGAAAGCCCAGGTGCCGGCCCATGGCCAGCGCCGCCAGGGCGTTGGCCTGATTGTGGCGGCCGGCCAGGCGCAGCTCGCCGGTCGGCATCAGTGTACGCTCGCCGTGCATCAGCCAGGCGTCGTCCCCGTCACGCTTGATCCCCCATTCGCCGTCCTGCGGCGCCCGGGTGGTGAAACGCTCGACCGGCAGTGCCGGATCATCCGGCCAGGTCAGCGGATCCTCGCCATTGACCACCGCATGGCGGGCGCCCCGGAAGATCGCCGCCTTGGCGGCGCGATAGCCGGGCATATCGCCATGCCGGTCGAGATGATCCTCGGAAAGATTGAGAAAGGCGACGCTCTCCGCGCCCAGCCGGGGCGTGGTCTCGAGCTGGAAGCTCGACAGTTCGAGAACGAACAGCTCGGCATCGGGCCGCTCGATCAGCAGGTCGAGGGCCGCCGTCCCCAGATTGCCGCCGACCGCCACCCGCCGGCCGGCCTCCCGGGCCATCTCGCCGAGCAGCGTGGTCACCGTGGACTTGGCATTGGACCCGGTGATCGCCGCGATCGGTGCCCGACAGGCGCGCACGAACAGGGCGATCTCGCCGATCACCCGTGGACCCGCGTCACTCCCCTCGCCAGCGGCCCGCCAGTAATCGGCGATGCCCGGCGTCAGCGGATCGACACCGGGACTCAGCACGATCTCCTCGGCGGCGCTGGCATCGATATCGGTCAACGCCCCGCAGTGCACCGCCACGCCCGGGAAGGCGCGCCGAAAGTCGTCGAGTCCCGGCGGCGCCGGCCGGGTGTCGGCCACCACGAAGGGCCGACCCAGACGGCTCAGGTGCCCGGCGATCGCCCGGCCCGAGACGCCCAGGCCGACCACCAGCGTGTGACCCCGCGGCACCCTTGTCATCGCCATCCCTCTCGCCTGGTTGGATACGCCAGCGCCGACATGCCGCTCAGCGAATCTTCAGCGTGGACAGGCCCAGCAGCACCAGGACCACGGTGATGATCCAGAAGCGCACGATGACCCGCGGCTCGGGCCAGCCCTTGAGCTCGAAGTGGTGATGCAGCGGCGCCATGCGGAAGATGCGCCGCCCGGTCAGCTTGTAGGAGCCCACCTGCAGGATCACCGAGACGGTTTCCATGACGAACACCCCGCCCATCACGAACAGCACGATCTCCTGGCGCACGATGACCGCCACCACGCCCAGTGCGGCCCCCAGCGCCAGGGCGCCGACATCGCCCATGAAGACCTGGGCCGGGTAGGTGTTGAACCACAGGAATCCCAGACCGGCGCCGGCGATGGTGCCGCAGAACACCGCCAGCTCCCCGGCGCCGGGCACCTGGGGGATGTGCAGGTACTCGGCGAACACGGTATTGCCGCTGGCGTAGGCGAACACCGCCAGCCCCATGGCGACCATCACCGTGGGCATGATCGCCAGCCCGTCGAGACCGTCGGTGAGGTTGACCGCATTAGAACTGCCGACGATCACCAGGTAGGTCAGCACCACGTAGAACAGCCCCAGCTGGATCACCACTTCCTTGAACAGCGGGACGATCAGGCTGGTTTCCACCGGGCTGGCCGCGGTGACATAGAGGAAGACGGCCGCGCCGATGCCCAGCACCGACTGCCAGAAGTACTTCCAGCGCGCCGGCAGGCCACGCGGATTCTTCTCGACGACCTTGCGATAGTCATCGACCCAGCCGATGGCGCCGAAGCCCAGGGTGACGATCAGCACCAGCCATACGTAGTGGTTGGTCAGGTCCCCCCACAGCAGGGTACTGATGGCGATCGCCATCAGGATCATCGCCCCGCCCATGGTCGGCGTGCCGGCCTTCGACAGATGCGACTGCGGGCCGTCGTCGCGCACCGCCTGCCCGATCTGGCGCTCCACCAGGCGGCGGATCACCGTCGGCCCCAGCCACAGGCAGAGCAGCAAGGCGGTCAGCGTACCCAGGATGGTGCGCAGCGTGAGGTAGTTGAAGACCGTAAAGGCGCTTTGGAACTGCGAGAGAAAATCGGCTAGCAACAGCAGCATGTATCGCGATCACCTTGGTGCATCCGCGCGCAGCTCGGCGATGAGTCGTTCCATCCCGGCACTGCGCGACCCCTTGACCAGCACGCTGGCCCCGGGTGGCAGATGGTCGTGGGCATGGCGCAGCAGCGCCTCCCAATCCGTGAAATGACAGCCGGGTTCGCCGAAGGCCCGAGCCGCCGGCTCGGCTTCGGCACCCAGCGTGCCGAGAAAATCGATACCCAGGTCGCGCGCGTGACGGCCGACCTCGGCATGCAGGGCTGCGGAGGCCCCGCCCAGTTCGCCCATCGCGCCCAGGAAGCACCAGCGCGGTGCCGGCAGTTCGGCGAGCACCGCAAGCGCCGCCTTCACGGCCCCCGGGTTGGCGTTATAGGTATCGTCCAGCAAGCGGCGCCCCTGCTTGCCCGGGGTCAGCGACAAGCGCCCCGAGAGCGCCGATGCCTCGGCCAGACCGGCGAGCACGTCCGTCTCGGCCAAGCCCAGGGCGAGGGCCGCCGCCGCCGCCGCCAGGGCATTGGCGACGTTGTGGCGCCCCATCAGTGACAGCGACACACGGCCCAGCGTGCGCCCGTCATGCACAAGCGAGAAAGCATACCGCCCCAGCGAATCGCAGACCAGATCGACAGCGTTGACCCGTGCCGGTTGCTCGAGGGCAAAGTCCATCACCTCGCGCTCGCCGGCGAGACGTCGCCAGAAGGGATAGAAGGCGTCGTCGCGGTTGAGCACCGCAGTTCCCGACGCCGGCAGCCCGGCGAGGATCTCCGCCTTGGCCTGGGCGATCTGCCCCAGGCCGCCGAACTCGCCGATGTGCGCACCGGTGACGTTGGTGATCACCGCCACCTGGGGGCGAGCCAGGGCCGTCGTCCAGGCGATCTCGCCGAGGTGATTGGCTCCCAGCTCGATCACCGCCTGTCGATGCGCCTCGCTCAGCCCCAGCAGCGTCAGCGGCACGCCGATGTCGTTGTTGAAGTTGCCGCGGGTCGCCAGCGTCTCGCCCCGGCGGCGCAACAGCGCCGCGAGCATCTCCTTGACGGTGGTCTTGCCGCTGTTGCCGGTCACCGCGGCCAGCGGCCCCTGCCAGGCATCGCGCCGCGCCTTGGCGAGAACCCCCAGTGCCAGGCGGGTATCGGCCACCTCGATCTGCGTCAGCGGGTCGTCGACGCGCCGCGAGACAACCGCGGCCGCGGCCCCCGCCTCGCGCGCCGCCGCCAGGAAGTCGTGACCGTCGAAGCGCTCGCCGCTCAGCGCCACGAACAGGTCGTTCTCGCCCAGCGCCCGGGTATCGGTGTTCACCGCGGCGATCGGCTGGTCCGATACCGGCGCCGACGCACCCAGCAGCGCCGCCACCTCGGCGAGCGAGGCAAGGCCACAGGGGGTCATGTCGCCGCCCCGCGCTGCGCCAGGGCCGCCTCGGCGCGGGCCCGGTCGGAGAACGGCCAGCGCTTGCCGGCGATCTCCTGGTAATCCTCGTGACCCTTGCCGGCGATCAGGATGACATCGTCAGGGCCAGCCTCGGCCACCGCACGCTCGATCGCCGCGCCACGGCCGTCGATGCACCAGGCTCGCTCTCGTGCCGACGCATTCATGCCGTCGAGTATCTGCCGGCGAATGGCCGCGGGCTCCTCGCTGCGCGGGTTGTCGTCGGTGACCACGCAGCGGTCGGCGACCGCCCCGGCGGCGTCGCCCATCAGCGCGCGCTTGCCGGTGTCGCGGTCGCCGCCGCAACCGAACAGGCACCACAGGCGACCCGGGGCGGGGGACGTCGCGTCACCGGGCAGATGGGCGCGCAGCGCCTCGAGGGCATGACGCAACGCCTCGGGGGTATGGGCGTAATCGACCACCACCGTCGGCGCCCCCGGCCGGCTCACGCGTTGCATGCGCCCCGGCACCGGCGCCAGGGAGGCGGCCGCGTCGCACAGTGCGTCGAGGTCTTCACCCAGGCCCAGCAGGGTGGCCATGGCCAGCAGCACGTTGTCCAGATTGAAGCGCCCCATCAGCGCCAGCTCCAGCGCCCGTTCGTCGTCCGGGGTGGCAATCAGCGCCCGCTGGCCGTCGGCATGGGGCAGCCAGTCGAGCACGCGCAGCGTGGTCGACTCGGCCTCGCCGGCCGCCAGCACGCGAACCCCCGCAGGCAGCCCCGCCAGCATCAACGGCGCCAGCGGATCGTCGCCGTTGACCACCGCCAGTTCGAGCTCGGGGCGCCGGAACAGGCGCGCCTTGGCGGCGGCGTAGGCGGCCATGCTGCCGTGGTAGTCGAGATGGTCGCGGGTCAGGTTGGTGAAGACCGCGGCGCGCAGCGTCGCACCGGCGAGCCGGTCCTGGTCGAGGGCGTGCGAGGAGACCTCGAGCGCCACCCGCTCGACGCCATCGGCTGCCATCGCGCCCAAGGCCGCCTGCAGTTCCAGCGCGCCCGGGGTGGTCTGGCCGCTGTCGACGAGCGCGCCGGGCCGCCCCCAGCCCAGCGTGCCGACGACGCCGGCCGGCCGGCCCAGTGCCTCGGACAGCGCGGCGAGGTAATGGGTGACCGAACTCTTGCCGTTGGTGCCGGTCACCCCGATCAGCGACAGCGTCTCGGGAACGGCGAACAGGGCCCGTCCCAGCGCGCCGAGGGAGTGGCGCAGCTCCGGTAGCCAGACGACGCGCGCCGCGTCGTGTCCCGGCACCTCGGCGAACGCCTCGCGCCCATCGGCATCGGCGAGCACCCACTCGGCGCCGGCGGCCAGGGCGTCGGCGATGAAGCGACGTCCGTCGCTGGCCACGCCGGGCACGGCGATGAAGACCGCCGGGTGCGGGCAACGCCCGATCTCGCGGCTGTCGCGGCTCAGGCACAGCGGGGCATCGTCGCCCAGCGCGGCATCGGGCAGGGAGCACGTGGGCCACAGCGAGGTCACGGCCTCGGCGAGACGCGCCCGTTGGGTGGTGATCACTGGAGGGCCTCCTTCTTGTCGGGCAGGACATCGAGCAGGCGCAGCGCCTTGCCGACCACGCGGGAAAAGACCGGGGCGGCGACCAGGCCGCCGTAGTACTCCTGCCCCTTGGCATTGTCGATCATCACCACGGTGACGATGCGCGGGTCGGACACCGGGGCGATGCCGGCGAACAGCGAGCGGTAGGCGGTGGTCTGGTAGCCGGAGCTTTCCACCTTGCGCACCGTGCCGGTCTTGCCGGCGATCCGGTAGCCGGGAACCATCGCCCGCGAGCCGCCGGCATCGGGCTGAACGATGTGCTCCATCATGCCCAGCAGCTCGTGCGCCACCTTGGGCTTGATGACCGGCTTGCCCCGGGGCGGATCGGCGACCTTGAGCAGCGACGGCGACAGTTCGCGACCGTCATTGGCAATCGCCGTGTAGGCGGTCGCCAGTTGCAGGGCCGACACCGCCACCCCGTAGCCGTAGGCCATGGTCGCCCGCTTGCTGTCCGACCAGTTGTAGGGGGCCGGCAGGCTGCCTTCCGCCTCGCCCGGGAAGCCGGTGCCCGGCGCCTGTCCCAGTCCCAGCGCCTGATAACGATTCCAGATGGTGTCGTCGTCGAGCTGCAGCGCGATGCGGGTCATGCCGATGTTCGACGAGTGCAGCAGGATCCCGGCCGGCTTGAGCTTGCCGTAGTTGCGGAAGTCGTTGATGGTGTAACCGTCGACCCGCATGTAGCCGGGCGAGGTATCGATCACCGTGTCCGGCGAGATCTTGGCGGTCTCCAGCGCCGCCGACATCGCCAGCGGCTTCATCACCGAGCCGGGCTCGAAGGCATCGGTGATGGCCTGGTTGCGCAGCCCGTCGACATCGATGTCGGTGCGGTTGTTGGGGTTGTACGAGGGCGCGTTGGCCATCGCCAGGACCTCGCCGGTGTGCGCGTCCATCATCACCAGCGTGCCGCCGTCGGCGTGATGTTCGTCGACCGCCGCCTTGAGTTCGCGGTAGGCCATGTACTGCAAGCGCAGGTCGATCGACAGGGTCAGGTCGCCGCCCGGCTTGGCCTCCTTGATCAGATGCAGATCGCGCACCAGACGCCCCTTGCGGTCCTTGAGCACGCGCCGCTTGCCCGGCTCGCCGGTGAGATAGCCGTTGTAGGCGAGCTCCATCCCCTCCTGACCGCGATCGTCGACGTTGGTCACGCCGACCAGCTGCGCGGTGACCTCGCCGGAGGGATAGTAGCGCTTGTATTCGTGCTGCTCGTAGACACCGGGCAGATGCAGGTCGACGATCTTCTGCGCCGCGGCGGGCGTCATTCGCCGACGCAGGTACATGAACTCGTGATCGGCATAGCGCGCGATGCGCGCATTGAGGGCGTCGAGATCGACGCCCAGCGCCTTGGCCAGCACCAGGCGCTGGATGTCGTCCTCGGGCAGCTCCTGGGGGTTGGCCCAGAGACTCACCACCGGGGTCGAGATCGCCAGCGGATCGCCGTTGCGGTCGGTGATCATGCCGCGGTGGGCATCGATCGACTCGACGCGCAGGGTGCGGGCATCGCCCTGGCCCTGGAGGAAGCTGCGATCGAGCACGTTGAGATCGAAGATGCGCCCCACCAGCACCGCCAGGGCACACAGCACCACCCCCACCATGAAGCGATAGCGCCCCGAGCCCATCGGGGCCATCTCGGCACGCGACGGCGACGGTTGCGGACCTCGCGCCTGCGTCATGGTCGGATCACCTCGATATGACTGACATCCGGCACGCGCATCTCGAGCCGCTCGGCGGCGAGACGCTCGATACGCGAGGGGGC
Organism: Modicisalibacter sp. MOD 31.J; assembly: GCF_020147985.1. Lineage (NCBI taxonomy): Bacteria > Pseudomonadati > Pseudomonadota > Gammaproteobacteria > Oceanospirillales > Halomonadaceae > Modicisalibacter > Modicisalibacter sp. MOD 31.J. Next base: position 1,192,783 of record NZ_JAGXFF010000001.1, on the reverse strand, counting down.
CGACCAGGTACTCTCCTCGAGCAGCAACCGCCCCCATTCGGTCTGCAGCTTGTCCTGCTGGGTCTCGAGACGCTGCAGACGCGCATACTGCACGCGGGTGAGATGGGCGCTGGCGATCACTCCCAGGGCGCTGACCAGCACCAACAGGATCAGCAGCGCCACCAGCCATTGACGCCACCCCGGGCGCCAGGCTGCCGGCCGGCCCGGCGCTGTCTTGTCGGCACCTGCCTGAGTCATGGCGATCCTCAAACGAGTTTGCGGGCGGCTCGCATCACGGCGCTGCGGGCACGGGGATTCTCCGCGATTTCGTCCTCGCCCGGGCGCCGGGCCTTGCCCAGCGTTTCCAGGCGACGCCGCAACTGATCATCCCGGATCGGCATGCCGCGTGGCAAATGGGTATCGCCACGGGCCTGATCGCGCATGAAACGCTTGACGCGGCGATCCTCCAGCGAATGAAAACTGATCACCACCAGATGCCCGCCGGGGGCCAGGGCCTCGAGCGCCGCCTCCAGGGCGGCATCGAGCTCCTCGAGCTCGCGATTGACATGGATGCGCAGGGCCTGGAAGGCCCGGGTCGCCGGATGCTTGCCCTTCTCCCAGGCCGGGTGAGCGGCCTTGAGCAGCTCGGCGAGCTCGCCGGTGCGCGTCACCGGCGACTCGCGGCGGCGCTCGACGATGGCCCGCGCCATGCGCCGGGCAAAGCGCTCCTCGCCGTAGGTCTTGAAGATCCGCGCGATCTCCTGCTCGCCGGCATGTGCCAGCCAGTCGGCGGCACTCTCGCCGGAGGTGGGATCCATGCGCATGTCCAGCGGCCCGTCGCGCAGGAAGCTGAAACCGCGCTCGGGATCGTCGAGCTGCGGCGACGACACCCCGACGTCGAGCAGCACGCCGGCCAGCCGGCCGTGCACGCCCTGCTCGCGGGCAACCTCGCCGAGCCGGCTGAAGGGGCTCGCGTGAATCGAGAAGCGTGGATCGTCGATGCGCCCGGCCTCGGCCAGCGCCGCCGGATCGCGATCGATGGCCAGCAGACGACCCGCCGGGGCGAGGCGTTCGAGAATCGCCCGGGAGTGGCCGCCGCGGCCGAAGGTGCCGTCGAGATAACAGCCCTCGGGATCGTTGAACAACGCATCGATGGCCCCCTCGAGCAGTACGCTGGCATGGCGATAGGGGGTCGAGGAGGCAGAGCGATGCGGCATGCGATACTCGAAGGCCAAATGTGGAAAGAGGTTGGGAGCCGGCCGGTAAGCCGGGTTCTGTCGCGGACAGTCATTCATCTAGGCCCAGCGTCGCCACTGGGCTCAAGCAACCTACCCGCCCCCACTGCGGGCCACAGCGTCGGGGGCCTATTCGGTCTTGCTCCGGGTGGGGTTTACCGTGCCACGCACTGTTGCCAGGCGCGCGGTGCGCTCTTACCGCACCCTTTCACCCTTGCCGGCAGCTTGCGCTGCTTAGGCGGTCTACTCTCTGCTGCACTTTCCGTCGGCTCGCGCCGCCCAGGGGTTACCTGGCACCCTGCCCTATGGAGCCCGGACTTTCCTCCCCCGGGGTCCGAAAACCCCGGCGGCGACTGTCTGGCCGGCTCCCAAGCGCGCAAGAATAGCAGCGCGGCACGAGCCCCTCAACCGTCGGCCTTGAGCGACAGGGCGAGGTCGTACCAGGCCTTCTTGCGCCCGCCCAGCAACTTGGCGGTCACCGCGGCGGCCTGCTTGACGCCGACCCCTTCGCCGAGCATCGCCGCGAGCACCCGACGCCCCTCGGCCTCGGCGCCGTCAGTATCGGCATCGGTCTGCTCGGCCCCCTCGACCATCACCACAAACTCGCCGCGCGCCTGATCGGGATCGGCTTCCAGCGTCTCGAGCAGGGTATCGGCGCTGCCGTCGAGGAAGGTCTCGAAGGTCTTGGTCAGTTCCCGGGCGAGCACCAGACGCCGGTCGCCGAAGACGGCCGCCAGATCCGAGAGGGTATCGCGGATACGGTGCGGCGATTCGTAGAACACCAGCGTCTCGTCGCGGGTCACCAGCGCCTCGAGCCGGGCGCGTCGCGCCCCGCTTCGGGCCGGCAGGAAGCCGGCGAACAGGAAACGGTCGGTCGGCAGGCCCGAGGCCGAGAGCGCCGCAACCAGCGCACAGGCGCCCGGGACGGGGACCACCCGCGCGCCGCGTTCGCGCAAGGCGCGGACCAGCACGAAACCGGGATCGGAGATCAAGGGCGTGCCCGCGTCGCTGATCAGGGCGACGTCCTCGCCCGCCTCGAGCCTGGCGAACAGCGGTGCGACGCGACTCGCCTCGTTGTGCTCGTGGAGCGACAGCATCGGACAGTCGATGCTCAGATGGCGTAACAGTCGCGACGAGTGCCGGGTGTCCTCGGCGGCGATCAGCGCCACCGAGGCGAGAACGTCACGCGCTCGGGCGGAAAGGTCGCCGAGGTTACCAATCGGCGTGGCCACCACGTACAATGTGCCTTTGCTAGACTCGGTCATGTGTCGTTATCCGAACGTCGTAAGTCATGATCCGCTGCCAGGATGGCACTCGAGTGGCAGACGGCGTGAGCGGCACAGCCGACACTTGGCCGGACTTCGCCTGATACAAGGAATCGAGACGTATGGACAAAACGCTGCGACGCCTGTGCGGCGCCGGCCTTGTCGCACTGCTGATGTCCGGCTGTGCGGGTCAACCCTCCCCGATGGAAGGCGTGCGCGGCGGCCCGGAGCCCGCCGAACTGCTGACCCGGGCCCAGAACCAGAGCGCCTCCGAGGCCGCCCGAACCCGGCTGCAGGCCGCCGACATCCTAGCACGGCGCGGCGATACGGCGCAGGCGCTCGAGGTCGCCGGCGGGATCGACGCGACCCAGCTCGACGCCCAGACGCGGGTCCAGTGGGCGCTGCTGCTCTCGCAACTGGGGCTCGACCAGGAAGACGGCTGGAGCGTGATCCAGGCCACCGCGGTGCTCGACGGCGACGTGTCGATGACCCGCGACCAGACCCTGACCCTGCGCTATCGCCGCGCCCAGGCCCAGGGCCTGATCGGCGAGCCACAGGCCGCCGCCAAGGCGCTGATCGCGCTGCAGCGCGACGACGCCCCCTTCGAGCTCAACGACGCCATCTGGCGCCAGCTCTCGCGCCTGCGCGGCCCGGCACTCGACGGCGTCGACCAGGGCGACAGCCTGTCGCGTGGCTGGGTCGAACTGGTCAAGCTGCAGCGCCGCAACGGCGGCGACATCGCCAAGCTGTTCGCGCGCCTCGATCAGTGGCGTTCGAGCTACCCCAATCACCCCGCCGCCCGCCGCCTGCCCGGCGACCTGCGCGCCCTGCGCGAGCTGCGGGGGCAGGACGTGCGGCACATCGCCGTGTTCCTGCCCGAGACCGGGCCACTGGCCAACGTCGCCAGCGCGCTGCGCAAGGGCATCGAAACCCGCCACATGAACGCCCTCGACCAGGGCGAACAGACGCCCCAGCTGACCTTCTACGATTCCAGCGGGGCCAACCTCGACACCCTCTATGCCCAGGCGACCCTGGATGGCGCCCAGGTGGTGCTCGGCCCGCTGGACAAGGACAAGGTCTCGCAACTCGAACAGCGCGACAGCGTGCCGCTGCCGACCCTGGCCCTGAATTACGGCGTGGCCCCCACCAATCGCGCCGACGGGCTCTTTCAGTACGGCCTCTCGGCGGAAGACGAGGCCCGTCAGGTGGCCCGTCGGGCGCGCCTGGACGGCCATCAGCGGGCCGGCATGCTGACGCCCGACAACGACTGGGGCAGCCGCGTCGGCGCCGCCTTCCGCGACGCCTGGCGCCAGCAGGGCGGCCAGGTCGCCAGCGAGGTCCACTACGACCCCGAGGGCTCGGTGGCCAACGCCGTGCAGCGCCTGCTCGATACCCGCGGCAAGCGGGCCCGCAACGACCTCGACATGCTCTTCTTGCTGGCGCTGCCGCCCTTTGCCCGCCAGGTACCGCCGACACTCGAGTTCTACTACGCGAAGGATCTGCCGATCTACGCCACCTCGCATCTCTACGAGGGGCACCCGCAGCCACGCCTCGACCACGACCTGAACGGCGTGCAGTTCGTCGAGATCCCCTGGCAGATACCCGAAGCCGCGGTCGGCGGTGCCGACGCCCTGCCCTACTACGCCAGCTACCGGGAACTCCACGACGGCAGCGATCCGGCGCTGTTCAAGCTCGAGGCGATGGGTGTCGACGCCTTCGAACTGGCCCGTCGGCTGCCCGTGCTCGAAGCCGTGTCCGGCATCGAGATCTTCGGGGCGACCGGCACGCTGAGCGCCGCCGACGACGGACGCATTCACCGCCAGTTGCCCTGGGCCCAGTTCACCGGCGGCGTTCCGCAACCGCCCATGCACCAGGTCGCTGCGCCCGGGCCCGCGGCGCCGGCCTCGTCCACGGAGGATACGAACGAGACCGACGATACCGTCACCCGTCCACTCGACTCGGCGCAGCCGCCCCGTGCCACTGTTTCGCCCTGAGAGCGCCCGCCGGCGCGGCGCCGAGATCGAAGGGGCCACGGCACAGTGGCTGGAGTCCCGCGGGCTCGAATGCGTCGCGCGCAACCAGCACGCCAAGGGCGGCGAGCTCGATCTGGTGATGCGCGATGGCGAGACCCTGGTGTTCGTCGAGGTACGCCATCGTGCCGACGCCCGTCACGGCCATCCGCTCGAGACCATCACTGCCGCCAAGCAGCGCCGCCTGATCAAGGCCGCGCGTTTTTATCTCCAACGCAACGGATTATCATGTCCGTGCCGCTTCGATGTGGTCGGCGTCACCGGCACTCCACCCGATCTGGAGTTCACCTGGATACACGCCGCCTTCGAGGCGTACTGATCGCTACCGGACCCGAATCGACATGGATTTTCAATCGCGCATTCTCGGCCACTTCAACGACAGTATCGACACCAAGACCTATGCCAGCGAAGTGCTGCCGCCTTTCATCGAAGTCGCCAGCCAGATGATGGTCCAGTGCCTGATCCACGAGGGCAAGATCCTCGCCTGCGGCAACGGCGGGAGTGCCGGCGACAGCCAGCATTTCTCGTCGGAGCTGCTCAACCGCTTCGAGCGCGAACGGCCGAGCCTGCCCGCCCTGGCGCTGACCACCGATACCTCGACGCTGACCTCGATCGCCAACGACTACACCTACAATGAAGTGTTCTCCAAGCAGGTCCGCGCGCTGGGCCAGCCCGGCGACATCCTGCTGGCGATCTCGACCAGCGGCAATTCCGCGAACGTCGTCCAGGCCATTCAGGCGGCTCACGACCGCGACATGGCGGTGGTCGCCCTGACCGGACGCGACGGCGGCAACATGGCATCCCTGCTGGGCCAGGACGATTGCGAGATCCGTGTGCCCGCCACGACGACCGCACGCATTCAGGAGGTCCACCTGCTGGTCATCCATTGCCTGTGCGACCTGATCGACGAACAACTTTTCGGCAGCAGCGAGTAATCACGATGATGAAGAAGACAGTGCTAACTCCGGCCCTACTGGCCTTCGCCCTCGGTCTCGGCGGTTGCAGCGTCATCAACAGCGTGGCCACCCCGGCCCCGCAGGGCGAGGACTACAGCACCCGCACGCCGGGCATGAAGGTCGAGGACGAGACCATCGAGTCCAAGATCCAGGAAACCATGGGGCAGACCGATGCCCGCCTGACCGACGCCCGGGTCGGCGTCAACAGCTACAACGGCATCGTGCTGCTGTTCGGCCAGGTACCCAGCCAGGAGCTCAAGGACGAGGCCGAGTCGATCGCCCAGAACACCCGTCAGGTACGCCAGGTCTACAACGAGCTGACCGTGGCCGCCAACCTGCCCATGGGCCAGCGCATGAAGGACAACTGGCTGGAGACCCGCGCCCAGACCGAACTGGCCGCCAACGAGGACATCGACTCACGGCACGTCGAGGTGATCTGCGAGAACGCCACTCTCTATCTGATGGGCATGGTGACCCACGACGAGGCCCAGCGGATCGTCAATCAGGTCTCCGACATCGGCGGCGTGCAGCGCATCGTCAAGATCTTCGAATACGTCGACTGAACCCACCCTCCAGGGTTCGGAAACGACGAAGCGGGCGCCCCGAGGCGCCCGCTTCGTATCGCGATGACCGGCTGACGCCGCTTACTTGATGACCCTTAGGGAGGGGCGCCCCTTCTTCTTGCCGCCCTCGGGGTCGTCGTCCCCCGACGTCTCGTCGCTGGCGTCGGCGTTGCCGTCGACGCTCTCCAGGCTCGGCCGGGCCTCGTCGCTCGTCGTGTCTTCCTCGGGTGCCGGCTCGCCCGGCATCACCGGCTCGTGACCGAACACCATCCCCACGCCGTTCTCGCGGGCGTAGAGGGCGATCAGCGCCTCGCAGGGCACGATCACCTGCATGGGCTGGCCGCCGAAGCGGGCGTTGAAGGTAATCGCGTCGTTGGCCATGTTCAACTCGCGGACCGCGCTGGGCGCGACATTGAGCACGATCTGGCCATTCTGCACGAACTGACCCGGCACCTGAACGCCCTCGCGCTCGGCGTCGACGACGATATAGGGCGTGTGATCGTTGTCGAGCAACCACTCGTACAAGGCGCGGGCCAGGTAGGGACGGCTGGAGTGCATGCACGGACCCCCTCGGTAAAGCGCGGCCGGCGTCAGTGGCGGCCGCGACGGTGAATTCAGGTGCGCATCTCGCGCTCGGTCTCGGTCAGCGAGGCCTTGAAGGCGTCACGCGAGAACAGGCGCTCCATGTAGCTCATCAGCGGCTTGACCTGCTTTTCCGGCAGTTCGATGCCCAACGCCGGCAGGCGCCAGAGCAACGGGGCGATGCAGCAGTCGACCAGCGAGAACTCCTCGCTCATGAAGAACGGCATGTCCTCGAAGATGGGGGTGATACCGACGATGCTCTCGCGCAGCTCCTTGCGGGCCCGGTCCACCTCCTTCTTGTTGCCGGCGACGATCTCCTCGACCAGCGGACACCACTCGCGCTCGATGCGATGCATCCACAGGCGGCTCTGGGCGCGCGCCACCGGGTAGACCGGCAACAGCGGCGGATGCGGGAAGCGCTCGTCGAGATACTCCATCATCACCTTGGATTCGTAGAGCACCAGCTCACGATCCAGGAGTGTCGGCACGCTGTTATAGGGGTTGAGATCCGCCAGCTCGGCGGGACGGTTGTCCTCGTCGGCTTCGATGATGTCCACGGCGACACCCTTCTCGGCCAGCACGATACGCACGCGATGACTGTAATGATCATCGCTGCCGGAGTAGAAGGTCATGGACGACCGCTTGGCCACTACACCCATGTAACAGTTCCTCGCATCAGTTCGAGCCCGAATGATAACACGACAAACCGCGACCGAGAGACCGTTTAGCGCACTCGCGCCGACCCGCCGATGGCACCATCAGTGGACATCGCGCCAGTACTCGCGCTTGAGCAGATAGGCGATCAGGGCGAAGACGGCGAGGAAGATCAATACGCGCGGCGCGATCGCCTCGGCCTGCAGCCGCGCCGGCTCGCCGACGTAGGCCAGGAAGTTGGTCAGGTCCCACATCGCCCGGTCGAACGCCGCCGATGACAGCCTCCCCGGGGTCACGATCTCGAGCGTCCGGCACGACCGATGATGGCCCGGATCGCGGCCCCCACCAGCCCGCCCGGCGTCTTCGCAGACCGGTTCCTGAACGCCCTGCAGGGGCTCCAGGACGTTGGGCATCGCCACTCCCGGAAACACCGTATTGTTGACGCCCCACGGCCGCTCGGGGTCGCGATAGAAGCTGCGCAGGTAGGTGTAGATCCAGTCGGTCCCGCGCAGGCGCGCCTCGAGCGTCAGGTCGGGCGGCGCCACCCCGAACCAGGCCTCGCCGTCATCAGGCGCCATGCCGGTACGGATGGGGTCGTTGAAGTCCAGCGATTCGGGGAAGATCAGGTTCTTCTCGAGCCGATCGCGGGGGATCCCCAGATCGCGGGCGGCGCGACTGAAGCGCTGGTACTGCAGGGAGTGGCATCCGGCGCATTCATCGATGAACAGCACCATTCCGCGTTGCAACGAGGCCTTGTCGTGCAGGTCGGGCGTCATCGCATCGAGCGCCGCCCCGCCGTCTTCCGCCGCCCAGCCGACAAGTGGCAACAGGGCCAGGAGCCAGGCAAACAGATGGCGCCTCATCGTCCCGTCACCCTGTCGGGCAAGGGCCGCGTCGCCTCGAGGCGGGTATAGAACGGCATGGCGAGGAAAAAGGCGAAATACCCCCCCGTGCATACCTGCGCGATCACGGTGCGCACGCCGGTGGGCGGCATCGTGCCCAGCACGCCGAGGGTCACGAAGGCCACGACGAACACGGTCAACATGATCCGCGAAACCCGGCCCTTGTAGCGCATCGAGCGCACCGGACTGCGATCCAGCCACGGCAGCACGAAGAGAATCGCGATCGCCAGCCCCATCGTCACCACGCCCCAGAACGTCGAGTCCAGGCCCAGCAGGTCGAAGGTCACCGCCCGCAACATGGCGTAGAACGGCGTGAAGTACCACACCGGGGCGATGTGCGCGGGTGTCTCCAGGGCGTTGGCAGGTGCGAAGTTGGGCGACTCGAGAAAGTAGCCGCCGCCTTCGGGAAAGTAGAACACCACGGTGCAGAACACGCACAGGAAGACCGCGACGCCGACCAGGTCCTTCACCGTGTAGTAGGGGTGAAAGGGAATGCCGTCGAGCGGTTTGCCCTGCGCGTCGGTGCGGGCCTTGATCTCGATGCCGTCGGGGTTGTTCGAGCCCACTTCGTGCAGGGCCACCAGATGCAGGGCCACCAGGCCGAGAATCCCGATCGGCAGCGCCACCACGTGCAGGGCGAAGAAGCGGTTGAGGGTGACCCCCGAGACCAGATAGTCGCCGCGGATCCACTGCGCCAGGTCGGGGCCGATGCCGGGGATCGCCGAAAACAGCGAGATGATCACCTGCGCGCCCCAGTACGACATCTGCCCCCAGGGCAACAGATAGCCCATGAAGGCCTCCGCCATCAGCGCCAGGTAGAGGGCCATGCCGAACAGCCAGATCAGTTCCCGCGGCGCCTTGTAGGAGCCGTAGAGCAACCCGCGAAACATGTGCAGATAGATCACCACGAAGAACGCCGAGGCCCCGGTGGAGTGCAGGTAGCGGATCAACCAGCCGTAGTCCACGTCGCGCATGATGTACTCGATCGACGCGAACGCCCCCTCCGCCGTCGGCGTATAGCTCATGGTCAGCCAGATGCCGGTGAGCAGCTGATTGGCCAGCACCAGCAGTGCCAGCGAGCCGAAGACGTACCAGACGTTGAGGTTCTTCGGCACGTAATAGCGACTGAGATGATGCTGCCACAGCCGCGACGCCGGGAAGCGCTTATCCACCCAGCGCATCAGCGCGCGCCGCGACCTGGCGCGATCGGGATCAGCCATCGGCCACCTCCGGGTCCTCGCCGATCACGACGACGCTGTCGCGCTCGTAACGGTGCGGCGGCACCTCCAGGTTCAAGGGCGCCGGGACGTTGGTGAAGACCCGCCCGGCGAGGTCGAACTTGGAACCATGACAGGGGCAGAAATACCCGCCCGGCCAGTCGCTGCCGAAGGCCGGCTGGCCAGGCTCGGGACGGTAGACCGGCGAGCAGCCCAGGTGCGTGCAGATCCCCACCAGCACCCCGATCTCGGGCTTGATCGCGCGCAGCGGCCCGTCGGCGTAGGGCGGCTGTTGAGGCGCCCGTGACTCGGGGTCACGCAAGCGGTCGGGATCGAAGCCACGCGTGCGCTCGATCATCGCCGGCGTGCGGTGAACGAGCCACACCGGACGCCCGCGCCACGCCACGGTGACCTGCTGGCCGGGCGCCAGCTTGGTGATGTCGACCCGCACCGGGGCACCCGCCGCCAGGGCCCGGGCGCTGGGCTGCCAGGAGGCCACGAAAGGCACCGCCGCGCCCATGGCCCCCACCGCCCCCATCACGCCGGTCGCGCCGACCAGAAAGCGTCGCCGCCCCCGGTTCACCCGCCGCTCCGTCATTGTCGACTCCTTCCCCTGTTGCCTCCCCGATCACTGGCACCATGCGCCCCCGGGACAAGTGAACGGCACGGCCAGGTCATGCACAACCCGTGTGCCTCGCCCCATTCTACCCCGACAACGAAAAACGCCCAGGCTCGACGAGCCTGGGCGTTTCGCGGCAGGAGCCGGCGTCGCGTTAACGCTTGGAGAACTGCGGACGACGACGTGCCTTGCGCAGACCCACCTTCTTGCGCTCGACTTCGCGCGCGTCGCGGGTCACATAGCCGGCTTCACGCAGCGGCTTGCGGAATTCTTCGTTGTAGCTGATCAGCGCCCGGGTGATACCGTGGCGAATCGCGCCGGCCTGGGCCGAACCGCCGCCGCCGGCGACCGTGATGTAGGCGTCGAACTGCTCGCCGGTCTGGGTCAGCTCGAGCGGCTGACGCACCACCATCTGTGCGGTGACGCGACCGAAGTACTCGCCCAGCTCGCGGTTGTTGACGGTGATCTTGCCGGTGCCCGGCTTGAGGAATACGCGGGCCGTGGAGGTCTTGCGACGACCGGTACCGTAATACTGCTGTGACATGGCGTAATATCCCTTAGATGTTCAGTTCTTGCGGCTGCTGCGCGGCGTGCGGATGCTCGGCACCGGCATAGACCTTGAGCTTGGTGTACATGGCACGACCCAGCGGACCCTTCGGCAGCATGCCCTTGACGGCGGCTTCGATGACACGCTCCGGCGCGTAGTCGATCATCTGCTCGAAGTTCATGGAGCGCAGGCCGCCCGGATAACCGGTGTGGCGGTAGTAGTTCTTCGCCTGGGCCTTGTTGCCGGTCACGCGAACCTTCTCGGCGTTGACCACGACGATGTAGTCGCCGGTGTCGACGTGCGGCGTGTATTCGGGCTTGTGCTTGCCACGCAGGCGGCGAGCGATTTCGGTGGCCAGTCGGCCGAGCGTCTTGTCCGCGGCGTCGACGACATACCAGTCGCGCTTGACGGACTGCGGCTTAGCACTGAACGTCTTCATGGATTGAATCACCAATTGCTGTATTGGGCCTCGCGCGTGAGCGCTCGACCATCCCTATTTTTCTTGGTTGCCGTCGCCCACGGGCGCGACAACGTTCGAGCGAGCGCGCATTGTACATGCTCTGCCCGCTCAGGTTAAGAGCCATTATCACGGTTTGTGGGCCAGCGCCAGGTACTCCCGCGACTGCATCTCCTGGAGCCGCGACAGGGTGCGTTCGAACTCGAAGGTCAGGCTGCCTTCCGGGTACAGCGACTCGATGGGCACCGCCGCCGACATCAGCAGCTTCACCCCCCGGTCGTAGAACTCGTCGACCAGATTGATGAAGCGCCGCGCCTGGTCCTCGCTGGTCCGCCCCATCTGCGGCACGTCGGCCAACAGCACGGTGTGGAATTCGCGGGCCAGCTCGATGTAGTCGTTCTGGCTGCGCGGCCCGTCACAGAGCGTGGCAAAATCGAACCACACGACGTCCTCGTACAGCCGCCGCGCGGTGAGCACGCGGTGATTGATCTCGATGGGCACGTCACTTTCGCCCTCGGCCCCGGCGACCTCGCGAAAGCTGCGCGCCAGATGGCGTTCGGCCTCGTCGCCCAGCGGCGTATGGAAGAGGGTCACGTGCTCGAGCGCGCGCAGCCGGTAGTCGATCCCCGAATCGACGTTGACCACCTCGCAGTGACGCTCGAGCAGATCGATCGCCGGCAGGAATCGGGCCCGCTGCAGGCCATCCTTGTACAGCTCCCCGGGGACGATGTTGGAGGTGGCGACCAGCACCACGCCCCGGGCGAACAGCGCCTCGAGAAGATTGGCGAGAATCATCGCATCGGTGATGTCCTTGACGAAGAACTCGTCGAAGCAGATGACCCGGGCCTCGCTGGCGAACTTGCCGGCGATCAGGGTCAGCGGATTCTTCTCGCCCTTGTAGTGCTCGAGTTCGTTGTGGACGCGCTGCATGAAGCGATGGAAATGCGTGCGCATCTTGTCCGGGAACGGCAGTGTCTCGTAGAAGGTGTCGACCAGGTAGGTCTTGCCGCGCCCCACCCCACCCCAGAAGTAGAGCCCCCGAACATCGGGCACCTCGGCCCGCGGCGGCGTTTCCTCCCGCTTGCCGAACAACCGCGCGACCCGCGATTTCAGGCCGTGGTCCGCACTCGCCGGCGCCAGCGCGCGGCGCGGGGTGTTGATCAGCTCGTCATGCAGGCGCTGGAGATGCTCGACGGCGCGCTCCTGCGCGGCATCGTACTGGAAACCCTCGCGCTGCAGGTCGGCACGATAGCGCTCGAGCGGCGTGCGCGTCCCGGCAGCCTGGCCGGCGGATGAAGTCGATGTGGGCGCTGACATGAGCGTCGAAAGATCCTCGGGCTGCGATCGATGAGCCGGCCATTATACGCACCGGGGGCGTTTCTCGCATGGGCCCGGGTCGCATGCGTTGACCGCGATCCAGCCCTGCCCCGTATAATGAACCCGCCCGGGCGCCCAGCCGCGCCCGAGGGTTGCCATCGTCGCCGGCGTGGCAGTGAGAGCAAACAAGGGGAACGACGTGTACCAAGGTAACATCGACTGGATCCTGGCCATCGCCAGCTTTCTAGCCGGCATCGGCGTCGGCGCACTGGGCTACCATCTGCTCAACGCCAACGTCGCGCGCAATCAGAAGACGCGCCAGCGCCTGGCCGAGACCGAACTGGAACTCAACCAGATGAAGGGCAGCCTCAACGACCATTTCGCCCGGGCCGCCGATCTCGTCACCAGCATCCAGCGCCAGAGCCACGAGCTCGAGCAGCAACTCGCCCAGGGCGCCGAGCGTCTCTGCGACGATCAGCAGCTCAAGCGCCGCCTCGCCGGTCAGGGCGACACCACCAGCGACGACGAGTCGTCGCCCGCCACCCCACGCGACTATGCGGACGACGGCCGCGGCACCCTCTCCGAGGATTTCGGCCTGCAGCGCAAGCACGAGACCACCACCACCGAGCCCCCGGTTCGCTACTGATCCCGGCGCCCCGTGGGCGCCGGCTCATGCCGGATTGTCGATGTCCACGAAGCGGTGCTCAATGCCCAGCTCCTCGGCGAGCCTCGCCCCCAGCGCCTGAACGCCGTAACGCTCGGTGGCGTGGTGGCCGGCCGCGAAGTAGCTGATGCCCATCTCGCGGGCCTGATGCGTGGTCCGCTCGGAGATCTCGCCGGAGATGAAGGCGTCCGCGCCGGCCTCGGCGGCCGAGGCGATCATGTCCTGGGCGCCCCCCGTGCACCAGGCGATTCGCCGGATCGCCCGCTCGTGGCCCTGCACGGTGGTCGGCGCCCGTCCCAGCACGGCCTCCAGATGCCGCGCCATGGCTGGCGTGTCCCGCGGTTCGGCGGGCTCGCCCAGCCAGAGCAGGCCCTCGCCGAGTTCGCCGTCGGCACAGGCCGTCGCCCGCAGCCCCAGCCTGTCGCCGAGACAGGCGTTGTTGCCCAGCGTGGCGTGGGCGTCGAGCGGCAGATGATAGGCCAGCAGATTGATGTCGTGCCTGAGGAGCGTGGCCAGGCGACGCTGTTTCATGCCGGTGATCGCCACCGGCTCGTTCTTCCAGAAGTAGCCGTGGTGGACGAGGATCAGGTCGGCCTCCCAGGCCACCGCCTCGTCGAGCAGCGCCTGACAGGCCGTGACCCCGCTGAGCACGCGCTGCACCCGCTCGCGCCCGGCGACCTGTAGCCCGTTGAGGGTGTAGTCCTTGAAGCGATCCGGGTGGAGCAGTTGCGTACAGGCCTCGACCAGCCGGTCACGTGCGATCATGGTTCCTCCAGGCATTCGGCCAGTGGCAGTGATACAATGCCGCCATTGTAATGGCTGCACCCGTCGGCTTCGAGAAACGCGGCGCTGGCGGCCCCTGTTTCAAGGATTCTTCATGCGTCGCTTCGTGATGCCCCTCGTCTGGCCGGTGATCACCGGTGTGCTGCTGGCCATCGTCCTGCTCCACGAGTTTCCGCAACTGCTCGGCACCCCGTCGTCCTCGCCATCCGCGACGAAAGAGACCAAGAGCGACACGCGCGATCCCGCCGCCGCGCCGGTCGCCGACGTCGACGTCTCGCGCCCCGCCCCGCAACTGCGCGAGGCCGCCCCCCTGCAGCGCGGCGACGGCCCGGTCAGCTATGCCGACGCCGTCGAGCGGGCCGCTCCGGCAGTGGTCAACGTCTACTCCTCGCGGGTCGTCGAACGCGAACAGCACCCGCTGATGTCCGACCCCTTCTTCCGGCAGTTCTTCGGCGAGAACATGCCACGGCGCCAGCGCCTGCTGTCGAGCCTCGGCTCCGGGGTGATCGTCAGCGAAGAGGGCTACGTACTGACCAACAACCATGTCATCCAGGGCGCCGATCAGATCCAGGTCGCGCTGCGCGACGGCCGTGAAACCCTGGCCACGCTGATCGGCACCGACCCCGAAAGCGACCTGGCGGTGCTCAAGATCGACCTCGACGACCTGCCGGTGATCCGCATGGCCGACTCCGAGCGCATCGCGGTGGGCGACATCAGTCTGGCGATCGGCAATCCCTTCGGGGTTGGCCAGACCGTGACCATGGGCATCATCAGCGCCACCGGCCGCAACCACCTGGGCCTGTCCGCCTACGAGGATTTCATCCAGACCGACGCGGCGATCAACCCCGGCAATTCCGGTGGCGCCCTGGTCAATGCCGACGGTGCCCTGGAGGGCATCAACACCGCGATCTTCTCGCGTTCGGGAGGCTCCCAGGGTATCGGCTTCGCCATCCCCACCAATCTCGCCCGGGAGATTCTCAAGCAGATCATCCAGCATGGCCGGGTGATCCGCGGCTGGCTGGGCATCGAGGTGCAGGAGATCACCGCCAATCTGGCCACCTCGTTCGGTCTCAAGGCAGCCCAGGGCGTGGTGATCTCCAGCGTGTTTCCCGGTGGGCCGGGGGACAAGGCGGGCCTGCAACCCGGCGACGTGATGACCTCCATCGACGGCAAGCCGATCATCGATCCCCGTGCGGCCATGGCCGACATCGCCGAGGTCAAGCCCGGCGCCAGCCTGCCGGTGACGATCATCCGCGGTGGCGAACGCAAGCAGGTCGATATCCAGGTCGGCGAACGGCCGACGCCGGGCAGCCCCGGCAATCCCGCCTGACACGAAAACGCCGGGCCCGGGCCCGGCGTTGCGATCACCACACACCCTGCCTGCCGATCAGGTCTTCGGCGCGATGCGGTTCTCCGCGGAGCGCGCGTGGGCGGTCAGCGATTCGCCGCGTGCCAGCACCGAGGCCGTGCGCCCCAGCGCCGACGCCCCCTCGGCGGAACAGTGGATGATCGACGAGCGCTTCTGGAAGTCGTAGACGCCCAGCGGCGACGAGAAACGCGCGGTGCCGGAGGTGGGCAGCACGTGATTGGGGCCGGCGCAGTAATCGCCCAGCGCCTCGGCGGTGTAGCGTCCCATGAATATCGCCCCGGCGTGACGCACCTGCGGCAGCAACGCGTCGGGATCCTCGACCGACAGCTCGAGGTGTTCCGGGGCGATGCGATTGACCAGCGCCAGGGCCTCGTCGCGATCCCGGCAGCGGATCAAGGCGCCGCGCGACTCCAGCGAGGCACGCACGATCGGCGCACGCTCCAGGGTCGGCAACAGCCGCTCGATCGCCGCCTCGACGGCATCCAGGTGGGCGTCGTCCCAGCTCAGCAGTATCGCCTGGGCGTCCTCGTCGTGTTCGGCCTGGGAAAACAGGTCCATCGCCAGCCACTCGGGATCGGTGCCGCCGTCGGAGACCACCAGGATCTCGGACGGCCCGGCGATCATGTCGATGCCCACCTGGCCGAATACCGCCCGCTTGGCGGTGGCGACGTAGATGTTGCCCGGACCGACGATCTTGTCGACCCGCGGCACGCTCTCGGTGCCGTAGGCCAGCGCCGCCACCGCCTGGGCGCCGCCCAGGGTGAAGACCTTGTCGACCCCGGCCAGGTGCGCCGCGGCGAGAACCAGTTCGTTGACCACGCCATCCGGCGTCGGTACCACCATGACGATCTCGCGCACCCCGGCGACATGCGCCGGGATCGCGTTCATCAGCACCGACGAGGGA
Source organism: Modicisalibacter sp. MOD 31.J (assembly GCF_020147985.1). NCBI lineage: Bacteria > Pseudomonadati > Pseudomonadota > Gammaproteobacteria > Oceanospirillales > Halomonadaceae > Modicisalibacter > Modicisalibacter sp. MOD 31.J. The sequence continues at coordinate 1,176,740 of NZ_JAGXFF010000001.1, read as the reverse complement.
TAGGCGGCCTTGCCGCCCGGCACATAGATGCCGGCGCGGTCCAGCGGCGTGATCTGCTGGCCCAGCACGCTGCCGTCGGCCTCGGTGTAGCGCCACGATTCGGGCTTCTGATGCTGATGGTAGGTGCGGATGCGCTCGGCGGCATGGCTCAGCGCCTCGCGCTGCTCGTCGGGCAGCCCGGCATAGGCCTCGGCCAGGCGTTCGGCGCTGAGGGTCAGCGCCGCCATGTCGCTCACCGACAGACGGTCCAGGCGGCCGGTCAGCTCGACCAGCGCGGCATCGCCGCGTTCGCGCACGGCGGCGATGATCTCCGCCACCCGCTGCTGGACCTCGGCATCGGAGACGCCCTCCCAGTCCAGCAGCGCCCCCAGCAACGCCTCGAAGTCGGCATCGCGGGTGTCCAGGCGTGGCATGGTGAAATTCGGTACTGCACTCTCGGCCATCGTGGCGGGTCCTCTCATGACGAACCGTTGGCGGCGCTGGCTCAACCGGCGGGCGTGGCGCTGCGCGCCGTCACGGCACTGCGCAGGCGCTCGATCAACGGCTTCAGGTGCTCGTGCTTCATGGTCATCGCGGCCTTGTTGACCACCAGCCGGGTGCTGATCTCGGCGATCAACTCACGGGGTTCCATGCCGTTGGCCCGCAGGGTGTTGCCGGTATCGACGATGTCGACGATCTCATCGGCCAGGTTCATCAGCGGGGCCAGCTCCATGGCGCCATAGAGCTTGATCACCTCGGCCTGGATGCCCTGCTCGGCATAGTAGCGCCGCGCGACATTGACGAACTTGGTCGCCACCCGGCGCCGTGCCTGTACCGGCGGCGCGCCGACCACGCCGGCGGTCATCAGCCGGCAGCGAGCGATCTCCAGGTCCAGCGGCTCGTAGAGCCCCTCGGCCCCGTGCTCGAGCAGCACGTCCTTGCCGGCCACGCCCAGGTCGGCGGCGCCCATCTGCACATAGGTGGGCACGTCGGTGGCCCGGATCACCACCAGCTTGACGTTGGCCAGATTGGTATCGAACAACAGCTTGCGGCTCTTGCCCAGGTCCTCGACCGGCTCGATGCCGGCGTCGGCGAGCAGCGGCAGGGTTTCCTCGAGAATTCGGCCCTTCGACAGGGCGACGATCAATTGCTTCGACATTGCGACAACCGCGTTTGTTGGGAAGTTCTGACCCGGCTGGCGTCATCGGACGTCAGCCGGGCCGCCCCGCTGCCTCAGTGGCCGGGCACGCGCCGGATCCGGGCACCCAGGAGCTGGAGCTTCTCCTCGATGCACTCGTAGCCGCGATCGATGTGATAGATACGATCGACCAGCGTCTCGCCCTCGGCGATCATCGCCGCCACCACCAGGCTGGCCGAGGCGCGCAGGTCGGTGGCCATCACCGGCGCCCCCGACAGCCGCTCGACGCCGGTCACCACCGCGGTGTTGCCCTCCAGGGCGATGTCCGCCCCCATCCGCTTGAGCTCCTGGACGTGCATGAAGCGGTTCTCGAAGATCGTCTCGACGACGCGACCGGTGCCCTGGGCGACGCTGTTGAGCGCCACGAACTGGGCCTGCATGTCGGTGGGGAACGCCGGATAGGGCGCGGTGCGCACGCTGACCGCGCGCGGCCGGCGCCCCTGCATGTCGAGCTCGATCCAGTCCGCTTCATGGCGAACCATGCCGCCGGCCTCCTCGAGCTTGGCGAGTACCGCCTCGAGGATATCGGCACGGGTGTTGCGCACCCGCACGTGGCCGCCGGTGGCCGCCGCGGCGACCAGGAAGGTGCCGGTCTCGATGCGGTCGGGCATCACCTCGTAGTGACAACCGTGCAACCGCTCGACGCCCTCGACGACGATGGTGTCGGTGCCGTGTCCGCGAATCCTGGCGCCCATCTTGATCAGGCACTCGGCCAGATCCACCACCTCGGGCTCGCGGGCGGCATTCTCGAGCAGCGTCGTGCCCTCGGCCAGCGCCGCCGCCATCAGCAGGTTTTCGGTGCCGGTCACCGTCACGGTATCGAAGATGATCGTCGCGCCCGTCAGGCGGCCATCCACCCGCGCGCGAATGTAGCCATTCTCGACGCGAATGTCGGCGCCCATCGCCTTGAGCCCCTGAATGTGCAGGTCGACGGGGCGGGTGCCGATGGCGCAGCCGCCGGGCAGCGAGACATCGGCCTTGCCGAAGTGCGCCAGCAGCGGACCGAGCACCAGGATCGAGGCGCGCATCTTCTTGACCAGCTCGTAGGGCGCATGGCTGTCGCGAACCTGGGAACCATCCAGCTGGATGGTCATCTTTTCACCCATCACCGGCTCGACGCCCATGTGGGCGAGCAACTCCAGCGTGGTGGTGATGTCCTGCAGGTGCGGCAGGTTGCCGATGGTGACGGGCTCGTCGGCGAGCAGCGTGGCCGCCAGGATCGGCAATGCCGAGTTCTTGGCCCCGCTCGCCCAGACCTCACCCTCGAGCGGGCCATTGCCGGTGATGATCAGCTTGTCCATGCGTGGAGGTCACTCAGTGCGGGGGTTCTCGGGCGCCGCCTGCCATTGCGTCGGCGTGTAGGTCTTGATGCTCACGGCGTGCAACGCGCCGCTGGCGATCTCCTCGGAGAGCGCCGAGTAGATCAGTTGCTGACGCTTGACCGGGCCGAGTCCGTCGAAGACATCGCCCACGGCGACGACCTGGAAGTTGCAGCCTTCGCCCTGGATATGGAACTCGCAACCGTCGATGCGCGCTTCGAGCAGCTCCTTGACGTCGTTGGGTTGCATGGGTCGTGACGACTCCTGTCGAAAGAATGGGGCCCGTCACCGGATGCCGGCAACGGGCTCAGGATCAATGACCGCCCATGGTAATGAAAAGCGCCGTCGATGGCGATGGGAAAGCCGTCAGGTGGGCTTCTCGAGGTGGGGAAAGAGCAGATCCAGGCCGGCCATGTCGGTCAGCCTCGCCAGTGGCACCGAGAGCCGCACCGTCGTCACCTCGAGCTGCTGTCGCCTGGCACAGCGCAGCCACTCGAGAACGACACTGATCGCCGCGCTGCTGACCCGGCTGACGCCGCACAGATCGAAGCACACCGCACTGCCCGACGGGCGCGTCTCCAGCCACTCGCAGCCCCGGGCGGCGAGCGCCGCGGCGACCTCGAAGTCGGCATCGCCGCTGGCGGCCAGGGTGGCGCTCTCCTCGTCGACCTCGAGGCGCGCCTCGGGCTGGTCGAGGAGCCGTTTCACCCCTGACTCCCCTTTTCCAGCTCCTCGGTCCCCACGTTCGGCGACCAGCCGTCGATCACCGCGTCGTAATCGCGGTTGTTATCGCGCATCGCCTGATCGAACTGGTTGCGGAACGTCAGCCCCAGGTTGATGCCGTTGACGATCACGTTGACGACCTTCCACTGACCGTCGTCGAGCCGCAGCGTGTAGCTCACCGGATAGACCTTGCCATCCTCGGCGACCACTTCCATGTCGACGCTCGCCTGATCGTCGTAGCGGCCGCCCGAGCCATCGAGCACGCGCAGGTCGCGATAGTCGAAGGTCACCAGCCCCTTGGCGTAGGTATCGATCAGCGTCTGGCGGAAGGTATCGGCGAACCGCGAGCGCTGCGCCGGGGTGGCAGCGCGGAAATAGCGCCCCATCACGCTGGCGGCGATGTAGTGGAAGTCGGCGATGTCCTTGAGACTGTTGTCGACCAGCGATTCCAGCTCGCCGGGATGCTGGGCGTAGTAGTCCTTGCGCCCCTCGATCTTGCCCATCAGCTCGTTGACGCTGTTGCGGATCAACTGCTCGGGGCTCTGCTGGGGCGTCTGCGCGGCCAACGTCACACCCGACGCCAGCAGACTCAGCAGCAACAGGCTCATGGCCAGAAAGCGCCCCATCCCGGAAAAGCGTTTGACTGTCATCATCGATGGCCTCCGCGCATCATTTCTTCACCATGTTCGACACGAACTGCTGAATCAGCTCCTCGAGCACCAGCGCCTGCTGGGTGTCGCGGATCGTGTCGCCGTCCTTGAGGGTGTCCGGGTCGCCGCCGAGCGACAGCCCGACGTACTGCTCGCCGAGCAGCCCGGCGGTGAGTATCGCCGCCGTGCTGTCGCGGGGGACCTTGTCCTCGAGCTTGTCGTCGATCGCCATGGTGACCCGGGCATCGAACCACTTGGGGTCGAGCTCGATGTCCGTCACCCGGCCCACATCGACACCGGCCAAGGTCACCTTGGAGCGCACCTTGAGCCCGCCGATATTGGCGAAATTCGCGTGCAGCGTGAAGGTATCGCCGCTCACCCCGGTCCCCAGGCCACTGACACGCAGCCCCAGGAACACCAGCCCCAGGATACCGGCCAGCATGAACAGACCGACCCCGAATTCCATGATCTTGCTGCGTTTCATCCGATCTCTCCAAACATGATCGCCGTGAGCACGAAGTCGAGCCCGAGTATCGCCAGCGAGGCATACACCACCGTGCGGGTGGTCGCCCGGGAGATGCCCTCGGAGGTGGGCACCAGGTCGTAGCCCTGGAAGACCGCGATCCAGGTCACCACCAGCGCGAAGACCAGGCTCTTGACCAGGCCGTTGCCGACATCGGTGACGAAGCCCACGCTGTCCTGCATGTTGCTCCAGTAGGATCCGTCGAAGACGCCCAGCCACTTCACGCCCACCAGATAACCGCCCCAGATGCCCACCACACTGAAGCCGATGGTCAACAGCGGCAACGAGACGAACCCCGCCCACAACCGGGGCGCGATCACCCGGCGCAGCGGATCGACGCCGATCATCTCCATGCTGGTGAGCTGCTCGGTCGCCTTCATCAGGCCGATCTCGGCGGTCAGCGCCGAACCGGCACGCCCGGCAAATAGCAGCGCCGCGACCACCGGCGCCAGCTCACGCAACAGCGACAGCGCGACCATCTGCCCCAGCGCGTCCTCGGCGCCGAAGTCGACCAGGATGGTGTAGCCCTGCAAGGCCAGCACCATGCCGATGAATAGCCCCGAGACCAGCACGATGGCCAGCGACATCACGCCCACGAAGTGCATCTGACGCAACCACAGCCGCCAGCCCTCCCGCGAAGGAATGCCGACACAGGACAGGAACAGGAACATCCCCGCCCGACCCAGGGCATCGATCACGTTCAGCGTCCCGCGCCCCAGCGCGACGACCTGGCGGACCAATGGATTGCGCGGGCGCCAGCGGCGCCCACCGCGTTCACGACTCACGAGGTCGCCCTCCCTGTCATGATGTCGGTGAAATAGTCCGGGGCCGGATAGTGGAACGGTACCGGCCCGTCCGGCTCGCCATGGATGAACTGGCGCACGCGCGCGTCCTGGTCGACGTTGAGCGTCGAGGGAGTGCCATGCGCCATGACCTGTCCATCGGAGATCACGTAGACATAGTCGGCGATCGACAGGGTCTCCTTGATGTCGTGGGACACGACCACGGCGGTGAGGCCCAGCGCCTGATTGACCGTCCTGATCAACTCGACCAGCACGCCCTTGGAGATCGGATCCTGGCCGACGAAGGGCTCGTCGTAGAGGATCAGATCCGGATCGAGGGCGATCGCCCGGGCCAGCGCGACACGGCGCAGCATACCCCCGGAGAGCTCCGACGGCATCAGCTTGTGTGCCCCGCGCAAGCCCACCGCCTCGAGCTTCATCAGCACGATGTCGCGGATCATCGCCTCGGGCAGGTCGGTGTGCACGCGCAGCGGAAAGGCCACGTTCTCGAACACCGACAGATCGGAGAACAGCGCCCCGCTCTGGAACAGCATGCCCATCCGGCGGCGCAGCCGGAACAGCGCGCGCCGCGAGAGCCGGTGCACGTCCTCGCCGGCGATGCGCACCGACCCGGCATCGGGATACAGCTGCCCGCCGATCAGCTTGAGCAGCGTGGTCTTGCCGGTGCCGCTCGGGCCCATGATCGCCGTGATCTTACCCTCGGGTACCTGCAGATCGACGCCGCGAAAGATGTCCTTCTCGCCGCGAGAGAAGTGCAGACCCTCCACCTCGACGAGCAACGATTCGTTCATCTGGGCAACCCAATGGCCGAAAATTATCGAACATTGTATCCTAACCATTGACGGCACAACCAGCCCGAGAGCGTCGGCGCTTGCATGGTCGCCCTGCAGCCCGTTTAATGAGCGTCCAGTCGCGACACCACGTCGGCCATTCACTGCCCGCGCCCCATCGAGCGCGCCATCAACCACGATCCCGTCATGACCATCGATCCCGAGTTCGCCTTTCGCGACAGCGCGCGACGCACCCTGCACCTGGAACAGCAGGCGATCGCCGCCCTCGACGCCAAGCTGTCGGAGGACTTCGACCGCGCCTGCCGGCTGATACTCGCCTGCGAAGGCCGCGTGGTGGTCACCGGGATGGGCAAGTCGGGGCACATCGCGCGCAAGATCGCCGCCACCCTGGCCAGCACCGGCACCCCGGCCTTCTACGTCCACCCCGGCGAGGCCAGCCACGGCGACCTGGGCATGATCACCGCCCGCGACGTGGTACTGGCGCTGTCGAATTCCGGCGAGACCCAGGAGATCACCGCCCTGCTGCCGCTGCTCAAGCGCATGGGCGCCCCCCTGATCAGCATGACCGGGCGCCCGGCCTCGGCGCTGGCCCGCCATGCCGAGGCCCATCTGGACGCCGGCGTCGAGCGCGAGGCCTGTCCGCTGGACCTGGCTCCCACCGCCTCGACCACCGCCGCCCTGGCCCTCGGCGACGCGCTCGCCGTGGCCCTGCTCGAGGCCCGCGGTTTCACCGCCGAGGATTTCGCGCTGTCGCATCCCGGTGGCAGCCTGGGGCGCCGCCTGCTACTCAAGGTCGAGGACCTCATGCATACTGGCCAGCGCCTGCCCAGCGTGACGCTCGGCAGCCCGCTGCGCGACGCGCTGCTCGAGATCACCCGCAAGGGGCTGGGCTTCACCTGCGTGGTCGACGCCCGGGGCCGGTTGTGCGGCGTCTACACCGATGGCGACCTGCGCCGCACCCTCGATCAATACAGCGACCTGCATGCCCTGCGCGTCGACGACGTGATGACGCCAGGTGGCAAGCGCATTCGTCCCGACGTGCTCGCCGCCCAGGCGGTCAAGCTCATGGAGGACAACCGCATCACCGCGCTGGCGGTGGTCGACGCCGAGGACCGCCCGGTCGGTGCCCTGCACATGCACGACCTGCTGACCAGCGGCGTCATCTAGCCATCCGCCACGCGAGGCCAGTCGCGTCGTCACGCAATTCAAGGAGACACTCATGGTTCTCGACCCGCGCCTCAACCATCCCGCCCTCGTGGAGCGCGCCCGCCACGTGCGCCTGCTGGCGCTCGACGTGGACGGCGTGATGACCGACGGCCAGCTCTATTTCCAGGCCGACGGTCAGGAGACCAAGGCCTTCTCGACCCAGGACGGCCAGGGCATCAAGCTGCTGCGTCAGGCCGGTGTCGAGGTCGCGCTGATCACCGGGCGCGACTCGCCGATGGTCACCCGGCGCGCCGCGGCGCTGGGCATCGAGCACGTCTTCCAGGGCAGCGACGCCAAGCTCGACCTGCTGCGCCGCCTGATCCAGCGGCTCGGTCTGGCGATGCATCAGGTCGCCTACTGCGGCGACGACCTGCCCGACCTGGCGCCCATCAAGCGCGCCGGCCTGGGCATCAGCGTACCCAACGCCCCGCGTTATATCCGCGAGCATGCGCTCTGGGTGACCGATCGCGCCGGCGGCCACGGTGCCGTCCGCGAGATCTGCGACGGCCTGCTCGAGCTCCAGGGCCACTGGGCGTCGGTGCTCGACACCTACCTGCACGGCCAGGCCTGACATGGCGATGCGTCTCCCGCGCCTGTCGGCCAAGTGGTGGCTCGTGGTGCTGCTGATCGCGCTGGGCGGGGTGCTCTCGGTCATCGAACAGCGCGGCAGCGCGCCGCCCGGCCCGGTCCCCGAGGGCGAGACCGGCGAGCCCGACTACTACCTCGAAGACGCCGAGCTGACGCGCTTCGACAGCCAGGGCCAGGCCTACCAGCGCCTCGCCACACCGCGTCTCGAGCACACCCCGGGTGACGACGTGACCCGCCTCGACACCCCGGATGGGCGGCTCGTCGACGCCAAGGGCCGGGTCTGGTTCGCCACCGCCGACAAGGGTAGGCTGGAAACCGGCGGCAACCCGCTGATCCTGACCGGCGACGCCCAGCTCCAGACGCCCGGTGAAGGGTGGCGGATCAACAGCCAGACCCTGATCTACGATGCCGACCAGCGCCACGCCTGGAGCGACACCGAGACGGTGCTTCACAAGCACCGCCAGCGGGTCCGCGGCGAGCGCTTCGACGCCTGGATCGACACCGGCCAACTGCGCCTGGCCGGCGACGTCCACGGTTTTCACCCGCCGATCAGTCAACAGTGAGGATACCCATGCGAGCCTACCTCGCCGGACTCGGCCTGACCGCGCTGACCCTGCTCGCGCCATCGGCCATGGCGCTGGAGAGCGATGCCAGCCAACCCATCAACGTCGCCGCCGATCGCCTCGAGCTCGACGACCGCGCCGGCACCGCCGTCTACACCGGCAACGTCGACATGCAGCAGGGCAGCATGGTGCTCAAGGCCCACCGGGTCGAGATCGAACGCAACGACCAGGGCGAAGTGACCCGGGTCACCGCCACCGGCCAGCAGCAGCGCGCCTACCTCGAGCAGCGCCCGGCCCCCGATGACGAACTGGTCAAGGGCTGGGGCGACACCGTCGTCTACCATGCCGGGGCGCGCCGCGTCGAACTGATCGGCCACGCCGAGCTGCATCAGGCCAAGGACACCTTCAACGGCGCCTATGTCGAATACTATCTCGACAGTCGCAAGGTCCAGGCCCGCTCCAACGCCCAGGGCAGCCAGGACCAGCGCGTGCGCATGACCCTCACCCCCAAGTCGTCGCAATGACGAGCGCCGACAACCGAGGAGAATCGTCCGCGATGAAGACGCTCACCGCCAGCCATCTGGCCAAGAGCTACAAGAATCGCCGGGTGGTCCAGGACATCAGCCTGACCATCGGTCAGGGCAGCATCGTCGGCCTGCTGGGCCCCAACGGCGCCGGCAAGACCACCTCGTTCTACATGATCGTGGGGCTGGTGCGCGCCGACGCCGGCGAAGTGGCGATCGACGACCAGGACCTCAGCCGGGCGCCCATGCATCACCGGGCTCGCGCGGGGATCGGCTACCTCCCTCAGGAGGCCTCGATCTTCCGCAAGCTCTCGGTGGCCGACAACATCATGGCGATCCTCGAGACCCGCCGGGATCTCGACAAGGCCGCCCGCCGGACGCAGCTCGAGCACCTGCTCGAGGAGTTCCACATCGACCACATTCGCGACAACATGGGCATGAGCCTGTCCGGCGGCGAACGCCGCCGCGTGGAGATCGCCCGCTCGCTGGCCACCGAACCGGCCTTCATCCTGCTCGACGAGCCGTTCGCCGGCGTCGATCCGATCTCGGTGGGCGAGATCAAGGGCATCATCCGCCAGCTTCGCGACCGGGGCATCGGCATCCTGATCACCGATCACAACGTCCGCGAGACACTGGATATCTGCGACAAGGCCTACATCGTCGGCGACGGCCAGATCATCGCCGAGGGCGGCGCCGAGGCGATCCTCGCCAGCAAGAAGGTCCGCGAGGTCTACCTGGGCAACGAATTCCGCCTGTAGTCGCGACCGGCGCCGTCCCGCCCCTCCTGCCTCGGCGCCGCGTCCTGCAAGGCATCGCCGCTAGCCGGCCGCCGGAATAGTGGCACGGTTATTGCTTTAAGGCTTGCAAGCCTTTCGGCGTCAGGATAACGTGTCGACAAATTCTCTCGATGACGCTTCTTCGCCATGGCTATGAAACCCACGTTGCAGCTTCGGGTCGGCACCCAGTTGACCATGACGCCACAGCTGCAGCAGGCCATCCAGTTGCTGCAGCTGTCGACGCTGGACCTGCGCCAGGAGATCCAGCAGGCGCTCGAGTCCAATCCCATGCTCGAGATGGAGGAAGAGTTCGGCGAGACCACGTCCAGCGAACCGGCCGAGGATGACTGGAGCCAGGACATCCCCGACGAACTGAGCGTCGACAGCGACTGGTCCGATACCTATCAGGACCTCGCGCCGGCCGGCAGTCGCAGCGAGGATGGCCCCGACTTCGACCGCAACGCCGCCGGCGAGAGCCTTCAGGACCACCTGCTCTGGCAGCTCGACATGGCCGATCTCGACACCCGCGAGCGGCTGATCGCCGAGACCCTGATCGACGCGATCACCGCCGACGGCTATCTCGACGGCGAGCTCGACACCCTCGCCGAAGGACTTCGCGCCCAGGGCCTCGCCGGACTCCGCGCCAGCGACGTCGAGCAGGTCCTCTACCGTCTGCAACAGTTCGACCCGACCGGGGTGTTCGCCCGCGACCTGCGCGAGTGCCTGCTGCTCCAGCTCGGTACCCTGCCCGACGACACGCCGCTGCTGCCCCAGGCCAAGCGCCTGGTTCGCCAGTTCCTCGAAGCGCTCGCCGGTGACGATCGCAAGCTGCTCAAGCGGCGCCTGCGCCTCGAGGACGACCAGCTGGATTCGGTGATCGCCCTGATCCGCGCGCTCGACCCGCGCCCGGGCCAGGCCTTCGACGACAGTGCCAGCGACTACGTGATCCCCGACCTGCTCGCCCGTCGCGTACGCGACGGCTGGCGCATCGAGCTCAATCCGGAGGCGCTGCCACGGCTGCGCATCCAGCCCGACTACGCCGCCCTGATCCGCCGCGCCGACAAGAGCGACGACAATACCTTCATGAAGCAGCACCTGCAGGAGGCCCGCTGGCTGATCAAGAGCCTGTCGAGCCGCAACGACACCCTGCTCAAGGTCGGCCGCGAGATCATGACGCGCCAGCTCGACTTCCTCGAGCGCGGCGAGGAAGCCATGAAGCCCCTGATCCTCGCCGACATCGCCCAGGCCGTGGAGATGCACGAATCGACCATCTCGCGGGTGACCACCCAGAAGTTCATCCATACCCCGCGCGGCGTCTTCGAACTCAAGTACTTCTTTTCGAGCCACGTCGGCGGCGAAGGCGACGCGCACTCCAGCACCGCCATCCGCGCCCGGCTCAAGAAACTGATCGGCGAGGAGCCGCCGCGCAAGCCGCTTTCCGACAGCAAGCTGGTCGACCTGCTCGCCGAGGACGGCATCCAGGTCGCGCGACGCACCGTGGCCAAGTATCGCGAGGCCATGGGCATCCCCTCCTCCAGCGAGCGCAAGCGCCTCGCCTGAACACCGCGTCCCGCCCGGCACAGGGAAGGTGCCGCTCCCCGTCACCCCGCCGACACGCCCGCCCGCGAACGACAAATTTCACGCCTGCCTCTCGGGTAATCCCGCGGGGGTTTGCTAAGCTGCAAAAAGGGTTACAATCGAGCCACCACCCGCGGTAACAGGAGCGTGCCCATGCAAGCCAACATCACCGGCCATCACGTCGAACTGACGGATGCTCTGCGTGACTACGTCAACGAGAAACTCATGCGGCTGGAACGCCATTACGACAACATCACCACGGCCCAGGTGACGCTGTCGATCGAGAAGGAGCGTCAACAGGCCGCCTGTACCCTGCACGCCGCCGGTGCCGATCTGCACGCCGAAGCCGAGAATGCGGACATGTACGCCGCCATCGACGCGCTGGCCGACAAGCTCGACCGCCAGCTCGTCAAGCACAAGGAGAAGGCCCAGGCCCGCGCGCAAGGCGCCGGCGCCCGCTGACCCCTCCATCATGACACTGGAAGCCATCCTTCCCCCCGAGCGCACCCTGTTCGCGGTGCCCGGGGGGAGCAAGAAACGCGTACTGGAGTTCTTCAGTACCTTCATCGCGCAGAACACGCCCAGCCTCGACAGCCAGGAAGTCTTCAGCCGGCTGATCGGACGGGAACGCCTGGGCAGTACCGGCATCGGCAACGGTGTCGCCATTCCGCATGCGCGCAATCCGCACTGCAAGGCCCCGATCGCCGGCTTTCTGAAGCTCCAGGAGCCCATCGACTTCGATGCGGTCGACGGCGAGCCGGTCGATCTGATCTTCGTCCTGCTGGTTCCCGAGGAAGCGGATGACACGCACCTGGCGCTGCTCGGCCAGGTCGCCGGCATCATGAACGATGCCGACACGCGCAGTCGTCTGCGCCACAGCGAGAGCCAGCGCGACCTCTACGACATCCTGCTCGACGCGATCCGCCACCAGGGCGACCCGTCGGCCAGTGCGCGACAGGCTCCCTGACGGCCGGACACCGCTTCGCGCCACGCGCGAAACGTGTCAACATTCCCCGGGGCGCCGCGTCGCCCCGCCTTACTCATCGCCACCAGGGAGAGCCGCTCGATGCAGCTCGTGATCATCAGCGGTCGTTCCGGGTCGGGCAAGTCGATCGCCCTGCAGGCCCTGGAAGACCTCGGCTTCTACGCCATCGACAACCTGCCGGCCATGCTCCTCGACGCCCTGATCGACGAGCTCCAGCAGGACGACACCGACCGCTCGAGCATCGCCGTGAGCATCGACGCCCGCAATCTGCCCGTCGCCCTCGCGCGTTTTCCCGACCAGCTCGACACGGTACGCAGCCGCGGTATCGACTGTCAGGTGGTCTACCTCACCGCCGAGGACAAGATCCTCCTCGAGCGCTATTCGGCGACTCGCCGCCGCCACCCGCTGACCCGCGACAGCGAGATGACGCTCGCCGAGGCGATCGAATCCGAGGAGGACGCCCTGTCGCGGATTCGCGATCTCGCCGATCTGGTGATCGACACCTCGCAACTCTCGGTTCACGAACTGCGCGGGCGTATCGCCGAACAGGTGGCCCATCACCGCAGCGACCGGCTCACCCTGACCTTCGAATCCTTCGGCTTCAAGCGTGGCGTGCCCCTCGACGCCGACACGGTGTTCGACGCACGCTGCCTGCCCAACCCCTTCTGGGACCCGCGCCTGAGGCCGTTCAGCGGCCGCGACCGCGAGGTCGTCGAATTCCTCGAGAGCTACCCCGATGTCACCGCCATGGTCGACGACATCCGCGGCTGGCTGGAACGCTGGCTGCCCGCCTACCGCGCCAGCAACCGCAGTTACCTGACGGTGGCCATCGGCTGTACCGGCGGTCAGCACCGCTCAGTGTATATGGTGGAGCGTCTCGCCCGCCACTTCACCGAGCGTTTCCAGGTTCGCATCCGCCATCGCGAACTGGGGATCCAGACGGCAGTGGGAGAGGCCCGTGCCCCAGCGTGAACTCACCCTGATCAACAAGCGCGGCCTGCATGCCCGGGCCGCCACCAAGCTCGTCCAGTGTTGCCAGGGATACGACGCCAGGGTCAGCGTGGCCCACCAGGGACGCAGCGCCGACGCCGCCAACATCATGTCGCTCTTGATGCTCGCCGCGCCCTGCGGCACTCGACTGACCGTCGAGGCCGAAGGCCCCCAGGCCGAGGACGCCCTGGAGGCCCTCGAGGCGCTCTTCGCGGCGCGTTTCGACGAGGAACATTGACCCGCCGCCGGGAACGCCCGGCAAGCGCGCCGCTGTCAGTCGGCGATGCTAGAATGGCGCCCCACCCGCCAGGACGATCGAGGACGCCGAGCGCCATGAGCAAGAATCCCGAAAGGCTGCAGCCCCGTCTGGAACGTCTCAACGAGGCACTGGAAAGCGGTGCGCTCGATCAGGCACGGCGCATGCTCAATCGCGGTCTGGCCCCGGTCGACGTCGCCCATCTGCTGGAATCCACGCCGCCGCGGGAGCGCGAGGTCCTCTGGGAGCTGGTCGAGCCCGAACTGCAGGGCGACGTCCTCCAGTACCTCAACGAGGACATCCAGACCGTCTTCCTCAATCGCATGGACGCCCAGCAGCTGGTCTCGGCGACCGAGGGGCTCGACGTCGACGACCTCGCCGACCTGCTGCAACGCCTGCCCAACACCGTCACCCTGGAAGTGCTCGCCTCGATGGAGGCCCAGGAACGCCAGCGCCTGGAGACGGTGCTCTCCTACCCCGAGGATACCGCCGGCGGGCTGATGAACACCGATGCGGTGACCATTCGTCCCGACATCACCCTCGACGTGGTGCTGCGCTACCTGCGTCGTCACGAGCGCCTCCCCGACACCACCGACACCCTGCTGGTGGTGACCCGCAGCGACAAGCTGATCGGCAGCCTGCCGATCAACCGCCTGCTGGTGTCGGATACCGCGATGCTGGTCCGCGAGGTGATGGACACCGACATGGTGAGCATCCCGGCGATGACGCCCGATGCCGAGGTCGCCAAGCTGTTCGAGAAGTTCGACCTGGTCTCCGCGCCGGTGGTCGGCGGCGACCAGCACCTGCTGGGGCGGATCACCATCGACGACGTGGTCGACGTGATCCGCGAGAACGCCGAGCATCAGGTGATGAGCATGGCCGGCCTCGACGAGGAGGAAGACACCTTCGCCCCGGCCTGGCGGACCAGCCGGCGGCGCGCGGTATGGCTGGGGGTGAACCTGATCACCGCCTTCATGGCGGCGGCGGTGATCGGCCTGTTCGAGGACACCATCCAGCGCGTCACGGCGCTGGCCGTGTTGATGCCGATCGTCGCCAGCATGGGCGGCATCGCGGGCTCCCAGACACTCACCGTGCTGATCCGCGGCATCGCCCTGGGCCACGTCTCCGGCGGCAACGTCAAGTGGCTGCTGAATCGCGAACTGGTGGTCGCCGTGCTCAACGGCCTGCTCTGGGCCCTGGTGATCGCCGCCGTCGCCGTGGTCTGGTTCGACGACCTGGCGCTGGGCGGCATCATCGCCGCGGCGATCGTCATCAACCTGCTGATCGCCGCGCTGATCGGCACCCTGCTGCCGGTGGTGCTGAAGAAACTCAACATCGATCCGGCACTCTCCGGCAATGTGATCCTCACCACCGTCACCGATGTGGTCGGCTTCATGGCCTTTCTAGGGCTGGCGACGCTGTTCTATCTCTGAGAGGGTGTTTACAAAATGCCTGCGCTCGGCAATACGGCGTTAAAATCGGCCTCGTACGCGAGCCCGGTCAAAATGCTCATTTACCCCGTGTGAACTGGCACGCCAGCCCGGTCCTTTTTTCGGTCGATTTTGCCTTGTCTTGCCTTCGCTCGCCTAATTTGTAAACGCCCTCTGAGCCACGAGCCATCAGCATGACGCCCGCGGCCGTGGCCCGGCGGTTCAATCGCCGGCGACGGTCATCTCGCCGATCAACCAGCTCCCGGTATGCACGCTGCCGCGGGTGTCGATGTCGTCGCCCAGTCCCTGCAGGCTGGCGAACATGTCGCGCAGGTTGCCGGCGATGGTGAACTCCTCCACCGGGTGCTGGATACGCCCGTTCTCGACCCAGAACCCCGCCGCGCCGCGTGAATAATCGCCGGTGACGCCATTGACGCCCTGCCCCATCAGCTCGGTGACCAGCACGCCGGTGCCCATCCGGGCGAGCAGGTCGTCATGGGCGGTCAGCGGCGCCTCGAGACGAATGTTGCGCGCCCCGCCGGCGTTGCCGGTGGTAGTCATGCCCAGCCGCCGCGCGCTGTAGGCCGAGAGCATGTAGCTGGCCACCTTGCCGCGATCGACGAAGACGTTGTCGCGGGTATAGACCCCGTCGTTGTCGAAGGCGCTGCTCGCCATGCCGCCCACTTCGCGGGGACGCTCCACCAGCGTGAACCACTCGGGAAACAGCGGCTCGCCCAGGCTGTCGCACAGGAAGGACGCATCGCGGTACAGCGCGCCACCGGCAATGGCGTTGAGGAAGTGCCCGATCAGGCCCCCGGCGACCTCGGGCGCGAACAGTACCGGCAACCGCCCGGTAAGCGGGCGACCGGCCCCCAGCCGACGCAGGGTGCGTTCGGCGGCACGCCGGCCGACCGTCTCGGGCGATGCCAGGCGCGCCGGGTCGCGCTCGCTGGTGTAGTCGTAGTCGCGCTGCATGCCGCGCGCGTCGCGGGCGATCAGCACGCAGGACAGCGAATGACGGCTGCCGCGCTGGCTGCCCAGGAAACCATGGCTGTTGCCGTAGACCCGCACGCCCTCGCCGCTGGAGAAGCTCGCCCCCTCGGAGTTCTCGATCCCCTCGACGTCACGCCCCGCGCTCTCGCAGGCCAGCGCCAGCTCGATCGCCTCCTCGGTGGACAGATTCCAGGGGTGGTGGACCTCGAGATCCGGCAACTCGCGGGCCATCAGCTCGGCATCGGCCAGCCCCGATGCCGGGTCCTCGCCGGTATGCCGGGCGATGGCCATCGCCTTCTCGACCGCCGCGCGGATCGACTCCTCGGAGGCGTCGGACGACGAGGCGCTGCCCTTGCGCTGCCCCAGATAGACGGTGACGGCGAACCCCTGGTCGCGTGACAGCTCCACGGACTCGACATCGCCCAACCGCACGCTGATCTCGACGCCCTGATCGACGCTGGCGCCCACCTCGCAGGCGTCGGCGCCCGCCTGCCGGGCCTGGTCGAGGGCGTCGGCCACGCGAGACTCCAGCAGCGTCTGCTGCGCTGCGGCATCGAAGGCCTGAGTCATCCTGATCTCCTTGTTACCGGGTTGGCTGGTATACTGCGCCAACCTTTCAATGCTGATGGAAATGGCATGTCTTTCGATTCGATCGAGTCGCCCGACGACTCACCACAACGGCCGAGCAAGTCCCAGCGCAAGCGCGAGATGCAGGCGCTGCAGGAACTCGGCGAACGGATCATCGCCCTGCCGGAGGGCCAGCGCGACCGCCTGCCGCTGTCCGAGGACATGCTCGCCGCGGTCGAGGAGACCGCCCGCATCCGCTCTCACGAAGGTCGCCGCCGCCACATGCAGTACGTCGGCAAGCTGATGCGCCGCGAGGACCTCGACGGCATCCAGGCCACCTTCGACGCCATCGACCGGGAAGCGCTGCGCCGCGATCACGCCTTCCACCGCCTGGAACGCTGGCGCGACCAGTTGATCGAGGGCGACAGCGACGACCTCGAGGCGTTCATCGCCGAGTATCCCGACGTCGACCGCCAGGCGCTGCGCCAGCTGATCCGCAACGCCCGCAGCGAACGCCAGCGCGACAAGCCGCCGACCAGCGCCCGCAAGCTCTTCAAGCTGATTCGCGAGACGGCTGGGATGTAGGCTCACCCGGCGTCCCCGGTCTTTTCACTCTCACTCTGTCGCAGAGACGTCGCCGAGCGGCGCCCAGGCAAGGCGGAAATCGACGAGGCCGCGGAGTTTACAGGCCGTAAATGAGCAGGCCGAGTCGATTTCCAACGCCGGATGGGCGACGCGCAGGCACGTCCAGTTCATGATTGCGTGCCGCCGACGGTCAGCTCATCCAGCTTGAGCGTCGGCTGGCCCACGCCCACCGGCACGCCCTGCCCTTCCTTGCCGCAGACCCCGATGCCGGTATCCAGCGCCATGTCGTGGCCGACCATCGATACCCGGCCCATCGCCTCGGGGCCGTTGCCGATCAACGTCGCGCCCTTCACCGGGGCGGTGATCCGGCCATCCTCGATCAGATAGGCCTCGCTGGCCGAGAACACGAACTTGCCGGACGTGATGTCGACCTGTCCGCCGCCGAAACTCACCGCGTAGAGCCCGCGCTTGACGCTCTTGATGATCTCGTCGGGCTCGTCGCGGCCGGCCAGCATGTAGGTGTTGGTCATGCGCGGCATGGGCATGTGGGCGTAGGACTCGCGCCGGGCATTGCCGGTCGGGGCCATGCCCATCAAGCGGGCGTTGAGCTTGTCCTGCATGTAGCCGGTGAGGATGCCGTCCTCGATCAGCGGCGTGTAGGCGCCGGGCGTGCCCTCGTCGTCGATCGACAGCGAACCGCGCCGATCGGCGAGCGTGGCGTCGTCGACCACCGTGACGCCCGGCGCCGCGACGCGCTCGCCGATGCGTCCCGCGAAGGCCGAACTGCCCTTGCGATTGAAGTCGCCCTCGAGACCGTGGCCCACCGCCTCGTGGAGCAGGATGCCCGGCCAGCCGGCGCCCAGCACCACCGGCATCTGCCCGGCCGGGGCATCCACGGCGTCGAGATTGACCAGCGCCTGGCGCACGGCCTCCTTGGCGTAGCGCTCGGCGACGTTGTCGTCGCGCAGCCGCGACATCGCGTAACGTCCGCCGCCACCGGCGCTGCCGCGCTCGCGGCGGCCATTGCGGATGGCGATGACGCTGACGTTGAAGCGCACCAACGGGCGGATGTCCGCCGCCAGGGTGCCGTCGCTGGCCCGCACCAGCACGACTTCGTGCACCCCGCTGAGCGAGGCACTGACCTGCGCCACGCTGGGGTCGGCGGCACGCGCCACGCGATCGGCCTGCTTGAGCAGGGCGATCTTCTCCTCGGGGGTCAGCCCGGTGAGCGGGTCGACGCCGGCATAACGCGCCGACGCCGACGTCGAGCTCACCGCCACCCGCTCGAGCCGCGAACCGCCGCGGGCGATCCCGGCCGCGGTGCGCCCGGCCTCGGCCAGGGCTTCCGCGGTGATCTGGTTGGAGAAGGCGAAGCCGGTCTTCTCGCCGGCCAGGGCGCGCACCCCCACACCGCCGTCGATGTTGAAGCTGGCGTCCTTGACCTCGCCATCCTCGAGCACCCAGCTTTCCTGCCAGCTGCGCTGGAAGTAGAGATCGGCATAGTCGACACCGGGCCCGAGCGCATGCTCCAAGCCGGGTTCGAGTGCCTGGGCATCGAGTCCGCCGGGGGCGAGCAGGGTGGTGATGGCCTCGTCGAGAGGCGAATGGGACAGTTGCGTCATTCGGCGTCTTCCAGAGTGATGCGCGGCGAGGTCCAGGGACCCTGCACGCGATAGTAAATTCTCGTGACCTTGTCGAGCCAGCCACCGAACAGCTTGTCGGCCAGGAACAGCGCGCCGCCGACATAGGGGGCCCCGGCGAGTACCGCGGCCAGCGGCAGGTTCTGGCTGACCGGCACGGTGACGCCCAGCTTGAGGTCCAGCTCGCGGGCCATCAGGTCGACGCTGCCGTCGAGGCTGAACTGCGTGGAGGCGCCATCGATCGCCACCGGCCCGCGCGTTTCCAGGCGTCCACCATACAGTGTGGCATCGCCCTTGACACTGTCGAAGGCCGTGCCCTGCTCGGTCACGTCGGAGAAATCCAGGCGCAGCCGACGCAGCAGGTTGTCGACGTTGAGCAGGCCGACCAGGCGCGCCGAGGGGGAATCCAGGGTGACGAAACGCCCGTCGTCGAGCCTCGCCTGGATGCTGCCCCGCGAGCGCTCCAGGGCGAACTGCCAGGGCGCCCCCGGCCAGGCGAGCTGCGACTGCACCCGGGTCCGCGTCGAGCGCACCGCCACCGGCTGATCGAGACGCTCGAGGGCGCTGCCCAGATCACCGCCCTCGATCGTCAACCGCGAGCGGGTCAGGCTGGAACCGGCGCCCGACGCCTCCCAGACCACCTCGCCCTGGCCGGTGATCTCGCCCAGCGTCATCGACAGCGGCGCGACCCGCAACCGCTCCGGCGTCGCCTCCCAGCTGGCCTCGAGGGGTCCCAGGCGCTGCCCGTGGCGGGTGATCGTATCGACTCTGACATGCCCGTCGGGCAACTGGTTCAACCCTCCGGGCAAGGCCACCGGCCGCGGTTCGCTGGTCGTGGCGATCTCGCTGCCGAGCTGGGGCTCGGCCGCTGCGGGGGTCAGGTCGTCGAGATGCAGCGTTTGCAGTTGAACGTCGATCGGACGAGGGCTGCGCGGCCGGTACGTGGCCTGGCCCTCGACCAGCGCCCCCGCCAGCGCCAGTTGCCAGCCGTCGGCGGGCAGCCGCGTGGCGTTGGCGACGAGATCGCCCAGGCAACGGTCGTCGAAGGCCAGGCAGGGGGTCGTCAGGGTGACGCGGCGCAGCTCGGCCATCGACGAGCCGGAGGCCGGCTTGGCCGACGCGTCCTTGCCCGACGAGCCGCCAGGCGCGACACCGGACAGCGCCGTCTGCCAGGCCTCCAGGGCGAGACGCGGCGTTCGCCACGCGACCTGCCAGCCGCTCGACCCCGGCCAGGCCGGCAACGGATCCGGCCACTGCTCGAGCCACACCTGACCCTGCCCGGTCTCGGGGCCCAGCGAGCGCCAGCGCAGGCGCAGCCGGTCGGCCAGGCGGGCCTGCACGCTGCGCGCGCCGGTCGCGGCCTCGAGATGGAAAGGCACGCGAGCCGCCGGCGCCTTGCCGAACGGTGCCGGCAGCTGAATGCCCAGCCCCTGGAGATCGCTGTCGAGGCTCAGATGCGGCGATTCGCCGGTGAGGTCGAGGTTGGCCGAATAGGGGAAGTAGCCGCTGAGCAGGCCGCTGAGCTGGCCGACACCGCCCCACTCGAGCAGCCCCCGGGCCAGCGCCCGCCCCTCGAAGGTCACACCCTTGCCGCCGACGTCGAAGTCGGCAAGCAACGGCCCGTCGAAGACCCGGGCGCCGAGCTGGCCGGTCAGGGTATCGCTTTCGGCAGCCTGGGGATCGTGCCGATAACGCAGATCGCCGTTGACGTCGTAGAGGGCGAGGTCGGATTGCGGCAGGCGCAGGCTCGGCGCCTCGACGCTCGCCGTGACATCGACGTCCACCGGCGTTTCGACGTTTTTCGGGGTGTCCAGCGTCACGCCGAGTGACAGCCGGCCGGCGACGCGCCCCTCGCTGCGCCAGTCGGCAAAGGCGTCGGTGCCGTCGATGGGCGCCGCGCTCAGGAATTGCAGCAGCGCCTGGGTGGAGCCCCGCACCGGCCCCTCGATGCTCAGCCGGTCGTCGGCCATCGCGACCGTGGCGCCCTCGGTGACCAGCCCGCGGGTTTCGGCGTGATCGACCGTGGCATCGAGTGTGTCGTCGACCATGTCGAGGTGCCCGCTGAGGTTCTCCAGGGGCGGCCAGCCCGCCTCGTAGGGCAGCTTGCCCTGCTCGATGTCGAGCGACAGCCTGAGTCGGGTCCGCTTGCCCAGATCGTCGCTGCCGTCATCGCTGCCCCCGCCGTCATCGCTCATCGCCTCCTTGTCGAGGGTCTGCTCGAGATGCAGCGTGCCGCGCGGAACGAGGCCAGTGATGTCGCGGGACAGCCATTCGCGCAGGTCCGGGTCATCGAAGGCCTTCATCGGCAACCACTGCGCCAGGGGCGTGTCACGGGCGTCGACGTCGCGCATCGCCAGGTCGAGGACGAAGCGTCCCGGTCGCCGGTCGGCGTTGTCACCCGGGATTGTCAGTTCGAAGCTGCCGTCGACCGGCGCTCCGCGCCATTGCGCGTGGAGATCCTTGCCGGTCACCCGCGGCTGCCGCTCGGCCAGCGACCAGTCGACCCGGCCGCTGGCGGCATCGAGTGTCATGGGATCCCCGTAGATATCGGGAAAATGCAGGGACACCCCGTCGCCGCCGACGAAATCGACGTGCCCTTGCTGACCGTCGGCGACGACCCAGGCGTCGACGGGCCCACCGCCCGGCGCATCCTGCCAGGGGTCGAGGGCGGCACCGCGCAAGGCGACGCGCGCCTGCCAGGCACCGTCCCGCTGCCCCACCTGCAGGCCGCTCACCTGGCCACGGGGGTTGGCCCGTTGCAGGGCCCGGTCGACCTCCTCGGGAAGCGGCAGGCGCTCGCCCAGGGTGGCCAGGGCGTCCAGCGAGAACGCCCCGCTGCGCAGCCACCAGTCACTGCCCTGCCCGGCAAGTTCCAGGCGCGACGGCAGCGGCGAGGGCCCTGTCGCATCGCTGACCGACAGCGCATTGACCCAGGCACGCCAGCCCTCGCCGTCGTCGTTGCGCAGCCACTGGGCCCGCGCGCCGATATCGTGCAGCTCGACGCTGCCGCCGTCCCCGCCGAGGCTGAGCTGCGGTACCGTGACCGCGAGTCGGGCGTCGGCGATCCTCGCG
This sequence comes from Modicisalibacter sp. MOD 31.J, assembly GCF_020147985.1. Taxonomy (NCBI): domain Bacteria; kingdom Pseudomonadati; phylum Pseudomonadota; class Gammaproteobacteria; order Oceanospirillales; family Halomonadaceae; genus Modicisalibacter; species Modicisalibacter sp. MOD 31.J. The sequence continues at coordinate 1,155,001 of NZ_JAGXFF010000001.1, read as the reverse complement.
TGTCGCCAGCGTGCCCAGAGCTCGGCCTCCCCCGCGATGCGGTCGAGGCGCACCGCCCGATGCCGGGTGAGCAGCTGGCCGAGGCGGTCGAGGCTCGACAGATCCATCTTCGCCTGCAGTGCCGCACTGAAGTCGCCGAGCCCCCGCGAGCCCGGCAGCACCTCGAGGACCGCCGAGAGCACGCGCTCGGGCTGGCCTTCGACATACCACTGGCCTTCGATGTGGGCCCGCTGCGCCCCGCCGGCGATCAGCAACTGCGGGGCGACCAGCGTCAGGCTGTCGTCGAGGCCGTGCAGGACCAGACGCACGTCGTCCACCGCCACCCGCTGCTGCAGCAACAGCCCCACCCAGGCGTCGAGCCGATTCAGGTCGAACCCGCCCTGCATCATCGAGGCGGGGTCCTTGGCACGCCCCGGCCACGCCCAGTCGCCCTGGGCGTTCTGATAGAGGTGCAGGGTGAGCTCGTCGACGTGGGCCTGACCGATGACCGGCTGGCGGGCGCGCAGCGAGGCCAGCGTATCGAGGCGCAGATCGGCGTGGCCGAGCGACAACAGGGGTAACGTCGACTTGCCCGACGGCACCGTGATCTGCAGCTCGTCGAGGCTCAGGCGCGGATCCAGGCGCTGCATCTCGCCGGTGAAACGGCGCAGGTCCAGATTGGCGGAAAACTGGCGGGCCAGGGCGGCTTCCACCCGGTCGCGCACGGCGTCGAGCTGGGTCATCGCCAGGCGCAGGCCGCTCATGCCCAGCGCGGCGATCACCAGCAGGATCGCCAGCAGCGTCAACACCCAGCGCAGCGTGACTCGGATCGGGTTCATGGGCTTACATCAGCACGATGTCGTACTGCTCCTGGGAGTAGTGCGTCTCGACCTGGAAGCGGATGGTCTTGCCGATGAAGATCTCCAGGTCGGCGACCGCGGCGGACTCCTCGTCGAGCAGCCGATCGACCACCGCCTGGGAGGCCAGCACCATGTAGGTCTCGGGACTGTAGGCGCGTTCCTCGCGCAGGATCTCGCGAAAGATCTCGTAGCAGACCGTCTCCGGCGTCTTCAGCGTGCCCCGCCCCTGGCAGGTCGGGCAGGGTTCGCACAGCGTCTGCTCGAGGCTCTCGCGGGTACGCTTGCGGGTCAGCTGGACCAGGCCCAGCTCGGTGACGCCGGTCAGCTTGTTCTTGGCATGGTCGCGCTCCAGCGACTTCTCGAGCACGCGCAGCACCTGGCGCTGGTGCTCGCTGTCCTCCATGTCGATGAAGTCGATGATGATGATCCCGCCGAGATTGCGCAGCCGCAGCTGCCGGGCGATCGCCGTGGCCGCCTCGAGATTGGTCTTGAAGATCGTCTCCTCGAGGTTGCGATGCCCCACGTAGCCGCCGGTGTTGACGTCGATGGTGGTCATCGCCTCGGTCTGGTCGATCACCAGATAGCCGCCGGACTTGAGCTGGACCTTGCGCCCCAGCGCCTTGTGGATCTCGTCCTCGACACTGAACAGATCGAAGATCGGCCGCTCGCCGGGGTAGTACTCGATGCGCTCGACGACATCGGGCATGAACTCCTCGGCGAACTCGATCAACTTGTGATAGTTCTCGCGGGAGTCGATGCGCACCTTCTCGATGTCGTCGCGCATCACGTCGCGCAGGGTGCGGATGAACAGCGGCAGGTCGTCGTAGATGCGACTGGGTGCCGCCGCGGTGACCTTGCGCTCCTCGACCTTGCGCCACAGGCGCCGCAGGAACTGCATGTCGGTGAGCAGTTCCTCGCTCCCCACCCCTTCGGCGGCGGTGCGGATGATGAAGCCCCCCGGCACGCCCTGATCGAATTCGTCCAGACAGGTCTCGACCAGCGCCCGCAACCGCTCGCGCTCGGCGTCGTCCTCGATGCGCTGGGAGACCCCGGTGTGGGGCGAATCGGGCATGTAGACCAGGTAGCGCGACGGCACCGAGAGATGCGTGGTCAGGCGCGCGCCCTTGGAACCGATCGGATCCTTGGTGACCTGCACGACCAGCGGCTGGCCCTGGTGCAGCAACTGGCTGATCGAGACCTGCTCGTCGGCCGGGGTGTTGGGCGGCATCACCTCGTTGGCGTGGATGAACGCCGCACGCTCGAGACCGATGTCGATGAAGGCGGCCTGCATCCCGGGCAGGACCCTCGCCACCCGGCCCTTGTAGATGTTGCCGACGATACCGCGGCGTCGGCTGCGCTCGATGAAGGCTTCCTGCAGCACCCCGTTCTCAACCACCGCCACGCGGGTTTCCATCGGGGTCAGGTTGATGAGTACCTCGCCGCTCATGCACCGATCCTTGTGAAGAAGGCTTTGCTCGCGATTATGACACAGCCGGGCGCGGCGTCGGCCACAACGCGATGCCCTGACGCTCAAGCAACTCGGCGGTCTCGAACAGCGGCAGCCCGACCACCGCCGAATGGCTGCCCTCGATGCGTTCGACGAAGATCGCCGCGTGACCCTGGATGGCGTAGCCCCCCGCCTTGTCAGCGGGCTCCCCGGTGGCCCAGTAGGCGGCCATCTCCGCCTCGCCGATGGCGCGCATGGCGACCCGCGTCGTCACGCAGGCCTCGAGCATCCCGCTCGGCCCGCTGACCGCCACGGCGGTGAGCACCTCGTGCCAACCCCCGCTCAGAGCAGCGAGCATCTCGCCGGCATGCCGACGATCGCGGGGCTTGCCGAGGATGCGCCCGGCCACCACCACCGCGGTATCCGAGCCCAGGGTCGGCAGTCGGGTACCGACGCCGCCGGCCTCGGCCTTGGCACGAGCCAGGCGGGCGACGTAGTCGGCGGGCGGCTCGCCGGACCGCGGCGTCTCGTCGACGTCGACCGGCGCCACCTCGACGTCGACGCCGATCGAGGCGAGCAGTTCGCGACGGCGCGGGGACGCCGAGGCCAGGCGCAGAACGGGTGGCATGGAAATCCCTCCTCGGATTGCGGATGCGCCGACGCCAGGCCGGCGTGTCAGGTCACGCCGAGACGCCGCCGCAGCATCTGCAGCATGGTGAACAGCCAGGGCCAGAGCACGGCGCCGATCAGCGCCGGCAGCAGGAAGACCAGGTTGATGGCGAAGGGCCCGAAGATGGTTCTCAGCCACTGCTCGAGCAGTTGCGCGATCCCCAGGATGATGAACACCAGCACCGCCTGCTGAATCAGCGCATAGGCGCGCATCCGCTGGTAGACCAGCAGCGCCAGATAGGTGAGCAACGACAGCACCAGGGCGTTCTGCCCCAGTGGCGCGCCCTCGAGCAGATCGAGCAGCAGCCCGCACAGGAAGCCGTAGAAGACGCCCACGCGCTGCGGCGCCACCACGCACCAGTAGACCAGCATCAGCCCCAGCCAGTCGGGCCGCCAGACCAGCCAGGCATCGGGCAACGGCATGACCTGCAGGCACAGGGCCAGCACCAGGGTCGTCCAGATCATCATCAGGCCGCGCAGCGAACCGATCATGGCGCCTCCTCGCCCGCCGTCATGCCGCTGACCCGCTCGGCGGCATGACGGGCGGTATCGCTGACGGGAATCCGCGTGGGTCGCGGCGGCGGAAACAGCAGCAGGAAATGCCGGGAGCGTTCCGGCTGGGCCACCGGCTCGGCGGTCACCTGGGCGAACGGCGCGCCCGGGTCGTGCACCACGTCGCGAACCCGCGCGACCGGGTAACCTTCCGGAAAGCGCCCGGCCAGGCCGGAGGTGACCAGCAGGTCGCCGGGGCGGATATCGGCGGTATCGGGCACGTGCAGCACGTCGAGCACATCGTAGCTGCCGGTGCCCTGGACGATGAAGCGCAGGCCATTGCGGTTGACCTGCACGGGCACCGCGTGACTGGCATCGGCGACCATCAGCACCCGGCTGGTATACGCCGATACGGCGATCACCTGGCCGATCAGCCCCGACGCGTCCATCACCGGCTGGCCGACGTAGGCGCCGTCGCTGCGACCGCGGTCGATGACCATCTGATGGGTAAAGGGGTCCGAATCCAGCGACAACAGTTCGGCGGTGATGTAGGGGACCTCACGACGCTGGGCGGCATCGAGCAGCTCGCGCAGGCGCACGTTCTCGGCGGTCAGGCTGGCCATGCGCTGGACCCGGTGGGACATGGTCAGCAGTTGCTGGCGCAGGCGCCGGTTCTCGTCGACCAGGCGCGACTGATCCGAGACCACCAGCGCCCCCCAGGACAGCGCGTCGCTGGGCAGGCTGACCAGCCACTGCACCGGCGTGACCACGGTCGACAGGTGCGCCCGCAGTTCCGCGACGCGCGGCAGGCGATGCTCGGCGAACATCAACGCGAAGGCGATGAAGGCGCACAGCAGCATGCGGTAGCCGGGTGCGGGACCCTGCGAGAACAGCGGTTTGATAGAACGACTCCCTGCGAACTGGCCAAGAACCCGAGACGCGCCGCAACGGCGCGCTGCAAACGCGAAACGACGCCGCGCCGGCGCCGTCCGTTCAATCGCTGGAGAGCAGCTCGAAGGTGTGCTGGTCGATCATTTCCAGCGCCTTGCCGCCACCGCGCGCCACGCAGGTCAGCGGATCCTCGGCGACGATCACCGGCAGGCCGGTCTCCTCGGCGATCAGCTTGTCGATGTCACGCAACAGGGCACCACCGCCGGTCAGCACCAGACCGCGCTCGGCGATGTCGGAGGCGAGTTCGGGGGGCGACTGCTCGAGGGCACTCTTGACCGCGGCAACGATCGACGCCAGCGGGTCCTGCAAGGCGTCGAGGATCTCGTGGGAGTTGAGGGTGAAGCTGCGCGGGATGCCCTCGGCCAGGTTACGACCGCGCACGTCGATCTCGCGCAGCTCGCCGCCGGGATAGGCGCAACCGATCTCTTCCTTGATGCGCTCGGCGGTGGCTTCACCGATCAGGCTGCCGTAGTGACGGCGCACATAGGCGATGATCGCCTCGTCGAAGCGGTCGCCGCCGACGCGGATCGACTCTGAATAGACCACGCCGTTGAGCGAGATGATGGCGATCTCGGAGGTGCCGCCGCCGACGTCGACGACCATCGAGCCCTGCGCCTCCTCGACCGGCAGGCCGGCGCCGATCGCCGCCGCCATGGGCTCCTCGATCAGGAATACCTCGCGGGCACCGGCGCCCTCGGCGGACTCCTTGATGGCGCGTCGCTCGACCTGAGTCGACATGCAGGGCACGCAGACCAGTACACGCGGGCTCGGGGTCAGGAAGGTACTCTGGTGAACCTTGCGGATGAAATGCTGGAGCATCTGCTCGGTGACGGTGAAGTCGGCGATCACGCCATCCTTCATCGGCCGAATCGCGGTGATGTTGCCCGGGGTGCGGCCCAGCATGCGCTTGGCGTCGACGCCCACGGCGGCCACGCTGCGCATGTTGCCCGACTGGCGAATCGCTACCACCGAGGGCTCGTCGAGAACGATGCCGCGACCGCGAACATAAATCAGTGTGTTGGCGGTCCCCAGATCGATCGACAGATCGCTGGAGAACAGCCCCCTCAAACGTTTAAACATGGAAGTCTTTCACCTAGTCCAGACCGGAACCCTGTGCGGACGCAAACGGTATCATCGCGGGGACAAGGCGGCAAGCAAGATGCCCGTCACACGGAGTTGTGGTACCGTTTCGCCTATTTCACGACACCCGTCGACCGTGGCCGCCCGTCCGCGGTCGACACGCATTGCCATCGCACTGAAGGAAGCCGACGTTATGGCGCTTGAACCCGAAGACGTACGGCGGGCCGCCCACCTCGCCCGCCTGGGGCTCGACGATCACGAGGCCGCAGGTTACGTGGACGACCTGAGCCGGATCCTGGAAATGGTCGACCGTCTCCAGGCCGTGGAAACCGACGGCGTCGCGCCGCTCGCCCATCCGCTGGACGCCACCCAGCGCCTGCGCGCCGACGAGGTCACCGAGACCGATCAGCGCGAGCGCTTCCAGCGCTGTGCGCCGGCCGTCGAGAACGGCCTCTATCTGGTACCCCGGGTCGTCGAGTAAACGACGCCCGCCCCGCCGGACCCGCTTTCCACGGAGCCAACGCCCCATGCACGACAAGACTCTCACCGAACTGGCCGCGGCACTGGCCGCCGGCGAGTTTTCCAGCCGTGAGCTGACCGAGGCGCTGCTCGCGCGCATCGACCGCCTCGACGGCGAACTCAACAGCTTTATCACCGTAACGGCAGACGCCGCGCTCGAGGCGGCAGACCGCGCCGACCAGGCCCGCGCCGCGGGCAATGCCGGCCCGCTCACCGGCCTGCCGCTGGCGCTCAAGGACATCTTCTGCACCCAGGGCGTACGCACCAGCTGCGGCTCGCGGATGCTCGACAACTTCGTCTCGCCCTACGACGCCAGCGTGGTCGAGAAGCTCGCCGCCGCCGGCAGCGTGAGCCTCGGCAAGACCAACATGGACGAGTTCGCCATGGGCTCGTCCAACGAGAACAGCTACTACGGCCCGGTCAAGAACCCCTGGGATCTCGCCGCGGTGCCCGGCGGCAGTTCCGGCGGCAGTGCCGCGGCGGTCGCCGCCGGGCTGGTCCCCGCGGCGCTGGGCACCGACACCGGCGGCTCGATCCGCCAGCCGGCCGCCTTCTGCGGCATCACCGGGCTCAAGCCCACCTATGGCCGCGTCTCGCGCTACGGCATGGTCGCCTATGCCTCGAGCCTCGACCAGGCCGGCCCCATGGCGCGCAGCGCCGAGGACTGCGCCCTGCTGCTCGGCGCCATCGCCGGTCACGACCTGCGCGACTCCACCAGCGTGGCGCGCGGCGTGCCCGATTACCGCGAGACCCTCGAGGCCTCGTTGTCGGGGCTCAAGATCGGCCTGCCCAAGGAGTATTTCGGCGACGGCCTGTCACCCGCCGTGGAGAGCGCGGTGCGCGAGGCGATCCGCGTCTACGAGTCGCTGGGCGCCAGCGTGCGCGAGGTCAGCCTGCCGCACACCGATCTGGCGATTCCCGCCTATTACGTGATCGCCCCGGCCGAGGCGTCCTCCAACCTGTCGCGTTTCGATGGCGTGCGCTTCGGCCATCGCTGCGAAAACCCCACCGACCTGATCGACCTCTACAAGCGCTCCCGCGCCGAGGGCTTCGGCGAGGAGGTCAAGCGGCGCATCCTGATCGGCACCCATACGCTGTCGGAAGGCTTCTTCGACGCCTACTACAAGAAGGCCCAGCAGGTCCGCCGCCTGATCCGCCAGGACTTCATCGACGCCTTCGAGGACGTCGACGTGCTGATGGGTCCGGCCTCGCCGACGCCCGCCTTCGATCTGGGCGCCAAGTCCGACCCGGTGGCCATGTATCTGCAGGACGTCTACACCATCGCCATCAACCTGGCGGGCATTCCCGGCCTCAGCGTGCCGGCCGGCTTCGCGAACGGCCGCCCGGTCGGCCTGCAGATCCTCGGCCCGCACTTCGCCGAGGCGCGGCTGCTCAACGTCGCCCACCGCTTCCAGCAGTCCACCGACTGGCACCGCCGCCAGCCCGCTTTCGGTAAGGAGAACGCCTGATGCAATGGGAAGCCGTGATCGGGCTGGAGGTCCACGTCCAGCTCGCCACCCAGTCGAAGATCTTCTCCGGGGCCTCCACCGCCTTCGGCGCCGAGCCCAACACCCAGGCCTGCGCCGTCGACCTGGGCCTGCCGGGCGTGCTGCCGGTGCTCAACGAGGGCGCCGTGGCGATGGCCGTCAAGTTCGGCCTGGGCATCGATGCCGAGATCCCCGAGACCTCGATCTTCGATCGCAAGAACTACTTCTACCCCGACCTGCCCAAGGGCTATCAGACCAGCCAGATGTATCAGCCGATCGTCGGCCCGGGTGAGGTCGAGATCACCCTCGACGACGGCAGCGCCAAGCGCATTCGCGTGCACCACGCCCACCTCGAGGAAGACGCCGGCAAGTCGCTGCACGAGGACTACCACAGCATGACCGGCATCGATCTCAACCGCGCCGGCACGCCGCTTCTGGAGATCGTCTCCGAGCCCGACATGCGCTCCGCCAAGGAGGCCGCCGCCTATCTCAAGGCGATCCACGCCATCGTCACCTACCTGGGCATCTCGGACGGCAACATGGCCGAGGGCTCGATGCGCTGCGACGTCAACGTCTCGGTGCGCCCCCGGGGCCAGGCATCGCTGGGCACCCGCGCCGAGGTCAAGAACGTCAACTCCTTCCGTTTCGTGGAGCGCGCGATCGCCTTCGAGATCGAACGCCAGGTCGAACTGCTCGAGGACGGCGGCAGCGTGATCCAGGAGACCCGGCTGTACGACCCGGAGAACGACGAGACCCGCAGCATGCGCACCAAGGAGGAGGCCAACGACTATCGTTACTTCCCCTGCCCCGACCTGCTGCCGGTGGTGCTCGACCAGGCCTACGTCGACCATCTGCGCGCCAGCCTGCCGGAACTGCCCAGCGAGAAGCGCGCACGCTTCCAGAACGAGCTGGGCCTGTCGGCCTACGACGCCAGCGTGCTGTCGTCGAGCCGGGCCATGGCCGAGTACTTCGAGGCGGTCAAGGACGCCGGCGGCGATGCCAAGCTGGCCGCCAACTGGGTCCAGGTCGAGCTCGCCGGCCGCCTCAACAAGGAAGGTCTCGACATCGCCGACAGCCCGGTCTCGGCCGCCCAGCTCGGTGGCCTGGTGGCCCGCGTCAAGGACGAGACCATCAACGGCAAGGCGGCCAAGAAGGTCTTCGCCGCGCTGTGGGACGGCGAGGGCGACACCGCCGACGCGATCATCGACGCCCAGGGGCTCCGGCAGGTCACCGACAGCGGCGCCATCGAGGCGATGGTCGATCAGGTGATCGCCGACAGCCCCGTGCAGGTCGCCCAGTACCGCGAAGCCGATCCGGACAAGCGCGGCAAGATGATCGGCTACTTCGTCGGTCAGGTGATGAAGGCCTCGCGCGGCACCGCCAACCCGCAGCAGGTCAACGCACTGCTCAAGGACAAGCTCGACAACGCATGATGACGGTGGCCGGCGGGCAACCGCCGGCCGCCTCGCCACAAGGACCCTTCGGATGTCAGATGATGTCGGCCCACGCCTGCGCGCCCTGCGTACCCTGCGCGGCATTTCCCAGCGCGAGCTGGCCAAGCGCTGCGGCGTCACCCATTCCAGCCTGTCGCTGATCGAACAGGGCAAGGTCAGTCCGTCGGTGAGTTCGCTGAAGAAGATACTCGACGCCATTCCCATCAGCGTCGGCGACTTCTTCACGCTGGACATGGACAATCGCGATCAGGTCTTCTATTCACCCGAGGACCTGACCGACATCGGCAGCGGCGACGTGGTCTACAAGCTGGTCGGCGCCAATCATCAGACGCGCGCCCTGTCGTTCATGATCGAGACCTACCCCGGCGGCGCCGACACCGGACGCGAGATGATCGCCCACCAGGGCGAGGAGGCCGGAGTGATCCTCGAGGGCGAGATCGAGATCACCATCGGCATCGAGACCCGCACCCTGGGCCCCGGCGAGGCTTATTACTTCAACACCAGCATCCCCCACCGCTTCCGTAATCCCGGCAAGCGCGAATGTCGACTGGTGAGCTGCTGCACCCCGGCCAAGACGTTCTGAAGTCACTGAAATAACGACTAATTGACAAAGCTAAAGCAAATTAGCATTTTCGGCGACAGTACCTAATTGCTCTGTTACGCTAGCTAACAAAAGGGCCATCCATAGGTGGCTCTATATGTTCGTGCAGGGATGTCTGCCTACTCCACACAATGAGTCAATGCCATCCTTCGCCTTCAATACAGGATGCAGGTAAGGGAACATGGAACCATTCTTTGAGCGGCCCATCCTCAACTCCCCCTATGAGTATCCCGGCCGCCACTGGGAGCTGGACAACCAAGGTCAGCCCACCCAGAAAATCCTCGAGAAGCGTCGCAGAGCGGAGTTTATTACTCCCATTCCAAAGCCCAAAAAGCGCAAGGGTGGCGGCAAGCAGGCCACCATGGCCTTCGACGAAGGCATGGGGCTATCAAACGACGACCAGCAGTACGATCATACAGCTGTCATAAATGCCGTGCGTGAGGAGGTGGATAAATGGCGACGCCTCCCTAACCCCAACGATTGGCGCGTAACCCCCGAAACTGCTCGGCTGCTTCAGCACTGGCGTCACCATGATTTCGCAGGCATCCGCCCCTTCTTCTGTCAGGTAGAAGCGGTGGAGACAGCCATATGGCTCACTGAAGTTGCCCCGCAAATCGGCAAGAACGGTGCACGTTTCCTAGAGCACCTAGCCAACGCTAACAACGAGGCCAACCCCGAGCTGATGCGCTTGGCGCTCAAGCTCGCCACAGGTGCCGGCAAGACCACCGTCATGGCCATGCTGATTGCCTGGCAGACCCTGAATGCCGTTCGCAGACCCAATAGCAGGAAGTTTACCCGGGGCTTCCTCCTAGTTGCCCCCGGCATCACCATCCGTGACCGTCTCCGCGTTCTGATGCCCAATGACCCTGACAGCTATTACAAGAGCCGCGAGCTGGTACCCAGCGATATGATGGAGGATCTAGGCAAGGCCAAGATCGTCATCACCAACTACCACGCCTTCAAGCCTCGTGAACGTATAGAGCTTTCCAAGGGTGGACGTCTCCTGTTGCAAGGCCGAGGTGGAGATGAGCTAAATACCACCGAAACCGAAGGCCAGATGCTCCAGCGCGTCATGCCCGAGCTGATGGGTCTAAAAAACATTCTCGTCATTAACGACGAAGCCCACCATTGCTACCGCGAAAAGCCGGGGGATGCAGAGGAGGAAGCCCTAAAGGGCGAAGAGAAGAAGGAAGCCGAGCAGAACAAGGAAGCCGCGCGACTTTGGATTAGTGGGCTTGAAGCAGTCAATCGCAAGCTGGGCGTGGCGCGTGTGTTTGACCTTTCTGCTACACCCTTCTTCCTCAGCGGCTCTGGCTACGTGGAAGGCACCCTCTTCCCCTGGACCATGAGCGATTTCTCGCTGATGGACGCCATTGAATGCGGCATTGTCAAACTACCCCGCGTTCCCGTTGCCGAGAATATCCCCGGCAATGAAATGCCCATGTTCCGCGAACTGTGGAAGCACATCGGAAAAAAGATGCCCAAGAAAGGCCGTGGGCAGAATAAGACACTCGATCCCCTCAGCCTCCCTGTGGAACTGCAGACCGCACTACAGGCTCTCTACGGCCACTACGAGAAGACCTGGCAACTCTGGCAGAAGGCCGGCATTAAAGTACCACCCTGTTTCATTGTGGTCTGCAACAACACCGCCACCTCCAAGCTGGTCTACGACTACATCTCCGGTTTCATCCGCGAGAACGAGGATGGCAGTTCCAACGTCGAGAATGGTCGCCTGGAGCTGTTCCGCAACTTCGACGAGCATGGCAATCCGCTCCCTCGCCCCAACACTCTGCTGATCGATAGCGAGCAGCTGGAATCTGGCGAGGCGCTAGACAAGAACTTCCGCACACTGGCCGCCGATGAAATCGAACGCTTCAAGCGCGAGGCGCTCGAGCGCGGCGGGACCTTGGCAAACGATCTTCGTGCCGGCAAGGAGATCGATGATGCAACACTGCTGCGCGAGGTCATGAACACGGTCGGCAAATCAGGTCAGCTCGGTGAGTCAATCCGCTGCGTGGTCTCCGTGTCCATGCTCACCGAAGGCTGGGACGCCAACACCGTCACCCACGTGCTGGGCGTGCGTGCCTTCGGTACTCAATTGCTCTGTGAACAGGTTATCGGTCGCGCCCTTCGTCGTCAGTCCTACGAACTGAATGAAGAGGGCCAGTTTAATGTTGAGTATGCCGACGTGCTCGGTATCCCCTTTGACTTTACCGCCAAGCCGGTAATCGCCCCGCCGCAGCTACCGAGGGAAACGGTGCAGGTCAAGGCCGTGCTACCGGAGCGAGAGACACTGGAGATTACTTTTCCGCGGGTGGCGGGCTATCGAGTGGAACTGCCTGAGGAGCGGCTCACCGCGCGCTTCAACGATGACTCGGTGTTCGAGCTCACCCCGGCCATCGTCGGCCCGTCCATCACTAAAAATTCCGGCATCATAGGCGAGGCGGTAGACCTCAGCCTCGAGCATATCCGCGACATGCGCCGCTCCTCACTGCTCTTCCACCTCACCCAGCGTCTGCTCTACACCAAGTGGCGGGACCCCGGCGAGGAGCCCAAACTGCACCTGTTCGGCCAGCTCAAGCGCATCACCCGGCAGTGGCTGGATACCTGCCTGGTCTGCAAGGGCGACACCTACCCCGGCCTGCTGATGTACCAGGCCCTGGCCGATATCGCCTGCAATCGCATCACCGCCGCTATCACCAAGGCTGGTGAACAAGATAAACGCCCCATCAAGGCGGTGCTCGACCCCTACAACCCCACCGGCTCCACGGTGCATGTCAACTTCACCACCTCCAAGACCGAGCGTTACGAGACCGATAGCCGCCGCTGCCAGCTCAACTGGGTAGTCCTCGACAGCGACTGGGAAGCCGAGTTCTGTCGCGTCGCCGAGGCCCACCCTCAGGTGCTGGCCTACGTAAAGAACCATAACCTCGGATTCGACGTACCCTACCGCTACGCCTCGGAAACCCGTACCTACCGCCCCGACTTCATCGTGCAGGTCGACGACGGCCACGACGATCCGCTGAACCTCATCGTCGAGATCAAGGGCTACCGCGGCGAGGATGCCAAGGAGAAGAAGACCACTATGGACACCTACTGGGTGCCGGGGGTGAACCATCTAGGCAGCTACGGCCGATGGGCCTTCGCCGAATTCACCGATGTGTTCCAGATGCAAGACGACTTCGCCAGCAAGGTCGAGTCCGAGTTTAACCACATGATCAGCCGCGTGACCGCCGAGCCGGCAGCGTAAGGGATTTACCATGGCTAGAAAGACGCAATCCACGACCCCCAAGTCCGTCGAGTCTCTCACCCACGACGAGGCCACGCGCCGCAACATCCCCACCGCCGAATACCAGTCGGTGATGCGCAAGGACGACCAGGTCCCGGTCCCGGTCAGCTACCCGCGTGGCAACGGCGAGCTGCGCGAGGAAAAGGAGAACCGCAACCCCGATCTGGATCCGCAGCTGGTCTGGCGTGGCAAGGACCAGCAGGACTGGTCCGATCTGGTGGTGCATGCCCCGCCGCTCTATATCCAGGAGAAGGTGCACCCCAAGGTATTGATCGACGACCTGCGCAAGCGTAGCGAAGCCGATCAACAGGCAGGCGACGAACAGGCCGACCTCTTCGCCGATTTCAATGGCGTGGGCAACGAAGCTGCCAAGACCGAGTTCTATCAGCATGATGCCCACTGGACCAATCGCATGATCTTAGGCGACAGCCTGCAGGTGATGGCCAGCCTCGCCGAGCGCGAGGGCTTGCGCGGCAAGGTGCAGTGCATATATCTCGATCCGCCCTACGGCATCAAATTCAACTCCAACTTCCAGTGGTCCACGACCAGCCGCGACGTAATAGATGGGAGTGCCGCCCATATCACCCGTGAGCCGGAAATGGTCAAGGCGTTTCGCGACACCTGGCGGGATGGCATAAACACCTACCTGAGCTATCTACGGGACCGACTGACCGTTGCACGGGACCTTTTGACCGACTCCGGCTCGATCTTTGTACAGATTGGGGATGAAAATGTTCATAGAGTCAGAGCTGTCATGGATGAGGTTTTCGGCGAGCAAAACTTTTGCTCGCTAATAGCAGTTCAAAAAACAAGTGGGTCCACAACAAAAACACTACCAACCACACATGACTATATTGTTTTCTACGCAAAAAACATCGAAAACCTGAAATACAGAAAGTCTTATGAGAAAACCACTCCAGGTGAGAGTGGTGCAAAAGAATATAAACGCGTCGAACTAGATGACGGACGAATCTTACCAATAAGCAATTTCATAAAAAACGGGAAACTGGAGCTACCCAATAATGCAAAACTACTAACCACGGACAGCATTGTTTCCAAAGGCGGCAATGACCCAGATATTGAAGTTTTTTCACGCGGCATAAAATACACACTTTCCTGCAAACCAAACCGTCATTGGAAAACGCAAGTAGACGGTATAAAACGACTCTGGAGTATCGGGCGACTACTACAGCAGTCTGGCCTAAGAATTTACAAGAGATACTACGACGATTTTCCTTATCGAGAGCGATCTCATGTCTGGAATGACACACGTGGTGAGGATGATCCGACGTATGTAGTTCAAACACATACAAAAATTGTAGAACGCTGCCTTTTAATGGCAACAGATCCAGGCGATCTTGTGCTCGACCCTACTTGTGGTTCCGGCACCACTGCCACCGTTGCTGAACAGTGGGGCCGGCGCTGGATCACCATCGATACCTCTCGCGTAGCCCTGGCCTTGGCTCGTGCACGCATCATGGGAGCGCGCTACCCCTACTACCTGCTGGCCGACAGCCGCGACGGCCAACTGAAAGAGGCGGAAATCACACGCAGCGCACCTTCGAGCCAGTCCACCCGAGGCCATATCGGACATGGCTTCGTCTATCAGCGAGCGCCCCATATCACCCTAAAGGATATCGCCAGCAACACCGAGATCGATGTTATTTGGGAAAGCTTTCAGAAAGCCCTGGAACCGCTGCGCGAGCGACTCAACGACGCCGTGGCGGCCAACTGGGAGGAGTGGGAAATTCCCCGGCAGGCGGATGAGGAGTGGCCGGAAGAGGCCAAGAAGATTCACGCCCGCTGGTGGGAACAGCGTATCGCCCGCCAGCAGGAGATCGACGCCTCCATCGCCGCCAAGGCCGACCAGGAGTTCCTCTACGACAAGCCCTACGAGGACAAGAAGAAGGTCCGCGTCGCCGGCCCCTTCACCGTGGAGAGTCTCTCCCCCCATCGGGTACTGGGCGTGGACGAGAACGACGAGCTGATCGACCCGGTCGTTGCCGAGAGCGAAGGTGACTACGCGGAAGAGCGCGACTTCGTGAAGATCATCCTGGAGAACCTCAAGACCGCCGGGGTCCAGCAGGCCCATAAGGAAGACAGGATCTCCTTCACTTCCCTCACCCCCTGGCCGGGCGACCTGGTCTGCGCCGAAGGACGTTACGTCGAGGGAGACGAGGAAGAAGCCGACAAGGAGAAACGCGCCGCCATCTTTATCGGTCCCGAATTCGGCACCGTCTCCCGCCCGGACCTGGTGGCCGCCGCCCGCGAAGCAGGCGATGCGGACTTCGACGTGCTG
The DNA here is from genome assembly GCF_020147985.1 of Modicisalibacter sp. MOD 31.J. NCBI lineage: Bacteria > Pseudomonadati > Pseudomonadota > Gammaproteobacteria > Oceanospirillales > Halomonadaceae > Modicisalibacter > Modicisalibacter sp. MOD 31.J. The sequence continues at coordinate 1,139,874 of NZ_JAGXFF010000001.1, read as the reverse complement.
ATCGCCTGCGCCTTCAACTATGACGCCCACTCCAGCGAGTTCGAGAAACTCGGTCGCATCCCGGTACTCAAGGCACGGATGAATGCCGACCTGCACATGGCCGACGACCTCAAGAACACCGGCAAGGGCAACCTCTTCGTCATCTTCGGCGAGCCGGACATCGATATCCTCGATGCCACCGAGCATGACGGTGAGCCGGGGCAGATTCAGGTCAAGGTCAACGGGGTCGACGTCTTCCACCCCAACACCGGCGAGGTCCGCTCCGATGGCGCCGAGGGCATCGCCTGCTGGTTCATCGACACCGACTACAACGAGGAGAGCTTCTTCGTCCGCCAGGCCTACTTCCTCGGTGCCAACGACCCCTACAAGTCGCTGAAGACCACCCTCAAGGCGGAGATCGACGAGGACGCCTGGGCGACACTCCACAGCGATACCTCGCGCCCCTTCGCCAGGCCGAAGGCGGGCCGCATCGCGGTGAAGGTGATCAACCACCTCGGCGATGAGGTGATGAAGGTGTTCCGGGTATAAGCACAAGGAGACGACGACATGATAGAAGGCGCAAGGAGGCTCCCCGTCCACCACCTGACCATCCGCGTGCCCTGGCACGACACCGGCTGGCAGGGCACCTTCTGCCGCAACCCCTGTGGCAATACCAGCTGCACCATCCTGCCCCGCATCGCCACTGGGCGTGACGACCACCATGAAACCGAGCATGCCGGCGAGAGCCTCGAGGGGCTGGAGCGTGACCAGTTTCCCCCCTGCGTGGATGAGCACGGCACCATCATGGCGCCCTTTCCGCAGTCGATGCTCAAGCACCATCCCTATGCCAGGACGTCGGAAACCACACACGGTCACTTCGCCCCGACGCCCTACACCATTCCGCCCTACTCGGCCGCCGCGATTCCCTTCCACTGGATGCTCAAGGTGCAGGCGGAGGGGAACGACCGCACCGGGATCGCCAGCCGGACGGAGGCCCTGCGGCTTGGCTATGAGGGCGAAAGGGAGCCGGAACTTGGCTTTCCCACCAGCTGGGCACAGGAAGGCACCAATCAGCGAATCCTGCTGGATACCTTCTTCAGCGCGGCCAGACCCGAGCAGTCTCTGGTGTTCTTCTACGCCAAGCGCACCCCCCTGGCGGAAGACCCTCGCCGCGTCATCGTCGGCGTGGGCCGGGTGAAGAGCGTGGGCGCACCCAAGGAGTATCGCTATACGGGAGAGTCCCGCCCAACGGACCGTATCACCGGCTATCTCTGGGAGCGCAACATCACGCACTCCATCCGACCGGATGGCAGCGATGGCTTTCTGCTGCCGTACCAGGAGCTGCTGGCACTGGCGGAGCAGGATGACACCATCAACCTGATGGTCTGCGCCGCCTTCGCCCCTGACGAGTACTTCGAGAAGTACTCCTTCGGCAGCGAGCTCCTCCCACAGGATGGCGCCATCGCTTCCCTGCTGGCCCTCGAGAAGGCCATCAAGGCCATGCGTCACCTCCTGGAGGCCCCCTGGGACGACTACCTGCAGTGGATCGACCGAGAGCTGAACCGACTCTGGCAGGTGCGTGGCGCCTTTCCGGGCCTGGGGGCCGCTCTGCATGCCTTCGGTTTCCCCAACGGCAACCTGCTGGCCTGGCACCTGCTGGGCGACAGCGAACGACCGGTCGACCCCTGGCCGCTGCTCGGCGAGGCCCTGAGTCACCCCGACAGCCTGCCGGACTACCTGAGCGAGGGGATCGGCAAGACCCAGCGCCAGAAGTGGGAAAAGCTGCCGAACGAACGCCGTGATCTGCTGATGCTGCTGGCACGCTTCAACCTGACCAACGATCAGGCGCTGCGCTGGTATCAGGCCACCGAGCGTGAATCCGCCGGGATCGGGCTGTCGGACAAGGAGATACTGGCTAACCCCTATCTCGTCTACGAACAGGACCGCCTGCAGGAAGACCCCATCGCCTTCTCGGTCATCGATCGCGGGCTCTTTCCGCCCGAGACGCTGCGCCAGGCATTCCCGATACCGGAACCCAGCCGGGTACACGAGGCCATCGACGAACGGCGAGTGCGTGCCCTCATGATCCATGTGCTGGAGGAAGCCGCCAGCGACGGCCATACCCTGCTGCCCGCCAGCTGGCTGATCAGGCGTGTACGTCAGCAGCCGATGAAGCCTGACTGCCCGCTGGATGCCGATACCCTGGCGGTCGTCGAGGAGTGTCTCACGCCGGAGATCGCCGGCACCGCCATGGCGGAAGAGCCGGCCTACCAACTGCGGCGATTCACAGAGACCTCGCAACTGATCAGAAGCGTGATCAACAAGCGCCGCAAGGGTACCCCCAATAGCGGCGAGCATGACTGGCTGGGACTGGTCAACCGGGCCATTGACGGAGATGAGCTGGCAGCGGCGCTCGACGATGACGACAAGCAAGCTAGGATGGAGAAAGCCGCCGCCCTGGAGCAGATCTATCGGTCCCGCGTATCGGTACTGCTGGGCTCTGCCGGTACCGGCAAGAGCACCCTGCTGAAGGCCCTCTGCGCCATCGAATCAGTCACTCAGGAAGGCGTGCTGCTGCTGGCACCTACTGGCAAGGCGCGTGTGAGGCTCGAGCAGGCCAGTGGGATGGCCGGCGAGGGCAGGACCATCGCCCAGTTTCTCAATGGCCTGAACCGCTACGATGGCAAGACCGGGCGCTACTACATCAACAAATCGGCACCAAAGTCCTCGGTGCATAGGACCGTCGTGATCGATGAGTGCTCGATGCTGACCGAGGAGCAGCTGGCGGCCCTCCTCGATGCCACACAGGGCGTGGCTAGGCTGATCCTGGTCGGCGACCCTCGGCAGCTTCCCCCTATCGGTGCCGGCCGCCCCTATGTGGATATCGTGGAACACCTGAAGCCGGATAATGTCGAGAGCCTCTTCCCTCGGGTGGCACCGGGTTATGCCGAACTCACCATAACGATGCGACAGCAGGGCCATGCGGAAAACGTACGCACCGACCTACTCCTGGCCAATGCCTTCAGCGGTCGCCCCCTGGATGCCGGTGCCGATGAGGTGTGGCACACCCTCGCAGGTGGCGAGTCACCCTACGTGAAACTGGTGCGCTGGAACGAGCCGGATCAGCTGCAGGCGAGGCTGCTAGAAGAGATGGTGACAGAGCTGGATGAACTCGACTCCATCAATGATCAAATCGGGTTCGAGGAGTCCATCGGCGGTGTTTGCTCGGACTTCAATGGCCAGACCAACGTCTTCTTCAACAACCGCTACAAGGATCGCCCGGGGGCAGCAGAGAAGGCCGAAGCATGGCAGATCCTGTCCCCGGTTCGGCAAAGCCAGGTCGGGGTGCTCGCCCTCAACAGAGCCATACAGCAACAGTTCCGCAAGGCTTTCATCGAAAAAGCAAGTACCACCGGGTACAAGCGTGTTATTCCCAGCCCTGCAGGCCCGGAAGGCATCATCTACGGTGACAAGGTCATCAACATCCAGAACAACAAGAACCGCCATGTCTTCCCTGCAAAGGATGACAAGTACGTAGCCAATGGAGACATCGGCATCGTTGTGGGACACAGAAAAACAAGAACAAGAAACAAATTCCCGAGAGACCTTGAAGTCGAACTCTCCAGTCAACTCGGCTTTACATACCACTATAAGCCATGGGAGTTCGATGGTCAGGAAAAGTCGTCACCACTGGAACTCGCCTACGCGCTGACCATACACAAGACCCAGGGCAGCGAATTCGGCACGACCTTCCTGGTCATCCCCAACCCCTGCCGCCTCCTGTCGCGCGAGATGCTCTATACGGCGTTGACTCGCCATCGAGAGAGGGTAGTCATTCTACACCAGGGCGATTTCAGAGACCTGCACAGGTTCAGCCATAGTCAGGCATCAGAAATCTATCGCCGAATGACCAACCTGTTCTCAACGTCAAAGCCAGTTGAAGTCAGGATCGGAAACCGATCCATGTTTCTCGACGACAACTTGGTCTACCGGACAGAGCAGGGAGAACTGGTTCGCTCCAAGTCGGAATGGATCATTGCCGACAAGCTACACCGTGCAGGCATTGACTATCAGTATGAGCAGCCGTTGATGCTCAACGGTGTTGAGCGCTTTCCCGACTTCACCATCAAGGACGACGACAGCGGCACAGCATGGTTCTGGGAACATAATGGCATGATGCATAACCACGAGTATCGTCAACGCTGGGAACGCAAGCTTGAGGCCTACCGACAACAGGGCATACTCCCGTTTTCAGAGGGCGGTGGTGAAAATGGCATCCTGCTTGTGACGGAAGAAAATCAAGGCAAGGGGCTCAGCGCAGAGGAAATCGAAGCCAACATTCAGCGCATGCTGAACGGATGATGGATGCCATGACAGTTCAACAACACGAAGCCTTGAGCCAGGCTGGCACAAAGGTCCGGATGAAGTACGACCCAAGCCAGATAGGCGAATGTACAGGTAAGGCCGATGACGACGACGGTGACTTCCTGGTACAGGTCAGTTTCAATGGAAAACGTCCGGACTGGTTTCTTGCAGATCAACTTGAGCTGTTAGAGGAAGAAGTCGAAGATGACATCACCCGCATAAGAACGGGGAGAACCGATACGATTGACACCTTGAAGCGCGCCTTTGCCCGGATACAGCTGGGCGGGAAGATGTCTGAAATCTTCTATAGCATGGACACGACCCATACGGAGTTCATGCCCCACCAGTTCAAGCCTGTCCTGGCCATGCTGGACTCCCCTTCTCAGGGCCTATTGATTGCCGATGAGGTTGGCCTGGGCAAGACCATTGAGGCAGGTCTGATCTGGACAGAACTAAGATTCCGAAAGCAGGCACGGCGCCTACTGGTGGTCTGCCCCGCCATGCTGACAGAAAAATGGCAATACGAGTTGCGCTACCGTTTTGGCACGGCGGGGACAATTACTGACGCCGCAGGGTTATTGAAGATCCTCGAGCATCCGGATCAGGTGACGGTGGACAACCAATGCATCATCTGCAGCCTGCAGGGAATACGCCCACCAAGCGAATGGGAAAAAGCGGAGACCTCGTCACCCGCAGCACGCCTTGCACGCCGCTTGAATGAGTTGTCAATAGAAGACCCTGTCTTCGATATGACCATTATCGATGAGGCGCACTACCTGAGGAACCCGGAGACGGCTTCTGCCACGCTCGGTAACTTGTTAAGAAGGGTGTCTGACCACATCGCCCTGCTGACCGCCACCCCGGTCAATACCAGCAATCGTGACCTGCATAGCCTGGTCAAGCTCGCAGACCCCGACCAATTCCAGTTTGCGGAGCAGTTCCAATCGATACTGGAAGCCAACCGACCACTGGTCAAGGCGTCCAATGCCCTAAAGCTACAAGCCTCGACATATGGCAACGTGCTGGAACACCTTGCTGATGCACAACAACACTGGGTGCTGAAGAGAAGTGAGCAGTTGCAGGAACTGATCCAAGAGCTGGAAGGGTATGACCTGTCAACGACGCCCAACTCTTCACAGCGTATCAGGCTCAGGGAACGCGTCGAACGATTGAACCTGCTGAGCCACATCATCACGCGGACTCGCAAGCGTGAGGTGATGGTCAACCGCGCCACCCGGGAGGCTAAGCATCTCCCGGTGCCGATGAGCCCAGAGGAACAGTCGGCCTATGATATCGCGACCGAAGCGATTGCACGATACGCCGAAGAGAACGATTCTCCCGAAGGTTTTCTCTTGGCCATGCCTCAGCGCCAGATGTCCAGTTGCATCTATGCCGCGGTCGATCACTGGCTCAATAAAAGTGGACTCGTCGAGGGAGATGATGGCCAGTTCTATGAGGACACGGGGGAAGATGGCAGGGGTCTTCTGGAATCATCATCTCGCCTGATCGGATATATCGGCCGTCATATTGCCGGGAAAGTTGACCTGAGCGCTCTTCGGAGCAGCGACTCTAAATATTCAAGACTCAACGCGGCATTGTCCGAGTTCCTGAAGCGACATCCTGATGAAAAGGTCATTGTATTCAGCTACTTCAAAAAAACACTGAGCTATCTGAACTCACGCCTGAAGGAGGATAGCATCCGCTCTATCATCGTACAGGGCGGCCAGGACAAGAAAGCCATCATTGATGAGTTCAGGAACAGCAACACACAACAGGTCCTGCTGTCTTCGGAAGTGGCATCCGAAGGTGTCGATCTCCAATTCATGAGATTTATCATAAACTATGACCTTCCATGGAATCCCATGAAAGTCGAGCAGAGAATAGGCCGAGTAGACAGAATCGGACAGAAATCACCCAAGATCAACATTCTCAGTTTTGTTTACAAGGGCACCATTGACGACAAGATATTGAGTCGCCTGTTCGATCGTCTCAACCTCTTTGAAAATTCACTTGGTGGCGCAGAAGACATTCTCGGTGACAGTATTTCGGTGATGAGCAAGAGATTGCTATCTGGAAAACTGACCCCCGCGCAGCAACAAGCCCAGATTGAACAGACAGCAGATGCCATAGAACAGCGGCGTCGAGATGAGGAAATCGTCGACGAAAGCTCATCCAGCCTTGTTGCGCTGGGTGATTACATTCAGTCTCAGGTAACCGAGGCACATAATTCCAACAGAAAGATATCAGACGAAGATCTGATCGAGTACATCACAGACTTTCTTGACAGACATGCTCCTGGGCACACAATAAACAACTTGGCAAAGGACCATCAGTTCACGATAAAGCTCCCTCCCAATATCGCCGTTGATTTTGGTGATTTCACGAGAAAGGAAAAACTAACACCATCAAGGCTGTCAATCGGCCATGAACAAACCTTTATCATCAACAACCAAGTGGCAAGTGGGGGCAAGCAAAAGCACGAGATTATCAACCAATTCCACCCTTTCATAAAATACATCAGCCTGAAGTCCCTGCAGGAGGAACCACATACTCCGCTACTCGCACTTAAAGTGAATGCATCGAATATTCCTGTGCTAGAAACAGGAGAAGTCTATGCCTTCAAGGTAGAAAACTGGTCTTTCTCAGGCAGCAAGGAAGAGGATTTCCTACGCTCGTCATTCGTCAACTGCAACACGCTGAATGAAGTTTCAAGAAATGATGCAAGTGAAATCATGGGTTGCATTCGCTCTCATGCTTCAGACTGGCTGGAAGCCCCAACCCAACTGGGTTCCGATGAAAAAATAAGGCAAAGCATCGATACTGTTGAGAAGCTTCTGGCTCGCAAGTACAGAAAGGAACTCAAGGAAAAGCAGTCTGAAAACAACGATCGGATAAGGATACAAGAAGAGTCGGTAAGAAAAAGCCATGAAAAAAAGCGATCGCAACTTGAGCAGGCAATCAACAACAACATTGGAAATTCTCGTTATATAAAAATGACACGGGGTCGACTCAAGTCGCTGAAAAATCAAACAGAAATGCTACTGGAAAAAATAAATAAAAAGAAAAAAATCAAAGACTCCAGGGAGCCTGTCGCAGTCGGGATACTGAAGGTGGAATGATGCACAAGAACAAACCAACACTCGGAAGTCAATTTTCAGAGGTCTTTGACACCCTTAAGGCCAAGTTTGACCACCCCCAGTCTTCAAGTCAAAAAAACAAAAATGCAAAACCTAAAAAAGAACAGAGAGATAGGCAATCGCGACGGAAAAACATCAAGCATGAAGCAGCTGTAAAAAGCAAACCTCGGAACAAGGGAAAAAAAAGATACGTTGAGGTCAAAAAAGTTGACACTAGGTGCTACGATAACCCAGGAAAGGTTGCTAGATCACGCAACGACGTCTCCCCACCTGCAGAGACTCCTCCTCTCCATGAGATTTCTGCCGACGTAGAGCACCTAGATATACGCCTTCCCACTGCTAATGCCATAGCCTCCCCCTCCATTGACCCTAACATCGACATGACAGCGAGTGATGGAGAACCAGCCGTCATCGGACTTGATTTTGGCACTGCCTTCACCAAGGCCGTCATACATTGGAGAAACCGCCACTACATCGTTGACTGGAAAGAAATAATCGATAGCGAAGATCCCTACCTTCTTCCATCCTCCTTCAGTGAGCATGATTCAGGCATCGTCTTGCTTGGTGACGTCAGTGAGGTAGGCTGGACATCGAGGAAAGGATTAAAGATATCAATTATCGAGAATACAGACGACAACTTTTCTTCCGATGTTGAAGCAACCATTTTCATCTCATTGGTTACACGGCATATTCGTGGATGGGCAGAAAGAACCTTCAAGGACATGGGGGCTACAACGCTTCGCTGGAGACTCCATCTCGGTCTACCTGCGTCACCGTTCCAGAGTGAGAAGATCCAGGAAAGGCTATACAGAATAGCGAAGAATGCTTGGTCAGCAAGCTTTTATCAGGGGCAGATCTCGCGCGCTGTCGTCACGAAGATTTATAGCCATTCTTCACGACAACACACAATACCTATCAAGGTAGTCCCGGAGTTCCTAGCCCAGCTCCATCCTTACCTGAAATCCTCACAAAGTCAGGAAGGCTTGCATGGGCTCATAGACATAGGAGCAGGCACGATAGACTTTGTCTTATTCAATATTTTCAGAGTCGAGGATTCTGACAGGATCCCTATCTTCGGCGACAATGTTGCCCCATTAGGGTCTCACTATCTTATTGCCACACTCAGTGGCCGAGCAGGTCAGTCCCTCCAATGGGAGGATTCTGACGCTTCCAAAGCTTTCTCCTTTTTTTCCGAACGAACGGAAGAAATTAGAGAACAAGTTTCAAAAAGAGCATCTATTTTCAAGGAGCACCTTAAGAAGGGGTTAAGCAAGGCACTAAAAAGCACCCATCAGCTGTACCCCAACGCACCAGTCTGGAAAAAACAAAACGAATTCCCCTTCTTTCTTTGTGGCGGTGGTTCCCACATATCCTTTTACAAGACATCAATAAAAGACAGAAAGTCCTTGAGCATATCCTATAAGAAAATACCGTTGCCAAAAAATGTCGTTGGCGATATCAAGGCAGCATCATTTCACAGATATTCAGTAGCTTATGGCCTAAGCATTTTACCTAGAAACTTGGCCGCCATTACACCTACGCGTGACATAGAGTATATCATGCCTCCTGACCCCGTCGAAATTGAAGACCGAGATGCCAACAGGTGATGTTTGAGGATAGATATCAAAGGGTTTTAAAAGGTCAAAAAATGAAATTTCTTATATCTGAAACATTCACCAGCAGCCTAGCACGCCTCACAGGTGAGGAACAGAAATCCGTCAAGACAACGGCATTCGACCTCCAGATGAACCCTGCCAACCCTCGCATGAAATTCCATAAGCTTGACAAGGCCAGAGACAAGCATTTCTGGTCCGTCAGAGTCAGCCGTGACATCAGGTTGATTGTCCACAAGAGCCACGACAGTCTGCTCCTTTGCTATGTGGACCATCATGATAAGGCGTACCGTTGGGCCGAAAGCAGAAAACTCGAGGTACACCCAAGAACCGGGGCGGCCCAGATTGTACAGGTCAGAGAAACGGTACAGGAAATTAGGGTACCTGAATACATACAACCAGAGTCACACCACTCCTCCAAGCCCAAACTGTTCGAGGGTATTGCTGAAGATACACTGCTGAGCTATGGCATACCCACCGACTGGCTCGATGACGTTCGTCAGGCAGATGAAGACTCGCTTTTGGACCTAGCAGAACACCTTCCTGCCGAGGCAGCCGAGGCTCTTCTTGAGCTGGCGACAGGTGGCACACCTGAGCCAGCAGAGCAACAGTCTGGTACAAGCCCCTTCGATCATCCCGATTCACAGCGGCGTTTTAGGATAATGACCGATGTCGAGGAGCTGGCGCGTGCACTGGATGCGCCCTGGGAGAAGTGGAGCATCTTTCTCCACCCGGAGCAGCGGCAATGGGTAGAGCGTGACTACAACGGCCCGGCCAGGATTTCCGGCTCCGCCGGCACCGGCAAGACAGTGGTCGCCTTACATCGTGCCGTGTATCTTGCTAAGTCTAACCCCAATGCCCGTATCTTACTGGCAACCTTCTCCGATTCGTTAGCCAAAATGCTCGAGGCCAAGCTGATCCTATTGATCGGCAAACAGCCGCGCCTGGGTGAGCGCATCGATGTCTACTCGATGAATGCCCTCGGTCAGCGATTGTATGAACTGCGACATGGTCCGATGCGGCTCGCCAGTGGCGAGGTGGTCGAGACCCTACTGAACGAAGCGGCTCAGGCACAGCAAGAGCATGCCTTCTCGGCAAGATTCTTACGCTCCGAGTGGGAAGACATCGTCGATGCCTGGCAGCTGGATTCTTGGGAAGCCTATCGCGATATTCGACGCCTTGGCAGGAGAACACGCCTACCCGAGGTTCAGCGTGCAACCCTTTGGTCTATTTTCGACAGGGTTCGAGAGGGACTGAAACAACGCGGACTGATCACTCACGCCGGCCTGTTCAGTACTTTGGCCACCGCCATCCAAAAGCGCACTACCCCACCCTATGACTTCGCGATTATCGACGAGGCGCAGGATATCCGGGTGCCGCAGCTGCGGTTCCTGGCGGCGCTAGGAAGTAACCGGTTGAATAGCCTGTTCTTTGCCGGTGACTTGGGTCAACGCATCTTCCAGCAGCCGTTCTCATGGAAGACTCTAGGCGTGAATATCCAGGGACGCTCGCGTACCCTGCGTATCAACTATCGCACTTCGCACCAGATCCGCTGTCAGGCCGATTTGCTGTTGGACCCAGAGATCACCGATGTGGACGGCAACAGCGAAGAGCGCAGCGGCACCATCTCCGTATTCAACGGCCCCATTCCGACCATCCAGACGTTCGATAGCCAGAATGATGAGACTAGAGGGGTAGCAAACTGGTTACGGCATTGCCAAGCCGAAGGTGTAAGTGCCAGCGAGATGGCAGTGTTGGTGCGCTCGGAAGCGGAACTAGAACGTGCTTGCGACGCCGTAACGCTGGCAGAGCTTCCCTACCATAAACTTGATGAGCACATGCTTGCAGCAGAGGCCAAGGTCACAATCAGCACCATGCATCTCGCCAAGGGCCTGGAGTTCCGCGCCGTCGCAGTGATGGCCTGTGATGACGAGATTCTACCGGCGCAGGAGCGGATAGAATCAGTATCTGACAGTGCTGACTTGGAAGAGGTTTATAATACTGAGCGTCACTTGCTCTACGTGGCCTGTACGCGAGCCAGAGACTATCTACTGGTGACCAGCGGCGATGTGGCATCGGAGTTTATGGAGGATCTCGTACCTCATTAGGAACTGCCGGATCCACTAGTCAGCGGGCCAGCGCGGCCTGCAACGCCCGGTAGGCGGGCTTGGGCTGCAGCTCGGGATCGAAGATCAGCCCGTTGCCCAGCCCATCGGCGTCCCACCACTCCTGCAGCGACGAGTAGCGATCGGTAAACCCCCAGGTGGAAAACGCCGTGAAGGCGGGGATGTCGCGCGCCAGCTCGAGCATCGAACGATAGTAGTCCGCCTGGGCGCGAAGTCGTTCGGGCGAATCGTCGTCGTGCAGATTGACGTCCATCTCCGAGATACGCACCGCGAGCCCCAGATCGATGAAGCGCTGCACGTTGTCGCGAAAGGCCGCGGCCGTGACCGGGTCGTAATCGTCGGTCATGTCCTCGTGGAGCTGGAAGCCGATGCCATCCAGCGGCACGCCCCGCGCCAGCAGAGATCGGGCCAGCCGATACAGTGCGTCCGACTTGGCATTACGCGACTCGCAGGCAAACTCGTTGATGTAGAGTTTCGCGTCGGGATCGGCGCGATGCGCCGCACGCAGGGCGAAGGCGATGTAGTCGGCGCCCATCGCCCGATACCAGGGCGAGTCGCGACGCAGGTCGGGGCCAAACGGCTCGAGGGGTTCGTTGATCACGTCCCAGGAGGCGACGCGGCCCTTGTAACGCCCCACCACGGTGGCGATATGGCCGGCGAGAATCTCGCGAATCTGCCCGTCACTGTAATCACCGCGGGTCAGCCAGCGCGGCAGCGCCTCGCCCCAGGCCAGGGTGTGCCCGTGCACCGCCATGTGGTTGCGTTCGGCGAAATCGACGATGGCGTCGGCCTCGGCGAAGGCGTAGCGGTCGGGGCGCGGGTGAACGAACTGGAACTTCATGGCGTTCTCGGGGGTGACCATGCTGTACTGGCGGGCCAGCACTCGCGCATAGTTCGGGTCACTGACCAGCGGGATCGCCGCCACCGCAGTACCGATCGCCAGATGCGGCACGTTGCGAGCGGCCAGGGCGCGCAACGAATCCGCAGGCGGCGAGACACGCGGCAGCGGCGAGTCGTCCACGCTGACGTCGGCGCTCGCCGTCAGCGGCTGTGCCGAGAGCCCGGTCAGCCAGAAGTCCTCGCCCACGTCGCCATGGGCACCGAACAGCACCCGGCCCGAGTCGAACAGCCCCGGATCGTCGACCCTTGCCACCGTTCGGCCGTCGACATCGACCACGAGCTGCCGGCCGACCCTCGACAGGGTCACACGTGCCTTTTCCCCCACTGCCACCGGATACTCGTGATGACGCGAGCGGCCGATGCCGTCCTGCAGCTCCACGCGCAGCCGATCCTTGCTCAACGCCAGGGTCACCGCCTCGCCCTCCTGACGCCACTCGTCCTGGATCAGCGGCGGGCGACCGTAGAGCGTAAGATAGGCGCTCGCGCCAGCCGGCAATCGCACTCGGGCGGACACCGCAAAATCGCCGGTGACCTGCAGCGCCGGGCCACGCAGGTTGATGGGCGGATTGTCGATCACCGGCTCGTCGGGTTCGTCCGCCGGCGGCACGATGCCCCACCCCAACCCGTCGATCCGCACGCCCGCCACGCTCGGCGTCGCGCCGTCGAGATGCGACCAGTCGTATTGCAGCAGATCGATGCCCCCCGAGGCAGCGCCACGCGACGCCGCAGCGTCCGGCCCGGCAGCGTCCGCCGCACCCCAGGCGCACAGCGCCATCCCGGCCAGGGTCGTCAGCCACCCGAACCGCCCCGATAACGTCCTGCTCCCGCCCATGGCTGACTCCTCCGGCCCATCGATCCCACGATACTAACCGCGACGGCCGGGGCGGCGTGTCTGAAAAGCCCCATCAAAAAACCGGCCCCCGGTAACGATTCCGGCGGCCGGCCAGCATGAGACGTCTCGCACCCGACGCTCGGCGGCGAGGCAATCACGGGGCGGGCGTCAGCGACAGCCACACCGTCTTGAGCTCGGAGTACTCCTCCAGCGAGTGGTGCGACTTGTCGCGGCCGTTGCCCGACTGCTTGACGCCGCCGAACGGCACCGTCTGGTCCATCCCCGCCCAGTTGTTGACGAACACCTGCCCCGACTCGAGGCGCCGCGACACCCGCATGATGCGGTCGATGTCCTGGCTCCAGACCCCGGCCGCCAGGCCGTACTCGCTGTCGTTGGCCAGCCGCACGGCCTCTTCCTCGCTGTCGAAGCCGAACACCGC
>NZ_JAGXFF010000001.1:779272-1126473 GCF_020147985.1 Modicisalibacter sp. MOD 31.J | reverse complement strand
CGCCGCGACACCCGCATGATGCGGTCGATGTCCTGGCTCCAGACCCCGGCCGCCAGGCCGTACTCGCTGTCGTTGGCCAGCCGCACGGCCTCTTCCTCGCTGTCGAAGCCGAACACCGCCAGCACCGGGCCGAAGATCTCCTCGCGGCCGATCGCCATCTGCGGGGTGACGCCGTCGAACACCGTCGGCGCGATGAACAGCCCCGGCCCCTCGGCGGCCGAGTCGCTGCCGGTACGCAGGGTCGCGCCCTCCTCGACGCCACGGCGGATGTAGTCGCGCACTCGCTCATACTGGGTGCGGTCGACCATGGCGCCCATGAAGCTCGCCGGGTCGAGCGGATCGCCGGGCTGCATGCTCTCGGCGGCGGCGAGCAGCTTGTCGACGACGGCCTCGCGGATCGAATTCTCGACCAGCAGCCGGGAGCCGGCGATGCACACCTCGCCCTGGTTGTGGAAGATCGCCTCGGCGGCGTGACGGGCCACGGCGTCGAGGTCCTTGCAGTCGGCGAAGACCAGATTGGGGCTCTTGCCGCCGCACTCGAGATACACCCGCTTCAGGTTCGACTGGCCGGCGTGCTGCATCAACTGCTTGCCCACCGCGGTGGAGCCGGTGAAGGCCAGGCAATCGACGTCCATGGACAGCGCCAGGGCCTTGCCCACGGTGTGGCCGAAGCCGGGCAGCACCTGGAAGACGCCCCGCGGCAGGCCGGCCTCCTTCGCCAGCTGGGCGAGGCGCAACGCGGAGAGCGGCGACTTCTCGGAGGGCTTGAGGATCACGCTGTTGCCGGCGGCCAGTGCCGGGGCGATCTTCCAGGCGGTCATCATCAGCGGGAAGTTCCACGGCACGATCGAGGCCACCACCCCGAGCGGCTCGCGCAGCACCAGGCCGAGAGCGTCCTCGCCGGTGGGCGCGACCTCGCCGTAGAGCTTGTCGATCGACTCGGCGTGGTGGCGCAGGCAGCCGATGGCGCCGGCCATGTCACCCAGCGAGCTGGCGATCGGCTTGCCCATGTCGAGGGTGTCGAGCAGCGCCAGTTCGTTCTTGTGCTGCTCCATCAGCGCGGCCAGGCGCAGCAGCACCGCCTTGCGCTCGCCCGGGGCGCGCCGCGACCAGCCACCCTCGGCGAAGGCACGCCGTGCATGGGCCACCGCCACCTCGGCGTCGGCGGCGTCACAACTGGCCACCTCGGCGAGAGTCTCACCGGTGGCCGGGTTGACGGTGGCGAAGGTCTCGCCGCTCACCGCCGCGACGAAGGCGTCGTCGACGAAGGCGCGGGTCTCGAAGGTCAGGTCGCCGGCCAGGCGCTGCCAGTCGGCGTGGGTGAGATCGGTGCTCATGAGCGTTTCTCCAGAGAGTCGTTGTCCCGAGGCACGGCGTTCCGGCGCGCCTCCTCGCTGCAGGTAGGCCAGCGTATCGTCCAGTGCCTGGCGCGCCAGCGACACCAGCTCGTCGATCTGTTCGCGGGTGATCACCAACGGCGGTGAGATGATCAGAGTATCACCCACCGAGCGCATCACCAGGCCACGGGCGAAGCTGGCGTCACGGCAGTGGCTGCCCACCGCCAGCGACTTGTCGAAGCGCTTGCCGCTGGCCGCGTCGATCAGTTCCAGGGCGCCGATCAGGCCCAGGCTGCGCGCCTCGCCGACCAGCGGATGCGTGGCCAGGCTCGCCCAGCGCTCGGCCAGATAAGGGCCGAGGTCGTCGCGCACCCGCTCGACCACGCCTTCGGTCTCGAGCAGTTCGAGGTTCTTGAGGGCCACGGCGGCACAGGTCGGGTGCCCCGAGTAGGTGAAGCCGTGGAAGAACTCGCCGCCCGCCTCGATCAGCGTCTCGGCGACCCGATCACCGACCAGCACCCCACCGATCGGCAGGTAGCCCGAGGACAGCCCCTTGGCGATCGGCATCAGGTCGGGCTCGAGGCCGTAGTGCTGGCTGCCGAACCACTCGCCGAGCCGCCCGAAACCGCAGATCACCTCGTCGGCGACCAGCAGGATATCGTACTTGGCGAGTACCGCCTTGACCGCCGGCCAGTAGCTGGGTGGCGGAATGATCGCCCCGCCCGCGCCCTGCACCGGTTCGGCGATGAAGGCCGCCACGTTCTCTTCGCCGAGCTCGAGGATCTTCGCCTCCAGCGCCGCCGCGCATTCGCGCCCGAAGGCCTCCGGCGTGCGGTCACGCCCTTCGCCGAACCAGTAGGGCTGGGCGATATGCACGATACCCGGCACGCCGGGCCCACCCTGGGCGTGCATCGGCGCCATGCCACCGAGGCTCATGCCGGCGATGGTGGAACCGTGATAGGCGTTCTCGCGGGCGATGACCACCTGCTTGTCGGGCTTGCCCTCGAGCGCCCAGTAGTGCCGCACCATGCGCAGCACGGTATCGTTGGCCTCGGACCCCGAGCCGGTGAAGAACACCCGGTTGATGTGTGCCGGCGCCAGCGCGCAGAGTTTCTCGGCCAGGCGCACCGCCGGCGCATGCGTGGTCTTGAAGAAGTTGTTGTAGTAGGGCAGCGTGCGCAACTGCTCGGTGGCCGCCGCGGCCAGTTCCTCGCGGCCGTAGCCGAGATTGACGCACCACAGCCCGGCCATGGCGTCGAGGATGCGGTTGCCCTCGCTGTCATGGATGTACACGCCTTCGGCGTGGGTGACGATGCGACTGCCCTCCTCGCCGAGTGCCTTGAAGTCGGTGAAGGGATGCAGATGATGCGCCCGGTCGAGCGCCCGGAGTTCATCGGTGACGGGTCGATTCATGACGGTCTCCACGCAATACAGCAGGATCAGGCGGCCGCATGCTCGCGACAGGCCGCGGCGAAATGACGGAACAGCGCATCGTAGAGCGGATGGTCGTGGGGCTGCCATTCGGGGTGCCACTGTACCGCCATGGCGAACCGCTTGGCTCCCTCGACCGAGACCGCCTCGACCAAGCCATCCGGGGCCCGCGCCTCGACGCGCAGCCCCTCGCCGAGACGCTCGACGCCCTGCTGGTGCAGCGAATTGACCCGCGCGCGCGGCTGGTCGAAGACACCG
Organism: Modicisalibacter sp. MOD 31.J; assembly: GCF_020147985.1. NCBI lineage: Bacteria > Pseudomonadati > Pseudomonadota > Gammaproteobacteria > Oceanospirillales > Halomonadaceae > Modicisalibacter > Modicisalibacter sp. MOD 31.J. Next base: position 1,123,447 of record NZ_JAGXFF010000001.1, on the reverse strand, counting down.
GCCAGCGCGCCGCCGGGCGCGATGTCGAGGTCGTGGCTGGGCGCGTAGTGATCCGCCCGGTCGCCTGCCGGCTCGCGATGGTCGAGCATCCCCGGCACGGTCTGCACGGCCTGGTAGAGCGAGCCGCCGAATGCCACGTTGATCTCCTGAAAGCCGCGACAGATGCCGAACAGCGGCAGGCCCCGCTCGATCGCCGCCGGGATCAGCGACAGCGCCACCGCGTCGCGGTCCCGGTCGTCGCGGGTGTTCTCCGGGGCGCGTTCGGCCCCGTAGCGCGACGGCTCGACATTGGTGTAACTGCCGGTCAACAGCAGGCCGTCGAGCACCGCCAGCAGCGCCGTGTCGACCCCATCTTCCCAGACCGGAATCATCAATGGCGCCAGACCGTAGTCATGCAGGGCGCGAAGATACTTGTCGGTGACCATGTGCGCCGGGTGGCCTTCCACCTCGCGACGACAGGCAATCACGCCGACCAGGGGGCGCGCGTCCATCGGCTTTACCTCACTTGTGCAGTCTGTTGTTTCGTTATTCTCAACATACCCGTCTTGATCGGCGATTGCCAAGGGTCGACGAAAGTTTTAGAAATTCGCCTCGATACGGGCAAATAAGCCGCATTAAGGGCGAACTGGGCGGGCCGTAAGCCTGTTCGAGAGGCACCCGGAAACGTAAAAAATTTGACAACACTTCTGGCTGACGAAAAGATGAACGCCATGGACACATCCCCTCCGTGCAAAGGTATTCGCTCATGACGGCCGCCACTGCCCGCAACGAAGCGCGGGCCTTCCTCGAACGTCACCCGGACATCGAAACGTTCGATCTGCTGATCAGCGACCTGAACGGCGTGCTGCGCGGCAAGCGCATTCCCCGCGACAATCTGATCAAGGCCTACAAGAACGGCATCAACCTGCCGGCCTCGCTGTTCGCGCTGGACATCAACGGCAACACCATCGAAGAGACGGGGCTGGGCCTGTCCATCGGCGACAGCGATCGCGTCTGTCGGCCGATCGCCGGCTCCCTGATACCGACGCCCTGGCTACGCGACGGGCGCCAGGCCCAGTTGCTGATGACCATGGAAGAGCTCGACGGCGAGCCCTTCTTCGCCGATCCGCGCCAGGTACTGCGCCACGTGCTCGAGGATATTGCCACCCTCGGCCTGACCCCGGTGGTCGCCCTCGAGCTGGAGTTCTATCTGGTCGATCGGCGCCGCGACGACTCGGGGCTGGCCCAGCCGCCCTGCTCGCCCGGAACCGGTGAGCGCGCCACCCAGAGCCAGCTCTACTCGATCAGCGAACTCGACGAGTACGCCGATTTCCTCGAGGAGATCCAGCAGGCCGCCCAGGAACAGTCGCTGCCGCTGGACACGGCCCTCAAGGAGTGCGCACCGGGGCAGTTCGAGATCAACCTGATCCATTGCGACGACGCCCTGCGTGCCGCCGACAGCGCCGTGCTGCTCAAGCGCCTGATCAAGGGCGTGGCCCTCAATCACGGCTTCGAGGCCACCTTCATGGCCAAGCCCTACGGCAACGAGGCCGGCAGCGGCGCCCACGTCCACATCAGCCTGGTCGACGACGCGGGCCGCAACATCTTCGCCAGCGACGACGAGGATCCGCTGGGCACGCCGCGGCTGCGCCAGGCGATCGCCGGCCTGCTCGAACTGATGCCGGCGTCGATGGCGATCTTCGCGCCCAACATGAACTCGTTCCGCCGTTTCCAGCCCGGCCTCTACGTGCCGATGACCCCCTCCTGGGGCTACGACAACCGCTCGGTGGCGGTACGTATCCCCTCGGGCCCCAATGCGGCACGCCGCATCGAGCACCGGGTCGCCGGCGCCGACGTCAATCCCTATCTGCTGCTGGCCACCCTGCTCGCTTCGGTGCGCCACGGCCTCGACCGGCACCTCGACCCGGGCGAGCCGATCGAGGGCAACGCCTATGAACAGCTCGAGCCGACCCTGACCAACAGCTGGCAGAAGGCGCTCGACCTGTTCGCCGACAGCGAGATCCTGGCCGAAGCGCTGGGGCGCGGTTTCCACCACGTCTACCGCACCAATCGCCTGGCCGAGCGCGCCCAGGCCATGCAGACCGTCAGCCCGCTGGAATACGACTGGTACCTGCGCCACGTCTGACCGTCGGCAAGACGGTGGCGCCATGAGGTGCAAAAAAGCCCGGCAAGGCCGGGCTATCAAGCATGCGGCGACAGGATCGTCGCCGGGGCAACAGACGGGAATGCTCAGCCCTGGGTCGACGACGCGGCCTGCCACTGCGGCTGGCCATCGACCAGCGGGACGCGCTTGCCCTGCTCCGGGGCGTCGTCCAGTCGGGCACTGTAGGTCTTCTCGCCGATCCGATAGTCGACATCGTAGCCGACCACCGTCTCCTGGCTGTCGTTGACCGTGTGGCAGCGGCGTTCGGTGGTGGAATAGGTCTCGCCCTGCTGGACGCGCCCCTGCACCTCGCGGCCGGCGAAACCGCCGGCCACCGCGCCCGCGGCGGTGGCCAGCTTCTTGCCGTTGCCACCGCCGAATTGATTGCCCACCACCCCGCCGACGATGGCGCCGATGGCAGTGCCGGCGATGCGGTTGGGATCCTTGGCGGGCCGCTGACGGTTCACCGCCACGTCCTCGCAGACCTGCCGCGGTGTCTCGACACGCTGGGTCACGCGATCGACGTGGGTCACCTCGGCGTATTGCGGGGCCTGACCGCCACCCTGCATCTGGTAGGCGCCGAATGCCAGGCCACCCAGGCCCAGCACCGACAGGGTCGTGCCGATAACGATCGATTGGTTCATGGTCGCCTCCTTCTTCTTGCACGGGCTGACGTCACTGTCAGCGTCTGGCGAAGCCGTCGAAACGGTCGACGCTCGCCGGGGTTGGCGATGCGTCTGCAGGATGACGATGTGAGCGGCGCCCGGCTCGAGGCGCCGTCGGGTTGCGATCGGTAAAGCGTACTCGAAACCCGGTTATCGAACAATGTTTTCTTACACGAAACGTTACACCGACTCGTTAGCACTCGGGACGAGCCGGCTCGGCGGCGAGGGTCAGATTCCCAACGCGTCGCGCATCCGATAATACCAGGCCCCCAGCGTGGTCATGGGCACGCTCAGCGTGCGCCCGCCGGGGAACGGCAGGTGTGGCAGACCGGCGAAGGCATCGAATCGCTCGCTCTGCCCCGCCAGGATCTCGGCGATCAGCCGACCCGCCAGGTGCGAGCAGGTCACGCCGTGGCCGGAATAGCCCTGGGCGTAATAGACGTTGGACTCGATGCGCCCGAACTGCGGCAGTCGGTTGAGCGTGAGCAGGAAGGTACCGCTCCAGGCGTAATCGACCTTGACGCCCGCCAGCTGGGGGAAGGTCTTCTCCAGCTTGGGCCGAATCACGCCTTCGATGCTCGCGGGATCCTGACCGCCATAGCTGACCCCGCCGCCGTAGAGCAGCCGGTTGTCGGCGGTGAGCCGGTAATAGTCGAGCAGGTAGTTGCAGTCCTCGACGGCGCGATCGGTGGGCAGGATCTCGCGAGCCCGCGCGGCGTCGAGCGGTTCGGTGGCGACGACCTGGGTGCTGGCGGGCATCGACTTGCCCTCGAGTTGCGGCATCAGGCCCTTCATGTAGGCGTTGCCGGCGAGCACCGCGCGCTCGGCGACGACCACGCCCTGGGGCGTGTGCAGGCGCACCGGCTCGCCGTGCTCGATCCGCGTCACCGGCGTCCGTTCATGGATCACCCCGCCCAGCGACTCCAGCGCCGCCGCCTGACCGAGCACCAGGTTGAGCGGATGCAGGTGGCCGCCGGAGTGATCGAGCAGGGCGCCGGTGTAGCGCTCGCTGCCGATCTCGCGCTGGTAGGCCTCGCCCTCGAGCAGCTCGAGCCGATCGTGGCCGTAACGTTCCCAGAGCGCCTTGTGCTCGACCAGCGCCTTGAACTGCTTGGCGTTGCAGGCCGCGAACAGATTGCCCTCCTTGAGGTCGCAGGCGATGTCGTAGCGCGCGATGCGCTCGCGAATGATACGGTTGCCCTCGAAGGCCATGTCGCCCAGCGCGCGGGCCGTGTCATCGCCGTAGCGCGACTCGATGACGTCCATGTCACGACTGTAGCTGTTGACGATCTGACCGCCATTGCGCCCGGAGGCCCCGAAGCCGACCCGGGCGGCCTCGAGGACGATCACCCGATGTCCCTGCTCGGCCAGGTGCAGGGCCGCGGAAATGCCGGTGAAGCCGGAGCCCACCACGCAGACGTCGCAACGGGTCTCGCCGCTCAGCGCGGGGCGCTCGGGGCTGGGATTGGCGGAGGCGGCGTAGTAGGACGCCACATGATCGGTCGGCGCGGGAGTCGGCATGACGAGCCTCCAGACGGAATCGATGAGTGTTGATTTTATTTGACACAATGACGCCATGTTACCGCCTCGGCGGTGACTAATCCAATCTCGTGGCGTCTTATTTGCAACGCATCACGAAAAATGGCCGGGACGGACCCGACCATTTCGCGCCCCTGGCGACGGCTCAGCGACTCAACGCCTCCGTCCACAACTGCTGGAGCCACTGCAACTGCTCGCCCTGCACCGAGGGCGTGAAGTGCAGCGCCCGTCGGGCCTCGGCGTCGGGCATCACCGGCGGTTGACGCAGCACCGCGTCGACCTGCTCGAGCGCCGCCTCGTTGGGGGTGGTGTAGTAGTTGTAGTTGGCCAGCCGGGCGGCCACCGCCGGGCGCAGCATGTAACGCACGAAGGCGCGGGCGGCCTCGGGATGCGGCGCGCGGGCGGGGATCGCCATCACGTCGACCCAACGCTGCGAACCCTCGCGGGGGATGAAGAAGCCGATCTTGTCGTATACCTCGGGGTTGTTCGCCTTGCGCGAGGCCAGATCGCCATTGTAGGCGATCCCCGCCTGGATCACGCCGCGCGCCAGTTGCTCGAGGGTCGCGGTGGCATCGACGAAGCCCACGAAGTTGTCGCGGTGACGGGTCTCGATCACCTCTCTGGCGGCCTTCTTCCAGGGCGCCTGGCCCACACAGTCGAACCCCTCGCCGAGATAGGCGCAGGCCGTGCCGAAGGTGAACTGGGCATCGCCCTTGAGCAGCGCGAAGGGCTGGTCGGGATTGACCGCGGGGTCGTAGAGCAGCGACCAGCTCGGCTCGGGATCCGGCCAGACCTCGGTGTTGTAGACGACGCCGGACGTGCCCCACAGGTAGGGCACGGTATAGCGCCCCTCGGGATCGTAGGCCGGCTTGCGGAACTCCTCGAGGATCGCCTCGCGGCCGGCCAGGTGCTCGCCCTCGCCGACCAGCGGCTGCACCAGCCCGGCCTGGATCATCCGCGGCATGAAGTAGCCCGACGGCACGATCACGTCGTACTGCGAGTCACCGCCGGTATTGAGCTTGGCGAACAGTTCGGCGTTGGAGTTGTAGTAGTTCTGCACCACCTCGATGCCGGTCTCCTGCTCGAAATCGGCGATGATCGACGGGTCCATGTAGTCGGACCAGTTGAACAGATTGAGCTGCCGCTCGGCGGCCAGCGCCGGCAGCGTCATGCCCAGCAGCCCCGCCGCCAGCAGCCCCTTGCGAATCGTCCCCTGCATGCTTGCCTCCTCTCCGGGAAACTGCCTCACACCCGCAACAGCAGGTGTTCGCGCTCCCAGGAACTGATCACTCCGAAATAGGCCGAATGCTCGGCGCGCTTGACTGCCAGGTAGCTGTTGGTGAAGCGTTCACCGAGCAGGTCGGCGAGCGGCTTGCACTCGCGCAGCGCGGCGAGCGCGGGGCCGATGTCGTCGGGCAGCTTGTTGCCCGCCGACCAGGCCGACCCGACCATCGGCGGCCGTGGATCGAGCTGGGCGAGCATGCCCAGATACCCGCAGGCCAGCGAGGCGGCCATCGCCAGATAGGGGTTGGAGTCGGCACCACCCAAGCGGTTCTCGATGCGCGTCGCCTCGGGCGCCCCCACCGGCACACGCAGGCCCACGGTGCGGTTGTCGTAGCCCCATTCGGTATTGACCGGGGCCGAGCCGCTGGTCTCGGTGCGCATCAGCCGCCGATAGGAGTTGACGTTGGGGGCGAAGAACGGCATCGCCGCCGGCAGGTATTGCTGCATGCCGCCGATGAAATGGTGGAACAGCCGGCTGGGCTCGCCGTCGTCGCCGGCGAAGACGTTACGGCCCTCGCCGTCGACCAGGCTCTGATGGATGTGCATCGAGCTGCCCGGCTCGTTGGCCATCGGCTTGGCCATGAAGGTGGCGTACATGCCGTGGCGCAGCGCCACCTCGCGCAGCGTGCGCTTGAAGATCACCACCTGGTCGGCCAGCTTGAGCGGGTCGCCGTGCTGGAAGTTGACCTCCATCTGCCCGGCGCCCTCCTCGTGGATCAGGGTGTCCAGATCCAGATCCATCGCCTCGCAGTAGTCGTACATCTCCTCGAAGAGTGGGTCGAACTCGTTGACCGCATCGATCGAGAACGACTGACGACTGCTCTCCTGCCGACCGCTGCGACCGACCGGCGGCTCCAGCGGGTAGTCGGAATCGGTGTTGGTCTTGACCAGGTAGAACTCCACCTCGGGCGCGACCACCGGGCGCCAGCCCCGCGCGGCGAAGAGCTCCAGTACCCGCTTGAGCACGCTGCGCGGCGACAGCTCCACGGGTTCGCCGGTGAGGTAATAGCAGTCGTGGATGATCTGCGCGGTGGGATCGTCGGCCCAGGGCACCAGGTAGACGGCACCGGGGTCGGGCACCAGTTGCATGTCGCGTTCGGCGGGATTCCAGAAACGGATGTCCTCGTCGTCCGGATAACCGCCGGTGACGGTCTGGATGAAGATCGAGTCGGGCAGACGCGGCCGGCCGCCGTTGAGGTACTTGCCGGCGGGCATGATCTTGCCCTTGAGGATGCCGGTCAGATCGCTGACCAGGCACTCCACTTCGGTGATGCCATGAGCATTGAACCATTCACTGAGTTCATGGCCGTTACGCTCGCTCATCGGAATATCCTTGATCGAAAGGCAGGTTAAGCGACGCCGCGACCGGTCTTGCCTCGGCACGACCGGTCGCCGCGGGCCGCGACGGCCGAGGCCGCCGCGGCGAAGGCCTCAGCGCGATTGCACTTCGGTCCACAGCTGGTTGAAGGTCTGCAGCTTGTCGCCATCGAGGCTGGGGGTGAAGTGCAGCTTGTCGATGTCGCTGTCGGCGGGGGTCACCGGCGGCTCGGTCAGCACCTCGTCGAGATAGGGCTTGGCGGCCGCATTGGGGCTCGAATAGTAGTTGTAGTTGGACAACTGGGCACCGATCTCGGGGTCGAGGATGAAGTTGATGAACTTGTGAGCCAGGTCCGGGTGCGGCGCCTGGGCCGGAATCATCATCGAGTCGACCCAGATCTCGGTGCCCTCGTCGGGAATCATGAACTTGATGTTCTTGAAGGTGTCGGGATTCTCTTCCTTGTAGAACAGGTAGTCGCCGTTGTAGGTGAGCGAGACGTGGGTCACCCCGCGGGCGAGCTGCTGCAGCGCCGGGGTGCCGTCGACGAAGCCGCTGAAGTTGCTGCGCTGCTTGGTCTCGAGCAGCAGCTTGGCACTCTCCTTCCAGGCATCGAGATCGGTGCAGTCATAGCCATGCCCCAGATAGGCACAGGCGGCCCCCATGCTGACCTGACCGTCGCCCATCAGGCCGAACGGGTAGCCGGGATTGACCTCGGGATCGAACACCAGCGACCAGCTCTTGGGGGCGTCGGGGAAGGTCTCGGCGTTGTAGACGATACCGGTGATCCCGTACTGGTAGGCGGCGGTGTACTCGCTGCCCGGGTCATAGGCCGTATCGCGGAACTTGTCCATGATGTTGTCGAAATTGGGGATCTTCGACTTGTCGAGCTTCTGGACCAGGCCGGTCTCGATCAGCCGCGGCACATAGTAGTTGGAAGGCACGATGATGTCGTACTGGGAGGCCCCGCCGGCCTTGAGCTTGGCGAACAGCTCGGGCAGCGAGTTGAAGTAGTTCTGGACCACCTCGACGTCGTACTTGTCCTCGAAGGACTTGATGATCGCCGGGTCCATGTACTGCGTCCAGTTGAACAGGTACAGCTTCTCCGAGGCCGCCTGGGCCCCGCCGGCCAGCAGGAGGCCACCGAGGACGGCGGCGAGTTGCGTCTTGATTGTTTTCATGGTGTCGCTCTCTCCTTGGTTCCCAGGGTCGTCGGACGCCTCAGCGGCGCCCTTGTCGGTTGAACAGCAGACTGATCACCGCCGCCAGGGCGACGGCGCCGATCATCAGCGCGGCGATGGCGTTGATCTCCGGCGTCACGCCCTTCTTGATCGCGCCCCAGATGTAGATCGGCAGCGTGGCGCTCTCCGGCCCGGCGGTGAAGAAGCTGATCACGAAGTCGTCGATCGACAGCGTGAAGGACAGGAAGAACGCCGAGATCAGCGCCGGCTTGAGGGTCGGCAGCAAAAAGTGCAGCGCGCGCTGGAACGGCGAGGCATAGAGATCCTTGGCGGCCTCGAACAGCGTCGGGTCGAGCCCCACGAAGCGCGAATAGACGATCAGCGCGACGAACGGGATCTGGAAGGTGACGTGGGCGATGATCATGGTGACCAGGCCCGGTTCCAGCAGTCCGGTCGCGCGGTTGATCTGCACGAAGAAGGCCATCTCGGAGATGCCGAAGACGATGTCCGGCAGCACGATCGGCAGATAGATCAGCACGATCAGCCAGCCCAGCTTGCGATGCCGGTGGCGATACATGCCATAGCCGATCAGACAGCCGATGACCAGGGCGATCACCGACGAGACGATCGCCAGCACCAGACTGTTCCAGAAGGCCGAGATGATCTGCTCGTTGCCCAGCAACTGGTGATACCAGCGCAGCGAGAAATGGGCGAAGTGGGCCGCGCTGTTGGCCGAGTTGAAGGAGAACAGCACCACCACCGCCAACGGCAGATAGAGGAACGCCAGGGTCAGCCACCAGAAGCCGGTCAGCGAGCGCGCGAGGGTCTTCTTTCTCATATCACCACCTCCTCGCCGCCGCCCAGGCGCTTGCCGATACGGCGCATGGCGTAGAGGCCGCCGAAGGTCGCCAGCAGCATGAGAATCGCCCCGGCCGCGCCCAGCGGCCAGTTGGAACCGCCGGCGAACTGATTGGCCACCAGGTTGCCCAGCATCATGCTCTTGCCGCCACCCAGCAGTTCGGGAATCACGTACATGCCGAACGCCGGGATCGCCACCAGTACGGTGCCCGCCAGCAGTCCGGGCAGGGTCTGCGGGAACACCGCGTGCCAGAAGGCGCGCACCGGCGAGGCGTAGAGGTCCTGGGCGGCCTGCACCTGGGCGACGTCGAGCTTCTCGAAGGCGGCGTAGAGCGGCAGCACCATGAACGGTAGGAAGTTGTAGACCAGCCCCAGGGTCACCGCGAAGTTGGAGGGGTAAAGCCCCATGTGCGGCCCGATCAGTCCCAGCGAATCGGCCAGATCGGAGAGCGGCGTGCCCGGCGCCAGCAGGTTCATCCAGCCGAAGGTGCGGATCACCTGATTGGTCCAGGAAGGCACCACCACCGCCAGCAGCATGATCGGCCGCCACTTTTCGCGACAGGTGGTGATGTAGTAGGCGATCGGATAGGCGACCACGACGACCAGCGCCGTCGACACCAGGGTCTGCCACAGCGAGCGCAGCAGGGTGTAGAGATTGCCCGGGCTCCAGCCCAGGAAACCGAAGCCGGCGAGCTGCTCGAAGGCGTCCAGCGACAGCGGCATCTGCGGCAGCCCGTAGGGCCCGTTGGTCATGAAGGCGACCGCCATCAGATAGACGCTGGGCAGCACCAGGAAGACGAAGATCCACACCGCCCCCGGCGCCACGCTGAACAGCAGATGCCGGGTCTCGCCGACCACCGCCCGGCGCCGCGATGAAAGCAGGGATGATTCCACCATGTGCGCTCTCCTCAGGCCGCGACGCGAACCAGATCTTCCGGGCAGACGCTGATCGTCACCCGGTCGCCGACGTCGTGCATGCGCTGGCCCAGATTGCTGGCCACGGCCATCAGCGTCCGGCCGTTGACCGACAGGCGGTACTCGATGCGGCTGCCGCGATAGAGACGTTCCTCGACGGTACCCTCGAGCCGGTTGTAGCCCTCCGGCACCTCGCCGTCCAGTTCCAGGGTCTCGGGACGGATCAGCAGCCAGCCGGCCTGATCGTCACGCTGTTCGGCGGGGTCGAGCCGCAGGCGGCCCAGCTCGGTGTCCACCCAGTCGTCCTCGCTGGCGGAGATCGCGAACAGATTGTCGTGACCCATGAAGCGCGCCACGAAGGCATTGGCGGGATGCTCGTAGACCTCGTTGGGCGTACCCACCTGCTGGATGATGCCGCCGTCGAGAACGGCGATGCGGTCCGACATCACCATCGCCTCGTCCTGATCGTGGGTGACGAACACGAAGGTCATGCCCAGGCGCTTCTGCAGGCGCTGCAGCTCCACCTGCAACTGGCTGCGCAGCCCCGCGTCGAGGGCCGACAGCGGTTCGTCGAGCAGCAGCACGTCGGGCTCGCAGATCAGGGCACGGGCCAGGGCGATACGCTGCTTCTGGCCACCCGAGAGCTGCTCGACGCGACGCTCGACCAGCGAGCCGAGCTGGATGAACTCGGCGACCTCGTCCACCTTGCGATGGCGCTCGGCGGCCGGCTCGCCACGCATGCGCAGGCCGAATGCCAGATTGTCGCGTACCGACAGGTGCGGAAACAGCGCATAGGACTGGAAGACGGTATTGACGCTGCGCCGGTGCGGTGGCGTGTCGGTGACGTCCTTGCCGCCGATCAGCAGCCGACCGTCGTTGGGCGCCTCGAGTCCGGCGAGAATCCGCAGCAGGGTGGTCTTGCCGCAGCCGGAGGGGCCCAGCAGGGTGAAGAACTCCCCCGCCTCGATGGTCAGATCGACGCCGTCGAGGGCCACGGTGTCCTTGCCGAAACGCTTGTGCAGGCCCTTGAGCTCGATGGACGACGCCTCGCGGGGCCGGGCTGCCCGGGCGTCCGCCCCGGACGTTTCGGCCTGCTGGGTTGCGGCCGTGGCGGCCGCCGTGGGGTCACTCATCGCAACACTCCCCTCTTGTTGTCGGGATATCACGGCGTCGTCGAACGCCGCCAGGGATGCTCGTGTGTCTATCCAGGCCCGTCAGAGCCGGTCCCGCAGCTTGTAGAAATGGGTGGCCAGCACCAGCAGCGGCGTACGCAGCCAGCGACCGCCCGGAAACGGCCGATGGGGCATCGCCGAGAACGTCTCGAAGCGTTCGGCGTGCCCGGCCAGCGCCTCGGCCAGCAGCTTGCCGGCCAGCCCCGCCAGCGACATGCCGTGGCCGGAATACCCTTGAGCGTAGAAAAGATTGCCGTCCAGGCAGCCGAAATCGGGGGCACGGTTGAGCGTGATCGCCACGTCACCGCCCCAGCGATAGTCGATGCGCACGCCCTTGAGCGCCGGAAACAGCCGGGCGATCTTGGCATCCATGCGCGCCTGGAGCCGACGGGGTTCGCGGCCGTCGTAGCTCACCTCGCCACCGTAGATCAGGCGGCGATCGCCCGACAGGCGGTAGTAGTCGAGCACGAAATTGGCGTCGGAAAGCGCGTCGTTGCGCGGCAGGACCCGGGCCACCTGGTCATCGCCGAGCGGCTCGGTGGCGATGATGTAGTTGGCGGCACGCATGATGCGCCCGTCGAGCTCCGGGACCAGGCCGTTCAGGTAGGCGTTGGCCGCCAGCACCACGTGGTCGGCGGTCAGCGTGCCCTGGGCGGTGCGCACCCGGGCCGGCGAGCCGCGCTGGATGGCGACGACCGGACTGTGTTCGTGGATCGTCACCCCGGCGCGCTGGGCGGCGCGCGCCAGGCCCAGGGTGTAGTTGAGCGGATGCAGGTGGCCGCCCTCGGCGTCGTAGAGCGCCGCCGGATAGGCGTCGGTGACCACGTGCTCGCGCAGCGCCTCGCCCTCGAGCAGCGAGAGCGCCGGATAGTCGTAGCGCTCGGCCAGGGTGTCGCGGAATTCGCGCAGCTCGCGCACGTGCCGCGGCTTGACCGCGGCGTGCAGGTAACCCCAGCTCAGGTCACAGGGGATATCATGGCGCCTCACCAGATCGGCGGTGAGACGCACCGACTCGCGGCTCATCTCCCAGATCGCCCTGGCGCGCTCGTGACCCAGGGCCTTCTCGACCACGCCGATGTCGGTACCCAGCCCCGGCAGGACCTGACCGCCGCTGCGCCCCGAGGCCCCGTAACCGATCTCGCCGGCCTCCAGCAGCGCCACCCGATAGCCGCGCTCGGCCAGGTGCAGCGCCGCCGAACAGCCGGTCACCCCGCCGCCCACCACGCAGACGTCGACCCGCGAGTCGCCGGCCAGCGGCGGGGTCGGCGCCAGCGTCACGGCGATGCTGGCGTTGTAGTAGGAAGCGGGGCGTCGCAGGGCGGCGGCTGCATTCATGTCGGAAGTCCCGAAGACGGCCATCGGTGATGACTCGAATTGTTGTTGAATTCTTTCACCGTTTCGAGAAAACGATCACGGTGCTTTCCGTAAGTCTGACACCAAAACGCTATCGATTGTCAAGTATTCAATAACACACCTGACGACAAAGGATCACGAGTCGACGGCGGCCGCCTGCTCGGCCAGCGCCTCCAGAAAGGCGTCGAGCACCCGATGCGGGCGTCGCCCGCGCCGGGTCAGGATGACGAAGTCGGTGAAGAACTGTTCGCGTGACGGCACCAGCGCCCGCAGGCGCCCCGCCGCCACCCAGGGCGCGGCCAGGTGATCCGGCAGATAACCGATGAAGCGCCCGGTGAGGATCAGAAAGGCCGTGCCCTCGCGATCCGAGGCCGTGGCCCGGCCATCCAGCCACTCGATACGCTCGCGGGCCGCCGTCGGCAACGGATAGCCGGGTACCACGGCTTCCTGGGCCTGCAGGAGCGCCGTGTCGATCTGCGCATCGGGCACGGCGAACAGTGGGTGATCGTCGGCACAGTAGAGCAGCGAGCGCTCGCTGTAGAGCGGCTGGACGTCGAGACTGGCGAGGCGGTTGACATCGGGCACCACGCCCAGGTGCAGGCCGCCGTCGAGCACCGCCAGGGCGATGTCGTCGGGGGGCGTCATGTGAATGTTGATGCGTACGTCCGGTCCCCGCGCCTTGAGCTGCGCCAGGGCCCGGGTGATGTGCATGCGCGGCAGGCTGACCAGGTTGTCGGTGATGCCGATGTTGAACTCGCCGCGCAGGGTCCGGTGCAGGCCATTGACCTCGGTGCGGAAGGTCTCCAGCGAGGCGAGCAGCGTCAGGGCCGCCCGATAGACCTCGCGCCCCTCTTCGGTCAGCGCGAAGCCCCCTCGCCCGCGCTGGCACAAGCGCAGACCCAGCCGCTTCTCGAGATCGTTCATGTGCACGCTGATCGCCGAGCGGCTGATCCCCAGCGGCACCTCGGCGGCGGTGAAGCCGCCGCTTTCGGCGACGGTCTTGAAGATGCGCAGCAGGCGAATGTCGAAGTCGCTGACCTGACCGAGTAACGTCGCCTTGCGCTCGCCCATGCGGATTCGCCTAGCGTGGCGCGCACACCGGACAGGCCGGGTCGCGCGGTACGTTGAAGCGCCGCCACTCGCCGGTCAGCCCGTCGAAGGTCGACAGACCCCGGTGGGGCGTGCCGGCACCGCTGATCAGCTTGAGGGCCTCGAGCGCCTGGAAGGTGCCGATCATCCCCACCAGCGGCCCCGCGACGCCGTTCTCGGCACAGCGCAATTCGTCGTCCTCGCCCCCCGCCTGCGGTGGATACAGGCAGGCGTAGCAGGGGCCGTCGGGCTGATGCGGGTCGAAGACCGCGAGCTGGCCGGAAAAGCGGATCGCCGCCCCCGAGACCAGCGGTCGACGGGTCGCCAGGCAGGCCCGGTTGATCGCGTAGCGGCTGGCGAAGCGGTCCGTGCAGTCGAGCACCACGTCGGCCTCGGCGGCCGCTTCGCGCAGCGCATCGTCGCCCAGGTGGCGGGGGATCGCGCGCACCTCGCAGCCGTCGTTGAGCGCCCCGATCGCCGCCGCCGCGGACTCGGCCTTGTTGCGACCGATGTCGGCCTGGCGATGGGCGATCTGGCGCTGCAGGTTGCTCAGCTCGACGGCATCGGCATCGGCGATGGTCAAGCGCCCCACACCGGCGGCGGCCAGATAGAGCGCCACCGGCGACCCCAGGCCACCGGCGCCGATGATCAGCGCATGGCCGGCCAGCAGACGCTCCTGGCCGTCGATGTCGATCGGCTCGAGCAGGATCTGGCGGCTGTAGCGCAACAGCGAGGCGTCGTTCATGGTCCTCCAGAACGTCTGAATGGCACTATTTCTCCTCCAACTGCTCGAGCTCCGGCACGTGCAGGGAGAATTCCTCCTTGACCTCTTCCATCACCACATAGCTCTTGGATTCCTTGACCCCGGGCAGCGTCAGCACGACGTCGCCGAGCAACTGACGATACGCCGACATCTCGGGAATCCGGCACTTGAGGATATAGTCGAACTGCCCCGACACCAGATGGCACTCCTGGATCTGCGGCAGCTTGGCCACGGCGCGGCGAAACTCGTCGAACACCGCCGGCGACTGGGTCTCGAGACAGATCTCGACGAACACCAGCAGATTGGCCTTGAGCGCCCGCGGATCGAGGATGGCGCGATAGCCGCGGATGATGCCCGCCCGCTCCAGGCGCTTGACGCGCTCCAGGCAGGGCGTGGTCGACAGCCCCACCTGCGAGGCGAGATCGACATAGGAGATGCGGGCGTTGTCCTGCAGACAGCGCAGGATGTTGAGATCGATACGGTCCAGCGATCGGGTCTTGGCTTTCATTGTTGGATGGATCCCTGCTGCTCGATGGCGGAACAATCACCTGAATTTGCCGACGCGAGCAGCAACGAACGACAAAACAACGGACAAATCCCCACGGAGATAGCCGAAATTATCGATCGGGCTCGGCTATACCATAGTCTTACCACATTCCCCCGCGGGATCACCAGCGTGTCAGCCGGGCCAGCATCCCTGGGTCACCCGCGGCAGTCCGGCCAGATCGTCGTGGGTGACGATCGAACAGAAGCCGGCGGCGGCGAAGGCCTCGCGCAGCGCCTCGCCCTGGGCCATGCCGTGTTCCAGGAGCAGGTGCCCGCCCGGCTCGAGATGCTCGCGCCCGGCGTCGATCAGGTGCTCGAGATCGGCCAGTCCCGCGCCCTCGGCGACCAGCGCCGAAGGCGGCTCGAAGCGCACGTCGCCCTGCGCCAGATGCGGATCGTCGGCGGCCAGGTAGGGCGGGTTGGCGACGATCAGGGTGAAGCGCCGCGCCTCGAGCCCGGCGAACCAGTCGCCGACCCGAAAGACCGCATTGGCGAGCCCCAGGCGCGCGGCGTTGTCACGGGCCAGCGCGACCGCCGCCGGCACCCGGTCGATGCCGGTCACCCGCCAGGCCGGGCGCTCGCTGGCCAGCGCCAGGGCGATCGCCCCGCTGCCGGTGCCCAGATCCAGCACCTCAGCGGCAATCGCGGGCGTGCAGGCCAGCGCCGCCTCGACCAGCCGCTCGGTATCCGGTCGCGGAATCAAGGTCGAAGCCCGGGTCTGCAGCCGCAGCCCCCAGAACTCGCGCTCGCCGGTGAGGTAGGCGACCGGACGCCCCTCGGCCCGGGCCGCCACCAACGCCGCGAAACGCGCGTGCTCGAAGCCCGCGACGTCATGGTCGTTCCAGGTATACAGCCAGGTGCGGTCGCGCCCCAGCACGTGCCCCAGCAGCACTTCGGCGTCGAGACGCGGCGTCGGCGAGCCGGCCTCGCGCAGCCGGGCGGCGGCCCCGGCGAGCAACCGATCGAGGCGCATCAGGCGTCCTGCAGCGCGGCCAGGCGCTCGGCCTGGTATTCGTTGACCAGCGGCCCGACCACCTCGTCGAGCTCGCCGGCCATCACCTCGCCGAGCTTGTAGAGGGTCAGGTTGACGCGATGATCGGTGAGCCGGCCCTGGGGAAAATTGTAGGTGCGGATACGCTCGCTGCGATCGCCCGAGCCGACCAGTGACTTGCGGGTGTCGGCCTGCTGGCGGCGCTGGCTGTCCACGGCGCTCTGCTTGAGCCGCGCGGCGAGCAGCGACATCGCCTTGGCACGGTTCTTGTGCTGGCTGCGCTCCTCCTGGCACTCCACCACCACGCCGGAGGGCAGGTGAGTGATGCGGATCGCCGAGTCGGTGGTGTTGACGTGCTGGCCGCCGGCGCCGCTGGAGCGGAAGGTGTCGACGCGCAGGTCGTTGGGATCGATGTCGACGTCGCCGACCTCCTCGGCCTCGGGCATCACCGCCACCGTGCAGGCCGAGGTGTGGATGCGTCCCTGGGACTCGGTGGCCGGCACCCGCTGCACGCGATGCGCGCCGGACTCGAACTTGAGCCGGGCATAGACGCCCTCGCCGCGCACCCGGGCGATGATCTCCTTGTAGCCGCCCTGCTCGCCATGGCTGGCGCTGACCACCTCGACCTTCCAGCCGACCTTCTCGGCGTAGCGCGAATACATGCGAAACAGGTCGCCGGCGAACAGCGCCGCCTCGTCCCCGCCGGTACCGGCACGAATCTCCAGGAAGACGTTGCGGTGGTCGTCGGGGTCGCGGGGCACCAGCAGCTGCTTGAGGCGCTCCTCGAGGGCCGCCAGGCGGTCGCGACCCTCGCGCAACTCCTCCTCGGCCATCTCGCGCATCTCGGCATCGCTGTCGGCGCAGAGCTGCTCGGCGGCCTCGATGTCGCCCTCGGTGGCCCGGTAGGCCTGCCAGGCCTCGACCAGCGACTCGAGCTCGGCGTACTCGCGGGAATAGTCGCGAAAGCGCGCCTGGTCGCCGATCACCTCCGGCTCGGCGAGCAGCGCGGCCAGCTCCTCGAAACGGTCCTGAAGGCTTTCCAGACGTTGGCGCAGTGACGCTTTCATGCAGTGTCCTATGGCGGGTCCTGGGAGACGGCGGCAGGGTCGAGCAGCAGGGCCTCGGCCGCCTGGATGATGTCGTGACGCTCGGCGCCCGAGGCTTCGCGCAGACGCAGGGTGGGCCCGTGCAGCAGCTTGTTGGTGAGCTGCTGGCTGAGCCGGCGCAGGACCTTTTCCGGGTCCTCGCCGCGCGCCAGCTGGGCGAGCGCCTGAGCCTCGCTGGCCTGGCGCAGCGCCTCGCCCTGCTCGCGATAGCGGCGGATCAGATCGCCGGCCCCGCGCACGCGGCGCTCGTGCTGCCAGTGACCGACCCCCTGATGGATCAACTCCTCGGCCTGGTCGGCGGCGACCTGGCGATGACGCCGGTTCTCCTCGATCACCTCGTGGAGGTTGTCGACGGTATAGAGGAAGACGTCGTCGAGCTCGCCGACCTGAGGCTCGATGTCCCGGGGCACGGCGATGTCGACCATGAAGATCGGCCGATGCCGGCGCAGTTTCAGCGCCCGCTCGACCATCCCCTTGCCGAGGATCGGCAGCGGCGAGGCGGTCGAGGAGATCACGATGTCGGCGCGCCCCAGGGCATCGGGAATCTCGCCGAGGGTGATCGCCTGACCGCCGAACTCACCGGCCAGGTGTTCGGCGCGCTCGCGGGTGCGGTTGGCGACGATCAGCTCACGGATGCCCGCCTCGCGAAGGTGGCGGGCGACCAGTTCGATGGTCTCGCCGGCACCCACCAGCAAGGCCCGGGAACTCGAGAAGTCATCGAAGATGCGACTCGCCAGACTGACCGCGGCGTAGGCCACGGATACCGGGTTCTCGCCGATACCGGTCTCGGTGCGCACCTGCTTGGCCACCGCGAAGGTATGCTGGAAGAGCCGCTCCAGCTCGCCGCCCAGCCCCTGGTGGAGGCGTGCCTGCTGGTAGGCCTCCTTGATCTGGCCGAGGATCTGCGGCTCGCCGAGCACCATCGAATCCAGCCCCGAGGCCACCCGCATCAGGTGCCGGGCGGCGGCCTCGTCGAGATAATGGTAGGCGCAGTGGGTCAGCGTCTCGACCGGCAGGTCGTGGAAGCGCCCCAGCCAGTCGAGCACCGCCTGCTCGCCCTGCGACTCGGTGACGCAATAGAGTTCGGTGCGATTGCAGGTCGACAGCACCGCCGCCTCGCGGATCGCCGGCAGCGCCTTGAGCTGCGTCAGCGCCGCCTCGAGCTGGGTCGGCGTGAAGGCGACCTGCTCGCGCACCGCGACGTCGGCGGTCGTGTGATTGATTCCCAGAGCCAGAAGCGTCATTGCAGTCAGGGCCGTTGGATCCTAGGCGAGTGATTACGCTGAAACGTCGATGACGGGAAGGCCCGCCCACCAAGCAAGGCGCGGATGCACCGGCGCCTCCCGACGCGTCGAATGGCCGCCATGACGGTATAAGGTGCCGTTCGCACCGGCCCGCGCCAGACGCGCCTGAATTATTATGGTTGGCCACGATCGGGCGCATCAGTCTACCACAACGGCGCCAACCGTGGGCACGGGGCAAGCGCAGCGCGTCCACGTGGTCGGTAGCGCTTTGCCCGACATCGGCGAACCGGTATGCTGAACCCAGCTCCCGGCCCTGCCGGCAAGGACGCTCAACGGGAATGACCGGCACCCCGGCCGGTCTGTCAAGGCGCGAGCGGCTCGCCGATCCGGCGACTCGCCGACGAGCGGCTCACCAACGAGGAACGCATGCACGCACGCTGGCTTGTGACGACATTGACCGCCACCTGGCTGGCGGGCTGCCAAAGCTTGACGCCGCCGCCGACGCAAGTGGCGGACCCCATGGCCACCGCACCGCCCATCGAGTCGGGTCTCGACGCCGACAGCCTGGCGACCCTGATCACCGCCGAACTGGCCGGCCAGCGTGGCCAGTTCGGCGAGGCCGCCCAGGGCTATCTGAAGACCGCCCGACGCTATCATTCGCCGGCCCTGGCCGAACGTGCCACCCTGGCGGCGCGCTATGCCGACGACCCGTCGCAGCTGACCCGCGCCGCCGAGACCTGGCAGGCCCTGGCGCCCGATGCCGAGGCCCCGGCCCGCCTGCTCGCCGGCATCGCCCAGCAGCGCGGCGACTGGACGGGCAGCCTGGAACAGCGCCTGACCCTGGCCCGGCGCGACGGCCAGGGCGACCTGACCGGCTTCGCCGAGGCCGCCCTGGAACAGGGCGCCGCCCTGCCCCCGCTGATCGCCCGCCTGCGTCGCTTCATCGACCATCAGCCGGACCACCCCGACGCCCTGCTCGCCACCGCCCTGCTCGAAGCGGGCAACGGCAACGTCCAGCGTGCCGACGAACGCCTCGACCGGCTCGCCGCGCGCCACCCCGACCTGCCGGACCTGTGGCTGGCCAAGACGCGCATCGCCCTGCAGCAGGGCCGGGACGCGGCGGCCCGGGATGCGGCGAAACGCGGGCTCGACCTCGCCCCCGACGACAGCCGGCTGATCCTGCTGCTCGCCCAGGCCCAACTGCGTCTGGGCAACGTGGATGCCGCCCAGTCGCAACTCGATGCCCTGATCGCGCAACACGCCGACGCACCGCAGTTGCGCCTGGCCCTGGCACAACTGTATCTCGGCGAAGGCTATCCGGACCCGGCCAAGCGTCTGCTGCTGCCGCTGATCGACGACGAGCCCAGCCCGCCACTGGCCTTCATCCTGCTCGGCAACGTCGCCGAACAGGAGGGCGAAATCGACAACGCCCTTCTCTATTACCGGCAGGTTCCGCCCGGCGACGGCTTCCTCGAGGCGCGCCAGCGCGGCGCACGGATGCTGGCCGATGCCGGACGGCTCAGTGATGCCCGCACCTTCCTGCACATCGAGCGGCTGCGCCACCCCGAAGCCTTCGGCGACCTGATCGCGCTCGAGGTCGACCTGCTCGGCGATCAGGGCGAGGATACGGCGGCCGATGCGCTGCTCGATCGTGCCCTGTCGAGCCACCCCGACGACGTCCAGCTGCGCTTCATGCGGGCCATGCGGCATTACCACGACGACGATCTCGCGGGCATGGAGCGTAACCTGCGATACATTCTGGAACGTCATCCCGACAATGCCACGGCGCTCAACGCCCTGGGCTATACGCTCGCCGACGAGACCTCGCGGCTCGACGAGGCGCGTCAACTGATCGAGCACGCCCACCGTCTGGCGCCCGACGACCCGGCAATCATCGACAGCATGGGCTGGCTCCAGCATCGACTCGGCAACGACGAGGCCGCCCTGCCCTACCTGCGCGATGCCTATCGGCGCCAGCCCGATCCGGAGATCGCCGCGCACCTCGCCGAGGTCCTCTGGCGACTCGGCCACCGCAGCGAGGCACGCGCCCTGGTCGCCGACACCCTGGAGCGCTTCGACACGCATCCGCCGATCGACGACCTGATCCAGCGCCTCCCGTCACTCGCCCCCGCATCCACGCAACCGGAGTAACGCCATGCGACGGCTAGCCATTCTGACCCTGAGCCTGCTCCTGCTGGGCGGCTGTGCCAGCCAGGCGCCCACGCCCGAGACGCCACGCGAAGCGGGCGACTGGGCCGCCCAGCAATCGCGACTGGAGGCCTTCGATCACTGGCGCCTGGCCGGCAAGGTCGGCCTGCGCACCCGCGACGACGCGACCAGCGCCAACCTCGACTGGACCCAGCGGGGCGCCGATTACCGGATGCTGATCAGCGGCCCCTTCGGCAGTGGCCGCAGCGTGCTCGAGGGCGGCCCCGACGGCGTCGTGCTGACCACCGGCGACGGCCGCTACGAAGCCGATACCCCGGAGAGGCTGATGGAACGCCAGCTCGGCTGGTCGTTGCCGGTCTCGGCGCTCGACGACTGGATTCGCGGGCTGCCGGCTCCGGTGGTCGCCCACCGCATGACCCGCGACGATCTGGGCTTCCCGGAGCGCCTGCGTCAGGCGGGCTGGACCATCGACTACCGCGCCTGGACCCGGGCCGACGGGCTGTGGCTGCCCAGCCGGGTGGTCATGACCTTCGCCGACCTGCGCGCCACCCTGGTGGTCAACGCCTGGCATCCCGAGGGCGAGGACGCCAACCGAGCGCCATGAACGAACTGGTCCTGCCCGCGCCGGCCAAGCTCAACCGGCTGCTGCACATCACCGGTCGGCGCGACGACGGCTACCACGAGCTGCAGACGCTCTTCCAGTTGCTCGATCACGGCGACACGCTGCACTTTCGCCGCCGCGACGACGAGCGCATCAGCCTGTCGCCGGGCGTGCCCGGCGTGGCCCACGAGAACAATCTGGTGGTGCGCGCCGCCCGCCTGCTGCAACGCGCCAGCGGCTGTCGCCTGGGGGCCGACATCCGCCTCGACAAGCGCCTGCCGATGGGTGGCGGCCTGGGCGGCGGCAGCTCCAACGCCGCGACCGCCCTGCTGGGGCTCAGCCGGTTATGGTCGCTGCCGCTCGATCTCGACACCCTGGCCGCGCTGGGGCTCGAACTCGGCGCCGACGTACCGGTCTTCGTCCGCGGCCGTTCCGCCTGGGCCGAAGGGATCGGCGAACGCCTCGTTCGCGTCGCGCTCGACGACGACTGGTTCGTGGTCCTGCATCCCGGCGTGGAGGTCGCCACGGCGGCGGTGTTCCAGGCCCCGCAATTGACACGCGACACCCCCCCCATTAGTATGGCGCGCGCACTGCAGGAGGGGCCGCCGGCCTGGCACAACGATTGTCAGCCGACGGTGTGCCGGCTCTACCCGGCCGTCGGCGAGGCACTGGGCTGGTTGTCGGACTTCGCTCCCAGCCTGCTGACCGGGACCGGCGCCTGCGTCTTCTGCCGATTGACGCAGGAAAGCGAGGCGGATAGCATACTCTCCCGTGTTGGCACCGGCTGGCAGGCCTTCAAGGCGCGTGGCTGCAACACGTCTCCCCTCCACCAGGCGCTGGGCCTGGCCTGACGGCCGACAGCGTCATGGCAGTCCGATCCGCGGCAGACCCAGGCCGTGGTGGGCTCGGGAAAAAGTTGCTGGGGTATAGCCAAGTGGTAAGGCAGCGGTTTCTGGTACCGCCATTCCCAGGTTCGAATCCTGGTACCCCAGCCAATTCCTCCGAGCACGACTGCACAACCCCGCTCCTGAGATCCCCCAAGACTCCAAAGGTGGCTGCGCGTGTCTAAATTGATGGTTTTCGCCGGGAACGCCAATCCCGAACTCGCCCGCAAGGTGGCCGAGGCCCTCGACAATCGGCTGGGCCATGCCACGGTCGGCCAGTTCAGCGACGGCGAGATCGCGGTCGAGATCAACGAGAACGTTCGCGGCAAGGACGTCTTCATCCTGCAGTCCACCTGCGCCCCGACCAACGACAACATCATGGAACTGATCCTCATGGTGGACGCTCTGCGGCGCGCTTCCGCCACCCGGATCACCGCCGTGGTGCCCTACTTCGGCTATGCCCGCCAGGATCGCCGGGTGCGCTCCGCCCGCGTGCCGATCTCCGCCAAGGTAGTAGCCGACATGATGGTCAAGGCCGGGGTCGACCGGGTGATGACCATGGACCTGCACGCCGATCAGATCCAGGGCTTCTTCGACGTGCCGGTGGACAACGTCTACGGCTCGCCGATCCTGCTCGACGACATCGAGCGCCAGAATTACGACGACCTGGTGGTGGTCTCGCCGGACGTCGGCGGCGTGGTACGGGCCCGCGCCATCGCCAAGCAGCTCAACGCCGACCTGGCGATCATCGACAAGCGCCGCCCCCAGGCCAACCAGGCCCAGGTGATGCACATCATCGGCGACATCGACGACCGCACCTGCGTGGTGGTCGACGACATGGTCGACACCGCCGGCACCCTGTGCAAGGCCGCCGAGGCGCTCAAGGACCACGGCGCCCGCCGCGTCGTCGCCT
Organism: Modicisalibacter sp. MOD 31.J; assembly: GCF_020147985.1. Classification (NCBI taxonomy): domain Bacteria; kingdom Pseudomonadati; phylum Pseudomonadota; class Gammaproteobacteria; order Oceanospirillales; family Halomonadaceae; genus Modicisalibacter; species Modicisalibacter sp. MOD 31.J. Next base: position 1,100,716 of record NZ_JAGXFF010000001.1, on the reverse strand, counting down.
ACGCCACGCACCCGATCCTGTCGGGCCCGGCCGTCGACAATATCAGCGGCTCGGTACTTGACGAACTCGTCGTGGCCGATACCATTCCGCTTTCCGAACCGGCACGTCGCAGCGGCAAGATTCGCCAACTGTCGGTGGCCGGGCTGATCGCCGAAGCGATTCGCCGCGTCAGCAACGAGGAATCCGTCAGCGCGATGTTCCATTAAGGAGTCGCGCGGATACGCGCGCCGTCGAGGCGCTACTGGAAACGGCATCGCTTGGTCGCGGGCGATGCCGATTTCCTTATTTCGACCCCGAGAGGTTAACCATGTCCGATTATCAATTGTCCGCCAACGTTCGACACGACCTGGGGAAAGGTGCGAGCCGCCGCCTGCGTCGTAAGAACGAGCAAGTCGCTGCCATCATCTACGGCGGCGAGAAGGCCCCGCAGCCGATCACCATCGACAAGCCGGCCTTCTACAAGGCGATCGAAGAAGAAGCCTTCTTCTCCTCGATCATCACCATCGACGTCGAGGGCAGCAAGGAACAGGTCGTCATCCGCGACCTGCAGCGTCACCCGTACAAGGCGCTGGTGACCCACGCCGACTTCCTGCGTGTCGATGCCACTCACGCCATGACCATGCACGTGCCGCTGCACGTGGTCGGCGAAGAGAACTGCAAGGGCATCAAGGAACAGGACGGCGTGCTGCACGTGCTGGCCACCGACGTGACCATCAGCTGCCTGCCCAAGGACCTGCCCGAGTACCTCGAGGTCGACATCAGCGACCTGGAACTGGGCGACACCCTGCACCTGTCCGACCTCAAGCTGCCGGCCGGCGTGACGCTGGTCGAGCTGAGCCATGGTGAAGAGCACGACGCCGGCGTGGTCAGCATCACCCGTCCGACCCGCGGTACCACCGAGGAAGGCGACGCGGAAGAAACCGAGACGCCGACCGAAGTCGAACAGCGTGCCGAGGAAGAAGCCGGCAACGAGGGCGAGGAAGACGGCAAGGCCGAGTAATCGGCTTTGCCGTACCACCAGCAAGGCACCCGCATGAGCCACGTCAAAGCGATCATCGGCCTGGGCAACCCGGGCTCGAATTACGCCGAAACCCGGCACAATGCGGGGGCCTGGCTGGTCGACGCCCTGGCGCGCGACAGCCATACACCGCTGCGCATGGAGAAGAAGTTTCTCGGCGACTACGCCAAGATCCACTTCGCCGGTCACGAGCTGCACCTGCTCAACCCGACCACCTTCATGAACCGCAGCGGCGCGGCTGTCGCCGCGCTCTGCCAGTTCTTCAAGATCGCCCCCGAGGAACTGCTCGTCGCCCATGACGAACTGGACATCGCCCCCGGCACCGCCCGCTACAAGCGCGACGGCGGCCACGGCGGTCACAACGGCCTGCGCGACACCATCAGCGCGCTGGGCAATCGCAAGGACTTCCACCGCCTGCGCATCGGCATCGGCCACCCCGGCAGTGCCAAGCAGGTCACCAACTATGTACTGGGCCGCCCCGGCAAGGCCGAACGTCAGGCCATCGACGCCGCCATCGACGAGTGCATCGCCACCCTGCCCGACGCCCTCTCCGGCGACAGGGCCAAGGCCATGAACCGGCTGCACAGCTTCAAGCCATAAGAAGGAAGAGCGCGGCTGCGCCGCTGGAAGATCCAAGAAGACCTAAGCCTCATGTCTTGCAGTATGACGCCTATCCGATCTTCTCTCTGACGCCTTCCCTCTTCTGGCTCACGCCTAAAGCGTCCCGTAGAATACCCGCCATTGCGTTCACGCCTTTCTGCATCTTCAGGACCAAATCATGGGATTCAACTGCGGCATCGTCGGCTTGCCCAACGTCGGCAAGTCCACGCTCTTCAATGCACTGACCAAGTCCGGTATCGACGCCGAGAACTTCCCCTTCTGCACCATCGAGCCCAATACCGGCATCGTGCCGATGCCCGACCCGCGCCTCGACAAGCTCGCCGAGATCGTCAAGCCCGAGAAGGTCGTCCCCACCACCATGGAGTTCGTCGACATCGCCGGGCTGGTGGCGGGCGCTTCCAAGGGCGAAGGCCTGGGCAACCAGTTCCTCGCCAACATCCGCGAGACCGACGCCATCGCCCACGTGGTGCGTTGCTTCGACAATGACAACGTCATCCACGTCGCCAATCAGGTCGACCCGCGGGCCGACATCGAGACCATCAATCTGGAACTCGCGCTGGCCGACCTGGACAGCGTCGAGCGCGCCCTCCAGCGCCTCGCCCGGGTGGTCAAGAGCGGCGACAAGGAGGCCATCGCCACCAAGGCCCTGCTCGATCGCATCCAGCCGCACCTCGCCGAGGGCCTGCCGCTGCGCAGTTTCGGGCTCTCCGACGAGGAGAAGCGCCAGGTCAAGAGCTACGGCTTCCTGACGCTCAAGCCGACCATGTACATCGCCAACGTCAACGAGGACGGCTTCGACGCCAACCCGCACCTCGACACCGTGCGCGAGATCGCCGCCGAGGAAGGCGCCGTGGTGGTGCCGGTGTGCAACCAGCTCGAGGCCGAGATCGCCGAACTGGAGGACGAGGAGCGCGCCATGTTCCTCGACGAGATGGGCATGGAGGAACCGGGCCTCGACCGGGTGATCCGCGCCGGCTACAACCTGCTCGGCCTGCAGACCTACTTCACCGCCGGGGTCAAGGAAGTCCGCGCCTGGACGGTCAGGGTCGGCGCCACCGCGCCCCAGGCGGCCGGCGTGATCCACACCGACTTCGAGAAGGGCTTCATTCGCGCCGAAGTGGTGGCCTACGACGACTTCGTCACGCTCGGCGGCGAAGCCGGCGCCAAGGACGCCGGCAAGTGGCGCCTGGAGGGCAAGGAGTACATCGTCGCCGATGGCGACGTGATCCACTTCCGCTTCAACGTGTGACGCGACGGGGGCGATATTCCTTGACAGCTCAGCGTCTTATGCGTAATATTCGCTCTCGTTGAACGGCTACGTAGCTCAGCTGGTTAGAGCACATCACTCATAATGATGGGGTCCCCTGTTCGAATCAGGGCGTAGCCACCAGAACACGCCAGAAGGCCCCGTCGGTTCGCCGACGGGGCCTTCTGCGTTTCAGGTCTTGTCGAGCCACACGAGCCGTCCGCCGCGGGCTCGCGGCCCCTGTACGACCCGCCGTCATTCTACGGCTTTCCGCCCCCCGCCGGCCGCGCCTGCCCGAAGCGCCGCGGTTCGCGCTCCAGGCACACGCCGAAGCGCCGCTCGACCGCCGCCGCGACGCGCTCGGCCAGTGCCAGAAGTTCCGCGGCGCTGCCGCCGCCGTGATGCACCAGCACCAGGGCCTGACGGTCGTGAACGCCGACATGGCCGTCACGCAGGCCCTTGAGGCCGCACTGGTCGATCAGCCAGCCGGCCGCCAGCTTGACGCCGCCATCGGGCAGGGGAAAGTGCGGCATCGTCGGAAACGCCGCGAGCAGTGCCCGTGCCTGGTCTGCATCGACCCGCGGGTTCTTGAAGAAGCTGCCGGCGTTGCCGAGCCGCGCCGGGTCGGGGAGTTTCTCGCGGCGTACCGCACTCACCGCGGCAACGATCTCGCTCGGCGACGCCGCGGCCGAGACCCGCGAGGCCAGGTCGCCGTAGTCGAGTCGGGGCCGCGGGCGACGCGACAGGCGCAGCACCAGGCGGGTGATGATCACGCGGTTCTCGAGGGCGTGCTTGAAGACGCTGTCGCGGTAGCCGAAGGCACACTCCTCGCGTCCCAGCACCCGCTCGCGCGCCCCGTCTCGCTCGATCAGGTGAACTTCCTCGAGCACCTCGGCGAGTTCCACGCCGTAGGCGCCGATGTTCTGGATCGGCGCCGCCCCGGCCAGCCCGGGAATCAGCGCCAGGTTCTCGATACCCCACAGGCCGCGCTCGGCCATGGCGACGACCAGTTGGTGCCAGTTCACGCCGGCCCCCACGTGAACGCGCACGGTGTCGCCGTCGGCCGCTTCCAGCCAATGCTCGGTCAGCGCCGGGCGCACCACGAGCCCCGGCAGCCAGGGCTCGAGGACCAGGTTGCTGCCGCCGCCGATCACCGTCAGCGGCCAGGCGTGGCGTTCGGCCTCGATCAGCGCCTGGCGGGCCTCGGCGATCGAGGTCACCGTCGCCAGACGCTCGGCGGTGGCGGGCAGCCCCAGGGTGTTGGCCGCGCTCAGATCGACGTCGTGCTGGATCATGACCCCGCCAGGCGGCGCCGGATCTCGTCGATCAGGCCGTCGCTGGCCGCCTCGATCAGATCGAGCACCGTCTCGAAGCCTTCGTCGCCGCCGAAATAGGGGTCCGGCACCGCGTCGTCGGGGCGCCCGGCATAGCTCAGGAAGAGATCGATCGTCGCCCGGCAATCCACGGGCCGACCCGCCTCGATCGCGGCGAGGTTATCGTGATCCATGGCCAGGATGTAGTCGAAGTGGCGATAGTCCGCCGCGTCGAGAACCCGCGCGCGCAGCCCGGCGATGTCGATGCCACGCTTGCGTGCCGCCGCCTGGGCGCGCTCGTCGGGTGCCTTGCCGACGTGCCAGTGGCCGATGCCGCAGGAGTCGACCTCGACCCGCTCGGCGAGGCCGGCACGCTGAAGGCGCGCCCGAAACACGCCTTCGGCGCTCGGCGAACGACAGATGTTACCCAGACACACGAACAGAACTCGCATCAGTGCGACGCCTCCTGCTGCAGAAACCAATGACGGACCCGCTCGAGATCCGCGGCGCTGTCCACGCCGGCCGGGTGCACCTCGCGCGCCAGGGCGACCTGGATGTGCCGGCCGTGATGCAGGGCCCGCAACTGCTCGAGCTGTTCGAGCTGCTCCAGCGGGCTCGGCAGCCAGTCGACGTACTCGGCGAGAAAGCCCGCCCGATAGGCGTAGAGGCCGATGTGTCGCAACCAGGCATCGGTGGCCAGGGTCTCGGGACGCGCCGCGAACTGCCCGCGATCCCAGGGAATCGGTGCCCTTGAAAAGTACAGCGCCCGGCCGCGCACGTCGCGCACCACCTTGACCACGTTGGGGTTGAACAGCGCCTCGACGTCGCCGATCGGCTCGGCCAGCGTGGCGATCGCCGCCTCGGGGTCGTCCGCCAGGCGCGCGGCGACCTGGGCGATCGACGCCGGGGGCAACAAGGGCTCGTCGCCCTGGACGTTGACCACGATGGTCTCGTCCGCCAGCTGCAGCGACTGCGCCACTTCGGCCAGCCGGTCGGTGCCGGAAGGATGGTCGTCGCGGGTCATCAGCGCCTCGCCGCCGGCCGCCTCCACCGCCGCCCGGATCCGCGCGTCGTCGGTCGCCACCACCACCCGGGCGGCCCCGCTGTCGAGGGCACGCTGCCAGACGCGCACCACCATCGGTACCCCGGCGATATCGGCGAGCGGCTTGCCCGGCAAACGGCTCGAGGCGTAGCGCGCCGGGATCACCACCACGAACTCGTTCATGCCTCGGGGTCCGTTGCCGCGGCCGGGCCCGACGACTTGCCGAGCTTCTCGTCGGCATCCATGACCCGGGCCTCTTCCTGGAGCATCACCGGGATGTCGTCGCGTATCGGGTAGGCCAGGCCATCGTAATGGCACTTGAGTTCGCCGCGTTCGCGATCGTACTTGAGCTTGCCCTGGCACAGCGGACAGACCAGCATGGCCAGCAATTCCTTATCCATGAGTTACCTCGCAGGTCGCGGGTTGTAGCGTATCGAGTCGTTCGGCCAGCCAGCTCGCGAAGGCCGGATCCGGCGCCGCCTCGACGTCCAGCGCCCAGCAGCGCTCGTTGGCGAAGCGCCGGCATTTGACCGCGTCCTTGGCGGTCATCACCACCGGGCGGTTGTCGGCGAAGCGCAGATCCTCAGCGCTGAAGCGGTGATGATCGGGCAAGGGGTGCGCGTCGTGGCTCACGCCCAGCGCCTCCAGCGTGGCGAAGAAGCGCGCCGGGCGGCCGATGCCCGCCAGGGCATGCACCCGCCCCGAGAACGGTGGCGTCTCGACACCATAGCCCACCCCGTCGGTGAGGTGCCGCCAACGGGCCGGTACCAGTTGCATGCCGTAACCGGCCGGCGCCCCGCCAGCCTCCGCCGCCGCGGCAAGTCCCTCGCGGCCGCCGCCGTTGACCACCAGGGCATCCACGCTCGCCAGGCGCGCCAGCGGCTCGCGCAGCGGCCCGGCGGGCAGGCAGCGGCCGTTGCCGAAGCCCAGGGCCCCGTCCACCACCACCAGTTCGATGTCGCGACCCAGCGCCAGATGCTGCAGGCCGTCGTCGGCGATGACGATGTCGCAGCCGGCGGCGATCAGCTTGCGGGCGCCGCGGGGGCGGTCCGGGTCGACCACCACCGGCCGCCCGGTCTGCTGGGCGAGCATCAGCGGCTCGTCGCCGCTGAAGGTCACGTCGCTGTCGGCGTCGACGTAGAACGGATAGCGCGGCGCCTGGCCCCCGTAGCCCCGCGAGACGATCCCCGGCCGCCAGCCGCGCTCGCCCAGCCAGCGCACCAGCCAGGCCACCAGCGGCGACTTGCCGGTCCCGCCCAGGGTCAGGTTGCCGACCACGATCACCGGCACCGGCGAGCGCCAGATCGGCTTGCGGCCGCTGGCGTAGGCCCGGCGGCGCGTCTCGACGCCGAGGCGGTAGAGCCACGACAAGGGCCGCAACGCCTGCAGCCAGGCGGCGTCACGATAGCCGGCATCGACCCAGCGGCTCATGCCACCGCCTCCTGGAACTGCAGACGATGCAGCGCGGCATAGGCGCCGTCCCGGGCGAGCAGCTCGGCATGGGTGCCACTCTCGACGATCTGCCCCTGCTCCATCACCAGGATGCGATCGGCGCGCTCGATGGTCGACAGGCGATGGGCGATGACCAGGGTGGTACGACCGCGGCAGACTTCCTCGAGGGCACGCTGGATGTAGCGCTCCGACTCGGTGTCGAGCGCCGAGGTGGCCTCGTCGAGGACCAGCAGCGGCGCATCCTTGAAGATCGCCCGGGCGATGGCCAGGCGCTGGCGCTGGCCGCCCGAGAGCATCACGCCGTTGTCGCCGATCACGGTGTCGTAGCCCTGCGGCAGGCGACGAATGAACTCGTCGGCGTAGGCGGCGCGCGCCGCCGCCTCGACGCTGGCGCGGTCGGCATCGGGCACGCCATAGGCGATGTTGTCGGCCACCGAGGCGTTGAACAGCGTGACCTGCTGCGAGACCAGCGCGATCTGCCGGCGCAGCGGCGACAGCCGGTACTCGTCGAGCGGCACGCCGTCGAGGCACACCCACCCCTGCGTGGGCCGGTAGAAGCGTGGCAACAGGCTGACCAGCGTCGACTTGCCGCTGCCCGAGCGGCCGACGATGGCGATCATTTCGCCGGCGGCGATCTCGAGATCGATGCCCTTGAGCACCTCGGGCTGATCCGCGCCGTAGGCAAAGTGCACGCCCTCCAGGCTCACACGACCGGCGATGTTCTCGGGATCGAGATGGCCGTCGTCGATCTCGGTGGGCTCCTCGAGCAGGCGGAACAGTTCGCCGGCCGCCGCCAGGCCCTTCTGGATCACCGAATTGACCTCGCTGAGCGACTTGATCGGCTTGGCCATCAGCGAAGCGGCGGTGATGAAGGCCACGAACTCGCCCGGGGTCATGTCGGCCATCAGTTCGGGGGCCATGGCCAGCCAGACCAGGGCGGCCAGCGACAGCGCCACCAGCAGCTGGATCACCGGCGTGCTGACCGCCTTGGTCAGCGCCTCCTTCATGCTCTGCTCGCGGTTGTAGTCGCTGACGGCGGCGAAACGGCGCTTCTCGTACTCCTCGGCGCCGTGGGTGCGCACCACCTTGTAGCCGGTCAGGGCCTCGGAGGCGACGTGAGTGACGTCGCCCATCGAGTTCTGGATGCGCCGCGAGAGACGCCGGAAGCGCTTGCTGGCGTAGCGCACCACCCCGGCGATCAAGGGCGTGACGGCGAGGAACAGCAGCGTCAGCATCCAGTTGGTCCACAGCAGGTAGACCACCAGGCCGATGACGAACAGCCCCTCGCGCAGAATGATGGTGATGGCGTTGGTGGCCGCGCCGGTGACCTGCTCGACGTGATAGGTCACCCGCGAGATCAGGTGCCCGCTGGAGTGGGCGTCGAAGAAGCGCCCCGGCAGGTGCAGCATGTGATTGAACACGCTGCAGCGCAGGGAATGGACCACGTTGCGCGCCACGTCGCTCATGAAGTAGGTGCCCAGGAAGGTCCCGGCGCCGCGGGCGGCGAACATGCCGACCACGAACAGCGGCAGATACAGCCGGAACGCCGCATCGGGATTCTGGATACCATCGATCAGGCGTTTCATCATCTCGGCCAGGGCGGTGCTCGACGCCGCGTAGATGGCATAGCCGAGCACGGCGGCGGCGAAGGCCTTCCAGTGCGGCTTCACGTAGCCGAGCAGGCGCCGGTACAGGGACAGACTGGTGGCTTGCGTCACGGCGTCTCCGCGTGTTTGGAGGATGAAGGCATCGCGCGGGTGGCGATACGCACCCGCTGGATGTCGAGCGAGGCGGCCTGGTCCAGGGCCGTCACCACGGCGCCGTGGGTGGCCTGGGCATCGGCCTCGATCACCAGGCCGCGTTCCCGGGCGGTCGCGGCCCGCTCGGCCAGCGCCCGATGCAGCGCCTCGCGGGAGGTCAGCGTGCGCTGGTCCAGGCGATAGGTGCCGTCCCGGGTCACCGTCAGGGTCACCGGCGCGGCCTCGAGGGCCTGGCCGTTGTCGCTCGACGGCAGGGTCAGCTCCAGCGCCTCGCGGGTCTCGAAGGTGGTCGAGACCATGAAGAAGATCAACAGCAGGAACACCACGTCGATCAACGGCGTGAGGTTGACCTCCGCCGGTTCGCGGTGGCGACGCGGAAACTTCATGCGCGGCGGCCCCGGGCCTCGCGCGGGGCGCTGCGCACGTCGCGGCGCTCCGCCAGGGTCAGCTCCTGGCCATGGTGGGCGAGGAACTCCACCACCTGGCCGGCCTGCTCCTCCATGCGCACGGTGATGTCCTCCACCCGGCGCTGGAAGTAGCGATGGAACATCAGCGCCGGAATCGCCACGGTCAGACCCGCCGCGGTGGTCACCAGCGCCTGGGAGATGCCACCGGCCAGTTCGGCGGTGCGCTGCGCGCCCTCCGCCGAGACGATCACCGCGAAGACCTGGATCATCCCCACCACGGTACCCAGCAGGCCGATCAACGGGGTGATGGAGGCGATGGTGCCGAGCGGGCTGAGAAAGCGCTCCATGTCGTGGATCACCGCGGTGGCGGCTTCCTGAATGCGCGCCCGGACCTGATCCTGCCCCAGCCGGGCGTTACGCAGACCCGCCGCCAGCACCCCGCCCAGCGGCGAGTGGCTCTCCAGCCAGAACAGGTTGACCTGCCCCTGCTGGATCAGTTCGCAGACCTCTTCGCCGAGACGCGCCGGCGCGATCCGTGAGGCCCGCAGGCTCCACAGACGCTCGACGATGATCAGCGTGGCGAGCAGCGAGCAGCCCAGGATCGGGATCATCAGGACCCCGCCGGCCACCAGCGCGTCGTAAACGTTCATTGCGTCCCGTCTCCCGGTTCGTGAAGGCAGCGCCGCTTTCAGTGCGGCGATTCTACCGTATGGCAGCGCCCTTCGACACTCTCGCGCCACCCCACCGGCGGGCGCTGTGCGCTCACCTCGGGGTCGTGGGAGCCACCCAGCCAGAACGTCACCGCGCCATCCAGCGCGGTGTTCCACAGGCAACTGCCCGCTTGACGGTAACGACGCACCACGGCATCGCGGGGATGATGGTGCGGGTTGTCGCGCCCGGCGCTGAAGACCACGTGATGCGGCCGCGTCGCCGTCACCCAGGGCGGCGACGAACTGCTCAGGCTGCCGTGATGACCGGCCACCAGCACGTTCACCGGGCCCGGCAGCGCATCGGCCAGCTGCGCCTCCACGGTCGCCGAGGCATCACCGCTGACCAGCAGGCGCTGCCCCGCCGTCTGCGCCAGCAGCACGCAGGAGCGGTCATTGTCGTCGAACCCGGCCGGATCGCCGCGCGGCCACAGGAAGCGGAAGTCGACGCCATCCCAGCGCCAGTGCCGGCCCGCCCGGCACGGCTGTACCTCGACACCCAGCGGCGTCACACCCGGCGCGTACCACCTCGCCACCCGATGGTCCTGCTCGAGTGCCGGAATGCCGCCGGCATGATCGCGGTCGGAATGACTGACGATCACCGCATCGAAGCGCTGTCCGGCCGGCCACAGCGTCGTCAGCGGCATGAAGCCGGAACCGAAACGCGGTCCGGTATCGTAGAGCAGCCGATGATGGGCCGTGCGCAGCTCGAGCAACTGCCCCTGACCGACATCGTGGACACGGACACGCAGCACTCCCGGAGCGATCCCCGACGGCGCGAGGGTGGACACCATCATCAGCAGTGACAGGCTGCCGATCCAGCGCAGCGTCCGCGCCACGCCGGGCAGCGCCCAGAGCGCCGTCAGCGCCACCAGGGCCAGGGCGACCGGCCACGCTTCCCAGCCCGGCGGGTGCCAGAGCGGCACCCACTGCATGACGCGCTCGAGTCCGGCGTGGACGAGATGCGCCGCCGCGCTGAAGCCTTGCCAGCACAACGCCGCCAGCGAGGGCCACCAGGCCAGCGCCCAGCCGGTCAGCCCCGCAGGCACCAGCAGGCTGCCGACCAGCGGCACCGCGATCAGGTTGACCAGCGGCGCCGCGGGCGCCAAGCGATCGAAGGCGACCAATACCGCCGCCGCCATCAGCGGCGCCAGCAGCGCCTGGGTACGCAGCAGGGCGACCAGCCAGCCACGCGGACCGCGTGGCCGGTCCCGTCCCTGCCAGATCAGAATGAGCAGGCCCACGGCGACGAACGACAGCCACAGTCCCGGCCGCCACAGCGCCAACGGGTCGGCGAGCACCACCAGGGCGAGCGCCAGCCACCAGCCCTGCCAGGGCCCCGGCGCATGGCGGCCGCTGGCGACCCACAGCCCGACCAGGGTCATGATCATCGCGCGCATCGCCGGAGGCTGCAGCCCGGCCAGGCCGGCATAGCCGATGGCCGCCGCGCCCGCGCACCACCAGGGCCAGACCGCCATCCGCCAGCGCCCCGGCGTGAGCAGCCGCGCCGCAGCGCGTGCCAGCCACAGCACGAGGGTCGCGATCAGCCCGACATGCAGCCCGGAAATGACCATGATATGCGTGGTGCCGGTGGCGTTGAGCAGTTCCCAGTCGGCATCGTCCAGCCGCTGCGAGGCGCCCAGGGTGAGTGCCGCCAGCCAGCGCCGGCCGAGCGGATCGGCGACGTGGCCGTCGAGAAAGCCCAGCGCCCGCTGGCGCAGGCCCGCTCCGCCCGCGACGAGACGCTCGGGCGCCGGGGCATCGCGCACGTAGCCGGTGGCGCCGATACCCTCGCGCCACAGCCAGGCGCCATAGTCGAAGGTATCGGGGTTGGCGAAGCCGGCCGGCGGACGCAGCCGCAGCGTCAACCGCCAGACGTCGCCCACCGCCAGCGGCGGCGCGTCGTACCAGCTCACCCGGACGCGCGCGAGGCCGTCACAGGCGGGGCGTGGGCTGGCCAGCGGCCGGCAGTCGTCGACCGCCAGGCGCAGCCGGGTGACGGCATCGTCATCGCTGACCGCGAGCACCCGGGCCTGCACCGCCAGGTCGGCGCGCGAGAGGCCCTCGGGCAGGATCGCGCCACGTGCCAGCAGCACCTGTACCGCGGCCAGGGCCATCACGCCGAGCGTCAGCGCCAGCCGGTAGCGCCCGGCCGCCAGACACCCAAGCCAGGCCAGCGCGAGCCCGGCGGCCAGCCCGGGCGGCCCGACGTTGCCGAGCACACCGCCCAGTAGCGCACCCAGCGCCAGCCGGGCGGCCAGCCCCGGACGACGGGCGTGACTCGGGAGCGGGAAGCGGCCTGCGATGTCCACCGTCGAGCCCTCCGCGATCGATCATGGCAGGGAGCCGGACAACCATGGATAATGGCCGGACCCCGAACCAGCGAGCGAGACCATGCCGCGCCGTCTGATCCAGCGCTACATGCCCCATCCGGACACCCTGAAGCGCAACCGCTCGCTGCGCTTCATGAGCCACCTGATCGGCAACGCCTCGCTGTGGGTGCTGACCCGCCGCTCGGTCGGCAACGCCTTCATGGTCGGCCTGTTCTGCGCCCTGCTGCCGATTCCCTTCCAGATGGTTCTCGCCGCGGCGGGGGCCTGGCTGCTGCGCTGCAACCTGCCCCTGTCGGTGGGGCTGGTCTGGCTGACCAACCCGCTGACCATGCCGATCATCTTCTACGGCAACTATCGCCTGGGCGCCTGGCTGCTGGCCACACCGCCACGGCAAGTTCCCGATCACCTCAACGCCCACTGGCTCGCCGCCAAGATGGCCGAGATCCTGCCCGCGCTGATGGTCGGCTCGCTGGTCGCCGCGGTCGTCGCCGGGCTCGCCGGCAACCTGGTGATCCGCCTGCTCTGGCGCTGGCACGTGGCGCGCAGCTGGAAGCGCCGCGCCCGTCGTCGCCGTCAGGCGCGCGCCACCCAGACCGGCGCGCCCGCTCGAGAGAAGCCCGACTAGCGCATACGCTGCGCCGCCCGTGGCCTAATCGCTAGCAAGATGCCCCCGATCCAGATGCAGCACCCGATCCTGATGCGCGGCCAGGCCCGGATCGTGGGTCACCACCACGAAGGCGCAGGCCGTGGTCGCGGCGAGTTCGTCCATCAGCGCGAGGATGCTCGCCGCGGTGGTCTGGTCGAGGTTGCCGGTGGGCTCGTCCATCAGCATCAGGCTGGGATCGGTGATCAGCGCCCTGGCGATCGCCACGCGCTGGCGCTCGCCGCCGGAAAGTTCGCCCGGCTTGTGATCGGCCCGTGCCGCCATGCCTACCTTGTCGAGGATCTCGCCGGCCCGCTGCTCGGCCTCCCGGCGCTTCTGACCGCGAATGATCAGCGGCAGCGCAGCGTTCTCGCGCGCCGTGAACTCGGCCAGCAGATGGTGGAACTGATAGACGAAACCGATGTGACGATTGCGGAAGCGGCCGAGCTCGGCGTCGCCGAGATCGGCCAGTGAGCGATCGGCCACGCGCACCGTGCCGGCGGTGGGCTTGTCGAGCCCGCCGAGCAGGTTGAGCAGGGTGGTCTTGCCGGAGCCGGAACTGCCCACCACGGCGATCCGCTCGCCGGCGCGCACCGCCAGATCGAGCCCGTCGAGAACGGTGACGTCCTGGGGGCCTTCCCGGTAGATCTTGGTCAGCCCCTCGCAGGCCAGCATGACCGGGCGCGCGGTGGCGTCGTCCGGGGTCGTCGATTGCATGGGCTCATTCATAGCGCAGTACCTCCGCAGGCTGGACACGCGCCGCCCGCCAGGCCGGGTACAGCGTCGACAGGAAACTCAGGCCGAAGGCCGCCAGCACGATGAAGCCCACGTCGCTCCACTGCAGCCGGGAAGGCAGATAGCTGATGAAGTAGACGTTGGGATCGAGGAACTGGATACCGGTGACCGCCTCGAACCAGGCGATGATGTCGGAGACCGACAACGCCAGGGCGATGCCCAGCACCACGCCGATGACGATGCCGATCAGGCCGATCGCCAGCCCCTGGACGATGAAGATGCCCATGATGGTTCGCGGCGTGGCCCCGATGGTGCGCAGGATGGCGATGTCGGCGTGCTTGTCGGTGACCACCATCACCAGCGTCGAGACGATGTTGAAGGCGGCGACCGCGACGATCACCATCAGCAGCAGCCCGATCATGCGCTTCTCCATCTGGATCGCCTGAAACAGGTTGCCATGGGTGTAGGTCCAGTCCATGCCGCGGTAACCGTAACCCAGCTGATTGAGGATCGACTGGGTCACCGAGCCGGCGAGGAAGAGGTCGTCGAGTTCGAGCCGCAGCCCGCCGACGGCATCGCCCATGCGCGCCAGTTTCTGCATGTCCTGGATGTTGGTATAGGCCAGCCGCGCGTCGAGGTCGGCCCCGACCTTGAAGATCCCGCTCACCGTGAAACGCTTCATGCGCGGAAAGACCCCGCCCGGGGTGATCGAGGCCTCGGGCACCAGCAGCGTCACCCGGTCGCCAACCCCGACGCCCAGGTTGCGTGCCAGCAGGTCGCCGAGCACGATGTGCCACTCCCCCGGGGCAAGATCGTCGAGGCTGCCCTGCTGCATGTGCTGGTCGATGATCGACACGCGCTTCTCGTAGTCCGGCTGGATGCCCCACACCAGCGCGCCCTGGGTATTGCCGCCGGCCGCCAGCATGCCCTGCTGCTCGACGTAGGGCGCCGCGGCGACGACGTGCTTGCGCTGGGTCAGCCGCTCGGCGAGCGGCTTCCAGTCGGTCATCCCGGCGGGCTTCTCGATTCGCGTATGCGGAACCATGCCCAGCACCCGGGTGCGCAGCTCGTGATCGAAGCCGTTCATCACCGACAGCACCAGGATGAGTACCGCCACGCCCAGCGTCAGCCCCAGCATCGAGGTCAACGAGATGAACGAAATGAAATGGTTGCGTCGTTTGGCCCGCACGTAGCGCAGCCCGATCAGAAAAGGTAGGCGATCCAGCATCAACTCGGTTCCTTGTCGGCAGGCGACCCATGGTACGGTTTTTTACGTGTCGACGCATCGGCGCCCGACGCATCGACGGTCCGACGCTTCGGCGCCCGACGCATCGACGGCCCGAGGTGCCGGCATCTGCCACGTCGGCGGCACGGCACCACCAAACGCTTGCAACGCGCAGGGCGCGGTCTACAATGCCGCCGCCTGGTTCACGGGCACGTTCTCGGCTTCAGGAGACACCATGACGCAGCGTCTGTTCCCCGAATGGCATCCCCAGGACGCCATTCAGCTCACCTGGCCCACCCGCGACAGCGACTGGGCGCCGACCCTGCCGTGCATCGAGGCGACGCTGGAAGCCATGGTGGTGGCCATCGCCCGCCACCAGCGCGTGCTGATCAGCGTGCCCGACGCCGCCACCCGGGCGCGACTGACCACGACCTTCGGCCATCTCGGGGTGCCGGCCGGGCGCCTGCGTTTCGTCGAGGCCCCCGCCGACGATACCTGGGCCCGCGATCACGGCCCGATCGGCGTCGAGCGCGACGGCACGGTGGTGCTGCTCGACTACCGTTTCACCGGCTGGGGCGGCAAGTTTCCCGCCGAGCGCGACGATGCCCTGACCCGGCGACTCGCCGAGTCCGGCGTCTTCGCCGCCCCGGTGGAAGCTCGCGAGCTGGTGCTCGAGGGCGGTGCCATCGAGACCGACGGCCAGGGAACACTGCTCACCACCGAGGCCTGCCTGCTCAACCCCAACCGCAACCCGAGCCTCGATCGCGCCGCGATCGAAAGCCGGCTCGCGGCGGACTTCGGGATCGACCGGGTACTCTGGCTCACCCACGGGCATCTCGAGGGCGACGACACCGACAGCCATATCGACACCCTGGCGCGTTTCTGCGACCCGCAGACCATCGCCTACGTGCGCTGCGACGATCCCGCGGACCCGCACTACCCGGCGCTGACCGCCATGGAGCGCGAGATCCAGGCCCTGCGCCGGCCCGACGGCACGCCCTATCGGCTGGTACCGTTGCCCTGGCCACGGCCCTGCTTCGATCCGGACGACGGCCACCGACTCCCCGCCACCTATGCCAACTTCCTGATCATCGACGGGGCGGTGCTGGTGCCGACCTATGCCGATCCGGCCGACGCCCGGGCACTCGCGGCCCTGGCCGAGGCGTTTCCCGACCGCGAGATCGTGCCCATCGATTGCCGCAGTGTGATCCGCCAGCACGGCAGTCTACACTGCCTGACCATGCAGTTACCGCGAGGCAGCCTGGCCGAGACCGGCGACCCGCAAGACGACGAGGAGCGTTGAGATGCACAAGACCCTCAAGGTGGGCCTGGTCCAGCAGCCGGCCTGGCCCGACAAGGCCCGCAGCCTGGACGCCAGCGAAGCCGGCGTTCGCGAACTGGCCGAACGCGGCGCCCAGCTGGTGCTGCTGCAGGAACTGCACGCCACCCACTACTTCTGCCAGTGCGAGGACCCGGAACTGTTCGACCTCGCCGAACCGCTCGACGGTCCCACCGCCACGCGCCTGGCGGAACTCGCCCACGAGCTGGACATCGTGCTGGTCGGCTCGATCTTCGAGCGCCGCGCCGCCGGGGTCTATCACAACACAGCGCTGGTCTTCGACCGCCAGCGCGGGCGTGTCGGCCACTACCGCAAGATGCACATCCCCGACGATCCCGGCTTCTACGAGAAGTTCTACTTCACGCCGGGCGATGCCGACGCCGAGCAGGGTTTCGAGCCCATCGACACCTCGCTGGGCCGGCTCGGCGTGCTGGTGTGCTGGGACCAGTGGTACCCGGAAGCGGCGCGCCTGATGACCCTGGCCGGCGCGGATCTGCTGCTCTACCCCACGGCGATCGGCTGGCACCCGCCCGACGACCTGCCGGAGAAGGGCCGTCAGAAGGAGGCCTGGACGCTGATCCAGCGCGCTCACGGGGTGGCCAACGGCCTGCCCGTGCTGGTCGCCAACCGGGTCGGGCACGAGCCGGATCTCAGCGGTGTCACGCCGGGCATCCATTTCTGGGGGGGCAGTTTCATCTGCGGCCCGCAGGGGGAATTGCTGGCCCATGCCGGCGACGAACCCGAGAACCTGCTGGTCGAACTCGACATGGCCCGCAGCGAGAACGTCCGCCGCATGTGGCCCTACCTGCGCGACCGGCGCATCGACGCCTACGGCGATCTGACCCGGCGCTATCGCGACCGCTGAGACGCGCCTGCCCGCCCACCACCCCACTCTCCGCGCCGACGCCCGCCATGGCGTCGGCGCCGCAGCGACGACCCGCTGCACGGCGCGCCGATTTGCCGTAAAATGCCGCCCCGCGGCGACCCCGCCGTATCCACCATCCGGACCGTCCTTTACGCGGACGACTCACTGGAGAACGACATGAGCCAGACCATCGTCGTGGCGGCACTGTACAAGTTCGTCACCCTCGAGGATTTCGAAGCCCTGCGCGAGCCGCTGCTCGACGTCATGCGGCGCAACGACGTCAAGGGCACCCTGCTGCTTGCCGAAGAAGGCATCAACGGCACCGTATCCGGTACCCGCGAAGCGATCGACGCCCTGCTCGCCTGGTTGAAGGCGGATTCGCGCCTGCACGACGTCGACCACAAGGAATCCTACTGCGACGCCCATCCCTTCTATCGCACCAAGGTCAAGCTGAAGCGCGAGATCGTCACCCTCGGCGTTCCCGATGTCGATCCCAACCAGCGGGTCGGGACCTACGTCGAGCCCGAAGCGTGGAACGACGTGATCAGCGACCCGGAAGTCCTGGTGATCGATACGCGCAACGACTACGAAGTGGAGATCGGCAGCTTCGAGGGGGCGATCGACCCGCGGACGACGTCGTTCCGTGAGTTTCCCGAGTACGTGAAGGCTCACTACGACCCCGCCCGCCACAAGAAGGTGGCGATGTTCTGCACCGGCGGGATCCGTTGCGAGAAGGCCTCAAGCTACATGCTCAACGAGGGCTTCGAGACCGTCTATCACCTCAAGGGCGGCATTCTCAACTATCTGGAGAAGGTGCCCGAGGAACAGTCGCTGTGGCGCGGCGAGTGTTTCGTCTTCGACAACCGGGTCACCGTGCGTCACGACCTGAGCGAAGGCGAGTACGACCAGTGCCACGCCTGCCGGAGGCCGATTTCCGATGCCGACCGCCAGTCGCCCCATTACCGCCCCGGCGTCAGCTGTCCCCACTGCTGGGACGCCCTCGCCGAGAAGACCCGCGCCCGCGCCGCCGAGCGTCAGCGCCAGATCGAGCTGGCCAGGGCCCGCCGGCAGCCGCACCCCATCGGCCGCGATCCCCGCGCCGCCAACGGCAACTGACGGCACCCGGGCCCGCTGGCCGGGCCCGTTTCCCGGGATGACAGCAGCGTGTCACGGGATTACAGTCTCTCTTTGAGCTAACGGTATAAGGGCGCACGCCATGGAGATCCAGTACCGTCTGATGGCCGAACTCGAGGTCGCCTTCGATCGGCTCGTCGAGACCAGCGAAGCGCTGCTCGACCGCTATGCGGCCCGCCCGCGAGACGCCTGGGCCCTGGCAACGCCCACCCCCGACCGGGAGTGGCTGCGGCGCAGCCTGCTCGACTTCTGGTACCGCGACGGCCAGGACGGGCGCGCCACGCACAGCTACGTGGCGCTGGTCGCCGCCGACGAGGCACTGCTCGAGGCGGTCGCCAGCGTCAACGCGGCCAAGCAGGCCTTCGCCGCCAAGCTCGGCGACATCCGCGAACAGGCCGCCGGCCTGATTCCCGAGATCAAGGCGGTGCTGCCCTTCCGCCATCCCGCCCTCCACGACCACCTGCGCGGCCAGGGGCTGGCCCGGCTGCATCTCAAGCAGTGCTGGCGCCAGATCCCGGTGGCGGATGCCCCGCTCTCCCGGGTCCGACTGGCCTGGTACTCGAGTGGCCGTTCGATCAAGCGGCTCACGGTACGCGAGGCCGAGCAGAAACTGCTGGCGCTGGACAGCGAGGCGCCCCACATCCGCATCCAGCTCGAACGGCTGGCGGGTATTCCCGACCGGGAGCCCCTGGCCCAGGTCCAGAAGCAGGCGCCGGTGATGCGTGGCAACCTGTTCTTCGCCGAGCCGCTCGCCGACGGCCGCGAGCGACGGGCCCTGAACCTGCCGCTGCCGCTGTTCATCCCCGCGCCGGACGGCCGCCTGCCCCACCACAACGAGCCGCTGCCCCGGCCGCCCGAGGGGCGCACGCGCGCCAGGCGCAGCGACGAGCGGCTGGAGGACGAGGTCTTCCTGCCGAGCCTGCGGGTCTACCGCTACCGGAGCGCCTGACGGCGCATCAGTAGTCCTGGTCGCTGCCGGGCAGGCGCTTGAAACGGATGTAGCGGTGCAGGCGAATTATCGGGCGAATCAGCAACTGCACGCTGCCGATGACGAACAGCCAGACGCCGATCGTCTTGAGCGTGCCTTCGAAGAAGAAGCAGACACTGCCGAGGGTGAACCAGACCCCCAGCATGAAGTCGTTGACGATGCTCAGGACTTCATAGCGCTGGTGAATCACCAGCTCCTCGTGGCCGAAGGTAAAGGTCCAGTCGTTGTTCTGCGAATTGCGTTCCTTGCGCATGCTGACCTCCTGTCGCGATGAGACGAAAGGAAACGGCCCGCACGATGGCGGGCCCTAGGGCTCAGAACAGGCGGTTGAGCCCGTTCTGAGCCGCCACCCGATAGGCCTCCGCCATGGTCGGGTAGTTGAAGGTGGTATTGATGAAGTACTTGAGGCTGTTGGCCTCCCCCGGCTGCTGCATGATCGCCTGGCCGATGTGGACGATCTCCGAGGCCTGGTCGCCGAAACAGTGGATCCCCAGGATCTCCAGCGAGTCGCGGTGGAAGAGGATCTTGAGCATGCCCACGGTGTCGCCGGTGATCTGCGCCCGGGCGGTATCCTTGAAGAAGGCCTGGGCCACCTCGTAGGGCACCTTGGCCTCGGTCAGTTCGCTCTCGGTACGGCCCACCGAGCTGATCTCGGGAATCGTGTAGATGCCGGTGGGAATCTCGGTGACGAAGCGGAACGGCTCGTCGAGGAACTCGTCGCTGGCACTGCGCCCCTGATCGTAGGCGGCGCTCGCCAGGCTGGGCCAGCCGATCACGTCGCCCACCGCATAGACGTGCGGGATGGCGGTGCGATAGTGATCGTCGACCGTGAGCTGGCCACGCCCGTTGGCCTCGAGCCCGATGTTCTCGAGACCCAGCTCGTCGGTATTGCCGGTCCGGCCGTTGGCCCACAGAAAGGCATCGGCACGCAGCTTCTTGCCCGACTTGAGATGCACGACGACCCCGGACTCGTCGCCCTCGATCCGCTCGTACTCCTCGTTGTGACGCACCAGCACGCCGTGCTGACGCAGGTGGTAGGACAGCGCATCGCTGATCTCGTCGTCGAGGAACGACAGTAGCCGACTGCGGGTATCGATCAGGTCGACCTTGACCCCGAGCCCCGAGAAGATCGAGGCGTATTCGGAGCCGATCACCCCGGCGCCGTAGATGATCAGCGTGCGCGGCGTGTGCGACAGGCCCAGGATGGTGTCGGAGCAGTAGATCCGCGGATGACGGAAGTTGACGTCGCCCGGCCGATAGGGCCGCGAGCCGGTGGCGACGACGACCTTCTGGGCGCAGAGCTCCTCGACGCCTTCGTGATTGTCGCGGATGACCACGGTGTGCTCGTCGCGAAAGCGCGCCACGCCGAAGAACAGGTCGATGCGATTGCGCGCGTAGAAATTGGTGCGCATCTCGACCTGCTGATCGATGGTCACCCGGGAGCGCTCGAGGACCTTGGGAAACGAGAACCAGCGCGGCTCGCCGATATCGCGGAACATGCGGTTGGTGTTGAACTGCATGATCTGCTTGACCTGATGGCGCAGCGCCTTGGAGGGGATCGTCCCCCAGTGGGTGCAGTTGCCGCCCACGGCGGGCTGCTTCTCGACCACGGCGACCCGCTTGCCGTGCTTGGCGGCATTGATCGCCGCGCTCTCCCCTGCCGGTCCGGTGCCGATCACCACCACGTCGTAGTTATGGACTGCCATCGGTTCTCGTGTCTCCTCGCGCGGATATGGAAGTTAAGAGGGTGTTTACAACAGTCACGAGCGACGGTCAGACAAGGCGAAATCAGCCGAGAAAGCGCAGTTTACGAGTGGGTAAATGAGCATTTCGAGGCTGATTTCAACGCCGTATGGCCTAGCGCAGTAATTTGTAAACATCCTCTGAGGCGTCGCGACGCCGTCCCTGGCGCCTGGTCGGGCCGCCTAGCGGCGCGTGGCGTCGTAGCCCAGGTCCAGACCGCGGCTCTCGTCGGCACGCCGGCGCGCCCGGCCGTTGCGCTTGCGGTTCTCTTCCTCGCAGACCTCGTCCTTGCCGCCGCAGATCTCGCAGCCATCCTTGAGGCCCAGGTTGTTGAGGCCGCCACAGGAACCGCTGATCGGCTTGCGTCCCAGCAGCACGCCGATCGACATCGCCGCGACCAGCAGCAGCATCGCCCCGAACACCAGTAGCCAGGTCGTCATGTCACTCCTCCTCGCCGGTCGTCCGGGCCCCTTCCAGGTAGGGCTCGAAGGCCGGACTCATGCGTGTTTCGAAACCGTCATCGGTTCTGACAATGACATAGACCGCCAGGTTTTCCCGTTCGGCCAGTTTCAGCGCCGCGCTCTCGCCCATCACCGTGAAGGCGGTGGCCAACGCATCCGCCGTGGCACAGCGCTGGGTGATCACCGTCACCGAGGCGACACGGTTGGTGATCGGCCTGCCGGTGCGCGGATCGATGGTATGCGAGTAGCGTACGCCGTTTTCCTCGAAATAGTTGCGGTAGTCGCCCGAGGTCGCCACCGCCGCGTCGCCCAGATCGATGACCCGTTGCACGCTGCGCTCGCTGGACACCGGCTTCTCGACGGCGACCCGCCACGGGCTGCCATCCGGCTTGTGGCCGTGGGTGCGGATCTCGCCACCCACTTCCACCAGATAGCTGTCGATCCCCTGACGCTCCAGGTAATCGGCGACCTGATCGGTTCCGAACCCCTTGGCGATCCCCGACAGGTCGACGTAGACCGGCTTGGTCTTGGTCAGGGTGTCGCCGCGGAGTTCGAGGGCGTGGATGTCGACGCGGGCGAGTGCCTCGGCCAGCGCCTCGGCCTCGGGAGCATGGTCGGGGCGCCCCTGCGGCCCGAAGCCCCACAGATTGACGGCGGGTCCCACGGTGACGTCGAAGGCATCGTTGGATAGTCGGGCGATACGCAACGACTCGCGGATCACCGCCGCGGTCTCCGGCGACAGGAAGAACGGCACCCCCACAGGGTAGCGGTTGAAGCGTGACAGTTCAGAGTCGTCCTTGTAGGTCGACATCAGGTGGTCGACGTGCTCCAGCTCGCGGTGGATGCCCTGGTCGAGGGTTTCCCGGGCCTCGTCGTCGAGCGCCGCATAGACCGTGACGTGGTAGCCGGTGCCGAAGATCGGCCCCTGGAAGCGGTGCGCCGAGACATCGGGCGGGGGATTGCAGCCGGCCAGCGCCAATGCCAGGGTCACTATCAACAACAGGGCCTGGAGGGGCCCTGTCGCGGTCGGTCGGTAGTCTCGGATCATCCGCCGAAGTCGTCCAGCATGATGTTTTCCGGCTCGACCCCCAGGTCGGTGAGCATCTTGATGACCGAGGCGTTCATCATCGGCGGCCCGCACATGTAGTACTCGCAATCCTCGGGCGCCGGATGGTCCTTGAGATACATCTCGTAGAGGACGTTGTGGATGAAGCCGGTCGGCCCCTCCCAGTTGTCTTCCGGTTGCGGATCGGAGAGCGCCAGGTGCCATTCGAAGTTGTCGAACTCCTCGGCCAGCTGGTCGTACTCCTCGTTGTAGAAGGTCTCGCGCCAGGAGCGCGCCCCGTACCAGAACGACATCTTGCGCTTGGACTCGAGACGCTTGAGCTGGTCGAAGATATGGCTGCGCATCGGCGCCATGCCGGCGCCGCCACCGATGAAGACCATCTCGGCGTCGGTATCCTTGGCGAAGAACTCGCCGAACGGCCCCATCACCGTCACCTTGTCGCCCGGCTTGAGGTTGAAGACGTAGGTCGACATCAGCCCCGGCGGATGATTGGTGTTGGGCGGCGGCGTGGCGATACGGATGTTGAACTTGAGGATGCCCTTCTCTTCCGGATAGTTGGCCATGGAGTAGGCGCGGATCACTTCCTCGTCGTTCTTGTGGGAGACGTTGAACAGCCCGAACTTCTCCCAGTCGCCCCGGTACTCCTCCTCGATGTCGAAGTCGGAGAACTTGATGTCGTAGGGTGGCGCCACCAGTTGCACGTACCCCCCGGCGCGGAAGGCGACTTCCTCGCCCTCGGGCAGCCTGAGGTTGAGTTCCTTGATGAAGGTGGCGACGTTGGGGTTCTCGATGACCTCGCATTCCCACTTCTTGACGCCGAAGACCTCCTCGGGGACCTCGATCTTCATGTCCTGCTTCACCGGCACCTGGCAGGAGAGCCGCCAGCCCTCCTTCTTTTCACCCATGGTGAAGTGCGACTCCTCGGTGGGCAGGATCGAGCCGCCCCCGTCCAGCACCCGGCACTTGCACTGGGCGCAGGAACCGCCGCCGCCACAGGCGGACGACAGGAAGATGCCGTTCGAGGCCAGGGTCTGCAGCAGCTTGCCGCCCGCCTGGGTGGTCAGGGTGTTCTCGGGATCCTCGTTGATCTGGATCGTCACGTCCCCACTGCTCACCAGCCGGCTGCGCGCGGCCAGAATGATCGCCACCAGGCCAATGACGATCACGGTGAACATGACGACGCCGAGCACGATAATCGATGTATCGACCATGTCGAATTCCTATGTTCTCGTTGTGCTTACAGCTGGATGCCGGAGAAAGACATGAAGCCCAGCGACATCAGTCCCACGGTCAGGAAGGTGATGCCCAGGCCGCGCAGGCCGGCGGGCACGTCGCTGTACTTGAGCTTCTCGCGGATGCCCGCCAGCGCGGCGATCGCCAGCGCCCAGCCGGCGCCGGCGCCGAAGCCGTAGATCACCGACTCGCCGAAGCTGTAGTCGCGCTGCACCATGAACAGCGAGGCACCCAGGATCGCGCAGTTGACGGTGATCAGCGGCAGGAACACGCCCAGGGCGTTGTAGAGCGCGGGCACGAACTTGTCGAGGAACATCTCCAGGATCTGCACGATCGCCGCGATCACGCCGATGTAGCTGAGCAGGCCCAGGAACGACAGGTCGATGTTCTCGGCGCCCGCGATGCCGGTCCAGGACAGCGCCCCCTCCTCCAGCAGGTAATGGAGGATCAGGTTGTTGACCGGCACGGTGATGGTCAGCACCACGATCACCGCCACGCCCAGGCCGATGGCCGAGGACACCTTCTTGGACACCGCCATGAAGGTACACATGCCCAGAAAGAAGGCCAGTGCCATGTTCTCGACGAACACGGCCTTCACGAACAGGCTCAGATAATGTTCGAACATTTACACGGCCTCCTTGGCCTGGGTATTGGCCGTGATCTTGAACTCGTTCTCCTCGACCTGTTCCGGGTTGAGGCTGCGCAGCCCCCAGATGATCAGGCCGATCACGAAGAATGCCGAGGGCGGTAGCAGCAGCAGACCGTTGGTGACGTACCAGCCGCCGTCGTTGACCGGCTGCAGCACGGTGAAACCGAAGATCGAGCCGGAGCCGAACAGTTCGCGGAAGAAGCCCACGGCCAGCAGCATCGCGGCATAGCCGAGACCGTTGCCCACCCCGTCGAGGAAGCTCATCACCGGGCCGTTCTGCATGGCGAAGGCCTCGGCACGGCCCATCACGATGCAGTTGGTGATGATCAGACCGACGAACACCGAGAGCTGCTTGGAGATCTCGTAGGCGTAGGCCTTGAGTACCTGATCGACCACGATGACCAGCGAGGCGATGATCGTCATCTGCACGATGATACGAATCGACGACGGGATCTGGTGACGGATCAGGGAAACGAAGAAGCTCGAGAACGCGGTAACCGCGATGACCGCCAGCCCCATGACCAGCGAGGTGTTCATGGAGTTGGTGACCGCCAGCGCGGAACAGATACCCAGGATCTGCAGGGCGATCGGGTTGTTCTTGAAGATCGGCGTGGTCAGCACGCCTTTGGGCGTATAGGCAGCCATGGCTTACGCTCCTTGCGTCGTGTCGCGGAACCGGGCCAAGTACTCGGCGAAGCCTTCGTCACTCAGCCAGAATTGCAGCAGATTGGTGACCCCCTTGCTGGTCAGCGTGGCGCCGGAAAGCGCGTCCACCTTGTGGACGGCGTCTGGCGTCTGGGGGCCGACCCCGCCCTTCACCAGCTTGATGGCGGGATCCATGCTGTCCTCCGGGTAGATCTTCTTGCCATCCCACAGCGCCTTCCACTTGGGATTGTCGACCTCACCGCCGAGCCCCGGCGTCTCGCCCTGATCGTAGAAGGACAGGCCGACGACGGTGTTGCCGTCACCCTTGAGGGCCAGATAGCCGGACATCAACGACCAGAGCCCCTGCCCGCGAACCGGCAGGATGATCTCGTCGGGGCTGTCGGGGTCACCCACCAGATATACCGTAGCGTAATTTTCCCGACGTCCGATACCCGCGAGATCCTCGGCACCGGACAGGGTGCGCGACTGCGCGGGATCCTTGGCGGCCTCGAACTGGTTGAAGGTCTCGGGATTCTTGCCCTCGGCATACTCGCCCGTCTTGAGGTCGACGACACGCGGCGTGATCAGCTCGTCGTACTGGTCACGGATGTCCTGGCCGGGCTTGTAGAGCTCGGCGACCTGGAGCAGGTTGCGCATGCGGTCCTGCTCCTGGTTCTTCGCCTGGGTGGGACGCAGCACGACCGCAGCCGATGCCACCACCACGGAGCAGACGATGCACAGCGCGAACGCGACCGTGAGAGTCTTCTTGACGGAGTTGTTGCTGGCCATCAGGCGGTCTCCTTGCTCATCGCAGCGGCCGCTTCACGTTTCTGGCGACGCTTGATATTGGCCTGCACCACGAAGTGGTCGATCAGCGGGGCGAACAGGTTGGCGAACAGGATCGCCAGCATGATGCCTTCGGGGAAGGCGGGGTTGACCACCCGGATCAGCACCGTCATCACCCCGATCAGGGCGCCGAACACCCATTTGCCGGTATCGGTCATCGAGGCGGACACCGGATCGGTGGCCATGAACACCATGCCGAAGGCGAAGCCGCCGACCACCAGGTGCCAGTACCAGGGCATGGCGAACATCTGGTTGGTATCGGAACCGATGGCGTTGAACAGCGCGCTGGTCGCCACCATGCCCAGGAAGACGCCGAGTATGATCCGCCAGGAGGCGATCTTGGTCCCTACCAAGATCAGGGCGCCGATCAGGATCGCCAGCGTCGAGACCTCGCCGATCGACCCGGGAATGAAGCCCAGGAAGGCGTCCATCCAGCTCATCTGCTGATGCAGGGCGCTCATGCCGTCGGCATAGGTGGTGGACAGGGCCGTGGCTCCGGTATAGCCGTCCGCCGGCACCCACACCGAGTCGCCGGAAATCTGCGCCGGATAGGCGAAGTACAGGAAGGCACGCCCGGTCAGTGCCGGGTTGAGGAAGTTCTTGCCGGTGCCGCCGAAGACTTCCTTGCCGATCACCACGCCGAAGGTGATGCCCAGCGCCACCTGCCACAGCGGGATGGTCGCCGGCAAGATCAGGGCAAAGAGCACCGAGGTGACGAAGAAGCCCTCGTTGACCTCGTGACCGCGCTTGACGGCGAACAGCACTTCCCAGAAACCGCCAACCACGAAGGTCACCAGATAGATGGGCAGGAAGTAGGTCGCGCCGAGCACGAAGTTGTCCCACCAGTTGGCCGGATCATTGCCCCCGGCCAGCAGCATGGTCGCCGCCTCGCGCCAGCCGCCCAGCACGCCGTAGCCGTCGGCGATCGCCTGGTTGGCCTGCAGGCCGACGTTGTACATGCCGAAGAACATCGCCGGAAAGGTGCAGAACCAGACGGTGATCATGATCCGCTTGAGATCGATCCCGTCGCGAATGTGCGAGGTGGTGCGAGTGACGTCGGGCGGCGAGTAGAAGATGGTGTCCACGGCCTCGTAGAGCGCGTAGAACTTCTCGTACTTGCCCCCCTTGTGAAAGTGCGGCTCGAGATTGTCGAGTGTCTGTCGGATGCCCATCTTCAAGCCTCTTTCTCGATCGTGGTGAGATTGTCGCGCAGGATGGGGCCATACTCGTACTTGCCGGGGCACACGTAGGTGCACAGCGCGAGGTCTTCCTCATCCAGTTCGAGACAGCCGAGCTGCATCGCCATTTCGATGTCGCCGACGATCAACGAGCGCAGCAACTGGGTCGGCAGGATGTCCAGCGGCATCACCGTCTCGTAGGCCCCCACCGGCACCATGGCGCGCTCCGAGCCGTTGGTGGTGGTGGTCGGGGCATAGTCGCGCAGCCCGGTGAACCGCGACAGGTAGATGCCCAGCACCGAATGACGGTTGCGTCCCGGCGACAGCCAGCCCATGAAGGCGCGCTTGTTGCCCTCCTCGAGCAGCGTGACCTGGCGATGGAAACGCCCCAGGTAGCTCAGCGCCCCCTCGGCGACCTTGCCGCCGAACACCGAGCCCGAGATCACCCGCACATCGTTGTCGGCCTTGGCGATCTCGCCATCGAGCAGTTCGCGCAGGCTGGCCCCCAGGCGGGTGCGTACCAGACGCGGCTTGGCGGCGAGCGGCCCGCCCAGGGCGACCACGCGGCTGACGTCGAGCTTGCCGTCGGCGAACAGCTTGCCGATAGCGATGACGTCCTGGTAGCCCAGATGCCAGACCTGACGGGTCAGGCTCACCGGCGACAGGTGATGGATATGGGTGCCGGGGAGACCGGCCGGATGCGGCCCCTTGAAGCTCTCGCTACGTACGCCGGCCACATCGCTGCCGGGGAGCTCGGCATCGGGGGCGTGACAGAGGAACACCGCCCCTTCGGTCAGTCGCTTGAGTACCTTGAGGCCGTTGCTGAACGCCTCGGGTTGCTCATTGACGATCGGTGCCGGGTCGGCGGCGAGCGGATGGGTATCGATCGCGGTGACGAAGATGCTCGCCGGCTCGGCGTCGAGGGCCGGCGTCCGCGAGAAGGGACGCGTGCGCAAGGCGGCCCACAGCCCCGACTCGACCAGTTGATCGACGACGGTCTGCCGCTCGAGACGCTCCAGCGCCTCGGCGCCATGGGCGGTGAAGTCGGCCGACTCCTCGCTGTCGTCGACCTTGATCACGACCGACAGCAGGCGCCGCTTCTCGCCACGATTGATCTCGACCACTTCACCGGCAGCCGGCGCCGTGAAACGCACGCCCGGGATCTTCTTGTCGGTGAACAGCAGTTGGCCGAGTTTCACCCGGTCCCCCTCCCGGACCTCCATCGTCGGCTTCATGCCGACGTAATCGGTGCCCAGGACGGCCACGTGACGCACCGGCCGCGCATCCTCGATACGCTGCTCGGGCGCCCCCGCGATGGGGAGATCCAGGCCTCGTTTGACTTCGATCATAGTCTCGCCCAGTTATCGAATCTGATTAGCAAGGAAAGGGGTTCGAGGCACGGCATGGTGACGCCGCCGATACGCGAGCTGGCGACGCGAACGGTAAACAGTCACGGTGCTCGAAGGCTTTTCTTATCAGAAGGTTTTACTGTACAGCCCGTGGCCATACGGACCGCGCCAAAAAATCGCAGCCATTATAAAGAGACACTGATCGAAAGGCCACCGGCGCGGGCGGCCGCCTCCCGGACGAGAGGCGCGGAGAGGCCGGCCGCCCGACGGGGCGACCGGCCGCGCAGGGCCCGTCAGTCGCGGGCGCGGGGCAGGTAACGGAAGCGCACGTTGGACATCGACTGCAGGATGCGCACCACCTGACAGCTGTAGCCGAATTCGTTGTCGTACCAGACGTAGAGCACGGCGTTGGTGTCGTCGGCGATGGTCGCCTTGGCGTCGACGATGCCGGCATGGCGGTTGCCGACGAAGTCCGACGACACCACCTCGGGCGAGTCGACGTAGTCGATCTGCTTCTGCAGCGGCGAATCCAGCGACACCTCGCGCAGGTAGTCGTTGAGACGCCCGGCGTCGGCCTCGCGCTCCAGGTTCAGGTTGAGGATCGCCATCGAGACGTTGGGCGTGGGCACGCGGATCGCGTTGCCGGTGAGCTTGCCCGAGAGTTCCGGCAGCGCCTTGGCCACGGCCTTGGCCGCCCCGGTCTCGGTGAGCACCATGTTCAGCGGCGCACTGCGCCCGCGACGATCGCCCTTGTGGTAGTTGTCGATCAGGTTCTGGTCGTTGGTGTAGGAATGCACCGTCTCGACGTGGCCGTGGCGGATGCCGAATTCGTCGTTGACCGCCTTGAGCACCGGCACGATGGCGTTGGTGGTGCACGATGCCGCCGAGATGATGCGATCCGCGTCGCCGATGTCGTCGTGATTGATGCCGTAGACGATGTTCTTGACGCTGCCCTTGCCCGGCGCGGTGAGCAGGACCTTGGCCACGCCCTTGCTCGACAGGTGCTGCGACAGCCCTTCGTCGTCGCGCCACTTGCCGGTGTTGTCGACGACAATGGCATTGTCGATGCCATAGGCGGTGTAATCGATCTCGCTGGGCGAGTCGGCGTGAATCACCTTGATGTAGTGGCCGTTGGCGATCAGCGCGCTGTTGTCGTGGTCGACGCTGATCGAGCCGGCGAAGGGCCCGTGCACCGAGTCGCGACGCAGCAGGCTGGCCCGCTTCTCGAGGTCGTCACCGCCGCCGCGCACCACGATCGCGCGCAGACGCAGCAGGTTGCCGCCGCCGGCCTTCTCGATCAGGATGCGCGCCAGGATACGCCCGATGCGCCCGAAGCCGTAGAGCACCACGTCCTTGGGTTCGCCGCCCATGCCGTTGGTCTCGTGGCCCCCCACGATCTCGGCGAGCTCCTCGCGCAGGAACGCCTCGACATCGCTGCGACCGCTGCGCTTGAAGGCCACCGCCAGCTTGCCCAGGTCGATGTGCGCCGGGGCCAGCTCCAGATCGAGCATGGCCCGCACCATCGGCAGCGTATCGCGCACGGACAGCTCGGTACCCTCGACCTTCTTCACGTAACGGTGGTTCTTGAGAATACGGATCACCGAACGAATGATCAGCGAACGGCCATACAGCGAAGGCACCACGTTGTACTTGCGATACAGCTGACCGAGCAGCGGGATCATCTCTTCGGCCAGCGCCTCGCTGTCCTGCCATTCCTGAAAACAGGTATCGAGCATGTCTTGACTCACGTAGTCGCCTCTCACGGAATCGCGTTGAAAATGATGCGTTCATTATCCTTGCCGACTCACGAGGACCGCAATCGCTGTATGGTCGCACTCGCTGTAGGGCAATTACAGAAATCCGGGGTTGACTACAAACCCGAATTGGGCGTGTTGCGCCACGGCAGGCGCGGCGCGCCGACCGCGCCTTCAGGGTCGTTTTCCCGCCGGACTCGTGCGCCTGTTATGATTCGCCCTACCGTCGATTCGTCGAAACGTTGCCTGGACCATGCCTGACTTCTCCCCGCTCGCGCCGCCGACACCCGGCGGCCATCGCGACACGCTCTTCTGTCTGGCGCCACAGGGCGCCGCCACGCCGTTGACGCTGGCCCGGCTCGCCGATGAAGGGCCACTGCTGGTGGTCACCGCCGATACCGCCGCCGCCCAGCGTCTGGAGAACGCCCTGCGCTTCTTCGCCGAGGTCCCGGTCCTGCCCTTTCCGGACTGGGAGACCCTGCCCTACGACAGCTTCTCGCCGCACCAGGACATCGTCTCCGAGCGGTTGCGCACCCTGCGCCGCCTCCAGGAGGCCCGCGACGGCATCGTGCTGGTGCCCGTCAACACCCTGATGCAGCGCCTGCCGCCCAGCGACTACATCGCCGGCCGGGTGATGACCCTGGAAGTCGGCATGACGCTCGACCGCGAGGGCTTTCGCGAACGCCTCTCGCGGGCCGGCTACCGCGCGGTGGAGACCGTCTACGAGCCCGGCGAGTACGCCCTGCGCGGCGCGCTGATCGATCTCTATCCGATGGGCAGCGACACGCCCCTGCGCATCGACCTGTTCGACGACGAGATCGACACCCTGCGGCGCTTCGATCCCGATACCCAGCGCAGCGGCGACAAGGTCGAGTCGGTCGAGCTGCTGCCGGCTCACGAATACTCGCTGTCGCGCTCGGCGATCGCCTGCTTCCGCGAAGGCTTCGAGACCCTGTTCGACGTCGACCCGCGCCAGTGCCCGCTGTACAACGACGCCATCAGGGGCATTCCCTCGCCGGGACTCGAGCAGTACCTGCCGCTGTTCTTCGAGGAAACCGCCACGCTCTTCGACCACCTCGCGGCGGGCACGCGGGTCGCCCTGATGCCCGGCGTCTTCGAGGCCGCCGAACACCACTGGGCGGCGATCCAGAGCCGCTACGAGAACCTCGGGGTCGACCCGACCCGCCCGCTGCTGCCGCCGTCGCGAGCCTTCATTCCGGTCCCCGAGGTGTTCGCCGCGATCAAGCAGCGCCCGCGCCTCGAACTGGTCCGGGACGTCGACCACCCGCACGCCCGAACACCGCTGACCCAGGCGCCGCCGGCGGTGGCGATCAACGCCCGCGCCCAGAAACCGCTGGCCGCCCTGAGCGCCTATCTCGATGCCGAGGAGCGGCGCCGGGTCCTGTTCGTCGCCGAATCGCGGGGCCGACGCGAGGCCCTGGAAGAAACCCTCGAGGTGCTGCATCTCGACATGCCCCACGTCGCGGGCTGGCGGGCCTTCGTCGAGAGCGATGCGCCCCTGGCGATCACCGAGGGGCTGCTCGACGAAGGGATGACCCTCGACGAACCAGCCATCTCGGTGATCACCGAGACCGAACTGTTCGGCGAGGTGGTCCGCCAGAGCCGGCGCCGCGAGAAGGGCACCGACGACAACGAACTGGCGGTGCGCCACCTCTCGGAACTGCGCCCCGGCGCCCCGGTGGTCCACCAGACCCACGGCGTCGGCCGCTACCTGGGGCTGGAAGCCCTCGAGGCGGGCGGCCAGGCCGCCGAATTCGTCGCCCTGGAATATGCCGACGGCGCCAAGCTCTACGTCCCGGTCGACAGCCTGCACCTGATCTCGCGCTACGCCGGCGCCAGCGACGAACTCGCCCCGTTGCACAAGCTGGGCTCGGATACCTGGGACAAGGCCAAGAAGAAGGCCGCCGAACGCATCCGCGACACCGCGGCGGAACTGCTCGACGTCTATGCCCGGCGCGAGGCGCGCGAGGGCTTCGCCTGCGAGGCACCCGGCGAGGAGTACCTGCGTTTCGCGGCCAGTTTCCCGTTCGAGGAGACCCCCGATCAGCGCGCCGCGATCCACGCGGTGATCGGCGACATGACCGCGCCCCGGCCCATGGACCGCGTGGTCTGCGGCGACGTCGGCTTCGGCAAGACCGAGGTCGCCATGCGGGCGGCCTTCCTCGCCGTGCACTCCGGGCGACAGGTGGTGGTGCTGGTGCCCACCACCCTGCTCGCCCAGCAGCATTACGACAACTTCCGCGACCGCTTCGCCGACACCGCCGTCCAGGTCGAGCTGATCTCGCGCTTCACCGGCGGCAAGGGTCAGGCCGAGACCCTGAAGCGCATCGAGGAGGGCCGCGCCGACATCGTCATCGGTACCCACAAGCTGCTGTCCCGCTCGATGAAACTCCCCAACATGGGACTGCTGATCGTCGACGAGGAACATCGCTTCGGGGTCGGCCAGAAGGAGCGCCTCAAGAACCTGAGGGCCGAGGTCGACATCCTCACGCTGACCGCCACCCCGATCCCGCGGACGCTCAACATGGCGATGAGCGGCATCCGCGACCTGTCGATCATCGCCACCCCGCCGGCCCGGCGCCTGTCGGTGAAGACCTTCGTCCAGCAGCGCGACGACGGCGTGATCAAGGAAGCCCTGTTGCGCGAGATCCTGCGCGGCGGCCAGGCCTACGTCCTGCACAACGAGGTCAAGACCATCGAGCAGACCGCCAACAAGATCCGCGACCTGGTGCCCGAGGCGCGGGTCGCGGTCGCACACGGCCAGCTCCCGGAACGCTCGCTGGAGCGGATCATGTCGGACTTCTACCATCAGCGCTTCAACGTGCTGGTGTGCTCGACGATCATCGAGACCGGCATCGACGTGCCCAGCGCCAACACCATCGTCATCGAGCGCGCCGACAAGTTCGGCCTCGCCCAGCTCCACCAGTTGCGCGGGCGCGTGGGCCGCAGCCACCACCAGGCCTACGCCTACCTGCTGACCCCGCACCCCAGGGCGATGACCAAGGACGCCGTCAAGCGCCTCGAGGCGATCGGCCAGGCCGAGGACCTGGGCGCCGGCTTCACCCTGGCCAGCCACGACATGGAGATCCGCGGCGCCGGCGAACTGCTCGGCGACGAGCAGAGCGGGCAGATGGAGACCATCGGCTACAGCCTCTACATGCAGATGCTCGACCGGGCGGTCAAGGCGATCCGTGCCGGCAAGACGCCCAACATCGAGGCCCCGCTCGATGAAGGCGTCGAGATCAGCCTCAACCTGCCGGCGCTGATTCCCGACGACTACCTGCATGACGTCCAGCAGCGGCTGATCATGTACAAGCGCATCAGCAACGCCGAGAACGAGGCCGACCTCAAGGAACTCCAGGTCGAGATGATCGACCGCTTCGGCCTGCTGCCGGCGCCGGTCAAGACGCTGTTTCGCCAGACCCGCCTGCGCCAGCGTGCCGCACGGCTGGGAATCGCCCGCCTGGAGGCCGGGGACGAACGGGGCCGGGTCATCTTCGGCGCCAACCCGGCCGTCGACCCCATGACGCTGGTCCAGTTGATCCAGCAGCAACCCGACCGCTACCGCCTCGAGGGCGCCGAGATCCTGCGCTTCGAAGCCGACATGAGCGACGAGACGGCGCGCTTCACCGCCGTGGAATCGCTCATCGAGACCTTGAACCGCAAGGCCGAAGCGGCCTGAACGCCCCGGGCGCCCGGCACGGCGGGTGCTTGCCTTGGGCGTCAATTTCGCCAGAATGCGAGGTAGGCGACGAGATCGCGGTACGGGCTCGCAGGCCGAGCCCGTGCCGCGGTCGGCTGCCATGACGTCCCACGGTTGTCGCCAGCCCCGCCCCACGGCATTTCACACAGGTCCCACATCCATGCCGATTGCCTTATCCACACAGCGCGCCCTGCGTCTGGTCGCCCTGCTCGCCTTCGGGCTCTCTCCCGCACTTCACGCCGAAGCGCCCCCCGACGAGGCCGAGACCCCGCCCACCGGGCATTATCGACTCCCCGAGAACGGCGACGTGATCGGCCGGATTCAGACGGTGACGGCCCGGCAGCAGGATACCCTGATCGCGATCGGCCATCGCTTCGGCGTCGGTTACGAGGAGATGCATCGCGCCAATCCCGAGCTCAACATGTGGCTACCGGGAGCAGGCAGCGAGGTCGTGGTGCCCACCCGCTTCGTGTTGCCGCCGGGGCCGCGGGAAGGGATCGTCGTCAACGTCGCCGAGATGCGCCTGTACTACTACCCGCCCGCCAGGCAGGGCGAGCCGCGGCAGGTGGAAACCTACCCGATCAGCGTCGGCCGCATGGACTGGAAGACACCGCTGGGGACCACCCGGGTCATCGACAAGATCGAGAACCCCTACTGGTATCCGCCCGACTCGATCATCCGTGAACATGCCGAGAACGGCGATCCCCTGCCCAAGGCGGTTCCGCCCGGGCCGGACAACCCGCTGGGTGCCTTCAAGATGCGCCTGGGGATTCCCGGCTACCTGATCCACGGCACCAACAAGCCCGAGGGCGTGGGCATGCGGGTGACCCATGGCTGCATCCGCATGCTGCCCGAGGACATCGCCCAGTTCTTTCCCCGCGTGCCCGAGGGCACCCCGGTACGCCTGATCAACGATATCCTCAAGCTGGGCTGGTCGGACGGCGTGCTCTACATCCAGTCCTATCCGGGCCTGGAGGAGACCCGCGAGACGCCCATCCAGCGCGTCACCGAAGCGCTCGATGCAGTCTCGACGGCGGTTCGCGACCGTACTTACCCGGTCGACTACAAGGCGTTGCGCCGCGAGGTCGAGGCACCGAGCGGCATGCCGGTGGCCCTGCGGTTCGTGGCCGACTCGCCCGCCCCGGATCGCCTCGCCGGCAGCGATTCCCTGTACGGTCAGGTCTACCAGATCGCCGGCCCGTACTGGTGGGACGAAATGCAAAAGGCCCTGCCGGAAGCAGGGCCCTCATGAGCGCGGCCCTCGCCCCACCGGGGCGAGGGTTCACGACCTCATTACTTCTGCATGGATTTCTGGAACATGCGATCCATTGCCTGCCGGTTTTCACGGGCCATCTGCAGAGCAGACTGCGCGTCACGCTCGGCCTTGTTGGCCGTGTTGAGCGCTTCGCTGGCCATGCTACGGGCTTCTGATACGTCAGAATCCATTTGATCCCACTTGCCTTGCTGTTCGCCGCCTTGTGAAGCACAGCCAGCCATCACCAGCA
Source organism: Modicisalibacter sp. MOD 31.J (assembly GCF_020147985.1). Taxonomy (NCBI): domain Bacteria; kingdom Pseudomonadati; phylum Pseudomonadota; class Gammaproteobacteria; order Oceanospirillales; family Halomonadaceae; genus Modicisalibacter; species Modicisalibacter sp. MOD 31.J. The sequence continues at coordinate 1,065,735 of NZ_JAGXFF010000001.1, read as the reverse complement.
TGGCCGCGCCGATAGCGGAAAGCTTGAGAGCGTTGCTGAAGCTGTTAGCCATCATGTTCTCCTTTAACAACATTCCTTGGTGCTTTGGTTTGGATTCCTGCTTGGCAGGCATTCAAGGCGACCTTGTCGTCGTCCGTGAAACCCCGTCTATGATGCAAGTTAATTGGCATCACTTCCACCCTAGAAATTAGCGGATGATGACCTTGGTGCCAAGTCGCACCAATTGGGTCAAGCGGTCGATCTGGCGATTGGTCACCGCCACGCAGCCCTGGGTCCAGTTGAAGCGCCGATGCAGCTCGGGATCGGCCTCGCCCAGACCATGGATACCGATGCTGCCGCCGAGAATGGTGTCCTGGGGCGGGCGTCCATGACGCCGGTAATAGCTCAGGTAACGAGCGAAATCGCTGTCGCTGAAGGTGCCGTCTTCCTGGGCCTGGCGCGCCTGAGCGAGGTTGGGGTAATCGAGACCGAGAAAGATGTGAAAGTGACTGTCTCGATTGATGCGCGTGATATGGAATTCCCCCGACGGCGTGGTCATGTCGCCGCGCAACCGCTGGCTGGCCACCCCCCGCCGGCCGACCGAGATGGGATGAAAACGCTCGAGTTCGCGGTCGCCACGGTAGATGGTCAGCGTCGAACTCGCATGATCGACCAGCACCCAGACCGCCTCCCGTTCGGTGACCGCTTGCGCCAGTGCCGGCATCGCCAGCAGGAGCCCCAGGATCCAGGTGCAGAGTATTCGCCTCATCGTTTCCCCTTGCTGATACCGCGTCTTGTCGCCGGTCGAGGCGACCGAGGCAACGCTGCTCGATGACGGGAGGTAACGCGGATCGGTAAAAAAGGCGGACCGTGACCGAACGCCTCCGCTCACCGAGCGCCGACCATGACGGTCCGGGGCAACGATACGTCAACTCGGCCGCCACTGACCAGCGGGACGAGCGACTTTTTGCCACGCTGCCGGGTGACGCCTCTACCCCCGCCCCTCGCGGCCACCATACCGCCCCCGAACCCGTACTCGGCACCGCCTGGAGTCGCGATGTAAAACGCAAAACATCGTGACAAGTCGCGCCATACAGCAGACGCGACGGCTCGCAGGCGCAAGAATCGGAGCTGGGATCCTCCCGATTGCCACCGACGCAGGAACACGCTCATGACGGACCCGAAAAACGACACCGGATCTCTGTCCCCCGACTCGACCCTGGGCCAGAGAATTCAAGACCAGCGGCTCCGGGCCGGCCTGACCAAGAGCGGGCTGGCGCGGCGCCTCGAGGTTTCCGACGTGACGGTCGCCTACTGGGAGCGAGGTGTGATCAAGCAGATCGGCCACCGGCACGTGCTGGGTCTGGCCAAAACGTTCGGCATCACGGCCTCCGAACTGCTGGCCGACCCCCAGCTGCGGGATTATCAGCGCCGTATCCGCCACGAGGTGCTTCACGAAATGATCGAGACGGGCCGGCGGGAAGGCCGCCCGATCGACTGGCTCGCCGACAGGGTGGCCGCGGGGGGCCGGGCCCATGGGCCCACGACGCCCGGCGGCATGGAAATCGACGAGGCATGACCACTCGGTCCGCTGAACGGCAGCGACGACCCTCATCACGACCTGCCCTGACAGCCCGGCGCCGTGCGCCGGGCCGGCGTCATCGCGGGAGCCACTTGACGCCGACCGATGCCTCCTGTCGACTTGCGAACTCTTGATGCCGTGCCGGGACCGCCATGCGCCTGACCTATACCGCCCCCCTGCCGGAACCCATCGGCTTTCTGCTGCTGCCACGCTTCGCGATGATGGCCTTCTTTTCGGCCGTCGAGCCGTTGCGAATCGCCAACCGCATCGCCGGCCGCGAGCTGTTCGTCTGGCACGTCATCAGCCAGGACGGCGAACCGGTGACCGCCAGCAACGGCATGACCCTGCTCGCCGATGCCTCCCTGGACAGCGCCCCGCGCCTGCCGACGCTGGCCGTCTGCAGCAGCTTCGACCCCGAGGCCGCCCTGCACCGCCGCACGATCCGCTGGCTGCACCGCCTGGCCGGCGAGGGCTGCGTGCTCGGCGGCATCGATACCGGCAGCGTGATCCTCGCCCGCGCCGGCTTGCTCGAAGGCCATCGGGTCACCCTGCACTGGGAAAGCCTGCCGGCGTTTCGCGAACGCTTTCCGGCCATCGAGGCGGTGGAGTCGCGCTATGAAATCGCCGAGACGGGGTTTTCCTGCGCCGGCGGCGCGGCCGCCATGGACATGTCGCTGGACCTGATCGCCCGGCGCCACGGCCCCGCACTGGCCACGGCGGTGACCGAACAGCTGATCCACGACCAGGGGCGAACGCCCCGGCAGAGCCAGCGCATGGCGCTGGTCCAGCGGCTGGGCAGCCACAAGTCGGCGCTGATCGCGGCGGTCGCGCTGATGGAACGCCACCTCGAGACCCCGCTGGCCATCCAGACCATCGCCGAGCGCGTCGGCATCTCGCTGCGTCAGCTGCAGCGCCACTTCGAGCAGGAGCTCGGCGTCCGCCCCCGCGACCACTACCGGCACCTGCGCCTGGCGCGGGCCCGCCAGCTGCTCCAGGAAACCGACCACGAGATTCTCGGCATCGGCCTGGCCTGTGGTTTCAACTCGGCTTCCAGCTTCTCACGGGCCTATCGCCAGCACTACGGCGAGAGCCCCCGCGAGTCGCGACACGGCGCGGCCGACTGACACGACGACTCGCGTCAAGCGAGTGTCGTGTCGTGTGAATGTCCGGTATCCTCGTCGCGGCATCCTCGAAGCCATCATTCACCGATGCCGAGGATGCCGAGATGCCCACCGATACCCCGCCGCTACCGATCACGCCGGATTACGATGCCTGGCCCATCGAGGTGATGCCCGAGCGGGTCGAGCACACCGCCGGTCAGGTCACCCTGGTCTGGGCCGACGGCCGCCGCAGCCGTTACCACGGTATCTGGCTGCGCGAGAATGCCGCCGACGACAGCACCGTCAATCCGGCGACCCGCGAGCGCATCCTCGATCTGTCGCGTCTCGCCGCCTGGCCGAGCGTCGCGGCGGCCTGGCTGGATGACGCCGGCGCCCTCAACGTGACCTTCGCCCCCGAGGACCGCACGCTGCGCTTCCATCCGGGCTGGCTGCGCGCTCACGACTATTCCAACGCCCGGCAATTCGACGCCCCGCTGGTGCCGGTCATCCGCTGGACCGGCGAGACCCACGCCGTGCCGCAGAGTCTCGATGCCGGCGACTGGCTGGCGCGCGACCCGGACGATCGCGACGCCCGGGCACTGCTCGACGCGGCCCTCACAGCGGTGCTCGGCCATGGCCTGGTACGGCTGCGCAACCTGCCCACCGAGCCGGGCACCCTGGCGCGCATCGCCGAGCGCATCGGTCCGGTAAGGCCGACCAACTTCGGCAGCCTGTTCGACGTCCGCGCCAAGCCCGAGCCGGACTCCAACGCCTATACCTCGATCGCCCTGCCGCCCCACGTCGACCTGCCCACCCGCGAATACCAGCCGGGGCTGCAGTTGCTGCACTGCCTGGAAAACAGCGTCGAGGGCGGCCAGGCGGTGATGATGGACGGCTTCGCCGTCGCCGATGCGCTGCGCGACCGCGACCCGCGCGCCTTCGAGACGTTGACCACGGTGACCTGGTGCTATGCCAATACCGCGCGCACCACCGACCATGTCTGGCACGCGCCGATGATCCAGCTCGACGCCGCCGGCCGGCTGGTGGAGGTGCGCATCGCCGACTTCCTGCGCGGGCCCTTGATGGCGCCGTTCGAGGCGGTGGAACCCGCCTACGAGGCGCTGATGACCCTGCAGCGGATGCTCCGTGAACCGCACTTCGCCATGCGCTTCACCTATCGTCCGGGGGATCTGGTGATCTTCGACAATCGGCGCCTGCTGCACGCCCGGGACGCCTTCGAGGGCCGCTCCGGGCACCGCTGGCTGCAGGGTTGCTATCTGGAGCGCGACGAGGTGCGCTCGCGGCTGCGCATGCTCAGGCGTGCCGAACGCCAGCGCCGCGTGGCGGCGCGCGACGCCTAAGCTCCCGCCTCCTGAACCGCCATCAGGCCGAACCTCGCTCGGCGGTCCGGCTCGGCGGTTCGCCGAAACGCGCCTGATAGGCCCGCGAGAAGTGCGCCAGCTGCATGAAACCGCTGGCCAGTGCCGCTTCGGTCACCCGGCAGCGGCTGTCGGCGAGAATCCGCCGGGCCTGATCGAGGCGCATGCCCAGATAGCACTGCTTGGGGGTCTCGCCGAAGGCCTCGGTGAACAGCCGGGTCAGCTGCCGCTGCGACTGCCCGGCCAGCCGACAGACCTCGGGAATCGGCAGCGCCTGATCGAGATGCGCCTCCATGATCGCCAGGGCGCGCACCACCGGACGCGGCAGGTTGTCGAGGGTGCGCGCCGACCCGGCGTTCCAGGTCTCGTCCTCGCTGACCCGCTGGTGCACCAGCTGGCGCGCCACGGCACTCGCCAGCGCCGGGCCGTAATCGTGCTCGATCCATTGCAGCATCATGTCGATCCCCGCCGCACCGCCGGAGCCGGTCAAGCGCCGCCCGGCGAACTCGAAGCGCGCCTCGCTGAGCGCGATGTGCGGAAACTCCTCGCGAAACGCCGGCACGCTCTCCCAGTGCAGGGCCACCCGCTGCGCCTCCAGAAGCCCGGCGCGGGCGAGGATGAAGGGCGCCGTGTCCAGCCCGCCGACCCGCGCGCCGTGGGCCGCCGCCTGCCGCAAGGCGGCATGGTCCGCGGCAGTCACCTCGGCTTCCGCCTCGTAGGAGGAGATCACCATCAGCAGTTCGCCGACGTCCGCCTCGCCCAGCGCGGCGTCGACGTCGATGCGCACGCCGTTGCTGGCGACGACCGCCCCGCCATCCGCCGAGAGCAGCTGCCAGGCGAAGAGTTCACGCCCGAAGCGATTGGCGACGCGCAAGGGCTCCAGCAGGCAGAACAGCGTCAGCATCGAGAACCGGGGGACCAGCCAGACACTCACCGTGTGCGCGGCTTCGCCGGGGCGGGGAACCGGCGGTTGATGGGGTCGCGGGTAGGGCCAATCCCGTGGCGTGACATCGCTCATGGCCAAAATAGTCAAATATATGGCGACTAATTGCAAACCCTGCTCACCGCCAGCCCCTAGGGTAGATAGCGCTGGCGCCCCGGCGCCCCATTCAGTCAGCCGTGGAGAGAGAATCGTCCATGCCCCCATCCGCCGATGTCGTCATCAAGGACGACGGCCGCCGCCTGACGCTTGGCGCGGCGGGCCGCGAACGGGACTTCGCCGCCCTGTGGCTGCGCGAACGGGCCCCGGATGCGGCCACCCTGGACCCGCAGACCGGCCAGCGCCTGATCGAGGCCGCCCTGCTGCCGCTCGACATCGCCGTGACCGCGGCGCACATCGACGCCGCGGCCCTCGAGCTGCACTTCAGTGACGGTCACCACACCCGCTTCAGCCTCGATACCTTGTTCGCCGACGCGCCGCCCCCGGCCAGCGTCGCCGACGGGCTGGCACTGTGGGACGCCACGCTCGAGTCGCTGCCCGGTGCCGACTTCGCGGCCGCGCTCGACGACGACGCCGCGCTGCTGGCCATGCTCGAGGACCTCGAACGTCATGGCTTCGTCAAGGTCGCCGGGGTACCGGTCAGCGAGGATGGCATGCAGCCCCTGATCGATCGCATCGGGCCGCTGCGCCGCACCAACTGGGGCGGTATCGCCGACGTCAAGTCGGTGGCCGAGGCCTACGACCTGACCATGACCCAGCGCGGTCTCGAGCCGCATACCGACAATCCCTATCGCGACCCGATCCCCGGCTACATCTGGCTGCATTGTCTGAGCAACGCCGCGGACGGCGGCGACAGCACCCTGGTCGACGGCTTCATGGCGGCGCTGCGCCTGCGCGAGGAAGCCCCCGAGCACTTCGCGTGTCTCACCGAATTGCCGTCGACCTTCCGCTATACCGACGCCACCACCGATCTCGAGAGCGAAGGCCCGTTGATCGAACTCGACGGCGACGGCCGCCTGGCCCGGGTACGCTACTCCAACCGCACCGAGCGTATCCCCGCCCACGATCCCGAGCTGCTGACGCGTTACTACGCGGCCCGCCAGCACTTCTACCGCCTGATCACCGACCCGGCGCTGACCGTGCACCTCAAGCTCGCCCCCGGCGAAATGCTGATCATGGACAACTACCGCCTGCTCCACGGCCGCACCCCCTTCCAGCTCGAGGGCGGCGTGCGACACCTCCGCCAGGGCTACGTCGACCGCGACAGTACCGCCAGCCGCCGCCGCGTCCTGCGCGCCCGGCACGCGCCCGACGCCTCCGTCACCCGCCAGGGAGCCACGTCATGAGTCAGGCACGCTTCAAGCGCTTCGACGAAAGCACCCACGATGACTGGGCGATCATCGATGCGCACTTCCAGGTCTACCAGAACGACGCCAGCCGGCGCGTGCTCGAACACCTGCTGCGGCTAAAGGGTGACACCCACGGCTATCCCGTGGATCGTTACACCCACTGCCTGCAGACCGCCACCCGCGCGCTGGAGGCCGGCGCCGACGAGGAAACCGTGGTCTGCGCCCTGCTCCACGACATCGGCGACGACCTGGCCCCAGCCAACCATGCCGAGATCGCCGCGGCGATCCTCGAACCCTACGTCGATCCGCTCAACGTCTGGATGATCCGCCACCACGAGCTGTTTCAGGGGTATCATTACCGCGCCTTCTACGGTCTCGATCCGCTGGCCCGGGAGGCCTATCGCGACCATCCGGCCTACGCGCGCACGGTGCGCTTCTGCGACGAATGGGACCAGTGCGCCTTCGACCCCGACTACCCGACCCGGCCGCTCGAAGCCTTCGTGCCGATGGTCGAGCGCATCTTCTCGCGCGCGCCCTTCGGCGCCACACAGACCGTCGAGGCAACGCCATGACCCGTGGCTCGCGCTACCTGATCGACCTGCTCGACGCCCATGGCATCGACACCGTGTTCGGCATCCCCGGGGTACACACCGTGGAGCTCTATCGCGACCTGGCGGGCAGCCGGCTGCGGCACGTCACGCCGCGTCACGAACAGGGCGCCGGATTCATGGCCGACGGCTATGCCCGGGCCACCGGGCGGCCGGCGGCCTGCTTCATCATCAGCGGCCCGGGGATGACCAACATCGCCACCGCCATGGCCCAGGCCCTGGCCGATTCGGTGCCCATGCTGGTGATCTCCAGCGTCAACCGCCGCGACACCCTGGGCCGCGGCCAGGGGCGCCTGCACGAGTTGCCCGATCAGCGTGGCACCCTCGCCGGAGTCAGCGTGTTCAGCCACACCCTGCAGGCGATCGACGCCCTGCCCGAGGTGCTGGCGCGCGCGTTCGCGATCTTTGCCAGCGCCCGCCCCGGCCCGGTACACATCGAGATCCCCCTCGACGTGATGACCCAACCGGCCCCCGACGACGCGCGCCCCGGCGTCACCGACGTCTTCCCGCCCGCCGCGCCGGATGCCGCGCTGGCCTGGGCGGCGGACTGGCTGGCCGCCGCCGAGCGCCCGCTGGTGCTGCTCGGCGGCGGGTGCGCGGATGCCGCGGAACCGGTGCGCGCCCTGGTCGAGCGTCTCGACGCCCCGGCGCTGACCACCATCAACGCCAAGGGCGTGCTGGGGCTCGCCCATCCGCTGGATCTCGGCGCCTGCGCCAGCCTGCCGGCGGGCCGCGAGCTGGCCCGTGACGCCGACGTGATCCTGGCGCTGGGCACCGAACTCGGCGAGACCGACTACGACCTGGTCTTCGACGGCGGCTTCCGGCTCACCGGGCGGTTGATCCGGGTCGACATCGACCCCCAGCAACTGGCCCGCAACCAGGCCGCCGATCTCGCCCTGCTCGCCGACGTCGGCGAACTGGCCCGCGACCTGCTCGTCCGCCTGCCCGCCACGGCAACGCGCGGGGGCGCCGAGCGGGTCGCGCGCGTCAGGGCGGCCCTGGCCCTGCGCGAGGCCGACGACGTCGCCCCCTATGCCGGGCTGCTCGACACCCTGCGCGACGCCCTGCCCGAGGCCACGCTGGTCGGCGACTCCACCGGCGCGGTCTACGCCGGCAACTTTCTCGTCGAGATGCCCGCGCCCCGGCGCTGGTTCAACGCCGCCACCGGCTACGGCACCCTCGGCTACGGCCTGCCCGCCGCGCTGGGGGCCGCGTTGGGCGTGCCCGAACGGCCGGTGGTGGCCCTGGTCGGCGACGGCGGACTGATGTTCACCCTCGGCGAACTGGCCACGGCACGCGACGCCGGCGTGCCGCTGGTCGTGGTGATCTGGAACAACCAGGGCTACGGCGAGATCCGGCGCTACATGGATGCCAACGCCGTGGCCCGGCTCGGTGTCGACCTGCCGGCACCGGACTTCGTCGGCCTGGCCGAGGCCTTCGGCTGCCACGGCCGACACGTCGGCTCGACCGGCGCGCTGCGCGAGGCGCTGATCCTCGCCAGCCGGTGCGACCGACCCACCTTGATCGAGATCGACGCCGACGACTGGCGAACCGCCTGACAACGAGAAGACGACCCCTGACCGATACTGATGAGGAGATGACATGAAAGCGTACGCTTACTGGACGTTCCCCCTGCTGGCGACACTGGCACTGAGCGCCTCGGTACGGGCCGCAGACCGCGACGACAGCGTCCGCTTCATCGTCCCGCCCTGGCCCGGCGTGACCGTCAAGACCGAGATCGTCGCCCAGTTACTGACACCGCTGGGCTATCGCGTCGATCGCCAGGAACTGAGCAGCACGGTCGGCTACAAGACCCTGCAGACCGGCGACAGCGACGTCTTCCTGGCCGGCTGGCTGCCCGCCCAGCAGCAGAGCTTCGATGCCGCCATGGCTGCCGGGGCCATCGTCGATCTGGGCAACAACGTCAACGGCGCGCGGATGGGCTTCGCGGTCCCCGGCTATGTCTACGCGGCCGGCGTGACCAGCGCCGAGGATCTCGACGAGCCGGCCAACCGCGAGCGCTTCGGCGCGCGCTACTACTCGATCGAGACCGGCTCCACGGTCAGCGACTTCATCCATCAGGCCAAGGACGACGACACCTACGGCCTGGGGGACTGGCAACTGATGGAATCCTCCACCCCCGGCATGCTCAGCGAAGTCCGCGCCGCCTACGAGGACCATCGCTGGATCGCCTTCTACGGCTGGACGCCGCACTGGATGGTCCCCGAGTTCGACATGCACATCCTCGACGACCCCGCCGGCGTCTACGGCGACGATCAGGGACGCAGCGACGTACGCACCATCGTCGCCAAGCCGTTCAGCGAGGCCAATCCCAATCTGGTGCGGCTACTCGACCAGATCGTCTTCAGCGCCGACGAGCAGAGCGAGTTCATCCGCCAGTTCGGGCTCGAGCAACGCGACCTCGAGGCCGTCGCCCACGAATGGCTGAAAGCCCATCCCCAGCAACTCGCCACGTTTCTCGAGGGCGTCACCACCCGCGACGGCGAACCGGCGCTCCCCGCCGTGGAGGCCAGTCTGTGACGGACGCACGCAAACACCTTCCGTCCGCCCCTGACGGGTCGCACTGCGCCGTCCCGACGCGATAGCCCGAGGAGCCCCTATGCACTATTCCCGATTGACCGAACGCATCGCCGGTGACGGTGCCGCCGCCTGGAACATCCACTACCGCGCGCTCGAGCGCCAGTCGCGGGGCGACGACGTGATCGTGCTGTCGGTGGGCGACCCCGACTTCACCACGCCCGAACCGATCATCGAGAGCGCCGTGAACAGCCTGCGCGGCGGCGCCACCCACTACGCCGACGTCCAGGGCAAGCCGCGCCTGCGCGAGCTGATCGCCGACACCCATCGCCGCCAGGGCGGTGCGGCTTCGACCTCCCCGGCCAATGTCGCGGTCATGGCCGGTGCCCAGTGCGGCCTGTATGCCGTGGCGCAGTGCGTGCTCGAGCCGGGTGACGAGGTACTGGTGCCGGAGCCGATGTACGTCACCTACGAGGCGGCCCTGCAGGCCGCCGGCGCCCGCCTGGTGCGCGTGCCGCTGCGCGCTGCGAACGCCTTCCAGCCGGACCCGGCCGAGTTCGCCGCGGCCATCACGCCGCACACCCGGGCGATGCTGCTCAACAGCCCGCACAATCCCACCGGCCAGGTACTCGGCGCCGCCCACTGGCAGGCACTGGCGGCGCTGTGCCGGGAGCACGACCTCTGGTTGCTGTGCGACGCGGTCTACGCCGAACTGACCTTCGACGCGGTGCACCACTCTCCCGATGCGCTACCCGGCATGACCGAGCGCACCGCGGTGATCGGCAGCCTGTCGAAATCCCATGCCATGACCGGCTGGCGGCTGGGTTGGGTGATCGGTCCCGAGACATTGATCGGCCATCTCAGCAACCTGGCGTTGTGCATGCTCTACGGCAGCCCCGACTTCATCCAGGACGCGGCCTGCGAGGCGCTGGCCAATCCGCCGGCGGAGCTCGCCACCATGCGCGATACCTATCGCGCGCGACGCGATGCCGTGCTGGCGGCGCTCGCCGACAGCGAGACGCTCGACGTGCTGTGCCCCGCGGCCGGCATGTTCATGATGATCGATATCCGTCGCACCGGCCTTTCCGCCCAGGCGTTCGCCGACCGCCTGCTCGACGAGCAGGGCGTCTCGGTGCTGTCGGGGGAGGCCTTCGGCCCCTCGGCGGCCGGCTTCGTGCGTCTGAGCCTGACGGTCGATGCCGAACGCCTGCGTGAGGCCTGTCGTCGCGTGGCGCGCTGCGCCGCGGCCTGCCTGGTCACCAGCGACTGAGCACCCCGGGCGGCCGCGGGCGGCGACAGCCACCGGGCCGCGATCTTTTCACCGGCAACAGGAGGGGTATGGCTAGCTCGACACTCCACCCCCGCTACCGTTCATGACTGATCACATCGACAACGACAATCTGGCCATCGAGGCCCGCCACCTGGTCAAGCGCTACGGCGACCTGACGGTCCTCGACGACATCTCGCTGGGCGTGGCCGAGGGCAAGGTGGTCTCGATCATCGGTTCCAGCGGCTCCGGCAAGAGCACCCTGCTGCGCTGCATGAACCTGCTCGAGCGCCCCGACCGCGGCGAGCTGGCCATCGCCGGGGAAGCCATCCGCTTCCGCCACGACGCCGACGGCCACAACATCGGCCTCGACCGTCGCCAGCTCCAGCGCCTGCGGGCCCGGGTGAGCATGGTCTTCCAGCAGTTCAACCTGTGGCCCCACCTCACCGTGCTCGGCAACGTCATCGAGGCACCGATGCGCGTTCGCGGACTGCGCCGACGCGAGGCCGTGGCGATCGGCGAACACTACCTGGACCGCGTCGGCCTGGCCGACAAGCGCGACCAGTATCCCGCCTACCTCTCCGGCGGCCAGCAGCAGCGCGTGGCGATCGCCCGGGCGCTGGCCATGGAACCGCGCGTGCTGCTGTTCGACGAGCCGACCTCGGCGCTCGACCCGGAACTGGTCAGCGAAGTGCTGAGCGTGATCCGGGGCCTCGCCGAGGAGGGCCGCACGATGCTGCTGGTCACCCACGAGATGCGTTTCGCCCGCGACGTCTCTCACCAGGTGGTGTTCCTTCACCAGGGGCTCATCGAGGAGACCGGCACCCCCAGCGAGGTTTTCGAGAACGCCGCCAGCGAGCGCTGCCGGCAATTCGTCACCAGCGTGGCCTGACCCGGGCAATGCCGGTCACACCCTGCAAGCGACACGGACCCGCGACGGTCCGTCACAACAACGATGGGAAACATCATGACGACCAAGACTCTGATCCAGACCCTGACCCACACTGCCGGCGCCGCCGCGCTGATCCTTTCCGCCACCGCCGCCCTGGCCGAGGAACCGCTCAGGATCGGCATCTCGGCAGAGCCCTACCCGCCGTTCACCTACAAGAACGCCGACGGTGGCTGGACCGGCTTCGAAGTGGAGCTCGGCCAGGCCCTGTGCGCGCAGATGCAGGCCGACTGCGAGATCGCGCCCACCGGCTGGAGCGGCATCTTCCCGGCGCTCGACAGCGGCAAGATCGACATGATCATGAATTCGCTGTCGATCACCGACAAGCGCAAGCGAGTCATCGACTTCACAGACCCCTACTACTACACCCCCGCGGCCTACGTCACCGCCAAGGGTAACGACCTGCAGATTCCCGAGGGGCTCGACGGCAAGATCCTCGGCGTGCAGGGCTCGACCACCAATGCCACCTTCGCCCGGCGCAAGCTGGCCGATACCGGCGTCGAACTGAAGATCTACGACCGTCAGGAACAGGCCAATCGCGACCTGCTCGCCGGCCGCGTCGATGCCATCCTCGCCGACAAGATCGCCATGACCGAGTTCGTCAAGCGTGACGAGGCGCAGGATTACGAGATCCGCGCCACCGCGCCCCACGACCCGACCTTCGGCGACGGCGTGGGCATCGGCCTGCGCCAGGACGATGACACGCTGCGCGACAAGCTCAATGCGGCGATCGCCAGTGTCATGCAGGATGGCCAGTGCGCCTCGCTCTCGCAGAAGTACTTCGGCACCGACATCTGCAGCGACTGAAGGCGACCGCCGGGCGAACGCCCCGGCTCCCGGCCCGCCCGGCGGCGGGCCTCCCTTCATCGACCGAGGCTGCCATCATGTCCAATCCTCCGAACGCCGGGCCGCTCGACTGGGCGGCGCCGATCCTGCACGGCGCCCTAATGACCGTCGAGATCGCCCTGCTGGCCTACGCCATCGGCCTGGGGCTGGGTCTTGTCGGTGCCGGCGCGCGACTCAGTACCTGGCCGCCCCTGCGCGCCCTGGGTACCGTGTACTCCACGCTGGTACGTGCCATTCCCGAACTGCTGCTGATCATCCTGCTCTATTACGCCGGCACCCAGGCGCTCAACGCCGTGCTATCCGCCCTCGGCGACGACGCCCACGTCGAGATCGGCGGTTTCGTCTGCGCGGTGGGCGTGCTGGCCTTCGTCCAGGGCGCTTACATGACCGAGGTGTTCCGCGGCGCCATCCTGGCCATCCCCCGAGGCCAGCTCGAGGCCGCCGATGCCTACGGCTTCTCCCGCTGGACGCGGTTCCATCGCATCGCGGTGCCCGCCATGCTGCCCAACGCGCTGCCGGGGCTGTCCAATCTGTGGCTGATCCTGGTCAAGGATACCGCCCTGATCAGCGTGGTGGGTTTCGAGGAGCTGTTCTTCACCGCCCAGCAGGCAGCGGCCAGCACGCGTGACTACTTCCTGTTCTACGCCATCGCCGGGGCGCTCTATCTGGTGATGACGCTGGGCTCCAACGCCCTGTTCGCCCGGGCCGAACGCTACGTGCGGCGTGGCCAGCCCGGTCTCTAGGAGATGCGTCGATGAACTTTTCCTGGCTCACCGATCCGTTCTATCAGCAGTACCTGTGGACGGGTTTCGTCAACACCCTGTGGCTGGTGACGGTCTCCGGCACGCTCGGCCTGGCGCTGGCCATCGCCCTGGCCCTGGCGCAGATCCGGGGACCCCGTCCACTGGCGATGGCGGTGCGCGGTTTCACCACGGTGATTCGCGGCACGCCGCTGCTGGTCCAGCTGTTCTTCTTCTACGACGGCGTCGGCCGCCTGCTGCCCGAGATCCCCGGGGTGCGCGACAGCCTGATCTGGCCACTGCTGCGCGATCCGTTCTTCTACGGTGCCCTGACCTTCACCATCAGCGTCGGCGCCTACACCGGCGAGGTACTTCGCGGCGCCCTGCTCAGCGTGCCCGACGGCGAGCTGGCCGCGGGTCGTGCCTTCGGCCTGAGCCGTTGGCAGGTCCTTCACCGCCTGTGGCTGCCGCGCGCCATCCAGTTGTGCCTGCCGACGCTGACCGGCGAGGCGATCCTGCTGCTCAAGTCGGTACCGCTGGTCTCGACCATCGCCATGATGGATCTGCTCAAGGCCGCCAACCTGGTGCGCGACGAGACCTTCCTGGTCTACGAACCGTTGCTGCTGATCGCCGGCATCTACATCGCCCTGACGCTGATCCTCACCGGCGTGATGCGTGTCGTCGAACACCGCTTCCCCGGGGCGCGGCCGGCGGCTCCCCGCCGCCGACGCCTGCTGCCCGGCTGACCCACGGAGCCCGACATGCCCGATTCCCTGCATCAATTCATCGATGGCCGCTGGGTGGCCAGCCGAGCCACCCGGACCCTGACGATCGTCGACCCCTACCACGAGGTACCGCTGGGCCGCGTCACCACCGGCGATGCCAAGGACGTGGATGCCGCCGTCGCGGCGGCGCGGCGCGCCCTGCCCGACTGGCGGGACCGCCCGGGAGACGAACGGGGCGCCTGGCTCGACCGGCTGGCCGACGATCTCGCAGGGCGCCGTGGCGCGCTGATGCCGCTGATCGCTCGCAACGGCGGCAAGCCGCTCGCCGAAGCCGCCTTCGACATCGACGACGCCGTGGCCTGCTACCGCTACTATGCCGTCCAGGCACGCGAGCTGGACGCCCGCCAGGGCGCCAGCGTGACTCTCGACAACGACGCTGTCCGAGCGCGCTGCTATCGCGACCCCGTCGGCGTGGCGGCCCTGGTCACCCCCTGGAACTTCCCGCTGGTGACCAGCGCCTGGAAGCTGGCACCGGCGCTGGCCGCCGGTTGCACGGTGGTCTTCAAGCCCTCCGAGGTGGCGCCGCTGCCCGAGCAGGCGATCGCCGAGATCGCCGCCGCCATCGAGCTGCCCCGTGGGGTACTCAACCTGATCAACGGCGATGCCGACGGCGTGGGTATTCCGCTGAGCCGGCACCCCGGCATCGACAAGCTCTCCTTCACCGGCAGCAATCCCGCCGGTGAAGCGGTGATGCGCGCCGCCGCCAAAGGCACGCGCAACGTCTCCCTGGAACTCGGCGGCAAGTCGCCGATCCTGGTCCTCGACGATGCCGACCCCGAGCAGGCCGCGGAGCGGGTGATGAACGGGCTTTTCTTCAATGCCGGCCAGGTCTGCTCCGCCACCTCGCGGCTGCTGGTCCACCAGGCGATTGCCGAGCCGCTCTACGCCGCCCTGACAAGACGCATCGACGCCCTGGTGCTCGGCGACCCGCTGGACCCCGCCACGACCCAGGGCCCGCAGGTGAACCGGCGTCAGCGCGAACGGGTCGCGGCTTATCTGGCCGTCGCTCGCGACGAGGGCCTGACGGCGCTGCGCGACGCTCGCCATCGCGATCTTCCCGAGCACGGCTACTTCATCGCCCCGACGCTGTACCGGGACATACCCCCCCACAGCCGGCTATGGCGGGAGGAGATCTTCGGCCCGGTGCTCTGCGCCCGCCAGGTGGCCGACGACGCCGAGGCGGTCGCGTTGGCCAACGACAGCGATTTCGGGCTCGCGGCCAGCGTGGTGGGCGGCGACCCCGAGCGCGCCGCCCGGGTCGCCCGCCGCCTGGAAGCCGGCAACGTGTGGATCAACACCGACCAGATCGCCCCGCCACAAGCCGCGTGGGGCGGCGTCAAGCGCAGCGGCATCGGCCGTGAACTGGGACCCTGGGGGCTGGCCGCTTATCAGGAGGTGAAGCATCTGATGGAAACGGGTTGAGCTGACCCGGGCAATCCTCACGATTCGCGCTGGTTCGGGATCAAGCCGGAAGCGGATCCTACCCAGCCATCGTGGACACCGATGTAAGCGATCTCTCGGACTTCATCCTTATCGTTCTGGAACAGCGGGTGCGGGTCTGTTCGTCGATGTGGCTTGCCTTGCCAGTGGACACCTCTTTTCAGAGCCCCCCCTTAACCAGGTGTCCACTGTTGCTGGGCAAGATCGGATGGCCCATGAACCGATTCAATACACAACACGGAGTTACTGGGGTTATAAAATCTTGGCGCACTCGCTGTAATGGAGTTATTATAACTCCAAAATCGACGGCAAGGGGCAGGAGGTGGACAGCAGAACACTGATCAAGGAACTGAAGCGGGACGGCTGGGAGCTGGTCAGAGTCACCGGCAGCCATCACCACTTCAGACACCCCACCAAGCCCGGCACCGTCACGGTGCCTCATCCCAAGAAGGATCTGAAAACGGGGCTGGTCAGGGGAATCAGAAAAAGCGCCAGCCTCGAATGAGGCCGGACCCTGCTGCCCCAGTCACTGACGGAGATCGACCCATGTTATTCCCCATCGCGATCGAGCGTGGCGACGACGAACACGCTTATGGCGTTGCCGTTCCCGACCTGCCCGGCTGCTTCTCGGCCGGCGACACCTTCGAGGAAGCGCTGGCCAACGTGCGCGAAGCCATCGAGGGCTGGCTCGAGGTCGCGGTCGAACACGGCGACCCCATTCCCCAGGCGCAGACGGTCGAGAGCCACATCGACAACCCCGACTATGCGGGCTGGATCTGGGCGGTGGTCGATATCGACGTGACCCCGTATCTGGGCAAGAGCCACAAGATCAACGTCACGCTGCCCGACCTTCTGGTCAAACAGATCGATGACTTCGTGGACCATAACCCGGGCGACAAGACACGCTCCGGGTTTCTCGCCCGTGTCGCCATGCAGGAACTGGCTCGGGCACGTAAAACCTAAAGACAGCTGAGCGATGTCATCTGACCAATAATGAACCGAGGTCATGCAACAGTTGGCTTCGGCCGTTACTTTGCCAGCAAGAAAGCCTGTTTGGGCCCGCGCAGTAATGGTCGACCTAACGAATCCCTTCTTCGCGGGACCACACAACTAGGCGGTTAGACGCGACGGCCTGTTGTGCGGTCGGCAGAGGCTTGCGTTGCGGGGCCTGGCCTACGATAGGGGTCAGGATGCATGCCGCATCAGGTCGTGGAAGTGGATGCCGGTCGCCTTGATCACGGCAGTCATGGTGCGCAGCGTCGGGTTTCCCTTGGGCGACAGCGCTCGGTACAGGCTTTCACGTGAAACCTTGGCGCGCTCTGCTACTGCAGCCATCCCGCCCTGGGCTTCCACCACATGGCGCAGCGCCAGCAGGAAGGCAGACTCTCCCCCCTCCTCGTCCAGCTCGTCGAAAGCGGTACGCAGGTAGTCGAGCGCCATGTCAGGGTCATCGCGCAGCATCTC
Source organism: Modicisalibacter sp. MOD 31.J (assembly GCF_020147985.1). Lineage (NCBI taxonomy): Bacteria > Pseudomonadati > Pseudomonadota > Gammaproteobacteria > Oceanospirillales > Halomonadaceae > Modicisalibacter > Modicisalibacter sp. MOD 31.J. The sequence goes on along the minus strand of NZ_JAGXFF010000001.1, from coordinate 1,048,769 downwards.
AATCACAGCATCGTCGTGGCGCTTCATATCCGGGCTCTCCTTCGGTGGTCGGCCAGAAACGCCTTGGCCTGCTCGATGTCCGCCTGCTGGCGCTTCTTGGTCCCACCAATTAGCAGCATCACAAGGCGCCTGCCCACTTTGGTGTAATACACCCGGTAGCCAGGGCCATAGTCGATCCGCAGCTCCAGCACCCCATTACCAACGGCCTTGGTGTCGCCGGCATTGCCGGCGGCCAGGCGGTTGAGGCGAGTCAGCACGCGCATGGCTGCCTGGCGGTCCTTGACCTTTATGGCATCCAGCCAGGCTTGGAAGGGATCGTGGCCGTCGGCGGTGAGATAGTGTGTGAGCTCCATCATCGGAAGCATTGTAGCCTAAAAGCTACAGAAGAGGATAGATACCTCCCCCCAGCTTGCTCCACTCCTCCTCGATGGCATGATGTGGTGCGGACACCCCGGTAAGTCCAGAGTTCCTCTGCTGTCATGTGTGAGTATGCAGATGATCAATTCTAGGGGAAGGAGGCTTCGGGATGCCCAAGAGCTCGGCGAGAGTGGCCGCTCAAAGATGTCCTGTAGGGGCCGATGGAACCAGGCACCAGGTGTGGGTCAAAGTGTGGGTTGGCAGGACATACAAAAAGAAAAAGCCGCTCTGAAATCAGCGGCTTTTTCAAAATTCTTGGCGGAGGGGGAGTCCGCTTGATTAAAATACAGGGAAGTCTATCTTCAAACTTTTACTAACTGTTTTATATATATTTTTTTGGCTTTTTCGTCCAGAGACATCCGAAGCTGTATCGCCGATTGCAGAATCAAAGTATGGGCTGGAGTATGGGCTCAGGTATGGTACGCTGCTTCTCAAGCAACGAGGAGGCTGCCATGGGAAAGCTCACCACACGCGGGGTACAGAAACTGGTCAGGGAGGCCAAGCCCGGATTGACCAACGATGGCGAAGGCCTGTACCTCAAGATCGGCAAGAAAGGGGGAGCTAGCTGGATCTATCGGTTCCGGCGAAATGGCAAGCTTCGCGACATGGGCCTTGGTAGCTATTTGGACGTCAGCCTTTCTGAAGCGCGTGCTCGTGCCGGAAAAAACCGTAGTCTCGTCAAGGAGGGCGTTGACCCCCTTGAGGCCAAGGTAGAGGAAGAACAAGCAGACGAGACGACTCCCACCTTCACCAGCTGTGCCGCTCGCTACATCAAATCTCACCGCCGTAGCTGGCGGAACGCCAAGCACGCGCGGCAGTGGGTCAGCACGCTCAAGGCGTATGCCCGACCGGTGATCGGTTCCATGCCAGTGGATGAGGTCACCACCCAGGACGTCCTAAAGATCCTGTCGCCGATCTGGACCAACAAAACCGAGACAGCCAAGCGTGTGCAAGGCCGTATTGAGAACGTTCTCGACTACGCCGCAGCGCACAGCTACCGAGACCCCGTAAATCCTGCCCGCTGGCGTGGCCACCTCGACAAGCTGCTGGCCAAGCCGGCAAGGGTCAAGAAAGTGACCCACCACCCCGCCATGCCCTACGATGATGTCGCTGCCTTCATGTCAGAGCTTCAGGGCTATACCAGCATCTCCTCCAAGGCACTGCAATTCCTGATCTTCACAGCTACGCGCACTTCAGAGGTCCTGCGCGCTGATTGGCTGGAGATCGACCTCAACAATGAAACCTGGACGATCCCAGCTGACCGGATGAAGGCACGCCGCGAACACCGTGTGCCGCTGTCACGGCAAGCGGTGGAGCTGTTGGCCCAGCTGCCGAAGGTACAAGGCAATACACACGTATTCCCCGGCGCTCGCTATGGTCGCCCTCTCTCCAATATGGCCATGCTGCAGCTGATGCGCGGCATGGGGTACGGTGTCGGCAGCGAACGTGGCGACTACGTACCCCACGGCTTCCGCTCGAGCTTTCGCGACTGGACGGGCGAAGTCACCAGCTATCCCCGCGACGTCGCAGAGATGGCTCTCGCTCACACCATTGAAAACAAAGTGGAAGCGGCCTATCGCCGCGGTGACCTATTCGAGAAGCGGAGGGCGATGATGCAGGACTGGGCTGACTTCATCAGCAGCACCTAGCTAGTACGCTGGTCTCAAACACAAAATGCGATGAATTAGAGGGTGAACAGCTCACTCACCAATTTCTGCACTCCCGGGCATGCCCCCACGTCGAGCGCTGATCCTTTGTCTTGCAAAGGCGCTCGCTGCATCGACCTTAACAGCGACTCGGCCGAGCGACTGGAAGCACTCCCCACTGACGGCCCAGCCCGTGCCGACGACATCATCGAGGGCCGTCCGTGGCCCAGCATTGAGTCACTGACGCGCATCAGCGGACTGGGGCCGAGTCGCGTCAGTGACATCCATACAGCGGGCTGTTATGCATGTAAGAGGGACGATTCACTGCGTGCTTTCGGGAGAAGCAGCCCCCTGATGCAACTGCTCACGCTGCTCATCGGTGAGCAGGTCGAGCATGCGGCTGCGCATCCGCACCATCTCGGCCATCATCTCGCCGCGAAGCTCACCCATTTGGCCATGCAGAGTCTTGACCTGCTCGGGGTCAGGGGACTCGGCATGCATCACTTCCATCAGTTCCATGCGCAAGTCCATCATCTTCCCCATGCGCTCGAAATGGGCAGGGCGTTGTTGCTGCATCAGCTCACGCATCTGGCTACGCTGATCGGGCGAAAGTTGCTGCATCATACTCATGCCCTTCGCCATCAATGGACAGGGCATCATGCCCGGGCCCATGCCGCTCTGGCCGTAGCCCATCATGCCGTGCCCCATGCCTCCCTGGCCGTAGCCCATCATGCCGGGCCCCATGCCTCCCTGGCCGTAGCCCATCATGCCGTGCCCCATGCCTCCCTGGCCGTAGCCCATCATGCCGGGCCCCATGCCTCCCTGGCCGTGACCCATCATGCCGGGCCCCATGCCTCCCTGGCCGTAGCCCATCATGCCGGGCCCCATGCCTCCCTGGCCGTAGCCCATCATGCCGGGCCCCATGCCTCCCTGGCCGTAGCCCATCATGCCGGGCCCCATACCGCCCTGCTGCATGCCCTGTGCAGAGGCGGTGACGCTGGCGGCAATACCAAGACCAGCGGCCAATGCAACTGCGAGTACCTGCTTGTGCTTGATCATATCCCCTCTCCTCGACTTTCCGATGGCAGAATCTATTCCCTGCCACAGGGAATAGGACAAGATTGCGTTATAAGCTTAAAACCTGAGTGCCGCCTCAAGGTCAAGCTGCTTTGAGTTCAGCCACATTTCAGGTGGCTTGTTTCCCTGGCAACCGAGATATCCGGCCGCCAGGCCATTCTCATCACGCGCCACCCCATGCAGACGGTTCTTTGCCGCCGTCCACCGCTGGGGTCCATCCGGTCAATGAATCGCTTGAATTGTGGTGTTGTCCGGCGAGAAATCGAAGGTGATGGTGTCGCCCTCTGCCAGGCTGGCCATGGCCTCTTCCGACATCTTGAACGGCATGACCATCGCCGGCCAGCCAAGCGCCGGGACCGGTTCATGCGCGATGATGGCCACCCCCTTGTCGCGATCCAACTTGCGGACCTCGCCGGTGGCCGTCGTCAGCTGCTGTTCCTGAGCCTGGTCATGCCCCATGTCCGCCATCTGCTCCTGGGAGCCGTGGCCGGTCATTTCGTTGGCCTGGGCGGAGAGCGACACCAGTGCGATAGCTGAGGCGAGAAGCAGGGTTTTCATGCGTTGACTCCTTTCGAGGTTTCGAGGGTGTTGCGGTGGGTTGCGCTTGCACGCAGTTGGCGTCGGTGCATCAGCAGGTAGGCTGCCGGCATGACGAAGAGGGAAAGCAGCGGCGCCGTCACCATGCCGCCGATCATCGGGGCGGCGATCCGGCTCATGATTTCACTGCCGGTTCCGCTGCCCCACAGGATCGGAACCAGACCGGCAATCAGCACGGCGACGGTCATCACCTTGGGGCGCACCCGCTGGACGGCGCCTGTGCGGATGGCCTCCAGCAGGCCGGCCTCGCCGCCATGCCCAGAGGCCAGCCGCTCATGCCAGGCGTTCTTCAGGTAGAGCAGCATGATGACGCCAAACTCCGCAGCGACCCCGGCCAGGGCAATGAACCCGACCCCGGTGGCCACCGAGAGGTTGTAGCCGAGGAGATACAGGAACCAGACCCCGCCGGTCAGCGCGAAGGGCAGCATGGCCATGATCAGCAAGGCGTCAGTGACGCTGCGGAAGGTCAGGTACAGCAGTACCAGGATGATCATCAGCGTGACGGGGATCACCAGCTGCAGCCGTTCATTGGCCCGCTCCATGTACTCGAACTGGCCGGCGTAGCTGACACTCATCCCCGCGGGCAGCGAGAGCTTCTGACCCAGCGTCGCCCTCAGCTCGTTGGCGACGGAGGCCACATCACGACCACGCACGTCGACGAAGACCAGCCCCGACAGCCTGGCGTTCTCGCTCTTGAGCATCGGCGGGCCGCTCTCCACATGAATGTCGGCAACCGTGCCCAGCGTGATCTGGCTGCCCTGGGGCGTATAGATCGGCAGGTTATGCAGATCCGACAGGCTGTCACGCCACTCACGACCATAGCGGAGGTTGATCGGGTAGCGGGCGAGCCCCTCTACCGTCTCCCCGACCGTCTTTCCGCCAATCGCGCCTGCCACCACGGCCTGGATGTCGGCAATGTTGAGGCCATACCGCGCCGCCGCGGATCGCTTGATATCGACGTCGATGTAGCGCCCGCCGGCAAGACGTTCCGCGGTGGCCGAGTTGACCCCCGGGACATCGCGGGCAATGCGCTCGATCTCCTGGGTGATCTCGTCGATGGCCGTCAGGTCGCTTCCCGAGACTCGCACACCGATGGGACTCTTCACGCCGGTCGCCAGCATGTCGATACGATTGCGGATCGGCGGAATCCACATGTTGGCGAGGCCGGGAACCTGTACCGCGGCATCCAGCTCCTCCACCAGCTTTTCCGGGGTCATGCCGGGACGCCACTGATCCCTGGGCTTGAACTGGATCGTCGTCTCGAACATCACCAGCGGCGCCGGGTCGGTGGCCGTGTTGGCGCGGCCCGCCTTGCCGAATACCCGGTGGACCTCGGGGACCGACTTGATCATGCGATCCGTCTGCTGCAGCAGCTCCGAGGCCTTCTGTGCCGACAGCCCGGGCAGCGCCGTGGGCATGTAGAGCAGATCTCCTTCATCCATTGGCGGGAGGAACTCGCCCCCCAGCTGCGTGGCAGGCCACAGGCTGGAGAGAAACATCATCATGGCCACTGCCACGGTGGTCTTCGGCCACCGCAGGACCCCGTCCAGGGCAGGACGATAGATGCGAGCCAGCCCTCGGTTCAGTGGGTTGCGGGACTCGGACGGGATCTTGCCGCGAATCCAGTAGCCCATCAGCACCGGCACCAGGGTGACGGAGAGGCCCGCCGCCGCGGCCATCGCATAGGTCTTGGTGAAGGCCAGGGGGCCGAACAGGCGTCCCTCCTGGGCTTCCAGGGTAAACACCGGAATGAACGAGAGCGTGATGATCAGCAGGCTGAAGAACAGCGCCGGCCCCACCTCGATGGAGGCCTGGGTAATGACCTGCCAATGTTCGGCCCCCTTCAGCGTCTTGCCCGGATGCCTCTCGTGCCACCGTTCGATGTGCTTGTGCGCGTTCTCGATCATGACAATGGCCGCATCGACCATGGCCCCGATGGCGATGGCGATACCGCCCAGCGACATGATGTTGGCGTTGATCCCCTGCTGCTGCATGATCACGAAGGAGATCAGCACCCCGATGGGCAGCGTCATGATGACGACCAGCGAGGAGCGGAAGTGCCACAGGAAGAGCAGGCACACCAGCCCCACCACGATGAACTCCTCCACCAGCTTTTGCGTGAGGTTGCTCACCCCCCTGTCGATGACCTGGCTGCGGTCGTAGGTGGTGACGACCTCCACCCCTTCCGGGAGACTCCCCTGGAGCTCATCGAGCCGCTCCTTGACGAGCCTGATGGTCTCGCGAGCGTTCTTCCCGCTGCGAAGCACGACAACGCCACCGACCACCTCGCCTTCCCCGTCCAGCTCCGCGATGCCGCGGCGCATCTCGGGCCCGATCTGGATATGCGCGATGTCCCCCAGCGTGATCGGGACGCCGTCGCCATCCAGACGCAGGGGGATGTCACGGAAGTCCTGCAGGCTTTCCAGGTAGCCCGAGGCCCGGACCATGTACTCGGCTTCCGCCATCTCCAGGACGCTACCGCCGGCCTCCTGGTTGGCGTTCTTGATAGCCTGGGTAACCACCTGCTGAGGGATGCCGAGATTGGCCATCCGTACCGGATCGAGGACGACCTGATACTGCTTGACCATCCCGCCTACCGTGGCGACTTCGGCCACGTTGGGGAGGTTCTTCAGTTCGTAGTTCAGGAACCAGTCCTGCAGGGAGCGCAGCTGCGCCAGGTCATGTTTGCCGGTGCGATCGACAAGAGCATATTGATAGACCCAGCCCACGCCGGTCGCGTCCGGTCCGAGCGTCGGCACCGCCCCGTCAGGCAGCTTCCCCTGGGCCTGGTTGAGGTACTCAAGGACCCGAGAGCGCGCCCAGTAGAGATCGGCATCGTCCTCAAACAAGACATAGATGTAGCTGTCCCCGTAGAAGGAGAAGCCGCGCACCGTCTTGGCGCCGGGCACCGACAGCATGGTGGTGGCCAGAGGGTAGGTCACCTGATTCTCGACGATCTGGGGAGCCTGCCCGGGGAACGGGGTGCGGATGATGACCTGGACGTCGGAGAGATCCGGAAGGGCATCCACCGGGGTCTGCTTGACGGACCAGACGCCCCAGGCCACCGAGAAGACCGTGGCCAGGAGAATCAGGAAGCGGTTGGACACCGACCAACGAATCAGCATGGCAAGCATGTTCAGTGCCCTCCATGGCCGGAATGGGCCTGGCTGTCGAGGAGCTCGATCTTCTCGACGATGAGGCCAAGATCCGTCTGGGTGACGCCCACTCGGACCTGCGCGCCCACCGGCACATCCTCAAGCAGGGCCCGGTTGCCCACCATGAACGGCATGGTCATGCCCGGCATGTTGAGGGACTCGAACGGCCCGTGGTTGAGCGTGATCATGTCGCCCATGATCCCTTCGATGACGCCCTCCGCTTCATGGAGCTGCATCGCTTTCCCCTCCTCCAGGGAACGGGCTTCCAGTCCACGCAGGCTGGCTTCGGAGTCGAGCAGGAACTGCCCTGACGTGACAATCTCCTGCCCCTCTTGGAGGCCTTCGATGATCTCGGTCTTGCCGACCCCCTCGCGGCCAACCAGGACCTCGGCCGGCTGATAGCGACCGTCCCCAGCGGCCAGCATCACCAGGGTCCTGTGGCCGGTGCGGATGACCGCATCGCCGGGCACGACCAGCGCCTCGCTGGCGTGGTGATTGAGCGCGACATTGGCCGTCATTCCCGGGCGCAGGCGCTGTTCGGCGTTGGGGAGTTCGACCCGGACACGGACGGTGCGGCTGTCGGCATTGGTCCTGGGCAGGACGGACTGGATCACCCCGTCGAACGACACCCCGGGAAACGCTGGGAGCTGAGCTTCAACGCTGCCACCCGCCGCCAGTGCACCGGCTTGCGCCTCCGGCACCGCCACTTCCAGCCAGACCGTGTTCAGCCCATTGATCTCGGCGACGGGGCTGCCCTGGGCAAGGGTCATCCCCTCCCGCACGGACAGCGAGGTGATGACGCCGTCGACCGGGCTGGTGATGGTCCAGGTGGTCTGCGGCATCCCTGTCCGCTCCAGACGCTCGATCAGGTCCAGCGGCATGCCGGCAATCCGCATCCGCTGGCGAGCCGCGGCCGTCAGCTCCGGCTCTTGGAGCTGCCGCATGGCGAGGTACTCCTCCTGTGCGGCCAGCCACTCGGGAACCAGCAGATCAACCAGGGGGGCGCCCTTCTCCACGACGTCATCAGGGGACAGCCCGTAGACGCGCTCGACAAACCCGCCGCTACGGGTCTGCACAATGGCCAGGTCACGGGCATTGAATGCCAGGATGCCGGTGGCCTCAGTGGTATCGTCCAGCGTCTCCCGGGCGACCTTGCCGGTACGAATGCCGAGGTTCTGAACGATGGAGGCATCGATGTTGACACTCGCCCCGGTGGACTCATCCGCATAGCGGGGCACCAGGTCCATGTCCATGAAGGGCGATGGGCCAGGGGCGTCGAACTTCTGCTGCGGGTACATCGGGTCGTACCAGTAGAGCACCTCACGCCCGGCATCATCGACTGTCGCCAGTGCGGTAGGGATGCCCGCTGCCCCCAACGCAGCTGCTGTGGCCACCAGGACGGCAAGGCGTTTCATGGACTTCATCATTGGAAGGCCCCTCCATAGGTCAGGTACAGCGACGACGCCACGAGAGCCTTTTGCTCTTGCAGGTCAATGCGCCGCATGCGCAGATCGATCAGTTCACGGCGAGCGTTGATGACGCTCTGGAGCGTCCCGCTGGCTGCCCGGTAGTCGGCCAGCGTGAGACTGACCTTCCTTTCGGCGAGAGGGAGCAGGCCACTATCGAGACGCTCGATCGCGCGAACGAGGCGGTCATGCTCGGCAAGCTGGGTTCTGGCGCTTGCCAGGAGGACCTGGCGAGTGTCCTGATAATCGTGTTGCACCGATGACAGGCCTCGCTCGCGGGCGTCGATCATCGGATCCTGGCGCGACCGGGAGAACAACGGCAGGTCGACCGACACGCGGAGGCTTACCATGTCCCCGAACGCATCATCCCGGTGCTGGTAGTCCACCCCCCATGACCAATCCGGCGACTTGGCGGCAGTGGCCAGCGCCAGCTCGGCCGCGGCCGCCCCCTGACGGGCTTCCACCACTTTCAGTTGGGGGTGGCTGGGCAAGGCATCGAGGATCTGGTCATCCGCAATGGTCCAACGGGGCCATTCACCGGTTACGGATAGATCGGTGTCCTCGCCGAGCCATCGCGCGAGATTGAGCTTCGATACGGCGCGATTGCGTTCAAGCTGATCCTGCCGCTCGTCCAGGAGCAACTTCTCCTGCTCGGGAATGACGCTCTCGGCAGCCAGTCCACCTCCGCCGGAAAGCCGGGCTCTCGTGGCTTCCTTGAGAAGCCGATTTTCCCGGTACAGCTCATCGAGCAGCCGCAGGCGCTGCTTCACGGCGAAACCGCGAATCCACGCCTCGGCGGCCCCCAGGCGAATGTCGAGTTCGGCGAGTTCACGATTCGCCCTGGCCACGGAGAGGCCGGCTTCCGCCTGGTCCACTCGGGCATCACGCTTGGCCCGGCTGGGTACCGGCTGGACCAGGCCGATGGATTGCATCGACATCCGGTCCTCTTGAAGGCGCCATTGATCGGGACCTTCCACCGGGATGTTTCGCAGACCGAGGTTCAGCTTGGGGTCCGGCAACTCGCCAGCGGGAATGATGGCGTGCTCGGCAGCGTCAACAAGCTCGGTGCGCGCGCCGAGCGAGGGGGAACGGTCGAGGGCTGCCTCGAGGGTGCCCTCCAGAGACAACGCCATGGCGCCGGGGGAGGCAAGCACAAGGGAAGCCAGGACAGCCGCCACAGGGCGCCTGAACCAAAGTTGGTACATCATGGATGGATTCCTGCACGTTCATTGACGCGGCGGCCGCCGCACAAGTCGCCCGCGAGTGTTGACTCGCAAAAGCTAAGAGAACGAGGGAATCAGGCTTTGGGAGGGTGCCAGATCACGCCGGGGGATCGCAGCGGGAAAAAGCCGTCCATGAGCTGGATCATGGATGAACGGGCCAGGGTCGGCAGCGTCTTGCTGGCAGAGAGCTCGAAGATGGCACTGGAATGGCAGTCCATTTCCCCGCTGCAGTCTGGCTGACTCGAGGTGTCAGGCATGTCACAGGAGGCGCCACCCTGCTCTGCCACCGACGCTGCCTGAGCGGCGTGGCTGCATTCTTCAATGTCCGCGATGAGGTTCGCCTGACCCGAGACGGGAATCAGGACGAAAGCGAACAAAATGAACACTATACGGCGAACGAGTGTCATGAAGACGAGCACACAACCTTGAGTAGGCTGAGGAGCATACAGCGTTGGGCAGGGTTAGACAATAACCTCGTTCTGGCTTTGGTATGATCTGCTCACTGCCTCCACTTGGATGCCCTGGATGGCTGCTGACATCCATTGCCTTCTTCCCGGTCAACGGAGCACCCAGCTGTAGACCACCCGCAGATAGGTAATGAGCCTGGCCGATTTTCTCTGTCCGAAGCCCCCCTCTTGGAGACGTTCGACAACAGGGCTCGACCATGCGGTATGAGATGGGCATCCATATAGGTCTTCATCCGGGCCACTTGAAGCATGGTGAGGGAGCACCTCTATATGCCCGGAAAGATTCCTGATGGATAGCCTCTGAGGTATCAGGGCTAGGCTTGATTGTGCTGGAGAAACTCGGCAGGATATGAAGCTTTGGAAAGGTAAATATAAAGACACCTGAGCGGCCACTGCCAAATCAGGACAACAACATTCACACAACTATCAATTCTTTACCATGCTGACACCCTTTTTCCCTTTCTTACAGTTTCGTAACGCTTATAGCAGCGAGCCACCTTAGGAATTGATGCAGAAGCCGGATCAAACGCTTTCTGGCAACAACTAGCACACCCACAACAACTTGATAGTCCAGCGGAAGCTAAAGAATCAAACTTGCAAGGCGAGAGACGTCAAACATTAAAGCCGAACGATTTATAACGAAATGCACAACATCTTCCATCAACTCACCTAGTAGGCTACTAGCCGACATGATGCTGAAAAATCAAACAGGATGGATAAAAAATGTTTAAGATGGTGCTGGGTGGAATCATCACCATGCTACTCCTCATCACCGGAGGAGCAACTGTTGTTTTCAGCGGCATTTACAATGTAGCCGCAACGGAAGAACACCTTCCATTTGTCGAGCCAATACTACACTCCACCATGCATGCATCCGTGGAGGCCGGTGCGGAAGACATCGAAGTCCCCGACCTGAACAGTGACAGCATGATTCAAGCCGGAGCTAAGGAACCACTGAATAAATCGGCTCTGCGCGGCTGAACCGTTCAGTCTGGCCCGATCATCGTCTCAGCGGTCATTACATGACCACTTCAAGTGGCCCGTTTTTCTTGGCAGCCGGTTTTCCGGCTGCCAAGCCAAATTCAAGACACACTGGCCCCGTCGGCATCCCCCTCGCACCTTCTCGCCAGCACCAGGTTGCCGAGGGCGAACAGGGTGAACAGCTGCGCCTGGTTCTTGGCCAGCCCTTTGTAGCGAACCTTCCGGTAGCCGAAGAGGTTCTTGATGACATGAAACGGGTGCTCGACCTTGGCGCGGATGCTGGCCTTGGCCTTCTCGATTGCCAGGAGGAGCGTTTTCATCGGGCTGTCGTCCATCTTCTTGATCGCGCCGCGCTTGGCGGCAACGCAGCACTTGGAATCCGGGGCATCCTTCTCTTCGTCGAGATGCTTCCACATGCCGGTGTAACCCGCGTCGCCGTATACCCGCTTGTCATCCTCCCGGACCAGAGCACCGGCCATGGTGACATCGGCGACGTTGGCCGAGGTCGCGACGACACTGTGAGTCAGTCCGGTGACGGCATCGACGCCGATATGGGCCTTCAGGCCGAAGTACCACTGGTTGCCCTTCTTGGTCTGCTTCATCTCCGGATCGCGCTGCTTGGCCTTGTTCTTGGTGGAAGGAGCCGCTGCCACGATGGTGGCGTCGACGATGGTGCCCTCGCGCATGAACAGGCCCTGCTCAGCCAAGTGGGCGTTGATCTCTTCGAAGATCCGCTGGGTCAGCGCATGCTTCTCCAACAGATGACGGAAGCGCAGCAGCGTGGTCGCGTCCGGTACGCTCTCGATGGCCAAATCGATACCCACGAAGTCACGCATCGCCTGGCTATCGTAGATCGCATCTTCGAGCGCCTCGTCGGCGAGCGCATACCACTGTTGCAAGAAGTAGATCCGCAGCATGCGCTCCAGGCCGATGGGCGGACGGCCGCGCTTGCCCTCTGCATTCGGGAAGTAGGACGGCGACAGCGCGTCGATGAGCCGTTGCCAAGGCACCAGCGCCTCCATCTGGGCCAGGAACCGCTCGCGGCGGGTCACTTTCTTCTTGTTCTGGTGCTCTGCCTGGGCGAAAGAGATCTGCTTCATCGGGTGGCTCGGTCAGGTGGTGACAGGGTGGCCAGATTTTACCCCGCCGACGGCTGCCAGGCAGCTGTGGCGGGATTTGTGCAGCGTTTCCCTAACTAAAGTATCATTGTCACCACGCTCTTCTACTGTAACCAAGTTCTGGAAGTCATCAGAAGGCCCCGTTATGGAAATGCCCGAGGTGAAATTGACCTTTCTTTTCTTCCTGAGCTTAGACTCAATATACTCTACATCCTTCTCAACGCCACCCTGAGGGAAGCCTCGATCCTGCATGTAATCAACATAGGCTTCAGAGTGATCTTCTTCAAGATACTTTTCGGCAAAATCTGCTGAACTAACGATAGCAGTTTGACTTTTAAGCTCTGCCCGCAACGACTCTACATAATCAAATTTCTTACCTTCATCAACATCTAGAGAGTTGATGTAGTCAACAGTATACTCATAAAAATTTTGCGTTAGCTTTTTGGAAGAAGAGCTAATCCCCATGCCAAGAAAAGTATTATAAAAATATGAAGCTGCAGTTCGCGTCTCAACACTGGTCAGCAAATGATCGAACAAAAACGCTCTATAATTTGATTTATTATACCTTCCATTTTCCGGAGGGGCCGAAACAGTCTCAACTAAGCAGCCAATCTTATAGAGCTTCTGAGCTTCAGTAAGAAAAATGTCTCTAACATAGTTCAAAGCTACCGTTTGATCATCTACAGCCTCAGTGGTAAATCCATCTTGAAACTCTGCTTTTATCACTGAGACAAACGGTCTGGCATGCTCACCAACCCGCCCAGAGATGATCGCCATAACTCCACCCGGAATCTTTCTCGTCAGAGCATCAGTCAAATTATTTGCTAAAACTTCTGAAAGCTCAATAAAGCGGTCTACATCACAGTGCAGCATTTCTGCTGCAATTTGAAAAAAACTCCCTTCATCCGCCTGATCAATGCTCATCTCAATGCCATGGGACTTATTGCCAAGCGCGGCAGTCACACGGCTTTGAAGAGCCGACTTCTCTTCAGCATTCAAATTAATAAAATGCTCTTTAATTGCAGGCGGCACCCGAGTTTTATCCTCGGCTGGCGCAAACACATGGTGGATCATCAACTTCTCTATAATCACACCTTCAAAAGGAAAATTGCCAGTCAAGACATTTACAGCTTGGTTCATACCCTCTCCCTTGCGTCACCAGTAATTTATTATATTTTTTTGAGCTTCTACGACTCTTTAATTTATTTCTCCAATCCGAATCTCACACCGCCCCAGGATCTCCACGTCCTTCATACCCTGCGGCTTGATCATAGCGCGGGTTGTCGCTGATCAGCAGCCAGGCGACGCTGGCGACGCGCTGCACGCGCTTGATGCAGCGCTCGCCGTGCACGAGCAGCGGGAATACGCAGTTCCCGGCCATCCTGACGCTCTAGGGGATTGCCTTCCTGCATCGTGGATGCATATGAAGAAAAATCTGACATCGCCACTTCCCGGGCCTAGTCGTTCTCATAACACTTAGGTCGACACTACCTGAGAGAGGTACGGCCTGTCATGCCTGAACTAGGAGGCGACCGACCAAGGTGGGTGGTAGCAACATCGAGAAAATGGAAGGCGTGAGGGGGACAGCAGAAGGACACACTGTCCAACAGCGTCCTGGGAAGGCCAGTGAAAGCCAGACACAAAGTATGGGCTGAAGTATGGGCTGAGAGGGTATAGAAAAAGAAAAAGCCGCTGAAATCAGCGGCTTCTCTATATTCTGTGGCGGAGGGGGAGGGATTCGAACCCTCGAAGCCTTTCGACTTACACACTTTCCAGGCGTGCTCCTTCGACCACTCGGACACCCCTCCGCAACTTGTCGTCCCGCGCTTTGGCCGGCGGCCTCTGCATCAGAACGGCGCACATGTTAACGAGCTAACCTCGCGATTGCAAGCGGATTTCCGGATTCATGCCGGGAGCACGGCGTAATCGCCCTCCGCCTGGAAGCACAGGGTGTCACCGACGTACAGCTGTTGCGCCAGCGCCAGGCGCCCCTTGCCACGCTCGCGCAGGCTGGCTTGCAGGTCGCTGGCGCCCTGCGCCGTCTGTGGCCGGCAGATCAGTCGGTAGTCCGCCGTGACCGGGGCCAGATAGCGCTGGCTGGCGTGGGCGACGACGACATCCTGACGGCGCCCACGCGCCCGCAGCCAGAGCGTCGTCCAGGTCCAGCCGATCAACGTGGCCTGGGCGGCCAGCGACCCGCCGAAGCCGCTGCCCTTGTCGTTGAGGTTGGGCGCGAGCCGTAGCTGCCAGACAAGGGCGTCGTCCTCCCAGGCCATGGATTGCAGCCCCAGGTGCCCGACCAGCGGAATCGCCTGCTCCAGCCAGGCCTGGAAAGCGGCGAGGTCCTCGGCCTTGGCGTCGTGGGGCAACGGCGGATGCGCGAAGGGCTGACCGGGGCGACGCATCGCGGTTCAGTCCCAGCGTTCGACGAAATCGGCCGGATCGCGCTCGGGGATCGGCGGAAAGCGACCGCCCGGCTGACCGAGGTAGAGAAAGGCGACGATCTCGTCGTGTTCGCCGAGCCCGAGTCCCTCGCGGACCACCGGATCGAAGGCGAAGGTGCCGGTCCGCCACATCGCGCCCAGCCCCTGCGCCTGGGCGGCCAGCAGCATGGCGTGCGCGGCGCAGCCCGCCGAGAGCACCTGCTCGACGGCCGGCACCTTGGGCAGGTCGGGCGTGACCCTGGCGATCACCGCGATGATCAGGGGCGCGCGCTTGGGCTTCTTGCGGATGGAATCCAGATGCGACGCGTCGAGATCGGGGTTCTTGCGCGCCTCCCCCTCGGCGAAAAGCTCGCCGAGGCGGTCGATGCCTTCGCCGCTGAACTCGATGAAGCGCCAGGGCGTGAGTTCCTTGTGGTCGGGGGCCCGCAGGGCGGCACGATAGAGGGCGTCGAGCTGCTCGCGAGACGGTGCGGGCCCGGCCAGCTTGCCCATCGAGCGGCGTTCATGAAGCAGGCGCATCGCCTCCATGGCACAACCTCCTATAAACGAGAACCTTTCTCGACAATGTATCGTATTCGTTCACTGCCGCGCCAGGCGCAACGGCAAGGGCGGTGTTTCGCCGGGCGTGGCGCGCCAGGGGCTGATGTCCAGCCCGCCGCGACGCACGTAGCGCGCCATCACCAGCAGGCGCTCGGGACTGGCGCGCTCCATCAGGTCGGTGAAGATGTGCTCGACGCAATGCTCGTGGAAATCCTGATGCTGGCGAAAGCCGATCAGGTAGCGCAGCAGGCCCTCGCGATCGAGCCGCGGCCCCCGGTAACGAATCAGCACGCTGCCCCAGTCGGGCTGGCCGGTCACCGGGCAGTTGGACTTGAGCAGATGCGAGTGCAGGGTCTCTGCGACGCTATCGGGTCCGGCCCGCAGGAGGTCGGCATTGGGGATGTAGTCGTCGACGGCGATCTCCAGCCCATCGATGCACTCGCCGGGCAAGGCCCGCGGCGCCAGCTCGGCATCGTCCACGGCGAGCAGGTCGACGCTGACCGGCCGCCCGGCGGCGTCGCCGAGATCGCGCCGCAGCGTGGCGACGACGCGCTCGCGGCTGTCGAAGCGGGTCTGGTTGAAGCCGTTGAGATAGAGCTTCCAGGACTTGGACTCGATCAGGTTCGGCGAGTCCGCCGGCAGCCGGAATCGCGCCACGGCAACCACCGGTTTGCCGCGCGCATCGAGCCAGGAGAGTTCGAAGGCATGCCACTCGTCCTCGCCGACGAACGGCAGGTCGCCCGCTGCGATGCCCAGCGGCGCCCGGTTGGCGGCACGCGGAATGGCGAACAGCAGCCCGGGGTCGTAGCGCTCGGGATAGGTGGACTCGCGCCCCAGCGGGGCGCCCGTCAGGGTATCGGGGCGGTGCGCCATGGTCAGCTCCTGATGCCCTTGCCGCGCTCGAGCATCCACAGCGCGAGCAGGAAGAAGACGACGATGAACAGCGCCACGGCGATCAGCGCACCGGCCACCGGGATGTCCGACACCCCCAGGATGCCGTAGCGGAAGGCGTTGACCATGTAGAGGATCGGATTGACCATCGACACGCCCTGCCAGAAGTCCGGGAGCATGTCGATCGAGTAGAACACGCCGCCCAGGTAGGTCAACGGCGTCAGCACGAAGATCGGCACGATCGAGATGTCGTCGAACTTGTTGGCCAGCAGCGCGTTGATGAAACCGCCGATGGCAAACAGCGTGGCGGTCATGGTCACCACGCCCACGGTCACCAGTGGGTGATAGATCGACAAGTCGGTGAAGAACAGCGACACCAGGGTCACGATCAGACCGACGCCCAGGCCACGGGCCATGCCGCCGAGGACGAAACCGCCGAGGATCACCCAGTTGGGCATCGGCGAGACCATCATCTCCTCCACGCTGCGCTGGAACTTGTTGGAGAAGAACGACGAAGCCACGTTGGAGTAGCTGTTGGTGATCACCGACATCATGATCAGCCCGGGGACGATGTAGGCCATGTAGTCGAAGCCGTCCATCTCGCCGACCCGCGAGCCGATCAGGTTGCCGAAGATGATGAAGTACATGGTCATGGTGATCGACGGCGGCAGCAGGGTCTGCGGCCAGATACGCGTGAAACGGCGTACCTCCTTGACCACCAGCGTCCACAGCGCGACCAGGATCTGGCGTGGATTCATGACGGCGTCTCCTCGCTCGGCGTGGCGGCCCGATTCGCCCCGGCCCGGGCGTTGTCGTCCTTGACCATGGACACGAACAGCTCCTCGAGGCGGTTGGCCCTGTTGCGCATCGACACGACGTCGATGCCCAGCTCGCTGAGTTGCGAGAACGCCGCATTGAGGCGCTGCCCCTTGCGCAGAGACAGCGCCAGCTGGGCGCGGTCGACCTGCTCGATCTCGAAGCCGTCGAGCTCGGGTGCGCGCTCGATCGGCGCCGCCAGGTCGAGCAGGAAGGTCTCGGTATCCAGCTCGGTCAGCAGGTCACGCACCGAGGTGTTCTTGACGATTTCGCCGTTGTTGATGATCGCGATATTGCGACACAGGCTCTCGGCTTCCTCGAGGTAATGCGTGGTGAGGATGATGGTGGTGCCCTCCTCACGGTTGATGCGCCGCATGTAGTCCCACATGCTGCGGCGCAGCTCGATGTCCACGCCGGCGGTGGGCTCGTCGAGGATCAGCAGCCGCGGCCGGTGGATTAGGGCACGGGCGATCATCAAGCGGCGCTTCATGCCGCCGGAGAGCATGCGCGCCGGGCCGTTGCGCTTGTCCCAGAGCCCCAGGTCCTTGAGCAACTGATCGCAGCGCGGCTTGGCCTCGCGCAGCGACATGCCGTAGTAGCCGGCCTGGGAGAGGATGATGTCCTCGACCTTCTCGAACTGGGAAAAGTTGAATTCCTGGGGCACCACGCCGAGATGGTATTTCGCCTTGGCGAAATCCCGGTCGATGTCGATACCGTAGATGGACACCTCGCCGGCCGTCTTCTGGACCAGCGAACAGACGATGCCCAGCGTGGTCGACTTGCCGGCACCGTTGGGGCCCAGCAAGGCAAAGAAATCGCCCTGGGGCACATCCAGATCGATACCCTTCAAGGCATGAAAGCCATTACCGTAGACCTTGGTCAGGCCCCGGATGGCCAGTGCAGGTACTGTCATAAAACGCCCTTGTCTTCAGACGATCATCGGGTACGCCAGCGCGATTGCGCGACAAAGGGTGACTGATATGCGGGCGGCGCACGAAAAATCAATGATTGACGGACTCGGCGCCGAAGGTCGCATCGTCGACTGGCGGAGGGGGAGATTGGAGCGGGAAACAGGATTCGACCGGGCTGGCGTTCCAGCTCGCGACCCTCGACTACCCTTCCTGCAACGCAAAATCTTGGAGCGGGAAACGAGATTCGAACTCGCGACCCTCGCCTTGGCAAGGCGATGCTCTACCACTGAGCTATTCCCGCTTATCTGAAGCTGGCCGGCAAGCAAGTGGCGTCCCATAGGGGGTTCGAACCCCTGTTACCGCCGTGAAAGGGCGGTGTCCTGGACCACTAGACGAATGGGACGCAATCTGGAGCGAGAAACGGGATTTGATCGGGTGGCGTTCCACCGGACCGACGTATCGGCTCGCGACCTCCACCACAACTTCTTCGACTCCAAAATCTGGAGCGGGAAACGAGATTCGACCGGGCTGGCGCTCCAGCTCGCGACCGCTGTCACACTTCTGCTCCAAGAAACTGGAGCGGGAAACGAGATTCGAACTCGCGACCCTCGCCTTGGCAAGGCGATGCTCTACCACTGAGCTATTCCCGCACGCTTGCAACGCCAAAACTGGCTGACCGGAAAGTGGCGTCCCATAGGGGGTTCGAACCCCTGTTACCGCCGTGAAAGGGCGGTGTCCTGGACCACTAGACGAATGGGACGCAATCTGGAGCGGGAAACGAGATTCGAACTCGCGACCCTCGCCTTGGCAAGGCGATGCTCTACCACTGAGCTATTCCCGCGCTTTCCAGTTTTACCTCGAGAGGAAGTGGCGTCCCATAGGGGGTTCGAACCCCTGTTACCGCCGTGAAAGGGCGGTGTCCTGGACCACTAGACGAATGGGACGCAGTGCCTTGCCTCGTCGAGGTGGCGCGTATATTAATTAGCCCGCCCCCGGGTGTCAACCTCGCCACGCCGCCATGTGTCGCGTCTATGCTGGGAAAGGCTGACAGGGCGTGGCCCATACCCGCCCCGCAGGGCACGAATCGCGCGAGCGGCAGCGCGACAAGCTCTGGAATCGACCCGCCGATCTGTTGTCTCATGAGCGGGGACGAACGCCGCCCACCGATGAGGAGAACGTCGATGCGCAACAAGCTGAAGAAGAGCGACGCCGAATGGCGTGAACAGCTCACACCCGAGCAGTACCGCGTCACCCGCGAGCACGGCACCGAGGCGCCGTTCAGCGGCGACCACCAGGTCAGCGACGCACAGGGGATCTATCACTGCGTGTGCTGCGGGGCGGCGCTGTTCGAGAACGAGCACAAGTTCGACGCCGGCTGCGGCTGGCCGAGCTTCGACCGTCCGCTGGGCAAGGGCTCGGTCGAACAGCATCTCGACGAGTCCCATGGCATGCGACGCACCGAGGTGGTCTGTTCGCACTGCGATGCCCATCTGGGTCACGTCTTCCCCGACGGCCCACCCGAGACCACCGGACAGCGCTACTGCATCAACTCCGTGGCGCTGGACTTCCACCCCGACGAGTGAGCCAGCCACGACCGCCTCACCGGGCGCCGATCTGCTAAGATGGCGCCCTTTTCATTGGTCACGACCGTCAGGGGGACGACATGCTCGGCTGGTATCCGGGACACATGAACAAGGCGCGGCGCCAGATCAAGGAAGCCCTGCCCGAGATCGACGTGGTGATCGAGGTCCTGGATGCCCGGCTGCCCTACTCCAGCGCCAACCCCATGCTCGCCGAACTCACCGAACACAAGCCGGTGCTCAAGATCCTCTCGCGGGCCGACCTGGCCGATGCCGAGCGTACCCGCGAATGGGTCGCCCACTTCGACGCCCAGGCCGACACGCGGGCGCTGGCCGTGACCACCACCCAGGCGCGCGAGCTCAAGCGCATTCCCGCGCTGTGTCATGAACTGGCCGGCCAGGTGCGCGCCGACCGCGACGTGCGGGTGATGGTGATGGGCATCCCCAACGTCGGCAAGTCGACGCTGATCAACGGCCTGGCCGGGCGCAAGATCGCCAAGACCGGCAACGAGCCGGCGGTGACCAAGCGCCAGCAGAAGATCCGCATCGACGGGCGCATCGCGCTGACCGACACCCCCGGGGTGCTGTGGCCCAAGATCGAGGATCAGGCCAGTGCCTATCGGCTCGCCGCCAGCGGCGCGATCCGCGACACCGCCATCGACTACCTGGATGTCGCGGTGGTGGCGGCCGCCGAGCTCGCCAGGCGCTACCCCGACGCCCTGAAAGGCCGCTTCAAGCTCAAGGAGCTGCCCGCGTACACGCCCGTCCCCGAAGCCGACCGGGTGGAGGCCGACGGGCCGACGCAACCCGACCTGCTGGCCCGGGCCGGCTTCGACGGTCAGGCGATCGTCGCCGCGATCGCCGGCAAGCGCGGGGGGCTGCGTGCCGGTGGTGAAGTCGACCTGCACCGCGGGGCCGAGGTGCTGCTCCACGAGCTGCGCGATGGCAAGCTGGGCCGGCTGACCCTGGAGACGCCGGCGGACATCCCGGCCCCGCCCAGCGACGAGCCCGGCGCCGACGGCTGACGCCATTTGCAGCCCTGCACCGCCGGGTTATGCTGTCGCAACGCAGCGCGCCCGGGCGGCATCGGGCGTTTTCGATGCTCGCCGCCCTGCCGCGTCTCGCCCTGCGCTCAGTCAGCCAACGGACCCCGGTATTCCATGGACACCTCGCCCCACCCGATTCGCAAGTCGCACAAGCTCGACAACGTCTGCTACGACATTCGCGGCCCGGTCCTCGATCATGCCAAGCGGCTCGAGGACGAAGGTCAGCGCATCCTCAAGCTCAACATCGGCAACCCCGCGCCGTTCGGCTTCGAGGCCCCCGAGGAAATCCTTCAGGACGTGATGCGCAACCTGCCCACCGCCCAGGGCTACTGCGACTCCAAGGGGCTCTATTCGGCGCGCAAGGCGATCATGCAGGAGTGCCAGCGCAAGGGCATTCCCGACGTGGGTGTCGAGGACATCTTCGTCGGCAACGGCGTCTCGGAACTGATCGTGATGGCCATGCAGGCGCTGCTCAACGACGGCGACGAGGTACTGATCCCCGCCCCCGACTACCCGTTGTGGACCGCCGCCGCCAACCTCTCCGGGGGGCGCCCGGTGCACTACATGTGCGACGAGCAGGCCGACTGGGCGCCGGATCTCGCCGACATCCGCGACAAGATCACCACGCACACCAAGGCGCTCGTGCTGATCAACCCCAACAACCCCACCGGCGCCGTGTACCCGCCCGAGGTGGTCAAGGAACTGCTGGCGATCGCCCGGCAGCACGATCTGGTGGTGTTCTCCGACGAGATCTACGACAAGATCCTCTACGACGAGGTCGAGCACGTCTCCACCGGCTCCCTGGCCGCCGACGACCAGCCGGTGGTGACCATGAACGGGCTGTCGAAGAGCTACCGCTGCGCGGGGTTCCGTTCCGGCTGGATGATCCTCTCCGGCAAGCTCGGCAAGCAGCGCGCCAACGACTTCATCCAGGGGCTGAACATGCTGGCGTCGATGCGCCTGTGCGCCAACGTGCCGGCCCAGCACGCCATCCAGACGGCACTCGGCGGCTACCAGTCGATCAACGACCTGGTGCTCCCCGGCGGGCGCTTGCGCGCGCAGCGCGACATCACCTTCGAGAAGCTCAACGCGATCCCCGGCGTCTCCTGCACCAAGCCGCGCGGTGCGCTCTACGCCTTTCCCAGGCTCGATCCCAAGGTCTTCAACATTCAGGACGACCAGAAGCTGGTGCTCGACCTGCTGCTGCAGGAAAAGATCCTGCTGGTCCAGGGGACGGCCTTCAACTGGCCGCAACCCGACCACCTGCGCATCGTCACCCTGCCCTGGGCCGAGCAGCTCGAGGACGCCCTGGATCGTTTCGCGCGCTTTCTGAGCCGCTACCGGCAGTAATTCCCGCATCACGAAAAAAACCGCCGGGGGCTTGAAACCCGCCCCGCCGGCGGTTATCTAAGAAGTCGAACAACACCCTGAAATACCTGATTTTACCGACTGCCCCTGGTTTACCGACTACTGAGGTTTCGTCATATGATGCGCATCGTGCTGTTCCTGGCGACCAACCTGGCCGTGGTCCTGGTCGCCAGCATTACCCTGCGACTGCTGGGCGTCGAGCCCTATCTGAACGCCAACGGACTGAACCTGAACGCCCTGTTGATCTTCTGTTTCGTCTTCGGCATGGCCGGCTCGCTGGTCTCGCTGCTGCTCTCCAAGACGATGGCCAAGATGAGCACCCGGGCTCAGGTGATCGAAACGCCCCGCGACGCCAACGAGAAATGGCTGCTCGATAGCGTGGCGGAACTGGCTCGGGACGCCGGCATCAAGATGCCGGAAGTCGCCATCTTCCCGGCCGAACAGTCCAACGCCTTCGCCACCGGCTGGAACAAGAACGACGCCCTCGTCGCGGTCTCGTCGGGGCTGCTCAACCGCATGCGCCCCGAGGAGGTCCGCGCGGTGCTGGGCCACGAGATCGGCCACGTCGCCAATGGCGACATGGTCACCCTGGCGCTGGTCCAGGGCGTGCTCAACACCTTCGTGATGTTCTTCGCCCGGGTGGTCGCCCAACTGATCGACAGCTTCCTGCGCCGCGACGACAACGGGGGCGGGCTGGGCTTCTTCGGCTACTTCGCGGTGGTGATCGTCGCCGAGATCGTCTTCGGGCTGGTCGCCTCGGTGATCGTCGCCTGGTTCTCGCGCTTCCGCGAATACCGCGCCGACGCCGCCGGGGCCCGGCTGGCGGGCAGCGGAGCGATGATCAACGCCCTGGCGCGTCTCAAGGCGGAAACCCAGATGCCCGACCAGATGCCGGACACGCTCACCGCCTTCGCCATCACCACCGGCCAGACCCGCAAGCTGATGGAGCGCCTGTTCGCCAGCCACCCGCCACTCGACGACCGCATCCGCGCGCTCAAGGAGTCCGCCTACCGGCAGTGACGCATCCGCTCTCCTGTCATCGAGGCCCGCCATGCGCGGGCCTCTTGCATGGCGAGCGCCCCGCCGGAAACCTCTGGCAACCTCTCGTTGCACCTGGCAACGCAGCCACAAGGAAAGACACGCCGACACCGCCTATAGTGACGGCACGTCCCGGATGGACGTGCCGGATACCCCGGCCCATCGCACGAATAAGGAGTGTTGTCATGAGCGATAATGGCCTGGAAGTCTTCGACAGAACCCTGCACACCACGCATGTCTGGCTGGATGACGTGATGCAAGACACCGACGCCAGCCGGCAGACCGCCTGGCACCTGCTGGGCACGGTACTCAGAAACCTGCGCGACTGCCTGCCGACCTCGCTGACGGCGCACCTGGGCGCCCAGTTGCCGCTGTTGCTGCGCGGCGCCTTCTTCGAGCGCTGGCAGCCCTCGGAGCAACCCGAGCGGACCCGCCATCAGGAGACCTTCCTGCAGCGCGTCGACGAAGAGATGGCCAAGACCAAGCAGGACATCGACCCCGCCACCGCGACCCGCGCGGTATTCGCGACGCTGGCCCGGCACATCGACAGCGGTCAGGTCGAGAAGGTCAAGGGTTCGCTGCACAAGGAACTCGTCGCGCTCTGGTGAGCCCCTCTCCGGTGAGCCCCTGCATGACGCGACAAGGCCGCGGGCTCAGCCCGCGGCCACCGCAACCCAGTGTCACTTGCCCGCCAGCTTGACCTTGAAGCCGAACCCGGCGATGGCTTCGCGCAGGTCGTTGTTGTTCTTCTTGAAGTCCACACGCAGCGTCGAGAACTCGCGGCGTACCGGATACTCGGCGCGGTAGCGATCGAAGGCCTGCGCCATGCCCAGTCGCCGCCGGTAACGCTCGAAGCCGACCATGTCGCGGCGCACGTCGTAGCAGGCGCGCACGCACAGCGACAGCGCCTCGAGGGGCGGCGCCCATTCGGTCAGCACCAGCTTGCGCAGCCAGGGATCCGGCTTGATCTGGCCGAGCTTGCAGCGCACGGGCAGGCCATAGTGCTGCATCACCGCCTGGTAGACGAGTTCGGTGCCACGCATCTTGCCGTCCAGGCTATGGCCGGCGATGTGCGGGGTGGCGATATCCACCAGCGCGAATAGCGCCTCGTCGATGGCCGGCTCCTGCTCCCAGACATCCAGCACGCAGCGCAGATCGGCTTGCTCCTCGAGCCGACGGCGCAGCGCGGCGTTGTCGAGGCAGGCGCCGCGTCCAGCGTTGAGCAGCACGCTTCCCGGGCGTATGGCCGCGACACGGCGGGCGTCCATCAAATGATGGGTGGCATGCTCGCCCGCCTCGACCAGCGGCGTGTGCAGGCAGATGACGTCGCTACGCGCGATCAGGGTGTCCAGGTCGACGAAATCCTCGCGCCCCTCGTCGCGGGCCCGCGGCGGATCGCAGATCAGCGAACGCACGCCCATCTCGCCGAGCCGTCGGGCCAGCCGCCCGCCGACGTTGCCGGCGCCGACGATACCCACGCTGCGCTCCGACAGCGCCTCGCCCTCCTCCTCGGCCAGCAGCAGCAGGCTGGAAAGCACGTAGTCGACCACCGAATCGGCGTTGCTGCCCGGGGCACTGGCGAAACCGATGTGACGCTCGCGCAGGTAGTCGAGATCGACATGATCGGTGCCGATGGTGCAGGTGCCCACGAAACGCACCCGTGAGCCCTCGAGCAACGCCGCATCGACGCGGGTGATCGAGCGCACCAGCAGGATGTCGTGATCGCGTACCGCCGCGGCGTCGATCTCGCGCCCCG
This sequence comes from Modicisalibacter sp. MOD 31.J, assembly GCF_020147985.1. Classification (NCBI taxonomy): domain Bacteria; kingdom Pseudomonadati; phylum Pseudomonadota; class Gammaproteobacteria; order Oceanospirillales; family Halomonadaceae; genus Modicisalibacter; species Modicisalibacter sp. MOD 31.J. The sequence goes on along the minus strand of NZ_JAGXFF010000001.1, from coordinate 1,024,232 downwards.
GCAACCGGGTGATGTCACCCAACTCGCCGAAGAAGGCCTCGATGAGGGGAATGTTCTGATCGGCGAGTATGCGCATGCGGGTCGCTCCTTGTTCGCGGGCGAGGGGCGGCTAAAATGGGGACCCCGACCGCCAGCCATCTTAGGCCGCGGCACGGGACGCGACAAGCCGCCACCGATTCAGGAGCCACCGTGATCGTCCGTTGGGAAAGCGACCATGACTACGTGCTGGTGCATGTCCATCAGGACATGTTCGGCGACTGGATATTCAGTCGCGCCTGGGGCCAGATCGGCACCCAGTTCGGCGGCCTCAAGCACCAGTTGGCCGACGGTTACGACCAGGCGATGATGTGGCTCGACGACGTCGATCACATCCAGCGGTCGCGGGGCTTCCGGCGGGTGCTCGAGACCCGCGCCGACACCCCCGAAGGGCGCGATGCCGTGCGCCAGCTGTCGCTGCTCGAATAGCCCTTCGCCTACCATTCTACGGACGGCGCCGAGACGCCGGCCTCACGGCGTGGTCCAGCGGCTCGGCGGTGTCACCGTCACCCCGCGCCCTCGGCATGGCGGATCAGGAAACAGTGGTGGAGATCGGGCCGACGGCGAAAATCCGGATCATAGGTGGACCCGGTGATCTCCTCGACGTGATAACGCGTCGTCAGCGCCTCGTCGAGCCGGAAGCGGCGCTGGTTGTTGGAGAAGATCAGGGTGCCTGAGGCGTCCAGGCGTGCCATGCAACGCTCGATCAGCGCGGCGTGGTCGCGCTGGATATCCAGCGTGCCGTCCATGCGCTTGGAGTTGGAGAACGTCGGCGGGTCGAGGAAGATCAGATCGAAGGTGCCCCGGGCCGTCTCCAGCCAGCGCAGGCAGTCGTCGCGCACCACCCGGTGCCGGGCGGGATCGAGGCGATTGAGCGCCAGGTTGTCGCGCGCCCAGTCGAGATAGCTATTGGACAGGTCCACGCTGAGCGTCTCGCTGGCGCCACCCAGCGCGGCCTGCACCGTCGCCGCCCCGGTATAGCAGAACAGGTTGAGAAACCGCGTGCCGCCGGCCATCTCGCCGATCAACCGGCGTACCGGACGGTGGTCCAGGAACAGCCCGGTGTCGAGGTAGTCGCGCAGATTGACCCAGAGCGTGGCCGGGCCTTCCCGCACCTGGAAGCGCTCGCCGCTGGCGTCGCGCTTCTGATACTGCGCCTTGCCCGCCTGGCGTTCGCGATGCTTGAGATAGACCGCCTCCGACCTTACCCCGAGCACCTCGGGAATCACCTCCAGGGCCTCCATCAGCCGGCGCTTCGCCTGGTCGGGATCCACCGAGCGCGGCGGCGCATACTCCTGTACATGCACCCGCTCGCCGTAGACATCCACCGCCAGGGCATATTCCGGCATGTCGGCGTCGTAGAGCCGGTAACAGGTCTCGCCACTGCGCTTGAGCCACTTGGCCAGACGCTTGCGGTTCTTCACCAGCCGGTTGGCGAACATGGTCGCCCCCGACGAGCGACTCGGCGACTGCGGCGTTTCAGCGGCCTGCGCCTCGTCCGGCACCGTCATCAGCAACAGCTTGCAGTCGATCGGCCCGTTCTTGAAGGCATACTGCTTCGCGGCACGCAGGCCGGTGCGATGCCCCAGGTCGGGGTTGCCGGTGAACAGTGCCAGCGTCCAGCCGGGGAACTGGCGACGCGCCCGCTCGCCCAGCGAGGCATAGAGCGTGACCAGCTCGGGCAGCTCGCCGATGCGCTCGCCGTAGGGCGGGTTGGTGATGATCAGCCCCGGTGTGTCGTGCTCCGGCGGGCGTTGCCAGTGGTCGACGTCGCCGCCCTCGAGCTCGATCAGCGCCGGAATCCCGGCGCGCATCGCGTTGGCCTTGGCGGCGGCCAGCGCCTGGGGACTGCGATCACGGCCGAACAACCGCGACTTGACGCGCCGCCGGCCGAGCCCGGCGCGCACCTCCGCCTCACGATGCACCTCACGCCACAGCGACGCGTCGTGCCCGGCCCAGCCCTGGAACCCGAAACGCCGACGCTGCAGCCCGGGGGCGATGTCGGCGGCGATCCAGGCCGCCTCGATGAGCAGCGTCCCCGCCCCGCACAGCGGATCGATCAGGGTCTCGCCGCGCTTGGCGCGCGCCGGCCAGTCGGCGCGGATCAGCAGGGCCGCGGCCAGGTTCTCCTTGAGCGGCGCATGCCCCGGGTCACGCCGGTAGCCACGCTGATGGAGGCTGCCACCGGACAGGTCGATGCCCACCATCAGCCGCCCGCGATGCAGGTGCGCGTACAGGCGCAGATCGGGATCGCGCAGGTCGACGCTGGGCCGCTCGCGCCCCGCCGCGCGCAGCGCATCGACGACGCCGTCCTTGACGAGCTGTGCGCCGAAGCGGGTATGCCGGATCTCCCGCGACTGGCCGTGGAAATCCACCGCCAGGGTGGCCCCGGGTGCCGTCTGCTCCGCCCAGTTCGCCTCGGCGACGCGGGCCTTGATGGCCTCCGGCGCCTCGACGCCGGTCGCCTGTACCAGGCAGAGAACCACGCGATTGGCCAGTCGCGACCAGAGGCAGACACGGTAGGCAACGGCGAGCTCGGCACGAAAGTGCACCCCCGCGACTGTCTGCTTGGTGACGTCGGCGCCCAGCGCGCTCAGTTCGTCGGCCAGCAACCCTTCGATATCCTTGGGGCAACTGGCGAAGAACGCCTGGCATGACGCGGCGACGGCCTGACTGCGATCTCGCTCGACGCTCATATGCGTTAATGTTCCTTTAATTTCATTTGCGTAACAGTACTGTGACAAAAGACGGCTCGACAGCCCTGCCACTTTTCAACTAGAAATGAATTCAGTAGCTACTACAAAACGCATGCGTTCTGTCCGCGGGCCCTAGAGCAGCGGCGGCAAGGGGCATTCGGCCTGTCGTCGTGAAGTGGCTCGTCACGATATAAATTGGGTTCTCACCTAAGAGGTCATCCGATGAAACGACAGAAACGTGATCGCTTCCAGCGTGCTTATGTTCATGGCTACAAGGCGGGCATTACCGGACGCTCTAGAGACGACTGCCCCAGCCAGGATATCAATCTACGTGAATACTGGATGAGCGGTTGGCGTGAAGGTCGAGGGGATCAGTGGTCCGGCATGACGGGTGTGGCCGGTATCCACAAGAACCCCATGGTGATGTGACACTCTTCGTCTCATCGTGAAGAACACCCTCCAAGGCCCGCCTCCACCGCGGGCCTTTTTATCGTGTCGCCGCCACGCGATTCACGCGCGCAGCGCCCTGGCGCACTCGCCGACCAGGGCCGGCCCCCGATAGATGAACCCCGAGTAGAGTTGCACCAGATCGGCGCCCGCATCGCGCTTGGTCCGCGCCGCCTGGCCGCTGTCGATACCGCCCACGCCGATGATCGGCATCTCGGGCAGCTGTTCGCGCAGGGCGGTGACGACATGATCGGACAGGGTGCGCACCGGGGCGCCCGACAGGCCACCCGCCTCCTCGGCATGCGCCAGCCCCGCCACGCCCTCGCGCGAGACCGTGGTGTTGGTGGCGACCACTCCATCGATACCATTGCGCATCAGCGCCTCGGCGACCAGGGCGATCGCCTCGTCGTCCATGTCCGGGGCGATCTTGACGGCCAGCGGCACGCGCCGGTTCGCTGCCTGATCCAGGCGTGTCGCGGTCTCGCGCAACGTGCCCAGCAGGGCATCGAGGTGCTCGCCGAACTGCAGATCGCGAAGCCCGGGGGTATTCGGCGAGGAGATGTTCACCGTGACGTAATGCGCCACGCCGTGCACCCGCTCGAGACAGGCCAGATAATCATCGACCGCCCGTTCCACCGGGGTGGTCAGATTCTTGCCGATGTTGACGCCGATCACCCCGTCATAGCGGCTCTTGCGCACCCTGGCGACGAGATGGTCGACCCCGGCGTTGTTGAAGCCCATGCGGTTGATGATCGCGCCACGCGCCGGCAGGCGAAACAGCCGCGGGCGCGGATTGCCGGACTGCGGCCGGGGCGTGACGGTCCCGACCTCGACGAAACCGAACCCCAGCGCCCCCAGGGCGTCGAGATGATCGGCATTCTTGTCGAGGCCGGCGGCGAGGCCCACGCGGTTGCCGAAGCGCAGCCCCATCACCTCGACCGGGTCGTCGACCCGCGCCCCGCCGCGCAACAGTCCCGTCAGCCCGCAGCGGTGCGCGGCATCCAGCGCACCCAGCGTGACGCCGTGCGCGGTTTCCGGGTCGAGACGAAACAGGATCGAACGGACGGGCGCGTACATCGGCTTCCTCGGCGGACGGTAAGGCGGCGGGAGTATATCGCAGATCGTCGGAACTCGGGATCACCGGTTCAGGGTCGGGTATTGAGCTGCCGTACGCGTAGGGTGTACCGGTTGGCGCCCTGCATGGCCGAACCGAACTTGCGTCCGCTGACCCAGACCCGATAGCGACCCGGCTGCAACGGCGTCTCGATGGCGAAGTCGCCTTGGGCGCCGACACCCTTGTCACTGGCCACGACATTGCCGTTCTCGTCGAGCAACTTGGCCTGGAGCGTGTAGTCGCCACCGCTACCGGGGAACGTCGAACTGGTCACCGAGATGGTGCCGGCCTGGGCGACGTCGAAGGTCATGACCTCGCCTTCCTGGCGAATGCGAATGTCCGCGACGATCTCCTCGAAGGCCTTGGGTTGCCGCTCTCGGCGATCTCCGGAAGCCTCCGACGTCGCGGCCTTGCCGGCACGATCGGACGCTGCGGCCCCGGGTGCGGCGATGGTCGCCACCGCGTCCTTGTTGTCGACGAACGCCGTCTTGCCCTCGTCACTGCCGAAGTGAATATCGGTACCGCCATCGATGCCGCTTTCGTCGGTGTTGAGCCGCTCGCCTTCATCACTCAACCCGGCCACCGAGACCGTGAAACTGTTGCCGCCGTGGGCCTCGGAACCGAACTTGTTGGCCGAGACGCGTAGCGTGTACTCGCCCGGCTCGAGCTGCTGCTCGAGGTGCAGGCCACCGTTCTGGCCAAGTCCTTCGCTGCGGGCGAGCACCCGCCCCTGCTCGTCGAGCAACTGGGCCTCGATGCGATAGTCATCCGACTCGCCGGCCAGGGTGCCGCTGGTGAAGACGTAACGCCCGGGCTTCTTCACCGTGACGGTGTGTGTGTGCGTTCCCCCGAAGCCGAAGCTCTGGCTACGCGCGTCGGTACGCGCCGTGAGGTACTTGCTGATATCGAACTGATCGGCGGCTTCCTGGGCCTTCTGCAAGGCGGCGCTCTGCGCCAGCGCCTCGGGGGTCCCCGCGATGAGTCCCAAGGCGACTGCGACGGTTAATACGCGATGCTTCATGACGTTTCTCTAATTGGCAATGGATCCGGTGGGCCAAGCATATCAGACCCGTCTTCGAGGATCGTGCCCCTCACTCCATCACGTGCGAGGACTCGCGCCAACCCTCGTGACTCAAGGGGGCAACGACGAAACCCCGTTGACCGGGATTTCGTCGAGCCTAGCGACCCGGACCAGGGACGATGGTTCAATCGCCATCGCTCTCGGCGAGATCGACCAGTTCGCGGATCGCCACCGCGAACAGCGGATAACCGCCATGGGTGCCGCCGCTGACCTCGTCGATCAGGCCGCGCCAGCGCTTGTGCAGATCGTCGTGGCGCGACAGCCACTGTTCGACCCGCGGCTCGACGTCGCGTGGCGCATCGTCCATCTTGACCACGCTCACCGTCAGCGCGAGCTGTTGACGATCCAGGTCGTCGCGGAACGTCTCGCGGGCCTGCGCCTGCCAGCTGTCGCGGACCTGGAGCGCGTCGATCTGCTCGCTCATCCACGGCAGCTCCAGGCGATGGCCGATCTCGTAGTAGAGTTCGGCGACGCGCTGGATCTTCTCGCCGGTCTGCTTGGCGGCCTCGATGATCCCCAGCCCCGCATAGAGGTTGCCGGTGGCGGCGACGATACTCGCCAGGGTCTTGGGCACCTTGGCCTCGGCCAGTTCGTCGCGACGCTCCTGCCAGGTTTCCAGTTCCTGACCGCGCAGGCGCTTGCCGATGTTCTCCTGCAACTGGCCGATCCGCGGTGCGAAGTGCTCGATGCTCTCGCTCACCGACAGGCTGCTGCGCTGACGCAGGAACCAGCGCGTGGCGCGACGCAGCAGGCGCATCAGGTCGAGCATCATCTGGTACTGCACCCGACTGTCGACGCGGTTGTCCAACGCCTCGATCTGTTGCCACAGCCCTTCCAGGTTGAAGCTGTCACGGGCGATGATGTAGGCCCGTGCGATATCGGCCCGGCTGGCGCCGGTGGTGTCGATCAGCCGGCGCACGAAGACGATGCCCATGTGATCGACCAGATCGTTGGCGATCTGCGTGGCGACGATCTCGCGCTTGAGGCGGTGCTGATACATCGCCTCGGGGAAGCGCTCGATCAGCGCCTTGGGGAAGGCACGCTCGAGGTATCGCTGGATGTAGGGGTCATCGGGCACCTCGGAGGCGATCAGGTCGCCCTTGAGGGTGCTCTTGGCGTAGGAGATCAGCACCGACAGCTCGGGCAGCGTCAGCCCCTCTTCGTTGTTGGAACGCTCGAGCAGGGTCTCGTCGTCGGGCAGGAACTCCAGTTCGCGGTCGAGATGGCCGCTGGCTTCCAGCTCGTTGATGAAACGCCGATAGGGTCCCAGCCCCTCGCGGGAGAGGATCTCGCTGAGCGACAGCGCCTGGGTCTGGCGGTAGTTGTCGCGCAGGACGAGTCCTGCGACCTCCTCGGTCATGTCGGCCAGCAGCTGATTGCGCTGCTTCTCGGTCATGTCGCCGTTCTTGACGATGTCATCGAGCAGGATCTTGATGTTGACCTCATGGTCGGAACAGTTGACCCCGCCGGCATTGTCGATGAAGTCGGTGTTCACCTTCACGCCGTGATGCGCCGCCTCCATGCGTCCGCGCTGGGTCAGGCCGAGGTTGCCGCCCTCGCCGACCACCCGGCAGCGCAAGTCCCGGCCGTCGATGCGCAGGCCGTCGTTGGCCTTGTCGCCGACCTCGGCGTGGGTCTCCTGACTGGACTTCACGTAGGTACCGATGCCGCCGTTCCAGACCAGGTCCACCTGGGCCTTGAGCATCGCCTGGATCAGCTCGTTGGGCGAAAGCTTGTCGGCCGTGATGCCGAAGGCCTTCTTCATCGCCGCGGTGATCGAAATCGACTTGGCGCTGCGCTTGAAGACACCGCCACCCTCCGAGATCAGCGAGCTGTCGTACTCCTCCCAGCTCGAGCGCGGCTTGTCGAACAGCCGTTTGCGTTCGGCGAACGAGGTCTCGGGATCGGGATCGGGGTCGACGAAGATGTGCAGGTGGTTGAAGGCCCCGACCAGCCGGATCTTGTCGGAGAGCAGCATGCCGTTGCCGAACACGTCGCCGGCCATGTCGCCGACCCCGACGACCGTGAACGGATCCTTCTGGGTGTCCACGCCCATGTCGCGGAAGTGGCGCTTGACCGACTCCCAGGCGCCGCGGGCGGTGATCGCCATCTTCTTGTGATCGTAGCCGTGCGCCCCGCCGGAGGCGAAGGCATCGCCCAGCCAGTGGCCATACTCCAGGGAGATTTCGTTGGCGATGTCGGAGAAGGTCGCCGTGCCCTTGTCCGCCGCGACCACCAGGTAGGGGTCGTCGTCGTCGTGACGGACCACGTCGGCGGGCGGCACCACCTCGCCGCCGTCCAGGTTGTCGGTCAGGTCGAGCAGCGCGCGGATGAAGATCTGGTAGCAGGCGATGCCTTCCTTCTGCACGGCATCCCGGTCGGCGTTCTCGGGCATCCGCTTGCAGACGAAACCGCCCTTGGCGCCCACCGGCACGATCACCGCGTTCTTGACCTGCTGCGCCTTGACCAGGCCGAGGATCTCGGTGCGGAAATCCTCGTGGCGATCCGACCAGCGCAACCCGCCGCGGGCGACCTTGCCGCCGCGCAGGTGCACGCCCTCGACCCGCGGCGAATAGACGAAGATCTCGAACTTGGGCCGCGGCTTGGGCATCAGCGGCACACGCGTGGGGTCGAGCTTGAAGGAGATATAGTCCTTGTGGTGGCCCTGGTCGTCACGCTGGTAGAAGTTGGTGCGCAATGTCGCCTGGATCAGCTCGATGTAACGGCGCAGCAGCAGATCGTCGTTGAGGCTGCCGACCTCGTCGAGCAGGCCGTTGACGCGCTCGACACACTGCTCGATCGCCTTGGCGTTGCCGGCGTCGTCGCCGTCCTGGCGCTCGGGATCGAAGCGCAGGCCGAACAGGGTGACCAGCTCGCGGGTGATCTCCGGGTAGTTGGCCAGGGTGGTGGCGATATACAGCTGCGACAGGCCGAAACGGATCTGCTTGAGATAGCGTGCATAGGCGCGCAGCAAGGCGACCTCGCGCCAGTCCAGGTTGGCGCCGATCACCAGCCGGTTGAACGGGTCGTTCTCGGCCTCGCCGGTCCAGATACGCTTGAGCGCGTCGATGAAGGTCTCGCGCATGTCCTGCAGGTTGACCACTTCCCGCCCGTGGTGCTCGAGGGTGAAGTCGTGGATCCAGAAGGCGCGATCCTCGCGATGCACGCCATAGGGGCGTTCACCGAGCACGCGCAGGCCCAGGTTCTCCATCACCGGCAGGACGTCGGACAGCGGAACCGGCGCGTCGCCGTGGAACAGCTTGAGATTGACGCCCTCCTCGTCCTCCTCAACCAGCCGGTAGAGGCTCACCGAAATCGGTTCGCCCTGCTCGACCTCGCTGAGGTGGTGGATGTCGTAGACCGCGGTGCGCGCCGTGAAGTCGTCGCGATAGCTGCTCGGGAAGGCATCGCGATAGACGTTCATCAGGCGATTGGCCTTCTCCTCGCCCACGCCCTCGACCAGGGCATTGAGCAGGTCGTCGCGCCAGCTGCGCGCCAGGCCGGCGATCTTCTTCTCGATCTTGCGCAGGTCGTAGTCGACCGGCGTCTCGTCGTTGAAGCGCAGGATGAACTGGATACGCGCCAGCACCGACTCCGACAGATAGGTGTTGAAGTCGCCGAAGGTGGCATCGAGCTCCTCGCACAGCAGCTGCTGGACACGCAGGCGCAGATCGGTGGAGAACACGTCGCGAGGCACGAACACCAGACAGGAGTAGAAACGCCCGAAACGATCCTCGCGCACGAACAGTCGCACGCGGCGCCGCTCGCGGATGTTGAGAATCCCCAGCGCCGTGCGGGTCAGTTCCTCGCTGCTGATCTGGAACAGGTCGTCGCGGGGATAGACCTCCAGAATCTGCAACAGGTGCTTGCCGTTGTGCCCCTTGGGGTTGACCCCCGAGGCGTCCAGCACCGCCTGGATCTTCTTGCGCAGCACCGGGATGTGCCGTGGCGAGTCATTGTAGACCACCGCGGCGTAGAGGCCGATGAAGCGCCGCTCGCCGATGACGTTGCCGTTCTCGTCGTAGCGCTCGATGGAGATGTAGTCCGGGTAGGCCGGCCGGTGAATGCGCGAGTGATAGGCGCTCTTGGCGAAGGACAGCAGCTCGGGGATCAGCACGTAATGATCGCCCTCCACCCCCATGTCGCTGCGGATGCGCTCGCGATAGCGGGGCTGGTCGAGCTTGAACACGCCCAGCTCGCTGCCCTTCACCGGGCGCAGGTCGTCCTGGCCCTTCTTCTTCTCGACCACCTCGTACTCGTCGTAGCCGAGAAAGGTGAAGTTGTCGTCGAGCAGCCATTCGAGGAAGGCCACCGCCTCCTTGTGGTCCGCCTTGTCCACCTGCTCGGGGCGCACCGACTTGAGTTCCTCGAGGGCGTCGCGAACCTTGTCGCGCATCGGGTCGAAGTCCTCGACGGCGGTGCGCACGTCGCCCAGCACGTCGAGCAGGCTGTTCTCCAGTTCCTCGAGGGTGTCGGGATCGGAGTGGCGGTCGATCTCGATGACCATGATCGACTCGCGCGACTCGGGGGCGTTCTTGGCCTGGGTTCCGGTCACCCGCTTGAGATCGTGCTTGCTGTCACGCTCGACCGCCAGCACGGCGTTGTGGATGGCATGCACGGTGATGCCGCGCCGGTTGAGTTCGATACGCACCGAATCGACCAGAAACGGCATGTCCTCGTGGAGCACTTCGATCACGGTGTGCGAGGACTGCCAGCCATGCTCCTCGAAATCGGGGTTGTAGACGTGCACCTTGGGCGAGCGCGGATCAAAGTGCTGGATGAAGTGCCAGGTCGTCAGCGTTGCCCCGTAGGTATCGTCGAGGTGGCGCTCGAGCAGATCCTCCAGGGGCGCACTGGCGTAGAAATCCTCGGCGAACGTGGCCACTTCCTTGACCTTTTCCTCCGGCAGGCGCTTGGCGAGCTGTTCGCGAAGCTGGGCCAGAAATTCCTGCTTGCCATCGATAGCGACGTGTTGCATCAATCACCTCGGCTGCGTCCGGTCGCTGCCTGCGACCGGGGATGTGCTTGTGACGTGGTCTATCACGCTACCCGTGAGGATACTCTAGCTCAATCGGCGCGCCCCATCGTCATGCCGGCTTTCTCATGGTGCATGTCAGTTGCGCATCGCCTCTTGACGGCGGCGGCGAAACGCGCCTGCGCGCTCATCCGCGACGCTCGAGCAGCACGCCGCATTCGCAATGGTCGGTCCAGGGAAACTGGTCGAACAGCGCGAAGCGCCGGATGCGGTGGGTATCCTGCAACTGAGCGAGGTTCTCGGCCAGGGTGGTCGGGTTGCAGGAGATATAGACGATCCGCGGATAGGCGCGCAGCCGCTCGCAGCTCTCGGCATCCAGCCCGGCCCGTGGCGGGTCGACCAGCACCGTGGTGAAGCGGTAGTCGTCGAGCGCCATCTCGCTGACCCGGCGGCCCTGGCGCTCCCCGGCCAGCGCCTCGGCGAACTCCTCCGCCGACATGCGGGCGACGACGGCGTTGTCGACACCGTTGGCGGCGAGGTTGACCCCCGCCGAGGCCACCGAGGTGCGCGAGATCTCGGTGGCCAATACCCGGCGAAAGTTCTCGGCCAGGGCCACGGTGAAGTTGCCGTTGCCGCAGTAGAGCTCGACCAGATCACCGTCCTGGCCGTCCCGCGTCACGTCCCGGGCCCAGCCCAGCATGGCGCGATTGATCTCGGCGTTGGGCTGGGTGAAGCTGTTCTCGACCTGCTGGTAGACCAGCGTGCGCCCGTCCACCGCGAGGCGCTCCCAGACGTGGTCGCGATCGAGCACCAGACGCTGCTTGCGGGCGCGGCCGATGATCGACACGTTCAGTCGCTCCTGCAGGGCGCGCGCCTTCGCCTCCCAGGCCGCGTCGAGCCGGCGATGATAGATCAGGGTGACCAGCGCCTCACCGCTGAGGGTGGTCAGAAACTCCACCTGAAACAGCCGGTGCCGCAATACCGGGTCGTCGATCACCGCCTCGCGAAGCCGGGGCATCAGCGCATTGATGGTCCGGCTGGCCACCGCATACTGATCGAGCCGGATCACCTGCTTGTTCTTGGGATCCGCCGGGTCGACCTCGAACATCGCGTAGAACAGGTCGTCGCCCTCGTGCCAGACGCGGAACTCGCAGCGCATCCGGTAATGACTGGCCGGCGAGGCGAACACCTCCAGCGCCGGCGGATCGAAAGACGCGAACTGCGCCGTGATGCGCTCACGCTTGGCTTCCAGTTGGGCGGTGTAGCGCTCGGGTTCGACGACGGGTACGGCCACGACATCTCCTTCGATGAGGGTAAACGGAAAAAGCGCGTCAGCGCGCCACCGGGACACGCACGGCTCCGGGGTCCAGGACCTGCGGGGAACCGAAGCCACGCTCGGCGAGGATCGCCGCCAGCGCACGGCCGGGAGCGGTGGCCCAGGCCCGGTTCGTCTGGCCGGCGAGCGGGGTGGCGACGATAGCGGCGACGCGACGGGCGATCGCGTCGCCCGAATCGACCCAGGACACGACGCGGGGCGCACAGGCGGCGAACCGCGCGCGCAGCAGGGGAAAATGGGTACAGCCGAGCACCACGGTGTCGAGCTCCGGCTCGCGCCACAGCGGCGCCAGACTGGCCACCAGGGTCGCCTCGTCGGCCGGCTCACCGGCCAGATGACGCTCCGCCTCGGCGACCAGGGGATCGGCGGCGAGACGCAGCACCCGGCAGTGCCCGGCGAACTCCTCGATCAGCCGCCGGGTATAGGCACGATTGACGGTCGCCGACGTCGCCAGCAAGGCGATGGTGCCGGTTCGGCTCAGCGCCGCCGCGGGCTTGATCGCCGGCACGGTGCCCACCACCGGGATGTCGAGCGCCGCGCGCAACGCCTCCAGGGCCAGGGTGCTGGCGGTATTGCAGGCCACCACCAGCACGGCGGCGTCACTGACCCGAACCGCCTCGCGACACACGGCGGTGATCCGCTCGACCAGCCAGGCATCGGGCTTGGTGCCGTAGGGCAGCATGGCATTGTCGCAGACATAGGCCAGCGTCGCCGCCGGGAGCCGCTCGCGAATCGCCGCGGCCACCGACAGCCCGCCGACACCGGAGTCGAAGATCAGGATCGGGCCGGCCATGGCGCCTCGCGGTGAAAGTGCGTGACCAGGGACGCGATCAGCGCCGACAGCCGTGCCGGCATCAGGTCGCGTTCGGCGTAGAGCAGATTGACACCCAGCGCCGGCACGGCGAAGCCCTCGAGGACCCGGGTCAGGCGCCCCTGCGCCACGTCCGGCTCGCCCAGGAAGGCCGGCTTGTAGACCAGCCCCATGCCACGGGCCGCGGCCTCGACCAGCGCGCGTCCGTTGTTGCAGGTCAGCACCGGGCGGACGGGGTAGCGCCTGAGGCGCCCGTCGACCTCGAAGACCCAGTTCGGGCCCTCGCGCTGCAGGCTGTAATGCAGGCAGCGATGGCCGCTCAACTGGTCCGGATGCGTCGGCTCGCCGTACTCGGCCAGATAGGCGGGCGCTGCATAGACCCCCACCGGCATGCTCAGCAGCCGCCGCGCGATCAGGCTCGAGTCGTCGAGTTCGCCGATCCGGATGGCCAGGTCGAAATCCTCGGCCACCAGATCGACACAACGATCCTCGAGCATGACGTCGAGCTGGATCTCCGGATGGCGATGCTCGAACGCCTGCAGCGCGGGTATCAGCTCGCCCACCCCGAAATCCAGCGGCGCCGAGAGCCGCAAGCGGCCACGCAGCTCACCGCGCTGCTCGCCGAGGCCCGCCTCTAGCTCATACAACTCGTCGAGCAGCCGGGACGCCCCGTGCAGGTAACGCTCGCCTTCGGCGGTGAGCTGCAACCGCCGCGTGGTGCGCGTCAGCAGGCGCACCCCCAACTGGCGTTCGAGCCGCGCCACCTGCTTGCTGACCATGGCGTTGGACAGGCCCAGCTTGCGCGCACCGCCGGCAAAGCTCCCGGCCTCGACCACCGCACGAAAGGTCTGCATCGCCTGAAGGCGGTCCATCGTCGTCCCTCACCCCGCTCGTAGGCCGCCTAGTCTACCGCAGCCCGCCGGGCTTGGCCCAACGCCTTGCGCACGCCACGAATACTGGTTACTTTTACAGTACCATCACGCCTTTCAGCTCAACGGCGACGGCGCCTCGCGGAATTCGGCGTACAGTTCGGAATACGCCTCCTGCAGGCGTGCCAGTTCCTGCTCGGCGCCCTCCGGCAACGCCCTGGCCAACTGGTCGAGGTCGGCGTCGTCGAAGTGATCGCGAATCAGCGGAAAGAGTTCCTCGCGTTCGGCACGCAGGTAGGCACGGTGGGCATCCAGGTAGGCCTTGAGGTCATCGGCGAAGCGATCCATGGGCACCACGGCATCCATCAGGATCATGTCCAGACTCTCGGACAGCCGCATCAGCCGCTGATGCAGCGCCTCGTAATCGGCGGTGAGACGGGCGATCAGATCCTCGACACCGGAAACGCGGGCGATGAGACGCTCGCCGCAGATCTGCTCGAGAGGCACGGTGAAGCCTTTCATGTAGTCGAGGATGTAGTCGACGACCTCACGAACCAGCTGGAAGTTCGGCCGCTCGCCCTCGTCCAGCGTCTTGTGCTTGAGCGACAGCACGTGCAGCAGACGCGCCATGTTGGCATGGTCCTGGCGCAATTGATTGAGCATGGGCATGGGGGGAGCCTCCTCTGCTAGAGCATTGACCGACAGGGGGGAGCACTGGACTCATCCGTCACCGTGCCTGAAAAATGCCGGCGCTCGCCAGTGTTTCGGACACGGCCCAGTTAAGGCGATACCTCGCGACGCGCGAATGTCAGCGGACGACGAACGGCGCAGGGCACTGTCCTTCGGCCCGTCGACTGTATAAAACTAGTGGCAAAGACGCCGTTGTGCCCGTTGAATGACACCCCAGGCACCCACTTCGCACGACGAACCGACGATTCATTATGGACCTTTTCAGCCAATCGGCAGACGCCGACAGCGCGCCGCTCGCCTTTCGCATGCGCCCGCGACGCCTCGACGACTACATCGGCCAGCAGGCGCTGGTCGGGCCCGACAAGCCGCTGCGCCGCATGGCCGAGAGCGGCCAGTTGCGCTCGATGATCCTGTGGGGCCCGCCCGGCGTCGGCAAGACCACGCTCGCCGACATCCTCGCCGCGGCCTCCGAGGCCAACCTCGAGCATTTGTCGGCGGTGATGGCCGGGGTCAAGGAGATCCGCACCGCCGTCGAGCGGGCCCGCGCCGCCCAGGCCCGGCAGCAACGCACGGTGCTGTTCCTCGACGAGATCCACCGCCTCAACAAGAGCCAGCAGGACGCCCTGCTGCCCCATGTCGAATCGGGACTGCTGACGCTGATCGGCGCGACCACCGAGAATCCCTCCTTCGAGGTCAACTCGGCACTGCTCTCCCGGGCGCGGGTCTACGTGCTCAGGAAGCTCGACGAAGCGGATCTGATCGAGGTGCTGCAACGCGCGCTCGACGACCCGCAACGCGGTCTGGGCCAGCGCCGCATCCAGGCCGACGCCGAGGTGCTGACGACCCTCGCCCGGGCCAGCAGCGGCGATGCCCGACGCGCGCTGGGCCTGCTCGAGACCGCCTGCGACTTCACCCGGACGGACGGCGATCGCGAGCGGCTGACGCGCGACGCCCTCGAGGAGGTGCTCGGCCATCAGGCCAGCGCCTTCGACAAGCAGGGCGATCACTACTACGACCTGCTCTCGGCCATCCACAAGTCGATTCGCTCCTCGCGGCCCGACGCGGCGCTGCTCTACATGGCCCAGTTCATGCAGGGTGGCGGCGACCCGCTGGACGTCGTCCGCCGCCTGGCGGCGATCGCCTCGGAAGACGTCGGCAACGCCGAACCCCGCGCCCTGCCCCTGGTCATGGCCGCCTGGGACGCCTATCTGCGGCTCGGCGATTACGAGGGCCAGCGGGCCATCGCCCACGCCGCCATCCATCTCGCCGTGGCCCCCAAGAGCAACGCCATCGACCGCGCCTGGAAAGGCGCCAAGGGCTTCGTCGCCGAGCACCCCGATTTCGAGGTGCCCACCTACCTGCGCAACGCGCCGACCAAGCTGATGGCCTCGCTGGGTCACGGCGAGGGCTACCGCTACGCCCACAACGAACCCAACGCCTATCCCGCCGGCCACGCTCACGACTGCTGGCCCGACGAGTTGCCGGCAACGACCTTCTTCGCCCCCAGCGAGTACGGTCAGGAGAAACGCTTCAAGCAGATGCAGGCCTGGCGCGCCGAGCTCGACGCCCAGGCCGATCGCGGCACCGAAAGCACCTGAGCCGCGCACGAAAAAGACCCCGGTCGCGCACACCGCGACCGGGGTCCTGGCAGTACCGCGAGAAGCCCGTTCAGCCGGCTTCGCGAATCACGTCGGCACCGTCGGGAATCTCGAACGTAAAGCGCGACGCTTCCAGCCTCGGGTTGGTCTCGACCTCGTCGAAGCGGATCGCCGTCTGCTGCCCAGTGCTGTCGGTCATCCGCAACCCGGCCAGTTGCTCGCCGCGGAAGGTCAGCTTCAGCGACTCGAACAGGGTATCGGGCGTCTTGGGAATCAGCGTGAAGGTTTCCGCCGCCCCCTGCTGCGTGCGCGAGACCTTGTAGCTGTCGGTCAATGCCGCGCTGCTGCCGGACAGCAGCAGGGCCGGCGTGTGCGTGACCCGCTTGTCGAGGGGCTGCACCGTGACCTGCTCGAGGTCGGGGTCGTACAGATAGACCTGATCGCCGTCCGAGACCACCTCCTGGCGATAGGGGGCGTCGACCTCCCAGCGGAACTTGCCGGGGCGCGACAGCCACATGCGGCCCTTGGCTTCCTGCAGGCGATTGCCGCTGCCGTCGAGGATCTGCTGATCGAAATCGGCCGCGTAGGTCTTGAGCGGATCGAGCAGGTGGGTCAGACGCTGCGCCGCCGCCTCGTCGGCACTCGCCGTCAGCGGCATCATCAGCAACAGCGCACCGAGCACCGCCAGACTCTTGAACAGTTTCATGCCGTCTCCTTGGTCGTCGACTCTCATCGGACGGCGCTGGCCGCCGTCCCTTCCATGGACAGCCTGCACGCCGTCGGGTTGCAACGGCGTCGCGGCTTCCTCATTGCTTGCACAGGCGTACCGGCCCGCCCCGCGACGGCTCAATCGCCGACGGGCGGCGGCGCCAGCACCTCGCGGCTGCCATTGGTGCCCATCGACGATACCACGCCGGCCGCTTCCATCGCCTCGACCAGCCGCGCGGCGCGGTTGTAGCCGATCTTGAAGCGGCGCTGCACGGCGGAAATCGAGGCCCGGCGCGACTCGGTGACGAACATCACCGCCTCGTCGTAGAGTGCGTCCTGTTCGGCATCATCGCCGTCGCCCCCGCCGCCCTCGGCCTCGAGACCGGTCAGGGCATCGGCGGAAACACCCCCGGTGAGGATCTCGTCGATGTATTCCGGCTCGCCGCGCCGCTTCCAGTCCTCGACCACGCGGTGCACCTCATCATCGTCGACGAAGGCACCGTGAACGCGGGTCGGCATGCCCGCCCCGGCGGGCAGGTAGAGCATGTCGCCGTGACCCAGCAGCGCCTCGGCGCCGCCCTGGTCGAGGATGGTGCGCGAATCGACCTTGGACGAGACCTGGAAGGCCATGCGCGTGGGGATGTTGGCCTTGATCAGACCGGTCACCACGTCCACCGAGGGCCGCTGGGTGGCGAGGATCAGATGGATACCGGCGGCACGGGCCTTCTGCGCCAGCCGCGCGATCAGTTCCTCGACCTTCTTGCCGACGATCATGAACATGTCGGCGAACTCGTCGATCACCACCACGATGTAGGGCAGCTTCTCGAGGACCGGCGGCTGTTCGTGCATCTGCCACGGCTGCGGCTCCCACAGCGGATCGGCGACCTGGGCACCGGCCCGCTCGGCCTCGTCGAGCTTGGCATTGAAGCCGGCGATGTTGCGCACGCCCATCGCCGCCATCAGCTTGTAGCGTCGCTCCATCTCGGCGACGCACCAGCGCAGGCCGTTAGCGGCTTCCTTCATGTCGGTGACTACCGGCGCCAGCAGATGCGGAATGCCGTCGTAGACCGACAGCTCGAGCATCTTGGGGTCGACCATGATCATCCGCACGTCTTCCGGGCTCGCCTTGAGCAGCATCGAGATCAACATGCCGTTGACCCCCACGGACTTGCCCGAGCCAGTGGTACCGGCCACCAGCAGGTGCGGCATCTTGCCGAGGTTGGCGACCACCGGCGCGCCGCCGATGTCGTGGCCCAGGGCCAGCGTCAGCGGCGAGGCGGCCTGCTGATAGGCGTCGGAGTCGATCACCTCGCGCAGGCGGATCATCGCCCGGTTGGGGTTGGGGATCTCGATGCCCACCGTGGGCCGCCCGGGAATCACCTCGACCACGCGCACGCTCTTGACCATCAGCGAGCGCGCCAGGTCCTTGGCCAGGTTGCTGATCTTGGAGACCTTCACCCCTGCCGCCGGCTTGATCTCGAAGCGCGTGATCACCGGCCCCGGCCAGGTCTCGACCACCTCCGCCTTGACGCCGTACTCGCGCAGTCGCGTCTCGAGCAGCTCGGCCATGTCGGCCAGTTGCTCCGGCGTGTAGTTGGGCTGCTGCGGGTCGGGCGGCGTGAGCAGGCGCAGCGACGGGAACTCGCCATCCGGCTCGGGCAGGTCGTCGAGTACCGGTCGCTGATTCTGCAGATGCTCGACCGTCCACAACGCCGGCCCCTCCGGTTCGCGGGCCGCCTCGCGAGCCTGCTCGGCACTCGCCATGCGGGGCTCGTCCCGGGGCGTGGCCTGCATGTCGGTCGACCGCGTGGAAGGCGTTTCGGCAGCATGCTCGGGGGTCCAGGGCGGCGCCGGGGCCGCCTCCTCGTCGTCGGAGGCCATAGCCGATAGCGGCGACGGGGCCGGCTCGCTGGATGGCGCCGGCGGGGGAGCGCCCCACGGCGACTCGGGCGGCCCGGCAGCGGGCGGCTCGCTGGTCGCCGGGTCGGTACGTTCATCGCCGGAATCCGTCGCCGCCGTCACGGACGGTTCGTCCCGCGGGGGCACCGTTGTGTCTTCGCGGTCCACCGCAGGCGGCGCCTCCGCCGGGACGCTCGCGGCCGGCGCCGAGGGCCTTTCCGCCGGGGCGGCATGAGGCGGCTGGCGGGTATCGGTCATGATCGGCCGCGAGATGGGCGCCGGGATCTCCGGCTCGTCATCGTCGGGCAGAATCGGCTCGGGCGGTGCCATGCCGGGCGTGGCGCGCGCTGGCCCGCGCTCGCCGGCGCGGTCGAGCTCGGGTTCGCGGCGGACCCGCTCGTGCGGGTTCGCATCGGGGCCGGCTGGGCGTGATGCGGCCGGCGCGTCGGCATGCGATCGTTGGGCCGTCGGCGCAGGCGCCTCGGGTGGCGTGGCGGTCTGCGGGGAAGAAGGCCGCGTGAAGGCCTCCCGGGCACGCGCCTCCTGCGCGGTATACGCCGCCTCGGGCCGCTTGGCCGAGGGCGTCTGCTCGGGGACGTCCCAGGGGATGTCGGTGCCGCTCTCGCGGGCCTGCCAGGACGGCGCGTCATCGGCGCCCGCCTCGCCCGGATACCCGCCGAGATCGGGGCCCAGTTGCGGCTCCATGCGCTGACCGCCGGCCAGCGCCGGCTCGCCCTGCCAGGCTTCCTCGCGACCGCGGCCCAGCCAGCGCTTCCACCAGGGGCGGGCGGCACCGGTCTCGCCGTCCGCCGGGCTCTCGTCCGCTACGGCGTCGTCGGTCACGGGGTGGTTCTCGGCGGTCTCCGGCGTGTCGTCCGGCTCGCCACGGCGGTTCAGCGAGTCACGCGCGCCCCCGAACTGGCGGGCGATCCACTGCAGCCCGGCCTGGACGCGCAGGCCCAGTTCGTCCATCACCGTCAGCCAGGAGAGCCCGGAGAACAGCGGAAAGCCGGCCAGGAATGCCGCCAGGGCGATCAAGGTCGCCCCACGCAGGCCGACCAGCGGCGTCAAGGCTTCACCGAGCCCCTCGCCGAGGATCCCCCCGGCCTGGTAGGGCAGTTCGCTGTCGGGGTTGAAAAAGTGCAGCGCCCCCAGGCTGGTGGTGGCCAGCAGCAGCAGCACCAGACCGCCCGCACGAACCGCCAGGGCCGTGGCGTCCCACTCCAGGCGCACCTCGCGCCGACGCATCAGCCGCCAGGCGGCGAAGCCCAGCATCCCCGGCCACCACAACGCGCTGGCCCCGAACAGCGAGTACAGCACGTCGGAAAGCCAGGCGCCGATCGGCCCCATCCAGTTGCTCACCGCCTGCTCCGGCCCGCTCTGCGACCAGCCCGGATCGGCGGGCGAATAGCTGAACAGCGACAACAGCAGGAACACGCACGCCGCCAGCAACACGATGATCACCCCTTCCCGGGATGCCCCCTGCAGGCGCAGCCCGAAACGACGCGCCCGCTCCCGGGCCTGGGACGCGGCCTGCCGGCGCCCTCGGGTCCTCTTCTCGACACTCAAAAGGCCTACCCCCTTGCTGACTCCGCCGGTCTCGCCACGGGGCCGAGCCCGCGCCGCGAGACCCTCGTCTCGATATGCCCGCCATCATACCGAGCCTGGGCCATCGGGCACAGGGGCCGGGACGCGGGAATCGCCCGGCAGCCCGGCGGGGCATTGAGTTGACGGGTTAGCGACGGCAAACTTGGCGGGCATCGACGGCCGATCTGCGAGACAACGCTCCATGCTGCCCTGGTTACCGGCCCGCCCGGTTCGCTTCCCGCCCACCGAGAGCGCCCTCCACGACCCCGACGGGCTGCTGGCGGCGGGCGGCGCCTTGACGCCGGATTGGCTGCTGGCCGCCTATCGTCGCGGCATCTTTCCCTGGTTCTCCGACGACCAGCCGATCCTGTGGTGGAGCCCCGACCCACGGATGGTGCTGTTTCCCGATGAGGTCCGTATCCGCCGCAGCCTCGCCAAGCGCCTGCGCAACGGCGGCTTCCGGGTCACCCGCGACCAGTGCTTCGCGGCCGTGATCGCCGCCTGTGCCGAGACGCGCGCCGAGGGCACCTGGATCACCCCGCCCATGCAGGCCGCCTACCGGCGTCTGCATGACCTGGGCCACGCCCACTCGGTGGAGGTCTGGCGGGGCGAGCACCTGGTGGGCGGACTCTACGGCGTCGCCCTGGGTCGCGCCTTCTTCGGCGAGTCGATGTTCAGCCGCGAGAGCGATGCCTCGAAAGTCGCCCTGGTCCACCTCGCCCGGCATCTTGCCGACCAGGGCGGCGGGCTGATCGACTGCCAGATGCACACCGCGCACCTGGCCAGCCTGGGCGCCCGCGACATCGCCCGCCGCGCGTTCATCGACTATCTTGACCAGTATGCCGCTCTGCCGGCAGACCCATGGCCGCTGGCCCCGTCATTCCGTTGCCATCCGGGAGGCCAAGAACGTGAGTAGTAGCGCGCCGCAGCAGCCGGCACGGGACCTGCGCTTCTTCCTGACGGTGCCCCATGCCTGCAGCTACCTGACGGGACGAGAGGCCACGACGCTGTTTCTCGACCCCCAGGAGTCGCCCGGACAGGGCGTCTACGATGCCCTCGCCCTGCTGGGTTTCCGCCGCAGCGGACGCCACCTGTATCGCCCGCACTGCGAAGGCTGCAGCGCCTGCATTTCGGTGCGCATCCCGGTGGACGACTTCACCGCCAGTCGCACCCAGCGCAAGCTCTGGCGCCGCAACGCCGACCTGGACCTGCACGAGCGCCCGGCCACCTTCGACCCGGAGCACTATGCCCTCTACGCGCGCTATATCCGCGCCCGCCACGCCGATGGCGACATGTATCCGCCCAGCCACGAGCAGTACCGGACCTTTCTGACCCTGGACCACCCCTACGCCCGACTGCTGGAATTCCGCCTGGCTGGCCGGTTGCTGGCGGTGGCCGCCATCGACATGCTGGGCCACGGCCTGTCGGCGATCTACACCTTCTTCGACCCGGCCCCCGAGTTCACGCGGCGCTCGCTGGGCACCTATGCGGTGCTGCGTCAGGTGGAAATGGCCCGCCAGCGAGGGCTGGCTCATGTCTACCTGGGTTACTGGATCCGCGAATCGACGAAGATGAACTACAAGCAGGCCTTCCAGCCCCTCGAATTCCTTGACGGACGTCACTGGCGCCGGGCCATCCCGCTGTAGAGAGCGGGAATTTTTGCCTTGACGCGCGGCATGCGGCAGAATATCGGGCTATCTTGATCAGCGACGACGCTGCCCTTCGGCAACGCGTCCCGCTGTGACTGTCGCAACCATCGAGGATTCGCCTATATGGCACGAGAAGATCATATCGAAATGGAAGGCGTCGTCGTCGACACGCTGCCCAACACCATGTTCCGCGTCGAGCTGGAAAACGGTCACGTCGTGACGGCTCACATCTCGGGCAAGATGCGCAAGAACTACATCCGCATCCTGACCGGTGACAAGGTCAAGGTCGAACTGACCCCCTACGATCTGTCCAAGGGTCGTATCGTCTACCGCTCGCGTTGAGCGCTGCCCCTGCGCCATCGGCGTTCAGGGTCTCCCTTGCCTGACCCGGTTCCGGGTTCCGGCCACCGCCCTGCGTTTCCAAGGCCCCTGCTCCGCCCGACGCCTGCGCGCACCGCCGTCTCGCTTCCATGAAAAACGCCCCGTCATCGACGAGGCGCGGTAGTGATGCCGATACCGGGAGACGGCGCTTCAGCCGCTCCCGGCGAAGGCGTTCAGGCCACTTCGGCTTCGGTGGCCAGGTGCAGCTCGTCGGCTTCCACCGAGACGTGAACCACGCCACCATTCTCGGCAAGCTCGCCGAACAGGATCATTTCGGCCAGGGGTTTCTTGAGCTTCTCCTGAATGACCCGCGCCATCGGGCGCGCGCCCATCTCGGGATCGTAGCCCTTCTCGGCCAGCCAGGCGCGCGCCGATTCGTCGACGTCCAGCTGGACGCGCTTCTCGTCGAGCTGGGCCTGGAGTTCGACCAGGAACTTGTCGACCACGTTGCGTACCACCTGCGGCGCCAGACCGTGGAACTGGATGATGCCATCCAGGCGGTTGCGGAACTCGGGCGTGAAGGTCTTGCGAATCACCTCCGAGCCATCCGTGGAGTGGTCCTGGGTCTGGAAGCCGATGGAGCGGCGCGCGATCTGCTCGGCCCCGGCGTTCGAGGTCATGATCAGGATGACGTGACGGAAGTCCGCCTCGCGGCCGTTGTTGTCGGTCAGCCGGCCATGGTCCATGACCTGCAGCAGCAGGTTGAAGACCTCGGGGTGCGCCTTTTCGATCTCGTCGAGCAGCAGCACGCAATGCGGCTGCTTGGTGATCGCCTCGGTGAGCAGGCCGCCCTGATCGTAGCCCACGTAGCCCGGCGGGGCACCGATCAGCCGCGACACGGTGTGGCGCTCCATGTACTCGGACATGTCGAAGCGCACCAGCTCGATGCCCATCAGCTGCGACAGCTGGCGGGCGACCTCGGTCTTGCCGACCCCGGTCGGACCCGCGAACAGGAAGCTGCCCACCGGCTTGTCGGGTGACTTGAGACCGGCCCGCGAGAGCTTGATCGCCGAGGCCAGGCTGTCGATCGCCTCGTCCTGACCGAACACCAGCATCTTGAGGTCGCGATCGAGATTGGAAAGCAGCTTGCGATCCGAGGTCGAGACGCTCTTCGGCGGGATCCGCGCGATCGACGCGACCACGGCCTCCACCTGTTCGGTGTCGATGGTCGACACCCGCACTTCCGGCGGCAGCAGCCGCTGGTGCGCGCCCGCCTCGTCGATCACGTCGATCGCCTTGTCGGGCAGATGACGGTCGTTGATGTAGCGATCCGCCAGGCGCACCGCACTGTCGAGTGCGCTGTCGGTGTACTTGAGCTGATGATGCTCCTCGAAGCGGCCGCGCAGCCCCTTGAGGATGCGGATGGTGTCCTCCACCGACGGCTCGAGGACGTCGACCTTCTGGAAACGCCGCGCCAGGGCGCGATCCTTCTCGAAGATGCCGCGGAACTCCTGGAAGGTGGTCGAGCCGATGCAGCGCAGCTCGCCCGAGGAGAGCAGCGGCTTGAGCAGGTTCGAGGCGTCCATGACGCCACCCGAGGCGGCACCGGCGCCGATCACGGTGTGGATCTCGTCGATGAACAGGATCGAATTGGGCTGCTTCTTGAGCTCCGCCAGCAGCGACTTGAGCCGCTTCTCGAAGTCGCCACGATACTTGGTGCCGGCGAGCAGCGCGCCCATGTCCAGCGCATAGACCACCGCATCGCTGATCACGTCGGGGACGTCCTCCTCGACGATGCGCTTGGCCAGGCCTTCGGCGATCGCCGTCTTGCCGACCCCGGCCTCGCCCACCAGCAGCGGGTTGTTCTTGCGACGCCGCGCCAGGATCTGCACGGTGCGCTCGAGTTCGTGGTCGCGGCCGATCAGCGGATCGATCTTGCCGAGCCGCGCCTGCTCGTTGAGGTTGGTCGCGTAACCGGTCAACGGATGGGCATTGCCTTCGCTCATACCCTCTTCACCCTCCTCGGCGTCCTGGGACGGCGACGGGTTCTGGCCGTGACCGGCCACCTTGGAGATGCCGTGGGCGATGTAGTTGACCGCATCCACGCGCGCCACGTTCTGCTGCTTGAGGAAGTAGACCGCCTGGCTCTCCTGCTCCGAGAAGATCGCCACCAGCACGTTGGCACCGGTGACTTCGGACTTGCCGGACGATTGCACGTGGAACACCGCACGCTGAAGCACGCGCTGGAAGCCCAGGGTCGGCTGGGTCTCGCGATCCTCCTGTTCCTCGGGGATCAGCGGCGTCGTGGAATTGATGAAATCCTGCAGGTCGGAGCGCAACTTGTCGAGGTTGGCTCCACAGGCGCGCAGCACGTCGGCTGCGGACGCGTTGTCCAGAAGGGCCAGCAGCAGATGCTCGACGGTCATGAATTCATGACGCTTGGAGCGCGCCACCGTGAAGGCCGTATTCAGGGTGAGTTCAAGTTCTTTGCTCAGCATGGCAGTCCCCTTCTCGCCGCCTAGGGCATGTCGGCACTTTCACAATCGGGCACTTTGGGCGGTTTGGCAACCCCCAGACTGTGACGTTGCCTGGCGTCAGTCGGCCCTGTCGATGTCACACAGCAATGGATGCTGGCACTCGCGTGCATACTCGTTGACTTGATGACTCTTGGTTTCCGCGATGTCGCGGGTAAAGATGCCGCAGGTCGCCTTGCCTTGGGTATGGACCGCCATCATGATCTGCACGGCCTTCTCGTGATCCATGTAGAAGAAGGTCTGCAATACCTCGACGACGAACTCCATCGGGGTGTAGTCGTCATTGTGAAGAACCACCTTGTAGCGCGGCGGCTCCTCCAATTCCGGATCCGTCGGCTTGACCGCGAGGTCTTCCTCACCCTCCTCTTCGGTCCCGGGCGGCCGCGTCATCCCGGCGCGGATCGGCTGCGCCAGTGACGGGGACGTTCCGGGATGCAATACCACGGCGGTCATCGACATTCTCTCGTCTCTATTGAACATAAGAGCCAGAATCCATCTCTACAAGCCGGGAGTGCCGCATGACGCATTGCTTGAGACGTCGAGAAACTCCCGGGGTTCCCTTCAAGATGCGGCCCACGGGGCATGCTTGCAAGGGGGCTAACGAAAATCCCCCGCTCGCGAGGCGAGCGGGGGATGCGGTCACGGGCCCGGCGGGCCGGGGGTGGTTCAGCCCTTGGCCACGACGTCCAGCGCCTGATTCAGGGTCGCGCTGGGGCGCATCGCCTGACTGGCCCGGTCGTGATCCGGATGGTAGTAGCCATGGATGTCGACCGGCTTGCCCTGGACGCCGTTGAGTTCGTCCATGATCTGCGACTCCTTCTCCTCGAGCGTCTTGGCCAGCTCGGCGAACAGCGACTTCAGCTCGGCATCGTCATCCTGGGACGCCACCGCCTGGGC
This sequence comes from Modicisalibacter sp. MOD 31.J, assembly GCF_020147985.1. Classification (NCBI taxonomy): domain Bacteria; kingdom Pseudomonadati; phylum Pseudomonadota; class Gammaproteobacteria; order Oceanospirillales; family Halomonadaceae; genus Modicisalibacter; species Modicisalibacter sp. MOD 31.J. The sequence continues at coordinate 998,984 of NZ_JAGXFF010000001.1, read as the reverse complement.
CCAGTAGAGCGCCAGGTAGAAATGGCTGCCGCGGTTGTCGATCTCGCCGACCTTGCGCGAGGGCGACTTGTTGCTGTCGAGGAACTGACCGTTGGCCTTGTCCAGCGCCTCGGCCAGCACGCGGGCGCGGGCGTTGTCGAAGGTCTTGCCCAGGTGCTCGAGCGAGGCGGCCAGCGCCAGGAACTCGCCCAGCGAATCCCAGCGCAGGTGGTTCTCTTCCAGGAACTGCTGGACGTGCTTGGGCGCACTGCCGCCGGCGCCGGTCTCGAACAGTCCGCCACCGTTCATCAGCGGCACGATGGAGAGCATCTTGGCACTGGTGCCCAACTCCATGATCGGGAACAGGTCGGTCAGGTAGTCGCGCAGCACGTTGCCGGTGACGGAGATGGTGTCCTTGCCGGCGCGAATCCGCTCCAGCGAGAAGCGCATGGCGTCTTCCGGCGACATGATGCGGATGTCCAGGCCGTCGGTGTCGTGATCCTTCAGGTAGTGCTCGACCTTCTCGATCAGCTGCGCGTCGTGGGCCCGCTTGGCGTCGAGCCAGAACACCGCCGGGGTGTCGCTGTCGCGGGCGCGGGTGACGGCGAGCTTGACCCAGTCCTGGATCGGCGCGTCCTTGGTCTGGCACATGCGCCAGATGTCGTCGCGCTCGACCTCGTGCTCGAAGAGCACCTGGCCGTTCTCGTCGGTCACGCGCACGGTGCCGTCGGCGGGGATCTGGAAGGTCTTGTCGTGGGAGCCGTACTCCTCGGCCTTCTGCGCCATCAGACCGACGTTGGGCACGCTGCCCATGGTGGTCGGATCGAAGGCGCCGTGCTTCTTGCAGTCCTCGATCACGGTCTGGTAGATGCCGGCATAGCAGCGGTCCGGAATCACCGCCTTGGCATCGTGCAGGGCGTCATCGGCGCCCCACATCTTGCCGGAATCGCGGATCATCGCCGGCATCGAGGCATCGATGATCACATCAGAGGGCACGTGCAGGTTGGTGATGCCCTTGTGCGAATTGACCATCGCCAGCGGCGGCCGCTCCTTGTAGAGCGCCTCGATGTCGGCCTTGATCGCGTCCTGCTGCTCGCTCGGCAGCTTCTCGATGGCAGTGTAGAGATCGCCGATGCCGTTGCTGGGGTCGAAACCGGCCTTGTCGAGCAGGTCGGCGTGCTTGTCGAGTACCTCGCGGTAGAACTCGGACACCACCATGCCGAACATGATCGGGTCGGAGACCTTCATCATGGTCGCCTTGAGGTGCAGCGAGAACAGCACGTTGCGCTTCTTGGCATCCTTGATTTCGCTGTCGATGAAACGGCTCAGACGCCGGCTGCTCATCGCGGCGCCGTCGACCACTTCGCCGTCGAGCACCGCGACCTTGTCCTTGAGCACCGTGTGGGTGCCGTCCTTCTGCAGCAGCTCGATCTTGAGGCTGCCGGCCTGGCCGATCACCGCCGACTTCTCGGTGTCGTAGAAATCGCCCTCGGTCATGTGGGCGACGTGCGACTGGGAGTCGCTGGACCACTCGCCCATGCGATGCGGATGCTTGCGGGCGAAGCGCTTGACAGACTGCGGGGCACGGCGGTCGGAATTGCCCTCGCGCAGCACCGGGTTGACCGCACTGCCCTTGGCCTTGTCGTAGCGCGCCTGGATCGCCTTCTCGTCGTCGTTCTTGGGATCTTCGGGATAGTTGGGCAGCTTGTAGCCCTGAGCCTGAAGCTCCTTGATGGCGGCCTTGAGCTGGGGCACGGAGGCGCTGATGTTGGGCAGCTTGATGATGTTGGCTTCGGGCTTCTGGGTCAGCTCACCGAGCTCGGCCAGGTCATCGGCGATACGCTGGTCTTCGCTCAGGTAGTCGGGAAACTGCGAGATGATGCGACCGGCCAGAGAGATATCGCGGGTTTCGACCTCGATGCCGGCGGGATCGGTGAAGGCATCGATGATCGGCAGCAGGGAGTGGGTCGCGAGTGCAGGGGCCTCATCGGTGAGCGTATAGATGATTTTCGGCGCTTTGGACATCGTTGCGTTAACCTCTCTGTGTCGCTGCGATTGCAAGAAATCGGGGTCCGGGCGAATCGACGTCGCTGCCGCCTGGGGAAAGCGGCGACCCGGCGCGTCCGATTGCCATGAACTGTGTCCACGCAGGCGCTCGGCCCATCGTTGCAGACAGGGGCCCGGGATGCCCTGGTTCGCGTGTCGGCGATGGTACCCCTGCGGTCGCGCCGCAGTATAACAGTGCAGGCCCCTATCCGCATGAACAATGTCGACAATTCGCCACGCCGCGAGCCGCAACCTCATGAGTGACCTCTATCTACTGCACAAGCCGTTCCAGATGCTCTCCCAGTTCACCGACGACCAGGGCCGGGCCACGCTCGCCGAGGTCATCGACGTCCCTGGCGTCTACGCCGCCGGGCGACTCGACTACGACTCCGAGGGGCTGCTGCTGCTCACCGACGACGGCGCCCTGATCCGACGCATCAGCGATCCGCGCCACAAGCAGCCCAAGACCTACTGGATACAGGTCGACGGCGAGCCGGACGATGCCGCTCTCGAGGCCCTTCGCCAGGGCGTCGTGCTCAACGACGGGCCGACCCGCCCGGCCCAGGTGCGGCGCATCGCCCCGCCCGACGTCGGCCCCCGTCACCCGCCGATCCGCGAGCGTCGCGACATCCCGACCCGCTGGCTGGAAATCACCCTGCGCGAGGGGCGCAACCGCCAGGTTCGGCGCATGACCGCGCACGTCGGCCACCCCACCCTGCGGCTGATCCGCGTGGCGATCGGCGCCTGGCGGCTCGACGGCCTCGCCCCGGGTCAATGGCGCCGCGAGACGCTGCACGCCCCGGTGGCCCCAGGCCGGCCACGTCAGCCGCGCCGCCGGAGACGCTCGTCATGAGCCGCTGGGCACCCCGGGTGACCGTGGCCACGGTGGTCGAGCGCGGCGGCCGCTATCTGCTGGTGGAAGAGGATCGCGGCGGGCCGCTCAGCGAGTTCAACCAGCCCGCCGGCCACCTCGAACCGGGCGAGACGCTGGTCGACGCCGCCCGTCGCGAGACCGCCGAGGAAAGCGCCTGGCAGGTCGCGATCACCGACTACCTGGGGCTCTATGTGTTCACCGCGGCCGACGGGCTGGTCTTCCACAGCCACGCCTTCGTCGCCACGCCCCTGGCCTGGCTCGACACGCCGCTCGACACGGGCATCCTCGCCGCCCACTGGCTGACGTACTCGGAAATCGACGATCTCGAGCGCGCCGGACGGCTGCGCAGCCCGCTGGTGACGCAGCGTCTGCGCGATCTGCGCGGCGGGCGAATCTACCCGCTGGCGGTGATCCGCGAACGCTGACGCTCGAAGCCGCAAGCCGCTTTCGGGTATAATCGCGCGCAATCTTTCATCGACTTGCCAACCGAGGGTGACCATGTCGTCTCAATCCCCGGTGTCGTCCGGTTCCGCGACGCCCGCCGCCCAGCGCAAGGTGATCGTGGGCATGTCCGGTGGCGTCGACTCCTCCGTCTCGGCCCTGCTGCTGCTCGAGCAGGGCTATCAGGTCGAAGGCCTGTTCATGAAGAACTGGGACGAGGACGACGGCACCGAGTACTGCACCGCCAAGGAAGACCTGGCGGATGCCCAGGCGGTGTGCGACAAGCTGGGCATTCCCCTGCACACCGCGAATTTCGCCGCCGAATACTGGGACAACGTCTTCGAACACTTCCTCGCCGAGTACCGCGCCGGGCGCACCCCCAACCCGGACGTACTGTGCAACCGCGAGATCAAGTTCAAGGTGTTCCTCGAATACGCCGAGATGCTCGGCGCCGATGCCATCGCCACCGGCCACTATGTGCGCCGCGGCGAGCGCGACGGCCAGGTGCGCCTGCTCAAGGGGCTCGACGCCAACAAGGACCAGAGCTACTTCCTGCATGCCGTGCCCGAAGCGGCCATCGCCCGCACCCTGTTCCCGGTCGGCGAGCTGGAAAAGCCCCGCGTGCGCGAGCTGGCCGAGCGTCACGACCTGATCACCGCGCGCAAGAAGGACTCCACCGGCATCTGCTTCATCGGTGAGCGGCGCTTCCGCGACTTCCTGCAGCAGTACCTGCCGGCCCAGCCGGGGCGCATCGAGACACCCGAGGGCGACGACATCGGCGAGCACATGGGGCTGATGTACTACACCCTCGGCCAGCGCCAGGGGCTGGGCATCGGCGGGCTGGCCGACTACCCGGACGCCCCCTGGTACGTCGCCGCCAAGGATCTCGACCGCAACGTGCTCGTCGTCGTGCAGGGCAAGCATCACCCCCTGCTCTACAGCGACGCGCTGACCACCGAGCCGATGGACTGGATCGCCGGACAGGCGCCGGCCGGCGAGGCACGCCTCACCGCCAAGACGCGCTATCGTCAGGCCGACGTACCGTGCCGGATGCGCACCCGCGACGACGGCGGCGTCGAGGTGATCTTCGACGAACCGCAGCGCGCGGTGACCCCGGGGCAATCGCTGGTGCTCTACGCCGACGACGTCTGCCTGGGTGGCGGCGTGATCAACGCCACCTGGCAACGGGAGACGCTCGCCGCATGAATGCCACGCCCATCCATTCGGCGCCCGACGATCCCGTTTCCCGGCAGACCCTGGCACTGGCCGGCGTCTTTCAGGCCGCGACCCTGGTCGACCAGCTGGCCCGCCAGGGCCAGTGCGACCCGCGCGCCTGGGAAACCCAGCTCCACGCCACGCTGGATACCGATCCGGCGAGCTTCGAGGCCATCTACGGCGGCCACCCCAACAACCTGCGCCAGGGGCTCGACACCCTCGGCGCGGTGGTCGCCCGTCGCCGGGTCGACCCCAATGTGCTGCGCTACGCCTTCACGCTGCTGATGCTGATGCAGAAGCTGCGCCAGCAGCCGCAGATGATGGACACGCTCGGCGAGCGTCTGGCCCGCGTCCAGGGCCAGGCCGAGCACTTCGGCGAGACCCACGAGAACGTCGTGGCCAGTCTCGGCGAGCTGTACCAGGACACCATCTCGACGTTTCGCCAGCGTATCGTTGTCCAGGGCGACCCCGGCCTGCTCCAGCAGCGGATGATGCCCGAGCGGGTGCGTTCCGCCCTGCTCTCGGGCATCCGCTTTGCCCTGCTCTGGCACCAGCAGGGCGGCCGGCGCTGGAAGCTGCTGTTCCAGCGCGGCGCCATGAAGAAGGCCCTCGAGCGACTCTGACCGCCCTTTCCCGCAACCGACGGCGCCGGCCGAGCCAGGCGCCCCGACTCACCGGACGATTACCATGCAGCTTGAGCTCTCCGCGCTGACCGCGCTCTCTCCCGTCGACGGCCGCTATGCCGCCAAGGCCGAGGCCTTGCGCGAACACTTCAGCGAGTTCGGCCTGATCCGCGCCCGCGTCACCGTCGAGGTGCGCTGGCTGGAACGCCTCGCCGCCCATCCGCAGATCGTCGAGGTCCCGCCGCTGTCCGCCGGGGCGACGAAATTCCTCGGCGAACTGGTCAGCGGCTTCTCGGTCGCCGATGCGGAGCGCATCAAGGAGATCGAGCGCACCACCAACCACGACGTCAAGGCGGTGGAATACTTCCTCAAGGAGAAAGTCGCCGACGTCCCCGAGCTGCATGCGGTCACCGAGTTCATCCACTTCGCCTGCACCAGCGAGGACATCAACAACCTCTCCTACGGCGTGATGCTGCGCGACGGCCTGGACACCCTGCTGCCCACCCTGCGCGAGGTGGTCGACGCCGTCGAGCGCCTGGCCCACGAGCACGCCGACCAGCCGATGCTCTCGCGCACCCACGGCCAGACCGCCACGCCCACCACGCTGGGCAAGGAGATGGCCAACGTCGCCTATCGCCTGAAGCGCCAGCTCCGCCAGATCGAGGCCGCCGAGATCCTCGGCAAGATCAATGGCGCGGTGGGCAACTACAACGCCCACCTGGCGACCTACCCGGAGATCGACTGGGCGGAGAACGCGCGCACCTTCGTCGAAGGGCTGGGGCTGAGCTTCAACCCCTACACCACCCAGATCGAGCCCCACGACTACATCGCCGAGCTGTTCGACGCCTTCAGCCGCTTCAACACCATCCTCATCGACTTCGATCGCGACGTCTGGGGCTACATCTCGCTGGGCTACTTCAAGCAGAAGACCGTCGCCGGCGAGATCGGCTCGTCGACCATGCCGCACAAGGTCAACCCGATCGACTTCGAGAATTCCGAGGGCAATCTGGGGCTGGCCAACGCCATCCTCACCCACCTGGCCCAGAAGCTGCCGATCTCGCGCTGGCAGCGCGACCTGACCGACTCCACGGTGCTGCGCAACCTGGGCATCGGCCTGGCCTACGGCCTGATCGCCTATCACGCGACCCTCAAGGGCGTCGGCAAGCTCGAGGCCAACCCGCAGCGTCTGGCCGAGGATCTCGACAACAGCTGGGAGGTGCTCGCCGAGCCGATCCAGACGGTGATGCGTCGCTACGGCATCGAGAAGCCCTACGAGAAGCTCAAGGAACTGACCCGCGGCAAGCGTATCGACCAGGCCGGCTTCGCCGCCTTCATCGATACGCTGGAGCTGCCGGATGCGGTCAAGACCGAGCTCAAGGCGCTCTCGCCGGCCACCTATGTCGGCAACGCCGCCGAGCAGGCGCGCCAGCTGTAAGCGCCGAGCGCCGAGCGCCGAGCGCCGAGCGCCGAGCGCTCGTAGGGTAAGCGGCGCCGGGGACAGGCCTGGAGAGGGTCTTTTTCCAAGGATGGAAAAAGTAGCGCCCAGGGACGGGTTCACAGCGCCCTCCTACAGGCCTGTTGCCGGAAAAGCCGCGACTCGAAACCACCAACCCCCGTCCCACGACTTCAGTATTTCGTCAAGAGGTGGTACCCATGTCCCCCGACTCCCCGCTCACCCTGCTCGGCGGCCGCTCGGCCCGCGATTTCCTGCGCGAGTACTGGCAGAAGAAGCCCCTGCTGATCCGTGGTGCCTTTCCCGACTTCGTCTCGCCCCTCTCCCCCGAGGAGCTGGCCGGACTGGCCTGCGAGGAAGGCGTCGAGTCGCGCCTGGTCGAGGAGCACGGGCCCGATGGCCCCTGGCAGGTCTCCCACGGCCCCTTCGACGAGGCCACCTTTTCCCGGCTGCCGGCACGGGACTGGACGTTGCTGGTGCAGGCGGTGGATCACTACGTCCCCGAGGTCGACGCCCTGCTCGAGCACTTCCACTTCCTGCCGCGCTGGCGGCTCGACGACATCATGATCAGCTATGCCCCGCCCGGCGGCAGCGTCGGCCCCCACGTCGACCAGTACGATGTCTTCCTGCTGCAGGCCTCGGGCACGCGCCACTGGCAGCTCGGCGGCCTGGTCGCCGACGAGGCGCCGATCGTGCAGGGTATCGACCTGAAGATTCTCGAGCATTTCACGGTCCAGCCCGGCCAGGACTGGCACCTCGAGCCCGGCGACATGCTCTACCTGCCGCCGGGGGTCGCCCATCACGGCGTCAGCGAGTCCGAGGACTGCCTGACCTTCTCGGTGGGCTTCCGCGCGTTGTCGGCCGACGAGTCGATCACCTCGTTCGCCGACTATCTCGGCGAGCAGTTGCCCGACTCGCTGCGCTACGCCGACCCCGACCTGGAACCCGCCACGCAGCCCGGCGAGATCGACGACGCGGCGCTGGCACGCATGCGCCGGCTGATCCTCGAGACGCTCGATGATCCGAGCCAGCTCACCCAGTGGTTCGGCCGGGCGATGACCCAACCCAAGTACCCCGACCACCCGGTGCCGGCGGAAGAGACGACGGACGTCGATGCCCTTGTCGCCGCACTACAGGCCGGCGAGACACTCGAACGCACCCCGGGGTCGCGCTTCGCCCATCGCGATCACGGCGAAAGCCGGGCGACACTGTTCGTCGACGGCGATGCCCACGACTGCGACAGCACGCTTGCCGCCCGGATCGCCGGCGACGAGCCGCTCGACGCCGACACGCTCCCCCTGCCCGGCGCGCCGGCACTGCTCGCCGAGCTGCTGCAGCGCGGCAGCCTCGGCTGGCCGCTGGCTCCCGACGACGAGGACGACACATGAACGAACGGCGACTGCACATCGAGCGTGGCGACTGGCAACGCCTGGGCCCGCTGGCCGCCGAGATCCGCCGCCGCGTGTTCATCGACGAACAGGCGGTGCCCGAGGCCGAGGAATGGGACGGGCGCGATCCGGAGTGCGTGCACTTCCTCGCCTGGCACGAAGCGACGCCCGTGGGCACCGCACGGTTACTGCCCGATGGTCATGTCGGGCGCGTGGCGGTACTGCCCGACGGTCGCGGTCTGGGCATCGGTCTCGCCCTGATGCGCGAGGCGATCCAGGCGGCACGCGATCTCGGCCACGCCAGCATCGAGCTGGCCGCCCAGACCCACGCCCTGGATTTCTACCGCCGACTGGGTTTCGAAGCCCATGGCGAACTCTTCCTCGACGCCGGAATTGCGCACCGCAACATGCGCCTGTCGCTGAACGACTGATTTTGCGGCGGTTTCCCGTCACGGCGAAAGACGACTACAAGGCGGCGGCAAATTTGCGCGTCTTGTAGTCATGCTACAACCCTCCCTGCCTCCAAGTGATGATTGTTGAGCCCCGTGGTTGTGGGCCATATTGCATTGCAAGACGAGATTAAAACATTCGTTTTAACCCTGCCTTGTAGTCGAGGGCCAACGAATGCCACTCGTCCGAAACGCGAGATTGTCGGCAACGCCGACAGCGTGAATGGGCTCCCGGCAGCACGTGCAATTCGCACCTGCAACAAACGGCGCCGGCCCTAACGCGAGACACGACAACGCCGCCACTGACGAGGATTCGCCATGACCCGCTATCAGGATACGCTCAACACGCTCAACGAGCTGCGCGACGGCCAGGCCGGCCGCTGGGACAACATCAACCCCGAGTACGCCACCCGGATGCGGATCCAGAACCGCTTCCGCACCGGCCTCGACATCGCCCGCTACACGGCCTCGGTGATGCGCCGCGACATGGCCGAATACGATGCCGACCCGTCCCGCTACACCCAGTCGCTGGGCTGCTGGCACGGTTTCATCGGCCAGCAGAAGATGCTCGCCGTCAAGCGCCATCACGGCACCACCGCCAAGCGCTACCTGTACCTCTCCGGCTGGATGGTGGCAGCAATGCGTAGCCAGTTTGGCCCGCTGCCCGACCAGTCGATGCACGAGAAGACCGCGGTTCCGGCGCTGATCGAGGAACTCTATACCTTCCTGCGCCAGGCCGATGCCCGTGAGCTGGGCCATCTGTTCCGCGAGCTCGACGCGGCCCGCGCCAAGGGCGATGAAGTCAGTGCCCGAGCGGTTCAGGAGCGAATCGACGACTTCGAGACGCACATCGTGCCGATCATCGCCGACATCGATGCCGGTTTCGGCAACGAGGAAGCCACCTACCTGCTGGCCAAGCGCATGATCGAGGCCGGTGCCTGCTGCATCCAGATCGAGAACCAGGTATCGGACGCCAAGCAGTGCGGCCACCAGGACGGCAAGGTCACCGTGCCCCACGAGGACTTCATCGCCAAGCTCAACGCGGTGCGCTATGCGTTCCTCGAACTGGGCGTCGAGGACGGCGTGATCGTCGCCCGGACCGATTCGCTGGGGGCCGGCCTGACCCAGAAGCTGCCGGTCAGCAAGGAACCCGGCGACCTGGCATCGCAGTACAACGGTTTCCTCAATACCGTGCCGATCTCCGGCGCCGAGGACATCTCGGAAGGCGACACGGTGATCAAGCTCGACGGCGATTTGCGCAAGCCGCTGCGCCTGGCCAACGGCCTCTATCGCTTCCGCCCGGGGACCGGCGAGGACCGTGTGGTGCTGGACTGCATCACGGCGCTGCAAAACGGCGCCGACCTGCTGTGGATCGAGACCGAGAAGCCCCACGTCGCCCAGATCGCCGGCATGGTCCAGCGCATCCGCCAGGTAGTGCCCGATGCCAAGCTGGTCTACAACAACTCGCCGTCGTTCAACTGGACGCTCAACTTCCGTCAACAGGTGTTCGATGCCTGGGAACAGGAAGGCAGGGACGTCTCGGGCTACGACCGCAGCCAGTTGATGAGCGCCGATTACGACGACAGCGAACTGGCCGCCCTGGCCGACGAGTGGACGCAGAACTTCCAGCGCGACGCCGCCCGGGAAGCGGGGGTCTTCCACCACCTGATCACCCTGCCCACCTACCATACCGCCGCGCTGTCCACCGACGAGCTGGCCCAGGGCTACTTTGGCGAGCAGGGCATGCTGGCCTACGTCGAGAACGTCCAGCGCCGCGAGATCCGCCAGGGCCTGCCCTGCGTCAAGCATCAGGACATGGCCGGCTCCAACCTCGGCGACGACCACAAGGAGTACTTCTCCGGCGAGGGTGCGCTGAAGGCCGGCGGCAAGGCCAACACCATGAACCAGTTCGCCTGAACGCATCACCACCCACCGCCCGACAGCGGGAAGGCCTGGCCTTCCCGCTGTTTTCGTCGTCCAGCGGCCCACCGTGCGACGCAGGCTCGCACCGATCGACGCAGACGTGGTCAAATGCCGAAGAGCGGGTTAAACTGAATTATCAAACACTGTTTTCAATGCAGAATGGAGAGACTGGGTATGAAGCTGACGCGTTATCTGCCGGTGGTCGCCATGGGCCTTCTCACCCTGGGCGGCTGCGCCAACAGCGACCTCTATTCCGGCGACGTCTATCGGGGCAGTCAGGCCAAGTCCGCGCAGTCGGTCGCCTACGGCACCATCGTCTCGGTGCGTCCGGTACGCATCCAGGCGGACGACCAGGACAGCGGCGTGCTCGGCGGCCTGGGCGGCGCGGTGATCGGCGGGCTGCTGGGTAATCAGATCGGCGGCGGTTCGGGCCGGCAGATCGCCACCGCGGCCGGCGCCATCGGCGGCAGCGTGGCGGGCAAGAAGATTGGAGACAAGGCCAACCAGGTCGACGCCTACGAACTGGAGATTCGCCGCGATACCGGTAATACCGTGGTGGTGGTGCAGAAGGCGGATCGTGACTGGCAGCCCGGCCAGCGGGTCCGGCTGATTGGCAACGGTTCCAACATGAGCGTGGCACCCTACTGATCCTCGGCCGCCTCTTGCCTGGCAGACACCAACGCCAGTCGGCTGCCGCCGACTGGCGTTTTGCATGGCAGACTCTCCGCGGGGGCTTCTCTCGCCGCGTGTGTCACACGGGCGACACCATCCGGGTCAGCGCCGGGCGATGATCCACACCGCATGGATGATCCCCGGGATATACCCCAGGATGGTCAGCAGGATGTTCAACCAGAAGTGCAGACCGAGCCCTACCTGCAGAAAGACCCCCACCGGCGGCAGGATGATCGCGAAGATGATACGAATGACGTCCATGTAAAAGCTCCCTTTCTTGGGTCAATGCCCCTCACCGAGAGGATCGAGGCGTGTTCCATGATTTCAAGATAGCAGTGCGCTCGGAGCGCGTCGTAAGTGTTCGTCGGGCTCAGCGCTCCTCGCCCGACGCGTCATCTTCCTGGGCCCGATGAGCCGACGGATCGATCTTGCGGGTCAAGTGATCGGCGCCCTCGGCCAGTTCCTGATGATGGCGCTCCCAGTCCTCCCAGTCATGCGGCGTACCGCTGCGGGGGCGTTGGCTCCCGGCCTGACGCGCGCGCTCCCAGGCCAGTTCCTCCAGCGTATTGGGGCGCTGTTCCTCACGATCGAGGTTGATGCCCTGCTTGGCCAGATAATCTCGTGCATTCATCGGTGACCTCCTGAGGCTTGCCCGGGTGTTCGGCCTGGAAGCGTCTCTTGATGCTCTCTCCAAACTCTCGCGACACGTTGATCGCCATGGCCTTGCCATCAATGATGATAGTGGGGGCGACGGGCGCCCTGGACAAGGGGGGCGCTGGATGGCCCGGGCCGTCGACACGCGAATGCCGGTTACCGTGGCCGGGCGTTGAATCGGCTCGCCGCAGCCGCCGTCACGAGACGCTATCTTTCCATTGAGCGGGCGAGACAGCCCTCGCCGGCAAGGACCCACCGACCGGGCACGAGGCCCGGCCGACCGCGAAGCCACGGGGCCGAGACGCCCTTCGGCAGGAGGCATGCGCCATGTCCACCAAGGCTCCCACCACCATCCGCGAGATCATGTCCCACGATTGCTACCGGGTCACCGGCAACACCTCGGTGGCCACGCTGGTCGCCGGCCTGGCCCTGCACCGGCTGCCCGGGGCACCGGTCGTCGACGAACGCGACCACCTGATCGGCTTCGTCTCCGAAATGGACGTCATGGGCAAGCTGCTCGACAGCGCCTATTACTGCGACGAGCCGGCACCGGTTCGCGACCTGATGCGTCACGAGGTGCTCACCGTCACGCCCAACAAGAGCATCACCGACCTCGCCCAGGAAATGCTGGGCACCAAGCCCAAGGTCTACCCGGTCGTCGAGGGGGAACGTCTGGTGGGCATCGTCACGCGACGCGACGTGGTCAGCGCCATTCTGCAAATGCGCGGCCACTGACCGCCGGCTGAACTAAAAAAACCGCCACATCGGGACGATGTGGCGGTCAAGGGATCGAATTGCAGTAAGCAAAGACGCAATCTTCAGCGACTGCTGGAAAATCGCGCTTGTCCCTGTGACCGCGGTTCGGCGAAAATTCTCCCGGTTTCCGAAAATTTTCTCGTATCAACGTGTAATCGCCCGGCGAGACTTGTCAGCCTGGGCGATGATTCATTATCATCCCTGCGCCGAGCGGGTATAGCTCAGTTGGTAGAGCATCAGCTTCCCAAGCTGAGGGTCGCGAGTTCGAATCTCGTTGCCCGCTCCAGATTTCCTTTCCTCGCTTCGTGGCCACTCGCCGTTGTTCGTCACTGCCGTGCTGCGCTGGCCCGTCGGGCCGCGGTTGCCCGCCACGCGTTAACGGCCGGCCGTTCTTGCGTTAGGCTCTGGGGGCACCGGCTTCCCCGCGTCTCGACAAGACACGCACAACGCTCGCCCTGGGCAAGGAGTCAGCCGACGACATGGCCCTTTACCTGTTGATCTTTGCCGTCACCCTGGTGGTCCTGGGTGGCAGCATCGCCCTGCTGATGATGGCGCGGACGCCGCGCTATCGTACCGAGCCCCAGCATCTGCTGCGGCTGTTCGACCGGGTACTCGAGGGCAAGGTGTCGGAGTCGGAATGGCACACCGTGGTCGGCTATCCGGTGCGCCACGACGAATACCTCGAGGGCGTGCGACGCAGTGCCCAGCAGATCATGGACGAGCACGGTCGACCCTGGCAGCTCGCCCACGGCGGCTCGCTGCTGTCGCGCACCGGCCGCGAGGAACTGGCCACACTGCGCGATCACCTCGCCTCGCACACCGCCCTCGAAGAAGGCCGACGCGAGTTCTGAAGACCCGCGACGCCTCCCGGGTTCCTCGCCAGTCATCCATTCACGGCTTACAATGGCCGGGTTCGTCGTCACGAGGCCATGCCATGACCAGCGCCATTCGCCTGACGCCCCTCGACAACACCATCAAGCACCACGATCACGATTTCCATCAGATCGTGATCGGCCTGGATGGTCACGCCGAATTCGAGATCGAGGGTCTCGGCGGGCGCATCGCCGCGCTGTCGGGCTGCATCGTGCCGGCCAATCACGTGCACTACTACGAGGGGATCGGCACCAACCGCCAGCTGATCTTCGATCTACCCGACGACACGCCCGCCCTGTCCGGCATCCACCGCGAGCACGCCCGCCTCTTCGATGCCCCGCGCTTCTTTGCGCTCGATGAACCGCTGCATACCTATCTGAACTTCCTGGTTCAGGAGCTCGCTCAGCCCCAGGCGGCCCAGGGCGATCTGCTGGCGGCCACCTTCCTCGGTTGCCTGCGGGCCCGTCTGCCTCAGGGCTCCGCCAACGCCGCGCCGGGCCGGCGACGCAGCCTCGACCTGGCCGCCCTCGACGACTTCATCCAGCGTAATCTCGAGCGGCGCCTGAGTGTCGCCGATCTCGCCGACCGCGCTTGCCTGAGTGTCGCCCATTTCAGCGAATGCTTTCGCGAACAGGCCGGGGTGACGCCCTACCAGTATCTACTGCGCCATCGCCTGACCGCAGCCCGGCGGCTGCTCGCCGAATCGCGACTACCGCTGAACGAGATCGCCGCCCGGACCGGCTTCGCCAGCCAGAGCGCCCTGTCGCATGCCTTTCGCCGCGTCTATCACCAGCCCCCGGGCGAACTGCGCCGGCGTGGCACGTTACAGGACAGACGGGGACCGGAAGACACGCGGCACCACCTCGCCCATTCAACCAAGGTCTAAGGATCGCCCCCGTTTCCGGCAAAACCCGATTTTTTCACAACGCCACCCGGGAAATTGGCAAGACGCCGTAACTTCTCCCACCCTAAATTCAGGGCATTACCGAGAAAGCTTCTCTCACCCTGGTGTTCGCTGCCCGGGGCTTCCGGCGTGCACAGCCCCCTCATGGACGACGGGCTGACGGTCTTGCCGTCGCCGGGCCCGGCTGCGCCCGAGTCACCCTCTGCTAACGGGGTCTTCACATGCTCGATGCCAAGACCATGCTGGACAAGCGGACCTGGCAACAGGATCCGGATACGCTGCTCACGCATGTGAGCGATCACTACATCGTCGACGAAGACGCCTTCATGGCCGAGCTCGTCGCCTTCCTCCAGGCCGACGAGGAAGATTTCCAACGCATCGCCGACAAGACAGCCGATCTGGTTCGCGAAGTCCGCGAAATGGACACCGCCGTCGACTCCATCGACGAACTGCTCCAGCAGTACAGCCTCGACACCCACGAGGGCTTGATGCTGATGTGTCTGGCCGAGGCCATGTTGCGGATCCCCGACAAGGCCACCGCCGATGCGCTGATCGAGGACAAGCTGGGGCCGGCCGACTGGAAGTCCTATGTCGGGCAGAGTGAGTCCTGGTTCGTCAACGCCTCCACCTGGGGCCTGCTGATGACCGGGCGGGTGATCCAGCTGGACAAGCCCCGCGAGGGCAAGCCGGCCAACTTCATCAACAAGCTGGTCAATCGCATGGGCGAGCCGGTGATCCGCCGCGCCATGGTCGAGGCGATGAAGATCATGGGCCGCCAGTTCGTTCTCGGGCGTACCGTGGACGAGGCGCTCAAGCGTTCCCAGCCGCTGTTCGACAAGGGCTATACCTACTCCTACGACATGCTCGGCGAGGCCGCACGGACCCGCGAGGACGCCCGGCGCTACTTCGACGACTACGCCAAGGCGATCAAGCGCGTCGGCGAGGTCAGCCAGAAGCTCGACGCCAGGACTCCCGCCCCGTCGATCTCGATCAAGCTCTCGGCGCTGCATCCGCGCTACGAGTTCGGGCGTCGCGAGCAGATTCTCGTCGAACTGGTCGACTCCGTGAAGCAACTGGTGAGCATGGCCCGCGAGCGCGACGTGGCGATCACCATCGATGCCGAGGAGGTCGACCGCCTGGAGCTGTCGCTGGAGGTCTTCCGCGCCGTCTACGAGAGCGAGGCCGCCCGCGGCTGGGGTCACTTCGGCCTGGTCGTCCAGGCCTATGCCAAGCGCGCCCTGCCGGTGCTGCAGTACATCAACCGCATCGCCGACCTCCAGGGCGACGAGATTCCGCTGCGGCTGGTCAAGGGCGCCTACTGGGATACCGAGGTCAAGGAGTCCCAGCAACTGGGTATCGACGGCTATCCGGTATACACCCGCAAGGCCAACACCGATGTCGCCTACCTGGTCTGCGCGCACTTCCTGCTTTCGGACAACACGCGGGGACGCATCTTCCCGCAGTTCGCCACCCACAACGCCCACACCATCAGCACCATTCTCGAGCTGGCCAACGAGACCGACCGGGCGTTCGAGTTCCAGCGCCTGCACGGCATGGGCGAGGCCCTCTACGATGCGGCCCTGAAGCGCGCGCCCCAGGGCACCTACTGCCGTATCTACGCACCGGTGGGCGCCCACAAGGACCTGCTGCCCTACCTGGTACGCCGGCTGCTGGAAAACGGCGCCAACTCCTCGTTCGTCCACCAACTGGTGGACCCGCGGGTGCCGGTGGAGTCGCTGTGCGTCCACCCGGTCGACACCCTGCGTCAGTACGAACGCTACGCCAACCCGCGAATTCCGCTGCCCCAGGACATCTATGGCGCCGGGCGGCGCAACTCCCACGGGGTCAACCTCAACATCTGGAGCCATTACCGGCCACTCATGGACGCAATGCATCAATTCATGGACAAGCAATACCATGTCAAGCCGCTGCTGGCCTTCGACGTAGAGACGCTCGACGAGCAGCGTCACGAGGTGCTCAGTCCCTATGATCGCCGCCAGGCGGTGGGCAGCGTGCAGTGGACCACCCGCGAGCAGGCCGAGAAGGCCGTCGCCGCGGCCTGGGCCGCCTTCCCGCGCTGGGAAGCCACCCCGGTCGAGGAGCGCGCGCAGATCCTCGAGCGCTTCGCCGACCTGATGGAGGCCAACCTCGCCGAGTTGATGGCGCTCTGCTCCCGCGAGGGGGGCAAGCTGCTCACCGACGGCGTCGACGAGATTCGCGAGGCGGTGGACTTCTGCCGTTACTACGCCAACCGCGCCCGCGAGATCTTCGCCGAGCCCATGCCGCTGCCCGGACCGACCGGCGAGTCGAACCAGCTGATGATGGGCGGCAAGGGGGTCTTCGCCTGTATCAGCCCCTGGAACTTCCCGGTGGCGATCTTCTGCGGCCAGATGGTCGCCGCGGCGGTGTCCGGCAACAGCGTGCTGGCCAAGCCGGCCGAACAGACCTCGCTGGTCGCCCATCGCGTCGTCGAACTGCTCTATGAGGCCGGCATGCCGCGCGACGTGGTGCAGCTACTGCCCGGCGACGGCCCCACCGTGGGCAGCGTGCTGAGCTCGGATGCGCGCATCACCGGCATCGCCTTCACCGGCGGCACCGACACCGCGCAGATCATCAACCGCTCCCTGGCCGATCGCGAAGGCGCGCCGCTGCCCACGCTGATCGCCGAGACCGGCGGTCTCAACGCGATGATCGTCGACTCCACCGCCCTGCCGGAACAGGTGGTCGCCGACGTGATTCGCTCCTCGTTCCAGAGTGCCGGCCAGCGCTGTTCGGCGCTGCGCGTGCTCTATCTCCAGGACGATGTCGCCGACCGGGTCATCGAGATCCTCAAGGGCGCCATGGCCGAGTTGAGCGTCGGCGATCCACGCGAACTGGGCACCGACGTCGGCCCGGTGATCGACGACGACGCGCGCCGCAGCCTGCTCGAGCACATCGAGCGCCTCAAGGGCGAAAACCGGCTGATCGCCGAGACCGAGCTGGACCCGGCCAAGACCGCGGATGGCACCTTCGTCGCGCCGACGGCCTTCGAGATCGATGGCATCGATGCCCTGGATCGCGAGCAGTTCGGGCCGATCCTGCACATCGTGCGCTACAAGGCAGACGCCATCGACCAGGTGATCGAGACCATCAATGCCAAGCAGTATGGTCTGACATTCGGCGTGCACAGCCGCAACGAATCGTTCGCCAAGGCCATCGCCCAGAAGATTCGGGTGGGCAACGTCTACGTCAACCGTAATATCATCGGTGCCGTGGTCGGCGTTCAGCCCTTCGGTGGTCAGGGACTCTCGGGAACCGGGCCCAAGGCGGGTGGCCCGCATTACCTGCTGCGCTTCGCCACCGAGAAGGCCCTGACCATCAACACCGCCGCGCTGGGCGGCAACGCGTCACTACTCGCGCTGGGAGACGAGTGATACGTCCTCGTCATCAACGATAACAAGCTGCAAGCTGAAGGAAGTCCCTGATGGTTGACAACAATACGGCCATGGGCGCGACAGGCGCCCTCTCCCGCATCGCGCTGGCCGGCATGCGTACCAACAATCCGCCGGCATCGCGCCCGGCCCAATAAACTGGAGACGTTTTCATGGCTATTGGTGTTTGGATCAGCCTGTTCGCGTACTTTGCGCTCATGATCGCCATCGGCGTTTACGCCATGCGCAGAGCCACGTCGTCGTCGGAAGATTACATGCTGGGGGGGCGCGGCCTCAGTCCCAAAGTGGCGGCGCTGTCCGCCGGCGCCTCGGACATGAGTGGCTGGCTGCTCCTGGGCCTGCCCGGTGCCCTGTTCGTCTCCGGCCTGGGCTCGGCCTGGATCGGCATCGGCCTGCTGGTGGGGGCGTTCTTCAACTGGACGCTGGTCGCGCCGCGCCTGCGTGAACAGACGGTGCACTACGGCAATGCGATCACCATACCGTCGTTCCTGGCCAATCGCTTCCCGACCCGGGCCCTGTCGCTGCGCACGGTCTCGGCCATCGTCATCGTGATCTTCTTCGCGGTCTACACGGCCTCGGGCCTGGTGGCCGGCGGCAAGCTGTTCGAGAGCGCCTTCTCCGGCGTGATCAACATCGGCGGGCTGAGCGACTACGCCACCGGCGTGATCCTCACCCTCGGGGTGGTGCTGGTCTACACCGTGGTCGGCGGCTTCCTGGCGGTGAGCATGACCGACTTCGTGCAGGGCTGCATCATGATGCTGGCGCTGGTGATCATGCCGGCGGTCGTGCTCTTCGGCGAGGGCGGCGGCGGCTTCGCCCAGGCCTCGCAGACCCTCAACGAGACCGATCCCAACCTGCTCTCCTGGACCTCCGGGCTGACCTTCATCGGCTGGCTGTCCGCGGTCGCCTGGGGGCTGGGCTACTTCGGCCAGCCGCACATCATCGTGCGCTTCATGGCCATCCGCTCGCTCAAGGAGGTTCCCACCGCGCGCAACATCGGCATGAGCTGGATGCTGATTTCCCTGATCGGCGCCGTCTCTCTGGGGATCTTCGGCCGCGCCTATGCGATCCGCAACGGCATGGACGTGGAGGACCCGGAAACCATCTTCATCATCCTGGCCAACCTGCTGTTCCACCCGCTGATCACCGGCTTCTTGTACGCCGCCCTGCTGGCCGCGATCATGAGCACCATCTCCAGCCAGCTGCTGGTGTCCTCCTCGTCGCTGACCGAGGACTTCTATCGCCTGTTCCTGCGCAAGGAAGCGAGCGACAAGGAGACCGTCACCGTGGGTCGCCTGAGCGTGGTCGCGGTCGGCGTGGTGGCGGCGATCATCGCGTCCAATCCCGACTCCCAGGTACTCGGTCTGGTCAGTAACGCCTGGGCCGGCTTCGGCGCGGCGTTCGGCCCGCTGATCATCCTGTCGCTGATGTGGCCGCGCACCAACGGCGCCGGGGCGATCGCCGGCATGGTCGTCGGCGCCCTGACCGTCATCGTCTGGATCTCGCTGGGCTGGAACGCCTCGTTCATGGGCGGCCCGGGCGTCTACGAGATCATCCCCGGCTTCATCGCCGCCTTCATCGCCATCATGGTGGTGAGCAGCATCACCGCCGACGCCGGCGAATATCAGCACATCCATCGCTGATCCCCGCGCGCGACGTCTTCAGCGTCGCGCCGTGGCAGGCCGAAGGGCTCCCGCGGGAGCCCTTTTTTCATAGTCGTAACAAGAGCATGACGGCGAAGAGGCCCATCAGGATCCAGCACCCCGGGGCGCCCAGCCAGCGTCGCAGCAATCCCGGCCTGACGGTCAGCCCCGCGCCATAGGCAAATCCCGCGCCCAGCGCCCAGATGCCCAACAGCCACAGGGGCAATCGCCAGGGCAGGGTCAGGCCGCTGATGATCTCGGGGCGCAGCAACAGCGCCAGCGCCATCAGCGATGCCCAGCCCAGCGCCAGCAACTTCGCGCCTTGTCGGTAGTCGGCCCGCAGCATGCTCGTTCTCCTCGCGTCGATTGCCTTCCAGTTAAGCCGCTAGACCGCCACCCTGCCACGTCCGGGCTCGTCGTCGAACGCCGCCATCGCCTCGCCAATGTCTCTCGGTGTCGGGATACAAAATTTTACGTGACATAATCGAACAGCGTTTCCTATAATCCACTCACCGATTAGGAAACACTGTTTCCTATATGAGCGAAGGCAACATATCAAGAACACCGGACGTTACCCCTACCTGACTCAAGGAGAATTCCCATGACCAAGCTCAAACTGCTTTCCGCGTCTCTGATCGCTGGCGGCCTGCTCGTCGCTTCACAGGCGACCCTGGCCTATGAAGCCGGCGACATCCTGATTCGCGGCGGCTATGCCGAGAATCATTCCGACGGTGACAACGACGGCATCGACATCAACGACGACCGCGCCTTCACCGGCAGCGTCGGCTACATGGTTCACGACAAGATCGGCGTGACCCTGGGCAGCAGCGACAAGTTCGATCAGAGCCTGTCCGGCGACGGCGTCGATGCCGACTACAGCAGCCGTCCGATCGACCTGATGGTCGAGTACTACCCGCTGGGCGGCCTGGACTCGCGCATTCAGCCGTATGCCGGCGTGGGTGCCAACTACACCCGCTTCTCCGACGAGAGCAACGGCCTGTCCATCGACAACACCTGGGCGCCCAAGGGCGAGGTCGGCGTCGATCTGGTGGTCACCAAGAACCTGTCGTTCAACGGCTTTGCGTCCTACGCCGATGTCGATCCCGACTACAGCTACGCCGGCAACAGCGGCGAACTCGATACCGATCCGGTCATGGTCGGCGGTGGTGTGACACTCAGCTTCTGAGCGCCATCCGACGATCGCGGCAACCACGACGCCGGGGCACCTGCCCCGGCGTTTTGCGTTGTGTCGCGCTCGCCGGAGCGGACGGGCGGCCAACCGCCGCCGCTCAGCGGGGGCTGAAGCGCGACAGCCCCAGGACCGTCAGGGTGGCATCGCCCAGCCCCTCGACGGCGTCGACCTCGGCAAGGCGGGCATGATAGGCCTCGGAGAGGAAGGGCTTGCCGGCCAGCAGATGATCGAGATACTCCCGCGCCGGACGCAACGCGACCCGGGTACGTTCCGGAAGGGCGATATACACCCAGGCCTCGATCGGCCCCTCCGCGGTCTGCACGATGCGCGACTGGCGCTGGTAGTCGCGGGGGACGCCCTCGAACGGATCCATGAGCTCGATCTGGGCGGGCTCCATCAGCTCGAAAAGCGCCCCCTCGACCCGGCAACCCGGCTGATAGGCCACGTTGGCATGCGCGATGCCGGGAATCCGCGAGACCTTGTCGAAGCGCAGCGCATAATCCTCGAGCACGCCGGGCAGGGCCCGCCGGGTCTCGCCGATCCGGGCATCGACCCGGGCCACGTTCATGTTGCTGCCATAGGCGAAGTAGTAGGCCATGTCAGGCCTCCGTGACGATTCGGTCGACCTCGGCGACGGCCGCCACCACCACCGCACGGGTGCTGGTCCGTGACGCCTGCAGATAGGCCTCGGCGGCCGGCGCGACCTGGCAGGTCGCCGGCAGCGTGGCACGGGCGTCGATCAGCGCCTGAAGACGCGGAATGAAGACGTAGCGCAGCCACTGGGGCAGTTCCATGCGGTCGACGCAGAAGGGCTCGCGGCTGTCGAAGGCCTCGGGTTCCGGACGCGCGGTATTCCACAGATCGACGCTGCGCAGGGTCGACTCGAGATTCTCGAGGGCCTGCTCGAGTTCGTGATGGGCAGTCATGGTCTTTCCTTTGCGTGTCTCTGGTCTACGCCCCATTATCCGAACTCACGGCGGTGCTGGCCAGACGGGCGAGCGCGGACAGCCGATGACGCCGAGCCCCGGGAGAATTCACAGAATTCCTGAAAGACCCTGTGGATAAGCGTGGGAAAAGCCGCGCCTGCGCCCGAAACATGCCGGCCGGCGGCCAGCGATCAAGGATTGACCACCCCTCGGTCCGACAAGGCTGGAAAGCCGACCGACGACGCGCTACAGTGCGCGCCGCCAGATACGAGGACGCCATGCAGCCGATACTCACGCTTTGCGACTTCTTCACGCGCAGCGGTGCGCGCAGCCGGTTCTATACCCTGGGCCGCCGTGTCGCCCCCTGTGACGCCGAGACCCTCGCCGCCTTCGAGGCCGGCGAACGGGCCTGGCCGGCACCCTGGCTAGGCCGCGCGCAGTTGGCCTGTGTCTTCCAGTGGCGACCGGAGAGCGACCCGCTGGTGTGGTTTCTTTCGCTGCCGCTCGACGAACAGGGCCATCTCGATCCTGCCCCCCGCGATGCCTTCCTGCAACGTCTTCTGGAAACGCTGGGCCGCACCGCGGGGCAGCTCGAGGACGGCGACGAGGCGCCCATCGACAATCTCATGCAGGACAATCCGCTGGCGTTCACCCCGGAACTGACCCAGCGTGCCCTGCTCCACGCCCGGGCCAATGCCGATTTCGAGCGCCCCGCCAGCGAGCACATCGAGCCGGTCGAAGCCTTCTTGACCGGCCAGACGCCGGACGCGGCCTGGCAGGCCCTGGGCCTGCAGGGTATCGCCGACTTCTGCGTGCGCCACGACAGCGACCAGGCAAGCGCTCTTGCCGCGCGCCTGGCGAGCCTGCCGGTCGACGTGCTGCGCCCCCTGTGCCAGTGTCTGGAACATGTCGCCCCGGCGCCGGCGCTGGTCGGTGCCCTGATCGCGCGGGGCGAGGCAGCGGCCCGGGCGGGCGATCTGGAAACCTTCTGCGCCTGCGTGCGCGCCGTCGGGCACGGCGCCGGCGAGCGTGTCGGCCCCTGGTACGACGCGCTGCTGCAGGATTCCGCGGCCTGCGGGCCGGACCTGCTGGCGGCGATCGCCGCCCGCGGCTGGGCCCAGCTCGAGGACGAGCGACGCCTGCCGCTGTTCCTCGATGCCCTGGCTCGTCAGCCCGACGAAGGCTTCGTCAGCGTGGTACGGGACCTGGCATTGGTGCCTCGCCTGCGGTTACCGTTGTTGATGACGCTGCGTCAGGCGCCGTCGGACTCCGCGGTCGGCCGACGCCTGAGCCCACTCCATCGTTGACGCGAGCGTACGCCCGATGAAAGCACTGCCCTATCATGCCAAAGCGGTAATCGGTCGCCGTGAGATGGTCACCCTGCCGGCGCTCGGCCTGACACTGTGCTGCAAGGCCGACAGCGGGGCCCGCACGTCCTCGCTGCATGCCGAAGAGATCGAGACCTACGAGGAGGACGGCCACATGTGGGTCAGCTTCGTGACCCGCGGCAGCGGCCCCGACAGTCCGCCGCACCCGGTGCGTCTGCACCTCCACGACCGGCGTCGGGTGACCAGCTCCAACGGCCAGGCCGAGTGGCGCTACGTGATCCGCACCCCCATGCAACTCGGCGATCTCGAATATCCGGTGGAATTGACCCTGGCCGATCGGCGCGACATGCGCCACCCTATGTTGCTGGGGCGGCGCGCCATGCGCCGGCTACTGGTCGCCCCTGGCGCCGCCTTCCTGCACGGCGAACCCTGATCTCTGCGCCTCGCGCGCTCCCCCTTCTCTCCCGCTCCGGAGACCGCAATGCATCTCGCCCTGCTCTCGCGCAATCGCAACCTGTACTCCACTCGCCGGCTGATCGAGGCGGCACAGAATCGCGGCCATACCGTGCGCGTGATCGACACGCTGCGCTGTTACATGAACATCGCCTCGCACCGCCCGTCGATCCACTACAAGGGCGCCGAACTCGAGCGCTTCGACGCGGTGATCCCGCGCATCGGCGCCTCGGTGACCTTCTACGGCTGTGCCGTGTTGCGCCAGTTCGAGATGATGAGCACCTACGTGCTCAACGATTCCGTGGCGATCACCCGCTCGCGGGACAAGTTGCGCTCGCTGCAGTTGCTGTCGCGCAAGGGACTGGGCCTGCCGATCACCGGCTTCGCGCATTCGCCGGACGACATCCCCGACCTGATCACCATGGTCAAGGGCGCGCCGCTGGTCATCAAGCTGCTCGAAGGGACCCAGGGCATCGGCGTGGTGCTCGCCGAGACCAATCAGGCGGCGGAAAGCGTGATCCAGGCCTTCATGGGCATGAAGGCCAACATCATGGTCCAGGAGTACATCAAGGAAGCCAAGGGCGCCGACATCCGCTGCCTGGTGATCGGCGACAAGGTGGTGGCCTCGATGAAGCGTCAGGCGGCGGAGGGTGAATTCCGGTCCAACCTGCATCGCGGCGGCAGCGCCAGCGTGATCCGCATCACCCCCGAAGAGCGCTCGACGGCGATTCGTGCCGCCAAGGCGATGGGCCTGCGCGTGGCGGGCGTCGACCTGCTGCGCTCCAACCACGGCCCGGTGATCATGGAGGTCAACTCGTCGCCCGGCCTGCAGGGCATCGAGACGGCCACCGGCCGCGATATCGCCGGGCTGGTCATCGAGCACCTGGAAAAGCACGCCGTGACACCGCGCAAGGCGCCACCCAAGCCCAAGGGTTAAGTCTGCCCGCCCCCTGCCGATAATCGGGGCTATCACCCCGACTTTGGAAACACACAATTTCTTCGCGGCAGGGGTAGCAAAACAGTGTTTCGGGCCGCACAATCTGCGTCACCGGAGGAGGTGACCGCTCATGTTTCTCGATAATCGCCAAGTGGCGATGGACAACGTACTGGAAGCGCTGGCCGACAGCCTGGATTACTTCCAGGACAATCTCGAACGCCTGCGCCCGACGCTGCGCGAAGCCCTCGAGTCCCACTACGACGAACGCAGCGAGGCGATGCGCGAGCTCCAGACGCTGGCCAAGCGGCACCTCAACCTCCTGCCCCGCGACGCCGACGTCGAGCGCGACGACTACCTCTGGCTGTGGAGCCGCCTGAAGAGCTTCGTCGGCGACGACAGCCAGGTGCTGGTCGGCGAACTCCTCGAGCAGGAGCGCGTGGTCATGCAGTCGCTGTCGACCCTCTATACCCACCCGCTGCCCGACGAGATCGAGCCGGTTATCGAGCGCTGCTGGAAAGGGTGCCGAGCGCTGATCCGCGAACTCTACAAGCTGCAGAAGCCCAAGGCGCGGCGCTGACATTCCGAGGGCCGCTCGCCGCGGCCACCCGGCCCGATCAGCCCCCGGACGGCAAGCCGTGCAGCAGCCGTTCTATCGCCTCCGGCGTCTCGGCGAGCAACCGCCCGGCCTCGCGGGCAAACAGCGGGTCTTCGTAAGCGTGCGCCGCGGCGAGTAGATTGCCCAGCGCTTCGCTGCCGTCGAACGTCCCGATGCCGTCGTAAGGCCAGGCCCGGGGATCCGTCGCGTAACCGGCAACGAACCGAAAGCCCGCCTGCAGGCTCCGCCCATGGCTCTGGTAATGCCAGAGGTCTTCACCGAGGCCGTCGGCGTAGCGTGCCAGCTTGGCATAGGCTTGCAGATTGAAATTGCTGTAGTGCCAGGGACGCGTACGCGCCAGTTCCTCGGGCTGCTTCCCCGCCGGCGTGAATTGCGTCACGATCCGTTCACGGGTCTTGTCCAGCTGCTTCCTGGCGATCCCGGGCTGATGGGTGAACAGCGCGAAGGCCACGACCTGAGCGTCGTACCAGGTGCCGTGATTGTTCGTCGCCCGGCCCTCTTCGACACCGTTGTCACTGGTCAGCAACCAATTCAGGAACGCCCGGTACCAGTCCTGCACCGCCCGGTATTCCTCGGGGGCCAACACCCCGGCCGGGCGAATCAGCTCGATGCTGTCGGCGACCGCAATCAGCACGCGGCTGTCGATGATGCCGATGTCGCGGCCGGCGACGCGGCCGGGAATCGCCTGGGCGTAGCGCATGTTGGGGTTCATGCGGGTATCGTCGGCGACGAACCAGTGCACCAGCTGGCGCGCCGCCTTTTTCGCGTAGGCGGTCTCGCCCGTGAAATGGTAGGCCAGCCCCAGGGCCTCGACGTCGCTGGCGAAATCGAGCATCCGCTGCTTGTCGGTGGCACCGGACTTGGTGGCCATGTTGTACTCGCCGTCCCGATGCACATAGGGCAAGCCATCCGGCGTGTCCGGGTTGGGCCACCAGTAAGGGGCGAAGCTGAAATAATCGTGCGGGTCGCCGCTGGCAGGCAACTGCGTCTTGTCGGTCACGGAATACAGCGGCGCATCCAGCGCGTCGTCGGCCGCGTCGGTCAGTGCGCGCAGCGCGGCCACGGCCGATGCTTGCCGATCGACGATCGCCGCCTGACTGGCGGCCAGCGCGTCCGGCGGGTAAGTGATGAAACGGGGCTCACCGGCCCGGGCCGTCAGGCTCGCCAGCAGCCCGCCCAGCGCCATGATGAAAAGAACTCGCATGCCGGGATCCTTCCCGAGTGAATGACAGGAACGCTTGCGGTTCCCGTGTTGGCAGTGAGTGACGCCGTCAGCGTGTCACCCCTGGGGAGCGATGTGCAATGGTTCGCGGGGCCCCAGGAAATAGGGCTCGCGCTGCCAGAGGTACAGGTCGCCGAGCATTGCCACGCGGGCCAGCCACTCGCGCGCCCGCAGCCGCCACTCGCCCTCCACCGGCCCCGAGGGTGCCGCGCATCCGTAGGCTTCGATGCCCATTGCCCGGGCGATGTAGAGCGCCCGGGGAAGATGCCAGCCCTGGGTGATCAGCAAGGCCCGGTGGACGCCGAAGATCTCGCGGGCCCGCACCACGGTATCGAAGGTGCTGAACCCGGCGTAATCGAGGGTCATGTCGGCATCGCGCACGTTGTCCTCGCGCAGGTCGCGCCACATGGTGACCGGTTCGTTGTAATAGCGGGTGCGATTGTCGCCGGAAAGCAGCAGATGCTGGACGCGGTGCATGCGCAACAGACGCGCCGCGGCATTGAGGCGTGCCATGTAGTGCGGGTTGCGGCCGCCGCCACGTGCCCAGTAGGAGGTGCCGAAGACGATGCCCACCGGTGCCGCGCGGCACAGCAGCAGATCGTCTTCGATGACCCCGCGGGTACGGGCCAGCACCCACAGATTGGCCGCCAGCACCACGCCGGCGGCCGTCAGCAGCAGGGCGCCACCCAGCAGCGACACTCGTTTCAGCCAGCCCATCGCACGCCTCGGCGCCATCGTCTCTCCGGCCTCCAGGGATCATCAGCGCTCGAATCGTAACCGGGGCGCACGCCTCCCTCAAGCGACCGGATCGCCCGGAAGAGCGCTCCGTTCAGAACAACCCCAGTTCGAGCCTGGCCTCCTCGGTCATCATCTCGCGGCTCCAGGGCGGGTCGAAGACGATGTCGATGTGCACCCGGGAGATCTGCGCCGCGCCGAGGATCTTGCGGCGGGCATCCTCGGCGATCACGTCCCCCATGCCGCAGCCCGGCGCGGTCAGGGTCATGCGCACGGTGACCACGCGCTCGCCACTCAGCAGGTGCTCGATACGACAGCCGTAGACCAGTCCCAGATCGACGATGTTGACCGGGATCTCGGGATCGTAGCAGGTGCGCAACTGCTCCCAGACGAAGCGCTCGAGCGTCTCGTCGTCGGCGTCCGCGGGCAGGGTCGGCCGTGGCAACGCCTCGAGCCCCAGGGCGTCGAGGTCGCTGCCCTCGATCAGATACAAGCGCCCTTCGAAGGACACACTGACGGTGCTGCCCTTGGCCTGCATCACCGAGACGACCGAATCCTCGACGAGGGTGACGGTCTTGCCGAAGGGAATCGAGATTGCGTCCACGTCTCGTTGCAGGGGCATTTCCTGCCCCTTGTGGAGACTTTCCAGTTGATCCATCTGCGTGTCTGCCATGCCCCTAGCGTACCATTCCGATGACGCGCGTGAGCGCAGCGACGAAGATATCGATCTCCTCCGGCGTGTTGTAGGCGGCGAAGGAGGCCCGGCAGGTCGCCTCGACGCCGAAGTGATGCAGCAGCGGCTGGGCGCAGTGATTGCCGGTGCGGATCGCCACGCCGAGCTGATCGATCAGCAAGGCGATATCCTGCGCGTGGGCGCCGTCGACGACGAAGGACACCACCCCGGCCTTCTGCGGCGCGGTCCCCAGAATATGCAGGCCATCGATGCGGCCCAGCTCCCGATGAGCATGTGCCAGCAGGCCGTGTTCCCAGTCGCGGATCAGCGCGATGCCGATCTCGTCGACCCACTCGAGGGCACGCCCGAGTGCGATCACGTCGGCGACCGACGGCGTGCCGGCCTCGAACTTGTGGGGGACGTCGGCGAACGTCGAGCCTTCCTCGAAGGAAACCGTGCGAATCATCTCGCCGCCGCCCTGCCAGGGGGGCATGGCCTCGAGCAGATGCGCCTTGCCGTAGAGTGCCCCGGCGCCGGTCGGGCCATAGACCTTGTGCCCCGAAAAGGCGTAGAAGTCGGCATCGATGGCGACCACGTCGACCGGCTCGTGAGGCGCGGCCTGGGCACCGTCGACGAGGATCAGGGCGCCCTGCTCGTGGGCGATGCGCGCCATCTCGGCGACCGGGTTGATGGTGCCGAAGGCATTGGACACGTGGTTGACGGCGACCAGACGGGTGCGTTCGCCGACCAGGTCGCGATAGGCCGCCATGTCCAGGGCCCCGCGCTCGTCGACCGGGATCACCCGGATGGTGAAGCCGCGCTCCTTGGCCAGCAACTGCCAGGGCACGATGTTCGAGTGGTGCTCGAGACGCGAGATCAGCACCTCATCGCCGGGCCCCAGGTTGTGCCGGCCCCAGCTATGAACCACCAGGTTGATCGCCTCGGTGGTGCCGCGGGTGAAGACGATCTCGCGCGCCTGACCGGCCCCCAGAAACCGGCGCACGGTCTCGCGCGTGGCCTCGTAGGCCGCCGTCGCCTCGTCCGCCAGGGTGTGCAGGCCGCGGTGAATGTTGGCGTTGTAGTGACGGTAGTAATGATCGAGCGTCTCGAGCACCTGACGCGGCGTCTGGCTGGTCGCCGCGTTGTCCAGATACACCAGCGGCTTGCCGTGGACCTCGCGCTCGAGGATCGGAAAGTCGCGGCGTATCGCCGCCACGTCGAGGGTCAGGTCAGTCGTTGCGGTCATCGGCGACACCCCCTTGTGACGCGCCCTCCTCGAGCAGGCCCGTCTCGACCAGGCTCCCCAGGTTGAAGCGCTCGGGCAGCTTGCCGGCCACGGCCAGTTCGACCCGTTCGGCGATGGCGTCCAGTCCGACCTTGTCCATCACCTCGCCGGCGAAGGCCAGGGTCAGCAGCCCGCGTGCGGTCTGTTCGTCGATGCCCCGCGAGCGCAGCGCGAACACCGCGTCCTCGTCGAGCTGGCCGGTGGTGGTGCCGTGGGCGCACTTGACGTCGTCGGCGTAGATCTCGAGTTCCGGCTTGGCATCGATCTCGGCGCGATCGGAAAGCAGCAGGTTGGCGTTGCTCTGGTTGCCCTCGATCTGCTGGCTGTCGCGCTTGACCACCACCTTGCCGTTGAACACGCCGCGGGCGCGGTCGCCGAGGATGCCCTTGTAGTTCTCGTCGGAGAAGGTGCGCGGCGCGTTGTGGTTGACCAGGGTGTGGTTGTCGACGTGCTGCCGGCCCTGGGCGAAGAACAAGCCGTAGTACTGCGCCTCGGCGCCTTCGGCATTGAGCTCGGCGACCAGATCGTGACGCACCAGGGCGCCACCCAGATCGACGTTGAAGGAGACGAAACGGCTGTCCCTGTCCTGCTCGACCTGCAGGCTCTGCACCAGCGCATCGCCCAGCGGCGCTTCCTGCAGGTTGTAGTGGGTGAGGATCGCCCCGCGCTCGAGGAAGACCTCGGCCACCACGTTGGTGAAGTTGGCGGCATCGCGCTCGCCGACGAAGTGCTCGAGCACCGTCGCCTGGCTGCGTGCGCCGGCCTGGATCAGCACACGGGGGTGGCTCATCACGGCCTGCTCGTTGGCCCGCGAGAGAAACTGCACGACGATCGGCGGCTCGACCACGGTGCCCGGCGCCAGACGGATCACCGCGCCTTCCTCGGCGAAGGCCATGTTGAGCGCGGCGAACGCCGAGAACTCCACGCCGGTCAGGCGTCCCAGCACGGCGCCGACCGCCTCGTGATTGTCGGCAAGCGCCTGGGTCAGCGGCTCGACACTCGCGCCGTCCGGCAGGTCGGCGAGATCGGACAGCTCCGGCGAGAACACGCCGTCGACGAAGGTCAGGCGGATCGCCTCGATCGGCAGGGTCAGCGCGGCGGCCTGGGCCGGCGAGAAGTCGGCGTCGTCGGTCAGCGCGAACTCGCCGTCACGGATGCGGCGAACATCGGTGTACTTCCACTGCTCGACCCGCTTGGTGGGAAAGCCGATCGCCTCGAAACGCGCCGCCGCGGCCTGGCGCCGCGCGGCGATCCAGGTCGGCTCGGCGCCGCGCACCGCATCCCGGGCCTTCAGGCGTTCCAGAAAGCGCTGTTCTGCACTCGGTTGAATGTCTTCGCTCACGCCGCGGACTCCTCCTGTACCCATTCATACCCCCGTGACTCGAGTTCGATGGCCAGGTCCTTGTCGCCGGACTTGACGATGCGCCCATCGAGCAGCACGTGAACCTTGTCGGGCACGATGTAGTCGAGCAGTCGCTGATAGTGGGTGACCATCAGCACCGCCCGCTCCTCGCTGCGCAGCGAATTGACACCGTCGGCGACGATCTTCATGGCATCGATGTCGAGGCCGGAGTCGATCTCGTCGAGCATCGCCAGCCTGGGCTCGAGGACCAGCATCTGCAGGATCTCGTTGCGCTTCTTCTCGCCGCCGGAGAAACCCTCGTTGACGGCACGCTGCAAAAAGCTCGGGTCCATCTTCATGAACGCCAGCTTTTCCTTGACCAGTTTCATGAACTCAGGCGCCGGGATCTCGCCCTCGCCGCGCGCCTCGCGGCTGGCGTTGAGCGCCGCCTTGAGCAGATAGATGTTCTTGACGCCGGGGATCTCCACCGGGTACTGGAAGCCCAGCAGCAGCCCCGCCCGGGCGCGCTCCTCGATCTCCATCTCCAGCACGTCCTCGCCCTCGAAGGTGATCGAGCCCGCGGTGACCTCGTAGCCCTCCTTGCCTGCGATCACCGCCGACAGGGTCGACTTGCCCGCCCCGTTGGGCCCCATGATCGCGTGGACCTCGCCGGCGTTGACCGTCAGGTCCAGGCCCTTGAGGATTTCCTTGCCTTCCACCGTGACGTGCAGACCTTTGACTTCGAGCATGTGTTGCCACCTTCAATCTGGATTCGAGGACGCCACTGCGCCCTCCAACGAATATTTGTCACTGTCGAGAAACGTGCGAGCGGGGTCTGAGCCAGGCGGCAGCGGGCGAGAGAAGCGGAGTTGACGACTGTCAATGAGCATTCTCGAACCCGCTGCCAACGCCGCGCAGGCGTCGCGCAGCCGTTTCCCGCTTACCCCACGGCGCCTTCGAGGGTGACGTTGAGCAGTGCCTCTGCCTCCACGGCGAACTCCATCGGCAGCTCCTGGAAGACGTCCTTGCAGAAGCCGTTGACGATCATGTTGACCGCGTCCTCCTCGGCAATCCCGCGCTGCCGGCAGTAGAACAGCTGGTCCTCGCCGATCTTCGAGGTCGTGGCCTCGTGCTCGACGGTCGCCGTGCTGTTGCCGATCTCCTGGTACGGGAAGGTGTGCGCCCCGCAGCGATCGCCGATCAGCAGCGAATCGCACTGGGTGAAGTTGCGCGCCCGCTTCGCCCGGGGGCCGATCTTGACCAGACCGCGATAGGCCTGATCGCTGCGCCCGGCGGCGATACCCTTGGAGACGATGGTCGACTTGGTGTTCTCGCCGATGTGGATCATCTTGGTGCCGGTATCGGCCTGCTGACGACCGTTGGTCACCGCCACCGAGTAGAACTCGCCGACGCTGTCCTTGCCGCGCAGCATGCACGACGGGTACTTCCAGGTGATCGCCGAGCCGGTCTCGACCTGGGTCCACGACACCTTGGAGCGATCGCCACGGCAATCGGCACGCTTGGTGACGAAGTTGTAGATACCGCCCTTGCCGTCCTCGTCGCCCGGATACCAGTTCTGCACCGTGGAGTACTTGATGTAGGCGTCTTCCAGCGCCACCAGCTCGACCACCGCGGCGTGCAACTGGTTCTCGTCACGCTGCGGCGCCGTGCAGCCCTCGAGATAGGACACCTGGGCGCGCTTGTCGCAGACGATCAGGGTGCGCTCGAACTGGCCGGTGTTGGCGGCGTTGATGCGGAAATAGGTCGACAGCTCCATCGGGCAGGTCACGCCCTCGGGGACATAGACGAAGGAGCCGTCGGTGAAGACCGCCGAGTTGAGTGCGGCGAAGTAGTTGTCACCCTGCGGGACCACGCTGCCCAGGTACTGCTTGACCAGTTCCGGATAGTCGCGAATCGCCTCGGAGATCGAGCAGAAGATCACCCCGGCCTCGGCGAGCTTCTCCTTGAAGGTGGTGGTCACCGACACCGAATCGAAGACCGCATCGACCGCGACCCCGGCCAGCGCGGCCCGCTCGTGCAGCGGAATGCCCAGTTTCTCGTAGGTCTCGAGCAGCTTGGGATCGACCTCGTCGAGGCTCTGGGGGCGATCCTCGGGTTTCTTGGGGGCGCTGTAGTAGGAGATCGCCTGATAGTCGATGGGCGGATAGTCCAGATGCGCCCAGGAGGGCGTTTTCATCGTCAGCCACTGGCGATAGGCCTCGAGTCGCCACTCGAGCATCCACTCCGGCTCGCCCTTCTTGTGCGAGATGAAGGCGATGACGCTCTCGTCCAGCCCCGGCGGCACCGTATCGCTCTCGATGTCGGTGACGAACCCCTGGGTGTACTCGCGACGAACGAGTCGCTCCATTTCCTCTGTAGCCATGATTCTCCCCTCCGGGCACGCCAGATCGCGCCCCTCGTCAAGCATTGGTCGGCGTTCAGACCTCGGCCGTGGCGGCCAGGGTCACGCTTTGTATGGGTAACTGCACGGGTAACTTCAGCGGCGTCGATTGCGCCAGATGCGCCAGGGTCACGCTGTCGAGCAGGGTGCGCACTCCCAGGGTCACGCGCTGCCAGTTGTCGGCCACCCCGCAACTGCTGATCAGGTCGCAGTCGCCATCGGCATGGCTGCATTCGGTCATCGCCACCGGCCCTTCGATGGCCGCGATGATGTCGCTGGCGGTGATCTGCGCCGCCGGCCGCGATAACCGATACCCGCCCTGGGCGCCCCGCCGCGAGGTCAGCAACCCGGCACGCACCAGCATCTTCAGCGTCTTGCTGACGGTGGGATGCGGCAGTTGCACGGCCTCGGCCAGATCGCCCGCGGCATGCGCGCGATCCGGATGGCGGGCGATCTGCGCCATGACCACCGCCGCGTAATCGGTCAGCTTGGACAGTTTCAGCATCGCTGCACTCCGGCCTGTCGGCGATTGAGGACCATTTTAGTCCTCAATAGACGCGATGTGAAGCGCCGGCCCTTGCACCGACGCGAGGTAAGAAAACGCTGTACAAAAAAACTGCCCGGAATGTTTGACCAACGGGGCCGGTGCGCTCTACGCTAGGACCCGTTACCCGGCAATTACAAATCTTAACCGCGCTAAATTAGCGGGATGCGGAGCGTTTTGTCATGAGACGGCCATTGTGGGCGTCATGAAGAAATAGCCAGACAGGACGACCTCCGAGGCGGCAAACAAGCCACGCCGACCGACGACGGCATCGACATCGCCGACCGCTCGTCACCCCCGGGCCCCAAGGAATGGACAAGCATCGCAGCCCGGCACGCCAGCCAGCCACCCGACTCGAGGGTCCGTGGCTCATTACGGCAACGTGAAAACTGCACAACCACCATGGAGAGGTGTTGAAATGAGGATAACCATCTTCGGTTCGGGCTATGTCGGCCTGGTCACCGGGACCTGCCTTGCCGACGTCGGTCACGACGTCATCTGTGTCGATGTCGACGCCGACAAGATCGCCCGCCTCAACCGCGGCGAGATTCCCATCTACGAACCGGGTCTGGAATCGATGATTCGCAAGAATCGCGATGCCGGGCGCCTGCAGTTCACCACCGACGCCGAACACGCCGTCCATTTCGGCAAGCTCCAGTTCATCGCCGTCGGAACCCCCTCCGACGAAGACGGCAGCGCCGACCTCAAGTACGTGCTCAAGGTCGCCGAGACCATCGGCCAGCACATGAACGAGTACAAGGTGGTGGTCGACAAGTCCACGGTGCCGGTGGGCACGGCCGACAAGGTGCGCGATACCCTGCACCGCACGCTCGAGGCGCGCGGCGCCGAGATCGACGTCGACGTCTGCTCGAATCCGGAATTCCTCAAGGAAGGCGCGGCGATCGAGGATTTCTCCAAGGGCGCACGCATCATCGTCGGCACCGACTCGGAAGCCGTGCGCAAGGCCATGCGCGAGTGCTACGCCCCCTACAACCGCAACCATGAAAAGCTGATGTTCATGGACGTGCGCAGTGCCGAGCTGACCAAGTACGCGGCCAATGCCATGCTCGCCACCAAGATCAGCTTCATGAACGAGATCGCCAACCTGGCCGAGCATCTGGGCGCCGACGTCGAGCACGTGCGCCACGGGATCGGCTCGGATCCGCGCATCGGTTACCACTTCATCTATCCGGGCTGCGGTTATGGCGGTTCCTGCTTCCCCAAGGACGTCAAGGCGCTCAGCCAGACCGCCACGGACATCGGCTACGATGCTCAGCTGCTGGGCGCAGTCGAGTCCGTCAATCTGCGCCAGAAGACGCGACTCTTCGAAAAACTCAACCAGGCCTTCGACGGCGACCTGGCGGGCAAGACCATCGCCCTGTGGGGGCTGGCCTTCAAGCCCAACACCGACGACATGCGCGAAGCGCCCAGCCGCGAACTCATGGAAGCGCTCTGGGACAGCGGTGCCAGGGTCCAGGCCTTCGATCCCGAAGCCGCCGAGGAGTGCCGCCGCATCTATGGTGAGCGCGATGACCTCAGCCTCGCCGACAGCCGTGACGAGACCCTCGAAGGCGCCGATGCCCTGGTGATCTGCACCGAGTGGAAGGCCTTCCGCGCGGTGGACTTCGAACGTCTCCAGCAGACCCTGCACACCCCGGTGGTGGTCGACGGCCGCAACCTCTTCGACCCGCAGAGCGTCAAGGCCGCCGGGCTGCTCTACTTCGCCATGGGTCGGGGCGATTCCTTGCGCCGCGACGCCGCCTGAGGCGGCGATCGTCGCGCGTCGGCCCCCAGCGGGCCGACGCCATTCACCGAAACGCAATCACGACCGACGCACGACCAACGGGCCTGCAGGGCCGTTCGTCGTTGCGCGGTCCCGTGAGGCGCTTGTCGTACAGGCGCCGAGAGTGAAGCGCGACGGGCGGTGCCGCATCGGCGTCACCGCCCCTCGTCGCACAAGGAAGGTTCGTCATGTCGCTGAAAGAAAGCTCCGGGAGCTCGAGGGCCAGCCGGATCACCGAATTGACGACGCTGCTGTTCCTGCTGTCATTGATCGTCATACTCGTCTTCGAACTACCGTCCGAGGTCTTCTCGCCCGGCTCGAAGAGCTTCATCCTCGCCATCGGCGTCATCGGCGCCTGGCGCTATTCCTGGTGGTTCACCCTCGCCAGCCGCTCGGTCTGGTACAACCGCCACGTCTTTCCGGCGCTGCGTCGCCGCGCGGATAGCGAGGGCGCCGACCAGCGTCCCGATGCGCTCTATGTGCTGTGCACCTCGTTCCGGATCGAACCCGAGGTGACCTTTTCCGTCTATGACGCGCTGATCCGCGATGCGGCCGATTACGGCGTGCCCACGACGATCTTCGCGGCAATCGCCGACCGCAGCGATGTCGACGTCATCGATCATGTCATGGCCGAGAACGACTGGCCGAGCAATGTCGAAGTCTCCTACATGTTCCAGAAGGGCGACGGCAAGCGCTCCGCCATGGCGGAAGTCCTGCGCGCCATTTCACGGCGCATGCCCAGTCATCGCTCGTTGCTGATCTCGATGGACGGCGATATCCAGATCGAGCCGGGCACCCTCGCCCGCTCGCTGTCGTTCTTCTTCATCAAGGATGACCTCGGCGCCCTGACCACCAACAACCGCGCCATCGTCAACGGCGGTGACGTCACCAAGGAATGGTACGACCTGCGCTACGCCCAGCGTCACCTGATGATGAGCTCGATGTCGGTCTCCGAGCGTCTGCTGGTCCTGACCGGCCGCTACAGCGCCTTTCGCGCCGAACTGGCCATTCAGCCCGGCTTCATCGACCTGGTCGAGAACGACCATATCGAACATTGGCGCTTCGGCAACTTCAAGTTCCTGTCCGGCGACGACAAGTCGACCTGGTTCTGGCTGCTCAAGAACGGCTGGAAGATGCTCTACATACCGGACGTCTATGTCACGGGCTTCGAGGAACTGCCCGACAAGAATCGCTTCTTCAAGTCCAGCATCGACCTGATGCGCCGCTGGTACGGCAACATGCTGCGCACCAGCGGACGTGCCATTGCGCTGGGGCCCCGGCGCATGGGGCTGTTCACCTGGTGGAGCCTGGTCGATCAGCGACTGTCGATGTGGACGACGCTGATCGGCCCCTCGGTGGCGATCATGCTGACGCTGTTCGTGCGGCCCTCGTTCATCTTCGCCTATCTGCTGTGGATCCTCTTTACCCGCAGCGTCACCGCCACGGTACTGGCCCTGCAGCATGGCCGCTTCAGCCTGCTGTGGATCCCCATGCTCTACTACAACCAGGTGGGCGGCGGGGTCCTCAAGACCTACGTGAGCTTTCGCTTCAACCGCCAGTCCTGGTCGCGTCAGGGCATCTCGGCCGGGGAGCCCGACGACCCCAGGGCCGCCCGCCGCCAGCGTCGCATGGGTCACATCATGCACGGCGTCTATGTCGGCTCGCTGCTGCTCTGCCTGGCGATTGCGGTCGGCGTCGTGGCCCCTCCCGATCGCATGGCCTTCGCGATTCTCGAGGATCAGAGCGGCGCCCTGGAAACGTCGTCCGAGCATGCCCGGGACGACGGCTACTGGCTGGCACTGGCGCTGGCCGATGCCCCCGAGGACACCACCGTGCAGCTCCCCTCGGGAACGCTGCGCGTCGGCCAGCGCTTTACCGAGAAGCTCTTCGAGGTGGGCGGCGTCAGGGCACAGGGCTTTCGCGGCCATGGTGGCGAACGCCCGACCGTGATGCGCTTGAGCCCCGGTCTCGCCGGCCGAGTGCACGACGCAAGTGACCGAACACTGGATGACGTCGACCGTCTGGCCTGCCCCACGGCCACCCCCTGCCGGCTGGAAACGGCCTCGGGGACCGTCACCCTCAAAGACATGGATGTCCGCCGCATCGCTCGGCACAACGGTTGATGACAGCCAGGACAAGGATCAAAGGACAGGGAGGACCCCAACATGAGCGACGATAACCCGCGCAACCCAGGCCGTACCGAGCCCACGCTCGAGGGCCCGACGGGAAAGAAGCCGAGTTCGGCGACAGGCGCATCGAGCGATGGCGAGGCGAAGCGCGACACCAGCGAGCAACTCAACCACGAGCGCCGCGACGAACGCCGGCACGTCCGTGTCGACGTTCCCTTCGAGGCGCGCTTCGCGGATGGCAGTACCCTGACGGGTCACGATCTGTCACTGGGCGGGTTCTCGGTCTACAGCGACACGCCGATGCAGGCCGACCAGGTGATGTCGGTCTCGCTGCTGCTGGTCGCCGGCGCCGCCGAGTTGATCGTCCCGGTGGATGCCAAGGTGCTGCGCGAGCATGGTGAAAAAGGCAGCAAGCAACATGAAGTCGCTTTCGAGATCACCCGCATCGAGCGTCGTCATCGCGAATTGCTGCGGCGGGTGATTCGCGCTTATCTCAGCGGCAACCATGCCTCGGTGGAGAACCTGGTCGACAGCGAGGACCCGCAGACACCGCGCAAGCGCAAGACGGCGACCCCGGCCCAGGCGAAGACCAAGTCGCGCAAGCCCTGGGGACGCTACGCGGCCCTGCTGCTTGCCGCCGTCACCCTGGTGGCCGTCGCCGCCGCCACGGCCTATCGCAACTTCATGCTCATCGAACCGGATTTCGCCGCGGTGACGGCCCCGCGTATCGATGTCCTGGCCCCCGGGGCCGGGCAGCTCAGCGAACACTCGCTGCAGCCCGGCGACAAGGTGCAGCGCGATGAACGTCTGGCCAAGGTCATCAATAGCGACCTGCAGTCGGAGCTGATCCAGGCCAAGGCGGCGCACAACTACAACTCGCGTCTCATCGAGAACATGCGCGAACGGATCAACGACGCGGGCAGCCAGCAGATCAGCATGGCTCAGTCGACGACCCCGTCCAACGGTCGCCCGCCCAGCTTCGAGACGGTCTCCCCCGAGGTCGCCAAGATACGTATCAAGCAGTTCGTCCAGGCGCGCGACTACGAGCAGTCGCGCGTCGATGCCCTGCAGACACGCTCCGCGGCCAACGTTCTCTACAGCCCCTGCAACTGTGTCGTGGCCTGGGCGCTGGGCAGCAGCGGCGAGACCTTCATCAACAAGGGCGACCGGATCATGACGCTGGTGCGTACCGGCAACAACGACATCATGGTCGAGGCCCTGGTCCACATGAGTCAGATCGGCGACATCCAGCCCCATCAGAAGGCCTATATCGCCCTGCCCAACGCCTCGGAACCCATCCCCGCCCGCGTGCGCTCCGTGGCCCTCGACGTGGAGCGCCAGCCGCGCGCCGGCTTCCCCGAGTGGGTACGCCAGCAACAGAACGTGGCGAGCGTTCTGCTGGTCCCCGAAGAACCGCTCTCGGCCAGCGATGTCGGCAAGCCCGTCGATGTCCGCTTTTCCGAGGTCCCGTTCATCGACAATACCGCCGAATGGGTCTGGCAGGGTGCCAGAGCCGCCGCCCAGCAAGTCGAACAATGGTTCGACACGGCTCTGAACAAAGCCACCGCACAGGTCGATTGAGAGCATCGACGCCCGGGCTGATCGACCCGTGAAGACAAGGAATCTTCACGGGTCGCTTCTGCTCGATACCCGATGAAGAAAGCAACCCGAAGCGTTTTCCAACGCGAGGAGTCTGCAGACATGCTTAAGGCCAACTCCCCTCTTTCCGCCCGCCCATCATCTCCAGGCGGTGCTCGTTCACGTCGGCGATCCTTGATGGCACCGCTGGTCGTCTCCCTGGGTCTGTCAGGCCTGCTCGGCGGCTTTTCGACACTGGCGATCGCGGACAGCAAGGCCGATGACGGCTTATCCGTGCCCCGTGTCGCGGAATGTTCCGAGCGCTATACGCTGATCGCGTCTCCCACGCCCAGGTCCGCGGCCCGATCCATGGAAAAGGATATCGAAGAGCAGTTCACGGCCGACAAGCATTGGGGCATCGACAAGAACGTGACGCTGTTGTCGAAAGCCGAAAGCGGCCTGCAGGAGCCCGCCATTCGGGTCGCCTATCCGAAGGGGACCTCCGCGCCCAGCGACACCGAAGAAGGCGGGGCGGGCTTCTACGCCAGGTTCAAGGCCCTGGAAGGCAGCGAACGTGCCTGCCTGACCTATCGCGTTCGCTTCGAACCGGGCTTCGATTTCGTCAAGGGCGGCAAGCTGCCGGGCCTGTACGGGGGCGACGCCCCCAGCGGCGGCGACGCCGTCACCGGCAAGAATGGCTTTTCCATGCGCTTCATGTGGCGCAAGCAGGGTCAGGGCGAACTCTACGAATATGTCGTCAACAAGGACAGCGACTACGGCGAGTCCGTGGGACGCGGGAAGTGGATCTTTCCCACCGGCCAGTGGACCACGATAGAGCAGGAAATCATCCTCAACGATCCCGACAAGCAGAACGGCATCGCCAGAGTCTGGATCGACGGCAAGCCGATGCTCGAACAGCACGGCATCGTCTATCGGACGACACCGGCCGTCACCATCGATGGCGTCATGTTCTCGACGTTCTTTGGCGGCCATGGCAAGGACTGGCGAACACCGAAAGACCAGCATGCGGATTTCGGCGACTTCAACATTTATATTCCCCAAAGCTGATCGAGCCTTGCCGCCTCCATCGTATTTCGATTCAGGGATGAAAGAATGATTTTCGAAAAACCTTGCCCGACAAGGAAGACAGGCAGCCGGCATTGGTTGCACACGCTCTTCCTCTTGGTACTGGCCGCCATGGCTTGTCAGCAGGCCATGGCTTACAGCTACGAGGAACGACAGAACATCGACTTCTCGAAATACACGGTGACGGATCCGAACGCCTCCTTTTTCGATGTCGATGCTCGCATGAAAACGCTCGAGAACACGGACAATTCGATGCTGCTCGAGCGCATGGATCATCTTCAGATGACAGAAAGCTGCAAGTCCATGCTGTCCAAGCCTCCGCTGGACAATCGCATCCGGATCCCGGGTTATTATCCCAGCCCCAAGGCCTGGCGTGAGGCCTCGCAGCCGATGTTCGACTTCTCGGAGGATGTCAGCCAGCTTGCGGGCGCCTACGTGGCCACACAGGACAATTACTATGGTGAATGCCTGATCAATTACCTGAACAAATGGGCAGAAGCCAATGCCCTGTGGAAATTCTATTATTCCCTGGATGACCGCCAGGCCTGGTACTCCACGGAGTCGATGATGTTCGGTGCCGCCATGGCCTACTCCATCGTGCGGCCGAGGATCGAGGGCATGGAGGAGGAGAAGAAAAATATCGACGCCTGGTTGAATCGCCTGGCCAAGCGCCATTCCGCCATCCAGGGCGGTCTCAAGGGCAGTTGCTGCAACAACCACTTCTATCGCCGGGCGCTGTATGCCTCCATGATCGGCATCCTGACCGATGACGACGAGCTCTTCCAGTTCGGCGTCAGCGCGATCTACTCGGCCTTGAACGACATGACGCCGGAAGGCGGGTTCCCGCTGGAACTTTCCAGGGGGCGGCGTGCTACGCACTACCAGAATTACGCGCTCCTGTATCTCGTCACCAACATGCAGATCATTTCCCGTCAGGGTTATGACGTCTTCAACCTGGAAGTCAACGGGCACTCCATCAGAGACGCGGTCAACTATCTCATGGCCATCATCGAAGACCCGTCACAGCTCAAGGATTATGCGCCTCACGAGCAGTACCAGGGCTTCATGAAGTACGACCAGTATTTCACCTGGATGGAAATCTACCTGACCCATTTCCAGCAGCCGGATCTGGAAAAATTCCTCGAGCAATATCGCCCCGTCTACAACCGCGGCGCCGGTGGCTATATCACCCTGTACTTCATGCCACCGGGCAAGCAGCAACGCGCCCGATACGAAGAATCCCAGGAAAAGCAGGAAAGAGCCGACATAGCGATTCCCGAACGCAACTGAATGACGGGCCCAGGAAACGAGCTTTCAAGGCCAGGGAGGCAAGCATGAAATATCTCACCCCCACTCTTCCATCCGACCGCCGGCTGCTGAGGGCCGGCGTGACGCCGCTGGCGCTGGCGTTTGGCCTGGCC
Organism: Modicisalibacter sp. MOD 31.J; assembly: GCF_020147985.1. Classification (NCBI taxonomy): domain Bacteria; kingdom Pseudomonadati; phylum Pseudomonadota; class Gammaproteobacteria; order Oceanospirillales; family Halomonadaceae; genus Modicisalibacter; species Modicisalibacter sp. MOD 31.J. The sequence continues at coordinate 958,009 of NZ_JAGXFF010000001.1, read as the reverse complement.
TGGCTGGGTGGCTGCGCGGTCGGTCAGAGTCAACACATGAGCGCGGTCGAATCGACACTTCCCGCGCAATATCACGACTGGTTCGATGGCGGCACGCCGGTCCAGGCCGACAACCTGACATGGAACCGCATGGACTTCGCCCGTCAGGCGCTGGAAAGCGGCAAGACGGAAAAGGGCATCAGCAGCCTGCAGGCCCTGGCCCGCGAAGGGTTCGAGCCGGCCTATTACGAACTCGGCAAGCTCTATGACGATGGCGAACAAGTTCCCCGCGACCCCGGCCGTGCCGCAACGCTCTATGCCAAGGCGCTGCACGACCCCTCTTCCGTCCTCGACAATGCGTCGGCGAGACTGGGTCGCCTCTATCGCGACGGCGAGGGTGTCGAGCGCAATCCGGTGCTGGCGTATTTCCTGTTCCAGCAGGCCGTCGAGAACGGTGACATGAACAGCGCCAGAAACGACCTGGCCGACATGCTCGTCGAAGGCGTCGGTACCGAGCCGGATCCGCAGCGCGCCAGGCAACTCTACGAAACCGCTGCCCGGGAAGGCAGCAGCCATGCCCTGAAGGCGCTCGCCGCCGCGCATGCCCCGGGAGGCTGGCTGGAGACCGATCCCGAACGGGCCAGGCAATACGCGCAACATTACGCGGATACGTTACGCGTCGAGGCCAAGGCGGGTGATAGCGGGGCGATGGTTCAATTGGCCCGGCTCTACGCTGAAGATGGCCTGCTGGGGCCGCAACCCGAAAAGCACGAAAACTGGCTGCTGAAGGCCGCCGATTCGGGGCAACCCGATGCGCTCGGCGAAGCCGGCGAGATGATGCTCGAGACCGACCGTCAGCAACGCGGTCTGAGCATGCTGCAAAAGGCGGCCGAGGGCGGCGATGTCGAAGCGATGACCAAGCTCGGCAAGGCCTATCTGGGCGACTACGGCGTCAGCAGCAACCCCGAAAAGGCACGCCATTGGCTGGAGACCGCGGCCCAGGAAGGATCGGTCAATGCCGCCGTCACGCTGGGACGCGCCTATCTGAGCGGAGACACCTTGCCTCAATCGACCCAGCGCGGCATCGCCCTGTTGGAAAAGGCCGCCGACGCAGGCGATCCCCTGGCCTATGCGGCACTGGGCCGGGTCTACATGGAAGGCGACGGCGTCCGGGCTCAACCCGAGCGTGCCGTGCACTACCTCGAGAAAGGCCATCAGGCGGGCCACGCGTACGCCACGCAGCAACTGGGTGAAGCCTACCTCACCGGCTCCGGCGTGGCCGCCGACCCCACTCGCGCGCAACGCCTCCTCGAGGAAGCCGCCAATCAGGGGCAGACAACGGCGGCCCGGAAACTCGGCGAAGCCTATCTCGAGGGCCAGGTGCTGCCCTTCAACCCCGATCAGGCGGAAAAATGGCTTCGCCAGGCCACGGATCAGGGTGACATGACCGCGGCGACCGAGCTGGCCGACGCCTACCTGAACGGCAAGCTCAATCACGGCAACCCCGCCGACGCCGTCAGCATGCTCGAGCAAGCGGCTGACAACGGCGACGGTTATGCCATGGTCGTGCTGGGCCGCGCCTATCGTGAAGGCCGGGGGGTATCCCGGAATTTCCAGAAATCGGAATACTGGCTCCGGAAGGCCCGGGAGAGCGGCCATCCTTCCGCGACCGAAGCGCTGGCACGCACGTATCGTGAAGCCGGGCGTCGGGGCGATATCAGCGCGCTTCGCAAGGCGGCGGAGATGGGCGATACCCCGGCCATGGTCGATCTGGGCCGCGCCTACCTGAATGGCCGGGGCGTGCAGGCCAACGGCAAGCTGGCGAGAACCTGGCTGAACCGCGCGGCACGCAACGGCAACGCCGGGGCCCTGGCCACGCTGGGCGACATGTACCTGCAGGGTCAGGGCGTCGCGCGCAACCGGCAGAAAGGGATCGACTACCTGGAAAGAGCCGTCGCCGGCGGCCACGACAGCGCCGGCGCCACGCTCGGCGAGATCTATCTGAAAGGTCAGGGCGTGCCGGCCGACCCCGCGAAAGGGGTTCGCCTGCTGAAGCGTGCCGCCGCACACGGCGTGACCTCCGCGCGAATCACCCTGGGTCAGGCCTATCTCGCCGGCACCGGCGTGCAACGGGATGTCGAGGCCGGCGAAAAGTATCTCGGCTCGGCAGCGCGAAGCGGCAACGCCTATGCCGAACAACTGCTCGGCAAGGACTACATGGAAGGGGTCGGGGTCACTCAGAACGCGGAAAAGGCCCGGCAGTGGTTGAACAAGGCGATCGATCAAGGCGACTTGACCGCCCAGCAGTATCTGGGCCGGACACTGCTGTATGGCGACTTCGGCGTCACCCAGGACGTGAACCGGGGCAAGCAATTGCTGGCCGATGCGGCGGAAAAGGGCCACGCCGGCTCGATGGCCACGCTGGGCCGCGAGTACCTGCGCGGCGACCTGCTGCCCATGAATCGATCCAAGGGCGCCGAGTATCTCTACGAGGCCGCCGAAAAGGGTCATCCGACGGCGCGACTGGCCCTGGCCAAGGCCTATCTGCGGGCCAACGGGCTCGAAAACGTCAGTCAGGAACAGGCCATCGTCTGGCTCGACAGTACCCTCGACTCGGGGGGCAATCTCGGCTTGAAGACCATGCGCCAGTTGCTCGCCAACGAGAGTGCCGCCGAAGCGGCCAGCAGCACCGGTACCCGTTGACCTGACCAGGGCAAGGGTCGCGCTACGACTGACCGCTTGCCCATTTCCCTTCTGGCGCCACCCTGCTGGCCACCACCGTGGCCAGCCTGCTGCGTTCTCGGCGCAGCCCGGCAGGCAGCGACTGACCCGGCGCAGCTATCCCCTGCAACGAAAAGACCCGCCATCGCAGGATGGCGGGTCCGTGACTCGGCGGACGCGAGCGACGCGGTTCAGTCGAACGGGTTGCGCAGCACGATGGTCTCGTTGCGGTCCGGGCCGGTGGAGATGATGTCGATGGGGGTGCCGGTCTGCTCCTCCAGGAAGCTGATGTAGGCACGCGCGTTGGCCGGCAGGTCCTCGACACGCTTGATCCCCAGCGTCGACTCGCTCCAGCCCGGCAGGTCCTGGTAGATCGGCTCGACCGCCTCGTAGCCTTCGGAATCCACCGGGGTATCGAGCCGCTCGCCATCCTTGCTGCGATAGCCGACGCAGACGCGGATGTTTTCCAGGCCGTCGAGCACGTCGAGCTTGGTCAGGCAGATCCCCGACACCGAGTTGATCTGCACCGCATGGCGCAGCGCCACCGTATCGAACCAACCGCAACGCCGAGGGCGGCCGGTGGTCGCACCGAACTCGTGGCCCTTCTCGGCCAGGTGACGGCCGAACTCGTCGAACAGCTCGGTGGGGAACGGCCCGGAGCCGACGCGAGTGGTGTAGGCCTTGGTGATCCCCAGCACGTAGTCGAGGTACAAGGGCCCGACCCCGGAACCGGTCGCCGTGCCACCCGCCGTGGTGTTGGAACTGGTGACGAACGGATAGGTGCCGTGGTCGATGTCGAGCAGCGAGCCCTGGGCACCCTCGAAGAGGATGTTCTCGCCGGCCTTGCGGATCTCGTGGACCAGGCTCACCGCATCGCAGACCATCGGCCGCAGTTCCTCGGCCATGGTCATGGCCTCGTCGAGGATCTGCTGGAAATCCACCGGCGCCTCGCCGTGGTAGTGCTGCAGGACGAAGTTGTGATAGTCCAGCACCTCGCCCAGCTTGGAGGCGAAGCGCTCGCGGTGCAGCAGGTCGCCCAGGCGCAATCCGCGACGCGCGACCTTGTCCTCGTAGGCAGGGCCGATGCCGCGCCCGGTGGTGCCGATCTTGGCCACGCCGCGAGCCTTCTCGCGGGCCTGGTCGAGACGCACGTGGTACGGCAGGATCAGCGGACAGGCGGGCGACAGGCGCAGACGCTGACGAACCGGCACGCCCTTGGCCTCCAGTTCGCGAATCTCGCTGATCAGCGCTTCGGGGGACAGCACCACGCCGTTGCCGATCACGCAGGTCTTGTCCTCGCGCAGGATCCCTGAGGGGATCAGGTGCAGGACGGTCTTCTCGCCATCGATGACCAGGGTGTGGCCGGCGTTGTGACCGCCCTGGAAGCGCACCACGGCGGACGCCGATTCGGTGAGCAGGTCGACGACCTTGCCCTTGCCTTCGTCACCCCATTGGGTGCCCAGTACGACTACGTTCTTGCCCATTACTCTCGTCTCTGTGATCGAAGAATCCGCTGACCGTGGAGAGGCAACACCGTCCCCGGTCGTCGTCACTCCAGCGGGGACACCTGCCAGTCGTCCCCCATGCGCACCAGGCGGCGGTTGCAGCGGTGCTCGGCCGGGCCGGTCTGTTGTCCCGGCAGGGCCTGCACCACGCGCTCGCCGGCGGCACGCAGGCGACCGGCCACCTCGTTGAGTCGCGCCGCGGCCTGGGTCTCGCCGACTTCCAGGGCGGGTGCCCAGATCCCGTCGCAGGCCGGCTGCTGCTGAACCAGGGTGGCCAGCAGCTTGAGGTCCATCGAGAAGCCAGTGGCCGGACGGGCGCGACCGAAGGCGCGGCCGGTATCGTCGTAGCGCCCGCCCTTGGCCAGTGCCTGACCATAACCGGGCACGTAGGCGGCAAACATCATCCCGGTGTGATACTGGTAGCCGCGCAGGTCGGCCAGGTCCAGGTACAGCGTGACATCGTCGTGCCCCCCGGCCACGCCCCGGCACAGCGCCTCGAGCTGGTCGAGGGCATCGCTCACCGCGGCCGGTGCCTCGGCGAAGACCTGCCGCGCCTCGTCGAGGACCTCGAGGCCACCGTGCAACTGTGGCAGGGCGCGCACCATCCGGGCAATCCCGCTGTCGTCGATCTGGGCGCCGACCAGCGCGTCGGTCTCGGCCGGCGACTTGCGCTCGATGGCTTCGAACAGGTTGGCTTCGGCGTCCCGCGACAGGTCGGCGGCCTGCACCAGGGCCCGATAGATGCCGATGTGGCCCAGCGCCAGGTGAATCTCGCCGGCCCCAGCGGTCACCAGGCTGTCCAGCGCCAGACGCAGGATCTCGAGGTCGGCCTCCAGCCCGGGATGGCCGAACAGCTCGACGCCGACCTGCACCGGGCTGCGTCCCCCCTGGTGCGGATCGGCCTTGGCCCGCAGCACGTGGCTGCAGTAGCACAATCGCGCCGGCCCGCGCCGCTTGAGGGAGTGGGCGTCCATGCGCGCCACCTGCGGGGTCACGTCGGCGCTGGCACCCATCATGCGCCCGGTCAGTTGATCGGTGAGCTTGAAGGTCTGCAGGTCCAGATCGGTGCCGGTACCGGTGAGCAGGGAATCGAGGAATTCGACCGGTGGCGGCATCACCAGGTCATAGCCCCAGCGATGGTAGAGGTCGAGCAGCGCACGGCGCAGCTCCTCCATGCGACTCGCCTGCGGCGGAAGCACTTCGTCCATGCCGTCAGGGAGCAGCCAGCGATCAGCGATGGTCATTTGCCCGTCCTGCCAGAGATGAATGGCCACAAAAAAACCGGGCGACGCCCGGTCAACGGATTCTATCATGTTTGCCCCCCGGGTGTACCCCGGGAGGCCGCCCGCCGGTCAGGATCCGTCGCCCTCGGCAGGCTGCGGAGCGGGACTGTTGAGATAGCGGAAGAAGTCGCTGTCGGGCTCGAGCACCAGCAGGTCGTCCTTGCCGTCGAAGCTGTTGCGGTAGGCATCCAGGCTACGATAGAAGCGGAAGAACTCGGCATCCTGCTGATAGGCCTGGGCGTAGATCGAGGCCGCCTCGCCATCGCCCTGCCCGCGCAGGGTCTCGGACTTCGACTGCGCCTCGGCGAGCAGCACCTGACGGCGCCGCTCGGCGTTGGCGCGGATCTTCTCGGCCTGCTCCTGCCCCTGGGCGCGATACTCGCGGGCCTCGCGATGACGCTCGGTGCGCATCCGCTCGTAGACCGCCTGGGTCACCTCGTCGGGCAGATCGATACGCTTGATCCGGATGTCGAGGATCGCCACCCCGAGCTCCTTGCGCATGATCTTGTCGAGTTCCTGGGTCGGCCCCGACATCAGCTCGTCGCGCCGCTCGGCGATGATCTCCTGCAGCTCGAGCTTGCCGAACTGGTTGCGCAGGGCCTCGTCGACCCGCGGCGAGATCAGGCGCTCGGCGGCCTGCTCGTTGCCCGAGGTCGCCTCGTAGTAACGCGCCGGATCGACGATCTTCCACTTGACGTAGGAATCGACGATGACCGCCTTCTTCTCCAGCGTCAGGTAGCGGCTGGTGTCGGTGTCGAGGGTCAGCACGCGGGCATCGAAGGTGCGCACCGTGTTGGTGATCGGCACCTTGAAGTGCAGGCCGGGCTGGATGTTGGCCTCGACGATCTCGCCGAAGCGCAGCTTGATGGCCCGCTCGGTCTCGTTGACGATGTAGAGGCTGTTGCTGCCCACCCAGGCGACCACGGCGACGCCGGCGACGATGAGCAGGGAACGGTTATTGATCATTAACGACCCTCCCTGCGGATGCTGCTGGACGACGAACTGCTACTGGAGGAACGGCTGGCGTCATTGTTGCGCATCTGTTCGATCAGTGACGGCGAGACGTCGACATCCTTCGAGGCATTCGAGGACTGGCCGCCCTGGAGCCCCAGCTTGTCGAGCGGCAACACCATCAGCGGGCTGCCCTTGTCGATATCCACCAGCACCTTGCTGGTCTTGCTCAGCACCTCGGACAGGGTGTCGAGATACATGCGATCGCGCATGACCTGCGGCGCCTGCTTGTATTCGCTGAGCAGCGAGTTGAAGCGGTTGGTCTGCCCCTGCGCCTTGGCCACCACCGACTCGCGATAGCCCTGGGCCTGCTCGATCATGCGCTGCGCCTGGCCCTGCGCCTCGGGGATGATGGCGTTGGCATAGCCGATCGCGTCGTTGATCATGCGCTGGCGATCCTCGCGCGCCTTGATCACGTCGTCGAAGGCGTCCTGTACCGCGTCGGGCGCCGAGGTCGACTCGACGTTGATCGCCTGGATGCGCACGCCGATACCGTAGTTGTTGAGGTACGACTGCAAACGCGTGGACACGGTGTCCGCCAGCAGTTCACGGCCCGAGGTCAGGATGTCGTCCATCTCGGTGCCGCCCACCACGTGGCGCAGCGCCGAATCCAGGGCGTTCTCGATCGACAGCTCCGGGGTACGCACGTTGAGCAGGTAATCGCGGGGATTGGCGACCTGATACTGCGCGGAAATCTCGACCTGAACGATGTTCTCGTCCTTGGTGAGCATCGACTTGGTCTGGGAGATCGAACGCACCCGCGTCACGTTGACCATGCGCACGTCATCGACGATCGGCGGATTCCAGTGCAGGCCGGGAGTGACCACGTCCTGGAACTTGCCGAATCGCAGCACCACGCCGCGCTCGGACTGGTCGACCAGATAGAAGCCGGACGCCGCCCAGATCGCCAGGGCGATCACCGCCAGCAGCCCCGGCAAGGCGAAGGTACTGCGCTTGCCACCACCGCCGCCGTTGCCGCCACTGCCGCCGCGCTTGCCACGGCCGCCGAGCATGCGGTTGAGCTTGTCCTGAAACTTCTTCAGCGCCTCGTCGAGATCGGGAGGCCCCTGGTTGTTACCGCCATTGCCGCCGCCGCCACGTCGGCCGCCGCCGCTCCAGGGGTCGTGCTGGTTGCCGCCCCCACCTGGCTCGTTCCAAGCCATACGTCGTCTCCACTAAGCATGTTGCGATGTGCGTCGATTGCCGGGGCGCCCCGTCGGGGGCGTCCACGATCGATTCATTCCCGGATACCGTCCGCCCAGGCCGGGGGCATGAGTTCCTCCGGTGGCAGGTAATCCTCGGCTTTCTCGCCCTGACGGGCGAGCAGTTGCATGAACTCGCGCCGGGGCAGACGAATCGACAGCAGAGTCCGGCCCTGCTCGTCGAAGCGTTCGTCCTGGACCGCATCCAGCGCATGCAGCCCCGCCCGTAGCCTACCCTGTTCAGGCGCCAGCGTCAGGTCCAGTTCGATCAGATCCTCGGCAAGGCGCTCCGAGAGCGCCTGGGCGAGCAGGTCCAGCCCCCGGTTCTGCTGGGCCGACAGCCACACCACCTCGGGCACGCCGTGGCCGTCGCGCTCGATACGCGGCGCGCTGTCGAGGAGGTCGATCTTGTTCATGACCCGCAGACACGGCACCTCGTCGGCGCCGATCTCCGCCAGCACGCCCTCGACCTCGGCAACGTTCTGCTCGCGGTCCGGGTCGGCGCAATCGATCACGTGAAGCAGCAGCGAGGCCTCGGCGGCCTCCTGCAGGGTGGCCTGGAAGGCCTCGACCAGCTTGTGGGGCAGATGACGGATGAAACCCACGGTATCGGCCATCACCACCGGCCCCACATCGGCGACCTCGAGACGACGCAGGGTGGGATCCAGGGTCGCGAACAGCTGGTCGGCGGCATAGACGTCCGAGGCCGTCAGGGTGTTGAACAGCGTCGACTTGCCGGCGTTGGTGTAGCCGACCAGCGAAACGCTGGGGATCTCGGCCCGCGAGCGGGCGCGTCGGTTCTGCTCGCGCTGGCTGCGCACCTTGTCGAGGCGCTTGTGGATCGCCTTGATCCGCGCGCGCAGCAGGCGACGGTCGGTCTCGAGCTGGGTCTCGCCCGGCCCGCGCAGGCCGATGCCGCCCTTCTGACGCTCGAGGTGAGTCCAGCCGCGCACCAGGCGCGTGGCCATGTATTCCAGCTGAGCCAGCTCGACCTGCAACTTGCCCTCGTGGGTTCGGGCTCGCTGGGCGAAGATGTCCAGGATCAGGCCGGTGCGATCGAGCACCCGACACTTCAGGGCGCGCTCGAGGTTGCGCTCCTGGGAGGGGCTCAGGGCATGATTGAAGATCACCAGCTCGGCGTGATGGATCGCGAGCAGCTCACGCAGCTCTTCGACCTTGCCGCTGCCGATGAAGGCGCGGGGATCGGGACGCCGCCGGCTCCCCTGCATGAGGGTCGCCGGCTCGGCCCCGGCGGAGCGCACCAGTTCCAGGAATTCACCCGGATCCTCGCGCTCCTGGTCGTCCTGAAAGTCGACATGGACGAGTACCGCCGTTTCACCGGCGTCGGGACGTTCGAAAAACAATCAGCGCCTCGCGATCAGCTTTCCTGGGCCGCATTGGGATCCTGGGCCGGCAGACGCACGTTGCGCGACGGCACCACCGTGGAGATGGCATGCTTGTAGACCATCTGGCTGACCGTGTTGCGAAGCAGAATCACGAACTGGTCGAAGGACTCGATCTGGCCCTGCAGCTTGATCCCGTTGACCAGGAAGATGGACACCGGAATGCGCTCCTTGCGCAGGATGTTCAGGTACGGATCCTGGAGGGATTGCCCTTTGGACATTTTGCTCTCCCTAACTGTCTCTAATGTTGATGTCATTTTAATGGTTTGCCCCGCAGGGCAGGAGCCTTGGCCGCGGGCACGCCGCCACCGCCAGACCCAAGCCTCCATACTACGCTAAGTGCTGCATTGGCGCACGATTTTCAAGGCCTCGGCAAGCGGATCGTCGCCCCGGGAATCGATCCAGTTCAGGGCCGGCCAGCCGCGCAGCCAGGTGATCTGACGCTTGGCCAGCTGACGGGTCGCCACCACGCCCCGGTCGCGCAAACTCGCCATGTCGTGGCGGCCGTCGAGGTATTCCCAGACCTGACGATAGCCGACACTCTTCATCGCGGGAAGATCGGCATGCAGGTCGGCGCGACGCCGGAGCGCCGCCACCTCGTCGATGAACCCGGCCTCGAGCATCATGGCGAAACGCTCGGCGATCCGCGCGTGCAATACCCGACGGTCGAAGGGCGCCAGGCCTATGGACAACGCCCGCCACGGCAGAGTTTCCTCGGGCTGCTCGCGCCACAGTTCGCTCATCGGCCGCCCGCTCAGGCGCTGGACCTCCAGGGCCCGCATCGTGCGCTGCGGATCGTTGCGATGGATGCGCGCCGCCGATTCGGGATCGACCCTCGCGAGCTCGTCGTGCAGCGCCCCGAGCCCGTCGCGGGCCGCCCAGGCCTCGAGCTCGGCGCGCACGGCCGGGTCGGCCGAGGGCAGCCGCGCCACCCCGCCCATCAGGCTGCGAAAGTAGAGCATGGTCCCGCCCACCAGCAGCGGCGTGCGCCCCGCCGCGAGGATCTCGTCGATCTCGCGGCGGGCGTCGTCGCGGAACTCGGCCGCCGAATAGGGCTCGGCCGGGTCGCGAATGTCGATCAGCCGGTGCGGCGCCCGGGCCAGTTCCTCGGCCGAGGGCTTGGCGGTGCCGATGTCCATGCCGCGATAGACCATCGCCGAGTCGACGCTGATCAACTCGACGTCGAGCCGCTCGTGCAGCGCCATCGCCAGGTCGGTCTTGCCCGAGGCGGTGGGCCCCATCAGCAGGATCACCGTCGGACGTGCGTCGTCTTGTCGCATGCGTCGTTCACTGCCCCCGCATGAACAGCTTGTCGAGGTCGTGCATCGACATCTCGGTCCAGGTGGGCCGGCCATGGTTGCACTGACCGCTGCGTTCGGTGCGCTCCATGTCGCGCAACAGGGCGTTCATCTCGGGGATGGTCAACCGGCGGTTGGCCCGCACGCTGCCATGGCAGGCCATGGTCGACAGCAGTTCGTTGATGTGCGCCTCCAGGCGGTCGGAGCGGCCGTAACGCTCGAGATCGCCGAGCATGTCGCGGACCAGCGGCTCGACGTCGGCATCGGCGAGCAGCGCCGGCACCTGACGAACCAGCAAGGTCTCCGGACCGGCGACGTCGAGCTCGACCCCCAGCCGCCGGAAGGCCTCGGGACACTGCTCGGCGGTCTCCACGGCGTTGGCGCTCACCGCCAGCGAGACCGGCACCAGCAGCGGCTGGGCGTCGAGCGCGCCGCCATGGACCTGGGTCTTCATGCGCTCGTAGGTGATCCGTTCGTGGGCGGCGTGCATGTCGACCACCACCAGCCCGCGGGCGGTCTGCGACAGGATGTAGACGCCGTGCAACTGGGCGATGGCATAGCCGAGCGGCGGCGCCTGGGTGGGGTCGTCCTCGGGCAGCGTCTGGTGCCGCTCGGCAGCCTGACGCCGTTCGTCGAGCGCGGTGCCGGCGGCGGCACCGCCCACCGCGGGGTCGGCCTGCGGGGTCAGCAGCTGCGCCTCGTGATCGGGGTGCAGGGCGTGATACCCGGCCATGAATTCGCGCACCCGCGCCGCGCCAGGCGACGCGGCCCGCGGCGGTGCGCCGCCGTCGCGATCGCCACCGCGCAGCGCCATCGGCTGCTGCTGCCAGGCGGGCCGGGGCGTCTCGGACGGGGCTGGCTCGGTCGGGGTCGTGGCCGGCGCCGCGGCGCTGGATTCCTCGACCGAGACCGGCGCCTGACCGCTGGCGTCGGGGCGCACCTCACCGAGTGCCCGGTGCAGGCTGGAAAACAGGAAATCGTGGACCAGACGGCCGTCGCGAAAGCGCACTTCATGCTTGGTGGGATGGACGTTGACGTCGACCACCGTGGGGTCGAGCTCGAGATAGAGCACGAACACCGGGTGACGGCCGTGGAACAGCACGTCGCGATAGGCCTGGCGTATGGCGTGCGCCACCAGCCGGTCGCGCACCACCCGGCCGTTGACGAAGAAGTACTGCTGATCGGCCTGGGCCCGCGAATGGGTCGGCAGCCCCACCCAGCCCCACAGCCGCAGACCGGAGGCCTCGATGTCCAGGTGCAGCGCATTGGCGAGGAACTTGTCGCCCAGCAAGCCGCTCACGCGGCGCTCGCTGGCCACCCCGTCGCCGGCCGGACGCAACTGGTGCACGGTCTTCTGATTGTGGCGCAGCACCCAGCCGATGTCGTAGCGCGACAGCGCCAGCCGGCGAAAGGCCTCCTCGAGATGGCCGAACTCGGTCTTCTCGGTGCGCAGGAACTTGCGCCGCGCCGGGGTGTTGAAGAACAGGTCGCGGACCGTCACCGAGGTGCCCCGCGGATGCGGCGCCGGCGACACTCGCGGCTCCATCTGCCGACCCTCGGCGACCACGCGCCAGCCGGCGGTGGGATCCTCGGCGGTATTGGAGACCAGTTCCAGCCGCGACACCGAACTGATCGAGGCCAGTGCCTCGCCGCGAAAGCCCAGGCTGGCGACGCCCTCGAGCTCCTCGAGGGAGGCGATCTTGCTGGTCGCGTGGCGAGACAGCGCCAACGGCAGGTCGGCCTCGGCGATGCCGCTGCCGTCGTCACGCACCTTGATCAGGCGCGCCCCGCCCGCCTCGATCTCGATCTCGATACGCCGGCTACCGGCGTCGATGGCATTTTCCACCAGCTCCTTGAGCACCGACGAGGGGCGCTCGACCACCTCCCCGGCGGCGATCTGGTTGGCCAGCCGAGGGGCGAGGATCTGGATGCGTCGTGATGCGGTCATCGTCATGTCGCTCGCTGTGCCGTCAGCCACTGGGAATCCTCAGCACCTGGCCCACGCGGATCACGTCGCCGTCGAGCTCGTTGGCCTGGCGCAGGGCGCTGAGCGAGACCCGGTGACGCGAGGCGATCTCGGAGAGCGTATCGCCCGGCTGGATGCGGTACTCGTTGGCCTGCTGGGCACGCTGCTGGTCGCGCTGCCAGGCAAGCAGGCTGCTGGGCGGCGGGTTCTGATGGAAGTGCGCGTCGAGCCCGGCGAAGATCGACTGTGCCAGCTTGCGCTGGTAACCGGGATCCTTGAGCCGGCGCTCCTCGCGCGGATTGGAGATGAACCCGGTCTCGACCAGCAGCGAGGGAATGTCCGGCGACTTGAGCACCACGAAGCCGGCCTGCTCGACCCGCGACTTGTGCAGGCTGTTGATCTTGTCGAGCTGATCCAGCACCTGACCGCCGGCGGCCAGCGAGTCGTTGAGCGTGGCGGTCATGGTCAGGTCGAGCAACACCCCGCGCAGGGTCTCGTCCTTGTCGGCCAGATTCAGGTTGCCGTCGACACCGCCGATCAGGTCCGAGCGGTTCTCCTTGGCGGCCAGCCACTTACCGGTTTCCGACGTCGCCCCGCTCTGTGACAGCGCGAACACCGAGCTGCCGGTGGGCCGCGGGCTCTTGAAGGCATCGGCATGGATCGAGACGAAGAAGTCCGCCTTCTGCTGCCGCGCCAGCAGGGTTCGCTGGCGCAGGCCGACATAATAGTCGCCGTCGCGGGTCAATATCGCCTTGAAGCCGGGCGTGTTGTCGATGATCGCCTTGAGCTTGCGGGCGATCGCCAGCGTGATGTCCTTCTCGTGGGTGCCGTCGGCACCGGTGGCACCGGGGTCCTCGCCGCCGTGGCCGGCATCCACGGCGATGATGATGTCGCGCTTGGGATGCGGCTTGGCCTTTTCACGCGAGTCGACCGTCGCCGGCTGGGCCTTGCCGGACGCCTTGGCCTGGGCCTTGGCCAGGCCGGCGGCGATCTCCTGCTCGCGAATCATCGCCTCGATGGGATCGATCGGATCGCTGACCGCACTCTCGCCGGGGTACTCCAGGTCGACCACCAGCCGGTGGCTGTACTGATCGTTGGGCGGCAACGCGAAATGGTGGGGCTCGACCGCACGATTCAGGTCGAGTACCACGCGCAGGTCGTCACCGTGACGCACCCCGGTACGGATGTCGTCGATCGCGCTGTCGGCCAGGTCGACGTCGCCGGTGTTCGCATCGAGCCGGGTATCGCTGAGATCGATCACCAGACGTCGCGGGTTGTCCAGCGTGAAGATGCTGGCCTCGGGGGTATCGGTCATGTCGAAGACCAGACGCACGTGGTCCGGCGCCGACCACAGGCGCAGATTGTCGACGCTGTTGGCGCTGGCCAGCCCGCAGGCCAGCGCGGCGACGACACCCAGCAGGACGGTCGTCGCCCGGCGCCCGGGACCGGCGCCGCGACGGCGACGCGTTGAACGTAACAAACCAATCATGAACTATCGGATATCCTTGTCGACGTCGGCGCTCGACAGACGGGCGATCACCGTCTCGCCCAGCGGGCTCCCGGCCTGCAAATGCGCCTCACGCCCGACCGCGGCCACGCGCAGCCCCACATAAAGATCCGCCGGCGGCAGGAACCCCTCGCCGCGGCTCGGCCACTCGACGAGATTCAGTGCCTCGCCGTCGAGCAGGTCGCGCGCGCCGATGAACTCCAGTTCCTCGGGATCGCCCAGCCGATAGAGATCGAAATGATGGACCCGCGCCGCGTCCAGCTCGTAAGGCTCCACCAGGGTATAGGTGGGGCTCTTCACCGCGCCCTGGTAGCCGTAGGCGCGCAGGATGCCGCGCGCCAGGGTGGTCTTGCCGGCCCCCAGCTCACCGTCGAGATAGACGCAGCCACGCCCGGCCAGGGCACGCCCCAACGCTTCGCCGAAAGCGACATGCGCGGATTCGTCGGGCAGGGAGATATCCATTGTCGTGTCGGGGTTCAACCATTCACCAGGATTCGCGCATAGGATGCCAGATCGCCCGCCAGCAGGCCACGTTCGCCGTGCTCGTCCGCCGCCCGGTCGGCGGCACGGGCGTGGAGGACCACGCCGACCCGGGCCGCCGTCTCCGGTGACAGCCCCTGGGCGACGAGCGCCCCGAGCAGCCCCGACAGCACATCGCCCATGCCACCGCTGGCCATGCCCGGATTGCCGTAGGAGCAGACGCCGATGCCGGCGGGCCCCGCGACCAGGCTGCCGGCGCCCTTGAGCAGCACCGTTCCGCCACGGGCCGCCTGCAACTGGCGCACCGCAGCGAGCCGATCGGCCTGGATCTCGGCGCCCCCCAGCCCCAGCAGGCGCCCCGCTTCGCCGGGATGCGGAGTGAGTATCCAGTCGTCGCGCCGGACCTCGGGCCAGTGCGTGACCAGCAGGTTGAGCGCATCGGCATCCACGACCAGCGGCTTGCCGGCTTCCAGGGCCGCCTGGAAGAGCCCCTGCCCCCAGGCATCCTGGCCCAACCCGGGCCCGACGACGATCACGTCGGCCGCCTCGATCAGGCCCCGGGCATCGCTCACGCCGCGCACGCCCCTCGCCATCACCTCGGGGGTGCGGGTGAGACTGGCGCTGACGTGCTCCGGCGCCGTCGCCAGACTGACCTTGCCGGCGCCCAGGCGCGCGGCGGTCTGGCTGGCGAGCAGCGCCGCCCCGCCGAAGCCGGGCGCGCCGCCGAGCACCAGCACGTGGCCGAAATCGCCCTTGTGGCTACTGCGCGGGCGCGGCGGCAGCATCTCGGCGACGATCGCCGCCTCGAGCAGCTCGGCCACCGGCCGCAGGTCGCGCATCGCCTCGGCCCGACTGCCCAGCCCCCGGAACATGAGTTCGCCGACGTGATCCGGCGCCCGGCCGGTATGCAGCCCGAGCTTGTCGGCGATGAAGGTGACGGTGAGATCGGCCTGTACCGCTCGGCCCAGGACCGCCCCACTATCCGCCGCCAGCCCCGAGGGGATGTCGACGGCCAGCACCGGCCGACCGCTGGCGTTGATGGCATCGATCGCCGCGGCGTAGGGCTCGCGCACCTCGCCACCCAGCCCCGTACCGAGCAGGGCATCGACCACCACATCGCCGTTCAGCGGTGTGCCGGGGCGCCAGGGTTCGGCGCGCAGCCCGGCCAGCGTCGCCGTCTCGTGGGCGAGCGCCGCTTCGCCCTTGAGCGCCTCGGGCTCGCGCACCGCGAGCAACTGCACCGCCAGCCCCTCGCCGGCGGCGAGCGCGGCGATCACGTAACCGTCGCCGGCGTTGTTGCCGGCGCCACACAACACGCTCAGTCGCCGTGCCTCGGGCCAGCGACGACGCAGCTCGGCATAGGCGGCACGGGCCGCCCGGCGCATCAGCGCGAAGCCCGCCGCCTCGTCACCGGGCTCCGCACTGGCGGCGATCACCCGCCGGTCGATCTCGCGCACCTGATCGGCCAGATAGAGCGAACGACTGGAATGGCTCGACATTGTCTCCTCCGCGGTAGGAACATGGTTTGGCGAATCTGGCGAATAGTGTAGGCTGCGCCCCTTTCTTCCTGCAGCACCAGCGACCCGACGTGGACTCATGACCGTCAGCCACCTCCGACAGCCCGACGCTCGCGATCTGGACGATCCCGCCGACCTGGCCGCGCGTATCAAGCAATGGGGCCGCGAACTGGGCTTCCAGCAGGTCGGCATCACCGATACCGACCTGGCAAGCCATGAACGCTATCTCGAGCGCTGGCTGGCCGCCGGTTACCAGGGCGAGATGGACTACATGACCAAGCACGGCACCAAGCGTACCCGCCCGGCCGAACTGGTCCCCGGCACGCTGCGCGTGATCAGCGTGCGCATGGACTACCTGCCGCCGGAGGTCGAGACCACCAGGGTGCTCGGTCGGCCGCAGAAAGCCTACGTCTCGCGCTATGCGCTGGGCCGCGACTACCACAAGCTGATCCGCAAGCGCCTGGCCGAGCTGGCCAAGCGCATCGAGGCCGAGGTCGGTGACTACGGCTATCGCGCCTTCGTCGACTCGGCACCGGTGATGGAACGCGCCCTGGCGCAGAAGGCCGGGCTGGGCTGGTTCGGCAAGAACGCCATGCTGCTCAATCCCCAGGCCGGCTCGCTGTTCTTTCTCGGCGAACTCTACACCGACCTGCCGCTCCCGGTGGACACCCCGTTCGAGCGCGAGCACTGCGGCTCCTGCAGTGCCTGCCAGACCGCCTGCCCGACCGGCGCGATCGTCGACGACAAGGTCATCGACGCTCGGCGCTGCATCTCGTACCTGACCATCGAACTGCACGGCAGCATCCCCGAGCACTTCCGCGAGGCGATCGGCAATCGCGTCTACGGCTGCGACGATTGCCAACTGGTCTGCCCGTTCACGCGCTTCACCCGCGCCAGCGACGAGCCGGACTTCGCCCCGCGTCACGACCTCGACCGTGCCGACCTGGTGACGCTGTTCGCCTGGAGCGAGGAGGAATTCCTCGACAAGACCCAGGGCAGCGCGATCCGCCGTATCGGCTACGAGCGCTGGTTGCGCAACCTCGCCGTGGGGCTCGGCAACGCCCCCTGGAGCCGCGCCGTGGAGGGCGCGCTACACGCCCGGCTCGCCTACCCGTCGGAACTGGTCCGCGAGCACGTGCGCTGGGCGCTGGATCGCCAGCACCGCAAACGCCCCATCGCCCTGTCCAGCGGCTGAGCCCCGTGGGAGGGAACTTGTTCCCGATAGCGGAAGCCGTGCCGCATTCAATCGCGAATGAATTCGCTTATATGGACCCGTCCCGTTGTGCAAGCCAGCAGCAACGAGACATGAGGTGAGACTGCACGCTTATATCCGGCCTCTTGTGGCGCCTGCGGCGCCGGGCCCTGATGGAATGCGCGCTCTCTGGCCTCTTATCTCCCACACGGCCTCCAACGGGCCTAGCGAATTATCAGTGTGCCAGAGAGCCGGTCTTGCCGACCATGTCATCGAGGCAACTTGCCCGCGCAACCTCGGAAAACGCTTTTCTGTATCCGCTTGCGCTTCTTGCCTTTCTTCCCGTCCGGCCCTCAGATCACCTGGCCCTGAGGCTGATAAGGCCGGCTATGAGCCAGCACGGACCAACAGATACGGGCCAGCTTGTTGGCCAGCGCCACGATCGCCTTGCGTTGGCCCACGCGTGCCGCCAGCTCACAGACCCAACGGGCCAGCCGGTCGGGAGCCGCCTGGCGCTGGAACTGGCGTAAGGCCGCCCGGGCCCCATGCACCAACTGGCGTCGCACCTCGCCGTTGCCCCGTTTGGTGATGCCCCTCAACCGCGCCTTGCCACCACTGGAGAACTGCCGCGGTACCAGACCGATCGAGGCACTGAACTGGCGGCCGTTGGGGAAACGCCGGGGATCGCCCAGATGGCTCAGCAACAGCGTGGCATTGACCGGACCGATGCCGGGCACGCTCATCAGCCGTTCGGCATCCGACGAGGCCTTGGCCAGTGCCATCAGCTGCTTGTCATAACCCTTGAGCCGCTCGTCCACGTCACGCCATTGGGCGATTAGGTCTTCCAGTAGGGCGCACAGGGCGCTACCCAGCCGCTCACAGTGTTGGTCGATCAGCTCTCGGGCGACGCCCTGGCGAAGCACCGCGTGGCCCTGGGCCACCACGAGTCCGAACTCGCCCATCAGACCCCGTAGCTCATTGCCGATCGCCGTGCGCTCGCGGACCAGGCGCGTGCGTACCCGATGTATGGCCTGAAGCGCCTGTTGCGCCTCGGTCTTGATGGCCACGTGGGGCGTGGCGGGACGCGCCGCCGCCTCGGCGATCCCCACCGCATCGCGGGCGTCGTTCTTGTGGCCCTGGACGAAGGGCTTCACGGCCTGGGGCGCCAACAGGAGCGCGTCATGCCCCATCGCGCGGATCTCGCGTGCCCAGTAATGGGCCGAACCACAGGCTTCCATCGCGACCCGGCACGGCGGCATCTGGCTCAGTGTCAGGCGCAGTTGCTGGCGGCTCACCGACTTGCCGAAGACCTTGCGGCCGTGTGCATCGATAGCGTGCAGTTGGAAGACATGCTTGGCGAGATCGAGACCCACAATGCTAATGTTATTCATGGATGGCCCCTCCTCTAGGATGCCGTGGGTGCCCCGTGCACCGATAGATGGCGTTGCAAACTCATCTTGGCACAAGGGGGACGGGTCCATTCCATTTCCCACGAACCCGGGTCTGAAACGGTATCAGGCCTGAACCGTCACTCCTCTTCGTCATCCCTGGGCGGCTCGAGATTGAGGAAGGTCCGCCGGTAATGGCGCAACTCCGCCACCGACTCGCGGATGTCGTCGAGCGCCTGGTGGGTGTTGCGCTTCTCGAAGCCCTTGAGCGCCTCGGGGTTCCAGCGCTTGGCGAGTTCCTTCAGCGTCGAGACGTCGAGATTGCGATAGTGGAAGAACGCCAGCAGCTCGGGCATCTCGCGCTCGAGAAAGCGCCGGTCCTGGTGAACGCTGTTGCCGCACACCGGCGAGGAGTTGGGCGCCACGTATTGCGCCAGGAAATCCAGCGTCCGGCGCTCGGCGGTCGCGGTATCCACCGTGCTCGCCTTGACCCGATCGATCAGCCCCGACTCGCCGTGGGTCTTGGTGTTCCATTCATCCATCGCCCCGAGCAGGGCATCGGACTGCTTGACGGCGATCACCGGCCCTTCGGCGACGAGGTTCAACTCGCCGTCGGTGATCAGCGTCGCCACCTCGATGATCCGCTCCTTGTCGGGATCGAGGCCGGTCATCTCGAGATCGATCCACACCAGCAGATCGTTGCGCGGGGCGGCAGAGTCGGCCATGAGGGCTCCTTGATTACGGGACGCATCGCCGGTCTGAACGAGGCCATGGCGCGTGCGCTCGCGGCAACGCCATCAGGGGCTCGGACAGCCACGGCATGGCTGGTTACAATGGGGCCATTGTACGCTCCCTCGAGGCCCCATGAGCAAACGCAAGCTGACCCGCCAGCAACGCTGGCGCATCGAGAAGATCCAGGCCGAGCGCGCGGCACGCGCCGACAAGCAGACCGAGCGCGAGAGCCAGGCGCTGGAGGCGGGCGAATACGGCCACGAGCAGCCCGGCCGGGTGATCGCCCACTTCGGCCGCAGCCTGGACATCCGCGGCAATGACGACGATGCCTTGCATCGTTGCCACCTGCGCGCCAACCTCGACAGCCTGGTCACCGGCGACCGGGTGATATGGCGCCAGGCCACCGACGGCAGCGGCGTGGTGGTGGCCCGCGATGCCCGCGACAACGTGCTCGAGCGCCCCGATCCGCGCGGCCAGCTCAAGCCGGTCGCCGCCAACATCGATCAGATCCTGATCGTCTTCGCCGTGGAGCCCGCGCCGTTCGCCAACCTCATCGACCGCTACCTGGTCGCCGCCGAGGCCACCGGCATCACGCCTGTCCTGGTGCTCAACAAGACCGACCTGCTGCCCGAGGGCGGCGGCGAGCTGGGCCGGCTGCTGGAACGCTACCGCGCGCTGGGCTATCAGGTGGTGCGCGCCACCACCCGGGGCGCCACCGGCCTCGATGCCCTGCACGCGCAGCTCACCGGGCGCACGTCGGTGTTCGTCGGGCAGAGCGGGGTCGGCAAGTCCTCACTCATCGACCGCCTGCTGCCGGACGAGGCCCTGCGCATCGGCGCGCTCTCCGAGGAGTCGCGCAAGGGCACCCACACCACCACCACCGCCCGGCTCTACACGCTGCCCGCCGGCGGCGAACTGGTCGACTCCCCGGGGATCCGCGAGTTCGGCCTCGGCCATCTCGATGAGACGCGGATCACCGACGGCTTCATCGAGTTTCGCGACTACCTGGGCCGCTGCCGTTTCCGTGACTGCCGCCACCGCAACGAACCCGGCTGTGCACTGCTCGATGCCGTCGACCGCGAGGCGATCAGTGCCGAGCGCTTCGCCAGCTACCGGCGCATTCTCGACGGCCTCGACGACCGCTGACCCGCCGGCCGGCAGCAACCACACCGGGCCTCGCGAGGCCCGGGTGGCTGTGCCATCATCCCCATCATTGCCTGGCGATTCCGCTTCCCGGAAAGGAGTGACCGATGAGTTCCGAAGACAACCTGCTGCCCCTGATCGTCGAGCCGGAACAGCTTGCCGAGAGACTCGACGAACCGCAGCTGTTGATCGTCGACGTACCGCTCAAGGCCGACAGCTACGGCGAGGGCCATGTACCCGGCGCGGTGTTCCTCGATCATCGCCGGCTGATGGTCGGCAGCGGCGAGGTGCCCAACGACGTGCCCGACGAGGCGGCATTGTCGGCGCTGTTCGCGTCGCTGGGGCTGACCCGCGACACCCACGTCGTTGCCTACGACGACGAGGGCGGCGGCTGGGCCGGACGCCTGCTGTGGACCCTCGAGCTGATCGGCCATACCCGCTACTCCTACCTCAATGGGGGCATCCAGGCCTGGCGGGCCGCCGGCCTGGAACAATCCACCACGCCGCACGAGCCCACGCCCAGCGACTATCGCGCCGAGATCCTCAACCCCGCGGTGATGATCGAACGCGAGGAAATCGCCGAGCGCCTCGCCGACAGGACGCTGGCGGTCTGGGATGCCCGCTCGCCCGAGGAGTACCGCGGCGAGAAGGGCCAGAACAAGCACCTGGGGCACATCCCCGGCGCGGTCAACATGCAGTGGACCGACGCCATGGATCGCGAGCGCAACCTGCGTATCCGCGACTACGCCGAACTGATCACCGAACTCGAGGCGCTGGGGCTCACCCCCGACATGGAAGTCGTCACTCACTGCCAGAGCCATCACCGCAGCGGCTTCACCTGGCTGGTGGGCAAAGCGCTGGGCTTCGAGAAGATCCGCGGCTACCCCGGCTCCTGGCAGGAATGGGGCAACCGCGACGACACGCCGATCGAGACGTAGACGCCCCGGCGCGCCGCCGCGTGTTGCGATCCCCCGCCGCCACGACTATCGTGGCGGCTTTTCTCTCCTCGACGTGGATATCGTGCCCGTGGATCGCGCCAAGCTGTTCGCCCTGAGCCAGTACCCCCTGCCCCAGCACCTGATCTCGCGCCTGATCGGCTATCTGGCGCGCTGTCGCACCCCCTGGGTCAAGAACACCTTCATCGAGCGTTTCATCCGCGCCTTCGATGTCGACATGAGCCAGGCCGTCGAACCCGATCCGCGCGCCTACCCCTGCTTCAACGACTTCTTCACTCGCGCACTGAAGCCCGATGCCCGGCCGCTCGGCGACGGTCTGGTCTCGCCGGCCGACGGTTTCCTCTCGCAGTCGGGGCGCATCGAGCGCGGCACGCTGATCCAGGCCAAGGGGCAGCACTATTCGCTGACCCACCTGCTCGGCGGTAACGCCGACCAGGCCGCCCCCTTTCGCGACGGCAGCTTTGCCACGGTGTATCTCTCGCCCAGCGACTATCACCGCGTGCACATGCCGCTCGACGGCACCCTGCGCGAGACCGTCTACGTCCCCGGGCGGCTGTTCTCGGTCAATCTGGCCACCGCCGATCACGTGCCGGGACTGTTCGCCCGCAACGAGCGACTGGTGTGCTTCTTCGATACCCCCCACGGCCCCATGGCAATGGTGCTGGTGGGCGCGATGATCGTCGCGGCGATCGAGACCGTATGGGCCGGCCAGGTCACGCCGCAATCCGGGGAGATCCAGACCACACGCTTCGACGCACCGATCCGCCTCGCCCGGGGCGAGGAGATGGGACGCTTCAAGCTGGGCTCGACGGTGATCCTGTGCTGTGCCGACCCCGTGGCCTTTCGTCAGGACCTGCAGGCCGACGGCAGTTTCGTGCGCATGGGGCAGAGCCTGGGCGCGTTTCCCGGCGCAGCGGCGGCAGACGCCGCCGCCGAGCGGATTCCCGGCACCGGGGATTGAGCGCGACATCAACCTGCCATCGTTTCGACATGATTCTCGACGAGGCTGGACGCTTTCTCCCCATTAGAGGAAGCTCACATGCCCTGTTTCACCCGGGGGGCCGCGCCCCTGCTGTCGCTGACCCTGACGCTGGCCATCGCCGGCACCGCCGGGGCCGCCACCCCGAACGCCGGCGGTGCCGGCATCGGTACGGGCAGCACGGCCCTGGACACGCCGCTCGGTGATACCGCCTTCGATAACGGCAAGACCCTCGCCCTCACCCTGGGCTACGCCAGCAGCGCCACCCATCGCGACGGCGATCCCGCCGATCTCGTCTATGCACTGACCGACCGCGGGCCCAACATCCACTGCGACGATAGCGGCAAGGTCGTCGGCGTGGCGGATTTCTGCAAGGGGCCGCAGGGTGTCGACAACGACGGCAAGATCTTCCCGATGCCCGGTTTCACGCCGCAGATCACGGCCATCCGCCTCGGCACCGACGCCGACGGCCACCTCACCGCCCGGGTCGAACGTCGCATCGACCTCAAGGACAGCCAGGGCCAGCCGATCAGCGGCATCGGCAACCCCCTGACGGTGACCGACACCGAGAACGGCTACGACGCCCACGGCACACGGCTGCCGCTCGACCCCGAGGGCCTGGACCCCGAAGGACTGGTGCGCCTGGCGGACGGCAGTTTCTGGCTGAGCGAGGAGTACGGCCCCAGCCTGGTCCACGCCGCCGCCGACGGCACCATCCTGCAGCGCGTGGTTCCCGACAACGAAGTCGACGACCTGAAGGCGGCGAACTATCCCCTCGCCGGCGAACTGCCGACCATCCTGTCGCGCCGCAAGCTCAATCGCGGCGCCGAGTCGCTGGCCCTGTCGCCGGATGGCCGCACCCTGTATTTCGCCATGCAGAGCCCGCTGGCCAACCCCGACAAGGCGGCCTACAAGACCTCGCGCAACGTTCGCCTGTTCGCGGTCGACCTCGACGACCAGGGCCGCTTCGCCGGGGTCGCCCACGAGTATCTGTATCGGCTGGACACCCCGGACACCTTCCACGATGCCGATAGCGGACGCGGCGATGCCAACGCCAAGCAGAGCAGTGTCAAGGTCAGCGAGATGAGCATCCTGCCCGATGGCCGGCTGATCGTCCTCGAGCGGGTCAGCAAGACCACCAAGCTCTACCGGATCGGTGCGAGTGAGGCGACCGATCTGCTGGGCGGCGAGTACGACGCCCTCGACACCCGCCCGACCCTGGCCCAGATCGACGACCCGGCGAGTGCCGGTATCGTGCCGGTGGCCAAGCAGCTGGTCTTCGATTCGCTGACCGACGCCCCGGCGCTGGCCAGCAAGATCGAGGGCGTGGCCGTGCTCGACGCCACCCACCTGCTGCTCGCCAACGACAACGACTTCGGCATCGAAGGCGCCGACAGCGTGTTCACGGTGCTGCCGCTGGTGCCTCGCCTGAGCCAGTGAACGCGGGCCGCGCTCAGCAGCGCGGTGCGGGAAAGGCCATGACCTCGGCGAGGCTGGCCTTGCCCAGCGCCAGCTGGATCAGCCGATCGATGCCCAGCGCCACGCCGCTGCCTTCGGGCATGCCCGCCTCGAGGGCGGCGATCAGGCGCCGATCGACCGCCACCGCGGGCTTG
This sequence comes from Modicisalibacter sp. MOD 31.J, assembly GCF_020147985.1. Classification (NCBI taxonomy): domain Bacteria; kingdom Pseudomonadati; phylum Pseudomonadota; class Gammaproteobacteria; order Oceanospirillales; family Halomonadaceae; genus Modicisalibacter; species Modicisalibacter sp. MOD 31.J. Next base: position 934,134 of record NZ_JAGXFF010000001.1, on the reverse strand, counting down.
CCGGCGGCCTCGCGGGCGGCGTTGTCGGCAGCGAAACGCGCGGCCTGCTCGCCGGCCTCGACCAGCTCGTCGTAGCCGTTGGCCAGTTCCAGCCCCGCAACGTAGACCTCGAAGCGCGCCGCCACCCGATCGCCTTCGGCATCGGTGGCATGGCGCGCCAGTGCCGCCTGACTCGCCGGATAGTCGACGACCACGTCGATCCCCTCGCGGCCCAGCGTCGGCTCGATGGCCAGGCTCATCAACAGATCCAGACAGCCGTCGCGATCGGCATCGTGCATGTCGAGCCCGCCGCGCTCCCCGGCCAGCCGGCGCAACGCGTCGAGCGGCGTGGTGAACGGATCCACGGCGAGGCACTCGCGGAACAGATCGCGATAGCGACGCTGTCGTCTCGGCCCCGCCGCGGGCAGCAGCGTGCGGATCAGCGCCTCGGTCTCGTCGATCAGCGCATCCAGCGAAAAGCCCGGTCGGTACCATTCGAGCATGGTGAACTCGAGGTTGTGACGGCTGCCCACCTCGCCGTCGCGAAAGCAGCGCGCCAGCTGGAAGATCGGCCCGCTGCCGGCAGCGAGCAGGCGCTTCATGGCGAACTCCGGCGAGGTCTGCAGCCACAGCCGCTCCTGCCCCGCCGGTGTCGTCGCCGGGGTCGACAGCGAATCCAGATGCACGTCGGTGCTGCCCCCATGGCCCAGCACCGGCGTTTCCACCTCCAGCACGTCGCGCTCGGCGAAGAAGCGGCGTACCTCGGCGAACAGCCGTGCCCGCTCGCGCAGCGTCGCGAGGCTCGCCGTGGGCTGCCAGTCGTCCATCGATACAGACTCCCAAACGGCAAAGGCCACGCCTTTGCGTGGCCTTTGGAAGCTTGATAGAAGCGCGGCTGTCTCCAGCTGCTCGTAGCCCGGTGGGAGGGAACTTGTTCCCGACGGGCTCCAACTACCAGCTATCGCGAATAAATTCGCTTATATGGACCCGTCCCGTTGTGCAAGCCAGCAGCAACGAGACATGAGGTGAGACTGCACGCTTATATCCGGCCTCTTGTGGCGCCTGCGGCGCCGGGCCCTGATGGAATGCGCGCTCTCTGGCCTCTTATCTCCCACACGGCCTCCAACGGGCCTAGCGAATTATCAGTGTGCCAGAGAGCCGGTCTTGCCGACCATGTCATCGAGGCAACTTGCCCGCGCAACCTCGGAAAACGCTTTTCTGTATCCGCTTGCGCTTCTTGCCTTTCTTCCCGTCCGGCCCTCAGATCACCTGGCCCTGAGGCTGATAAGGCCGGCTATGAGCCAGCACGGACCAACAGATACGGGCCAGCTTGTTGGCCAGCGCCACGATCGCCTTGCGTTGGCCCACGCGTGCCGCCAGCTCACAGACCCAACGGGCCAGCCGGTCGGGAGCCGCCTGGCGCTGGAACTGGCGTAAGGCCGCCCGGGCCCCATGCACCAACTGGCGTCGCACCTCGCCGTTGCCCCGTTTGGTGATGCCCCTCAACCGCGCCTTGCCACCACTGGAGAACTGCCGCGGTACCAGACCGATCGAGGCACTGAACTGGCGGCCGTTGGGGAAACGCCGGGGATCGCCCAGATGGCTCAGCAACAGCGTGGCATTGACCGGACCGATGCCGGGCACGCTCATCAGCCGTTCGGCATCCGACGAGGCCTTGGCCAGTGCCATCAGCTGCTTGTCATAACCCTTGAGCCGCTCGTCCACGTCACGCCATTGGGCGATTAGGTCTTCCAGTAGGGCGCACAGGGCGCTACCCAGCCGCTCACAGTGTTGGTCGATCAGCTCTCGGGCGACGCCCTGGCGAAGCACCGCGTGGCCCTGGGCCACCACGAGTCCGAACTCGCCCATCAGACCCCGTAGCTCATTGCCGATCGCCGTGCGCTCGCGGACCAGGCGCGTGCGTACCCGATGTATGGCCTGAAGCGCCTGTTGCGCCTCGGTCTTGATGGCCACGTGGGGCGTGGCGGGACGCGCCGCCGCCTCGGCGATCCCCACCGCATCGCGGGCGTCGTTCTTGTGGCCCTGGACGAAGGGCTTCACGGCCTGGGGCGCCAACAGGAGCGCGTCATGCCCCATCGCGCGGATCTCGCGTGCCCAGTAATGGGCCGAACCACAGGCTTCCATCGCGACCCGGCACGGCGGCATCTGGCTCAGTGTCAGGCGCAGTTGCTGGCGGCTCACCGACTTGCCGAAGACCTTGCGGCCGTGTGCATCGATAGCGTGCAGTTGGAAGACATGCTTGGCGAGATCGAGACCCACAATGCTAATGTTATTCATGGATGGCCCCTCCTCTAGGATGCCGTGGGTGCCCCGTGCACCGATAGATGGCGTTGCAAACTCATCTTGGCACAAGGGGGACGGGTCCATTCCATTTCCCACACCCCCGGCCCAGAGAACTCGGGCATACGCGTGCGCAGGCAGGACCCGGGGTCAAGCGCGAGAGACGTACTCGCCGGTCCGCGTATCGACCTTCAACACTTCGCCCTCGTTGATGAACAGCGGCACGCGCACCACCGCCCCGGAGGACAGCGTCGCCGGCTTGGAGCCGCCCTGGGCGGTATCGCCCTTGAGGCCGGGATCGGTCTCGGTGACTTCCAGTTCGATGAAGTTGGGCGCCGACACGCTGATCGGGTTGTCGTTCCACAGCGTCACGGTGTAGGCCACCTGCTCCTTGAGCCACTTCTCGTTGTCGCCCAGGGCGCGCTTGTCGACCGCGTACTGCTCGAAGGAGCCGTCGGTCTTCATGAAGTGCCACATCTCGCCGTCGTTGTAGAGATACTCCATCTCCAGATCGAGCACGTCGGCGGCTTCCAGCGACTCACCGGACTTGAAGGTGCGTTCCCAGACGCGTCCGGTCATCAGATTGCGCAACTTGACGCGGTTGAAGGCCTGTCCCTTGCCGGGCTTGACGAATTCGTTCTCGACGATGGCACAAGGGTCGCCATCCAGCATCACCTTCAGCCCGCCCTTGAATTCGTTGGTAGAATAGCTCGCCATGATTCCTCACTGATGATCTCGGCGCAGCGGCGACGAGCCGCGCGCCATGTTTTCGGCGAAGCGTCCTTTCGACCTCGCCCCATCGATTATGGTGTCGCGAATGATAACCCGAAGCCCGAACCTTTTGCAGCGCAGTGAGGCCCGCGAGCCGATCGCCCTGTCGCGCGGCTGGCAGGCACAGCTGCGCCAGGCGATTCGCGACCCGCGCGAACTGCTCGCCCGCGTGAGCCTCGACGCCTGTTGGCTGCCCGGCGCCGAGGCCGGACACGCGCTCTTCGAGGTCCGCGTGCCCGAGGCCTACCTGACGCGCATGCGCCCGGGCGATCCCAAGGATCCCCTGCTGCGCCAGGTCCTGCCGCTCGACGCCGAGGCCCGGGCGGTGCCCGGCTTCGTCGACGACCCGCTGGCCGAGGCCGAGCACACCCCCCGGCGCGGACTGATCCACAAGTACCCCGGGCGGGTGCTGCTGATCACCAGCCCGGCCTGTGCGATCAACTGCCGCTACTGCTTTCGCCGTCACTTTCCCTATGCCGAGAATTCACCGTCCCGCGAGCAGTGGCAGGCGAGCCTCGACTATCTGCGCGACGATCCGTCGATCCAGGAGGCGATTCTCTCCGGGGGCGACCCGCTGGCATCCAGCGACAAGCGCCTGGCCTGGCTGGTCGAGCGGCTCGGCGACATCGGCCATCTCAAGCGGCTGCGCATCCATACCCGGCTGCCGGTGGTGATCCCCGACCGGGTCGACGACGCCCTGCTCGCCTGGTTGACCACCACCCGACTGCAGACGGTGATGGTGCTGCACATCAACCACCCGCGCGAGATCGACGCGGCGGTGATCGAGGCCTGCGCGCGGCTGAAGACGGCCGGGGTCACCCTGCTCAACCAGAGCGTGCTGCTGCGCGGCGTCAACGATGACGTCGAAACGCTGGCCGAGCTGTCCGAGGCGCTGTTCGACGCCGGGATGCTGCCCTACTACCTGCACGTGCTCGACCCGGTCAGCGGTGCGGCGCACTTCGACGTCCCCGACGCCGACGCCGTCGCCCTGCACCGTCAATTGCGCGACCGGGTCGCGGGCTTCCTGTTGCCGCGCCTGGTGCGCGAGGTGCCGGGGGAGCGCAGCAAGACACCACTCTAGCCTTGAGCTGTAAGCCTTGAGCTGTAAGCCATAAGAAACCCCCAAGGGCATGCGTCCCTGGGGGTTCAACTTACCGCTTATGGCTTATGGCTTATGGCTTCAAGCCAACGAGTCGGCGGTGACGTTGGGGGCGACGGCCTGGTCGGCGGTCAGGTGACGGTTGATCGCGCCCAGCACCGCCTTCATCGAGGCGCTGGTGATGCTCTCGTCGATGCCCACCCCGAAGATCGCCCGGTCGTCGATACGCATCTCGACGTAGGCGATCGCCTCGGCATCGGAGCCCTGGCCACGGGCGTGCTCGTGGTAATCGATGAGTTCGATGTCGCGGCCGTTCGCGACCAACGCCTTGACGAAGGCATCCAGCGGCCCGTTGGCCGTGGCGGCGATGGTGTGCGACTCGCCGTCCACCTCGAGCGCCGCCTCGAGACGCAACCGCGAGCTGTCCGCTTCCGAACTCAGGCGATGGTTGACCAGCCGATAGTGCGAGTCGGCTTTCAGGTATTCGTCGGCGAACGCCTGATAGATCATCTGCGAGGTGATCTCGCGGCCGGTGCGCTCGGCGACGGCCTGCACCACCTGGCTGAACTCGATGGACAACCGCCGCGGCAGTTCGATGCCGTGCTCCTGCTCGAGCAGATAGGCGACGCCGCCCTTGCCCGACTGGCTGTTGACGCGGATCACCGCCTCGTAGGTACGCCCCACGTCGAGCGGGTCGATCGGCAGGTAGGGCACCTGCCACAGGCCATCGGGATTGTCGCGCCGCTCGGCCATGCCCTTCTTGATCGCGTCCTGGTGGGAGCCGGAGAAGGCCGTGAACACCAGATCGCCGACGTAGGGGTGGCGCGGATGCACCGGCAACTGGTTGCAGTGCTCCACCTCGCGCATGATCGGCGTGATGTTGGAGAAGTCCAGCGCCGGATGCACGCCTTGGGTGTAGAGGTTCATCGCCAGGGTGACGATGTCGACGTTGCCGGTACGCTCGCCGTTGCCGAACAGCGTGCCCTCGACCCGGTCGGCGCCGGCCATCAGCCCCAGCTCGGCGGCGGCGATGCCGGTGCCGCGATCGTTGTGCGGGTGCAGGCTGACGATCAGGCTGTCGCGGTTGGCGACGTGCCGGCAGAACCACTCGATCTGGTCGGCGTAGTGGTTGGGCGTGGCGATCTCCACCGTCGCCGGCAGGTTGACGATCATCGGCGCGTCCGGCGTCGGACCATAGGTGGCGGTCACGGCGTCGACGATCTCCACGGCGAAATCCAGCTCGGTGGAGGTGAACAGTTCCGGCGAGTACTGGAAGGTCCAGGCGGTCTCGGGGTTCTCCGCCATGCGCTGCTTGATCAGCGTGGTGGCCTCAGTGGCGATCTCGATGCACTGCGTCTTATCGACGTCGAAGACCACCCGGCGGAACACCGGATCGGTGGCATTGTAGACGTGGACGATGGCCCGCTTGGCGCCCTTGAGGGCCTCGAAGGTGCGGTCGATCAGATGCGGGCGCGCCTGGGTGAGCACCTGTATGGTCACGTCGTCGGGCACCCGATCGTTGTCGATCAGCTCGCGCACGTAATCGAAGTCGATCTGCGACGCTGAAGGAAAGCCCACCTCGATCTGCTTGAAGCCGACCGCCACCAGCAGCTCGAAGAAGCGCCGCTTGCGCTCGAGATCCATGGGATCGATCAGCGCCTGATTGCCGTCGCGCATGTCGACGCTGCACCACTGCGGCGGATGCGTGAGCCGCTTGCCGGGCCACTGGCGGTCGGGCAGATCGACGGCGGTGAAGGGGCGGTACTTGACGGACGGATCATCGAGCATCATGGCTGGGACTCCTCGGCGTGACGGTGCGAAAGCGCGTGACGATCGCCGCAACGCAACCGCCCCGTCGGCACGGGGCCGACGGGGCGTTCGATGCGGGCGCGACCCGGGCGGCGGCGACCGTGATGGCGTCACGGTCGGCAAGCGTCATGCCGCCGACGGGCGAACGGGCAATCGTCATGGGAAATCGAAGGCAGGTGACCGGCATGGGGTTCTCTCGTTCAAGGACGCTCGTGATGAGCACGACAGGGTACGGGTGGCGTGACCCGTGCGCGGCGTTTCAGAGAACGCCGCGTAGTAGTCGTAGCGATAGCGAGAGATAGCCAGTAGTCATGTCTCCAAGAAACCAATTCCCGCGGCCCTTGTCAACCGCGCGGGCTCCCGTCACCCGGTCGTCGCCACGGGATTGTCGAGGATCGTCAGCAGGCCCTGGGCATGCTGGGCGGCATCGCGCCCCAGTCCGGTCAGATAGCCTCCATCGGCCTGGGTCAGCAGGCCCCGTTCGTGCAGCCGGCGGGTGGCCGCCACCTTGGCGGGCTCCGCCGACGAGTGCACCTTGATGCCCTCCTGGGTGGTGTCGAGATTGAACAGGCAGAGGATATTGAGCTCCTCGAGCAGTTCGGGGGTATAGGTCATGGCTACCTCGATGGTCGGGGGAATGGCGGCGCTCCACGTTTCCACTGTAGGTCAGTCGTCGCCCGTCTGCCGCCGGAATTCCTCGGGCAGGACGCCGTGGCGCCACAGCCCGATCAGCGCCTCGGGCGTCTGCGTCTCGTCCAGCACCAGGCGCCAGATCGTCTGTCCGTCGCCGTCCGGGCTGCCCTCGTCCGGCCTCTCGATCGCCAGGTGATAGCACTGGCGGTCGGCGCCGGCGGGGGCCGCCGGCGTCTCGACAAGCCCCGCCAACAGGCTCGCCAGCCGTTCGCGCTGCGCCGCACTCAGGTCGTCGCAGCGCAGGCGCCGCGGGGCGGCCAGCCCGGGGAAGCGGGCCACCCCGCCCTCGCGGCGGATCACCACCACGCTGCCCGGCTCGAGCGGCGGCCGGCAGGCCGTCACGACATCACCCCCACCGCCTGCCAGGCCTCGCGAACCGCGACCTCCTCCTGGCTGCCGCGTCCGTAACGGCGGTCGGCATTGTCCAGCGTCAACGCCGCAAAGCCGGCGAAATCGATGTCGCGACTCAGGCGGTGATCGCGCAGGGTGTCGTACCAGATCAGCCCGGCGCGACGCCAGGCGTAGCCGCCGATCGCCATCGCCGCGCGATGAAAGGCGCGATTGGGGATCCCCGAGTTGATGTGCACGCCGCCGTTGTCCTCGCGGGTCTCGACGAAGTCGCGCATGTGCCCCGGTTGCGGGTCGCGGCCCAGGACCGGATCGTCGAAGGCCGTGCCGGGCTCGGCCATGGAGCGCAGCGCCCGGCCCTGGACGCGCTCGGTCAGCAGTTCCGCCCCCACCAGCCAGTCGGCCCGCTCGACCGTCTGGCCCCACTGGTATTGCTTGGTGAGCGCGCCGAAGACGTCGGAGAGCGATTCGTTGAGCGCCCCGGACTGATCGGCATAGATCAACCCCGCCTCGCGCTCGGTCACGCCATGGGCGAGTTCGTGGGCCACCACGTCGAGCGACACGGTGAAGCGCCGGAACAGTTCGCCATCGCCATCGCCGAACACCATCTGGCTACCGTTCCAGAAGGCATTGTCGTAATCCCGACCGAAATGCACGCTGCCGATCAGCGGCATGCCCCGGCCATCGATCGAGTGGCGTTCGAAGACCTCCCAGAAGAAGCGGTAGGTCGCCCCCAGCCAGCGGTAGGCCTCGCCGACGGCGGGGTCGCCGGTGGCGTTTTCCTCGCCCTCGCTGAGGACCAGGGTACCGGGCAGCGTGCGCGCATGCCCGGCGGAGTGGATGAAACGCGCCGGTTCGCCGGGCCGCGAGGGCTCGCGCAGCGCCGCGTCGGCGGCAGCGTCGCGAGGCACCCGTGCCGCCCGGAAGGTCTGGTCGTCGATCAGCGTCTCGCGGGCGCAGCGTTGCAGACGCGCCCCGCCCCGCGTCGACAGCCGCTCCAGCACGTAAGGCGGCATGAAGCCACGGGGGCGATTCGGCAGGTACGGCTGAATCATGCGTCATCTCCTGTCGCTCGGCCGGTGAAGGCATCCTTGCCTCACCAGTGTGGCTCATTGGCGCCCGCCTCGGCGAGCCGATCGATGGGCAGGATCGTCGACGCCGTCGGCGGCCATCACGAAGCGCAGCGTGCGCGGGATGGCGACCATCAGCACCGAGGCGTGATCCTCTTCGGGGAAGTTCCGGAACGCCACCCGTTGCTCCCCCAGCAGTGTTTCCAGGTCCCGCGCCAACGTCTGCGCCCGCTCGACCATGCGACGCTCGCGGCGGCGCTGCAGGGTCCTCGAGTGCCCGGGCTCGCGGCGCTCACCGGGCGCCCCCTCGCCCTCCCATTCGCCGACGGCCATGAAGACGCGCGCCGCGTGCCCCGCCATCCCCGGCATCCGCGCGCGCAGGCCGGCCTCGTCCCACCAGATCGAGGGGCTGATCGCGGCATAGGTCCGGAATGCCTCGGGCCGGGCCATCAGCGCATGCAGCGTGAAGTAACCGGCCAGCGAGTGACCGAACAGCATCCGTCGCGAGCCGTTCAATGCCCATGCCTCGTGTAGCTCGGGTATCAGTTCGTCGACGAGGAAGGCCAAAAACGCCTCGCCCCCACCGACGGTGCGCGATGCCGGCGCCAGCGCCGATGGGCCGAAGGTGTAGTCGCGGTAGCGGCGTTCGGGCACGTAGAGCGCGCGCCCTGCATGGGCGATGCCCACCACGGCGGCGGTCTCGATGCCCGTCGCCTGCGGTCGGTAGCTGCCACGCCGTAGCGCCTCGACGAAGGTCGCGAACAGCGCATTGGCGTCGAGGACATAGATCACCGGCCAGCCCCCTGCCGGCGGTTCGCCGGGAGGCACCCACAGGCTGACCCGGTAGCGGATGCCGTTGGCAGCCGCGCGCCGTTCCCATACCTGCGTATTGGCAAGCGTCACCGGCGGGTGGCTCATCGCATTCCCTCCCTGGCGTCCAGTACATCATCGATGGCGATCTGCAACTCGCCCTGAAGCCCCTGCGCGACGCGAGCCCTGGCTCCGTAGACTCGCGCCAGCAGCGAGCCCGCGCACAGCCGGCTGGCGTGAAGAGGCAGCCAGGCCACAAGGACCGGCAGAAATTGCCGCTGGTCTGGCTCGACCCGGCCCTCGGCGAGATGCCCGAGTGGCCGGGAAACGGGCGGTGCCAGCGAAGGTTCAGAAGTCGTAGCGCAGCGAGGCGACGACGTTGGCTGGCGCGCCGACCATGTTGAAGGTGTTCACGCCCCCCACGCGGTTGTAGTACTCGCGATCGAGGAGGTTGTTGACATTCAACTGGCCGCTGACATGCGACGTGAAGTCGTAGCCGAGCATGGCATCGACGACGGCATAGCCCGGCGCCTCGACACCGTTGCTGGAGCTGAAGTCGCTCATCGCGGTCACCCCGCCACCGACGTGCAAGCCGTCCAGCGCGCCGCCCACGAAGCCGTACTGGGTCCAGAGGTTGACGATGTGGTTCGGCATCAGCAGAAAGACGCCGTCGTCACGCGCCGTGGAAGCCGTCTGAACCTCGGTGTCGAGATAGGTGTAGCCGGCGATGAGGTCCCACTGCTCGGTCAGGCTACCGGTGACCTCGAACTCGGCCCCCTGAATGCGCATCTTGCCCGTAGCCACCGAGTAACTGGCACCGGGGTCGTCGGGCGACGCGGCGCGGTTCTCGTCGTAGAGCCGGAAGGCACTGAGTCGGCCATTGAGATCACCGCCGAAATAACTGCCCTTGATGCCCACTTCGTACTGCTCGCCTTCGCGCGGCTCGAGCAGGTCGCCATCGGCATCATGGCCGGTCTGCGGCTTGAAGACCTGCGAATAGCTGGCGTACAGGGAGTGGCGGGCATCGAGGTCATAGACCAGCCCGGCGTAGGGCGTGAACGCGTCGTCGCTGCGATCCTGACGGTCGTCGGCTGCCCTGTCCGCATAGTCGAGGTCATAGTGGCTCACCCGCCCCCCGGCAATCAGGGCCAGCGATTGCCAGGGACGCAGCGTCAACTTGGAATAGACGCCGGTCTCCTCGAGCGTGGTTTCATCATGGCTATAGCCCCGGCCGCTGGCCCGCGCGCTGGCCAGGACATCGACATGGGCGAGATCGTTGAGCCCGTCGAGGGTCACCGGGCCGGCGGTCAAGCCGCGCGAGCGGCCCGACTCGATCTCCGTCTCGTAACGCTTGTAGTCGCTGCCGACGACGAACTCGCTGACGTTGCCGAAGGCCGAGAACGGCTGGCTGTAGCTGGCGTCCAGGGACAGCGCCTGCTGGTCCACGCGACTGCCGATGCCGGCCACCGACAGGGCGCCGGCGTCGTTCAGGGCACTGCCGCCGAAGGCATAGTTGTAGGTCGCGTTGCGGTCCGAGTAGCGCGCCGCGAGCCGGCCGTAACCGCCATTGGCGAAACGGTGCGTCAGCTCGGCGATCCAGTCGTTGGACTGACTCTCGAAGTCGTTCCAGTCGGCTCCGTAGAAGGCCGAACGGCGGCCGTACAGCAGGTCACCGTCGCTATCCACCGGCTGGCCGTTGTTGACGACGATGTCCTTGGTGTTGCGGAAGAAGCCCAGGCCCAGGGTGGTCGCCGCGTCGAGATCGATATCCAGTGCCGCATAGATGTCGTTCTGGTCGTCGTCGTTGCGATCGACGAACTGCGGGTGCTCGGCATGGTCGACGACCAGTCGGCCGCGAATGCGCCCCTCGGCATCGACCGGCCCCGACAGATCGGTCTGCAGGTGGCGCTGGCCGATACTGCCGACACCGCCGGTGACGTGGCCCTGGAACTCGCGGGTGGGACGCTTGCGCACCAGATTGACGATGCCGCCCATCTCGCTGGTGCTGTTGAACAGCCCCGACGGGCCACGCATGACCTCCACCCGGTCGAAGGGGGCCAGCGACGGTACCGAGCCGTTGATGCTGGTCATCGGCGCGGGCAGACCGTCGATGTTGGACTCGTCGTACTCGTAACCGCGGGCATAGATCGACGAGCGGCCGTTGTCGTTGCTGAGCACACGCATGCCCGGCGTGCGACGTCCCAGTTCGTCGAGGGTGGTGAAATTCTGATCCTCGATGGCGTCTCGGGTAATGACACTGACGGACTGCGGGATGTCACGCAGCGAAGCCGGCGTCTTGGTGCCCACGGTGGCGGCATCGACGGTGTATCCGCCGGTCACCTCGGAGGGCAGCATCTGGTAGAGACGGTTGCCCTCGACCGTGATGGTATCCAGCCTCGCCGAGGCATCGCCGTCCTCGGCCAGCGCCGCCTGGCTTGCCGCCAGAACGGTGACCAGCCCCCCGGCGGCGGTCACCGCCCGATACGTCCTGCGCGTGTGTGTCGACATGGTTCGGTTCCCCTGCTGTGTCGTTTCTGTCGCTCTGCCTTGCCCAGCAGCGACAATGAGAATCCATTGCAACTGAGATGAAGACACAGCATTATTCCACCCCACCGCATCACTCGCCTTTGCGCAGACAGCGGATCACTTTGCAAAGACGGCGATTCGCCGGACTGACTCGAATCGAAAGGAACGTTTCACGATGACGGGGGTGGGAAGGACACGAGCCGATCGGGGCTCGGAAGAACGCGGGATCGGCGCCCGGGAATTGCGCCGGCTCTCGACGTCACTGGTCAGGCGACAGGTCGTCGAGGCACCCGGCTGGGACAGCCACTCCCCCCTGCTCCGGGGGGCCATGCGGTTCGCCGACCTCCAGCCGGGCCTGCGCCTGCGCCTGGCCGATGTCGAGGACCGTTACGACATGGTCACCCGTGCCGAACTGCCTGCGGGGGTCAAGATCGCCCTGGTCATCGACGGCGAGGCCCGCGTGAGCTATGGCGGTCAGACGCTGGCCCTGGGGCCCTCGGCGCCGAGCACCGGCGCCCTGGTCAGCCTGCCCGAAGCCACCCCTTTCGTCCGCCAGGGGCGTGCCGGCGGCCACGAACGCACCCTGATCCTCAGCCTTGCGCCGGACTGGCTGTCACGCCACGGCTACCCGTTGGCGACGGACCGGCGGGTACGGGTGACCCGCTGGTCGCCGTCACCGGGATTGCAGCGGCTCGCCACACGGCTGTTCGACGCACGACTGACTGTCGCGCCGGACCCGGCCCACCACCTGCAGTTGAGCGGCTTCGCCCTGGCCATGGCCGGCGAGGCGTTCACCACGCTGAGCGAGCAAGCGGAGAAAGCGGAACACGGGGGTTGCATTGCCGGAGAGGAGCGCCGCCCGCCGGACCGACGCCTGCAGCGCCTGATGGCGCTGGTCGACAGCGGCGAGGTCCATCGGCTGAGCCAGGAGGACGTGGCACGACATGTGGGCATGAGCCTGAGCAGTCTGCAGCGGCGCTTCCGGGCCTGTTACGGCGAATCGCTGGGGCGCTTCCTGCGCCGACGACGCCTCGAAACGGGCCTGGCGGCGCTGCGCAACGAGGGCGTCAGCGTCGAGGCCGCGGCCATCCTGGCCGGCTACAGCAGCGCCGCCAACTTCGCCACGGCCTTCAAGCGCGAATTCGGCGCCCGGCCCGGCGACCTGCGCCGGAAACCGACGGCGGTCAGCTCGGCGTGAGCGCCTCGCTGGATGGGTCGAGTAGCTGCTCGATGCGTCCCAACTGGTCGATATCGCGCCCCTGGGCCCACCGGTCGATACGCTTGTCGAGGCTGTACTGGTTGCGCACCACATGCAAAAGCGCCGGCTGGCCCCGCTCGTCGAGACGGTGGACCCAGGCCACGGCGCCACTGGAATAGGCCAGCAGGCTGCCGATCGGCTGCACGCCGAAATGACGGATGACGCGTTGCACCCACTGGCCGTCGTAGGCGGCGCCGTGCGTCAACAGGTGGCGATAGGTCGCCTCGATGGTCCAGGCGGCCCGGTCGGGCCGCGCACGGGTCATGGCGTCCATGGCATCGATCACCGCCGCGGCGCGGGACAGCGTCGCCAGCTCGTCGCCGCGCTTGCCCTGCGGATAGCCACTGCCGTCGAGGCGTTCGTTGATGTCGCCGACCACGCTCTTGAGGACATCCGGCGCCAGCCAGCGACACTCGCGCAGGCGTTCGCGGATCAGCTCGACATGGCTCGCCATGCGGCGATGCTGATCGGCGTCGAACGCCGGGCTCGCCAGCAGCTCGTCGGGCAGCAGCACCTTGCCCAGATCGTGCACCAATCCGGCGGCGAGAACCGCCTTGAGCAGCTCACGGGGCGCCTCGCGGCGGCTCACCAGGTCGGCCAGACGCACGGCCACGGCGATGCAGTGCTGCACCACCACCGGCTCGTGGTGGAGGCAGGTCGTGGCGAACAGCAGCGCTTCACGATCCTGCTCGAGCAGGCCCAGCAGGAAATCGCTGGACCGCGACAGCAGTGCGCTGTCGATGGATCGCCCCTGCTTGAGCAGCAGCACCTGGGCGTTGAGGAAATCGGCCACCTTGACCAGGCGGCGCGCCATGGGCGTCGCATAGCGGGGCCGCGAGGCGCGCTCGGTCGGGGCAGCCGGCGCATCCGCCTGGGCCTGGAAGAGTGGCGACGGCGCCAGACTCTTGCCGTCGTTGACATCCCGCGCGCCCTCGCGCTCGATCTCCTTGACCAGGTACCACACCAGGCGCTCGAGACGCGGCGTGGCCTCGTCGAAGGCGAAACCCACCAGCGCCCGCTGCCACTGGTCGTCGGCCTTGACGTGACGCACCTCGCCCCGCGACGCCAGGCGCTGGCCGCTGGGGAAGATCGCCTCGACCCGGTTGAGCAACTGGCCCTGGGCGAGGTGCACCGCCTCCGCCATGGGCATCTGCAGCAGACAACCGCCGAGCGAGAGATTGACCAGTTCGCCGTGCACGGTGCGCTGCCCGCTGGCGAGATCGATGTCCATCTCCACCGGCACGTGCATGCCCGCCTTGAGTTCGGCGCGGAAGGCATGCCGGCGATGCCAGGCATCGAGCTGCTCGGGATAGGGGCACTGGAAACGCAAGCGTCCGGGCACTCCCTCCACGGGGGTGGCCGTCATCGCCGGCGTCGCGACCATGGCGCCCTGCGCCCGACCGCTGATCCGGAAGGCCCGCCCGGCGGCGAGGCCGCCGGCTATCTCGGGTGTCGCGGTGACGTCGAGCACCAGACAATCGTCTTCCCGGATCTCGACCAGCAACACCGAGTGCGGCGCCGAGGCCTGCTCCTCGAAAGCCAGCGATACCTCGCCCGGCTGGCTCAGGGCATCGAGCAGTTCGGCGATCTCGCGAGGGTGATCGACGACCTGCGTCGGCGTATCGGTCAATGTCTCCATGGTGGCGCGTTTCCCCGGGTCCCACGTGGCGACGGTCGCTTCCCTGTGACGGTCGTCCGCAATTTATCGTAATGACGAAAGGAGGCTGTCAGGCCTCCAGATCGCTCTGTCGGTAGCCGATCAGGTACAGCACGGCGTCCAGCCCCAGCGTCGAGATCGACTGGCGCGCGCGCTGACGCACCAGCGGCTTGGCGCGAAAGGCGATACCCAGCCCGGCGGTCGCCAGCATCTTGAGATCGTTGGCGCCATCGCCCACGGCAATGGTCTGCTCGAGACGCAACCCCTCGCGTTCGGCGATCTCGGCGAGCAGCGCCGCCTTGCGATCGGCGTCGACGATCGGCTCGCGCACCTCGCCGGTGACCCGACCGTTCTCGATCACCAGCTCGTTGGCATGGATCTCGTCGAAGCCCAGGCGTTCCTGAAGATGGCGGGCGAAATAGGTGAAGCCGCCGGACAGGATCGCGGTGCGATAGCCCAGCCGCTTCAGGTGCCCCATGAGTCGTTCGAGCCCGTCCATCAGCGGCAGGGTCTCGGCGATCTCGGCCAGCACCGCTTCGTCGAGCCCCTCGAGCTTGGCCATGCGCTCGCGAAAGCTCTGCTGGAAGTCCAGCTCGCCGCGCATGGCACGTTCGGTGACCGCGGCGACCTCATCGTAGACGCCGTGGCGGCGCGCCAGCTCGTCGATCACCTCGGCCTGGATCAGTGTCGAATCCATGTCGAAGCAGATCAGCCGGCGATGACGCCGCCAGATCGAATCTTCCTGAATGGCGATGTCGACGCCGTGCATCGCGCCCAGCGCCAGCGCCCGTTCGCGCAGGGCCTCGAGATCGACCTCTTCGCCGCGCAGCCAGCACTCCACGCAGGCGCCGTGCGCCGGGGCCTCGCCGTCCAGAGGCTCACGCCCCGACAGGCGGTGGATCAGCTCGACGGTCAGGCCGTGCTCGGCGGTCAGCGAACCGACCTCGGCGAGGATCCCCGCCGGCAGGCGCGGCGCCAGCAGCGTCAGGATCAGCCGCGGTCGGCCGGCCGCGAGGCTCCAGCGCTGGTACTCCTCGGCGCCCACCTGGATTGCCTGAATGTCGAGCCCCAGGGTATCGCCGGCCTCGGCCAGCAACGCCTCGTACTCGGCCTCGTGGTCGAGCGCCACCAGCGCTTCCAGCGACACGATGCCGAAGGTCACGCTCTGGTTGATGTCCAGCAGCCGGGCGCCGCAGCGGGCCATCGCCCGGCCCAGGCCGGCGAGCTGGCCGGGATGCGCGCTGCCGGTGGCGCGGATCAGAATGCGTTGTGTCATAGTGCCTCTCGAATGAAGAAGGCGGCGCGGCGCGCCATCTTACCGCTTCTCATCTTCCCTCTTCCGTCTCGAGCCGATCGACCTTCTGGAAGCCCCGCGGCAGCTTGCTGCCGCGACGACCGCGCTCGCCGCCATAATACGCCAGATCATCGGCCTTGAGGGTCAGTTTGCGCTTGCCGGCGTGCACCACCAGCGCGTCGCTCTCGCCCAGCAGCACCAGGTCGCGGACGAACTCCTCGCGGTTGGCCGCGCGGGCGCCGGGGATGTCGAGCATCTTGTTGCCCTTGCCCTTGGCCATCGCGGGCAGCCGCTCGAGGTCGAACACCAGCAGCCGCCCTTCGTTGGAGACCACCGCGACGCGTACCGCCTCGATCGCCTCGGGCAGACGCCGCGGCGCCAGGACATTGCAGCCCTTGGGCACGCTGAGCACCGCCTTGCCGGCCTTGTTCTTGCCGATCAGGTCGTCGAGCCGCGCCACGAACCCGTAGCCGCCGTCCGAGGCGAGCAGGTAGCGCGTCTCGGGCGGCGCCAGCATCAGCCCGGTCATGTGGGCGCCCGCGGCGGGGTTGATGCGTCCGGTGATCGGCTCGCCCTGGCTGCGCGCGCTGGGCAGGTTGTGCGCCGCCAGGGTGTAGGCGCGCCCGCTGTCGTCGAGCAGCACCAGCGGCTGGTTGGTCTTGCCCCGCGCCGCCAGGTGAAAACGATCGCCGGCCTTGAACGCGAGCCCGGCGGGATCGATCTCGTGGCCCTTGGCGGCGCGGATCCAGCCCTTCTCGGAGAGCACCACCGTGACCGGATCGGCGCCCATCAGCTCGACCTCGGAAAGCGCGCGGGCCTCCTCGCGCTCGACCAGCGGCGAACGGCGCGGATCGCCGTATTCGCGCTCGGCGTCGCGCAGCTCCTTCTCGATCAGGTCGGTGAGCGCGGCGTCGTTGCCGAGCAGTTCCTTGAGGCGCTCACGCTCGGCCTGCAGTTCGTCCTGCTCGCCGCGAATCTTCATCTCCTCGAGGCGGGCCAGGTGACGCAGGCGCAGCTCGAGGATCGCCTCGGCCTGGCGGTCGGAGAGGCCGAAGGCGCTGATCAGCGCCGGCTTGGGCTCGTCCTCCTCGCGGATGATGCGAATCACCTCGTCGATGTTGAGGTAGGCGGCGAGCAGGCCCTCGAGGATATGCAGGCGATCCTCGACCTTGCCCAGCCGGTGCTCGAGCCGCCGGCGCACCGTGGCGCGCCGATAGCGCAGCCACTCGCCGAGCATCTCGGCCAGCGACAGCACCCGCGGGCGGCCGTCGAGACCGATGACGTTGAGATTGACGCGGACGTTCTTCTCGAGGTCGGTGGTGGCGAACAGGTGCGCCATCAGCGACTCGATGTCGACGCGGTTGGAACGCGGCTCGATCACCAGCCGCGTGGGCGTCTCGTGGGTCGACTCGTCGCGCAGATCGCTGACCATGGGCAGCTTCTTCTTCTGCATCTGGTCGGCGATCTGCTCGAGCACCTTGGCCCCGCTGACCTGATAGGGCAACGCGGTGATCACCACATTGCCCTCTTCCAGACTGTAGCGGGCGCGCAGCTTCACCGAACCGCGACCGCTCTCGTAGAGCTTGGCGAGATCGGCCCGCGGGGAAATGATCTCCGCCTCGGTGGGAAAGTCCGGCGCCGGCACGTGGGCGACGAGATCGCCCACCGTGGCCTCGGGATGACGCAGCAGATGACAGGTCGCCTCGACCACCTCGTGGACGTTGTGCGGCGGAATGTCGGTGGCCATGCCCACCGCGATGCCGGTGGCGCCGTTGAGCAGCACGTGCGGCAATCGCGCCGGCAGCACCGCCGGCTCGTTCATGGTGCCATCGAAGTTGGGCATCCAGTCGACGGTGCCCTGGCCGAGCTCGCCGAGCAGCACCTCGGAGAACTTCGACAGCCGCGCCTCGGTGTAGCGCATCGCCGCGAACGACTTGGGATCGTCGGGGCTGCCCCAGTTGCCCTGGCCGTCGACCAGCGGATAGCGATAGCTGAACGGCTGGGCCATCAGCACCATCGCCTCGTAACAGGCGCTGTCGCCGTGCGGGTGGAACTTGCCCAGCACGTCGCCGACGGTGCGCGCCGACTTCTTGTACTTGGCGTTGGCGGTCAGCGACAGCTCGCGCATGGCGTAGATGATGCGCCGCTGGACCGGCTTCATGCCGTCGCCGACGTGCGGCAACGCCCGATCGAGAATCACGTACATCGAATAGTCGAGGTACGCCTTCTCGGTGTATTCCTTCAGGGAAAGGCGTTCGACGTCGCCTTCCTCCACATGGATATCCATGGTCATGGGTGCGGGGCCCTGTCTGCCTGCATGGAAAAAATCGTCAGAAGAGCGAAGAGCGGCGCTGCGCGCCTGAGTGAAGCGCGGCTACGCCGCTATAAGAAGGAAGTACGGCGCTACGCGCCTTGAAGAGGGAAGAGGAACCACTATCCTGGCTTGCCTCTTCCCTCTTCCCTCTTCCTTATTCTCTCTTCCCTCTTACACCTCGATATCGGCCAGATTGCCGTAATCCTCCAGCCACCCCTTGCGATCGCCGGCACGCTTCTTGGCCAGCAGCATGTCGAGCATCTCGCTGGTGCCGTCGCCGTCGGCGCGGGTCAGTTGCACCAGCCGCCGGGTATCGGCGGCCATGGTGGTCTCGCGCAGCTGCAGCGGGCTCATCTCGCCGAGGCCCTTGAAGCGCTGCACGTTCGGCGTGCCGCGCTTGCCCTCCAGGCGCTTGAGGATCGCCGCCTTCTCGCTCTCGTCGAGGGCGTAGTGCACCTCCTTGCCGAGATCGATGCGGTAGAGCGGCGGCATCGCCACATAGACGTGCCCCGCATCGACCAGCGCCGGGAAATGGCGCACGAACAGCGCGCACAGCAGGGTGGCGATGTGCAGGCCGTCGGAGTCGGCGTCGGCGAGGATGCAGATCTTGTGGTAACGCAGCTTGGTCAGGTCGCCGCTGCCCGGATCGGCGCCGATGGCCACGGCGATGTCGTGGACCTCCTGGGAGTTGTAGATGTCGTGGGAATCCACCTCCCAGGTGTTGAGGATCTTGCCGCGCAGCGGCAGGATCGCCTGGGTCTCCCGGTGCCGGGCCTGCTTGGCGCTGCCGCCGGCACTGTCGCCCTCGACCAGGAACAGCTCGCTGGTCGCCGGGTCCTGTCCCGAGCAGTCGGCCAGCTTGCCGGGCAGCGCCGGACCGGCGGTGACCTTCTTGCGGGCGACCTTCTTGGCGCTCTTCTGGCGGCGCTGGGCGGCGCTGATCACCAGTTCGGCGAGCGCCTCGGCCTGGTCGACGTGGTGGTTGAGCCACAGCGAGAAGGCGTCCTTGACCACCCCGGAGACGAAACCGGCGACGGTGCGCGACGACAACCGCTCCTTGGTCTGACCGGCGAACTGCGGGTCGAGCATCTTCACCGAGAGCACGAAGGAGACCCGCTCCCAGAGGTCGTCCGGGGTCAGCTTGACGCCGCGCGGCAGCAGGCTGCGGTAGTCGCAGAACTCGCGCAACGCCTCGAGCAGCCCCGAGCGCAGGCCATTGACGTGGGTGCCGCCGAGCGGCGTGGGAATCAGGTTGACGTAGGACTCCATCAGCGGCTCGCCGCCCTCCGGCAGCCACTGGATCGCCCAGTCGACGCCCTGTTCGTCGTCGGCGAAGTGCCCCACGAAGGGCGAATCCGGCAACACCTCGAAGCCGTCGTTGGTCTGCGCCAGGTAGTCGCGCAGGCCGTCCTCGTACTGCCATTCGCTCTGGGTGCCGTCGGCTTCGCTCAACACCACCTTGAGCCCCGGGCAGAGTACCGCCTTGGCGCGCAACAGGTGCTTGAGCCGCGGCAGCGACAGCCTGGGTGAGTCGAAATAGGCGAGTTCGGGCCAGAAGCGCACCACCGTGCCGGTGGCGCGCTTGGCGCAACTGCCGATCACGCTGAGCTCCTCGACCTTCTCGCCCTTGGCGAAGGCGATGGCATGCCGGTTGCCGTCGCGGCAGACCTCGACCTCGAGCCGCTCGGAGAGCGCATTGACCACCGAGACGCCGACGCCGTGCAGCCCGCCCGAGAAGCGGTAGCTGGACTGCGAGAACTTGCCCCCGGCGTGGAGCTTGGTGAGGATCAGCTCGACCCCCGACAGGCCGTGCTCGGGATGGATGTCGATGGGCATGCCGCGGCCGTCGTCGCTGACCTCGATGCCGCCGTCGTCGAGCAGCCGGACGCGGATCTCCCCGGCGTAGCCGGCCAGCGCCTCGTCGACGCTGTTGTCGATGACCTCCTGCGCCAGGTGGTTGGGCCGCGTGGTGTCGGTGTACATGCCGGGGCGCTTGCGCACCGGCTCGAGGCCCGAGAGGACCTCGATCGAAGAGGCACTGTATTGCGTCATGCGTTATCCGGAGAAATGGCTGATAGTCGTCGCTCAGGGCCCGGCGGCACCCTCCTGCGCCAGTCCGGCGAAGGTGAGCCCGCCGTGAGCCAGCACCGCCGGCAGATACGTCGCCAGCTGGCTGAAGCCGTGATCGCCGCCCGGCTCGATCAGCGTGCGACACCCCCGGTAGGCGCGGAAGGCGTCGCGGCAATCGAGCGTCTCGTCGGCGGTGCCCAGCAGCAGCAGATAGCGTGCCGGCGTGAGCCGTTCGGGCACCAGCGCCGTCAGGGCATCGCGGTGCTCGGCCTCGATGGTGAAACGCTCGCCGCTGTACGGGTTGACGAAATCCTGGCCCAGCCAGGCGTCGACCAGCCGTGCCGGCGCCACCGCCGGGTTGATCAGCACCGCTGGCAGGTCGTGCCGTTCGGCCAGCACGCTGGCCCAGAATCCGCCCAGCGAACTGCCCACCAGCAGGGGGGCGTCGCCCAGCTCGGCGAGGGCGTCCTCGGCACTCGCCAGCGCCGCCCCGGGCCGGTGCGAGAGCTGCGGCGTCCGGCACGGCAGGGGCGCGTCGCCGGGGCCGATCCGCCGGCAGGCGGCACGCATCAGCCGTGCCTTGGGCGAGTCGCTACCGCTGTTGAAGCCGTGCAGGTACAGCACGCCACTGGCCGGCTCGCTGCGCAGGCCGTCACTCAGCATACCGCAAAACCTGGATGAATAAACAGCATCAAGTCCGTTCCTCGGCCTGCCAGACCGCCTCGATCAGGCCCCGGCTGGAGCCATCCAGCGCTTCGAGCCCTTCGTGGGAGGCGAGAATGCCCTCGGTCTGGGTGGCGATCTTCTTGCCCAGCTCGACCCCCCACTGGTCGAAGGGATTGATGTCCCAGATGGTCGCCTGGACGAACACCTTGTGCTCGTAGAGCGCAACCAGCGAACCCAGGGTGCGCGGTGTCAGGCGGTCGAGCAACACGGTGGTCGAGGGCTGGTTGCCGCGATAGCGCTTGTGGCTGGGACGCGGGCCGTCGTCATCGATCGCTTCGTCGCCGAGCATCAGCACCCGCGACTGGGCGAAGCAGTTGGCCAGGGTCAGGCGATGCTGGTTCTTGAGATGCTGACGGGTCGCCTCGTCCTCGACCCGGTCGTAGCGGCGCATGGGCGCGATGAAGTCGCACTCCACCGCCTGGGTGCCCTGGTGCAGCAACTGGTAGAAGGCGTGCTGGGCGTTGGGTCCGAGCTGGCCCCAGAGCACCGGGCAAGTCGAATAGCGGGTGAGTTCGCCACTGTTGGTCACCGACTTGCCGTTGGACTCCATCTCCAGCTGTTCGAGATAGCTGGCGAAGAACTCCAGACGACCGTCGTAGGGCAGGATCGAGTGGGCGCGGATGTCGAGGAAGTTGTTGTTCCAGATTCCCGCCAGGGCAAGCAGCACCGGCAGGTTGTCGGCGAGCTCGGCGCTGGCGAAGTGGCGATCCATCGCGTGGGCGCCGGCGAGCAGCTCGTGGAAGTTGTCCATGCCCACGGCCAGGGCGATCGGCAGACCGATGGCGCCCCACAACGAATAGCGGCCGCCGACCCACTCCCAGAATTCCAGCTGGTTGTTCTCGGCGATGCCCCATTCGCTCATCTTCTCGGGACTCGCCGAGACGCCGATGAAGTGCTGGCGCATCACCAGGTCGCGATCGCCGTCGCCGTTGACCAGGTGACTCAGCAGCCAGTCGCGGGCGGTGCGCGCGTTGGACAGCGTGTCGATGGTGGTGAACGACTTCGACGACAGCACGAACAGCGTCGTCTCCGGGTTGAAGCGGGTCAGGTAGTCGGCGAGCTGCGAGCCATCCATGGTCGAGGCGAAATGCACCTCGACGGGATGGATGTCGCGCGGGCGGTAGTCGGCCAGCGCGTGGGAGACCATCAGCGGCCCCAGGTCCGAGCCACCGACGCCGAGGTTGACCACGTCGGTGACCGCCTTGCCGGTGGCGCCGCGCCATTGCCCGGCGTGGCACTGCTCGACGATCCTCGCCATCCTGGCCAGGGTGGCATGCACCGCCGGCACCACGTCCTCGCCGTCGACCTCGAGGCGGGCGTCGGCCGGCAGACGCAGCGCGGTGTGCAGCGCCGGGCGATCCTCGCTGAGGTTGACGCGCTCGCCGGCGAGCAGGCGGCCGATCGCCTCGGGCACCCCGGCGGCCCGCGCCAGGTCGAGCAGCTTGTCGAGGGTCTCGCCGCGCCAGCGCTGCTTGGACAGGTCGAGCATCAGCCCGACCGCGCGCCGGCTGAAGTCCGGGTAGCGCCGCTCGGACTCGCGAAACAGCTCCGTGAGATGCACGTCGCGCATCACCCCGGCATGCTCGCGAAGCGCCAGCCAGGCCGGGTGCTGATCGATCGTCGTGGCGGTAGTGGTCATCGGTTCCTCCTTGAACGGTACAATGGCGAACTCACGGCCGTGCCGCGCCAGGGTCCCATGGGGCGGGTGCATGCCGGGCGGGCGATGCGTACACTACGCGCTGTCCGAAAACGGCCGGGTGGCTCGCGGTCTTGGCGAGCGCTCGCCCCCTCGACGCGGCGGCCACGCCCTGCCCTGCTGCCGTGACGTTCGTCATTCCTACATCAGCAACGAATGCCCATGAGTGATGCATCTTACCGTGACGCGATCTTTACGACACCCCTCGACCGGGTCGCGTCCTTCTCCTTCGACGAGCAGGTGGTGGCCTGCTTTCCCGACATGGTGCGCCGCTCGATCCCCGGTTACGGCCAGATCCTGGGCATGCTGGGCGTGATCGCCGAGCGCCACCTGCGCCACGGTGGCCACGTCTACGACCTGGGCTGTTCGCTGGGCGCGGTGGGTCTGGCGCTGGCCGGCCGTCTGCCGCCGGACGCTTTCACGCTGACCGGCGTCGACCTGTCGCCGGCCATGGTCGGGCGCGCCCGCGAGATCGTCGCCGCGGAGTGCCCCGATCACCGCATCGAGATCGTCGAAGGCGACATCCGCCATGTCGACTACCGGCCGGCGAGCCTGATCGTGCTCAACTTCACGCTGCAGTTCCTCGACCCCGGCGAACGCGACGGCCTGCTCGAACGGCTGTACGCCACCCTGGAACCGGGCGGCGTGCTGATCCTCTCGGAGAAGATCGTCGCCGCCGACGAGGCCGAGAACGCCTGGCTGGTGGAACGCTACCACGACTTCAAGCGCGCCAACGGTTACAGCGAGCTGGAGATCAGCCAGAAACGCAACGCCCTGGAGAACGTGCTGCGCCCCGACACCCTGGAAACCCACCACGCCCGCCTCGCCGGGGCCGGTTTCGAGCGCGTCACCACCTGGTTCCAGTATCTCAACTTCGCGGCGATGATCGCCTTCAAGCCGCGTCGTACGGGAGGCACCGGCGCATGAGCGAACACGACCCCGCCCAGCGGGCGCTCTATCACGCCTTCGTCGAGCAGGGCCTGGATACCTGGCTGGCACGCCTGCCCGAGCAGCTGGCACGCGGCCTCGACCGCAAGCGCCACGGCGACCTGCCCGGCTGGGAGAAGGCGGTCGCCAAGCTGCCCCAACTGCCGGCGGCCCGCGACGTCGCCCTGGAGCGCGACACGGTCAGCGTCGATGTCACGCTCTCCGAGGCCGACCGGCGGCGCAGCCACAACCTGCTCAAGGCGCTGATGCCCTGGCGCAAGGGGCCCTACCGGCTGGCCGGCATCGCCATCGATACCGAGTGGCGCTCCGACTGGAAGTGGCAGCGCGTCGCACCGCACCTGTCGCCACTGGCCGGCCGGCGGATCCTCGACGTGGGCGGCGGCAACGGCTATCACGCCTGGCGCATGGCCGGTGCCGGCGCCGCCTTCGTGCTGGTGATCGACCCGTCGCCGCGCTTCTATTACCAGTTCCAGGCGGTCCGCCACTTCGTCGGCGATGCCGATGGCGGGCGCACGCACTTCCTGCCGGTGGGCATCGAGGACGTGCCACCGGGCCTGGCCGCCTTCGACACGGTGTTCTCGATGGGCGTGCTCTACCACCGGGCCTCGCCCTTCGATCATCTGTGGCAACTGCGCGACGCCCTGCGCCCGGGGGGCGAACTGGTCCTCGAGACGCTGGTGGTCGAGGGCGACGAGACCACGGTGCTGGTCCCCGGGGAGCGCTACGCGCGGATGCCCAACGTCTACTTCCTGCCCTCGTCCCGGGCGCTCGCCGGCTGGCTGTCGCGTTGCGGTTTCGAGGACGTACGGGTGGTCGACGAGGCCCCCACCACCCTCGACGAACAGCGCGCCACCGAGTGGATGACCTTCCAGTCGCTGAGCGACTTTCTCGATCCCGTGGATCGCTCGCGCACCGTCGAGGGCTACCCCGCGCCGCGCCGCGCGGTGCTGGTGGCCCGCAAGTCGCCATAGCGCGGCGACGCCGGCGTCACGCCCCGGGCGTCGTCGGCCCGCGCCCGTGATGGAACGTCATGAAGACGATGCCCGGCGCCATCACCAGGCGCCAGGCCAGTTCGACGTCGGCGTCGAAGCACGGGTCGAAGGCGCGCACGGTATCGATCAGGCTCTCCAGCCAGAGATCGTACAGCGCCGGGCGGATATCGAGATGCCGGCGGTCGTGGACCACCGCGATGCGTTCGAGGTAGTAATCGGTCTCGCTCGAGGCGAAGAAGCTCAGCAGCCGGTAGAAGGCCTTCTTGAGCATGGCCTGCTGACGCGCCATGTCGGTGTGACGGAACTTGGCCGCCACCTCGTCGGACGAGGCGATGAAGCGCCGGTAGAAGGCGTCGAAGAAATCCTGCCCGCCGGCGGAGTCCGACAGCACCCGTTGATAGCTGGCATCGAACAACTGCTCGACGTCCATGGCCGGCCCTCGCTGGAGGCATCGCCACAAGCGTAGCCGAGAACCCCCGCCGAGGGATTGAGCGAGATCATAACGCGGCCCCGGCTCCCCTTAACCCACGCTGGCGACCAGACGCCCCTGCCCATCGAAAGCCTCGAAGCCCGTTTCGAGACGGCCGTCCGCGCCCGGTCGCGTGACGCACCAGGCCTCGCTCAACGCCGTGGTGTCGATGGTCAGGCGCAATTGCCCGCCGCCGAGCACCAGCGACGGGTCGCCCCGGGCCGACCAGGGCGTCATCCAGCCGCTCTGGACATGGGTGCAGCCCTCGAGTTCCAGGGTGACACGACGCCGCAGCGGACGCTCGAGGACAGCGACGAAGGCATCGACGGACAGCCGTTCGGCGCCATGCCCCGCCAGCAGGCGATTGGCGGTGAGCCGACTCAAGCGATAGCGCCGCAGCAGACGCTCGGCATCCTCGCGCGAACCCAGCCCGCGCCACTCGGCCCGTAGCGTCTCGACGTCGGGCGGCGTCTCGGTCACGGCGTCGATCGTCTGCACGAAGGCCGGGGGCCGAGCGTCGGTCGCGGCCTCGAGTTGCCGCCAGCCCCGGTTATCGATGTCGGCGATCACCAGACGGTGCACCGAGCGCCCGGTGCGATCGAAGATCTGCAGGCTGTGCATCGCGCCCCCGCCATAGTCATCGTCGATCAGGCAGGCCCAGTACCAGTTGGGCAGGAACCAGCGCATCAGCAAGTCGGGGCGCCGGACCGGCGTGACCCGACGCTGCTCCGGCAGATAGCCGTTGTGCGCCAGCTGGACATCGTGGCTGACCAGTTCGGCGTGCTCGCCGTGCGTGACGGCACTGACCCGCCCCAGACGCGGCAACAGCATGACCAGGTCGCAGGGGGTCATGCGCAGGCCGCGCACGCCATGCCCCAGCCGCGCGGCCTGCAGGGCCCCCTCGCTGACACCGAGGCGAGCCGCCAGTCGACACGGAGACAGCGCCGGCGCCCGCAGGCGTGCCTCCTCGAAGGCGCAGCGCAGTGCGTGATTGGTATCCATGGTTGTCCACCCCGCCGAGCTGTGTGGATCGCATTGCTATGTGGATCGTGTTACCGACGTAGGATTATAAACGATAAGCATTATCACTTGAAATGCATTCGTTGCCCAGACACGACGACGCCCCGCCGGAGTCATCGGCGGGGCGTCGTCTCGGGATCGGGATCGGCATCGCCAGTGTCAGCGCTTGCCGAACAGCTCGCCGATGTCCTTCGCCTCCCAGTGCGGGAAGTGCTTGCGGATCAGGGCGTTGAGCTCGATCTCGAAGGCCTGCCAGTCGACCCGCTGGTCGGCACCGCCCTCCGCCTCGGCGACCCCGCGGATCATTCCCGCGCCGACGGTGATATTGGTCAGCCGGTCGATGACGATGAAGCTCCCGGTCCCCGGGCTCTGCCGGTAGTCGTCCACCGGCACCGCCGCGGTCAGTTCCACCCGGCAGCGGCCGATGGCATTGAGCCCGAGCCGCTCGGCGCTCTGGTGCTCGAGGGTGTTGACGTCGATCTGGTAGTCGATGCCGCGGACCTGGCCGGCCAGGTCGCGGGTGGCGAGCTTCATGTCGTAGAGCCTGCCGGGCTCCAGCGGCGTGTCGTGCATCCACACGATGTCGGCCTCGAAGGTGTTGGACAGCGGCACCTCGTCGCCGGCGGCGACCAGCCAGTCGCCCCGCGAGACGTCGATCTCGTCATCCAGCGTGACGGTGATCGCCTGACCGGGATAGGCGGCATCGAGATCGCCGTCGTAGGTGACGATGCGCGCGACCGTGGCGGTCCTGCCGGAGGGCAGCGCCTTGACGGCCTGCCCCGGACGCAGGACACCCGCGGCCAGGGTGCCGCAGTAGCCGCGGAAGTCGAGGTTGGGGCGGTTGACGTACTGCACCGGCAGTCGCAGGTCACTCAGATTGCTGTCGCGGGCGATCTCGACGGTCTCGAGCAGTTCGAGCAGCGGCTCGCCGACGTAGTCACCCTGGTAGTACCAGGCCATCGCCTCGCTCTTGTTGACGACGTTGTCGCCTTCCAGGGCGGAGATCGGCACGAAGCGGATGTCACGGGCGCCGAGCTTCTCGGCGAAGGCCCGGTAGTCGGCGACGATCTCATCGAAGCGGGCCTGGGAGTAATCGACCAGGTCCATCTTGTTGACGGCGATCACCAGGTGCTGGATGCCCAGCAGGTCGGCGATGAAGCTGTGGCGCCGGGTCTGCGTCTGCACCCCGTGACGGGCATCGATCAGGATCACCGCGAGGCTCGCCGTGGAGGCGCCGGTGGCCATGTTGCGGGTGTACTGCTCGTGCCCCGGGGTGTCGGCGATGATGAACTTGCGCCGGTCGGTGGAGAAGTAGCGATAGGCGACGTCGATGGTGATGCCCTGCTCGCGCTCGGACTGCAGGCCGTCGACGAGCAGCGCCAGATCGACCTTCTCGCCGGTGGTGCCGCTGGTCTTCGAGGCCTGGGTGATGGCGGCGAGCTGATCCTCATAGATCATCTTGGAATCGTGCAGCAGCCGGCCGATCAGCGTCGACTTGCCGTCGTCGACGCTGCCGCAGGTGATGAAGCGCAGCAGGTCCTTGTTCTCGTGCTCGTGCAGGTACTGCTCGATATTGTCGGCGATCAACGTTGACTGGTGTGACATGACGGAACCCTAGAAATAAGAGAGAAGAGCGAAGAAGGAAGACACCCCATCAGCCTGTGTCGAAGTCGGCCTGTTTATGAATGAGACCGGTCAGCATGGCGGCGATTTCCTTGGTTTCGTTCACCCATTGACGCCCTTTCTCTCGTTCGATATAGCCGATCTCCATGCCGATGTAGACCTGTGTCCTCAGCTCGGCACAGGAGCCCTTGGCGACATGAAGAAACCTTATTCGATCCTTGACGGTAGGCCTGACCATGCCCTCGGCGATGTTGCT
The DNA here is from genome assembly GCF_020147985.1 of Modicisalibacter sp. MOD 31.J. Classification (NCBI taxonomy): domain Bacteria; kingdom Pseudomonadati; phylum Pseudomonadota; class Gammaproteobacteria; order Oceanospirillales; family Halomonadaceae; genus Modicisalibacter; species Modicisalibacter sp. MOD 31.J. The sequence continues at coordinate 906,405 of NZ_JAGXFF010000001.1, read as the reverse complement.
GGGCACAGACAAGCCCGAACGGGTGATCTGGTCTTTGAAACCAAAGTCTCGAGAGTCGGCGAAATGACGGTATAACTCCGCCGATAGCCGGGCCGAACGCTTCCAGACATCCAGTTGCTCGAAATCCATCCGACCTTCTCTCTTCCGACTTCCCTCTTCCGCCTTACTAAGGCGCTTCGGGCCTCAGAAATAGCCTTCTCGTTTTTTCCGCTCCATGCTGCCCGCCTGATCGTGGTCGATGGCCCGCCCGGAGCGTTCGCTGGTCCGGGTGAGCAGCATCTCCTGGATGATCTCGGGCAGCGTGGCGGCCTTGGACTCCACCGCGCCGGTCAGCGGGTAGCAGCCCAGGGTGCGAAAGCGCACCCACTTCTCCTCGGGGACCTCGCCCGCTTCCAGCGGCAGCCGCTCGTCGTCGACCATGATCTGCATGCCGTCGCGCTCGACCACCGGGCGCGGCGCGGCGTAGTACAGCGGCACGATGGGGATCGATTCGAGGTAGATGTACTGCCAGATGTCCAGCTCGGTCCAGTTGGAGAGCGGGAAGACGCGGATCGATTCGCCCTTGTTGACCTTGCCGTTGTACAGGTTCCACAGCTCGGGACGCTGATTCTTGGGATCCCAGCGGTGGTACTTGTCGCGGAACGAGTAGACCCGCTCCTTGGCGCGCGAGGCTTCCTCGTCGCGGCGCGCCCCGCCGAAGGCGGCGTCGAAGCCGTACTTGTCCAGCGCCATCTTCAGCGACTGGGTCTTCATGATGTCGGTGTACTTGGCACTGCCGTGGTCGAAGGGGTTGATGCCGGCGGCGCGGCCCTCCTCGTTGACGTGCTCGATCAGCTCCATCCCCACCTCGTCCGCCATGCGATCGCGGAACTCGATCATCTCCTTGAACTTCCAGGTGGTGTTGACGTGCATCAGCGGGAACGGCGGCGTGCCGGGGTAGAAGGCCTTGCGCGCCAGGTGCAGCATCACCGAGGAGTCCTTGCCGATGGAGTAGAGCATCACCGGATTGCGGAACTCGGCGGCCACCTCGCGGATGATGTGGATCGACTCGGCTTCGAGCTGTTTCAGGTGGGTCTGTCGCTCGGGAGAAAGCATCTCGGCTTGCAACCTCTCATGACCAGTGATGTTCCAGACATGGCCGGGTCGGCCGCGGACGACGAGGCAGCATCGCTCGAATCGAAAAGACCACCGGCCTGGAACGTGGATTGAGGCTACGTTACCGAGAGAGCCATGATAACGTCAAAGAATTAAGAAATATCCTTTAATCGCCTAATGGCATAAAAATCAGAGATCCACCCGCTCGACCCAGGTCGACAGGGCCCCCTCTTCCAGATCGACCACCCGCAGGCCGGGACGCGATGCCTCGTCGATGGCGAAGGTCGGCGAACCGCCGAGAAACTGATCCGCGGTGGCCGGGCACCCGTAGATGGCGATGTCGCCGTGGGCTGAGGCGTGCCGGGCCGTGTAGGCCTGATGGGCGTGACCGAAGAGGATCGCGCGTACCTGGCCGTAGGCCGCCAGGGTCTGCCAGAACGCCTCGCGGTCGGCGAGACCGATGGCATCCAGCCAGGTGGAACCGAGCTCGATCGGCGGATGGTGCAGCGCCAGCAGCACCGGTCGCTCGTCCTCCTCGAGCTTGAGGGCGAGTTCCTGCAACTGGGCCTTGCCGATTTCGCCGTGGGCCTGACCGCTGAGCCGAGAGTCGAGCATCACCAGCCGCCAGTCGCCGAGATCGACCTCGTCTAGAATCTCGCGCTCCTCGTTCATGTACTGCGGCCGGTCGTGATTGCCGGGGAACCAGAACCACGGGCACTCCATGGCCGAGAAGGCGCGTGCCGCGTGGCGGTAGGAGGCCGGTGTCTCGTCCTGGCTGATGTCGCCGGTCACCAGCAGCAGATCGGGGCGCAGCGCCCTCGCCCGATCGAGCACGCGCTGCAACTGACGAAACGGCACCCCCATCCGCGAGCGGGCCTCGGGGTCGGCGTGCAGATGGCAATCGGTGATCTGGATGAGCCGCATCGGGCCTGAGCTCCTGAACTGTGGGTCGACACGGGGACACCGGCCGGCAGGCGAGACGACGCGAGCGCCGTCGGGGCAGGGATCAGCGCAGCGGCGAAAGATCGGCGGCGTGGCCGTGGGCCAGACCGTGCTCGAGCCACTCGCCGAGGAAGCGATTGAGCTGGAGCTTTTCGTCCGGCTGGTGCATGCGCGGGTTGGGATAGCGGTAGCGGCCGCTGAAGTGCCGCTGGCGCTGGAAGTCGGTCACCTCGGCCATGCGCACGTCGTGATAGAGGTGCACGGTCATGCGCGGCGAGTCGATGATCCCGTCGAGAACCCCGGTCTGCGCCACGCGCGCGATGGTCGTATAGGGCGCGCACTCGACCACTTCCAGCCACAGCGTGCCGAAGCGGCCGGCCTGGCTCGCCAGCGGCAGTTCGCGAACGTCGCCGGGCTCCAGCTCGCCGACCAGGCGTGACAGGCGCAGATAGTTGGCCGAGCACTCCGCCTGGAGCGATTTCAGATCGGTGACATAGGCGGTCTTGGCCACGAATTCATCTCCTTGCTCGCAGTGAGGCCCGCTCGCGCACCAGCCAGAGGAGGGCGATCAGGCACATGGCATTGTCGAGTCGTCCCGCCTCGAGGAGTTCCCAGGCGCGTGCAAAAGGTAGCACATGCACCAGGATATCCTCGCCCTCCTCGGCCAGACCATGCACGCCGCCCAGTCCAGTACTGTCGACGAGACCGCAGAACAGCGTGACCCGCTCGTCGCAGGCACCGGGGCTCGGATAGTAACGATACAGCTCGATCAGCTCGTCGATATGACAACCGGCCTCCTCGACGGCTTCGCGACGCGCCACGTCGGCCGGGACCTCGCCGGCCTCCACCAGCCCGGCCACGGGCTCGAGCTTCCAGGGGCTCACCGGGTCCTCGAGCGCACCGGCGCGCATCTGCTCGACCAGGACCACGGCGTCGCGCTCGATGTCGTAGAGCAGCACCCCGACCGCGTCGTGACGCACGTGCACCTCGCGGGTGATCACGTCGCTCCAGCCGCCGTCGAACAGGCGATGGCGCAACTCCCGGCGTTCCAGGCGAAAGAACCCCTGGTAGAGCGGTCGGGTCTCGATGCGCTCGACATCGGCGCTGTCGAAATGCGCCACGTCCGCGCTCGGCTTGTCGTTCATGGGCCCCTCGCTGGCCTGGGATGGGCGCCCATCGCGGGCACAATGCGGCCCATTATCCCGAGGCGACGGATAGATTCCAAGCGGCCCGTCGCCCCGGCGCCACGCTGACGGCTACTGCAAGGCGTCGAGCAACGCGGCGATCTCGCGGCGCAACCCCTTGTCGGAGGCGTCGCGTCCCGGCCGGTCGGGGGCCTTGCTGGCACGCTGCGCGTACTCCAGCGCCGCCGCGTCACGCCCCTGCTCATGCAGGAAGTCGGCGTAGAAGTAGAGGGTATCGATACCGTCGGGGCGGATGACGAGCGCCTTCTTGAGCAGCGCCTCGGCCTTCTCGTCGTCGCCGAAGCCGACCGGCCAGCCCGGCACCTTGGCGTAGAGGGTCCCCAGCGTCACGTAGGCCGTGCCGTCGTCGCCGTTCGGGTCGATCTCGATCGCCTTCTCCAGCGCGCCACGGGCCTGCTTGGCCAGGCCGAGCGCACCGAGGCCGCCTTTCGCCTTGGCCTGGGAGGCCAGGATGATGCCCTGCCAGGTCAGCACGTGGGCGTCGTTCGGCCGTGCCTCGGCGAGCTTCTCGGCATCCCGGGCCAGCGCGGCGAAGGCGTCTTCCTGGGCATCGCCCTGCATCTGGTAGTTGATGTTCGCCCAGCGCTTGATCAGCGGGAAGACCGGATCGGGAGCCGCCTGGGCGGCGCTCGCCAGCATCAGCAACAGGGCACTGCACAGCAACGTCGTCAGGGATCGGGTGAGGCGCATCGCGTTCGCTCCTGCATCGGGTGGAATCGGATAGGACCGAGAAAAATGTAACGAACGTTTGAATGAGCCGCCATGCGGTCTTGGTCGTAGAGACAGCCCCGGGGGCTTGGCCTACCCGGCGGCGTTGCGTAGGGTACGCGGATTCCCCCAGCCAAGAACGATGCCATGAAAGGTCGCAACATGACGCGCTGGCGCGATCCCGCCAAGGACCCGCGTCAGGAGAAGAAGAGCAACCTGATCACCCCGGAGGGCTTCGCCCGCCTCAAGGGCATCCACGATCACCTGTCGCGGGTACGCCGCCCGGAACTCTCGACCAAGGTCGGCGAGGCCGCCGCACTGGGCGATCGCAGCGAGAATGCCGATTACACCTACAACAAGAAGGAACTCAACCGGGTCATCGCGCGCATCCGCTACCTCGGCAAGCGCCTCGACGAGCTGCAGGTGGTCGACCGCCTGCCGGCCGACACCGAGCGGGTCTATTTCGGCGCCTTCGTCACCCTGGAGGACGAGGACGGCGAGGAACTGGCGCTGCGCATCGTCGGCCACGACGAGACCGACACCGCCAAGCGCTGGATCAGCGTCGATGCGCCGCTGGCCCGCGCGCTCCTCGGCAAGGCGCTCGACGACGAGGTAACGGTGACCGCCCCCGGCGGCGAGACCACCTATCTGATCACCGCCATCGACTATCGCGACCCGGCCGGCTGACCCGGCGCTCAGAGGGTGTTTACAAATTAGGCGAGCGAAGGCAAGACAAGGCAAAATCGGCCGAAAAAGCGGAGTTTACACGGGGTAAATGAGCATTTTGAGGCCGATTTTAACGCCGTATTGTCGAGCGCAGGCATTTTGTAAACACCCTCTCAGTCGAGCAACTGGTAATCGATGGTCGTCACCACCCGCACCTTCTTGACGTCGGGCGTGTAGCTGTCGAGATCCTCGATCGAGAAATACCCCTGGGTGGCGCGCTGGATCGGCCCCACGCGGCTGCCCGAGTCCTCGGCGAACTGCTGGGCGGCGCGGCGCGCATCGGCGGTCGCCGCGGCGATCATGTCCGGCTTGATCGCCTCGAGGCCGGTGAACAGGAATTCGGTGCGGTAATCGAAATTGGGCGAGAGCAGGACACCGGCCTTGACCAGTTCCCCGGTGAGCGGCATGGCCGTCTTGACGGCATCCACCCGGGGCGTGCGCAGCAGTACGGTGGCCTCGCCGCGGTAGCGTTCGTCGGGCCGCTGGTTGCCATAGAGATTGGCGTATTGATCGACCACCTGGGGTGGCGCGACGCTGACCGAGGCCGGGTCGAAGCCCTGCCCGGCGAGGAAATCGCGAATCGTCTTCTCGTCGCGGGCCATCGCCGACTGCAGATCCGCCAGGTCGTTGGCATTGACCGTGTAATGCAGCGGCCACAGCGCCAGATCCGCCTTGACCTCTCGCTCGGCCAGCCCCTTGACGGTGACGCTACGTCCCGCCTGCTGCCAGACCTCGGCGGCGCCCTCGATATAGCTGCCGCCCCAGACCAGCCCGACGGCCAGCAACCCGCCCAGTACCAGGGCCCCACGCAGACTTCCCGCCATTGCTCTCTCCTTGTCGAACACCCTTCAACGCCTGATGGCATGATAGACCCGGAAACGCCGGTCGTCGGCCAGCACCGTGAATTGACCGAATGCCGCCTCGAGCCGGTCCGGGTACGGCAGGAAGGCATTGGCCACCAGCAGCAATTGCCCGCCCGCTTCGAGGTGACGCGGCGCCTCGTCGATCAGGCGCGCCACGGGCCCGTAATCGACGCGCCGCTCCTGATGGAACGGCGGGTTGCTGACGATCGCCGCGAAGCGCTCGCCCTCGCCGAGCGCCGAATAGACGTCGCTGTGCAGCACGCGCCCGTTCAGGCCGTTGGCGGCCAGGGTACGCCGCGTGGCCTCGACGGCGAAGGCGCTGACGTCGAGCGCCGTGACCTCGCCGCCCTGGCGGGCCAGCCGGGCGGCGATGATGCCATCGCCGCAGCCGACATCGAGCAGCCGCGCCCCGCCCTGCCCCAGATCGCCGGGCAGGTGATCGAGCAGCAGCCGGGTGCCGTCGTCGAGCTTGCCGTGGCCGAACACCCCGGGATGGCTGACCAGCGTCAGCCCCGCCGCCTCGAAGCGCGACCAGAGCTCGTCGGGATCCAGCGCCACCGGCTGGGTACGTGTCTCGAACAGGGTGCAGCGCCGCGCGCTGTCGCGCTTGCGACAGCCCAGGCCCAGCGCCGCCAGCACCTTGAGCACCCGCTTGATGCCGCCCTGGTTCTCGCCGACCACCTGCAACGGCGTCCCCGCGGGCAGTTGACGACACAGCGCCAGCAGCCACCATTCGCCCAGCGCATGGGCCTTGGGCCAGAACAGCACGGCGCCGGGCGGCGCGCCCAGCGCCGGTTCCAGCGACTCGTGGATCATCGCCCCGGTACTGTCACGCCATGCCCGGGCGGTCGCGGCATCGGCGCTCCAGAGCGCGCCGCCGGTATCGCGCAGCCAGGGATCGTCCGGTGGCGCCACCCACAACCAGTCGCGGTAGTCGAATGCCTGGCGCGCGAGCAACTGGCAGACCGGGGTAACGGCACTCATCGGCAGTCTCCACCTCGTGGGGATTCGGGTTTGCGCACGTGATACAGCAGGTAGCGGCCCAGGCGCCAGTGCGGCTCGACGTCACAGTAGCGGCGCTCGAGTTCGATCAGGCGGGCCAGCTCGGTTTCGTCCGGCTCGGGATGGCGCAGGTAATCGTGAAAGATGCGGATGCCGGCGACGTGCTCGACCACCAGCCCCGCCTCGGCCAGCCACTGATCGACCTGGGCATGCGTCAGCGGCGCGATCGGCGTCAGCCGTTGGCGCCGGCCGGTTCCGGCCAGGCGGTCATCCAGCGCCTTGGCCAGATTGCCCTTGATGACGTTGGAAAAACGCAGCGCGTCGCGGTTGAAGACCATCAGCGAGAGCTCGCCCCCCGGCGCCAGCAGCGAAGCCAGCGTGGTGATCGCCGCACGCGGCTCGGCCAGCCACTCGAGCACGGCATGGCAGACGATCAGCGGCCAGGGGCCCGGCGCGCGCTGGGGCAATGCCTGGAGGGTCGCCGGAAGGGGCGTGATACCCGCGTGGCCGGCGAGCGTCTCGCGGGCCCGGGCGAGCATGTCCGCCGACGGTTCGGCCAGCGTCACCGGGTGGCCACGCGCGGCCAGCCAGGCGCTCATCTGCCCCAGCCCGCCGCCGACGTCCAGCGCCGGTTGCCCGTCGAGCGTCAGGGTGCGCGGCAGCAGATGCTCGAGCAGGGCCAGACGAATCGCACCGCGGGGCTTGCCATAGAGACTGTCGGCAAACTTGTCGGCCAGACCGTCGAAGATGCGATCGTCCACACTCAGCGTCTCGTGAAAAAACCGCCAGTCTACGCCCTGGCCGCAAGAATGTCTGCGCCCGGCCCCCGCGTCGGGCGGTTCCCCTGGCATGAAAAAGCGCTCAAGTTCGGCCACCTTCGGCCGATAACCCGGTGATAGCCCGTCGATTGCCAAAGGAGTATCGCTCTTGGTCCCACTGCCGCCTCTGATCGAGTCCGTCGTTCGGGTGCTGGAGCTACCCGGCATCGCGATCACGGTGCTCGATGGCGAGCGCGAGGGCTTTCCGCTGCTCTTCGCCAATATCGGCTTCGAGCAATTGACGGGTCGCACGCAGGACGCGCTGATCGGCCAGGACTGCCGCCTGCTGCAACCCGGCCCCTCGCATCAAGACATCCGCGAGCCGATACGTCGGGTACTCGACGAGAACCGGGCCCTGAAGGAAACCATCGAGTACGCCCTGCAGGACGGCACGCACCTGCGCATCGAGATGACGCTGTCGCCGGTCGCCAACCACGACGGGCATCGCTATCTGATCTGCATCCAGCAGAACGTCACCGATCACCGCCGGCTGGGGCTGGCCATGGCGGTGTTCGACAGCACCCACGATGGCATCACCGTGACCGATGCCGACAAGATCATCATCGACATCAACCCGGCCTTCACCCGCCTGACCGGCTACGAGCGCGCGGAAGTGCTGGGCCACACCCCCCAGATGCTCTCCTCCGGCAAGCACGACGCCACCTTCTACCAGTCGATGTTCACCGCGGTGAACCAGCACGGCTTCTGGTCCGGCGACATCTGGAACACCCGCAAGGACGGCAGCCAGCTGATCGTCAACACCACCATCTCGGCGGTGCGCGACGATACGGGCGAGGTCGTCAATTACGTCAGCGTGTTCCGCGACATCACCCAGCAGCGCCTCAATCAGGCGCGCCTGGAACGCATGGCGATCTACGACCCGCTCACCGGCCTCTACAACCGCGAGCATTTCATCGCCATGCTCGAGACCCACCTGACCAGCCTGCAGTTCACCGAAAGCGGGATCGCGGTGCTGTTCATGGATCTCGACGACTTCAAGCCGATCAACGACGGCTACGGCCATGCCGCCGGGGACGAGTTGCTGGTCGAGGTGAGCCGGCGACTCAAGCGCCTGATGCGCAGCACCGACATCGTCGCCCGCTTCGGCGGCGACGAGTTCGTGATCGCCCTGACCGGCATGGGCAACGGCGACAAGGCGTCCAAGGTGGCGCAGAAGATCATCGACGACCTGATCCAGCCCTTCCAGCTCGCCAATGGCGAACTGGTCGGCATCTCGGTGTCGATCGGCCTGGCCTTCACCAACGACTACCGGCTCAGTACCAACACCCTCATCGACAGCGCCGACCAGGCCATGTACGAGGCCAAGCTGGGCGGCAAGAATCGTATCGCCCGGGCACACCGATACATCGAGGCCCGCAGTCAGGACGCCTTCCAGCGCATCAAGGAAGCCTTCGAGGATGGGGAACTGGAACTCTACTTCCAGCCGATCGTCGACCTGGCCAGCGGCCATACCCACAGCTTCGAGGCGCTGACCCGCTGGCGTCATCCCCAGGAGGGGGTGCTCGGCCCGCAGCACTTCATCGACGTGATCATGCACTCCTCGCTGAGCCTGCCATTCGGCCAATGGCTGGTCCGCGAGGCCGGGTACATGGCCAAGCAGCTCCAGAGTCACGGTTTCACCACCACCGTGAGCATCAACCTGTCCCAGGATCAGATCGAGACCGGCAGCTTCTTGCGCGCCATCACCGAGACCCGCGACGCCCTCGGCCTGGCCACGCCCTACCTGACCATCGAGGTGCTGGAATCCAGCCAGTTCCACGACCTCGACCTGGCCTGCAGCCAACTGCTCGAGGCCAAGCAGCTGGGCACATCCATCGCCCTGGACGATTTCGGCTCGGGGATCTCCTCGATCACCTACGCCAGTCAATTGCCGATCGACACCCTGAAGATCGACCGCAGCGCGATCAACAACATCGATACCCGCGCCAACCAGCGCCAGTTCGTCGGCGGCATCATCGACATGGCACACGCCATGCATCGCAAGGTGCTGGCCGAGGGCGTCGAGCGCGAAGCGCAACTGGAGGCGCTGAGAGCGTTCCAGTGCGACCTGGCCCAGGGTTTCCTGTTCGGCGAACCGATGCCCGCCGAGGAGGTCATCGCCCACTACCTGGCGAGCGATGCCGTGCCGGCCAACCCCCTGCGACCCATGCGGGAACTCGCCTGAGATCGCCCGAGCGACCGGCGGGTTTATCTCGACGGGTCAGACGCTTATAATGCGCTTCGGCTCGCCTCGCCCCTATAGCTCAGCTGGATAGAGCATCCCCCTCCTAAGGGGAAGGTCTCAGGTTCGAATCCTGATGGGGGCGCCACCCTTCTATCGGCACCTGCCCCACCCCTCCAAGCCGTTCCAGCAGTCCCCTCCGGAATCACGGCATTCGAAACCATAAAGGCACCTATATGACCATAGAAAGCCAGCAAGACATCGATGGAATCATGGAGGTAGGACGGGTCGTCGCCAAGGTTCGCGATGCGATGCTGAATGCCGTCGAGCCGGGAATGACCACAGCCGAGCTGGATGAACTGGGAGGTTCACTGCTGGAAAGCCTGGGAGCCAAGTCGGCCCCCCGGACGACCTACAATTTCCCCGGCGCGACCTGCATCAGCATCAATGAAGAGGCCGCGCATGGCATTCCCGGCGAGAGAGTGGTTCAGGCCGGCGATATCGTGAATATCGACGTTTCCGCCGAGATGGCGGGCTATTTCGCCGATACGGGCGGCACGATCGTCGTGCCACCGGTCACGACGGATAAAGCGCGACTGTGCCATGCCACGCAGTTGGCCTTGAAGCATGCGCTAGCGGAGGCCAGAGCAGGCGCCCCCATCAACAGAATCGGCAAGGCCATTCAGCGCACGGCGAAGTCGCACGGGTTCAAGACCATCAGGAATCTCGCTGGCCATGGCGTAGGACGCAGCCTGCACGAAGAGCCGGAGGGTATCGTCAGCTACTTCGACCCGCGTGACACACGGCGGCTGCGGCTTGGGCAAGTCATCGCCATAGAGCCGTTCTTGTCCACGAAAAGCACCTCGGTCACCGAAACGGATGATGGATGGACCCTCGTTGGCCATCCCTCGAATCTATCCGCGCAATTTGAACACACCATCATCGTGACGAAAGGCGCGCCCATTATTGCCACACTCTCCGAAGCCCGCAGTTGAGCGCCGCCTCGCCGAAGCCCGCTGCTGGCCGTAAGCGGCCAGCGCCGGCGTCGTCATGATCCCGTTAGCCCCGCCCTGGCACCTGCACGACCTCGAGCGCGAGATCGACGCCCAACCGATCCAGCATGCGCCGGAAATCGTCGACGGAGTAACGCGCGTCTTCCGTGACCAGCGTCCTGACCATTCCCGTGCCCGGGGTCCCCGGGCCGAGATTCGCCACCACACTCTCGGCGGGGTCCAGAAACCGGCATTGAGGGCGCGCACGCTCGAAAAACGCCTTGAGCCACGGCAGGTGGGTGCTCGACAGCGTCAGCACGTCGATGTCGGGCTTGCGCCGAAACAGGGTTTCGACGAAGTCGTCGACGCTCGCCTGGGTGCCCGGCGGATCGAACAGAAACGCACCGCTCTCGACCAGTTCCACCATGCTCGAGGCATTGATCAGTTCGACACTGGCCCCGGCGAGGTCATGGGAGGCAACGAAGTCCTCGAGCATCTCGCTTTCGACCAGCGACTCGACGCCCATGATGCCCACGGCGTGGGTGGCCGAGCAGGCCAGCGCCGCCGCGAGGGGCGGAAAGACGCCGAAGACCGACAGCCGCGTCATGGGGCGCACCGCATCGAGCACGGTGATCGATGGCGCGTTGGACGCCACGACGATGGCCGAGGGCTCGAACGTCTCCAGAAAGCGCAACGTGCGCTCCATGACCCGGGCCAGCTCGTCGGGCGCCTTGCTCCCATAGGGGAAACTGGCGCGATCCGCGAAGTAGATCACGTCCTGACGAGGCAGGCGCCGCTGTATCTCCGCCACGATGGCGTAGCTGCCGATGCCGGCATCGAAGACCGCGATGGGCCGGTGCAGGGCTTTCGATTCCATGGGGTTCCTGATCTCTGTGAAGCCTTGGGCATTATCTGAAAACTCGGCGAGCGAAGGTCAGACAAGGCAAAAATCAGCGAAAAAGCGGAGTTTACAGGGGTGTAAATGAGCATTTTGAGCTGATTTTTAACGCCGTATGACCGAGCGCAGACAGTTTTCAGACAATGGCTAGCGGTGTGAGGTGGCCAACGCCCCTCCCGCTGCCATGAAAAGCCCGCCGGTGGTGCGGTTGAACAGGCGCACGCGGCGCGACGTACCGAACCAGCGGCTGACCGTCGAGCCCACCGAGGCATAGGTGGTCATCGTCGCCAGATCGACCGCGAGCCACGTCATGGCCAGAATCGCGAACTGCGACCATTGCGGCTGGCCCAGGTCGATGAAGTTGGGAAAGAGCGCACCGAAGAACAGCAGATCCTTGGGATTGCTGATCCCCACGGAAAAGCCCTTGCCGAACAGCCGGAACCGGGAACGATGACCCGCCGGCACGGCATCCGGCTCCGACGCCGGGTCGGCCATCGGCTCTGCGGGGGATCGCCATGCCTGCACGCCCAGGTAGACCAGATAGACCGCCCCGGCGGCCTTCAACACCAGGAAGGCGGTTTCAGAGGTCGCGAGGATCGCCCCCAGCCCCAGGGACGACAGCGCCATCAAGGCAAGCGAAGCCATGGCGCCCCCCACCACCGTCGCCAAGGCGCGTCGCCGGCCATGGCGCAGCCCATGGTGCATGCACAGCAAGGCGACAGGGCCCGGAAACAGGATGAGTGCGGTGATGACACCGAGATAGGTCATCCATACGGCAACGTCCATCGTGGCGTGTCCTCGTGGGTCGTGATGGCATCGAAGCGGGGAACGTCCATCCCCGATGATTCGTTCGAGCTTATCTTAGCGAGACACGATTCGTCTCGTCGTTGTCGAGAAGCCAGCACTGCATCCCCATGGCCTTCCCTGCCCAGTACGGCCGCCGTGGCCACCCGCCAGCGATGCAGGCCCCGGCGCCCCAGGGCGCGCTGTCGACGCCCCTCCCCACCCGCGCGCTAAACGTGTCCGTTTTTATGCACTGATGCACTTGGCTTGGGAGCACGCCACAGCCGGGCCTGCGCGGGATCACATGACGCCCTACACTTATGCGAATTTATGCAGTTTCAGTACGTCCTGCTCACGGTGGGGTAGCGTTCACCGGGCTTGTCAAGCTAACTTAGAAGAGAAGCATTGATGGCTGCATGCTCGACAAAGCCTGAGCAAGCCTCACGAATTTCAAAATGATAACCATTATGAAGTTAAGGACGTCAAGCTAGCGTAGGGAGACCATCGTTGGAACAAGGCTTAGAAAGTACATTCAACACCCTCCTCGGAGACTTCTCATCACTGTCTCCAAGGATCAAGCATTTACCTATTAACGCCTCCAGTTGTGGAGAAAGGGTCAATATAAGATGCAGCTACATTTCCTTCAGAGATGGAAAGCAGACTTTTACAGACTTCATCAACATAATCTCTGAACATATAATACCTTTCTGCATACCTCGAAAAGAAATAGAAAAATCAGTTTCAGATGCATCCTCCGGCGACTTAGTTGCGGCCGGGCGAGCAATGACCGCTCTCCAAGAAAAAGCCAGAAAGTTATTTATAAGGGCTAAAAAAGGGAGCAATAGGTCTGGAGAAGCTGGCGAGATAGTATTGTATATTTTCAATGAGTGGCTTTTAAAAGCCCCTCAAATCGTATCTAAAATGTACTTAAAAACCAATCATCAAATGCCAGTCCATGGAACAGATGGAATACATGCAAAGTATCAACCACAAGAAAAAAAGCTAAACATATTCTGGGGTGAATCTAAGGCTCATGCTACTGTTGAATCAGCCTTATCTAGCGCATTGGACTCAATCAAAGAATTTATTGATGATGAGCAAGAAGGCCGAGAAATCGACATCATCTCCAGCTATCTAGATTTGACCAATATTGACGATCAAGCTAGAGAGGCGTTTTTGCAGTACTTGGACCCTTACTGCGAAGAGTCAAACGATAGAATAACCACACATTCATGCCTGCTAATATTTAGTCAAAACGGCCCAACTTCCGACAAATTAGAAAGTGCAGCGATAGAAGAAGAATTCATTGAAGAGTTAACCAATATAGCAAACAGGTTCATCCAGAAGTTAAACGACAATATTGAAGCCAAAGGGCTTTCTGATCAAAGGTTTGAATTCTTTTTGTTGCCCGTGCCCTCTGCGCAAGAGTTTCGTGACAAATTTCAAGAAAAAATTGGCTGGCCGAAATGATTAAAGAGCTTACAGAGCGAGTCTGGGAACATGAGAGCTTCCATAAAGAAATGCAAGCTTTTAGAAGCCATCATTTTGAGAAAAAATTCTTTAACTCATCAAACTCCACTTTTGACCAAGAATCATTGCGAAGATTATTACAAAGCGCAGCCATATTGGCACTCTCAGAAAACAACGAGCACAGAGAAGCGGCCTATAAAATTGCCACTTCTGCTTCTGAGTCGACGAACAATATTTATCCAGGCGTATCATCCCTGCTAATTGTTGTATTGAGCCGCATAGGTAACTTTCCGGCTCTGAAATACGCCTTAGAAAAATTCGCACTTTCTGAGGACCAACTACCAGTACAGCTATTAGCTGAGTCAAGCATTAGAAAAGAAAAAAACCTAGCGACGTGGGGGAAAGAAAGCGAAACACTAACAGATTTTCAGAAACAGTTGTGGGAAGAACTATTAACAGGAAGCAGCATCGGAATATCAGCCCCGACATCTTCAGGAAAGTCTTTTATATTACAAGCCTATGCAAGAAAGCTTCTATCAGAGAGAACAGCAAACAATATTGCATTCCTAGTACCTTCTCGCGCTCTAATCAACCAAGTGTCCGGAGAGGTATCAAAATGGGTCAAGCATGCTGACACGTCTCTTGAACTCATAACGACACCGATACCAGCATCCACTCCCTTGCCTGAGAGAGGCGTATATGTCGTTACTCAGGAACGCATGCAGCTTCTACAAGCAGCACATCCTGAGCTAAAGTTTGAACTGATGCTAATTGATGAAATGCAAAGCATCGCGGATGGCGCAAGGGGAGTTCTTCTTTCCTCAGTAATAGATGATGCATTGGTAAGAAATGAAAATCTACAGTTACTGTTTGCAGGGCCAAACATTCAAGATCCGGGAAATGTCTCAAGAACATTTGGGCGGACATCACGAACAGTTTACACGGATGAAGCCGTCGTGGGACAAGATATCATCTTCGTAGACTGTAGGATAGATTCACCTTTCTGCGCAGATTTGTACCTATTGACAGAGGGAAACAAATCACCTCTTGGCAGCATTAATTCAGATGAACCATTATTAGATCACCAAAGCAAGTTAACAAATATCGCTTTAACTCTAGGGAGAGGAAGCCAAAGTCTAGTCTATGCATTGGGTCCCAAAGAGTGTGAGGACTTGGCCTTTGGCTTAGCAGATACAGAAAAGTCTAAGCCGACACCATATATTAGGGAATTATCTGATTTTATAAAAGAAGCGATACACCCTAACTATCAGCTATCAGAAAGTGTGTTAGGCGGTGTCGGCTTTCATTATGGAAGGCTTCCAGCACTTGTTAGAAAAGCCATTGAAGATGCTTTCTCACATGGTGAATTGAACTATTTGGTAACCACCAGCACACTACTTTATGGTGTAAACCTTCCGGCTAAAAATCTCTTCTTGCACAAGCCACAGAAGGGGAAAGACAAACCGATCTCATCAAATGATTTTTGGAACCTAGCAGGCCGTGCGGGTAGACTAGGAAAAGAATTTACAGGGAATATATTTTTAATAGACTACGATGATTGGGCTAACAAACCAATGGAGGGCAACAGGGACTTGGAAGTCCAGCCATCTCTTGAGAACCAGATTATCGACCAGACCCACGAGCTTATTGACTATATTAACGACCCTGATCGAGCACCTAACAGAAACAATAACGATGAGTTAGAAAATACCTTTGTTAAATTGGCCAGGGATCACTTAGAAGGTAGGCTGGATGCCACGCTAGATCGATTAGGCATGCCGAAAAACAGTCCAGAGCGATCACTTCTGGCTGATTCCGTTTCTAATTCTCTGAAAAACTCATCTATTGACCGTGGCGCCCTTCTTGCTTCACCAACAGTATCGGTACATCGACAGCAAGCACTATTCGAAAGGTTAGAAAAAAGTTTAAAAAAATATGGCCCTGAAGGGATCATACCTAAGCACCCATTACACAAACACGCCTACAACTCATACGTTGCAGTGATAAAAAGGTGCCATGGAGAAATACTTAAGATCCCTAAAGAGGACAAATCCCATACATACTATTCAATGATGGCGATCAGATGGATGAAAGGCACCTCTCTGCCTCAGATAATAGACGACAACCTGAAGTACAAAAAAAAGATCGGAAAAAACTCTAATATTTCAACTGTGATTAGAGAAACCTTAACAGAAATTGAAACTGGACTACGATTCAAGTATGTCAGATTGTTTTCATGCTACAACGCCGTACTTGAACTAGTATTAAAAAAATACGGCATGAAGGAACTTCTACCATCGATACCCACCATTCCAATGTATTTAGAAGTCGGAGCTTGCTCACCTACAATGATAAGCTTCATAGGATTAGGGTTGTCTAGATACACATCCGAAAAACTAAACAGATTCGCCAGAAGAACTGGCATGTCTCAGGAAGAAGCGAGAAACTGGATAGTCCATCAAAACATTGATGCGATGAATTTGCCAAACGCGTCAATCGAAGAAATAAAGCGAACAGTTGCTATAAATTAGGTTTTGGCTTCCACTTATCCTAAAGAAACATGGTGGTGTTAGTTTCAAGTTTATAGACCGCGCTAACACCACCAACATCGACTTTCCTACCAATACTTATCAGTGCAGGTGAATCAAGGCACTCATCCAACCGTCATCAAACTGGCATACCTGATGGTATAGTGAAAAATAGACTGGATAGTTATCCCTTTATTTTCAGCAAGTTAAATAAGGGCATCGAATCCTGATGGGCTCAACTCTGAATAAAAGCCCAGGAGACAGCCGCGACCATCAGCAGAGCGAAGCCAAGACGTAGCAATCGGGAGAAAAGGGGTCGCTGCACGAGCGGCCGGATTGCACCGCCGACGCACATCCAGAAGATATTGGTGAAAACGGCCACCGCCAGGCAAACCCCCATGGTGGCCATGTAAGCCATGGCCGTTGGCGATATCGGCAGTAAGAACTGAGAGTAGATCACCAGCAATACCGCGTAGGACTTCGGGTTGAGCACGTTGAGCAAAATGCCATCGCGCATCGTGAGGCGGGCGCCTTCGGCCGCGTTCGTGTCGAGCGGCGTGGTGGCAATACGGTAGGCGAGGTAGAGCACGTAAAGCCCGCCGACGATTTGCAGTGTCAGCTTCGCACTCGGCCAGGTCACCAGCAGCGCCGCCAGACCAAGGGCGGAGGCCACCATCGAAAGCGCCAGCCCGGTCAGAATGCCCGCATAGAGCGAGAGCGTCTTGCGGACGCCGAATGTGGCGGATGTCGCCACGATTGTCATGGGGCCTGGCCCCGGAGAGCCGAACAGGAGCAGTGCCGTGATAGCGAGCGTGGTGAGTTGTGACATGGGCCTCTTCCTCTCCGAACTCGTTCTCTCGCAGCGATGATGCCCGTGACACGCCACTCCGATTCGGAACCGACCGGTACCGTTTGCACATAACGGTACCGATCATTACCATCCAGAGTCAACATCTCGGAGGGGAAAGCCATGCCGACACAGGCTCGTGAACGACTGATCGCGACGGCGGAAGCGCTCTTCTATCAACGAGGCATCAATGCGGTCGGCATCAGTGAGTTGATTGAAACCTCCGGGGTTGGGCGTGCGTCGTTCTATCGTCACTTCGAAAGCAAGGACGCGCTGGTTCATGCCGTGCTACGCCACCGTAATGAGAGGGCCCTGGCATCACTCGAGGCAGGGATTGCCGCCAATGGCAGCTCGCCCCTTGGCGTGTTCGATGTCATCGCCGAGCGCTACGGACAAGCCGACTTTCGGGGCTGCGCCTTCATCAACGCCATGGTTGAAGCTGCCGACCGCGGCAGCGAGACCCACCGCATCGCCAGAGCGCACAAGCTGGCCCAGATACAGATCATGGCTCGCGTGCTCGAGCAGGCCGGCCACTCACTCAGCGACGAACTCGCCCGCGACTTTCAACTGCTCATCGATGGCGCCGTCATGGGTGTACTGCGTGAGGGCAATCTCCAACCGGTCGAGAGAGCAAAGCGGATAGCGGCCAGATTGCTGCCACGTCTTCGGCCATAGACTCGTCCGCCGTAATGGCACTCCCACAAGGCAGCCGGCTGTCGGCTCCCACCGTTTTCGCCGGGCTTCGGCCGAGACCAGCCCGGCAAACGCTTGATGCATGGTCTCAGCGACTTGGCGGCTCCATCGACCCCTGACGCATTGGCAGGCTTGGCCGTACGGCCCGCCCTACCCGACCAAAGTCGTGTGGCGAAACTTTACACGTGTATATAAATTTCTTTTCACGAGACCATCCACGCAGTTTCCGCCACATCAGGCCCCTGCTCGCAGCGGCCAGGCTTCACAGGAGTAGTCCATGAGCATTCTTCGCAAGGCGATTTCCACCATCGGTGCTGCCGCTTTGGCGTTTAACGCCTCGATCAGCTGGGCGGATGGCATCGGCGCCTCGTTGCTGACCCAGCAGCATCCGTTCTATATCCAGCTGTCAGAAGCCATGCAGCAGGAAGCGGCCTCCAGTGACGTGTCACTCGATGTCTCGATCGCCAACCAGGACCTGAGCAAGCAGCTTGCCGACGTCGAGGACTTCATCGTCAGGGGCGTCGATGTGCTGATCATCTCGCCGGTGGACAGCCAGGGCGTACTACCGGCGATCATGAAGGCCCAACAGGCGGGCATTAAGGTCATCACGGTCGACGTACCCGCCAAGGGCGTGGAAGTCACATCCCATATCGGTACCGACAACTTCACCGGCGGGCAGCGAGCCGCCGAACTGATGGGTGAGGAACTCGGCGGGAAAGGCCAGGTGGCGATCATTGACTACCCCACCGTGCAATCCGTCGTGTCTCGCATCGAGGGCTTCAAGGACGGCCTCAAGGCGTATCCCGACATCGAGATCGTGGCCCAGCAGACCGGCACGACCCGCGCCGAGGCCCTCGCCGTCTCTCAGAACATGCTGCAGGCCAATCCCGACATCGATGGCATCTTCGGCTTCGGTGACGATGCCGCACTCGCGGCCAGCGTCGCCGTGAAGGCCGCCAATCTGGAAGACCAGGTCAAGGTGGTCGGCTTCGACGGCATGCAAGAAGCCCGCGAGGCGGTGGACACCAACCCGGTCATGGTCGGCGTGATTCAGCAGTACCCGGATGAGATCGGCCGCCAGGCGGTACAGACCGCCATCAAGGTCATGAAGGGGGAAACGGTGCCGGCCGAGCAGCCCATCGTGCCCGGCGTCTACACCGGCAAGTAATGCCCTCCCCTGCGGTGGCTGCCTGGATGGCCACCGCTCGCCTCATCGATCCAAGGGTGTGTCATGTCCAGTCCCCAGCAACCGCCGCTTCTCAGTCTCAGCCGAGTCGCCAAGCATTTCGGCCCGGTAACCGCCTTGAAACGCATGGACTTGCAGGTTGAGCGCGGTCGGGTCCACACGCTACTCGGGGAGAATGGCGCGGGAAAATCCACGCTGATGAAAATCCTCGCCGGCGTTCATCCGTTGAGCGCAGGCGAGATGTGGCTGAGGGGCAAGCCTTATGCCCCCGCCACGCCCCAGGAGGCTGCACGCAGCGGGCTGTCCATCGTTTTTCAAGAACTCAGCCTGTGTAACAACCTGAGCGTGGCCGAAAACATCCTGGCGACCCGGGAGCCCTCGCGACTGGGCTGGATTTCCGATGCCAAGCTGGTTGCCACCGCCAGGGCGCTGGTGGATGACCTCGGCCTGCCCATCAACGTGCGCGCACGGGTGGGCGATCTTTCCATGGCCCAGCGCCAGCTGGTCGAGATCGCCAAGGGGCTGAGTCACGACGCGGACGTGGTGATCCTCGACGAGCCGACCTCATCGCTGAGCGACTCGGAGGCGGAGCTTCTGTTTCGCATCATTGGCCGGCTGACCGAGCGTGGCAAGGCGGTGATCTATATCTCGCATCGCATGGAAGAAATCATGCGTCTATCCGACGACATCACCGTCGTTCGCGACGGCGAATACATCACCACGCTGAAGAAGGATGAGACGACGACCTCGGAACTGATCTCGCTGATGGTCGGCCGCCCCATGGAAAACATGTTTCCACCGCGCTTGGCCGAGACGAAAGAACGCCCCGCGACACCGATGTTATCGGTGGAGGGGCTCACACGCCCCGGGGAGTTCAACGATATCTCGTTTCACGTCGATGCCGGCGAGATTCTCGGCTTTTTCGGGCTGATCGGCTCCGGTCGCTCCGAGATCATGAATGCCCTGTTCGGCATGCGTCGTGCGGCCGGCCAGGTCCGCCTGGCCGGCGAGGTCGTGCAACTGGCCGATGCCGCCGATGCGATCGACAAGGGGCTGGGTTTCGTCACCGAGAATCGCAAGGAGCAGGGGCTGGTGCTGAACCAGACCGTGCGCGCCAACATCACGATGGCGTCGCTGGCGCAGATTTCCGCCGGCGGCGTCCTGCAGAACGCCAAGGAGCGACGCCAGGCCGGCGATGAAGTGAGTCGCCTGGGGGTACGCACCCATTCCATCGAGACGGTGGTCGGCACGCTTTCCGGGGGCAACCAGCAGAAAGTGGTCCTGGCCAAGTGGCTCGCCACCCGCCCGCGAGTGCTGATCCTCGACGAGCCGACCCGTGGTGTCGACGTGGGCGCCAAGTTCGAAATCTATCGGCTCATTCGCCAGCTCGCTGCCGAGGGCACGGCCATCGTCATGGTGTCCTCGGAACTCCCCGAAATACTCGGCATGGCCGATCGCGTCGCCGTCATGTCCGAAGGCCGCCTGGCGGCCATCCTGCCCGCTGCCGAATCCACACCCGAAGGTGTCATGGCCCACGCTACAGGACAGCACGCATGAATATGACCTCATTTTCCCCCGCCAGTCACGAACGCCTGAAGTCGGCGCTACGCCAGTACGGCGGCATCTTCCTGTCGCTGATCGCGCTGTGCGTCTTCTTCTCGCTGACCAATGAGCGTTTCATGTCGCTCGCCAACTTCATGAATATCCTGCAGCAGGTTGCCGTCATCGCGGTGCTGGCCTTCGGCATGACCTGGGTGATCCTGCTGGGCGATATCGATCTCTCGGTCGGCTCCATGCTGGCGGTCGCCGGCATGGTGGGTGCCCAGGTCATCGGGCTTGGCTGGGGCTTCATGCCGGCCCTGGTCATCACGCTGATCGCGGGAGCCTTGATGGGCCTGATCAATGGCGTGCTGACCGCCAAGCTGATGCTGCCCGCCTTCATCGTGACGGTCGCCACCATGAGCATCTACCGCGGCATGGTCAGTCTCCCGACCAATGGCGCCCCGGCGATGCTGACCGACCCTACCTGGACAGCGATCGGCACCGGCAGCGTGGCCGGCGTGCCGATCATCATCTGGATCGTGGTGGGCCTGTTCGTCCTCAATCACCTGCTGCTGGCTCACACCACCTTCGGGCGGCGGACTTACCTCGCCGGCGGCAACCGTGAAGCGGCCATCTATTCGGGCATCAAGGTCGACCGTCTGAAGATCTCGATCTTCATGATCTCCGGTCTGATGGCAGCGGTGGCCGGCATCATGATGTCGTCGCGCCTGTATTCCGCGCAGACCAACGCGGGCATCAGCTATGAGCTGGATGCCATCGCCGCGGCCGTGCTGGGAGGCACCAGTCTCGCGGGCGGCGTCGGGACGATGGTCGGCACCCTGATCGGGGCCCTCATCATCGGCGCGCTCAACAATGGCATGAACATGCTCTCGGTGCCCTATTTCTATCAGCTGATCGTCAAGGGGCTGGTGATTCTGGTGGCCGTGTGGCTCGACGTCCGCGCCAAGCGTCAGAAGGGGTAATCCATGAGCCAGAAAATACTCACTATCGGCGAGATCCTGGTGGAGTTCGTGGCGACGACCCAGGGCGATGGGTTTGGCGAGGCACAGCCTCTGACGGGCCCTTACCCGTCGGGCGCGCCGGCCATCTTCATCGACCAGGTGGGTCGCATGGGCCAGGCTTGCGCCATCCTGGGTCGCGTCGGTGACGACGACTTCGGTCATCTGAATATCGATCGACTGCGCGATGACGGCGTCGACACCAGCGGCATCGAGATCGCCCCCGGCGAAGTCACCGGCTGCGCCTTCGTCCGCTACCGTCCCGATGGCAGCAGGCGCTTCGTCTTCACCCTGCCGCAAAGCGCTGCCGCCCGCCTCCCCGCCACCACGGCCGGCGAAGCCCTGATCGCAAGCTGCGATCACCTGCATATCATGGGCACCGCCCTCATCATCCCCGACATGGCAGCGCAGGCCAGGTCGGCGGCACAGCGCATCAAGGCGCGTGGGGGCAGCGTGAGCTTCGACCCCAACCTCAGGGCGGAAATGCTCGACACCCCCGGCCTGCGGGAGGCGCTCGCCGACATGCTGACCCAGACCGATCTGTTTCTGCCGTCCGGCGACGAAATCTTCCTGTTCTCCGAGGCCACCACGGAACAGGACGCCGTGGACGATCTGCTTGGCCTCGGCATCAGGGACATCGTCGTCAAGCGAGGCAGCCAGGGCGCCAGCCACTACTGCCGCGACGGGCGCACGGACGTGGCGCCACTCGCGGTGGAGGAAATCGATCCAACCGGCGCCGGCGACTGTTTCGGCGGGGCCTTCGTTGCCCTCTGGCTGAATGGTGCCGCACCGGAAATCGCCCTGCGCTACGCCAATGCCGCCGGGGCCCACGCGGTCACTCGCCTCGGGCCCATGGAAGGCGCGGCCACCAGACATCAGCTCGACAGCTTGCTAGCTTCACAGGAGACCCGCTCATGACCGTACCCTCGATTCGAGACCTCGCGGCCTGGCGCCAGCAACCGGGCCCCTCCGGCATCCCCTCGGTGTGTTCGGCCCACCCCCTGGTGCTCGAAGCGGCGATGCGGGCCACGCTGACCACGCGCCTGCCGCTGCTGATCGAGGCCACCTGCAATCAGGTGAATCAGGACGGGGGGTACACCGGCATGACGCCCGCTGACTTTCGCGCCATGGTGGTGGGCATCGCCGAGCGAGCGTCCTTTCCCCTCGAGCGACTCATCCTCGGTGGCGACCATCTCGGCCCCAACCCGTGGAAGGCGCTGGATGCCGAAGCCGCGATGGGCAAGGCCGAGACGATGATTCGCGCCTACGCCGCCGCTGGCTTCACCAAGCTACACCTCGACTGTTCCATGGGCTGCGCCGGCGAGCCGATCGCCCTGGAGGATGCCGAGACCGCCACCCGCGCCGCACGCCTGGCCAAGGCCGCCGAGGGGGCCAGCCCCGACCCCGACCAGGCGCCGGTGTATATCATCGGCACGGAGGTCCCCGTCCCGGGTGGCGCCCTGGAGGCGATCGAGGGCCTCGAGGTCACCCGCCCCGCCGCGGTACGCGAAACCGTCGCGGTCCATCGTCGCGCTTTCCGCGAGGCCGGCCTGGAAGACGCCTTCGAGCGTGTCATCGCCGCCGTGGTTCAGCCCGGCGTCGAATTCGGCAACCACAATGTCATCGTCTACGATTCCAGCGAAGCCAGCGCACTGAGCCGGACCCTCGACGATCTTCCGGGGCTGGTCTTCGAAGCCCACTCCACCGACTACCAGCCACCCTCGGCGCTCGCCGCGCTGGTCGAGGACGGCTTCGCCATCCTGAAGGTCGGGCCCGGCTTGACCTTTGCCCTGCGCGAGGCGCTTTACGGTCTCGACATGATCGCGACCGAACTCTATCCCGACTCAGGGCGTCACAGCCTGCGCGACACCATGGAAGCGGTGATGCTGTCATCGCCGGACAACTGGCGGAAGTACTATGAAGGCTCCGCGCAGGAACAGGCGCTGTTGCGCCACTTTTCCTACAGTGACCGTATCCGTTACTACTGGCCGGAACCGCAAGCCAAGGCCGCCGTGGAGGCGCTGTTGCAGCAGCTCGACGGGGTCGACATTCCCGAACCACTGATCGCCCAGTATCTCGGCGGTCTGCTCAAGAAAGTGCGCAACGAGGTGGTGGCGCCTCGCGCACGGGACTTGCTGTTCGCGGCCATCGAGGACGTCATGACGGACTATATCGAGGCTTGCAAGGGATGATGCACCGTGGATGATGGGCACACTCCGCAGGAAAGCGAGGCAGGGATGAGCAACGGTGGCACGAGCGACATTCGTACCATGGAGGAGTTTTCGGCCTATGTCGGGCTGTCACGGCCCACCGTCTCGAAATATTTCAATGCCCCGGACAGTGTCCGCCCTGCCACGCGGCAGCGGATAGAAGCGGCGATCGAAGCCTGCGGTTTCACGCCCAACTTGTTCGCGACCAACCTGAAGAGAACCCGCACCCGGGTGCTGGGCATCATCGTGCCTACCGCCACCGATCCCTTCTACATGGAGTTGGTACGCCAGGTGGAAGAACTCGCTTCCCGAGCGGGGTACGTGCTGTTCATGCTGTCCTCGAACGGTCGAGCAGATCGCGAGGTCGACGCCATCTCGCGACTGGAGTCGATGAACATCGCCGGGGCCATCGTCGTGCCCCTGGGCACCGAGGGCCCTAGCGCCAGGCTGGTCAGCCTGGAGCGCCGCAGCTCCATCGTCTATGTCGACAGCGCTCCCGATGCCGGCACACCCTTCGTCGGCACCGACAACACCCAAAGCATCGGCCTGATGGTCGAATACTTGTGTCGCTCGGGAGAGCCCCCCGGCTTTCTGCCCATGCCCCCCATCAACCGCAACGCCGAAGCTCGCCTCGCGGCCTATGAGGAGGCGATGGCAAAAGCCCACGAAAGCGCGCGAGTGCTCGCGGTTCCCAGACAGCTTGACTGGGACTTCGAACGCTACGGACATGAACAGACACGTCATGCCCTGGAGGCCGGCCTACCCACGCGCACCATCCTATGTGCCAATGACCGGATCGCCCTCGGTGCACTGCTCGCCGCCTGGCAGGCCAACGTGCCCGTGGGCCGTACCGAGGACGCTCGGTTGCGAATCGCGGGGCACGACGATCACCCCTTCGCCCGCTACTCGGGCCCGCCCTTGACCACGGTGTCGCAGGATATCCGGGGCATCGCGCAACGGGCCATGGCCACGCTATTGGCCCGCATCGATGCGCCCGAAACCGATGACGAGCCCATGCAAGAAGCCGCCCTGTTTGCCGGCCAACTTGTCCTGCGCGATTCCGCCTGAGTACGCTCTCGACCCGCCCCACCATGCGCGAGGCGCTTGTCCGGCCTGAAAAATGCTGCAGGAAATGTCGGAAAAGGCAGTGACCACGGTCATTGGGCACGTCCGGGGGCACGATGATCAGTGCCGTACCGCATCGTGATAATTGACAATGGGGGATTCCGGCAGGATAACCGATGTCGGAGCACGCCACATGATAGGGCCGGACGCGCACGCGCGTTCAGATGACATATCGGGCACGCTGCCCAAAACCCGCTGAACATCAACTTGGCAAGCAACCCGGGAAACAAGCAATGGTATGGTTCTTTCGATACCTTGTCGTGCTGTTAGCGACTGCCTCTACGTTTTCTTACGCTCATGATGTCGGCTTTCGAACAATGACCATCTCGCCATCCGTTGAAAGCGATGGCTTCCCAATGGCTGTTTTTTATCCAACCAGCTCCGAGCCGAAAGTCGTCGAAATGGGCCCCTTCAGGCTCGACATAGCCGTGGGCGGAGACGTTCTAGAAGGCAGCCATCCATTGGCCATCGTGTCCCACGGTTCAGGCGGGAGCTATTTGTCCTATAAAGAGATAGCCATCTCACTGGCCAGGAGCGGCTTTATCGTGGGTATGCCGCTGCATCCCCACGACAACTACCTGGATAACACCTCAGCAGGCTCCGCTGCCAATTACATCAACCGTCCCAGGCAGATAACGTTGGCAATTGACAAGCTTCTCGGCGCGCCGGGCCTGAACACTGACATTGACCCGGAGAAAATAGCGGTTCTGGGGCACTCCGTGGGGGGGTATTCCGCTATCGCGGCAGCAGGAGGCATCGGGGACACTCGCCGCCTGATTGAAACATGCAACAAAAACCCTTGGCTGACTGATCCGTATTGCGCCCCCGCACGTGATGGCTCCTTGGCGAAAACGCTCATAAACAGCCCCAGGGACGCCAGGATAAAAGCCCTGGTCTTGATGGCACCCGTGGGCATATTGTTTTCCGCCCAAGGCGCTCTAAACGATGTCAACATCCCTGTCTTACTGCTGCAGGCAGAGAAGGATGACGAGGTGACGGAACCGTACAACGCCGACGTCATCGCAAAGGGCCTTCCCGACAAAAAGAAACTGACCCGCAAGATGATACACAATGCCGGCCATTACTCCTTCTTGACATCATTCCCGGAGTTTCTCGAACCCGAACTGGGCCCGATTGCAGAAGATCCCCAAGGCTTCAATCGGGTGGAATTCCAACAAGAGCTAGGCGAGATCATCGCGAATCACCTCGACAGGGTCTTGAAGATACGGCCTTGAAATAGAACGACAACCTCCTTGACACCAGCGATCACTTTGATACTGCTCCCTCGAGCGACACTCCCTCGCCCGCCCCTTCAACACCGCCCTCCAGCCGTCTCCCGCCAGCCATCCCGGGGCCCGACAAGTCTTCGGGCCACCGCGGATCGCCGAGTTGCCGATTTGTGCTAACGCCGATGGGCTTTGCCGCGCAAGATAGTTGACAGGGATACGCCCACCGGGGGACCGCCTCCGGCGTGCCCCGCCGCCACTTAGAGTGCATTTCCAAACCCTCTGATGATGGGTGCCGGTGGCAGGGCAAAGCGAGGGTCCTTTGCCATGGATGGCAAAGGTAGCGCCCAGGGAGGGGTTCACAGCGCCCTCGCGACGCCCTGCCGCCGGAGAAGCTCACGTCGTCTACCGGTTGTGAAAGACGTTCTTAGTCACCGCCTGAACAGGCACGAGCCTGACAACCAGGCGCGGCGATCTCCCGCTTCAATAATCCAACAACAAGTCGGAATTCAGCCATGGTCAACGATACCCGGATCGACTTCATCTATCTCTCCGAACAGGACATGATCCGTGCCGGCGTTACCGACATGGTGGCCTGCGTGGACACCATGGAGGAGATGTTCGGCCTGCTCTTCCACGGCGACTATCGCATGGCCGGGCCCAACAACGATTCTCACGGGGCCATGATCATGTTCCCCGATGAATCGCCCTTCCCCACCATGCCCAAGCCCACGGCCGACCGCCGCCTGATGGCCATGCCGGCCTATCTGGGCGGCAACTTCTGCACGGCGGGCGTCAAGTGGTACGGCTCCAACATCGCCAACCGGGAAAAGGGGCTGCCGCGCTCGATCCTGATGTTCACGCTCAGCGATGCCGACACCGGCGCGCCCCTGGCCTACATGTCGGCCAACCTGCTCTCGGCCTATCGCACCGGCGCGGTGCCGGGCGTCGGCGCCCGTCATCTGGCACGCAAGGATTCGAAGGTGGTGGGTATCTTCGGGCCCGGCGTGATGGCGCGCACCTCGCTGGCCGCCTTCGTGGCGGCCTGCCCCGGGATCGACACCGTCAAGGTCAAGGGGCGCAGTCGGAAAAGCCTGGATGCCTTCATCGGGTGGGTCCACGCGCATTACCCGCAGATCACCGACATCCAGGTGGTCGACGACATCGAGTCGGTGGTTCGCGATTCGGACATCGTGACCTACTGCGCCTCGGGGGAAGTGGGCAATCCCGAGGCCTACCCGCTGGTCAAGCGCGAGTGGGTGAGCCCGGGCACTTTCCTGGCCATGCCCGCACCGTGCAACTTCGACGCCGGCATGGAGGCACCGGACGTTCGCAAGGTTCTCGACAATACCGGCCTGTACGAAGCCTGGTACGAGGAAGTCCCCAAGCCGGCGCATAACTGCATTCCCCTGGTCGGCCTGAAGTTCATGGACATGATCGCCGATGGCCGCCTGTCCGCCGACGCGCTCGAGGATCTGGGCGCCATCGTGGCCGGAGCCACGCCGGGTCGCCGCAACGACGACGAGATCATCCTGTTGTCCGTGGGCGGCATGCCGGTCGAGGACGTGGCCTGGGGCACGGTGATCTATCGCAAGGCGATCGAACAGGGCATCGGCGTCACGCTCAACCTCTGGGAAAGCCCGGCCTTGAGCTGATGACACCGTCTGCATGCCGGCCAGCGCCACCCGGCGTTGGCGCTCCATGAAATCCGATGACATTACCGGGAGAGAGATCATGACCAGGATCGTGAAGGTCAAGACAGGGTCGAAGTTCGAAGAACTGGGGAGTTACTCACGTGTAGTGGCGGTCGATAACTGGATCCTGGTATCCAATACCGCCGGGCGCAACCCCGAGACCAAGGCGATCCCCGAGGACGTGAGCGAGCAGCTGCTGCAGGTCCTTGCCAATATCGACGGTGCGCTAGGGTCGGTGGGCAGCGGTCTCGCCGACATCGTGTCCGCGCGGATCTTCATCCAGAACCCGGCGGATACCGAGACCGTCATGACACTGTTCGGTCGGAAGATGCGGGGTATCGACCCGACCATCACCGTGACCTGCCCGCCGCTGGGCGCCGCGGTCTACAAGGTCGAACTGGAAGTCACCGCCTATCGCGGCGCCGGCAGCGCCGACGTGGAGCGGATCGACACCTCCGCCCGATGAGCTGATCCGCTCGTGCCTTGCGAGGCGGCCAACCGGTCGCTTCCCTGCCCTTCGCCCCTTCGCTTCCTTCAGGACTCCCCGCCATGGCACCGACAATAACGCCCGTACAAACCTCCAGCGACGTTCCCGCCTCGACCACCGTGGTCGTCATCGGCGGCGGCATCATCGGCCTCACCGCGGCCCTGGCACTGGCGGAACGGAACATTCCCGTGGTCGTGCTCGAGAAGGGCCGCATCGCGGGCGAACAGTCCTCGCGCAACCTGGGCTGGATCCGCAAGACCAGCCGCCACCGGGACGACGTGCCCCTGGCGCAGGCGGCCGACCGGCTGTGGGCCGGCATGGCCGAGCGGGTGGGCGGCGATGTCGGATATCGACAGTCGGGCATCATGTTCCTGGCCCGCAGCGAAGAGCAACTGGCCATGCACGAGGCCTGGTTGGCGTCGGTCGAGTCCCTGTCGCTCGACTCGCGGATGCTCGATGCCCGGGACATCGATCGGCGGGTCCCCGGCGGCAAGGGTGAATGGGTCGGCGGCATCTTCACGGCCTCCGACGGCCGTGCGGAGCCGTCCCTCGCCGCCAGTGCCATCGCCAGGGCCGCCATGGCCAGGGGCGCAACGATCGTCGAGAACTGTGCGGTGCGTACCGTGTCGCGGTCGGGAGGCAAGGTCAGTGGCGTGGTGACCGAAAGCGGCGAGATCCGCTGCGACCAGGTCCTGCTCGCCGGCGGACTGTGGTCGCGACGCTTCCTGGGCAATCTGGGTGTCTCGCTGCCGACCTTGCCGCTGATCTCCTCGGTGCTCAGGACCGCGCCGATGGAGGGGCCGACGGACATCGCCGTGGGCGGGCCGGACTTCTCCTTCCGCAAGCACAAGGACGGCGGCTATATCGTCACGCAGCGCGGTGCGCTCGACGCGCCCCTGATGCTGGATCACCTGCTGATCGGTTCCCGCTACCTGGGATCGCTGCGTTCCCAGCGCCATCTGCTGCGGATCTCGCTGGGCAAGCATTTCCTCCGCGACCTGACGCTGCCGAGACGCTGGGGGGCAAAACGCTCGCCCTTCGAGCGGATCCGCACCATGGACCCGCCGGTCAATCCCAGGCTGAACGACGAGGCGCTGCGCAATCTTGCCGCCGCCTGGCCGGTCTTCGAACGGGCCAGCGTGGCGGAGGCCTGGGCGGGCATGATCGACATCACCCCGGACTCCAACCCCGTCATCGGCGCGGTCCCCGGCATACCGGGGCTGAGCATCGCCTCGGGCTTCTCGGGACACGGCTTCGGCACCTCACCGGCGGCGGGGCAGCTCGCGGCCGACCTGCTGGCCGGCGAGGCACCGATCATCGATCCGGCGCCCTACCGCTTCGCGCGTTTCTGAAATCGGGGGCGCCCTGGCCACCCAGGCTATGACGCCTGCAGGCGCTTCAGGGTAGCGGAGGGCGATTCCTTGAACAGGCGGCGGTACTCGCGGCTGAAGTAGCTCTGGTGGAAAAACCCCTGGCGAGCGGCGGCATCGGCGATAGGCTGGGTGGGGTCCTCGAACAGGCTGCGTCGCGCCGCGTTGAGCCGCAACGCGCGCAGGTAGTGCACCGGCGACTGTCCGGTTTCCACCTGGAAGCTGTATTGCAGGGTACGCCGCGAGATCTTCAGTTGCCGACACAGCGCCATCATCGAGGGCGGATCGTCCGGTTGCGCCCGGATCATCGCGTGGCAGCGGTCGACGATGTAGCGGCGGGTACGGTAGCGAACATCGTCGACGTAAGGCGATCGCGAGCACTCACTCAGCAGCAAGTCGACGCCCTCCTCCAACTGCCGCGAGAACACGGACTGCCACGCCGGCAGCGTGCCGTGCTGCAACGACGCCAGCAGGTAATCCGTCATGGCCCGCCACTGCTCCCTGACACCGGCCAATAGCGCGCCGGGAACGTCCAGCTTGCGCAGGCGACGCTCGTCGCGCCCCAGCCAGGCGTAACGGTTTCGATCTATCGAGACCACCAGCAGGTCGTAGTTCGAGCGGGTCACGCTCCAGAACTCTTCGCATCGCGGCAGCACGGTGACGGTGCCGAGATCAAACAGCGAGTCGTTGGGCCAGTGGATCGGCAGCACCAGGTGCCACTGCGCCTCCGGGAAGTGCATCGAATGCGACAGGCCGAGGTTGGCGCTCTCGCGGAATAGCCGTATGCCGTGCTCGTCGATATCGATGATATCGCCGGAGAACCTGCCGGCTTCGATCTGATTGTATTCCTGCTGCCAGCCATTCAACCGCAAGGCATGTTCGGTAACATCCTCGCAGTGATGGAACGCGACGGTCATCAGCGACGCCTCCCGTGAGCCTTGTTGTCATTATCGCCAAATCGGCAGTGCGAGACTCGACACGCGAGCCGATAGGATGACCGAATCACGCGGGGTATTCCAGATCCCCGGCCGGCTCCGGCCGGGGCGGGCGATCCCGGGCGACGGCATCGCCCGCCCACGCCCTGCGCAAGCACGCGCCCGGGTGATCGCAACCGTGCCGGGGAGACCGCTCGGGAGCCGTCGGCAGGCGCCTGGCGATGGCTACCCTCCGCGACGCGCGCTCAGACCGATCCCCGGGCCATCGTCTCCACCGAGTCATGCAGGAATGTCGCCACATCACCGCGCGGCTGTTGCAGGTCGACGAGCGCCTGCACCGGGTCCTCGACGGCGGTGTCGACACCGGCCAGTTCCTCGATCACCGCA
This sequence comes from Modicisalibacter sp. MOD 31.J, assembly GCF_020147985.1. Classification (NCBI taxonomy): domain Bacteria; kingdom Pseudomonadati; phylum Pseudomonadota; class Gammaproteobacteria; order Oceanospirillales; family Halomonadaceae; genus Modicisalibacter; species Modicisalibacter sp. MOD 31.J. The sequence continues at coordinate 875,472 of NZ_JAGXFF010000001.1, read as the reverse complement.
TGGCCGCAGAAGGGCACGTAGGCTTCCGAGTACCCCCCCTCGTGCACCATGACCAGGCGCCCGTCGCACAGCCGTTCCGCGGCCTCGCGTACCTGCCGGGTCATGTCACGGAAGGCCCGGCTGGACAGCAGCATGCGCGCCAGCGGATCCATGGCGTTGGCGTCGTAACCGCATGCCACCACGATCAATTGGGGACGAAAGCGCTCCAGGGCCGGAATGACGATGCGTTCCATGGCCTGTCGATAGGTCGCCTCACCCGCGCCGGGGGGCAGTGGCACATTGAGGTTGAAGCCCGCCCCGGCCCCCTGGCCGCGATCTCGATAGCCGCCGTAGCCCGGCGGGAAACAAGCATCCTGATGCAGGGAGACGGTGAGGACGTCATCGCGCTCGTAGAAGATCGCCTGGGTGCCGTTGCCGTGGTGCACGTCCCAGTCCACCACCGCGATGCGTTCGAGGCCGAAACGCGCCTTGGCCGCTTCCACGGCGATGGCGATGTTGGCCAGACAGCAGAATCCCATGGCCTGATCCGGCAGGCAGTGATGGCCGGGCGGGCGCGACAGTGAATAGGCGTTGTCCACCTCGGCGTTGATCACCGCGGACACCGCGCCGATCGCCAGCCCCGCGGAGAGCCTGGCGATCTCGTAGCTGCCGGGACCGATCGGGGCATGCTCGCCCAGTTCCCCGCCACCGGCGTCGCTCAGCGCCTTGAAACGGTCCAGGTAGGCCTGCGGATGCACGCGCCGCAGGTCTTCCTCGGTGGCTGGCGGCGCGCTGCGCAGATCGAGTGCGGCGCTAAGCCCCGAAACGTCCATCAGATTCTTGAAACGGCGCTTGCTCTCGGGCGATTCGGCGAGCCCGCCGGCGGCCGGCGGCTGTACCCAGCCACCCACCGGCATGACCAGCGCATACTGTCCGGCGCTGTGCCAGAGACAATGCTCATCAAAAAAGAAAGCGGTCTTGCGTGACATCAGGCATCTCCTTGAGAGGACGGGGTAACGAGGCCAGCACGGCGATCCACCGACACATGCCGCTGGACGGCCAGGATCAACAGCAGGGACAGGGCCACGATGCCGGCCGCGCCCAAGGACAGCCGATCGAAACCACCGCTGGTCTCGATCACCCTACCGGCCAGCGCCGGGCCGAGGGCCAGACCGCTGCCGATCACCAGGTTGATGGTGCTCATCAGGCGGCCGCTATCGTCGAGTTCGGCGAGCGTGGCGAGGATGTAGGGCAAGGCGAAGGTCCAGGTGAACTTGAACACCAGCGCGGCGACGATGAAGCGCGGCATCGCCGGCGTGCCGTAGAGCAGGCCGATGGCGGCGATCATCAGCAGATAACCGACCACCAGCAGCGCCGGTCGCCAGCGGCGATTGCCGATCAGGGTCGCGCAGCCCGCGCCGACGATGCCCAGCAGCGTCGCCAGCGACAGCACCTCGCCGCTGGCCGCCGGTGCCAGCCCCGCATCGGCGGCGATGCCGCCGATGAAGGTCCAGACGCCACTCAGGCCGACATAGAAGCAGAGCACCGCCAGGACACCCAGCACGAAGACGAGACGCGGCAGCGATCGGGCGTCGGCCGGCCGCCTCGCGGTCATGGGGCGGCGCGGGAAGGCCCGGACCAGCGGCAGGCAGAGCGTCATGCAGCCAGCCAGCAGCCAGTAAGCGACGGCCAGGCCGTAGCGCTCGAACAGACCGGGCAGCAGCCACAACCCTACGGCGCCGAAGACCAGCTGACCGAGCACCCAGAGCCCGTAGACGCGATCCTTGTTGTCCAGCCGCGAGGCGGCGGAGATGCACAGCACCATCAGCGTGCCCCCGGCCAGGGCGCTGACCACGCGGCAGGCCATCAGGCCGTAATACCCGTCGACCAGGGTCGAAGCGATGTTGCCGGCGATGAATACCAGCCCCGCCAGCAGCGCCACGCCGCGCCATCCGCAGCGAGGCAGCCACCAGTAGGCCGGCAGCGTGGCCAGGCTCATCACGCCCAGCTCGGCGGAGAACAGGTTGCCGATCCGTACCGGCCCGAGCTGGAGTTGCTGGGCCAGTTGGGCGGCGATCGCCGGGGCGGCCATCAACACCGCCGGAGCGATCGCCGCGAAGGCCACGATGGCGACGACAAGCCCGCGTGACACGGACGACTCGTCGTGGCCGGGAATCTCGTGATTCATCATGACACCCTCCTGAGGGGTTCGCTGCCCTCACCAGACATGCGAGAGACGCAGGCGGACCTGGCTGCCGTGATAGCCGTTCTCGGTATCGACATTGCGGGAGACCGTCAGCAATCCCAGATCGCGCGCCGTGAAGTGATGGCCGACGCCCAGTCCCAGTTGGGTGTAGCGCTGGCGGGTGTCGTCGAGTCGCTCGCCGTCCAGGGTCAGGGCCCCGCCCTCGGCGTGGATCAGGCGCAGCGAGCCATAGGTGCGCGGTGTGATGTCGTAGGAGGCGAAGGCCTGAAGGCGATAGAGCGGATCCTGCTCGAGGGTGCCGCCCAGGTAGTCGTCGTTGTCGGCGTAGAGCTGGGCCTCGAGGTTGGCCTCGACCAGCCAGCGCTCGCCCAGCCCCCGGGTGTAGTTGTAGACCAGGTGCGCCGCCCAGCGGTTGTCCCCCGGAGAGACCCCGGGCCGGTCGGGATCGTACTTGCCCAGCGGCAGGCTCAACATGGTCAACAGCCCGCTGTAGACGCGTCGCTCGGGGTCGTTGATGACATACAGCGTGCCGCCCACCTGGGGGTCGCCGAAGCCCCGTACCTCCTGCTCGTCGCTGGCGCCGGGCAGTCTTGCCCGCACGTCCACCAGCGGCACGACGAACTGCGGGGTACACAACGTGCCGCAGATATCGCTGAACCACAGCTGACGAAAGGTCAGGGCGTCGACGTTCAGGTCGGCCTTGCCAGAGGTGTCGGCCTTGCCGTGATAGGTATCGGCATGTTCGTTGTCCAGGTACAACACGCCGATGCTGGTGCCGGGCGGGGCGCTGACGAAGTCACGGGCGTTGAGATCCGCCGCCCGGGCCGCCCCGGTCAGGCTGTAGGCGACCACGGCGAGCGCCGTCGCGATTTTGACGAAGGAGTTTGTTGTCATTGTCGAGCCTCTGCTGGTCGAGGTTTCTTGGAGATGCACGCGCCCTCCCATCGCCGATGGCGATGACCGGAAGAACGTGCGGGGTCAGGAATTCGCTCAGTCGCCCGGCGACTGGTGCAGCAGGCCGGCGACGGCCGCCTTGTCGTGAACGCCCAGCTTCTGGTAGATGCTGCGAATGTGATGGCGAACCGTGCTCGGCGCGATGTCGAGATCCCGGGCGATCTGCTTGTAGGTCTGCCCCTGCCCGAAGCGCCGCGCCACGCCCAGTTCGCGCTCCGTGAGGTCATCGAGAGGGCTCCGCTCGCCGACCGTCAGCAGGTACAGATCGTTGATCGCTCGCGACTCGATACGGATCAGTCGGCCGAGATAGCCCTGCTCCGGTGCTATCTCGGCGGGTAGCCGCGAGCCCTGCCACGCCGGCCACTCGCGCGCCAACAGAGTGGCGAAGCCGCGCTCGACGCTGTGCAGTACCCCCATGGGATCGCAGACCGCCAGGGCCAGCGACTGCTGGCGTTCGAGACGCTCGCGACGAGCCACCAGAGTGCGTATCTGGCTGGCGTCCACGGCTTCCGACAGATGGGCGATGAGCTGGGTCAGCAGCAGGCGATCGCGGTCATCGAAACGCTCGGCGCCCGGTGGACGATACAAGGAGAGGTGGTCGCTGAGGCGTGTTCGTGGATTGATTTGCATCACGAACAGCAACTCGCCGATGCCGTAACGATCGCCGAGCCACTTGAGGCCGGGCGTCGTCGCCTGCAGGTCGACGATGATGGCCTGGCCGGGCACACGATGGGCCCACTGTACGGTGACGTCGTCTTCCTCGACCGAGCGCCAGTCCGTCACATAGGCGTCGGGCAGGTCGAACAGATGGCAGCTGTGTACCTCGATGTGACCGTCGACCAGCGCCGAACGCCCCCACCACGCCTTGTCGAAGGCAATCATGTCGCGCAGCTGCTCGAGCACCGCAGCGTGGAAGTTCGCCAGGGAGCGCTCCCGGGCCAAGCGGTTGATATCCCAGACCAGGCCACTGAACGCTGCCAGCAGGCCGGCCGGATCGTGGCCATCCTGCGAGGTTGATCTCTTCATTTCGGCATCCATTGTTGTTGTTGGTCGTCGCTCGCTGGATTGGACGGCGTGACCCATGCCGTCATCTTCCCGCGGGATGCCGACGCTAGCCATCGTGCAGATGAACGATGTCGACGTCGCCACGCTGTCTGCCCGGGCTGGCATCGTGCAGAAGCTGTATTCAGAAAGCGATCAAGCGCGTTATTCGGGAAGAGTAAGCGATCGCTAACTTTAGATTCTTCGCCGATCAGCGTGAAACGTTAAGTCACAGCCATGGGTCGTAAATTCTTTCCCACGGAAACCAGTCTGGATGGCCCACTGGCGCATGAGGTTTCCTGTGGGAGGGAACTTGTTCCCGATTGGCGCCGCAGGCGCTCGGCATGAGCGAGGGAGGTACAGTGCCCGCCGCTATCGCGAACCAATTCGCCACCGCAAGGACCAGCCAACCGGCAAAGGCTTAGCAGAACTTTCAATCAAGATTTTCAAAGTTGACAGCTTCCAATCCCACGCCGATATTTCGAAACATCAGAAAACGGCCATTGGGAATAGGCAGCATGTCCGTCGGTATCAAGGTAGGCAGCATTATTGATGAAATAGGTACGTCTAATTTCTTGCATGCCTTCTTCAGCACGGTGAGTGCCAACTTGGAAAGCAATGGATGGGGCACGTGCTTTCCCATAGTTCTCGGCAAGCTGTATCAAGGTTACCTGGAACCGGGACTGGCCAATCAGGCAATCTCCGAGCTGACACAGATTCGAAAAGCGTTATCGGATCTCGAGCCAGCCAGGGTCGTCTGGGATATTGAACACCCGACCAGACAACCCCCATGGGGCAATAAAATATCTTCCGACATCACCTCACTGGCCAATTACTTCGTTACGTCCACTGGGCGCGACTTAATATCCACGTTAATCGAGGCCCTCGAGGATGCTGCCAAGGGAGGCAAGCCAGCGGCCATCGTCCAGTACTAAACAGTGGGTAAAGCCGAGTACCATGCTGCGCTCCTTCCCGGCGGCTTACGCAAGGCATGCGGCGTCCAGCGATCGCTCCGAAAGAAGGGGATCTTCCATACCGATCGCTGAATATCAGATCGCCCGACGAGGCATGACGCCGGGCCTTTCAAGAGACGGTCAGAGCACCCGCTTGCGCAACCAGGCGGCCACGGCTTCCCCGGCGACCACCAGCACGACGATCGCCAGCAGCACGGTAGCCACGGTCGGCCAGGCCAGGGTATCGATGGCGCCCTGCAGGATCACGCCGATACCGCCGGCGCCGACCAGACCGAGCACGGTGGACTCGCGCAGGTTGATGTCCCAGCGCAGGATGCTGACGGCGAAGAAGGTCGGTATCACCTGCGGCACGATGGCGTAGAGAATCACCTTGGCACGCGAGGCGCCGGTCGCTTCCAGGGCCTCCACCGGGCGCCGATCGATCTCCTCGATCGCCTCGCCCATCAGCTTGCCGAGAAAGCCCAGCGAGCGAAACATGATCGCGATGATCCCCGCCAGCACACCGGGCCCGAAGATGGCGACGAACAGCAGTGCCCAGATCAGGGTGTTCACCGAGCGGCTCGAGACCAGGATGAAGCGTCCCAGCCACAGCGTGAAGCGGTTGGGCGTGGTGTTCTGGGCCGAGATGTAGGCGATCGGCAGCGAGACGAACACCGCCACGAAGGTCGCCAGGGTGGCAATGTTGAGGGTCTCGACCAGTGCCCAGAAGATCGGCCGCAGATCGCTGAGATCCGGTGGCACCATGCGCCGGAACAGATCGCCGATCTGCGCCGGGGCGTCCCACACCCAGGGCCAGATGATGTCGATGGTCGCCAGCGACCAGCCGGCCGCCAGTGCCATCACGGCGAAGCCGGCGAAGCGCTTCCAGCGCTGCTGCGGGGTGTAGCGCGACCAGGCGCGCTCGGCCACGGTTTGTCGTGTCACCAGATCGCCCTCCGAATGCGCCCGCTGATCGCCTCGCTGACCAGGATCACGCCGATGATCACCAGGGTGATGGCCAGCGCGAAGTCGTAGTCGTAGCGGCCGAAGGCGTTCATCAGCGTCGAGCCGATGCCGCCCGCGCCGACGATGCCCACCACCGCCGAGGCACGCAGGTTGCTGTCCAGTTGATAGATCGACAGGCCGATCTGGCGCGGCATGATCTGCGGCAGCACAGCGAACTGCAGCACGGTGAGATAGGGGGTGCCGCAGGCGCGCAGCGCCTCGACCTGCCCCCAGTCGATCTCCTCGATGCGTTCGGCGAGCATCTTGGCGACGAAGCCGATGGAATAGATGGTCAGCGTCAGGATCCCGGCCACCGGGCCGAATCCGACCGCCTTGACGAACAGGATCGCCACGATCACCGGGTGGAAGCTGCGGGCGATGATGATCAGGGCCCGGCCGAGCAGATAGATCGGCTTGGCGGCGATGTTGCGCGCCGCCATGAAGGCGATGGGCACGCTGAGGCCCAACCCCAGGAGGGTGGCGAGAATGGCGATCTGCAGGCTTTCCAGGAACCCCTTGATGAGCAGTTCGTGACGCACGAAGCTCGGCGGGAAGGCGCCGGAGAAGATGCGCGCGGCCCGTTCGATACCCTGGCTGATGCGTGCCCAGTCGAATGGCAGGGTCGAGGCCGCCCAGCCCAGATAGACCAGCGAAACGATCACCAGGCCCCAGCGCAGCCAGGGGTTGGCGATGAACGGCGGCTTGCGCCAGGTCCGCGAGGGGGGCGTGGCGTCGCTCATGAGGCCACCGCCCGGGACGAATCCTGCTCGGCCTGCTGGCGATCCTCGGCCGGCGTGCCGCTGTAGACGGCATCCATCGCCGCCTGGTCGAGATCGTCGGGCTTGCCATCGAAGATCAGCCGCCCGAAGCGCATGCCGACGATGCGCTGGGTGTACTCCCGCGCTTCGCCGACGTTGTGGATATTGATCAGCACCGGGAGTCGCAACTCCTGAGAAAGCGTCTGCAGCAGTTCCATGATCTGCCGTGAACTGACCGGATCGAGCGAGGCGGTGGGCTCGTCGGCGAGCAGGATCTCCGGATTCTGCATCAGCGCCCTCACGACCCCGACCCGCTGACGTTCGCCGCCCGAGAGTTCGTCGGCGCGCTTGCTGGCATAGTGGGCGATCCCCACCCGCTCCATCAGCTCGTAGGCACGCTCGATATCCTCGGCCGGGTACTTGCGCAGCGCGGCCCGCCAGTAGGGGATGTAGCCGAGCCGGCCGCACTGCACGTTTTCCATCACCGTCAGGCGGTCGACCAGATTGAAGCCCTGGAAGATCATGCCGATGCGCCGGCGCGCCTTGCGTAGTTCGTCGCCCTTGAGCCGCGTCAGCTCGGCACCGTTGAGTTCGATGCTTCCCGAGCTGGGTTCCACCAGCCGGTTGATGCAGCGCAGCAGGGTGCTCTTGCCGGCCCCGGAGGCGCCGATGATCGACACCACCGATTCGCCGGGCACCTCGAGATCCAGATCGCGCAGCACCGGCTCGCCGTGCCCGTAGCGTTTGACCAACTGTCGGATTCGCAACATCTTCGTTCTCCTCGACCACCTCTCTCGCCCGCCCCTCTCGCCCACCACTCGAGAGGGGCCGGCGGTTTCGGTCGCGGCGCCCCACCGGCGCCGCTCGTCCGGCGGGCAGGGACTCAGCCCTCCAGGTTCTCGGTGGTGTAGGTCACGCCGTTGGCTTCCTGGATGTCGCGGATGACTTCCCAGTCCTTCTTGTAGGTCACCGGCACGAACTTGGTGACGCCCTCGAACTCTTCGCCGAGCTCGGTGCCCTGCATGTCGAAGGAGAAGAACGCCTTCTTGATCTTGTCGATCAACTCGGGCTTCAGGTTGTGGGCGTAGGTGTACGAGGTGGTGGGAAACGGCTTGGACTCGTAGACGATCTTGACCTCGTCCGGATCGTAGAGGCCACGTTCGGCCATGCGATCGACCACTTCCGAGGCCACCGGGGCGGCGTCGTAGTCGCCGGCCACCACGCCGAGCATCGACTGGTCGTGGGAGCCCGAATAGACCACTTCGTAGTCCTCGCCCGGGACGATGCCCAGCTTCGGGAAGAGCGCGCGTGGCGCTAGATTGCCGGAGTTGGAGGTCGGCGACGTATGCGCCACCCGCTTGCCCTCGAGATCCTCGATGGCATCGATGCCGCTGTCCTTGCGGGTATACAGCTGCAGCGTGTAGCCGAACTCGCCGTCCTCGGTGCCCATGATCGCGAACGGCACCGCACCGGCGAGATTGACCGCGAAGGGTGTCGGCCCGGTGGAGAAGCCGGCGACGTGGATGCGGTTGCTGCGCATGGCCTCGATCTCGGCGGCGTTGGACTGCACGGCATAGAAGCGCACGTCCTTGCCGGTCACCTCGCTCAAGTGCTCGATGAACGGCTCCCAGATGTCGGCATAGATGGCCGGGTCCTCGACCGGGGTATAGGCGAAGATCAGCGTGTCCGGATCGAGGTATTCGTCGGGGTTGCTGGGCGCGTCGGCCACCATGTCGCCATCGGCATCGCAGTAGATCGGCGCCAGGTCGCCACGCTGCGGGCAGTCGTCGGCGGCCTGCGTGGCGAACGACAGCGCCGCCAGCAGGGAGGCGGCGACAAGACTCCCGGGACGCCGGAAGCGGCGGAACGCGGGGGCGATGGCGGACAGCGATGCCACCGGAGAACGGCGGGAAGAGTCGAGCATCATGACGTGGGCTCCTTGTATCCCCTGCTGTGTTTGTTGGTGTGGGGTTACAAGGAGGCTAGTCCAGCGCATTTGGTATTTACAACATAATTGCGGCAGAATTCGCCTATAGTCGCAAACCAATGTGGCAAACCACACATTACAGTGTGTATAACGCCCAGTCGGAGCCTGCCGTCATGACCCGCAAGCCGCGCAAGGACGAACGTCACGCCCGGATTCTCGAAGTCCTGCGCTACACGCCTCACGTGCGTATCGCCACCCTGGCGACCCGCTTCGGCGTGACGACCGAGACGATCCGCCGCGATCTGGACGCACTCAGCGACCAGGGGCTGCTCGACCGTGCTCACGGCGGTGCCGTCGCCCGCCCCATGGGCATACAGCCACCCATCGACGAACGCGAGCAGGCCACCGTCGACGAGCGCCGGGCCATCGCCCATGCCGCCGCCCGGCTGGTGGAACCCGGTCAGGTGGTGATGATCGATGCCGGCTCCACCACCACCCAGCTCGCCTGGCGGCTCGGCACCGGCGATCGGGCGCTGACCGTGATCACCAACAGCTACCCGGTGGCGAGCGCCATGGCGTCGTCGACGTCGCGCCTGATCCTCTGCCCCGGCGACTTCAATGCCCGCGAGGGCGGCGTGTTCGGTCAGGACACCACCGACTACCTCGCGCGCTTCCATGCCAACCTGGCTTTCATCGGCGCCAGCGGCCTGACCGGGGAAGGCATTCTCGACGTCAACCGCGATGCCGCCTGGGTCAAGCGGACGCTGATCGCGCGCAGCGAACGCACCTATCTGCTCGTCGACCACACCAAGTTCGCCCAGACCGTGCTCGAGCTGGTGGCGCCGCTGAGCGCCATCGACGGCATCGTCACCGATCGCCCACCGCCCGAGTCCCTGGCCCGGCATCTGCAGCGGGCCGACGTCACGGTGCACGTCGCCGGGCCCGTGACGGCCGACGATCCGCAACGCCTGACCGAGGAGATCGCATGACCCGCCCCGAGCCGCTGGCGTCGGCGCCACCCCAGGAACTGGCTCGCGTGTCGGTGGTGCTCACCGATGTCGACGACACCCTGACCCGGCATGGCCGGCTGGCCAGCACGACACTCGCCGCGCTCGAGCGGCTCGCCGATGCCGGCATCACGGTCATCCCCGTCACCGGCGGCTGCGCGGGCTGGTGCGATCATATCGTCCGGGCCTGGCCGGTAGCGGCGGTGATCGGCGAAAGCGGCGCGTTTCGCTTCCGGCGCAGCGCAGGCGGAGGGCTGGACGTGCACAGCGTGCGACCGCTCAAGGCGTTGCGGGAGGAGCAGCGCCGCCTGCTGACGATCGCCGAACGCGCCATGCAGGAGGTGCCGGGCGCGCGTCTCGCCGCCGATCAGCCCTTTCGTCTCGCCGACGTCGCCGTCGATCACGCTCAGGACGTCGCGCCGCTCGATGCCGCGGCCATCCAGCAACTGGTCGATGCGTTCAAACGGGCCGGCGCCAGCGCCCGGGCGAGCTCGATCCACGTCAACGCCTGGTTCGGCGCGCATGACAAGGCGACCATGGCCGCCTGGGCCCTGGAACACGATCTGGGTCTCGACGCCACGGCACGCCGCGAACGCGTTCTGTTCATCGGCGACGCGCCCAACGATGCCTCGCTGTTCGGTCGCCATCCGCTCGGCGTGGGCGTCGCCAACCTGGCGCCTCATCTCGATCGCCTGCCACGGCCGCCGCGCTGGCTGTGCGAGGCCGGCCATGGCCAGGGCTTCGAGGAGATGGCCGAGGCCCTGCTGGCGGCACGGGAATGACGCCGCCAACCGCCGGCCCCTCTCCTGCCTTGGGGATCGGAATCCTCGCTGCGTCGATTGGGCCACGCATGGCTTGAAGCCCGCCCCGCTCTCACCCATAAAGAGAGGAGGACTCAATGGACGAGAAAGGAGCAACCCCGTGAAGAAATGGATCGGCGCGGCAATTGCCAACTGGTTCCGCAAGCCCGAAAACCGCGAGAAGGCGAAGCGAGCGGCCAAGCAGGCCTACGATCGTTATCAGGATCGCAAGAATCCACGCAACCCGGGCAACCGTCCCCCTCGTTGACCGCTTGCAGCGCGTTGGCCGTCCGACGCGACCGTCACCCGGTCGGACCGGGACCAATGTCACATTGCCGGCTAACGACATTCCCGGCACCCTGAAGGGCCTCTCGGTCACGCTCAGGCATCGGGATCACGATGACATTCGAAACGGCGGCCGTCATTGCCTTCGCCTATCTCATGGCGGCCTTCGTCAAGGGGGCGACCGGTCTGGGGTTCTCCACCACCGCCCTGCCGATCCTGGCGCTCAGCCTGGGCCTGAAGTCGGCCATGCCGCTGGTGCTTCTTCCCTCCGTCGTCAGCAATACCCTGGTCATGGTCCAGGTCGGCCACTTCCGCGAGACCCTGCGCCGGTTCTGGCCGATGTTTCTCGCTACCGTGCCGGGGCTTCTGGTCGGTCTGGCCGTGCTCGGCCGGGTCAATGGCCTGATGGCCGGTGCCATCCTGGGTGTCGTGCTGGTGGGTTACGGTCTCTGGACCCTGCTGCGTCCCGGCCGGCCGATCTCGAACCGCACCGCTCGGTGGCTCGCCCCGCTGTCCGGTTTCCTCACCGGCCTGTTCAATGGCATGACCGGCTCCCAGGTCATGCCGATCCTGCCGTTCATGCTGGCACTGCGCCTCGACCCCGGGCGCTTGGTGCAGGCGATCAACATCTCCTTCAGTCTGTCGAGCCTGGTCATGGCCATGGGCCTTTCCCGATTGGGCCTGATGTCGCTCGAGACCCTGTGGATCTCGTTGGCGGGACTGATTCCGGTCTATCTCGGTGTCCGGCTGGGCGGCATCCTGCGTCGGCACCTAGATGGCGAGACCTTCCGACGCCTCGTGCTGATCATGCTGATCGTGCTGGGGGTGACCCTGATCGGCAAATCCCTGACCCTGTAACGCGCCCCGCCCGATGCTGCCCGCCGGTAGCGCGCAACGAAAAGCCCGGCCGAAGCCGGGCTCATCTTTCCTGCATTCCCGTTGACAGCCGGGCACCCTAGCAGGCCTCGGCGGCCTCGAGAGCGGCCGGCTCGCGAGACGTCGAGCGCCGTCCCTGCGCCCCTCCCGGGCCGGCATCGGGCAGCGCCCTGGCCGGGGTCGCCGTCGAGTCGGCGAGACGGAAGACGCCGATGAGCGTCGCCAGTTGCTCGGCCTGCTCTTCCAGCGAAGCGGCCGCGGCACTGGTCTGCTCGACCAGCGATGCGTTCTGCTGGGTCACCGAATCCATCTGGTTGATGGCCACGTTGATCTGATCGATGCCGGCATGCTGCTCCCGGGTGGCGGCGGAAACGTCGCTCATCAGCCTGGAGACCTGCCGGATCGCCTGGACGGTGTCGTCGATGGTCTGCCCGCTGCGCTGGGCCTGCTCGGCCCCCGACTCGATGCGCGCCGATGTCGTCTCGATCAGGGCGCGGATCTCCTTGGCCGAATCGGCACTGCGACTGGCCAGCATGCGAACCTCGCTCGCCACCACGGCGAAGCCGCGACCCTGCTCGCCGGCCCGCGCCGCCTCGACGGAGGCATTCAGGGCGAGGATATTGGTCTGGAAGGCGATCGAGTCGATCACGCCGATGATCTCGTTGATCTGGCGGGCGCTGTCCTCGATGGAACGCATCAACGCCACGGTCTGCTGCACTTCACGACCGCCATCCTCGGCCTTGCGGGAAGCACTCGCCGACAGTTGATCCGCCTCGGCGGCCGCATCGGCGTTCTGGCGCACCGTGGACGCCATCTGTTCCATGCTGCTCGCCGTTTCCTGCAAGGCGGAGGCCTGCTCTTCGGTACGCGAGGAAAGGTCCTGGCTACCGGTGGCGATTTCCTGGGCACCGGTATAGACGCTGTCGCTGTTATGGCGCAGCGAAGTCACCAGGCCGATCAGCTGGTTCTGCATCGCCTGGAGCCCGGCGAACAGCTGCCCGATCTCGTTACTGCCCCGATCTTCCACGCGGGCGGTCAAGTCGCCCTTGGCGATGCGGTTGAAATGCTCGACGGTATCCTGAAGCGGCTTGACGACGACGCGGATCATGCCCAGGCGGACCAGAAAGGCGGCGATCAGTGCCAGCACCAGCAGGGCAACCGCCACACCCTCGACGATTCGATTGATGCGATGGCTGCTGGCGATCATTTCGTCGCCACGGGACTCCACATAATGGATGAAATTCCTGACCGCCTCGTCAAAGGCGGCAAATTTCTCGGAGACCTCGGCCTGCTTCACGCGAATCTCGAAGCGCTCGGGATGCTGCACCAGGGGCTGCAGCGAATCGGTCACGAGCGACGACCAAGCGGCCTCGATGGCCTCGACATCGGCATCACGACGACGGTCCTCGCCGGCTCGCGCCGAGACAAAGGCATCGAAGCGCGTCTGCGCTTTCTGAAGCGCCTCACGACTTCGCTCGGGAAGCGCCTGTACGGCGGGGCTACTCGCCTGAGCCCCCTGGGCGCCGGCATACTGCTCGAGCATCGTGCGGGCACGCAGCAGATTGACCTGGGCACGGTTGAGCGCATTGCTCTGGGCAACGTTGACTTCCGCCAGCCTGTCGATCGCCCTGGCACTGGAGGTCATGGCATAGAAACCCAGCACGCTGATCACCACGATCATCGAGACCAGCACGAGCAATGCCGCCGTCAGGCTGCCCCTTACGGACCAGTTTTGCATTCTCTTTCCTTTGATTAGTTTTTTCTGATTAAACAGGAATGATTACCGCGTGCCAGCTATCGGCAGCGAGTGGTAAACGCTGAAACGGTTGTCGGGAAAGGCGCGAAAAACAAGCCGGAGGGAGCGATCCCGGGCGGCAAAAAGCTAGACAGAAGCTATACAAAAAAAGACTTGATCGTAGTTATTGCATAACCGTGATACAGACAGCTAAATTGTACAACGTTCCATCATGGAAGGAACCACGCCAAAGGGTATGCAGGGCTTGCGCACGGACCTTTGACGGATGTCGTTTCATGCAAAATCTCACCGAACATCATGCAAAATCTCACCTATCATATTGCCTTCACCGACCATGAGCGTCGGCTGGTATCGGCGCTGGAAGGCCCGCCAAAGGTAGTCAGCAAGGGCACCCGGCTGTGGGAGCCCGACGAAGCGCCACGTTACCTGTATTCGGTGCACCAGGGCTGGGCCTATACCTTTCACCGCACGGCAGACAATTCCGAACAGATCCTCGATATCGGTCTGCCCGGCGATGTCATGGGCCTTCGTGACCTCACCTTCACGGCGCATTACACGGCGACGGAAATGCTGACCGATGGCATCGTCAGACCCATCCCCGTCGAGAATATCCATCGCCTTTTCCAGGTGGCGCCGCGCGTGGCCATGGCCCTTTATGCGGCCACGGCTCGCCAGCAGCGCACGATCACCCAGCGCCTGATCAATGTCCTCAGCAACGACGCCGGTTCACGAATCGCCCATTTCGCCCTAGAAGTCCATCATCGGTTATCACGCAGCAACGCAACCGTCGGCAATACCTTCACCCTGCCGCTCACCCAGCGGCAACTGAGCCTGATGCTGGGCATGAGTGAAGTGCACGTCAGTCGCACGCTCAGCGACCTCGCCGCGCGTTGCCTGGTACGCCGGCAACGGCAGAGCATCGACATCCTGGACTTCGAGGAACTCGCGCGAATCGCCCACTTCCAACCCGAGCGATTCAGCGACACGCTCAACCCGGCGCTCTCCACACTCGATGCCCCCTCGCTGGAGGGAACGGCCTCCTGAGCCCCCTGCCCTTGTACAAAGGCTCCATCGTCAAAGGGCGGGCCGACATAAAAAGGCCCCGTCCTGGCGGACGGGGCCTGATGAGACAATCGATCATTTCGAGGTGGGTCTCCCTGGCAGTCACAACTTCCTGTTGACGCGTGCCATCGACCCACAGGCAGACCTTCCCTGGTCCTGGGCTTCCTTGCCCGATCGACATCCCTATCGCCATGTGCCTTACAGCATTCAAGGCGAAGCCTGAAACGAAAGGCGAGCAACGTGCCAAACCTCATGCAGCGTCCCGGACGCAAGCGTGCGGTCACCCTCTGGCAGAGATTCAAAGCCGGAATCGGCCCTTTCGCCCCTCTTGTCGAGCCATCCTTGACCCGACGACGGTAATTTCTCATGTCGCCGGGGCGCTGTAATTAACCCATGTTATGTTGTACGATATTTTATCAATTTTACTCGCTTGTATAATTCGACCTCACACCTCATCCATCGCCCGGGCCGTCTTCGAGGCCTCGAATCGACTCATCTTCACATTGATTTTCAATAGCTTGAAGCGGAAAGGATCGGCAAGTGACAGGGACAATGCAGACTCGCCCCCCTGTTGTAAAACCGCCTTTGGCAGCTCATGGTCAAAAAAATGCCCCGCCGGGACGGCAGGGCCAAACGCAGGGATCGAAGAGGGGAATGAACGCCCGATTCGTCGATGACGGGTCGCTCAGGCACTCGCGACCGTCACCTCTCGTCGAGGGTCCCTGCCCGTCGTGGGCGCCGACAAGATATCGACGTCACGCGGGCAGCCACCTGAAAGAGAAAGAAAGGAAAGCGGAAATGGACAGGCCGGAGCCATGAACTTGGCGGGTCGACAGGCCCGACCGGATACCCAGGCAGTCCATTGCCTTTCTTCGCCGAACTCGGCGTGGTCCAGTGCGATGACTTTCGCATGAAGTCCGGCTTCGATCAGCACAGACTAAACCATGATATAAAAAATGACAAAACAGAAAAGTCACGATAAAAAGCGCCTCGCCAATAGTCGGCGAGGCGCGTTACTGCTCGGATCTCAGGCTCCCTGGTCAGGTGACATCCTGTCGCTGCGACCTCCCTGCCCTCGTGGCCTCCCTGGCCATCGGCATCCCTGCTCGAACGATCATCCCGATCATCTTGAACACAGCCAATATAATACAGGTTATGAAAAATGTACAACCCGAGTACATTAAATCATGCACTTAATGCGCCACGAGAACAGACGCTCTTACGCCAACTTCCGGTGTCTCGTTTAATTATCATTCGTGAACTAACAGGCACCGAGACTGCATCATTAGTAAGCATTAACTCGCCCTGGTCGACCAGCGATCAACTCGACCTCGCGCCCGAACGCCGGCTGGCAGGAAAGTGACCGTCAAGGGTGCGAGGCACAGGCCAGACAGCGGGTCGTGGCCGGCAGGGCCTGCAGACGACCGGGGTCGATCGAGACGCCGCAGCGCTCGCAACGTGAGCCATTGCCCTCGGCAAGGCGCGTCAGGGCCCTCTTCACCTGATCGAGTTCGCCGCGAGCTTCTTCCTCCAGCCGATCGATCACCTCGTCATTCTCGATCTCGAGGGCCTGCTCGCCGAGATCCTTGTCGAGCGGCCCCGCCTCACGATGCTGATGGGCCCGGTAACGCTGCAACCGTTCTTCCAGGGTATCGCGCAAGGCTTCGAGTTCCCGCCGTCGCTGGTTCGCGTTCATTGCCGTCGACCTCACTCCTCGCTGCTTCTCATTGTTTTGTAGTACATCGCCGAGAAGCGACATTGACGACGATCAACTCGCGCAGCGCTCGGGCCGAATATCAGACCGGCGCCGGGGCAATCTCCACCCGGTTGCGGCCCGACTCCTTGGCCCGATAGCTCGCCTGGTCGGCCCGGCGCATCGGCGTCTCGATATCCGCGTCGCCGGCAACCAGCGTGGTCACGCCGAGACTCAACGAGACCCGGTAGGTGTTACCCGCATGACTGACGCTCAACGCCTCGACGGCGCGGCGCAGCTTCTCCGCCGTCAACGTCGCCTGCTCGAGACTGCAGGCCGGCAGCAGGATGGCGAATTCATCCCCGCCATAGCGGGCCAGGAAGTCGCTCTTGCGGACCTGGGCCGCGATGGTATGGGCGATCAGCTCCAGCATGTGGTCGCCCAGGGCATGACCGCCCTCGTCGTTGATCGGCTTGAAGTGATCGAGATCGAAGAGAATCAATGCCGCATTGATGCCCCCCTTGAGCCAGTCGGCCAGGGCTTCCTCGAGCCGCCGCTCGAACCCACGCCGGTTGAGCAGGCCGGTCAACGGGTCGTGCTCGGCCTCCCAGCGCTGCAGGGCGGCCCGCTGGTGGTGCTCGGTGATGTCCTTCATGGTGCCAACGAACCCCAGTGGCGTCCCGCTCTCCAACCGGACCAGACTGGCATGCACGTCCACCCAGATGAGTTCGCCGCTGGCGGTGAGATAGCGATACTGGCGCTGGAAATCACGCTCACTGAGCAGGCTGGAGCGCCAGAGATCGCGGACGTCGCCCCGGTCATCGGGGTGAATGTGCGCATCCAGGGAGTCGTTGCGATGATCGTCGAGGGTATAGCCCGTCAGTTGCGTCATCGCCGGATTGACGTAGAGCAGCGTGCCCTGCATGTCGTAGACGAACATGCCCAGTGGTGACGAGGCGAGCACCGCATCGAGGAATGCCTGACGATCAAGGAGCCGTGCCTTGGCCTCCCGGCTCCACTCCGCCATCTGGTTGAAGCTATCCGCGACACGACTGATTTCCTCGGTACCGGTGCGCACGTCGAGAAATTCCCGATACCCCTGGCCCACGGCCTTGATCTGCCGCTCGAGCTGGCGCAGCGGTCGCAGCCCGACGTGCAACAACCAGGCCAGGAAGGGCAGCATCGCCAGTACCGTGACCCCACCCACCAGCCACAGATTGCGCAGGAACCAGTGCAACGGCGCGAAGGCCTGGTCTCGCGGCAGGAAGACGCCCACGACCCACCCCGGCGTCCAGACCTGCTGATAGGCCTGCAGGGCGACGGTGCCGCTGACCAGGGGGCCGACCGCGGTGCCCTCCCAACCGTCGAGTGCCAGGTCGAGCCAGGGGTTCTGGGACGCCGTCGGGGTCGGCTCGAGCAGCCACTTGCGCTGAGGGTGGACGAGCACGCGCCCCGAGGCCGTCATCACCGCGGCGAAGCCCTCTTCCCCCAGACGAATGTGACGCAGCCTCTCGAACAATTGGCCATTCAGGATATTGACCACACCCCCGACCGAGCCGGCGAACTCCCCGTCGGCATCCGTCAATGGCACGCTGAACAGGATCACCGGCGTATCGCTGCCCGGTTCGACGAAGGGCTCGCTGACGTAGGGCCGGCCCACCTCGCGCTGGAACAGGAAGGTATCGTGATCGGCGACATCGAATCCGCGCAGGCCCGGTCGATGGGGCCAGTCGGCGATGACCCGGCCCCGGCGATCGACCACCGCCAGGCCGTCGAACAGGGCCAGCAGGCCCGACTCGTTCTCCAGGGCACGCTGGGTCCCGGTCACGTCGATGTCCCCCGTCGACTCGATGTCGGCACCCAGACGCTGCATGGCCTCGAGTCGCAACTGGACCTCTTGCTCGATCTGTCGCGCGATCAGACGCGCCTCGTACTCGAGATGCGTGTCGCTGACCTCGCGGATCAACTGACGGCCCGAATACCAGCCGGCCGCAAGCAACACGAGCACGATCGCCATCCAGCCGAGCCCCAGGCTCGACAGCAACCGTCGCTTGAGCGACATGCCTGCGAGTCGCTTCTTTCCCTGCTTCGTCATCCCATTCGAGCCACCGTGCCGATACACCGGCCAGCATATCGGGTTACGGGGATGCTTTCCTACTGTGCATCGCGATTGGAACGCCTTTGTCGGCGCGCATCGACATGACGACGCTGAATCGATCCACGCAGAGCGAAGACTCGATGACCGGGAGAGGCACGCGGCCGTACCCGCCCGACGGCACGCGCGTGGGTGACCATCGGCGGCGGCACCGATCGCTCAACGCGCGGCAAGCCGGCTCTCGCGACGGCGCTTGAGTTCGTAGATCACCGCCAGGCCGATGGTGATCAGGATCAGGATCAGGCCCAGGGCATTGACCGCCGGCGTCAGGCCGGTGCGCACCTTGGAGGCGATATAGACGGTCAGGGTGGTGTCGTAGCCGACCACGAACAGCGAGGTGTTGTAGTTCTCGAAGGATTGCAGGAAGGCGATCACCGCCGCCGAGAGAATCGCCGGCTTGAGGAACGGCAGCAGCACCCGACGAAACGCCTGCCACGGCGAGGCGCCGAGATCCAGTGCCGCCCGCTCCAGCGTGCGGTCGAAGCGCTGCAGCCGTGCCATCACCATCAGCATCACGTAGGCGGCGATGAAGGTGGTCTGGCCGAGCACGGTGAGCAGCGTGCCGCCGGCGACGTCGAACTGACGCCAGAAGATCAGCGTCGAGATACCGATGATCACCCCCGGGGTCAACAGCGGCGAGAGAATCAGGCCATAGACGAACGGCTTGGCGCGGCTTTCCACGGTGGTCAGGAACAGCGCGCTGGCCACCCCGATGGGCACCGCCAGGCAGAGAACGCCCAGCGCCACCAGCAGGCTGTTGCCGAGGGCGTCCCACATGCCGCCGTCCGCCCACAGGGCCTCGAACCACTTGAGCGTCGTCCCGCGCCACGGGGTGACGGTGGGAAAGCGGCTGTCGTTGAAGGTCGCCGCGCCCATGATCACCAGCGGCAGAAAGAGATAGACGAAGAATATCCCGAGGTAGAAACGCAGCCCCCAGTCGCGGAATCGTTCGGCGCTCATCACGGGCTCCTCAGCGGGCGATGTCGGCCAGGCCGACCTTGAACAGCCGCATCACCAGCGACATGAAGCCGATGCACAACACCAGCAGCAGGAAGGCGTAGGCCGCGCCCTGGTTCCAGTCACCGCCCTCGAAGAACCAGTTGTAGATGATCTGGGTGAACCAGCGGCTGCCCGGCGAGCCGAGCAGCGCCGGCACCGCATAGCTGCCGGCGGCGAGCATGAAGGTCATGATGCAGCCGGTGGCGATCCCCGGCTTGGCGTGGGGGATCACCACCCGCCAGTGGGTACGCACGCTGCCCGCGCCCAGGTCGCGCGCCGCGCGGATCTGGTTGCCATCGAGACTCTCGATGGCGTTGTAGAGCGGGAACACCATGAACAGGATATAGGCATAGACCATCCCCACCAGCACCCCGCCGTCGCCGCTCAAGAAGCGAACCGGCCGGTCGATCAGCCCCAGCGCGAGCAGGATCTCGTTGAGCGGGCCACGAAACGCCAGCAGGATGAACCAGGAAAAGGTGCGCAGGATCTCGTTGATCCAGAACGGGATCACCAGCAGCAGCAGGCATAGTGCCGCCTGCCCGGGCGTGGCGACCTTGGCCAGATAATAGGCGATCGGATAGCTGACCAGCAGCGTGAGTCCCGTGACCAGCACGCTCGACCACAGCGTCTTGAAGAAGATCGCCAGATGAATGCGATTGTCGAACAGCGTGGCGTAGTTGGTCAGGCTCCAGTGGTCCTTCGGCCCGCCGATCTCGGCCGGCAGCAGATTGGGATGAAAGGAATAGGCGATCATCTGCCATTGCGGCAAGACCACCATGACGACCAGCCAGATCCCCACGAGCCCGACGATCGCCATCGCCACCGGCGCACCAAAACGCCCCTTAAGCTGATGCAGCATGCTGCCCCTCCCCTGCCCGGGAAGCGAGCGGCTCGCCGGTCTCGGCATCGACGTCCGCCGGTGCATCGTCGGTCAATACCACGGCATCGCGAGGTGCGTAGCCCAGTTCGACCCGGCGCCCCGCCACGGGATTCGCCGCCGGCCCGGCGCCCTGGCCGAGCAGCACGCGCAGCCGTGTCGAGCCATCCACGAGGCTCACCTCGAGCATGCGCCAGGCGCCTTCGAAGCTGACCGAGGTCACGTCACCTTCGAGCCGGGTATCGCCCCCCGTTGTATCGAGACGCAGATGCTCGGGACGCACGAACAGCGCCGCCGATTGACCCACGGCGAGTTGCGCCTGCCCCGTGCGTCCTGCCAGCCGGCCAAGCCCGGGAACGTCCAGCGTGGTCGTCTCGCCGTCGCTCGCAACCACGCGTCCGGGCAGCCGGTTGTTCTCGCCGACGAAGGCAGCGACGAAGGCGGTGGCGGGACGCTGATAGAGCGTCTCGGGATCGGCGACCTGCTGGATGCGTCCGGCCGACATCACCGCCACGCGATCCGACATGGTCAGCGCCTCGCCCTGGTCGTGGGTGATGTAGATGAAGGTGATGCCGGTCTTGCGCTGGATCGCCTTGAGCTCGGTGCGCATGTGCTGGCGCAGCTTGAGATCCAGTGCCGACAACGGCTCGTCGAGCAGCAGCACCCGGGGCTCCACGGCCAGCGCCCGGGCGATTGCCACGCGTTGTTTCTGCCCGCCCGAGAGTGCCGAGACCGGCTTGTCGCCACTGCCGCCGAGTGCCACCAGGTCGAGCAGCTCGTCGGCCCGGCGACGTCTTTCCGCCCGACCGACGTTGCGCACCTCGAGACCGAACTCGATGTTCCGATAGACACTCATCAGCGGAAACAGGGCCAGATTCTGGAAGATCATCGCCGTGGGGCGACGGTTGACCGGCACGCTGGCCATCGGCTCGCCGCCGATGTGCACCTGTCCGTCGCTCGGCGTCAAAAAGCCGCTGATGATATTGAGCAGGGTCGTCTTGCCGCAGCCCGACGGCCCCAGAAAGCTGAAGAACTCGCCGGACTCGATGGTCAACCGCGTGGGTTCGATCGCCGTGAAATCGTCGAACCGCATCATCACGTCATCCAGCGTGACGCTTCCGTCCATAAGGCCTCGTCGTCAGTGGGCAGGAAAGCTCGAGCGCGCCACAGGCCTTGGGCATCCGCGGCGCGCTCGGCGGATCGATCAGGCCGATAGGTAACGATCCTGATACTCGTTGCGCAGTGCCACGTACCAGGGCTCCTGGATCGGCCACCACCACAGGTTGGCCAGGTCCTGCTGGGTGTAGGACGCCTCGAAGAACTGTCGCGCCGCCTCGGGCAGGAGTTTCTCCGCGCCCTTCGCCGTGGAGTTGTAGCCGGTGGACTCGACGAACATCGCCCCGGCCTCCGGCGTGTAGTACCAGTTGATCAGCTCATAGACGGCGTCGACGTTCTGGGCATTGCTGGGGATCACGAAGCCCTCCATCCACGCCAGCGCCCCCTCCTTCGGGGCGCGATAGGCGACATCCATGCCCTCGCTCTGCAACCGGAAGGCGGTGCTGTCCCAGGTCTGGCCGATCACCGCGCCGTTGGTACGGAAGGCCGCCTGGGCCTCGTTCTCGGTCGACCAGAACTGGGCGATCATGTCCTTGTGCTTGACCGCCTCGGCGAGGATCACGTCGAAGTTGGCACGCATCGCCTCCTCGCTCTTGTAGGAGTCGAGCAACGGCCGCGGCAGCTTGCCCTGGGCCTGGAGCCACAGCCCGATCCCCACCAGCGCCGAGTGACTGCGTACCGTCACGCCCTGGCCGTTATCGGGATTCCAGAGATCGCCGTAGCTCAGGTCGTCCGGGTCCACAGCGGCGTACCGGCGGTCGAAGGTGATCGCCTCGGTGCCCCAGTCGCTGGGCGCGAAGTAGCGCTTGCCGTCGACGACACCGCCGGTTTCGGAGCCTTCCAGGGCACTGTCGAGACAGCCCTGCCACTGGATGCGTGACTCGTCGAGCGGCTGGACCAGGTTGTAGTCGAGATAGCCCGGCACCCGGTCGACGGTCGGCATGATCACGTCGAAACCACTGCCGTCGGTGGCGCGCAGCGAGTTCATCAGTTCGTCGTTGGTGCCGTAGGGGGTGAAGGTCGCGTTGATACCGGTCTTCTCGCGGAAGTCGGCGAGCATCTCATCGGTGAAATAGCCGGCCCAGGCATAGATCCGCAGCGTCTTGTCCTGAGCGAGTGCCTTGTTGATGTAGAACGCCGGCAAGGCGGCACCGGCCCCCGCGGCAAGTGTCCCCTGCAGGAAGCGACGACGAGTGATCGACATGGCCCTATTCTCCGTTTCTTCTGATTATCAATGACCTGGACGGCAATATCATGCCCGTGGATGGGTGACACCCACATGACGATTCGATGACAGTTCATTAACCGTAGACCGCTTCGTCGCGCGTTGCACCTTGGTAACGAACGAGCAACACGTCTTGAAGGCAATCGACTGATCTGGCGCAAGATTCCGGAAGGCGGAAGGCGGAAGGCGGAAGGCGGAAGGCGGAAGGCGGAAGGCGGAACGAGTGTTGGTGACCGAGAAAAGGGCGCCAATAATATAGAAAGCCGGCCCTGACGGGCCGGCTTCATTAGACAATGCGTCGTGTGTCGGTCGACAGCTTAGAAGCTGTAGACGGCACCCACGGCAACACCGTCGTTTTCGTCGTTGTCGCGGTCGTACCAGGCACCTTCGATGAAGGTGTACATGGCCGGCGAGATGTTGTAGGTGGCACCCACAACGATCTCGTTACGAGAATCGACGTTGTCACCGATGCTGTTGGTGCCGTCACGGATGGTGTCACCGATGTCTTCGCCGCCCACGTCGACGTACTGGTAGGCACCGTAGATGTCACCCATGCCGTAGCCGTAGCGCGCGCCCAGAGCGTAACGGTTCTCGTCGGGAATGTAATCGGTGTTGCCGGAATCATAACGCTCGTACTTCAGCGCCATGCGCAGGCTTTCGATGGTGTACTGGAAGGTCACACCGTACTGGTCGCCCGCGTCGAAGTCTTCACCATCGTCAGCACCGCCGATGTACTGGCTGCCGGTGATTTTACCGTCGTAGTTGTCGAGGTTGTCGTAGACAGCCGCGACGGAGAAGGCACCGAAGGTGTACTTGGCGCCACCGAAGAAGGAAGCATTGCCGTCGTTGGAGACATTCTCTTCTTCAGCGCTGCCCTTGTACTGGGAGCCGACAGCGAACTGGAAGCCGCCGAAGGACGGAGACATGTACTGGATCTTGTCTCCTTCACGGTCCTGAGCGTACACGCTGTCCTCAGGATCGTCATCACCCTGAGTGTTAACACCATCAGAGCCGTCGATCAGCGTGTTGGAGTCGGTGACATCGAAGTACTCGTTGTTGGAGATCGGATCCTGGACCCAGTCATCGATCAGCGGATCCCAGGAACCGATACGGGCATCACCGAAGTTGCCCTTCAGCCCCATGTAGGCCTGGTCACCGGTGTCGATGCCGCCAGCACCCTTGATCTCGTCGGCGTCACCTTCGAATTCGTACTTGAAGTAGCCGGTTAGGCCCGGGTTGATGACGTGCTGACCCTTGAAACCGATGGTGGACCCGTTATCCAGGATCTCGTCCTGAGAGTCACCACTTGAATCCTTGGTGTCGGCGTAGGCGAACTGAAGGTTGCCGTAGATGTCGAACTGCGTGCCGTCTTCGTTGTAGACGGTGGCAGCCTGTGCAGCGGCGGAGGCGCCCAGGGCACCGGCAATAGCAGTCGCTAAGAGCGTCTTTTTCATCGCGATAGTTCCTTAACTAGCTTACTGTTCGATCGTTGTTTGCAAATGCAACTGGCTTGCCGGGCGCGGCCTGAAAAGGCGCTTGCCTCAGCGAAGCCTTGTTATTATCCAATGCTCGCAGGAGAACCATATACCGGGACTTTCCCGAACGCAACAAGAAAAAAACACTGTTTTTAATCCTGCCGCCTCAGCGGGGCCCTCTTTCGGCTCACCTCGGCACACTGGCACCGCAACGCCGCGATACCGTGTCACGACGCACCCTACTGCCACCATGTGACGAAAGCGTGACGATCGCGAACGGCGTTCATGATGATCAGCCCTGGGTGTCATTGCAAGGGCACTAATCAAGCCATTCGCGCATCGCAACCAACGGCTGGCCAACGTAACGCGGTGAAGAACCCCGAAGCGCCAAACGCAATGGCGCTCCGGAGACAGGCAAGGAAGGAGGCGATGGGTCAGTGACGGCCGTGCTTGGCGAGCAGGTCGCTCAACTTGCGATCGAGTCGCACGTTCTTGCGGCTTTCACGCTCCGAGGTGCCGGCGTCTCGCGCGCGCTGCTTGGCCTGCAGGGCCTCGAGCTTCTTGCGTGCGTGACGGGCTTCCTCGTCGTCCACCACGCCGGCCGGCTGGCCCTCGAGATCGACCCGCTCGGCACCGGCACGCACGGCCTTGAGATAGCGCGGCAGATGCACGTAACAGGCGAGCGCCCGGCGTACGAGCTTCTCGGGCCAGGGTTCCAGCGCCAGCAGGTCCTCGTGGATGCCCACCTTCAGGGGCCGGGTA
Organism: Modicisalibacter sp. MOD 31.J; assembly: GCF_020147985.1. Lineage (NCBI taxonomy): Bacteria > Pseudomonadati > Pseudomonadota > Gammaproteobacteria > Oceanospirillales > Halomonadaceae > Modicisalibacter > Modicisalibacter sp. MOD 31.J. The sequence goes on along the minus strand of NZ_JAGXFF010000001.1, from coordinate 850,561 downwards.
TGCCCCTTGAAGAAAGTGCGGGTGTAGCGACGATACCAGCTGTCCAGCAGGGCCTGGGGGGATGGCGGCTCGGCGTCGGCAGGGGCCGTCGCCGACACGGCGGGCTCCGCCGACGATTCGGGCGCAGCCGGCTCGGACACCACCGCAGCGGCGGGATCGGCCTCGACGGGCGGCTCGCCATGGCGCTCGTCGGATCCACTGCGCCGGGGCAACGGATAGCCACGCTCGTGGGCCGAGCGCGGCGGCGCAGACTCCGCTGTCACGAGGTGCGACAGCGCCTCGCGCAGGCTGGCATTTTCGGCCTCGAGCCGATTCAGGCGTTCACGCAGGCCGGCGATCTCTTCCACTCCCTCGCTGGCCTGACGTTCCAGGGCCTCGAATAGCGCTGACGCGCGTTCCGTCAACAAGGCATGACCTCCGATCGTTTCAAGAAGGCTCCCTCAGCCTGCGATGAACGTTCCCTTTTCATGGCTACAGTCTGTGTCACGTCGACAGGCTTTGACAACTGGATGCCCCGGCGCGTCACTCGGCCAGCCGGCGCCGATAGGCCACGAAGGCATAGTCGGGATTGCCTTCCTGCCCGCTGCGCTCTCCCGGTACGCGCTGCACCTCTTCCCAGACCCCGCGCTCGAGCGCCGGAAAGCGGGCATCGCCGGTCAGCTCGACGGCGACCTCGGTCAGGTAGAGGCGCGACGCCCAGGGCATGGCCTGAGCATAGATTTCCCCACCGCCCATGACCATGATCTCCTCGACGCCGTCGATGATCGCCTGGTCGTCCGCCAGTGACAGTGCCTCGGCCAGATCGTGACAGACCCGTACCCCTTCGGCCCGGAAACCGCTGTCCCGGGTCACCACGATATTCAGCCGCCCGGGCAGCGCACGACCGATCGACTGATGGGTCTTGCGCCCCATCACCAACGGCTTGCCCTGGGTCATGCGCTTGAAGAACTTGAGGTCCTCGGGCAGATGCCACGGCAACTGGTTATCGACACCGATCACGCCATTGCGCGACACCGCGGCGATCATCGCCACCGGCACGATCGTCTCTAACCGGGCGTCTTGGCTTGCGGGACGCTCGCTCATACGGCCACCTGCGCCTTGATGTGGGGATGCGGATCGTAATCCTCGATGGCGATGTCCTCGAAACGGAAGGCGAACAGATCCTTCACCGCCGGGTCGAGGACCAGGCGCGGACGCGGGCGCGGGGTGCGCGAAAGCTGCAGTTCGGCCTGCTCGAGATGGTTGAGATAGAGGTGAGCGTCGCCCAGCGTATGGACGAACTCGCCGGGCGCCAGGTCACAGACCTGGGCGACCATCTGCGTGAGCAGCGCATAGCTGGCGATATTGAACGGCACGCCCAGGAAGATGTCGGCGCTGCGCTGATAGAGCTGGCACGACAGGCGCCCCTCGGCGACGTAGAACTGGAACAGGGCGTGACACGGCGGCAATGCCATCTCGTCGACCAGCGCCGGATTCCAGGCCGACACGATCAGCCGTCGCGAATCGGGGTTGCGGCGAATCTGCTCGACCACATCGGCGATCTGGTCGACATGCCCGCCGTCGGGCCGGGGCCAACTGCGCCACTGGTAGCCGTAGACCGGCCCCAGCTCGCCGTTCTCGTCGGCCCATTCGTCCCAGATGCGCACGCCGTGTTCCTTGAGGTAGGCGATGTTGGTGTCGCCGCGCAGAAACCACAGCAACTCGTGGATGATCGAGCGCAGATGGAGCTTCTTGGTGGTCACCAGCGGGAAGCCCTCGGCCAGGTCGAAACGCATCTGGTGGCCGAAGACGCTGCGGGTCCCGACCCCGGTGCGGTCGGGTTTCTCCACGCCGGATTCGAGCACCCGGCGCATCAGATCGAGATAGGGCTGCATGAAGACGCCTGTTGCGGATTCAGGAGGTCGGACTGGCGCGGGTCGTGTCGTCGGCCCGGTCGACGGGCTGATTGCGCGACCAGCCGATCAGCGCCAGCCCGATCAGGATCATCGGCAGCGAGAGCAGCATGCCCATGGTCAGCCAGTCGAAGGCGATGAAGCCGAGCTGCGGATCCGGCCGACGCACGAACTCGACGGCGAAGCGAAAGAGGCCGTAGAGCACCAGAAACAAACCGGAGATCATACCCCGCCGACGCGGCTTACGCGACACCGTCCAGAGCACGGCGAACAATACCACGCCTTCCAGGACGAATTCGTAGAGCGACGACGGATGCCGCGGCTGACTGCCCCCCGGATAGATCATGGCCCAGGGCACGTCACTGACACGCCCCGGCAGTTCGGCATTGATGAAGTTGCCGATCCGGCCCGCACCGAGCCCGATGGGCACCAGCGGGGCGATGAAGTCGGTGAGCTGGAAGAAGGCCAGACCGTGCTTGCGGGCGAACAGCAGGGCGGCGATCAGCACCCCGATCAGCCCGCCGTGGAAACTCATGCCGCCGTCCCAGACCTGGAACAGCCACAGCGGGTCGGCCACGAGCCGATCGAAGCCGTAGAACAGCGCATAGCCGATCCGTCCCCCCAGGACCACACCGAGCGCGCCATAGAACAGCATGTCGCCGATGTCGTCGGGCACCAGTCCCAGACGGGCGGCACGCTTGCGGCCCAGCCACCAGGCACCGACGAAGCCGATCACGTACATCAGGCCGTACCAGTGAATCTTCAGCGGCCCCAGCGAGATGGCGATCGGGTCGATTTGTGGATAATGAAGCATGCGATTTCCTAGCAGAGTGTACGGAATCGGTCAGGACGTGACGGCATCCTCGTCCATTGCATCGGGCAACCAGCGCCCGACCATGTCGATCAACGCCTGGGGGCGGTAGGGCTTGGCGAGATAGTCGTCCATCCCGGCGGCGAAGAAACGCTCGCGATCGGCTTCGCTGGCATTGGCCGTCAGGGCGATGAGAATGCTGCGCCCGGCCTGCTGGGCCCGTTGTTCGTGTTCGCGCCAGCGACGGCTGGTCTCGATCCCGTCCAGCGACGGCATGAAGATGTCCATGAAGACCAGCGAGTAATCGTGCTCGAAGAGACAGGCCAGCGCCTCTTCGCCACTGCGGGCGACATCGACGTGCAGTCCCCGGGCGGCGAGGACCCGCTGAGCCAGGGCGGCATTGACCGGGCCGTCGTCGACGATCAGCACCCGGCGCCCCCCGCTCGTCGCCTCGTCCCGCCGACTTTCCGGGTCGCCGAGTCGTTCCAGCAACGACAGCAGCCCACCGAGCCGCTCGGCGCCGGAGGCCGACGGGGAGCCCCCGGCCTCGCGCTCGAGCGCCTGCAGCTCACGCCGCACCTGCCCCAGGTAGCGCGTCTTCAACGCCGATTCTTCCCGGGCGCGGTCGCGCTCCTGGGTGAGCTGGCGCAGCGCCTGATCGTGCGCCGTGTCGTCCACGAAGACGCCCAACTGCCAGTCATCACGCTGGGTCCAGGCGACCCGGCAAGGATGGCGGCGGCCCTCGGTATCGCTCAGCGACACGCGCTCGGGCAGGGAGACGACATCGGGCACGAGCGGCAGGTCACTCACGCTCCCCGCCGTCAGCGCCTGCCGCGAACGACCGACGAGACGCTCCAGGGGCGCGTTGGCCATCACCACCCGATCGTCGCGAAGCAGCAGGGCCGGCAGCGGCAACCACTCGATCAGCCGCGTCAATTGCGGCAGCGTCGGCCGATCCTCGAGTGCCGATTCCAGCGAAGCCACCGCCGCCTCGACATCGTCCAGGGAGACGCCCCGCCGCGTCGACGGTCGCTCGGCCCCGCCCAGTTCGTCAGTCAGCCGCACCACGCGATCGCCGAGTGCCTGCCAGCGTTGCTGATGACGCCGCCGGGTCGACCAGCCGAACCCCAGCAACAAGACCAGGCAACCGGCCAACCCCGCCCAGGAAGCGATCATCGTCACCCACGTCACCGAAACGGGCCATAGCCTGGCCACGCCGACCGCCCCGAACAGGCAGACCGTGAGCCAGGCCGCCCCGGCCAGCCAGAGCGGGCGGCGCGAGGAGCGACGCATCGTATTGTCCGTATTCAGGTCTTGCATCCGCGTCCCTGCCATCGACAATGAACCGAGTTTACGCTGGCCGCTGACGCACTGTCATGCGCTCCGCCATCATCGCCCATCCCAGGAACGCGCCCCATGTGCCTGATCGTTTTCGACTGGTCGCCGCAGGCCCCGGTCCTGCTTCGGCTCGCCGCCAACCGGGACGAGCGCCATGCACGCCCCAGCGCTCCGCTCGACCACTGGCAGGACGCCCCGGGCATCGTCGGCGGCCGCGACCTTCAGGCCGGCGGCACCTGGATGGCGATGCACACCACGGGCCGCTTCGCGGCGGTCACCAACGTCCGCGACCCGGCCTTCGACGCCCCGGCGGCGGGACCCAGTCGCGGCCAACTGGTGCGTCAGGCGCTGGAAAGCCCGTCGCTGCCCGACTGGCTGGAACGGCTCGTCGCCCGGGACGCCGCCGCCTATGCCGGGTTCAACCTGCTGGCCGGCGACGGCGAAACGCTCTGGCACGTCCACCACGGTCGTCACGGCACTCACTGGCAAGGCGTGGCGCCCGGCTTGCACGGCGTGTCCAACGCCACTCTCGATACCCCCTGGCCCAAGCTGGTGCATTCGCGTCATCGCCTGGGCGAGGTGCGCGGCGCCGCTCGGCAAACCTTCCAGCATGCGGCCTGGGCGCTGCTCGCCGACGACCGACCGGCGGCCGACGCGCAACTGCCCGATACCGGGATCGGCCTGGAGCGGGAACGCCTGCTGTCGGCGCCGTTCATCGTGGGTAGCGACTACGGGACGCGCGCCAGCACCCTGCTGGAATGGCGCGCCGATGGCGAGGTAACGCTGGCCGAACGCCGTTTCGGGCCGGAGGGCGTCTTCGAGGCGGAAAACCGTCTCACCCTCGAGGTCCCGGCCCGCCCGACCCGCTGAGCATGCCCGCCCCAGCGGGCTCAGTGGTCGTCGCGGGGCGGCAACAGGTGAGTCAGTTGCCACTCGGCGAAGCGCTCGACCAGATGCGCGCGCACCGCCCGGGGCGTGGTGAGACGCAGCGTCTCCTCGACCAGCGCCTGGGCGTCACGCAGCGACACCCGGCGAATCGCCGCGCGCACGCGAGGCAGGCTGGGCGCATTCATCGACAATCCCTCGAACCCCATGCCCATCAGCAGCAGGGCGCCGCCGGGGTCGCCGGCCAGCTCGCCGCACACCGATGTCGGCATGGCCAGCCGAGTCGAATCCTCCGCCAGACGTGCCAGCGCCGAGAGCACCGCCGGATGGCAGGCATCGTAGAGGTCGGCGACGCGGGGATTGTTGCGGTCCACCGCCAGCAGATACTGGGTCAGGTCGTTGCTGCCCACCGAGAAGAAATCGACACGCTCGGCCAGCGCATCGAGCTGATAGAGCGTCGCCGGCACCTCGATCATCACCCCCAGTTGGGGCCGCTCGATCGACAGCCCCTCGTCCACCAGTTCGCCGAGCGCCCGCTCGAGCAGCCGCAGGGCGGCATCCACCTCCTCGATATTGGTGACCATCGGCAGCATGATGCGCAGGTTGTCCAGCCCGGCCGACGCGCGCAGCATCGCCCGCAACTGGACCATCAGCACCTCGGGATGATCGAGGGTGACACGGATCCCGCGCCAGCCGAGGAAGGGGTTGGCTTCCTGGATGGGGAAGTAAGGCAGGTCCTTGTCGCCCCCGATATCCAGGGTGCGCATCACCACCGGCAGCGGCGCGAAGCCCTCGAGCTGGTCGCGATAGAGTCGCGTCTGCTCCTGCTCGCCGGGGAAGCGCTCGGTGATCATGAACGGCACTTCGGTACGGTAGAGCCCCACCCCGGCAATGCGCGGCTTCAGCGAGCCCACCGCGTCGACCGTCAGCCCGGTGTTGACCATCAGCGGCATGCCGTGACCATCCGGGGTCTCGCTGGGCAGATGCTGCTCGTGCTCGAGCACCTCGGCCAGCGCCTGCTCCTCGTCGATCAGCATGCGATAGCGCGCCACGAGTTCGCCATCCGGACGCACGAAGAGCCGCCCGCGGTGGCCGTCGAGGATCACCGGCGCCCCGTTGAGACGCGGCAGCGGCAGGTCGACCATGCCCAGCACGGTGGGAATGCCCATCGCCCGGGCGAGGATCGCCACGTGCGAGGTGCTCGAGCCCTTCAGGGAGACCAGGCCGGCGAGGCGCTCACGGGACACCTCGCCGAGCATGGCCACGCTGAGTTCGTCGCCGACCAGCACGCACCGTTCGGGCAGGGTCTCGGGCCCCTTGTCGCTCTCCTGCTGCAGATGCCCCAGGACACGCCGCCCCAGGTCGCGGATGTCCGCCGCTCGTTCGCGCAGATAGTCGTCGTCGACACGCTCCAGGTACTGGACGTGGCGGCGCACCACGTCGGCCAGGGCACCGGGCGCCCATTGCCCTTCGCGGATGCGCTTTTCCACCTCCTGCCCCAGGGCGGCATCGGCCAGCATCTGCTCGTAGACGTCGAACAGCGCCAGCTCCTGACTGGAGATACGGCTGGCCAGCCGCGCCCCGGCGGCCCGGATCTCGCCGCGGACCCGGCCTATCGCCTCGCTCAGGCGGCGGATCTCGGCCTCGGTATCGGTCGGGATCAGGTCGGGCACGTTGTCCAGATCGGCCGGCGGCGCCAGCACCAGCGCCTCGCCGATCACCATGCCCGGCGAGGCCGCCACGCCGGTGAAGGTCGCCATGCCATCGGCTCGCGTGGGACGCGTCAGGGTACCGGTGGCCAGGGCATGGGCCAGCACCCCGGCCAGTTGCGCCGCCATGGTCACCAGGAAGGCTTCATCGCCCTCGTCGAAGCGACGCTTTTCCTCCTGCTGGACGACCAGCACGCCGAGGGTCCGGCGCTGGTGGATGATCGGCACCCCGAGGAAGCTGGAGAAGCGCTCTTCGCCGGTCTCCTTGAAGTAGCGGAAACCGGGATGCGAGGGTGCGTCCTCGAGATTGAGGGGCTCCTCGCGCTGACCGACCAGGCCCACCAGCCCCTCCCCCAGGCGCAGGGTGACGTGGCCCACGGCCTGGGTGTGCAGACCGATGGTATCCATCAGGACCAGCCGGTCCTGGGCGGCGTCGAACAGGTAGACGGAGCACACGTCGGTCTTCATGGCCTTGCGAATACGCCGGACCATGGTCGCCAGCGCCGCTTCCAGGCTGCGCGCCCCGTTGACCTCCTGAACGATGCGTCTCAAGACATCGAGCATGAGCATTCTTCTTGTTGTGGGTAAGAGAAAAGCGGCATGGTTCAACCGCCTCCCCGGGCCAGTCGCTGCACCCGGGGCGCCAGCTCGCGCAGGGCGCGACGATAGACCTCGCGCTTGAAGGGCACGACCTGACCCAGCGGATACCAGTAACTGACCCAGCGCCAGCCGTCGAATTCCGGCTTGGCCGTGGTATCCATGCAGATCCGATTATCCTGACAGCGGATCCTGAGCAGAAACCACTTCTGCTTCTGACCGATGCAGATCGGTCGCGATTGAGTTCGAACCATGCGTCGCGGCAGACGATAGCGCAGCCATCCTCGGGTACAGGCCAGGACCTCGACGTCCTCGGGCGTCAGGCCGATCTCCTCTTCCAGTTCGCGATAAAGCGCCTGTTGCGGTGTCTCGCAGGCCTTGATGCCCCCCTGAGGGAATTGCCACGCATTCTGTCCCACCCGACGCGCCCACAGCAGTTGGCCCTCCGGGTTGGCAATGATGATGCCAACGTTGGGGCGGAAGCCGTCAGCGTCGATCACGGGCTTCACCTTATGAAATCCAGTATTGAAGCCATTCTTCCACAAACGTTGAAAGCGCATCAATACGCGGCGCAACGCCGCTCACGGTGGGCAACGACGGCGAGTTCTGCAATAATCGCCGCCGCTTTTCACGCCGCCCGACCGACGCCGCACCAAGCCACCTGAGGAGAGCGCATTGAGCCTGGCCATCTTCGATCTCGACAACACGCTGCTGGCGCTCGACAGCGACCACGCCTGGGGCGAATTCCTGGTGGAACAGGGCGCCGTGGACCCGGTCGCCTACCGCGAGGCCAACGAGCGCTTCCTCGAGGCCTACCAGGCCGGCACCCTGGATATCCACGCCTATCTGGCGCTGGCCCTCAAGCCCTTGGCCGACAACTCGCCCGAGCAGCTCGCCGCCTGGCATCAGCAGTTCATGGCCAGCAAGATCGAGCCGCACATCCTGCCCCGCGGCGAAGAGCTTCTGGCCCGCCACCGCGAGCGCGGCGACACCCTGCTGATCATCACCGCCACCAATCGCTTCATCACCGGCCCCATCGCCCAGCGCCTGGGCGTCGACGAACTGATCGCCGTCGAGCCCGAGACGATCGGCGGCCGCTATACCGGCCGGGTGAGCGGCGTGCCGAGCTTTCGCGACGGCAAGATCACTCGCCTCGAGGAATGGCTGGCCACGCGCGACATCACGATCGACGACGCCTGGTTCTACAGCGACTCGCACAACGACCTGCCGCTGCTCGAGAAGGTCGACCATCCGGTCGCCGTCGACCCGGACGACACCCTTCGCAAAGTCGCCACCGAACGCGGCTGGCGCATCATCAGCCTGCGCTAGCAAGGAATTTCGAAACCCGCTTTTGCTGCGCCGCGTCAATTTTCAACGCCGCCGAAAGCCGCCCAACGCTTTGATTGGGCGGCTTTTTTTATACCCCGCCATGCCCAACAAATCCCTTATGATCAACGCATGAGGCATAAGCCATACCTTTGGGACAGCTCGTTTTTACGATCGCAGCGGGTATAATGGCCTTATTTGAATCAGCCCAAGGGGTGAAAAGTCACTATGGAAGAAGAGGCCGTTGACGTCGTACTCGTCGGGGGAGGAGTCATGAGCGCCACGCTCGCCACGCTCCTCCATGAACTGGAACCGACCGCACGCATCGAGGTCGTCGAGCGTCTGGACTCCATCGCCAGCGAAAGCTCGTTCGCCTGGAACAACGCCGGCACCGGGCACGCCGGCCTGTGTGAACTCAACTACACGCCTCCCGGTCCCGATGGCGCGATCGACATCGGCAAGGCCGTCAGCATCAACACCATGTTCGAGGAGTCCAAGCAGCTGTGGAGCTCGCTGGTGGCTGACGGCAATCTCGGCGATCCGGCCCGCTTCCTCTCGCCGGTGCCGCACATGAGCTTCGTGCGTGGCGAGGACGGGGTACGCTACCTGCGTTCCCGTCACGAGGCGATGAGCCACCACCACTGCTTCGAGACGATGCAGTTCTCGCGGGACCCCACGACCATCGCCGAATGGGCACCGCTGCTCATGGCGGGGCGCGACGCCGACGAGCCGGTCGCCGCGACCCGCGTCGAGGGCGGCACCGACGTCAACTTCGGCGCCCTGACCGATCAGCTGTTCCAGCGCCTGGGCGAGCGCCCCGACGACCAGGTGCGCATCAGCACCGGCCAGAAGGTCAAGGACATTGCGCGTAACGCCGACGGCACCTGGAGCCTGAAGATCGACACCAGCGGCGGCGACCGCCGGGTACTCCGCGCGCGCTTCATCTTCCTCGGCGCCGGTGGTGCCTCCCTGCGCCTGCTGCAGAAGAGCGGCATCCCCGAGGCCCGCGGCTACGCCGGCTTTCCGGTCAGCGGACAGTGGCTGCGCTGCGACAAGCCGGAGGTCGTCGCCCGGCACCGGGCCAAGGTCTACAGCAAGGCCGCCATCGGCGCGCCCCCCATGTCGGTCCCCCATCTCGACACCCGCAACGTCGACGGCAAGCCGTCCCTGCTGTTCGGGCCCTTCGCCGGTTTCACCACCAAGTTTCTCAAGCACGGCTCGGTCTTCGATCTGGTCAAGTCGGTGAGCTCGTCCAACCTCAGCCCGATGCTCGCCGTGGCCCGCAGCAATTTCAGCCTGATGAAATACCTGGTCGACCAGGTGCGTCTCTCCCACGCCCAGCGGGTCGAGGAACTGCGCGACTTCTACCCCGATGTCGACGCCGACGACTGGCGGCTCGAGGTCGCCGGCCAGCGCGTCCAGATCATCAAGAAAGACCCCAAGAAAGGCGGCGTCCTGCAGTTCGGTACCGAGATCGTCACCGCCGGCGACGGCTCCCTGGCCGCCCTGCTGGGCGCGTCGCCCGGTGCCTCGACCGCCACGTCGATCATGCTCGACCTGATCGAGCGCTGCTTCCCCGAGCGCTTCGCCTCCGCCGAGTGGCAAGCGCGCCTGGCACGCCTGGTCCCGGTACGCGCCCCGGTGTTGGCCGAGGATGCCGCCAGGCTGCGCGCCGTCCGCGAGCGGACGCAGCGCATCCTCAAGCTCGATGCCGCCGCGCCCAGCGCGCCACGTTCCGCCGAGCGAGCCCGCTGCGCGCCCCGCGAAGCCGCCGAAGCGGCCTGTTCCTGACCGACCGTCCCGGCCAACGTATCAATGGCTTACCCGATACCGACGCCCTGATACACTGAAAGCCGCCCCGGCAGCCCCGAGGCGGCTTTTTCGTGTCTCCCGTCGCGTGTCGACGGACCATCCATCTGTCAGAGGACGACCGATGCGCTCGAGGCCTTCCCTCCCGCCGGCCCTGCTCGCCCTGCTGCTCGGCGTGGGGCTGCTGATCTGGCTGGCGTTCGGCGACACCCAACGCTTCCAGTCACAGGCCCCGGCCGATCGGCCGACCGATCGCGACAGTCTGCCACGCGTCGAGGTCAGCCTCTCCCGGGCCCAGCCCCACAGCCCTCACGTGCGCCTCCAGGGCCAGCTGGAAGCGCGGCAGGCCGTCGACCTGCGCGCCCGCCGCGCCGGCACGGTCAGCGAACTGCCACACGCCCAGGGTGACCGGGTGACCGACGGCGAACGCCTGGTGACACTCGATCCCGGCGACCTGCCGGCGCGCATTGAACAGGCCCGGGCCCAGCTGGCCCTCAATGATTCCGAACTCGAGGGCGCCCGCAAGCTCAGCGGGCGCAATCTGGTGTCGAACAACGAGCTGCTGCGGCTGAAGAGCGAGCGCGCGACGAGTCTCGCCCAACTCGCCACGCTACGCGAGGATCTCGACGACACCCGGATCGATGCCCCCTTCGCCGGCACGCTCGACCGCCTCGATGTCGATCCCGGCGACTACGTGCAGATCGGCGAAACACTCGGCCAGCTGGTCGACATCGAGCGCCTCGACGCCAAGGCCTGGCTGCCGCAGCGGCGCATCGACGACGTCAGCGAGGGCATGCCCAGCGCGGTGATCCTGCTCGACGGGCGACGACTCGACGGCAGAGTCTCGTTTCTCGCCAGTCGCGCCGACGACGCCACGCGCAGCTACCCGCTCGAGGTCCGGGTGAGCAACCCGCAGCGGCTGCGCATCGCCGGCGCCAGCGCGACGCTCGACATCACCCTGCCCGCGCGCCCCGCCCACCGCATCTCCCCGGCCCTGCTGGTGCTCGACGAACAGGGCCACCTGGGGGTCAAGAGTGTCGACGACGACGATACCGTGCGCTTTCTGCCCATCGAGCTGATCAGCGCCGACGCCACCCAGGCCTGGGTCGGCGGCCTCCCCGATGAGGTGCGTCTGATCACCCTGGGCGGCGGGTTCGTCGAGCCCGGCCAGCGGGTCACGCCGGTGACCGCCGACGAGACACGGGACGCCTCCTGATGCGGGCCCTGATCGAAGCGGCGCTGGATCGCACCCGCACCACCCTGCTGGTACTCGTCTTCCTGCTGCTCGCCGGCAGCGTGGCCTACCAGGCGATCCCCAAGGAAGCCAACCCCGACGTGGCGATCCCCATGATCTACGTCTCGCTGTCGCTCGAAGGGGTCAGCCCGGAGGACGCCGAACGGCTGCTGGTACGGCCCATGGAGCAGGAGCTGCGCGCCATCGAGGGCGTCGAGAAGATGACCGCCCAGGCCAGCGAGGGATACGCCTCGATCACCCTCGAGTTCGACGCCGGCTTCGACCCGCGCCGAGCGCTCGCCGACGTCCGCGAGAAGGTCGACATCGCGCGCAGCTCGCTGCCCGAGGAGGCCGACGAACCCCGCGTCATGGAGGTCAACGTGGCGCGTTTCCCGGTGCTCTCGGTGGGCCTGTCGGGCCCGCTCTCCGCCGGCGAGCTGATGGTCGCCGCCCGCGAGCTCAAGGACGCCATCGAAAGCATCCCCCAGGTGCTCGAGGTCGATATCGCCGGCGAGCGCGAGGATCTCATGGAGATCGTCGTCGATCCGCAGGTCCTGGCCGGCTACGGCATCGATTTCGACACCCTGTTCAACCGGGTCTCGCGCAACAACCAACTGGTCGCCGCGGGCAGCATCGACAACGGCGCCGGCCGTCTGGCGATCAAGGTCCCCGGGGTGATCGAGAACCTCGACGACCTGCTCGACATGCCGGTCAAGGTCGACGGCGACCAGGTGGTGACCTACGGCGACGTCGCCGTCATCCACCGCACCTTCAAGGACCCCGCCGGCTATGCCCGGATCAACGGCCAGCCGGCGGCGGTGCTGGAAATCTCCAAGCGCACCGGCGCCAACATCATCGCCACCATCGATGCGGTCAAGGCGCTGCTCGACGAGGCCCGACCCGCCCTGCCCGACACCCTCGAGGTGCGCACGCTGATGGACCAGTCGACCACCGTCGAACGGCTGCTCGACGACCTGCTCAACAACGTGCTGACCGCGGTGGTGCTGGTGCTGATCGTGATTCTCGCGACCATGGGCCTGCGTTCGGCACTGCTGGTCGGCCTGACCATTCCCGGCGCCTTTCTCGCCGGCATCCTGCTGATCTGGGCGATCGGCTACACGCTCAACATCGTCGTGCTGTTCGCGCTGATCCTGGTCGCCGGGATGCTGGTGGACGGCGCCATCGTGGTCGGCGAACAGGCCGATCACAACCTCTCGCAGGGGCTGCCCGCCCGCCAGGCCTGGTCCGGCGCGGCCCAGCGCATGGCCTGGCCGGTGATCACCTCGACCGCCACCACCCTGGCGGTGTTCCTGCCGTTGCTGTTCTGGCCCGGCGTGGTCGGCGAATTCATGAAGTACCTGCCCGCCACCGTGGTGCTCTGCCTGCTCGCCTCGCTGGCCATGGCGCTGGTCTTCCTGCCCGTTCTCGGCAACCTGGTTCGCCGCCGGCCCTCGACCGGCACCCCGGGGTTCGCGGCCGGGGGGCGGATGTATCGCCGCACGCTCACGCGCCTGCTGCAGCGTCCCGGTTTCACGCTCGTCGGCGCCCTGCTGCTGATGGTCCTGGTCTACGTCGGTTACGCGCGCTTCAACCACGGCGTGGAGTTCTTTCCGGCGGTGGAGCCCGACAACGCGCAGATCCTCGTGCACGCCCGCGGCGACCTGTCGGTGGCCGAGAAGGACGCCGTGGTCCGGCGCGTCGAACGCCGCGTGGCGGGCATGGCCGAGATCCAGTCGCTCTACGCCCGCTCCTTCGCGATGGCCAACGGGCAGCTCGGCGCCGACGTGATCGGCCAGTTGAACTTCCAGCTGGTCGACTGGAACCAGCGCCGCCCCGCCCGGGCGATTCTCGCCGACATGAACGAGCGGACCCGCGATCTGGCCGGCGTGCGCCTGGAGTTCCGCGAGCAGGAGCAGGGCCCGACCAGCGGCAAGCCGGTGCAGATCGAACTCAGCGGCCGGCGCCCGGCCCTGCTCGAGCAGGCCGTGGCGCAACTGCGTGGCGACATGCAGTCACTTGGCGGCTTTCGCGACATCCAGGACGACCGCAGCCTGCCCGGCGTGGAGTGGCGCCTCGAGGTGGACCGCGCCGAGGCCGCGCGCTTCGATGCCGACGTGGCGACCATCGGCAGCGCCGTGCAACTGGTCACCACCGGCCTGCAGGTGGCGACCTATCGCCCGGCCGAGGTCGACGACGAGGTCGACATCCGGGTCCGCCTGCCCGGCGCCCGGCGCAGTCTCGACCAACTGCGCCGGCTGACCGTCAACACCTCGCGCGGCCGGGTTCCGATCAGCCAGTTCGTCGACCTGGAGCCGGCCCCCAAGGTCGGTGTCCTGCATCGCATCGACGGCCACCGGGCAATCACCCTGGAGGCCGACGTCCAGCCCGGCTACCAGGTCGACGAGCGAGTGCGCGCCCTGGCGCCGGCCTTGGAGAAACTGCCCGACGGGGTGCGCGTCGCCTTCGCCGGCGAGCAGGAGGACCAGGCCGAGACCAGTCGTTTCCTGGTCTCGGCGTTCGGCGTGGCGATCTTCCTGATGACGATCATCCTCGTCACCCAGTTCAACAGCCTCTACCAGGCCGGACTGGTGCTGTCGGCGATCGTCTTCTCCACCGCCGGAATCCTGCTCGGCCTGCTGCTCAACGCCCAACCGTTCGGCATCGTCATGGTGGGCATGGGAATCATCGCCCTGGCGGGCATCGTGGTGAACAACAACATCGTCCTGATCGACACCTACAACCAGTTGCGCGGGGACGGGCTCGACGCTTTCCACGCCGCGCTGGAAGCGGGTTGTCGACGCCTGCGCCCGGTCCTGCTCACGGCGGTCACCACCGTCCTCGGGCTGATCCCCATGGTGCTCAGCGTCAACGTCGATCTGCTCACCCCCAGCCTGGGCTGGAACGCCCCCTCGACCCAATGGTGGACGCAGTTGTCGAGCGCCATCGCCGGTGGGCTGGGCTTCGCCACCGGGCTGACCCTGCTGCTCACCCCGTGCATGCTCTATCTGGGCGCCCGCCTCGGCGAGCGGCTGCGCCGCCACCGCTGATCCGCGCCACCGCGTGCCTTCAAACGACGCCTCAAGAAAAGACCCCGCCGGCATGGCCGGCGGGGTCGGGATCATCGCCAAGGACGCTTCAGAGCGCCGCGCGGGGCGCCACCTCCGGTGCCGGCGGCGGCGAATGGGCGGCATGCAGGCGGCTGATCAGCTGATCCTCGAGGGCGAAGCGCTCGGTCAGCGCGCGGTTGAGTCGCGTCAGCCAGCTCGGCAGGCGTGACACATAGTGCTGGCAGCGGGTCGGCGTGGAAAACGCCTTGTCGAACTCGAGCACCATCTCGGTGGACATCTCGAGACGCTGCAGGAGACGATCGGCCAGCACCAGCGCTTCGTGATCGTTGAAGTGGCGGGCCTCTTCGCGCAGTTGCGGATAGATCTCGAAATGCCCGGCACTGATGTAGTCCATCAGCAGCTCGCTGAAACGATCGATGCGCGCCTTCGACACCGTTTCGGGATCCGCGTCGCAGGCGTCCTGCAGCTCCATGCAGGCGACCAGCATCTCGTGTCGTTCCTCGAGCCAGCGATCGATCAGGCGGTGCACGCCGCCCCATCGTTCCTGTGCCGACTTGCAATCTTCCAGCATGGGTGCGTCTCCCTGGTTCGTCCTCTGCGGCGGCTTCCAGCGTCTCCCCAAGCAGGACGAGTGTCAATGCTACCGACGGACAAAACCGTAGCGTCCGGCGTCACTTTCCTGCCACCCCCGCGAGGTCGACGGGCACGGTGCGCGAATACTCAGGTCCGGCGCCCCCGCGACGCCCCGACCAGCATGCCCAGCGGGATCAGCGCCAGCACGCAGAAGCCGATCAGGGTCCACTGCGGCAGCGTCAGCCCCCACCAGTAGCCGTCGATGGTGGCACACTCGCCGGAGCCGGAGAGCACCCGCGAGAGGACATCCCACAGCGGCAGCACCTCGAGCATGTAGTCGAGCCCGGGGCCGCAGCTGGGCACCTGGTCCGCCGGCAGCGACTGCAGCCAGACGTGTCGCCCGGCCACGGCGATGCCCCCGGCCACGGCCGCCAGCGCCAGGAGACCGTACACCACGGCGCCCCGGCCACGCGGGCCATGCAGCGCCGCCACCAGGAACACCGCCCCCGCGGCGAGCACGGCGATACGCTGGAAGATGCACAACGGACAGGGCTCCAGGCCGGCGACGTACTGCAGGGCCAGGGCCACGGCCATCATCAGGACACACATGGCCAGCCCGGCCAGACTCCACTGGCGCGTCGAGATCCCGCGCGGGGCGATTGACATCAGTTGACTCCCTCAAGACATGACAACGAGCCGGTCGCCCTGCGACGGCCGGCCCAAGACACCGATTCCGGTTGCGCCGGTCTAGACCGGCGATGCGGCTCGAGGTTCACTGGCCCGCGCGAAATAGGCCGCCAGGAAGTCGTCGAAGCGCTCCCGGTCGGCCGCCTCGATGTCCGCCTGCTGCTGATACGAGGTTTCGCTGAGCTCCCGGAACCAGGCCTCTCGGGCCGGGTCGACGGGTTCGTCACGAAAACGCTCGGCCTGGGCCGACGCCAGCTGGAGCACGTGATCGACGAACTCGCTGCCGCTCTCCTCCAGCGCTCGCAGCAGGCGTCCGGAAGGCGTCCGTTCGGGCGTGTCGAGCAACGGCTCCAGCGCATCGAGCGCGGCGACGTGCGCCTCGCCCCCCTCGACCACGTCCAGCAGCTCGGCCACGCCACGCAACTCGGCGAAGATCGTCCGGCCACGATCGGCAAGACGCCGCTGTTCGCCGTCGATCGTCAACGCCAGCCCCGGGTCGCGGCCGCGCTCGACCACCGCCCGGCGGTTGTCGTCGAGGCGGTCGCACTCCTCGTCGGGAATCCACGGGCTCTCCGAAAGCAGACACCACATCAGGAAGGTGTCGAGGAACCGCATCTGAGTGGCATCGATTCCCAATGGCGAAAACGGATTCAGATCGAGACAGCGGACCTCGATGTACTCGACGCCGCGCGCCTCCAGGGCCTGGGTGGGCGTCTCGTCGTGACGCGCCACCCGCTTGGGGCGGATGTCGCTGTAGTATTCGTTCTCGATCTGCAGGATGTTGGCGTTCAACTGGCGCCAGTCGCCGCCCTCGTTCACCCCCATACGCTGGTAGGCCGGCCACGGCGTGGTGATCGCGTGGCGCAGGGTACCGACGTAGTTGGACAGCGAATTGAAACAGATCTTGAGCTGCGCCTGGACCTTGTTCTGATAGCCCAGGTCCGACATCCGCAGACTGGTGGCATGGGGCGAGACCAGCGTGTCCCGGGCGTGCGCCGCGAGCTTGTCGGGCACGGCGCCGGTCAGGAAGCTGCGATCGAGTGCCGGCGAGGCGCCGAACAGATAGAGCAGCAGCCAGCTGTTGCGGCGGAAGTTGCGAATCAGGTCGAAATAGCGCCCCGAACGATAGGCGTTGAGCGGCTTGTCCTCGGCCCCTTCGAGTTCGCGCAGCAGCGGCCAGACTTCCTCGGGCAGCGACACATTGTAGTGCACCCCTGCAATGGACTGCATGATGCGGCCGTAGCGGACGTCCAGCCCCTTGCGGTAGACATGCTTCATGAAGCCCACGTTGGAGCGGCCGTAATCGGCGATCGGCACGCTGTCGTTGCCGGCCAGGCGCCCCGGCATGCTGGCCGGCCAGAGCAACTCGTCGCCCAGGTGCCGGTAGCTGAAGCGGTGCAGGTCGGCGAGGAAGGTCAGCGCGTCTTCCGGGCGACAGTAGACCGGGGTGATGTACTCCAGCAGCGACTCGGAGTAGTCGGTCGTGATATGGGGGTGGGTCAGCTTCGAGCCCAGCGCCCGTGGGTGGGGCGTGTGCGCGATCATTCCCTGGCGGTCGACGCGCAACCCCTCCTTCTCGATGCCGCGACGCAGACGACCCAGTTGCCCCTGACGTGCCGGGCCCTTGAGCCGCGCGATGGCGTTGACTAGTTGCTCGGACAAGTTGAACACCCCATGTTGAAGGTGGCTCGCCGGCACGCGGCACGGCGAACGTTGAAGGACAGATTATGGCGCCGCCGCCGGCCGTTTCAAGGCTAAGGAAATGCCTCGACGCTCCTGCCGCTCAGCGCGACTTGTCGCGCGCCTTGAGCAGCGCTTCGCCCAGCGCGCCCATCTGCCCGCCCTGGGTCTGGCCGCCCGAGGCGTTGCCGCCGCGCCGCTTGGCCTTGCCGCGCCGCGCCTGGCCCTGGCTGTCGCCCCCGGACGGCTTGGCCGCCGTATCGCCCTCGGGCTGGTCATGCAGGCGCATCGACAGGCCGATCCGGCCGCGCTCGACATCCACCGACATCACCTTGACCTTGACGATATCACCGGCCTTGACCACTTGGCGCGGGTCATCGACGAAGCTGTCGGAGAGCGCCGAGATGTGCACCAGCCCGTCCTGATGAACGCCGATGTCGACGAAGGCACCGAAATGCGTGACGTTGGTCACGCTGCCCTCGAGGATCATCCCCGGCTCGAGATCCTTGAGCGTCTCCACGCCCTCGCGGAACTCGGCGGCCTTGAATTCGGGGCGCGGGTCACGGCCCGGCTTGTCGAGTTCCTTGAGGATATCGGTGATGGTCGGCACCCCGAAGGCGTCGTCGACATAATCGCCTGGCGACAGCGACTTGAGAAAGCCGCTGTCGCCGATCACGCTGGCCAGCTCGCGCCCGCCGCGCTCGGCGATGCGCGCCACCACCGGATAGGCCTCCGGGTGCACGGCACTGGCATCGAGCGGGTTGTCGCCGTTCATGATGCGCAGAAAGCCCGCGCACTGCTCGAAGGTTCGCGGCCCCAGGCGGCTGACCTCGAGCAATTCGCGGCGATTGCGGAACGCCCCCTGGCTGTTGCGCCGGGCGACGATGTTCTCGGCGAGCCCCGGGTTGAGCCCCGAGACCCTCGACAGCAGCGCCCCGGAGGCGGTGTTCAGATCCACCCCCACGGCGTTGACGCAGTCCTCGATCACCGCCTCGAGGCTGCGCGAGAGCTGCACCTGCGAGACGTCGTGCTGATACTGGCCGACGCCGATCGACTTGGGCTCGATCTTGACCAGTTCCGCCAGCGGGTCCTGCAGGCGCCGGGCGATCGACACCGCGCCACGAATGGTGACGTCGAGCTCCGGCAATTCGCGGGACGCCAGCTCGGAGGCGGAATACACCGAGGCCCCCGCCTCGCTGACCATCACCTTGGTCGGGCGTCGCGCCCCGCTCGTCGCCGGCGCCGAGAGGCGCTTGAGCAGTTCGCCGGCGAGGCGGTCGGTCTCGCGGCTGGCGGTACCGTTGCCGATGGCGATCAGCGTCACGCCGTGCTTGTCGACCAGCTTGCCGAGCACGGCCAGCGCCTCGTCCCAGCGGTTCTGCGGCGCATGAGGGTAGATCACCGCCTGCTCCAGGAACTGCCCGGTGGCGTCGACCACCGCCACCTTGCAGCCGGTGCGCAGCCCCGGGTCGATGGCCAGGGTGGCGTGCGGGCCGGCCGGCGCGGCGAGCAGCAGATCCTTGAGGTTGGCGGCGAAGACATCGATCGCCTCGCCCTCGGCGCGCTCGCGCAGCCGCCCCAACAATTCGGTCTCGAGATGGGTGTAGAGCTTGACCCGCCAGGTCCAGCGCACCACCTCGCGCAGCCAGCGATCGGCGGGCCGACCCGCGCTCTCGCCGGCCAGGTCGATGCCGGCGTGGCGGGCGATCGCCACCTCCGCCGGGTGCACCGCCGCCTCGTCCTCGCCCGGCAGCTTCAGGGTCAGGCTCAGCACGCCCTCGTTGCGGCCGCGGAACATCGCCAGCGCGCGGTGCGACGGCACCCTGGCGAGACGCTCGTCATGTTCGAAGTAGTCGGCGAACTTGGCGCCCTCGCGCTGCTTGCCGTCGACCACCCGGGCACACAGCTCGCCCTCCTCCCAGAGCCGGTCGCGCAGCCGGCCGACCAGCTCGGCATCCTCGGCGAAGCGCTCCATGAGGATCTGCTTGGCGCCGTCGAGCGCCGCCTTGGTGTCCTCGACGCCGGGCATGTCGCCTTCCGCCGGGCGCAGATAGGCCTGCGCCTCGCTTTCGGGATCGCGGGTCGGGTCGGCCAGCAGGGTATCGGCGAGCGGCTCGAGCCCCGCCTCGCGGGCGATCTGTGCCTTGGTGCGCCGCTTCTTCTTGTAGGGCAGGTAGAGATCCTCGAGGCGCTGCTTGGTGTCGGCCTCGCGGATCTGGGCGGCGAGCGCGTCGCTCAGCTTGCCCTGTTCGTCGATGCTCGCCAGCACCGCCGCGCGGCGCTCCTCGAGCTCGCGCAGATAGCGCAGGCGCTCCTCGAGCTGGCGCAGCTGGCCGTCGTCGAGCCCGCCGGTGACCTCCTTCCGATAACGCGCGATGAAGGGCACCGTGGCGCCGCCATCGAGCAGCTCGACGGTGGCGGCGATCTGGGCGGGACGTACGGCGAGTTCCTCGGCGAGGCGAGCGGTGATCGTGGTCTGGGCGTCCATGGGATCCTTGCGTCATGTCTCCAACCGGCGGCCCGAACGGGGCCGCCATCGGTCGCGCCCGCCGCGTCGGCCGGGCCAGTGCCCGCTCCGCAGCGTCTGTCGAGAGAGGGGGCGCGACAAATGGCGACAAGGTACCACAAAGCCATCCGGCGACGCAGGTCGACGAACGCCGCCGACTTATCAGCGGGTGCCGTCGTCGTCCCAGAAGGGGCGACTGGCCTCGCGCTCGACGTCGTCACGGGTCAGGCCGATGTCGCGCAGCATGGCATCGCTGAGATGACGCAATTGCTGACGCTCGTGGCGCAACCGCGACCAGCGCGCGAGCCGGCGGCGCCAGCGCGCGAGCCTGTCACGACGTGCGGGAGCCCGATCCAGCCAGCCGGCGACGGACGACGCATTGCACAACCAGGTACCGATAAGCGTTTTCATGATCGCCTCCACAGGATGTCCCGAGGGTGTGGAAGCAGTCTCGCCGGCGGCGCATAATCAATCCAACGAATGTTATTGATTCAAGACATCACGCAATTTGATGGAGAACACCACCATGTTGCAGACTATCGATCACGAACTGCTGCGCACCTTCGTGGCCATCGTCGATCACGGCGGCTTTACCCGTGCCGCGGAGGCGGTCAACCGCACCCAGTCGGCGGTCAGCATGCAGGTCAAGCGTCTCGAGGAGGACGTGATCCGCCGCCCGCTGTTCGTCCGCGAGGGGCGCAGCATGCGCCTGACCAGCGAAGGCAACACCCTGCTCGGCTACGCCCGGCGGATTCTCGACCTGCACGGCGAAGCGCTCAACGTGCTGCGCCAGCCGGACATGGTCGGCCGCGTGCGACTCGGGGTGCCCGACGACTACGTGATGCGCTTCCTGCCGGGGATCCTCAAGTCGTTCTCGCAGAGCTGGCCGCTGGTCGACGTGGAGGTCGATTGCGCGCCCTCGACCACCCTGCTCAGCCGCCAGCAGGGCAGCCTCGATCTCAGCATCGTGACCCGCGAGGTGGGTCACGAGATCGGCGAGATCCTGCGCCAGGACGAAACGGTGTGGGTTACCGCCGAGCATCATGCCCCGCACCGGCAGAGCCCGATGCCACTGGCACTGTTCGAGGAGCCCTGCTTCTGCCGGAGCCATGCCTGCAACGCCCTGGCCCTGGCCGGCCACGCCTATCGCGTCGCCTACTCGAGCCCCAGCCTGGCCACCCTTCAGGCGGTGGTCGGCGCCGGGCTGGCGGTATCGGCGTGGATGAAGAGCCTGGTCACCCCGGGCCTGCGCATCCTCGGCGAGGCGGATGGCTTCCCGCCGTTGCCGGCCGCCTCGATCGTGCTGCTGCGAGCCCCGGAGGCGAACTCGCCGGTGGTCGCCGAACTCGCCCAGCACATCGTCGAGGGATTCAGGCACTGACGCATGGAACGTGAACAACTGTGACACTCCCGGCCCAAACGTCGACGCCCTCCCCGAAGCTCATTAATGTTCGAGCCACAACACTCATAAAAAAAGACTTACCAACCCAGACTCCAGACACAGGGCTTCCGAGGGCCAAGACCATGCTCAAGAACATGCACCGCATCAGCGTCAAGTACGCCAGCGCCTTCATCGGCGTGGCACTGTCACTGCTCGTCGTCGTCGTCGCCGACTTCTTCTTCATCGAGTCGCTCAAGGGGCGGATGAACGAATTCAGCACGACCTTCAACAAGGCGGTCTCGGAAGTGCTCAACGCCGACCGCGACCTCTACCAGGCTCGCGTGGCCGAACTCGAAGTCCTGCGTACCGATCGCGGAAGCGACGCCGCTCGAGCGCAACTCGCCGATTATCGGGAAAACGCCCAGCAGGCCTACGACCGGATGCATGATTTCATCGAGGACATGGCCGGCTATCCCGACATCACCCGCCGCCTGCAGGGCTTCGAGGCCGACTACAAGGCCTGGCACGACGCCTCGCAGCGGGTATTCACGCTGCACGAAGCCGGGGATCGCCAGGCGGCTCTCGCCCAGCTCGACGGCAACTCACTGACCACGTTCCAGGCCTTGCGCGAGCATTACGACATGGCTGGCGAAGCGGCTAACGCCAAGGTCGCCGAACTCCACGACGCCTCGGTCGCCATGGCCAATACCAAGCTCTGGATCATCGGGGTGTTCTCGCTGGTCGTGTTCGTCGCCGCCATGACGATCGCCCTGGTCGGTCCACTGATGATGTCGCGGGCCATCCGCAACGTCACCGCACGCATCAAGGAGATCGCCGAGGGCGACGGCGACCTGACCGCGCGCATCGAGTCGACCCGCCGCGACGAGATCGGCGAGCTGGCCGATCAGTTCGACGGCTTCATCGCCTACATCGACACCACCCTGCAGTCGGTCCGCGCCAGTACCCTGGGGGTGACCACCGCTTCCGACGAGATCGCCAAGGGCAGCGTGGATCTCGCCTCGCGTACCGAACAGGCGGCGTCCAATCTGCAGGAGACCTCGGCGTCGATGGAGCAGATCTCGGCGACCGTGAGCAACACTTCGGATGCCGCCCAGCAGGCCAACAAGCTGGTCCACTCGACGTCCGACATCGCCCGTGAGGGCCGCGAGGCCATGCAGCAGGTCGAGCGCACCATGGACGAGATCAATTCCTCCGCCACGCAGATCAGCGAGATCATCGGCATGATCGACGGCATTGCCTTCCAGACCAACATCCTGGCGCTCAACGCCTCGGTGGAGGCGGCCCGCGCCGGCGAACACGGCCGCGGCTTCGCCGTCGTCGCCCAGGAGGTCCGCACCCTGGCCAGCCGCTCCGGCGAGGCGGCCAAGAGCATCCGCGAGCTGATCGACACCTCGGTGAGCCGCACCCAGTCCGGCAACGAGCTGGTCAAGCGCACCGGCCGCACCATGAGCGAGATCGTCGCGAGCATCGAGCAGGTCACCGACGTGATCGGCGAGATCAGCGCCGGCGCCAAGGAGCAGAGTCAGGGCATCGGCCAGGTCAATACCGCGGTCAGCGAACTCGACAACATGACCCAGCACAACGCGGCAATGGTCGAGCAGTTCAGCGCGGCCTCCGGCGAGATGCGCGAACAGGCCGAGCGCCTCAATGCCCTGATCGCCTCGTTCCGCCTGAGCGGCGAAGTGCCCGAGGCGTCATCGGCCCCGCGCCTGAACGCCCCGCAGACCGCGGCCACCGGGCAAGCCCGCCCGGTGGCACGGCGCGGTGCTGACGAGAGCACCGACGAGGAGTGGGCGACCTTCTAGATGCGTCGCTAAGCGCCATCCGGCACGAAGCGCAACGCCACCCCGTTGTTGCACCAGCGCAGCCCGGTGGGCTCGGGGCCATCCTCGAAGACATGGCCCTGATGCCCACCGCAGCGCGCGCAGTGGTACTCGGTGCGTGGAATCAACAGCACGAAATCACGCTGGGTCAGCAGGTGTCCCTTCACATGGTCGAAGAAGCTCGGCCAGCCGGTCCCCGACTCGTATTTCATGTCGCTGGTGAACAGCGTCAGGCCGCAACCGGCGCAACGGTACTCGCCGCGGCGCTTCTCATCGTTCAGGGGGCTGCTCCCCGCCGGCTCGGTATCCGCCTCGCGCAGCACCTTGAACTGGGCCTCGCTGAGCCGCTCACGCCACGCCGACTCGCTGAGCTCGAGCGGCTCGACGTCGGCACCCCGCGACAGATCCAGCTGGGGACGTGCCAGCGCCCAGACCGGGAGCAACCCCATCAGACCGCCGGCACCTAGCAGTCCCAGAAATCGGCGTCGTTGCATGACCTGCCCTCCCCTCGCGCATTGTGGGTATCCTCGCCTCGAGCATACGTCAGGTACGGCGTTGCGGATGCAGCGAGCCGCCCAAAACGGGGTCTTCGCGGATCAGCGTGATACGTAAGGTCACGCTTTGCGGTGTAAATTCCCTCCCACGAAAACCAACCTGGATGGCTCACTGGAGCATGGGGTTCCTGTGGGAGGGAACTTGTTCCCGATTGACGCCGCAGGTGCCCGGCATGGTCGGGGAAGCTACTGTGCCCTCCGCCATCGCGAATAAATTCGCTTATATGGACCCGTCCCGTTGTGCAAGCCAGCAGCAACGAGACATGAGGTGAGACTGCACGCTTATATCCGGCCTCTTGTGGCGCCTGCGGCGCCGGGCCCTGATGGAATGCGCGCTCTCTGGCCTCTTATCTCCCACACGGCCTCCAACGGGCCTAGCGAATTATCAGTGTGCCAGAGAGCCGGTCTTGCCGACCATGTCATCGAGGCAACTTGCCCGCGCAACCTCGGAAAACGCTTTTCTGTATCCGCTTGCGCTTCTTGCCTTTCTTCCCGTCCGGCCCTCAGATCACCTGGCCCTGAGGCTGATAAGGCCGGCTATGAGCCAGCACGGACCAACAGATACGGGCCAGCTTGTTGGCCAGCGCCACGATCGCCTTGCGTTGGCCCACGCGTGCCGCCAGCTCACAGACCCAACGGGCCAGCCGGTCGGGAGCCGCCTGGCGCTGGAACTGGCGTAAGGCCGCCCGGGCCCCATGCACCAACTGGCGTCGCACCTCGCCGTTGCCCCGTTTGGTGATGCCCCTCAACCGCGCCTTGCCACCACTGGAGAACTGCCGCGGTACCAGACCGATCGAGGCACTGAACTGGCGGCCGTTGGGGAAACGCCGGGGATCGCCCAGATGGCTCAGCAACAGCGTGGCATTGACCGGACCGATGCCGGGCACGCTCATCAGCCGTTCGGCATCCGACGAGGCCTTGGCCAGTGCCATCAGCTGCTTGTCATAACCCTTGAGCCGCTCGTCCACGTCACGCCATTGGGCGATCAGGTCTTCCAGCAGCAGGCACAGGGCGCTACCCAGTCGCTCGCGGTGTCGCTCGATCAACTCTCGGGCGACGCCCTGGCGAAGCACCGCGTGGCCCTGGGCCACCACGAGTCCGAACTCGCCCATCAGACCGCGCAACTCATTGCCGATCGCCGTGCGCTCGCGAACCAGACGTGTGCGTACCCGATGTATGGCCTGAAGCGCCTGTTGCGCCTCGGTCTTGATGGCCACGTGGGGCGTGGCGGGACGCGCCGCCGCCTCGGCGATCCCCGCCGCATCGCGGGCGTCGTTCTTGTGGCCCTGGACGAAGGGCTTCACGGCCTGGGGCGGCAACAGGAGCGCGTCATGCCCCATCGCGCGGATCTCACGCGCCCAATAATGGGCCGAACCACAGGCTTCCATCGCGACCCGGCACGGCGGCATCTGGCTCAGTGTCAGGCGCAGTTGCTGGCGGCTCACCGACTTGCCGAAGACCTTGCGGCCGTGTGCATCGATGGCGTGCAGTTGGAAGACGTGCTTGGCGAGATCGATACCCACAATGCTAATCTTGTTCATGAATGGACCCTCCTCTCGGGATGCCGTGGGTGCCCCATGCACCGATAGATGGCGTTACAGGCTCATCTTGGCACAAGGGGGGACGGGTCCATTCCATTTCCCACAAAGACAAGCCAACCGGCAGGGTTATGGGAGGGAGCTTGTCCGCGATGATCCGCGTCGCTTTTCCCGGCGAAATGCGATGAACCCAAAAACGCCGAGGGCGCGTCCAGTGACGCGCCCTCGGCGATCGGCGATGCCCGGTGGGCGGCTCAGTTGAACGACGGCCCCGCCGCGACGATCGCCTCGTCGACGCCGGCGAACTTCTTGAAGTTCTCGACGAACTTGGCGATCAGTTCCTGACGCTGACGGTCGTAGGCCGCCTTGTCGTCCCAGGTCTCGCGCGGGTCGAGCAGGCACGAATCGACACCGGGCACGGCCGTGGGCACCGCCAGGTTGAGACCATCGATGCGCTGGGTCTCGGCATCCTTGAGAACGCCGGCCTGGATGGCGCCGATGATGCTGCGGGTGGTGGGGATGCTGAAGCGACTGCCACCGTGGCCGTAACTGCCCCCGGTCCAGCCGGTGTTGACCAGATAGACGCGCGAGCCGAAGGCCTCGATGCGCTTGATCAGCAGATCGGCGTACTCGCGGGCCGGACGCGGGAAGAACGGCGCCCCGAAACAGGTCGAGAATGTCGCCTCGAGCCCCGACGAGGAACCCATCTCGGTGGAGCCCACCTTGGCGGTATACCCGGACAGGAAGTGGTAGGCCGCGGCTTCCTTGGAAAGGATCGATACCGGCGGCAGGACGCCGCTCATGTCGCAGGTCAGGAAGATGATCGCGTTGGGCTCGCCGGCGCGATTCTCCTCGACCCGCTTCTCGACGTGCTCGAGCGGATAGGCGGCGCGGGAATTCTGGGTCAGGCTGTCGTCGGCATAGTCGGGGGTACGGCGATCGTCGAGCACCACGTTCTCGAGCACCGTGCCGAACCGGATCGCCTGCCAGATCACCGGCTCGTTCTTCTCGGAAAGGTCGATGCACTTGGCGTAGCAGCCACCCTCGATGTTGAACACCGTGCCCTCGCCCCAGCCGTGTTCGTCGTCGCCGATCAGATAGCGCGCCGGGTCGGCGGAGAGCGTGGTCTTGCCGGTGCCGGAGAGACCGAAGAACAGCGTGGTCTCGCCGTCCTCGCCGACGTTGGCGCTGCAGTGCATGGGCAGCACGTCCTTCTCGGGGAGCAGGAAGTTCTGCACCGAGAACATCGCCTTCTTCATTTCGCCGGCATAGCGCATGCCGGCAATCAACACCCGGCGACGGGCGAAGTTAATGATCACCGTGCCCTCGGAGCGGGTGCCGTCACGCGCCGGATCGCAGGTGAAGTGCGGCGCGTTGAGGATGGTCCACTCGTTCTTGCCCTTGGCATTGAAGGTCTCGGGGCGCACGAACAGCGTCCGTGCGAACAGGTTGTGCCAGGCGGTCTCGGTGGTCACGCGGATCGGCAGATAGTACTCGGGGTCGGCCCCCACATGCAGCTCGGCGACGTAGCAGTCCCCTTCCGCGAGATAGTCCTCGACCCGCTCCCACAAGGCATCGAAGCGCTCGCCGTCGAAGGGCCGATTGACGCTACCCCAGTCGATCAATTCGGACGTGGACGGCTCGTCGACGATGAAGCGATCGGCCGGCGAGCGACCGGTGCGCTCGCCGGTGTTCACCACCAGCGCGCCATTGTCGGCGAGGCGTCCCTCACCGGCGGCAATGGCCCGCTCGATCAGTTCGGCGGCACTCAGGTTGGTGTGGGTACGGGCGCGACGTTCCGTCGTCGCCCGGGGGGCTGCTTGATTCATGGTCATTGGGGTGTCCTGGGCCCGGGGGCCATTTCTCTCTCGTTAGCCAAAAAAAGCTTCCGGCGCATCGTCCGGACGGTGTGCCGTCTCTTTGTGTCGAAACGATGCGGGCGGAAACATTATGGCAAAAACCCCCGGGGGGCAAAACGCCGGCTTCCTCGACGTGCCGGGATGACGCCCGTCATACCGCGGCAGCCG
This sequence comes from Modicisalibacter sp. MOD 31.J, assembly GCF_020147985.1. Taxonomy (NCBI): domain Bacteria; kingdom Pseudomonadati; phylum Pseudomonadota; class Gammaproteobacteria; order Oceanospirillales; family Halomonadaceae; genus Modicisalibacter; species Modicisalibacter sp. MOD 31.J. The sequence goes on along the minus strand of NZ_JAGXFF010000001.1, from coordinate 823,102 downwards.
GCGCCCCTCTTGCCGGCCTCAGTGCACGGTCGGCGAGCCGGCCTCTGGCGAATCGATCAACGACTCGATGTCGGCCGCCGAGAAGTGATAGCGGGTGTGACAGAAGTGACACTGGGTGTCCACGGCCTGCTGCTCGCGGAGGATGTCGCGCAGTTCGTCGGCTCCCAGGCTGAGCAGCGCCTGGGCGATGCGCTCCCGCGAACAGGTGCAGCCGAAGCGCAGCGGCTTGGGGTCGAAGACCCGGGCCGTTTCCTCGTGATAGAGGCGATACAGCAGGTCGCGCTGGGAAAGATTGAGCAGCTCGTCGTCGCTCACGGTGCTCGCCAGATGCACGACCCGGTCCCAGGCGTCGGCGTCCTGGTTGCTGGCGTCGTCGGGCAGTTGCTGGAGCAACAGGCCACCGGCACGCTCGCCATCGGCCGCCAGCCACAGGCGCGTGGCCAACTGTTCGGAACGGGCGAAGTACTCTTCCAGGCAGGCGGCGAGATCATCGCCGTCGGTGGCGACGATGCCCTGGTAACGATTGCCTTCGCGCGGGTCGAGGGTGATCACGATCTGACCGTCACCGACCAGGCTCCGGAAGGAGGCGCCTTCCGCCGGCAGCGGCGCTTCGTCGTCGACCCGGGCGATGGCCCGCAGTTCGCCGCCCGGGTTGGATTCGGCCATCAGCAGGCTCAGCGCACCACGGCCGCGCACTTCCAGGCTCAGGGTGCCATCGAGCTTGACGGTCTCGGTGAGCAGTGCCACCGCGGCCAGCATTTCCCCCAGCAGTTGACTGACCACCGCCGGATAGGCGTGGCGTTCGAGAACGTCGGCGTAGGCACTCTCGAGCGAGACGATCTCGCCGCGCACGTTGGTATCGTCGAACAGGAATCGCTGAATCTGATCGGGCATGGGTCCACTCGAAATAAGGGAAAACGGTTGGGAAAGACGAGCTTCGGGGCGGCCCGTCACTCGTCGGGGCGCTGGCGCTGGAAACGCTGGATATCGCGGCGGTCGCGCTTGTCGGGGCGCCCCTTGGGCGCACGCATGGTCTGGTTGGCGAGACGACGCTGTTCGGCTTCACGTTCGCGCCGCGCGAGGCTCTCCGGCGTCTCGCGATAGAGTTCGCGCGCCTCGGGCGCCCCGCGCCGCTGGTCGGAAACGGCCACCACCTCGACCTCCCAGTGATCCCAGCCCTGCGGTACCTTGATCAGGGCGCCGGGCGCGATCATCTTGCTGGTCTTGACGCGGGTCCCGTCGACCTGGACCTTGCCGCCGTCGATGGCCTTCTTGGCCAGGCCGCGGGTCTTGAAGAAGCGCGCCGCCCAGAGCCATTTGTCGATACGTACCGATTGCTGTTCCATGTTCACGAAAATGGGGGCTTAGTCGCGTGGAAACAAGGCCGCGAAGCGGTCGAGAGCGACGAATTCCTCGAGCTCACGCTCCGGCCGCCGGCTGTCGGGTTGCTTGATCCCCAGCAGGTGGCGAATGCCGAATTCCCGGGCACTCTCCAGCACGGCGGGGTTGTCGTCGATGAACAGCGTGCGCAGCGGGTCGAAGGGCTCGACCTCCTGCAGGGCGAACCAGAATTCCTGATGCTCCTTGGGCACGCCGAGATCCGCCGACGAGACGATCGCATCCAGGTAGTCTTCCAGCCCGGTCAGCGGCAGCTTCAGCGAGAGACTCCCGCGGTCGGCATTGGTCGCCAGTACCACCCGCGGGTGGGCCTGCTTGAGCCAGGTCAGGAAGTCCAGGGCATCGCTGCGCAGGCCGATCAGATGCTGCACCTCACGCTTCAGGGCGAGAATGTCGACGTTCAGCTCGCGCTGCCAGTAATCGAGGCTGTACCAGTCGAGCGTGCCCTGCTCGCGGACGATCCGCTCGCGGATCTCTTCCTGAAACGCTTCGTCGAGGTGATGCAGCTCGACGTAGCGACGTGGCAGATGCTCGAGCCAGAAGTGACTGTCGAAATGCAGGTCGAGCAGCGTGCCGTCCATGTCGAGCAGGACGGTGTCGATGTCGTGCCAATCGATCATTGGCCAGAAGCTCCACGGCGGTGGTAAAAAAAGAACCTGGGTTTGTACGAAAAGTCGGCGAGCGCAGCAGTTTTCGTAGAGAACCTGGATTGTACGGGATACGCCCGACCCACGCACGGAGGCCCCATGTCGTCCACCACCCCCAGCAAGCCGCAGGTCCTCGATCGCGAGGAGGTCGCGCGCAGCCGCTTGTTCACCATCGAGCGCATGGACCTGCGCTTCTCCAACGGCGAAGAACGGACCTTCGAGCGCCTCAAGGGCAGCGGCGCCGGGGCGGTGATGATCGTGGCGATGCCCGACCCCGAGCATGTCCTGCTGATTCGCGAATACGCCGCCGGCTTCGAGGACTACGCCCTGACCCTGCCCAAGGGGCTGGTCGACCCCGGGGAGGACATCATCACCGCCGCCAACCGCGAACTCATGGAAGAATGCGGTGTCGGCGCCCACAACATCGAGCCGCTGGTCGAACTGTCGCTGGCGCCCAACTACATGAATCACCGCATGCAGGTGCTGCTCGCCAGCGATCTCTACGCCAAGCGCCTGCCGGGTGACGAACCCGAGCCCCTGATCGTCGAGACGCATGCTCTCGAGGAACTGCCCGCCCTGCTCGCCCGCGACGACTTCCACGAAGCCCGCGCCATCGCCGCCCTCTACATCGCCCGCGACAAGCTGCGCGCAGAACGCCAGACCACGTCCTGGTGGTGAACCGGGCTCGACACCGACGAAAAAACCGCTCGTCACGGCGTGACGAGCGGCTGAACCATCGTGATATCGGCTGGCGCGTTACTGGGCGGCGCTGCCACCCTGCACCTTGGTGTCTCCGACCTGGGTGTTGGCGGAGCCAGTCTGGGTGCTCAGGTCCGCGTCGGGGCCGGTGGCGGGTTCCCCCACGACGGCGCCCGTCGAGCCTTGGGCGGCGCTGCCACCCTCGGGCTTGACGCTACCCACCTGAGTATTGGCGGACCCGGTTTCGGTACTCAGGTTCGCGTCGGGACCGGAGGTCGTCTCGTCGAGAGTGCTGCCCCCCTGGCGGGCGGCGCCATCGGCAGCAGTACCGCCCTCGGGCTTCATGCTGTCCGCCTCGGTATTGGCCGAACCGATCTTGCCATTCGTCATGGCGCCATCCTCATCGCCAGCGGCCAGGGCGCCGCCTGCCGAAAGGCCCAGCAGGCTTGCCAACAGAACTCCGTAAATTGCCTTCATGCGATCCTCCTGATCATTGATGATTGGCAAGCGCCTCTTGCGCGTGCCGTCAATTACATCGTCCAGCCTAGAAAACAGTAAAAGCTCTAACAAATGCTTTGCTAACAATTTTTGTTACAAGATGTACACAAACGGCATTCACGTCGACTTGCGCAACGCCCCTTCCTTTAGCCGCACCCAGCGCTTCTGGCGGGCGCTGTCGAGCCCCACCTCGAGCAGTTGCATGACGGCCAGGGCATCGTCGAGCGCCACCGGATTGCCTTGCTCGCCGCGCAGGGCATCGCGGACCCCGGCGTAGTAGGCCAGGTAGTCGCCGGGTTGTGTGGGCTGGACACGACTGTCGAGCCCTCCCTGTTCGTCGGCCAGGGTCAGGGTGCCGTCACGCGGATCGCTCCCCCACCGGGGCGACGGTTGCTCGCCGGCCTTGAGCCGCGCCTCCTGGGGATCGAGACCGTATTTCACGTAACTCCCCCGGGTACCGTGGACGACGAAACGCGGCGACTCTGCCGCGACCAGCGCCGCGGCGTGCAGCACCACCCGCATGTCGCCGTAGTCGAGCAGGGCATGGAAGTCGTCGTCGACCTGGGCGCCGTCGCGGCGCATGGCCAGATCGACGAGGATCGCCTGGGGCATGCCGAACAGTTGATGCGCCTGATCGAGCAGATGCGGGCCCAGGTCGTACCAGATGCCGCCACCCGGCTTGGCCTGCTCGCGCCAGCGCGGCCGGACGTCGGGACGAAAACGATCGAAGTGCGATTCGAAATGCACCACCCGGCCCAGGGTGGCGTCGCGCAACAGATCGCGCACGGTCATGAAGTCGCTGTCCCAGCGCCGATTGTGGAAGACCGAGAGCAGCTTGCCCGCCCGTTCGGCCTGACTGCGCAACTGGCGGGCCTCGCTCAGGGTCACCGTGAACGGCTTGTCGACGACCACGTGCTTGCCGGCCGAGAGCGCCGCCTTGGCCAGCGGAAAGTGACTCTCGTTGGGGGTGGGGATCACCACCAGGTCGATGTCGCTGCGCGCGAACAACGCCTGGGGAGAGGCGTCGACCGTGACCTCGGGCAGGTCGGCCCTCACCTTGTCGGCATCGCTGGAGGATACCGCCGCCAGTTCCAGCCCCGGCGTCGCCTGAATCAACGGTGCGTGGAAGGTCCGGCTGGCGAATCCATAGCCCACCAGGCCGACAGTGAACGATTCCTTCATGTTTCCTCCTTGAAGCCGGCGCTCGCCCATGCCCGGCCATCACCGCGCCGGGTCATGAGTCTGTGATGCGTATCAAAAAACGGTCAAAGAAACGTCATGGCGACTTTCGTCTAATCGACCATACTGGTTCTGTCACGATTGTCACCCACCTGATACCAAAGGAGGAGCGGCGACGATGTGCTATTCGGAAGAGAGCGTGGAGTTTCTGGAATTCTGGTATGTCACCGAGTGCCAACTGGAAGCACTCGAGGAAGAGATCGCCGAGGCCCTGCAGGAAGCGGCCTGAGGTAGAACGTCGGCGAGAGAGCGACCGTCTCGATCATCGAGGCCCGTGCCAGGCACGGGCCTCGACCTTTTTCAGGCGTGTGGAATCAGGCGCGCCGCGCTCAGTCGAGCTTGCTCAGATCGCGCACCGCGCCCTTGTCGGCCGACGTGGCCAGCAGCGCATAGGCCTTGAGCGCCGCCGAGACACGGCGCACGCGCTGGATGCTCGGTTTCCAGGCCTGATCGCCACGCGCCGCCATCGCCTCGCGACGGCGTGCGAGTTCGTCGTCCGAGAGCTGGACATCGATACGCCGGTTGGGAATGTCGATGCGAATGACGTCGCCGCTCTCGACCAGGCCGATCGCGCCGCCCGCCGCCGCCTCCGGCGACACGTGGCCGATCGACAGCCCCGAGGTGCCGCCCGAGAAACGCCCGTCGGTCATCAGTGCACAGGCCTTGCCGAGGCCCTTGGACTTGAGATACGAGGTCGGATAGAGCATCTCCTGCATGCCCGGTCCGCCCTTGGGTCCCTCGTAGGTGATGACGACGACCTCGCCCTCCTTCACCTGACCGCCCAGGATGTGCTCGACCGCCTGATCCTGGGACTCGACCACGTGCGCCGGCCCCTCGAACACCAGGATCGAATCGTCGACGCCCGCGGTCTTCACCACGCAGCCGTCACGGGCGATATTGCCGTAGAGCACGGCCAGACCGCCCTCGCGGGAGAAGGCGTGCTCGAGATCGCGGATGCAGCCGGCGGCCCGATCGCCGTCGAGACTCGGCCAGCGCGCCGACTGCGAGAAGGCCTGCTGACTGCGTACGCCGCCGGGACCGGCCTTGAAGAACTCGACCACGTCCGGACTCGGCGAGCGCATGATGTCCCAGGCCTCGAGCGCCTCGGCCAGGCTGTCGCCGTAGACCGTCGGCACCGTGGTGTTGAGCACCCCCGCCCGGTCGAGTTCGCCGAGGATGCCCATGATCCCGCCGGCGCGGTGACAGTCCTCGATATGGTACTGCTGGGTGTTGGGCGCCAGCTTGCAGAGTTGCGGCACCTCGCGGGACAGCTTGTCGATGTCGGCCATGCCGAAATCGATCTCCGCTTCCTGGGCGGCCGCCAGCAGATGCAGGATGGTGTTGGTGGAGCCGCCCATGGCGATGTCCAGGGTCATGGCATTCTTGAAGGCATCCTTCGAGCCGATCGCCCGCGGCAGCAGGTGCGCCTCATCACCCTCGTAGTAGCGCTTGGCCAGCTCGACGATACGCTCGCCGGCGGTCTCGAACAGCCGGCGGCGATCGCCGTGGGTCGCCAGCATGGTGCCATTGCCGGGCAGCGCCAGGCCCAGCGCCTCGGTCAGACAGTTCATCGAGTTGGCGGTGAACATCCCCGAGCAACTGCCGCAGGTGGGGCAGGCGCTGCGCTCGATCTCGGCGATCTCCTCGTCGCTGTACTTGTCGTCGGCGGCGGAGACCATGGCATCGATCAGGTCGAGACCGTGATCGAGGAGCTTCGTCTTGCCCGCCTCCATGGGACCGCCGGAGACGAAGATGGTGGGGATGTTGAGACGCATCGCCGCCATCAGCATGCCCGGGGTGATCTTGTCGCAGTTGGAGATGCACACCAGCGCATCGGCGCAGTGGGCGTTGACCATGTACTCGACGCTGTCGGCGATGATGTCGCGACTCGGCAGCGAATAGAGCATGCCGTCGTGACCCATGGCGATGCCGTCGTCCACGGCGATGGTGTTGAACTCCTTGGCCACCCCACCGGCCTTCTCGATCTCGCGCGCCACCAGTTGACCCATGTCCTTGAGGTGCACGTGACCGGGGACGAACTGGGTGAAGGAGTTGGCGACGGCGACGATCGGCTTGTGGAAGTCGTCGTCGTTCATCCCGGTGGCACGCCACAGGGCGCGGGCGCCGGCCATGTTGCGTCCGGCGGTGGTGGTACGGGAGCGGTACTCGGGCATGATTGTTCCTCGAAGAAGCTAGCCATCTCGGAGGGGGGGACGAACGGCGGTACTCGCGACGTTTGTAATCCCTGATTCCCCTCTTGGACATCGTGAAAAGCCGTCTGCACCAGACGAACGTTACACGACGGCGCCGATGGTCTGTTGGGGTCTGTCCAGCGAAGCAGAGATTCTGTCAGATCGCCGTGGCGTCGACCAGTCGCCCGTCGTCCAGTTGGCAGCGGCGGTCGGCCAGGGCCCGAATGTCCTCGCTGTCGTGACTGACCAGCAGCACCGCCACGCCACGCTCGCGCTGCTCCCTGACCTGCCCCCAGAGCGCCCGGCGATTGTCGGCGTCCAGCCCGCTGAACGGCTCGTCGAGCAGCAGCAACGGCCGCTCGCGCAACAGCGCCCGCAGCAGCGCCACCCGCTGGCGCTGACCGCCGGAGAGCGCCTCCGGCAGCCGGTCGTGCAGACCGTCGAGGCCGATCATCGTCAGCCCCGCGCGGATGCGCCGATGGGCGGCGGCGTCGAGGCGCAGGTCGGGCGCCAGCCCCAGGCCGACGTTGGCCCAAACCGGCAGATGCTCGAAGAGATTGTTCTCCTGAAACACCGTGGTCAGCGGCCGCTGCCAGGGCGGCAGGTCGCGCCACGACTCGCCCGACCAGCCCAGCCAGCCCGCGGCCGGTTCCAGGAAGCCGGCGATCAGGCTGAGCAGCGTGCTCTTGCCGCAGCCGGAGGGCCCCTGCACGGCCAGGCACTCGCCGGGCGCCAGGCGCAACGAGAAATCGAAATCCGGCGTCTCGCCGGGGTCGGCGCGATCGTAATGGAACTGCAGGTCGCGGCATTCAAGCATGGTCGGACTCGGGGTCTTTGCCGGGAGATGTCGGCCAGTAACGGGATTGCGGATAGCGCGGCCGGCGCCGCGACAGCCGATCGAGCAGCGCGAACACCGCTACCACCACGACCAGCAGCATCAGCGCGGTGGCCGCCGCCCCCTGCCAGCGATAGCCGCCCAACTGCTGATAGAGCAGCATCGGCAGGGTCGGCCGGCTGGGGCTGCCGAACAGCGCGACGACGCCAAAGTCGCCCAGCGACAGGGTCATCGCGTAGGCCAGTGCCAGGCCCAGTGGACGCCGCAGCCGCGGCCAGACCAGCCAGCGCCAGCGTGCCCGGGCGGGAATGCCGAGCTGATCGGCGAGTCGCCGCCGGGTCGGCGAGGCCTCGAGCAGCGCGCCCTGCAGGACCTGCATGGCGAACGGCAACGCCATGAAGGCGTTGACCAGCACGACCAGCGCGTAGCCCTGCCAGCCGCCCCCCAGGCTCGGACGCAACAACAGGAACAACCCGGTGCCCAGCACCATCGCCGGCAGGATCAGGATCACCTGGCCGCCGCCTTCCATCAGCCCCGCCGACAACGCCGCGCCGCGTTGCCGCAACCGTTCGCTGCCCAGCAACAGGGCCACCGCCAGTGTCAGGCCGCCGAACGCCGCCGTCAGGGCCATGACCAGGCTCAGCCCGGTGGCCGACCACAAGGCCGCATTATCGGGTAGTGCCGGCAGGCCGCCGAGCCCGGCGATCACCACCGCGCCGAGCGGTGGCAGCAGAAGCAGCGCCAGCCCTGCGAGCCAAGCGGCGTCCACCAGTCGCGATGGCCCGAGGGCATCGCGCCGCCACCAGCGCCCGGCCGGCAGACGCTGGCCGCCGGTGGCCACCAGCGAGGTCGCCGGACCGCGATGCAGCGCCACCGCCCACAGTACCAGGCAGAAGGCCAGCTGGGTCAGCGCCAGCAGCGCCGCCCGACCCAGGTCTCCCTCGAACTTGAGGGCCTGATAGAGCGCCACCTCCAGCGTGGTCGCGCGCGGCCCGCCGCCCAGCGTCATGACGATGGCGAAGCTGGTGAAGCACAGCGTGAACACCAGCGCCGCCAGTCGCGGCAGCGCCCGGCGCAACGCCGGCCACTCCAGGCAGCGCCAGATCGCCCGGCGGGTCATGCCCAGCTGGGCGGCGAGCCGCCAGTGGGCCTCGGGCTGACGCTCCAGCGCCTGCAGCATCAGACGCGCGGCGAGTGGCAGGTTGTAGAAGACATGCGCCAGGACGATCCCCGAGAGACCGTAGAGATAACCGGCCGGCTCGCCGGTCACGGCCCGCCATAGCGGCGCCAGCCAGCCCTGCCGGCCGTGGACGGCGACCAGCCCGAACAATGCGATCAGGGTGGGGATCACCAGCGACAGTTCCATGGCCCGCAGCAGCAGGCGTCGCCCGGGGAAACTCGGACGGCGCGCCAGCGCCACGGCAACGGGTATCGCCAGCCCCAGGCTGATCACGCTCGACAGCGTCGCCTGGGTCAGGGTGAAGCGCAGCACGCTGCCCAGGTAAGGGTCGTGCCACAGCGCGCCGGGGTCGACCGCCGGCGCCCGCCAGAGCAGCGCCCCCAGGCTGCCGGCCCCCAGCCCGACCACGATCAGCCAGGCCAGGCCGCCCAGCCACAGCGGCCAGCGCGCGCGGTGCCAGTCGCGGGTGTCGGTCAGCCGCCCCACCGTCACCGGGTGCTGGCGCGCAGCCACTCGTCGACCCACTCACGACGATGCTGCCGGACCTGCTGCGGCGAAAAGGTATAGACCTCGGGGTCGATCAGCCGCGAGAACGCCTCGGGCAACGCATCGCCCAGATCGATCGCCGGATACATGACGTTGGTCAGCGGCAACTCGCGCTGGAACTCGCGACTCAGCATGAAGTCGAGGAACTCGCGAGCCAGGTCGGGATGCTCGGTATGCCGGGTCATCGCCGCCACCTCGACCTGCAGGTAGTGCCCCTCGTCGAACGCGACCGCCTGGTAGCGATCGGTCTCCTCCACCGCCATGTGGTAGGCCGGCGAGGTGGCATAGGAGAGCACCATGGGCGCCTCGCCATTCATGAACAGCGAGAAGTAGGCTTCGCTCCAGTCGCGGGTCACGGTGAGGATGTGCGGCTGCAGGCCCCGCCAGATCTCGTCGGCGCGGTCGCCGTAGGCGTGCTTGATCCACAGCAGCAGCCCCAGGCCCGGGGTGCTGGTGCGCGGGTCCTCGACGATCACCTTCAGATCGTCGGGTGCGGCGATCAGTTCCTCGAAACTGTGCGGTGGCTCGGCGAGCGCCTGGGTATCGTAGACGAAGGCGAACGGCGCCCAGTCGAACGGCACGAAGGTGTCGTCGTCCCAGTCCACGGGCAACGCCAGAGGACCGAGATCGATGTCGTGGGGCGCGAGCAGCCCGGTGTCGCGGGCCTCGGCCATCAGATTCATGTCCAGGCCCAGCACCACGTCGGCGGCGCTGTCCTCGCCCTCGAGTTCGAGACGCTGGAGAATGCCCACGCCGCCGTCGAGGGCGACGAAGCGCAGCCGGCAGTCGCACTGCGCCTCGAAGGCCTTCTCGATCCTGGGCCCCGGGCCCCATTCGGAGACGAAGGCGTCATAGGTGTAGACGGTGAGCGTATCCTCGGCCTGGGCCACGGCACTGCCGAGCAGTGCCGTCAGTGCCAGGCCGCCGACGAGCGCCTGATTGGACATGGCGGGTTCCTTGTCGTGGCATGGGCGATGAGCGTCGAGCGTCGAGCGTCGAGCGTCGAGCGTCGAGCGTCGAGCGTCGAGCGTCGAGCGTCGAGGCCAGCATTATAGCCCGCCATCGCCCCTGATCGGACCGTTACTCGAAGACGACTTTGGCCACGTCCCGGTAGTGCTTGGCGAAGTGCACGGTCATACCCTCTTTCAGATAGTCCGGCAGCTCCTCGTAGTCGCGGCGATTGGCCTCGGGCAGGATCGCCTCGAAGATATCGCTGCGCCGGGCGGCGATGATCTTCTCGCGAATGCCGCCGACCGGCAGCACCTGGCCGGTCAGGGTCAGTTCGCCGGTCATCGCCAGTGGCCGCGAGATCGTACGGTTCTTGGCCAGCGAGAGCAGCGCCGTGGTCATGGTCACCCCCGCCGAGGGACCGTCCTTGGGCGTGGCCCCCTCGGGCACGTGCAGGTGGACGAAGGCTTCGTTGAAGAAGTCCGGGTCGGCATCGTATTCGCCCAGGTGGCCGAGCGCATAGCTGTAGGCGATGTTGGCCGACTCCTGCATCACCTCGCCGAGCTTGCCGGTGAGCTTGAAGCCGCGGGTCAGGGCGTGAACCTTGGACGCCTCGATGGGCAGGGTCGCCCCGCCCATGGCCGTCCAGGCCAGGCCGGTCACCACGCCGACGCCGCGCAGCACCTGTTCCTTGCGGAAGATCGGCGCGCCGAGGAACTCCTCGAGGTTGTTGACCGAAATCTTGACCGTCTGCTGGTCGTTCTCCAGCAGCTTGACCGCCGCCTTGCGCACGATGCGGTGAAGCTGCTTCTCGAGCTGACGCACCCCGGCTTCGCGGGCATAGCCCTCGATCACCTGCTTGAGCGCCGCATCGGTGAGATTGATGCGCTTCTTGGGGATGCGGTCGCGCTCGAGCAGCCGCGGCCACAGGTGATGCTTGGCGATCGCCACCTTCTCCTCGGCGATGTAGCCCGACAGGCGCAGCTGCTCCATGCGGTCGAGCAGCGCCGGAGGAATCGAGTCCAGGGTGTTGGCGGTACACACGAACAGCACCTTCGACAGATCCAGGCGCACGTCGAGGTAATGGTCGAGGAAGTCGATGTTCTGTTCGGGATCGAGCACCTCGAGCAGGGCCGAGGCGGGATCGCCCTGGAAGGACTGCCCCATCTTGTCGATCTCGTCGAGCATGATCACCGGGTTCTCGACCTCGACCTCCTTGAGCGCCTGCACCAGCTTGCCGGGCATGGCACCGATGTAGGTGCGCCGGTGGCCCTTGATCTCGGCCTCGTCGCGCATGCCACCCACCGAGAAGCGGTAGAACTCGCGGCCCAGCGCATCGGCGATGGAGCGCCCCACCGAGGTCTTGCCGACCCCCGGCGGGCCGACCAGCAACAGGATCGAACCGCCCACGTCGCCCTTGAAGGTGCCCTCGGCGAGAAACTCGATGATCCGGTCCTTGACGTCGTTCAGGCCGTCATGATCGCGATCCAGCACCTTGCGGGCGCGCTGGAGATCCAGTTGATCGTCGGAGGTCACCCCCCACGGCAGCGACGTCAGCCAGTCGAGGTAATTGCGCGTGGTGCCGTATTCCGGCGAACCGGTCTCGAGCACCGAGAGCTTGTCGAGTTCATCGTCAATGCGCGTCTGGACCCGCTCGGGGACGGTCAGATGCTCCAGCCGGGCCCGGAAGGTGTCGACGTCGTTCTCGCGATCGTCCTTGGAGATGCCCAGTTCCTTCTGGATCACCTTGAGCTGCTCGCGCAGGAAGAACTCGCGCTGACGCTCCTGCATCTGGGCGTTGACCTGCTCGCTGATCTCGGTCTGCAGCTGGGCGACCTCGATCTCCTTGCGCAGCAGCGGCAGCACCTTCTGCATGCGCGCCATGATCGGCAGCGTCTCGAGGATGCCCTGCAGCTCGTCGCCCTTGGCCGAGGTGATCGCCGCGGCGAAGTCGGTCAGCGGCCCCGGCTCGTGGGGACTGAAACGGTTGAGGTAGTTCTTGAGCTCCTCGCCGTAGAGCGGGTTGATCGGCAGCAGTTCCTTGATGCCGTTGATCAGCGCCATGGCGTAGGCACGCGCCTCGTCGTCCTCGGCGTCGACCGGCTCCTTGGGGTAGCTCACCTCGACCAGATACGGCGGCTTCTTCGACAGCCAGCGCACGATGCGAAAGCGCCGCATGCCCTGGGCGATGAACTGGATCTGCTGCTCCTCGCCCTGCGCCTTGTGGACCCTGACGGCGGTACCGATCTCGGGGAAATCGCCCGGCTCGATCTCCTCGCCGCTGGGATCGCCGACGTAGGCGACCCCCACCACGTGATGCGGGGTATCGGCGACGCGCTGCATGGTCTCCTCCCAGCGCCGCCGCTGGATCAGCAGCGGCTGGACCTGCGCGGGGAAGAAGGGCCGATTGTGGATCGGCAGCAGGTAGATGCGTTCGGGCAGGTATTCCTGCGTGGGCACCACGGCGCCACGCTGGCCGCTCTGGTCGTGGGCCTGGTCGTCGCCCGATTGCCGGGAGGAATCCAGGAGAATGTCCGGTGCGTCCTGATCACGTTCGCTCATCGTTCACCCTTGTCCGCTGGGTCGAATTACCCATCATGAGGCATGGAATGCGGGCACGGAGGAAGAACTTCAAGCGCGTCGCACGGCAATCGCCCCCGCGTCAGAGCAAATCCGCGGACAGCGGGCGACCGTCGAGCCGCAAGCGTCCCGACTCGACGGTCAGCACGACCCTGTCTTTCGACACCGGCAGGCCCAGTTGCATCGCCACCAGCGGCGGGACGTCAAACCACACGAAGCGCCCGTCGAGCCGCCGACGCCAGGTCTCGCGGCGCGCAGGGTCGGCCAGCGCGTCCAGCGACAGGCGTCGACTGTCCCGGCCATCGAAGGTCAGTTCGCCGTGGCCGCGGGTCGACATGCCGAGCAGGTCACTGTCGAGCGACACGCCCTCCAGGACCAGGTGCGGCGAATCGGCGAGCAGGGCGAGAATCCGCGGTTCGAGCTCGGCCAGCAGGCGACGTCGCTGCCTGTCGTCGAGAGCGGCGGGATCACCGCCGAGACGCTGCAGGGACGCCCCCGCGGCGGCGACCAGACGGCGCACTGCACCGCCGTCGATCCGCTCGAGATGCAGGTCCAGATGGCCGGAGAGCAGCGGCTGGCCGGCCAGCGCGGCCTTGGCCAGCGACAGGCTGACCGCCAGGCGCAACTGGTCATCGAGACGCGTCTCGTCGGCATAGCGCAGGTTGGAGAGCGTCAGCGGCGCCCGGGCCGGTGACCGGTACTCGAGGCGGTCGAGGATCAGCTCGTTGCGCTGGTGATAGATGCGACGACGATCGACGAGCCGGTAGCGGTTGTTGATGTACAGCGGCCCGACGCTGAGTTCCGTCGCGTCCCGCTGCCAGCGCACCGGCGAGACCTGCCCGGTCAGGCGCAGGTCGTCGATGCGGCCTTCCAGATCGAGCTCCGCGCCGGTGAAGGCGAAGCGCCCGGCATCGCCGGTGAGCTCGAAGGCCGGCACGTCGAGGCGCACCTCGCCGCGCCGATCGAGATGACCGACCGTCGCCGTCCAGCGGGGCCGCGCGGCCGTCAGCCGATCACCGAACAGGGTGCGCGTCTCGGCGGACCCCGGCACCGACTGCAGCACCTGCAGGCTGCCGTGAAGACGGGTATGCAGCACGCCATGGCTGGCCCGGTAGGGTATCGACAGCGTCCAGGGCGACTCGCCGGCGTCCGCGCTCACGGCGATCCGCCCGCGGGAGTGGAACCAGCCCCGCTCGACGTCATCGCGGACGATCCGCCAGTCGCCCTGGGCTTCGAGGTGGCTCAGGGTCCGCGTCATTTCGCGTTCGAAGACGTGACTCGAGTAAGCCTGCACGCCCAGGTAACCTGCCACACCGACAACCAGCACCAGCGCGACCACCAATCCTCTCTTGCGCATGCGACACCCCTTCTCACTTCGGCATTGTGCAACACGGCAATTCGTTGGGGCGCCGCGTTTGCGTAGGCTTTTTGGTTCATCGCATTTTGCCGGGCAACGCGGCACGGATCATCGCGAACAAGTTCGCTCCCACAACTCCTTGCCCGTCGCTTGTCCTTGTGGGAGGGAATTTATTCCCGATAGCGGTAGGCATGGCAGCCCGGGATTCGCAGTAGATCAGCGTCAAGCCCGACAGGCTCCTAGTGCAGCCAGAGCCACAGGTGCATGGTACTCCACGCATATACCCCGGCGAGGATGTCGTCGAACATGATGCCGAAGCCACCGGCGACGCGCCGGTCGACCAGGCGGATCGGCCAGGGCTTGATGATGTCGAAGACCCGGAACACCACGAAGCCCCACAGCGCGGCCTGCCAGGAAAACGGTACCGCGGCCATGGTCAGCCAGTAGCCGACGAACTCGTCCCAGACGATCCCGGAATGGTCGTGCACACCGAGATCGTGCGAGGTCTTGTCGCACAGCCAGATGCCGATCAGCCCGGTGACCAGCACCATCCCCAGATACCAGGAAAGCGGCATGCCGGAGAACAGCCAATAGAAGGGAATCGCCGCCAGGGTGCCGAAGGTGCCCGGGGCGAACGGCACGGCACCGCTACCCAGGCCGAAGGCGAAGAAGTGCGTCGGACGACGCCAGACACTCCGGGGGGCCCGATTCATGTCATGCCTCCGGGAAAATGTTGCCATCCACTCGGCCGCGAGGACGCGGGCACGCCGGTGATACCCGGCGTCGCGGTCAGATGGCCGATGGGCGTCAGGGCCAGGTCACAGGCCGCGAGCCGCTGCCGGGCCCGATCCAGGGAAGATTGCGGCAGCGCGACGAGCAGTTCGTAATCGTCGCCGCCACGCAACGCGGCATCGATGGCGTCGGCCTCGCCGAGCCGCCCCGTCAGACCGGCGGTCAGCGGCAAGGCCGTGGTATCCAGCACAGCCCCGGTGCCGCTGGCCTGGCACAGATGGGCGAGATCGGCGAGCAGCCCGTCGGAGACGTCGATGCCCGCATGGGCGAGATCGCGCAGCGCCTCCCCTGCCGCCAGCCGCGGCTCGGGCAGCAGATAAGCGCGCAGCAACGGATCGTCGAGATCGCGCAGCCCGGCCTGCCAGGCGTCGAGCCCGCCACGCCCACCACCCAGGGTGCCGGTCACCGCCAGGACGTCGCCGGGGCGGCCGCCGTCACGTCGCAGCGCCGCATCAACAGGCACCTCGCCGTGCACGGTCACCGCCACGCTCAGCGCACCGCGAGTGACGTCGCCGCCCACCAGCGCCACCCCGCTGCGCCGGCAAAGCGTATGAAACCCCGCCGAAAACGCCTCCAGCCAGGTCTCGTCGACCGCCGGCAGGGTGATCGCCATCACGCACCAGCGAGCCCGCGCGCCCATCGCCGCCAGATCGCTCAGGGCCACGGCCAGCGCCCGGTGACCGATCGCCGTGGCGGGGGCATCGCCGGGAAAGTGCACATCGGCCACCGAGGTGTCGACGCTCACCGCCAGCGTCGACCCGGGGCTCGGCGACAGCAGCGCGCAATCGTCACCGGGACCGAGCACGACGCCCTGCCCCGCCGCCTGACGGGGCAGCGCGAAGTAGCGGGCGATGAGCTCGAATTCGCTGGGCATGAGACGCGTCACGTCAACGACGGCGTGCGCTGACCTCGGCCGACCGCAGACGGCTGGCCAGCTTGTCGAGGATGCCGTTGACGTACTTGTGACCGTCGGTGGCACCGAACGACTTGGCCAGTTCGACGCCTTCGTTGATCACCGCGCGGTACGGCACCTCGAGACGGTGCGACAGCTCGTAGGCGCCCAGGCGCAGGATCGCCAGCTCGATGCTATCGAGATCCACGAGTCGCCGGTCGAGCAGCGGCGCGATGGTCGCGTCCAGCGTCTCGCGATGGCGCACCACGTTGTGGAACAGCTCGTGAAACAAGGCCAGATCGGCGAGCTGCATGACCTTGTGCCAGTTCTCGTGATCCTCGAGGTCCTCGTCGGCCACCTGGCTGCGAAATTCGGCCTCCACCGTGGCCACCGGCTTGCCGGTCATCTGCCACTGGTAGAGCGCCTGAATGGCCAGCTCGCGAGCGGCGTGGCGCGCCTGACGCGCATCCGTGCCGGTCGGGTTGCGACTCGTCATGCCTCGCCTCCGAAACGCTTCATCAGTGAGACCATTTCCATCGCCGCCATCGCCGCCTCGGCCCCCTTGTTACCGGCCTTGGTGCCGGCACGCTCGATCGCCTGCTCGATGGAATTGACGGTCAGCACGCCATTGGCGACCGGTGTCTCGTAGTCGAGCTGGAGATTGCCCAGCGCGGCGTTGCAGCCGCCGGCGACATACTCGAAATGCGGGGTACCGCCGCGGATCACCGCGCCCAGCGCGATCACCGCGTCGGGTTTGACGATGCGCAGCGCACGCTTGACCGCCAGCGGCAGTTCCCAGGCACCGGGCACGTGAACGATGTCGATGTTGTCCTCGTCGACGCCGTGGCGCACCAGACTGTCCACGGCCCCTTCGACGAGGCTGTCGACCACGTGATGGTTGAAGCGACCCACGACGATCACGTAACGACCGTCGACATCGGTGAAGGAACCTTCGACTTGGGATATCGGTTGCATAGCCATGTCCTGGGCAAAAAAGGGGCTTATTCTAGCGACTCGCCAGCGGTGGCGGAATCGGCATCCAGGCGCTCCACCACTTCCAGATCGAAGCCGGACAGGGCCGAGAATTTCCAGGGGGAACTGAGCAGGCGCATCTGGCCGACCCCCAGCTGACGCAGGATCTGCGAGCCGGTGCCGATCATCAGGTAGTTGCCGGCCCCGTCGGAATCGCTGGAGCGCGGCGGACGCTGACGGCCGAGAAAGATGTCGAGCTGGGACTTGAAGTCGAGCGAATCGCGGCCGTCGTCGAGCAGCACGAAGACCCCGGCCTGGGCCTCGGCGACACGCGCCAGGGCGTTGTGCGCGGTCCAGTTGGCCTGGCCCGACTTCTGCAGCGAGAGCAGGTCGCGCAGGCTGTCGGCCAGGTGCACGCGCACGGTGGTCGGCACGTCGGCACGCGGTTCGCCCTTGACCAGGGCCAGGTGATGGGCGCCCTGGATACGATCGCGGAAGACGTTGAGCGTCATCTCGCCGAACGCGGTCTGCACCGGCTGGCTGTCGACGCGCTCGACGGTCTGTTCGTTGTGGATACGGTAGTGGATCAGGTCGGCGATGGTGCCCATCTTCAGGCCGTGCTCGGCGGCGAAGCGCTCGAGCTCGGGCCGGCGGGCCATGCTGCCGTCCTCGCTCATCACCTCGCAGATCACCCCGCTGGGCTCGAAGCCGGCCATCGCCGCCAGGTCGCAGGCCGCCTCGGTGTGCCCGGCGCGCCGCAGCACGCCGCCGGGTTCGGCCATCAGCGGAAAGATGTGCCCCGGCTGGACGATGTCCGCGGCCGTCGCGTCACGGGCGACCGCGGCCCGCACGGTTCGCGCCCGGTCGGCGGCGGAGATGCCGGTGGTCACGCCCTCGGCGGCCTCGATCGACAGCGTGAACTTGGTGCCGAAGCCGGAGCCATTGTCGCGCACCATCAGCGGCAGGTTGAGACGCTCGCAGCGCTCGCGGGTCATCGGCAGGCAGATCAGTCCGCGCGCATGACGCGCCATGAAGTTGATGTGCTCGGCCTCGACCTTCTCGGCGGCCATGATGATGTCGCCTTCGTTCTCGCGATCCTCGTCATCCATGAGGATCACCATCTTGCCCTGGCGGATGTCCTCGACCAGCGCTTCGATACGCGCCAGTCCACCGTCGGTCTGTGGCTCGGAGGAGTGAGAGGGTGAAAGCGCCATGGGGTCTCCGGTCATGTCGGACGGCGTTGTCGAATGGCGACGCCGGCGTTTCGCCGTCACGCCGTCGGGTCAGGGCGAACACCGCTCATGGCCCTGGTTGTCGCGTGAGCGCGCCACCGGGCGGGCGATGCGTCCCTCGGGTCGGCGGTCAGGGTACCTGTCTGCAGGCAAGCGCGCCAGTCCTCGTGACACGGCTCACCGTATGCGCTCGGGCCGCGCGATGATTCGCCAGTCGCGGCCCACGGCACGGATGTCGTCGATTCGCAACGGCCGCTGCTGGGCCATGCGCTCGAGCCCCGGCAGCGCGAACAGCGGCCGTGCCTCGCCACCCAGCAGGGTCGGCGCGACGAACAGCTGCAGCTCGTCGATCAGCTCGGCGTCGAGCATCGCCCCGGCGAGCGTCGCACCGGTCTCCAGCAGCACTTCGTTGCAGCCCTCCTCGGCCGCCAGGTGGCGCAGCAGCGCGTCCAGATCGACGCGTCCCTCCAGCGCCGGCAGGCAGAGCACCTCGGCGCCGGCCTCTTCCAGCACGGCGCGGCGTGCCTCGTCCCGGGCACAGGTCGCCACCAGGGTGCGCCCGGGTTCGCGCAGGCAGGCCGCCGCCAGCGGCAGGCGCAGTCGTGAGTCGACGATCACCCGCAGCGGCTGGCGGCTGGCGGCCAGGGCGGCCTCGTCGGCGTCGAGGCCCAGTTGCTCGGCACGCACGGTGAGCCGCGAATTGTCGAAGATCACCGACTCGACGCCGGTCATCACCGCGCTCGAGCGCGCCCGCAGGCGCTGGACCTGACGCCGCGCGGCGGGCCCGGTGATCCACTGCGACTCGCCGCTGGCCATCGCCGTGCGGGCGTCGAGACTCATCGCCATCTTCAACCGCACGAAGGGCCGGCCCCGTTCCATGCGGGCGATGAAGCCGGGGTTGAGCGCGCGCGCCTCGCCTTCCAGCAGCCCCACCTCCACCGTGACGCCCGCCTCGCGCAGCATGGCGAAGCCCCGCCCCGCCACCTGCGGGTTGGGATCGCCCATCGCCGCGACCACGCGCTTGACACCGGCATCGATCAGCGCCTGCGCGCAGGGGCCGGTGCGCCCCTGGTGGGAACAGGGTTCCAGGGTCACGTAGGCGGTGGCGCCGCGGGCGGCCTCGCCGGCATCGCGCAGGGCGTGGATCTCGGCATGCGGCTCGCCGGCACGCCGGTGCCAGCCCTCGCCGACCACCTTGCGGTTCTTGACCAGTACGCAGCCGACGCGGGGGTTGGGGTCGGTGGTATAGAGACCGCGCCGCGCCAGCGTCAGCGCACGCGCCATGCGGGATTCGGGCGTCGCCTTGGGCATGGGAATCCTTGGACGTTGTCGACGTGACGCCGGCGGATCAGCGCTCGTCGTCGTTGGGGGAAAAGCTCGGCTCCTGGGCCAGCCGATCGATCTCGGCGCGGAACTCGTCGAGATCCTGAAAGCGGCGATAGACCGAGGCAAAGCGGATGTAGGCGACCTGGTCGAGACGCTTGAGCGCGTGCATCACCTCCTCGCCGATCTCCCGGGCCTCGACCTCGCGCTCCCCGCGCGCCCGCAGGCGCTGGCGGATCCGCTCCACCGCCGCCTCGATCGACTCGGCACTCACCGGACGCTTCTCCAGCGCCCGCAGCATGCCGTCGCGCAGCTTGCGGGCATCGAAGCTCTCGCGGGAGCCATCGGCCTTGATCACCCGCGGCATGACCAGCTCGGCGGTCTCGTAGGTGGTGAAGCGCTCCCCGCAGCCGAGGCACTGGCGGCGGCGACGCACCTGATCCCCCTCGGCGACCAGGCGCGAGTCGGTGACCTTGGTATCGTTCTTGCCACAGAAGGGACAGTGCATCGCTCGGCATCCATCGACGGTACGAGCCTGCATTGTAACGGGATGTCGCACGAGGCGGAAATCGCGTCTCCCGCCGATCTCGGCGCCTTGCGTCGCTTATCTGGCGCCTGAGGACAAAAACCTGGACCTCCGTCACGTAATCTGACGATGACCCTCATAGCCAGGAGACACGACATGACACTCAGCCCCCTGCTGCCCCGTTCCCTCGCCGCCACCGCCGCGCTCGTGCCGCTGGGCATGAGCCTGCCGGCGATGGCCGATCTCGACACCGTGCGCTTCGGCGTGCCGCCCTGGCCCGGGGTCACGGTCAAGAGCGAGGTCGCCGCCGAGCTGCTCGAGGCGATGGGCTACCAGACCCGACAGAGCGGCCTGGCGGTCAGCGTGATCCTCAACGGCGTCGCCCAGGGCGATCTGGAGGCCTATCTCGGCGGCTGGTACCCGGTCGAGGAGGACATGGTCGAGCCCCTGGTCGAGCAGGGCAAGGTGGTCAAGGCGGCCGCCAACATCGATGGCGCCATGTCCGGCCTGGTGGTCCCCGACTATGTCTACGACGCCGGGGTGCACACGGTGGCCGACCTCGCCGCGCACCGTGACCAATTCGACGGCGAGATCCTCGGCATCGAGGCCGGCACCGGCATCAACAACGCCGTCAACGCGGCGATCGACGGCGACCTCGCCGGGCTCGGCGACTGGTCGTTGCGCGAGAGTTCCACGGCGGCGATGCTGGCCCAGGCCGGTCAGAAGATCGAGAACCACGAGTGGGTCACCTTCATCGGCTGGGAACCGCACTGGATGAACATCAGCTACGACCTGCGCTACCTGGAGGACAGCGACGGCGCCGGGGTGGCCGGCATCGAGAGCACCGTGTGGACCGTGCTGCCCGCCGATCTCGAGCAACGCGACCCGGACGTCTATCGTTTCTTCTCGCAGTTCGTGGTGGACATCGAGGATCAGAACCAATGGGTCTACGCCCACAGTTATCAGGAAAAGGACGCCGACGCGGTGGCCAGCCAGTGGATCGCCACGCACCTGGACACCGTCGGCCGCTGGCTCGAGGGCGTCGAGGCCAAGAACGGCGAGCCGGCGATCGACGCGGTGAGGGCCCGGTTCGACTGAGCGCCTGCGGGGAGGAACGCGATGCGCCTCGAGCATGACGGCCCCCTCCCCGAGACGATCGGCTTTTTGCTGCTGCCGCAGTTTTCGATGATGGCCTTCTTCTCGGCCGTCGAACCGCTGCGCATCGCCAATCGCATCGCCGGCCGCCAGGGCGCCGGACCACCCTTGTTCGACTGGACGTTGATCAGCGAGGACGGCGAGCCGGTCACCGCCTCCAACGGCATGACCCTGCTCGTCGATGCGTCGATCGAGACGCTGCACAGCCTGCCCTCGCTGGCGGTGTGCAGCGGTTTCGCCCCCGAACGGCGCCTGAGCCGCGCGGTGATGCGCTGGCTGCACCGCCTGGATGCCGCCGGCTGCGTGCTGGGCGGGGTGGATACCGGCTGCTTCCTGCTCGCCGAGGCGGGCCTGCTGGCCGGCGAACGGGTCACCCTGCACTGGGAGAGCCTGCCGGCGTTTCGCGAGCGCTACCCGATGATCAGCACCTCGGACGAACTCTTCGAGCTGGGGGCGCGACGCTTCTCCTGCGCCGGCGGGACCGCGGCCATGGACATGGCCCTCGACGTGATCGCCCGGCGCCACGGCAGCCAACTGGCGATCGATGTCTCCGAGCAGCTGGTTCACGAACGCCTGCGCGCCCGCGACGACCAGCAGCGCATGACGCTGGCGCGTCGCCTGGGCACCCACAAGCGGGACCTGGTGGAAGCCGTGGCGTTGATGGAACGCCATCTGGAACAGCCGCGACCGATCGCCGACATCGCTCGCCACTGCGGGGTGTCGCTGCGCCAGCTGCAGCGCCTGTTCGACGAGGAACTCGCCAGCACCCCCAGCGCCTGGTACCTGGCGCTGCGCCTCGACCGGGCCTGGCACCTACTCGCCGAGACCGACCTCGACATCCTCGCCGTGGCGCTGGCCAGCGGCTTCACCTCGAGTTCGAGCTTCGCCCGGGCCTTCCGCCGGCACTACGGCCTGTCGCCGCGCCAGAGCCGGCAGAGACCCACCGCTTGAACGAGGCGAGCGCTACCGCGACCCGGTCGCGACCAACGCCTCGCGCAGCCCCTCGCAGAAGGCCGCCCAGGCCCGGTTCATCGCCGCAAGCTGCGCATGGGCATGCAGCGCGCCATGGACCATGTCGGGGGCGCGGTGATAGCGGATCTCGGCCCCCTGCGCCCGCCAATGCTCGATCGCCGCCTCGAAGGGGCGCGTGAGCGGATCGTGCTCCACGGCCAAGGCCTCGATGCGCATCGCCGGTGGATGTGCCTCGCAGAGCGCGGGGACATCGTCGGCGATCGCGCGCCAGCTCGCCAGGAGCTCGTCGCGGGCGAGCAGCGGGGCATCGGGCCCCAGCGTCTCGGCATCGGGCGTGCCCACCGGCGGGTAGATGAGCCCCAGCGGGCGCTGCCAGCCGAGACGGCGCGCCAGATCCAGCCCCAGCCGCGCCCCGGCGCTGTCGCCGATCAGCGCGACCGGGCGGATACCCTCGACGACCGCGTGGCAGTCGTCCAGCGCCTGCCCATAGTCGGCCTCGGGCGCCAGGCGGTAGTCGACGCTCACCACCACATGGCCGAGCCGCCGCGCCAGATCGGCGGCGATACCGTGATGGCTGTGTATCGAGCCCAGATTCCAGCCGCCACCATGCAGATAGAGCACGATACCCGCTGTCGCGGCGTCGGGTCGGTAGCGGCGCACCCCGACACCGTCGACCTGATCGTCTTCCCAGACCAGCCCCGCGGGATCCTGCGGCGCGAAGGAACGGCACAGGGCCTCGTAGCGGCGGCGCGCGGTGAGCATGTCGTCGGCCGCGCCGACCTCGCGCAGACCCTGCTCGAAACGCCGGATGAAGTCGTCGACGGTCATGGCAGCCTCCTCGGCGGCGGCGCTGCCGGACAGCGCCGTGTCGTTCACGATGCGGCGTCGCCGCGCCGCGGGATACCGATGCGCCGACCGGCCAGCGTCGGCCAGTCGGCGGGATCGCACCCCGGCAGCCCGGCGATGCACGCCTCGACGTCCCGCGGAAACGGCCCCGGCCGGCCACTGTCGGTGGCCATGCCCATCAGCATCTGCTCGCTGGTCGCCAGACACTGCCCATCGACATCGTCGAGGGTGAAGAACAGATGCAGCCGCTTGGCGTCGCGGTCCAGCACCCTCACGCTGACGACCAGCGGCTGGTCGCGATGCGCCTCCCGGCGATAGCACAGGTGCGTTTCCAGCGTATAGAGGGTGTAGGCATGGCGCCGGCGCCCCGCCTCCCCCAGGTCGAGCCGCTCCATCAACGCCTCGACCGCCAGCGAAAAGACCCTGGCGTAGGCGGCGTCGTTCATGTGGCCATTGTAGTCGACCCATTCCGGTGCCACTCGCGTCTCCAGCACGCGCAACGCCGACGTCTCGCTCATAGCCGCCTCGCTCATAGTCGCCCCTCCAGGCCCTCGGCTTCCGGCCAGTACTCCTCGACCAAGGCTAGCAGGCGCACCAGGAACTCGTCGCGCCGCGACTCCAGCGCATCGACGCTGCGGCCCGCCGCCTGATGCTCGCAACCCTCGACCACGCGATCGATCAGGGTGTCGGTGAGCTCCGGCGCCTCGAGCTTGGACCAGGGCAGCTTCAGCGCCGGGCCGAACTGCTCGAGCATGTGGCGCATGCCCTGCTCGCCGCCGGCCAGGTGGAAGGTCAGGAAGGTACCCATCAGCGACCAGCGCAGCCCGCAGCCGTAGACCACCGCGGCGTCGATCTCCTCGGTGGTCGCCACGCCGTCGTTGACCAGGTGCAGCGCCTCGCGCCACAGCGCCTCCATCAGCCGGTCGGCGATATGGCCCTCGATCTCGCGGCGCACCACCAGCGGGCGCATCGCCAGCTCGCGGTAGCGCGCCTCGGCCTGGGCCAGATGATCCGCGCCTGTCGCCTCGCCTCCGACCAGCTCCACCAGCGGCAGCAGATAGACCGGGTTGAAGGGGTGGGCGACGATCACCCGGCCGGGCGCATTCGCGCAATCCTGTTGCAGATCGCTGGGCTTGAAGCCGGAGGTCGACGAGCCGATCGGCACTCCCGCCGGCGCCGCGGCGTCCAGCGCGGCGAGGATCTCGCGCTTGAGTTCGAGCCGTTCGGGGACGTTCTCCTGGATCAGGTCGGCGTTCGCCACCGCCGCTTCCAGGTTGTCGACGAAGGCGAGCCTACCCGGGTCCGCGCCCTCGGCGAGCCCCAGGCGGGTCAGCGACGGCCAGGCCCGGGCCACGGCGTCGCGGGTGCGCCCCTCGGCGCCCGCGGCCGGGTCGAAGGCGACCACGTCCCAGCCCTGTGCCAGGGCTCGCGCGATCCAGCCATTGCCGATCACCCCGGTTCCGATGACGGCCAGACACGTCATGCCTCACCTCCTGCCTGCTTGCCGGTGACCGGGTCGCGCAGCGCGAGATGCGCGCGCGTCTCGGCCGGGGTCATGACCCGCGAGCCGAGGTTTTCGATGATATCGGCGGCCTTTTCGACCAGATCGGCGTTGCGCGCCAGCACGCCCTTGCGCAGATACAGGTTGTCCTCCAGGCCGACCCGCGCATGACCGCCGAGCAGCACCGCCTGGGCGACCATCGGCATCTGCGCGCGCCCGATGCCGAAGGCGGCCCACTGGGCGTTCGACGGCAGCTTGTTGCGCATGGTCAGCATGGTCTCGGTATCGGCCTCGGCGCCCCAGGGGATGCCCAAGCACAACTGATAGAGCGGATCGCCGTCGATCAGGCCCTCGGCCTGGAGCTGACGGGCGAACCAGACGTGGCCCAGATCGAAGCATTCCAGCTCCGGCTTGACGCCGGCCGCCTGCACCAGCCGCGCATGCTCGCGCAGCCAGTCGGCGGTATTGATGTAGACGCTGTCCCCGAAGTTGAGGCTGCCGCAGTCCAGCGTGCACAGCTCCGGCAGCAACTCGCCGACCGGCGCGTGGCGCTCGGCGGGCGTCTGGATGTCGCTGCCCGGCCCGCCCCGGTAGGGGTCCTCGGCATCCGGCACCCAGTCGCCGCCGCCGCCGGCGGTGATGTTCATGACGATGTCGGTATCCGCCTCGCGGACCCGCTCCATGACTTCACGGAAGTGCTCCCGGGAATGGCTGATGCCGCCGGTCTCGGGATCGCGCACGTGGATGTGGGCGACACTGGCGCCGGCCTTGGCGGCGGCGATGCAGTCGTCGGCGATCTGCCGGGGGGTGATCGGCACGTGGGGGTTCTTGGCGGTGGTGTCACCGGCCCCGGTGACCGCACAGGTGAGAATGACCCTGGATTGCATGGCGCTCGCTCCTGGCTGTAGAAAACGCCCCCAGTGTGGCGCCACGCGACGGAAGCGACTTGACCCCTGGCGACGACTCACCCACACCAGACGACAGCACGGAGCGTGACGGGATCCGCCCTCCTGAACGCCGTTGCGACGCCGATTGCCGAAGGGCCCCGGGATCTGGCACGGCTTCTGCAATGGCTAGTGCAATGGCGACGACCGAACACGCCCCGCCCATCGGGCGCGCTTGCCAAATGGCCCCGATCCCGCGAGCCTGACACGAGCCCCCGACGATGCGGCGCGGAGGGCACAACACAGGAGAAACAGCCGATGGCCAACGACGATCCGGCGCCCAGGGCGCTACCTCCCACTCCCGCCGGCGCGCTGGACGAGGCCGCCTTCGTCGAACGGGCGCGGGCGCGCCTCGGCGAGGTCTACGGCGAGCGCACCGAAGAGGTGCTGCGCCGCCTGCTGACCCTGCTGTCGCACCACCACGGTGCCGCCCATGCCGCCCCGCGCCCGTTGTGGAGCGAACGCGACCAGTGGCTGATCACCTACGGCGACACCCTGCTCGACGGCGAGCGCCCCCCGCTCGAAGTGCTCGACGACTTCCTCGACGAACGCCTGTCGAACACCTTCAGCGGCGTGCACGTGCTGCCCTTCTTCCCCTGGAGCAGCGACGACGGCTTCGCCGTGGTCCACTATCGCGAGGTCAACCCGAGCCTCGGCGACTGGCAGGACATTCGCCGCCTGGCCGACAAGCGGGACCTGATGGTCGACCTGGTGATCAACCATGTCTCCCGCGAGTCGCTGTGGTTCGTCGACTACCTGGCCGGCACTCAGCCGGGGCGCGACTACTTCATCGAGATGGATCCCACCACCGACGTCTCCCAGGTCACCCGGCCGCGCAATTCGCCGCTGCTGGTGCCGGTGTCGACCCGTCGCGGCACCCGTCATGTCTGGGCGACCTTCTCCGAGGACCAGATCGATCTCAACTTCGCCAACCCGGACGTGCTGCTCGAGTTCGTCGGCATCATGCTCTACTACGTCGAGCAGGGCGCGCGGATGATCCGCCTCGACGCCATCGCCTACCTGTGGAAGGAGATCGGTACCTCCTGCATCCACCTGCCGCAGACCCACGCCATCGTGCGCCTGCTGCGGGCGATCCTCGATCACGTCGCACCGGGGACGCTGCTGATCACCGAGACCAACGTGCCGCACCGCGAGAACATGAGCTACTTCGGCCTCGAGCGGCTCGGCCCGGACGACACGCCCGACGAGGCGCACCTGATCTACCAGTTCACGCTGCCGCCGCTACTGGTGCACACCCTGACCAGCGGCGACGCCACCGCCCTGAAGACCTGGGCCAGCGGCCTGCCGACGCTGCCCGCCGGCTGCAGTTACTTCAACTTCACGGCCAGCCACGACGGCATCGGCGTGCGCGCCCTCGAAGGGCTGCTGCCGCAGCACGAGGTCGATGTCCTGCTCGAGCTGATGCACCGTTTCGGCGGCTACGTGAGCATGAAGGCCAATCCCGACGGCAAGGACTCGCCCTACGAGATCAACATCACCTACTTCGACGCCCTCAAGGGCACCCGGCGCGGCGCCGACGCCTGGCAGGTGGAACGTTTCCTGTGCAGCCAGAACCTGCTGCTCGCCCTGCAGGGCATCCCGGGCATCTACTTCCACTCGCTGACCGCCACCCTCAACGACCACGAAGGCGTCGAGCGCAGCGGCCACCTGCGCGCCATCAACCGGCGGCACTGGGTTCGCGAGGAACTCGACGAACTGATCGACAGCCGCAGCACCCCGACCCGCGAGGCCTTCTTCTCGCTCAAGCGCCGCCTCAAGCTGCGCGCCGGCGAGCCCTGTTTTCACCCCGAGGCGCCGCAGCGCGTGCTCGACACTCCCGACGGGCTGTTCGCCGTCGAACGCGGGCCACTGCCCGACGGCCGCCGGCTGCTGGCGATCTACAACATCAGCGACAAGCGTCAGCCGCTGAGCCTGCCGGAACTCGCCGACGGCGAATGGCGCGACGTGCTGAAGAACGGCGCACCGTACCGGCCGCGGCCCGAGGAGCGCGACATCCTGCGTCCCTACCGCAGCCTGTGGCTGGTGCAGACCCCGACATGAGCCCCGTTCACAGCCGTCACGAATCAATTCGCCCCCACCCGCCCCGACCTCGAGCGCCCGCCTGGAGCCCGGGCACGGGATAGCCCGTGGGAAGGAACTCGTTCCCGACGGCGGGGACACGCCCCCATTCATCACGTCCCCCGGTCGATGCCGCAAGCGGGGTCTTGCCGGCTCGGGAGCACGCCCGCCCGGTGCCAGCGTCCCGACCACGGTAACGTTCACGAAAGATTGGCGCTCTCGGGTCGCCAGAGCCACCGGCTTGCCGGTAAAGTGCCCTCAATCCGCCACCCTGGCGCTGCCGGCCATATCGTCACACCGAGAGGGTGTTTACAAATTAGGCGAGCGAAGGCAAGACAAGGCAAAATCGACCGAAAAAGCGGAGTTTACACGGGGTAAATGAGCATTTTGAGGCCGATTTTAACGCCGTATTGTCGAGCGCAGGCATTTTGTAAACACCCTCCGAGGACCGTCACTCATGTCACCATGGGCCTCCTGGCAAGCATGTCGCTGGCGCCAGGCCGACCTCGCGGCCGCGCGCCGTCTGCGCCAGCTCTGCCTGATTCTGGTCTGGCTGCTGGTCTGGCGGCTCTCCACGCTGATGGAATTCGCCCCCCACGCCAGCCTGTGGTTCCCCCCGGCCGGGCTGAGCTTCGCCGCCTTGCTGATGCTGGGCCGGCGCGCCGTTCCCGCCCTGATGGTCTGCGCGATCGTCGCCACCTTCTGGGTCGATCGCCTCTACGCCGCGCACCTGCCCTGGCAGGAACTGCTGTACGCCGGCGTGCTGTTCGGGCTGGCGCACTGCGCCAGCTACGGCCTCGGTGCCTGGCTGCTCAAGAGCCTGATCCGTACCCGCGAGACGGTCTCGGTACCGGTGGTGGTGCCGCTGTTCCTGATCGTCGGCTGCCTGTCGGCGCTGTGCGCGACGCTGCTCGGCGTGGCCGCGCTGCGCACGGCCGGCCTGCTGGAGGGCGTCGTCCTCCAGGAACTGTGGCTGCCCTGGTGGGTCGGCGACATGGCCGGCGTGCTGGTCCTGACGCCCCTGTTCCTGGCCTTGTTGAGCTGGCGCTATCCCGGCGTCGAAACGTGGTTCGGTGGACTGACGTTCGCCACCGCGACGACGAGCCGGCGCGGGTTCCTGGGGAAGCTGCTGGTCAGCCTGACCCTACTCAGCCTGGTCATGCTGCTCGACGCGCACTTTCGCTCGCCCGAGATCGCCTTCGGGGTGTTCTTCCTGATCATCCCGCAGATGTGGATCGTCTACACGGAAACGCCGCTTCGCGGCGCGACGAGCATTGCGCTGTTCAGTACCCTGACGGCCCTGTGGGTCGCGGCGCTGGGGCTGATCGAACAGTCGCTGACCTATCAGTTCGCCATCTGCGTGATCGCCGCCAGCGGCTATTTCGGCTTCGCCGTTCCCGCCTTGCTCGCCCAGAACCGCCAGCTCAGCGAACTGGCCTTCCGCGACGGCCTGACCGGCGTCATCACCCGTGGCCATTTCTTCGAACGCGCCGTCAGGATCCACGCCGAGGCGCGGCGTCGCGGCAGCCCCGTGTCGCTGATCGTGTTCGACCTCGACCACTTCAAGGCCATCAACGACACCCATGGCCACGACGTGGGCGACAAGGCATTGATCCGATTGTGTCAGGCCGTGCGCGCCGCGCTGGGCGCAAAGGACCTTTTCGGCCGCTTCGGCGGGGATGAATTCCTGCTGTTGCTGCCGGGGCACGACGGCAAGGCCGCCCGCCACCTGGCCGACCGGTTACAGCAGCGCCTCGGCGAGGTCCACGTCCCGCCGCTGCGTCATGGACTATCGGCCACCTTCGGCGTCGTCACCCTGACGGATGACGAAACCGTGGCCCAGGCCTTCAGCCGGGCCGACCACCGGTTGCTCGAGGCCAAGCGGCAGCGATCGGCCGCGGCACCGTCGAACCCCAAAAGGACCGCGGACCGCGGCTGAGCCCTCACACCCGGCGGGCCAGCCACCAGCCGGCGGCCATGGCGACCAGCATCGCCGCCAGCGGCAGGCTCGGCCCGGCGAGCGATGCCACGGCCGGCCCCGGGCAGTAGCCGGAGAGCCCCCAGCCGACACCGAACAGCGCCGCGCCGCCGAGCAGGCGGACGTCCAGGTCGCGGCGGGTGGGCAACGCGAAGCGCGGCGCCAGCCAGGGCGCGCCCCGCTTCCAGACCAGACGATAGCCGATGAAGGTCGTCACCACGGCGCCGCCGAGCACGAAGATCAGCGTCGGGTCCCAGTCGCCGGCGACATCCAGGAAACCGATCACCCGGGTCGGATCGGTCATGCCGCCGATCGCCAGCCCCAGGCCGAACAGCAGCCCGGCCACGTAGCCCAGCAGCGTCTTCATGGCGTTCCTCCGATGAGATGACGCACCGCATAGACCGTGGCCATCGCCACGGCCACGAACGTCACGGTCGCCGCCAGCGAGCGCGGCGACAGTCGCGCCATGCCGCACACCCCGTGGCCGCTGGTGCAGCCGCTGCCGATCCCGGTGCCCAGCCCCACCAGCAGGCCGGCGACGAGCATCGTCGTCACACCGCCGACGGGGGCGCCGATCACCGCGCCCGGCTCAGCAACCACGTTGCCCGCCCCGCCGCCGGCGAGCATCACCAGCAAGGGTCCGCTGATCAGCCCGACCAGAAACGCCAGCCGCCAGGCAGTGTCACCGGCGGGACGTTCCCACAGCAGTCCCGAGAGAATGCCGCTGATACCGGCGATGCGGCCCAGCGTCGCCATCAGCCACACCGCCGAAAGACCGATCAGCACGCCGCCGATCAGCCCTTGCAGGCTCGCCATCGTGTCCATTCTGGTTCCTTCACTTGTGGGTCTTGACGTGTCGTTGTCGGTGGCGTCACGCCGTGAAGCGTCCGCCACGGGCATCATGGGCGCCCGATCGCCATGGCTTAACGCTCTTCGGCGACCCGTTCGGCCACCTTCTCCAGCGTGGCCGGCGCCGCCAGCCACTCGTGCCCCTTGAGCATGACGTTCCAGTACAGGCGGGGCAGCAAGTGTGCCTTGACCATCCAGCCCATGCGGGTCGCCTGCGTGCCCTCGACCAGCCAATGGGGCAGGGTCGGTTGCAGCTTGCCCCCGTAGCCGAACTCCGCCAGCACCACCCGGCCACGCTCGACCGTGAGCGGGCAGGCGCCGTAGCCCAGGTAACCCGCCTCCAAGGCACGACCGTCGAGCCGGGCCAACAGGTTCTCGGCGACCACCGGGGCCTGCTTGCGCACGGCCGCCGCGGTCTTGGCATTACCGGTACCGCTGGCATCGCCCAGGCCGAAGACATCGGGGTAGCGCCGGTGCTGGAGCGTGGCCTCGTCGAGATCCAGCCAGCCCGCCGCATCGGCCAGCACGGAGCGGCGCACCAGGTCGGGAGCGCGCTGCGGCGGTACCACGTGCAACATGTCGAAGCGCCGTTCGACGATTTCCTCGCCCGACTCGCGCGTGACCCGAAAGCGGGCGACTCGATTGGGGCCATCCACCGCCACCAGGTTCTCCTGGTAGTGCAGGTCGATGCCGTAGTGTTCGACATAGCGCTCGAGCGCCGGCACGTAGTCCGCCACCCCGAACAGCACGCCACCGGCATTGTGAAAGCTGACGTCGATGCCGCCGAGCACGGCCCGGCGACGCCAGGCATCGCAGGCCAGATACATGGCCTTCTGCGGCGCCCCGGCGCACTTGATCGGCATCGGCGGCTGGGTGAACAAGGCACGACCCGACGACAGCGACTGGACCAGCGACCAGGTGTAGGGCGCCAGATCGCGGCGATAGTTGGAGGTCACGCCATGCTCGCCCAGGGTCGCCTCGAGCCCGTCGATGGCCGACCAGTCGATCACCAGCCCGGGGGCCACCACCAGACTGCGATAGCCCAGGACGCGACCGTCATCGAGAACGATCCGATGCGCGTCGGGGGCCACCTGATCGCAGCGATGCCGGTACCAGGTCACGAAATCGGGCATGACATCGCGCATCGCGCGACGCGTCTGCTCCGGGGTAAAGACCCCACCGCCGACCAGGGTCCAGCCGGGCTGGTAATCGTGGATCTCGGCGGGCTCGATGATGGCGATATCCAGGCTCTCACGGCGCTTGTGCAGACTGGCGGCCAGCGCGATGCCGGCGGCCCCGCCACCGATGATCAGCACGTCGTGACGGCCGGCGGGGACCGCGGCGGATGCGTTGGAAGACATGGCGAACTCCGGGAATGATCGTTCTTGTGGCCATGCCTCGCCCGGCCACCGTGGGGCCGAACGAGGCATCGGCGGGACCGGCATCGTTCAGAAGCGGTCGATGGGCACCTTGAGATATACCTGGCCATTGTCCTCGGCGGGGGGCAGATGGCCGGCGCGCATGTTGACCTGCACCGAGGGCAGGATCAGCCGCGGCATGCCCAGGGTGGCATCACGCTCGCGGCGCATGGCGACGAACTGTTCCTCGCTGACCCCGTCATGCACGTGCACGTTGCCGGCCCGCTGGTCGGCCACCGTGGTCTCGTGGGCATAGGTATCCCGGCCCGGCGCCTTGTAGTCGTGACAGAGAAACAGCCGTGTCTCGTCGGGCAGCGCCAGCACCTTCTGGATCGAATGATACAGCGTGCGTGCATCGCCACCGGGGAAATCACAGCGCGCGGTGCCATAATCGGGCATGAACAGGGTATCGCCGACGAAGGCCGCGTCGCCGATCACGTAGGTCAGGCAGGCCGGCGTGTGCCCCGGCGTATGCAGCACACGTCCTTCCAGATGACCGATGGCGAAGGTATCGCCCTCCGCGAAAAGCCGGTCGAACTGGCTGCCGTCGCGGGCGAACTCGGTGCCCGCATTGAAGGCCTTGCCGAAGATCTCCTGGACCTCGGTGATATGGGCGCCGATGGCCGTCCTTCCGCCGAGCTTTTCGTGCAGGTAGGGCGCCGCGGAGAGATGGTCGGCGTGAACGTGGGTTTCGAGGATCCATTCGACCGTGAGCCCCTTGCGCTCGACGAACTCGATGATCGCGTCGGCGGAGCGCACGTCGGTGCGTCCGGCGGCATAATCGAAGTCGAGTACCGAGTCGAGAATCGCGCAGGCCGAGCTTTCCGGATCCCGGACCACGTAGCTGAAGGTGTTGGTGGGCTCGTCGAAGAAGTGGGTAACGACGGGAGAGCGCATGAGATGACTCCTCTTACGCGATCGAGATGCCACCAGCATAACGCATTTTAAGTTCTAACATTATTCTTTTTTTGAATATATGAAATCCCGGCTATTCACCACCCGGTCGGCAGCCGATCGCCCGACAGGGGCATGCGGCCGATTTAAGAAAACCAAAAGGAATATAGAGTCTTCCTATTATTCCAAATTGGCCATTTGCGCTACACTCCCTGCATTCCATCCACGAGGAGCGGTCCATGACCCTGACACGCATCGTCCAATCCGCCGCCATCGCCCTGGCGCTCGGCGCGAGCGTCGGCATTGCCCAGGCCGACACCCTGCGGGTCGGCATGTCCGG
This sequence comes from Modicisalibacter sp. MOD 31.J, assembly GCF_020147985.1. Taxonomy (NCBI): domain Bacteria; kingdom Pseudomonadati; phylum Pseudomonadota; class Gammaproteobacteria; order Oceanospirillales; family Halomonadaceae; genus Modicisalibacter; species Modicisalibacter sp. MOD 31.J. The sequence goes on along the minus strand of NZ_JAGXFF010000001.1, from coordinate 790,270 downwards.
CAAGTACTATCCCTTCACCTTCGTCGAGCAGGATCAGCTCAAGGGCTTCGAAGTGGACGTGCTGAACGCCATCGGCGAGCAGACCGGCGACGACATCGAGTTCGTCACCGCGAGCTTCTCGGGCCTGGCCGGCATGCTCGACTCCGGGCGTATCGACACCATCGCCAACCAGATCACCATCACCCCGGAGCGCAAGGCCAAGTACGCCTTCACCGATCCCTACGTCTATGACGGCGCTCAGGTGGTGGTGCGCAAGGGCAACGACGCCATCCAAGGCGTCGAGGATCTCAAGGGCAAGACCGTGGCGGTCAACCTCGGCTCCAACTACGAGCAGTTGCTGCGCGAGCTGCCCTATGCCGATCAGATCGACATCAAGACCTACGAGTCCAACATCGAGCAGGACGTCGCCCTGGGCCGTGCCGATGCCTTCGTCATGGACCGGGTCAGCGCCACCCAGGTGATCAAGGACAAGCCGCTGCCGCTGCAGCTCGCCGGCAAGCCCTTCTCGCGTATCGAGAACGCGCTGCCCTTCCGCGACGACGAGGCCGGCCGGGCCGACCGCGACCGTATCGACGCGGCGCTGGACACGCTGCGCGACAACGGCACCCTGACGCGAATCTCCGAGAAGTGGTTCGGGACCGACATCACCCGACCCTGATGACACGGCGACCGGCCCCGCCGGTCGCCCTTCCCCTATTCAAGGTTCAGGCTGACCGCCATGCACGCGCTCGATCTCGACTACATGCTGGGACTGGTGCCCATCCTGCTCGGCTATCTGCCGCTGACGCTGGAGATGGCCGTCGCCGGCATGATCTTCGCCCTGGTGCTGGCCTGCCTGCTGGCCGTGGTGCGCGTGCGCCGGCTGCGCGGGCTCAACGCCCTGGCAATGCTGTTCATCTCCTTCTTCCGCGGCACGCCGCTGCTGGTGCAGCTGTTCCTGTTCTATTACGGCCTGCCACAGCTGCTGACCTTCCTGGTGGCGATCAACGGCGTCACCGCGACCATCATGGGCCTGACCCTGCACTTCTCGGCCTACATGGCCGAATCGATCCGCGCAGCCATCGTCGGCGTCGATCGCAGCCAGACGGAAGCCGCGCTGTCGATCGGCATGACCCAGGGCCAGCTGATGCGGCGCATCGTGCTGCCCCAGGCGACACGCATCGCCACCCCGACGCTGATGAACTACTTCATCGACATGATCAAGGCCACCTCGCTGGCCTTCACGCTGGGGGTCACCGAACTGATGGGCGCCACCCAGAAGGAAGCCGCGAGCAGCTTCCTCTACTTCGAGGCGTTCCTGGTCGTGGCGATCATCTACTGGGTGGTCGTCGAAGCCCTCTCCTGGCTGCAGCGTCGGCTGGAAACCCGTCTCAACCGAGCCTATCAGCGATGATCGAACTCCAGGGCATCACCAAGCGCTTCGGCGCGCAGACGGTCTTCGAGAACATCGACCTGTCGCTCGAACGCGGCGAGATCATCGTCGTGGTCGGCCCCTCGGGCACCGGCAAGTCGACCCTGCTGCGCTGCATCAACTTCCTCGAGCGCCCCGACGCCGGGCATCTCACCGTCGGCGACCTGCGCGTCGACGTGACCCGGGCGACGCAGCGCGACATCCTCGCCCTGCGCCGGCGCACCGCCTTCGTCTTCCAGAACTATGCGCTGTTCGCCAACAAGACGGCGCTGGAGAACATCAGCGAGGGGATGATCGTGGTCGACCGTCTACCCAAGGAAAAGGCCCACGCCCGGGCCCGCGAGATCCTCGAACGCATCGGTCTGGCCGACAAGGCCGACGCCTACCCGGCCTCGCTGTCCGGCGGCCAGCAGCAGCGCGTGGGCATCGGCCGCGCGATGGCCGCCAACGCCGATGTCATACTCTTCGACGAACCGACCTCGGCGCTCGACCCGGAGTGGGTCGACGAGGTGCTGGGCCTGATGAAGCAGCTCGCCGCCGAGCGCCAGACGATGATCGTGGTCAGCCACGAGATGCAATTCGCCCGCGACGTGGCCGACCGGGTGGTGTTCATGGACGAGGGGCGCATCGTCGAACAGGCCCCGCCCGACGAGCTGTTCACCCAGCCCCGCGACGAACGCACCCGGCAGTTTTTGCGCAAGATCCTGCCCCAGGCGGCCGTCTAATCCGGCGCCCGCCGTCGGGTCCGCGCGGTGGCGACCGCCGTGCGTGGATCCTCGGGCCAGGGGTGCTTGGGGTAACGCCCGCGCATGTCCTTGCGCACCTCGAAGTAGCCCCGCTCCCAGAAGCTGGCGAGGTCGCGGGTCACCTGCAGTGGCCGCCCGGCCGGCGACAGCAGGTGCAGCACCACCGGCACGCGCCCGCCGGCGATGCGCGGTGTCTCGCCGAGCCCGAACAGCTCCTGGAGCTTCACGGCCAGCACCGGCTCTGCATCGAGAGCGCCGCCGGCTCGGCCACTCACGTAATCCAGGCGAATGCGCGAGCCGCTGGGCACCGGCAGATGGGTCGGTGCCAGCTCGTCGAGCGCCTGGCGGCTCGACCAGTCGAGCCGGTCGAGCAGGATCCGCGCGAAGGGCAGCGCATCGAGACGCTCGAGCCGGCGGATGCCGTCGAGATAGGGGCTCAGCCAGTCCTCCAGGGTCGCGAGCAGCCGTTCCTGCGACCAGTCCGGCCACGTCTCGCCGAACTCGCGACGCAGCAGCGCCACCCGGGCGCACAACTGCTCGGCTCCGGCGTCGAACGCCAACCGGCCACGGCGGCGCACCGCCGCCAGCAGCGCCTCGCGAATCGCCGCGTCGGGCATCTTTCGCAGCGGCCGGCGCTCGATTGTCAGTTCGCCCAACGCCCTGACCTCCTCGCCGATCAGCCGCCCTTCGGTCTCGCTCCAGGTCAGGCGGGGGCGAAAGTCGCGGGTTTCGGGGAACAGCGCCTCGAGGCGCGACGGCTCGAGCGCGGCAGCACGAAATATCCGCGCCCCCTGGGCCTGGCCGTCGAGCTCCACCGCCACCAGTGCCTTGGCATGCGCCAGCGGGTGTGACGCATCGAGCAGCGCCAGGCTGCCCGCGGCCAGCTTGAATCGCCCCGGCGCCTGACGCAGCGCGACCCGCTCGGGATAGGCCAGCGCCAGCAGCTCGCCGAGGGGCGCCAGCGAATCGACGCTCAGGCCGCAGGCGAGCGTATCGGCCAGGCGCCGGGCGTCGCGATACCATTGCCGCTCGGAGCCCTTGGCCCGGCCATCGGGGAGCCTGGCCAGCGTCGTGGCCAGATCCCGGTCCTCACCACCCGCACGCCCTTCCAGCAGCGCTGCCAGCCAGCAGGCCAGCGGTCGCGCGTCGAGTTCACCGGCTCGTTCGAGCATCACCGCCAGGCGCGGGTGGACCGGGTAATGCGCGCAGGCCCGCCCCAGCGCGGTGAGACGCTGGGCGTCGTCGAGCACGCCCAGGCGCTTGAGCAGCGAACGTCCGGCGTCCAGTGCCGCGGCCGGCGGCGGCGTCACCCAGCTCAGCGCGTCGGGCTCGACGATGCCCCAGCGGGCCAGCTCGAAGGCCAGCGGGGTCAGATCGGCCTGGCGGATCTCGGGATCAGCGTGAGCGGGCAATGGCTGCTCCTCGGCCCACAGCCGGTAGCAGACACCGGGGCCCTGGCGGGCGGCACGCCCACGGCGCTGATCGGCACTCGCCCGGCTGACCCGGTGGGTGGCCAGCCGCGTCAGCCCGAGGCGCGGCTGAAAGACCGGCTCGCGGGCGAAACCGCTGTCGATGACGATGCGCACGCCGTCCACCGTGACGCTGGATTCGGCGATGGCCGTGGCCAGCACGACCCGCCGCCGCCCGTCGGGATCGCGGCTCAGCGCCCGCTGCTGGGTCTCGAGCGGCAGGCGGCCGTGCAGCTCATGGAGGACGACGCCGGCCGGCAGCCCGGTCAGTTCCCGCGCCAGCCGACGGATCTCGCCGACCCCGGGCAGGATCACCAGCACGTCGCCCGCCTCGCGCGCCAACGCCTCGCGCACCACCCCGGCCTGCTGGGTCGCCGTGGCGTCGCGGGTGTTCAAGGCCCGGTAGTGGGTGGTCACCGGGAAGCTCCGCCCCGGGCACTCGACCAGCGGCACCTCGCCGAGCACGCCGGTGAGCGCCCCGACATCGAGCGTCGCCGACATCACCAGCAGCCGCAGGTCCTCGCGCAGGCCGGTCTGGACGTCCAGCGTCAGGGCCAGCCCCAGGTCCGCATCGAGGCTGCGCTCGTGGAACTCGTCGAAGACGATGCCCGCGACGCCCTCGAGCATCGGGTCGTCCTGGATCAGTCGCGTCAGCACACCCTGGGTCACCACCTCCAGCCGCGTGCGTTCGCCGACCCGGGTCTCGCCGCGCATGCGATAGCCCACCGTCTCCCCCACCGGCTCGCCGAGTCGTTCAGCCATGTAGCGCGCCGCCAGCCGGGCCGCGACACGTCGCGGCTCGAGCAGCAACAGCTTGCCCGTGGCGCACCAGGCAGAATCCAGCAGCGCCAGCGGCACGCGGGTGGTCTTGCCGGCCCCGGGCTCGGCGACCAGCAGCGCACGGGAGTGGGAATCCAGCGCGCCCCGGATCTCGGCCAGGCGCGCGTCGATGGGCAGGGCGCCGTGAGCAGGCGCATCGATAGAAGACGTGTCGGAAGCGGTCATCGGCCTATCGGGTCGGTTCGATGGGAGCGCTACTTTTACCATCGTCTGCCGACAGGGAAAAACGCGCCAGCCGCATCGCCAATGAATTCGCCCCACGAGAGCGAGTCCTTGCTGGTTTCGTGGGAAGCAACTCGTTCCCGACGGCTGGCTATACGCGGCCCTGGTTGTCCAGCTCCACCGCCTCGTGCATGCGTTCCAGCAGATCGGGAATCGCCGCCTGCACCCGATTCCAGCTGGGAATGAACGGCTTGTCGCGCGGGTTGTCGAGAAAGGCCGCCCCCGCTTCCATGATGTTGGAGGCAAACAGCTCCACCGCCTGCTCCTCGCTGTGGCGGTCGAGCTTGAGACCGTTCATGGCGGCATCGTTGTCGTAGGCCTCGATCAAATCCAGGGCGATGCGATAGTACGTCGCCTTGATGGTGCGAAAGGTCTCGGCATGAATCTCGACGCCCAGCGTCGCCAGCTTGCGATAGAGCGCCTTGGCGATATCCAGGCTCATGCGGTTGAGCCCGGCGTGGGGATCGTCCTCGGAGACCGGCTGATGCTTGTGATCGTAGATATCGGCGATGTCGACCTGACAGAGCTGCTTGGTGGAATAGTTGCGATGCACCTCGGAGAGCACGCCGATCTCCAGCCCCCAATCGCTGGGAATGCGGATGCCATCGAGCACATCGGTACGCATCGAGAACTCCCCCGACAGCGGGTAGCGGTAGCTGTCCAGGTAATCCAGGTAGGGCAGCGGGCCGAAGACCTTCTTCAGCGCGCGAATCATCGGCGTGACCATCAGCCGAGCCACCCGGCCGTTGAGCTTGCCGTCGGCGATCCGCGAGTAGTAGCCCTTGCAGAATTCGTAGTTGAACTGCGGATGCGCCACCGGGTAGATCAGCCGCGCCAGCAGCCCCCGGTCGTAGGTGACGATGTCGCAGTCGTGCAGCGCCACCGCTTGGGTACGCCGAGAGGCCAGCATGTAGCCGGCGCAGTACCAGACGTTGCGCCCCTTGCCCGGCTCCTGGGGCGATATGCCCTCGGCCTCCAGCTCGGCATCCAGCGCCTGCAGGCGCGGCCCGTCGTTCCACAGGATGCGATGGTGCTGCGGCAACCGGGAAAAGAACTCGCGGGCGTGGAGGAACTGCTCGCGATCGGCGCGATCGAGGCCGATGACAATCTCGTCGAGATACTCCACCTTGGCCAGTTCGTCGACGATCCGCCCCAGCGCCGGCCCTTCCAGTTCCGAGAACAGCGACGGCAGGATCAACCCCATCGGCCGCCGCCTGGCGAAGCGTTTCAGATCCGCCTCGAGCGCCTCCACCGGCCGATGCGTCAGGTTGTGAAAGTTGGTGATGATGCCGTTCTGATAAAAATCGCTCATAGAGGCTCGTCCTCATGCGGGGCGGATGGCTCGAAGAAGGTCTTGCCCAGCCAGTGGTCCAGCCCCTCGCACCAGCCTTGCGGCCCCGAGGCCCGGGTGCGATACAACGCGGGGTTGGCGACGTCCACCGGGTGGCGATGCTCGCCGCGGATCAGCACCGCCTGGTCGACCGCCTCGAGCAGCGCGATATCGTTGGGCCCGTCGCCGAGCCCCAGCGTGGTCGGCGTGTCGCCGCGCAGCGCCTCGAAGCGTGCCACCAGCCAGCGCATCGCCTGGCCCTTGTCGACGTTACCCATGACGTGCCAGAAGCGCCCGCCGCGAGTGAGCGTCAGGCCGTCGTTCTGCAGGGCGCCGCGAAAGGTCTCCAGGGCCGCGTCGCTATCGTCCCAGATCAGCGGCTCGCTGCCCTCGCGCTGACGCGACAGACGCGCGCCCTCCTCGCTCAGGCCGGTGGCGCGAACGACCTCGTCGAGGGTCATTTCGCTCATGGTGCGGTAGTTCAGCTTGAGCCGGTCGCGTAGCACCCCGAGGCGCTGACGCAGGAAATCGTTGTCCACGCCCGGGGTCTTGATGCACAACCCGCTGGGGTCGGCGGGGTCGCGATCCAGACGGGCATGCTGCCAGTTGGGCGGCAGGCCGATCACCGCGCCGTTCTCGGCAATGAAGGGCGCATCCTCGAGCGCCAGTTCACGGCGCAGCGGCACCAGCTCGGCGCGGGTCTTGCTGCTGACCGGAATCACCGGCACGGCGGTCTTGCGCAGGCGTCGTAGCCAGGGCTCCGCCGGCGACCAGTCGTAGGTGTAATGATCGAGCAGGGATCCATCCAGATCGGTGAAGATCAGGCGTAATCGCTGGGCTGCCATGGCGTTTGTCATCACGGTCCTCCATGAACGACCGACGATCCGTCGCCGACGGTCGCGCATCGTGGTAATGCGTCCTAGCACAGAATGTGCCACTCAGGCCCGATCGGGCCTTGAGGCGGGCCTGAGCCGGGCCAGTCCAGGCCCTTGCACCACCCCTCACGATAGTCGATGCCGCCCAGCTCCCCCCAAGGCGCACTCGTATCGGGCAGACTTCGCTCCCGTCCGGTGCGGCGAGCGCCTGAACGGGCCCTTTTGCACAATGATGGTGCACCAAGGATCCATACCGGGCATCAGCCAACGTCTAAAAGCACCGGAACCGTCTCATATCCCGGCGTGAAAAATGCTATCATCAGGCTGAAAAGTCGCCATTCGACCGCGGACGTTTCTGCATGAACAACACTTCACCCTGCATTCTGGTCATGGGCGTTTCCGGCTCGGGAAAGTCGCACATCGGCCGGGATCTCGCCTCGGCCATCGGCGCCGAATTCATCGATGCCGACGATCATCATAGCCCGACCAGCATCGCCAAGATGTCTCGCGGGGAGCCGTTGAACGACGCCGACCGCGAGGGCTGGCTCGAGACACTCGCGAATTTCTATCGGCATTACCGCGAGGCGGGAAAACCGCTGGTCATCGGCTGCTCGGCGCTCAAGCATCGCTACCGCGACAGCCTGCGCGAGGGCGCGCCGGACCTGGAGATTCTCTATCTCCACGGCACTCGCGAGGTCCTTCTGGAGCGGCTGAACTCCCGCGGCGCGCATTTCTTCGCCGGCGAGCACATGCTCGACAACCAGCTGAGCACACTCGAAACGCCCGACGAGACCGAGGCCTTTCGCATCGATATTCGCACCGATCCCGCCATGATCGTTTCGCGGTTCATCGAGCATCTGAAACGCCACTGATCCACGGCGCTATTCACGAAAAAGGCGACGCCTCATGCGTCGCCTTTTTCGTATCCGGGGTATCGGCAAGTGATCTTTGGTATCGCCCGTTTTTGCACCATGATCCGATATCGTCGGGAACAAGTTCCCTCCCACAAATTCCGTCCAGCTCCTCAGACTTTATGTCGGTCGGCCAGCGCACACAGCCCCGCCAGGGTCGCCGAGTCGCTGTCGATCTCGCGCACGGTGAAATCGCAGGCTTCCAGCGCCCGCCGATAGAGCGCATTGAGTGTCGTCGATCCGACCAGCAGGACTTCGCCGGCCGTGGGATGGATCCGGCGCTGGGTACGCACTTCGCTGCCGATCATCACCCCGGAGAGAAAGCTGCCGACCCGCTCGGCGGGAAGCCCGGCATAGAGGTGCCGACTGCGCGCCTCGAAAAGGGCATGCAGCAGGCCCGCCGGGTGCGCGGCCGCCGTCAGCCCCTGGTCGAAGGCCCCGGCATCGAACTCGGCGGACTCGCGGGCCGGCTCGCCGGGCAAGGTGTGAAAACGCACCGCATGGTAGAGCTCACCGGTCATCGCGGTGATGAAGTCGATCATCCGCCCGCCCTCGAGACGCGCCCACTTGCTGTGGGTGCCCGGCAGGCAGCACAGGGCGGTGTCGGTCTCGCACAGCGCCAGGGCGCCGAAGGCCTGGATCTCCTCGCCGCGCATCACGTCGACGTGGTCGTCGCGGACCACCTTGACGCCGGGCACGATCCAGGCGTTGTCGAGGCCCGGCGCGGCGACCACGTCAGCGGCCAGATCCTCGGCGGACACCGGCAGGTCGAGCTGCGGCGCCTCGATCCAGCCACGCTTCGAGCCGACCATGCCGGCGAGATAGATCGGTACGCTCCTGGCGCCCGCGCCCTCGCGCCACGCCCCTACCTGCGCGGCGCAGTAATGGGGGAACTCGGCACTCGACAGCGAACGCAGTCCGGCATCGGAGCGCCGGGTCTCCAGGCATTCGCCACTCGCGCGGTCGACCAGGAAGGCGCGGAAGTTGCTGGTCCCCCAGTCGATGGCGATCAGGCGCTCGTCACCGGCCGTCATGCGTCCGCCTCACGCTCGAGCTCCGAGGCCTGATTGAGGCCTTCATTGATACGGCGCCATTCGGCGATCAGCGCGCGGCCCCGCTCGCCCACCTCGTCGGCCGACCAGCCGGGCTTGTACACGCTGCCGCCGAAGCCGAAACCGTCGATCCCGGCGGCCACCCACTCGGCCATGTTGTCGAGATCGATGCCCCCCACGGCGAGTACCGGCAGGTCGGGCGGCAATACCGCCTTGATGTCCTTGAAGTAGCCGGTACCCAGCTTGCCGGCCGGAAACAGCTTGAGCGTGGTGGCTCCGGCGCGGACCGCCGTCAGCGCCTCGGTGGGCGTCATGCAGCCGATCATCGGCGCCAGATCCTGGGAGGCCGCCTCGCCGATCACCGCCGGATCGGTGTTGGGGGTGATCACCAGCGGCGCTTCCAGATCCGCCAGCCGCTGACAGGCCTCGGGGTCGAGCACCGTGCCGGCGCCGATCACCACGTCATCCGGACAGCGCTTGGCGAGCCGTTCGATGCTCTCCCAGGGGCGCGGCGAGTTGAGCGGAATCTCGATCATCCGGAAACCCGCCGTCACCAGCGCGTCGAAGATGGCGTCGACCTCGTCCGGCCGCACGCCACGCAGAATCGCCACCAGCGGCAGGTCCTTGAGAGCCGCCTGCAGGGCGGCCCGGCGCGTCTCGTTCATAGTTGCCTCCTGTAACTCTTCCATGCCACGCCCATGAAGCGCTCAAGGCATTGCCGAGCGAGATGAAGCGCAAGGCGCCCGGCGCGCAGAAACCGCAGCATACGAATGGGTATGTGAGGATTTTAAGCACCGGGCAACGCCGCGATTCACTCGCGCAGGCCATGAATTGAGTGTTTCATCACCATTCGGCGATCGAGCCGTCTTCATGCGTCCACACCGGATTGCGCCAGCGATGCCCCACCTTGGCGCGCTCCTCGACGAAGGCCTCGTCGATTTCCACGCCCAGCCCCGGACCCTCGGGGATCGCGCAGAAGCCGTCGTGGATCGACAGCGCGGACTTGTCCACCAGGTAATCGAGCACGTCGTTGTCCCGATTGTAGTGGATGCCCATGCTCTGTTCCTGAATGAAGGCATTGTGGTTGACGGCATCCACGTGCAGCGAGGCGGCCAGCGTCAGCGGCCCCAGCGGGCAGTGCGGCGCCAGCGCCACGTCGTAGCAGGAGGCCAGCGAGGCGATCTTCATGCCCTCGCTGATGCCGCCGCAGTGCGACAGATCCGGCTGCACCACGTCGACCATGCCCTCGGCGAGCAGGTCGCGGAACTGGAAGCGGGTATGCAGCCGCTCGCCGGTGGCGATCGGGTAGCCCAGCCCGGTGGCGATCTGCTTGAGGCTCGGCAGGTGCTCGGGCAGCACCGGCTCCTCGACGAACATCGGGTGATAGGGCTCGAGTTCACGCAGCAGCGCCTTGGCCATGGGCCGATGGACGCGACCGTGGAAGTCGATGCCGATGCCCACGTCGGGCCCCACCGCCTCGCGGGCCTCGGCGACCCGGGCCACCGCCTCGTCGATCTTGCGATGCGAGTCGACGATGGCAAGCTCCGGCGTGCCGTTCATCTTGAAGGCGGTGAAGCCCTGCTCGACCAGCGCCCTGGCGCCCTCGCCCACATCGCTCGGCCGGTCGCCGCCGGTCCAGGCGTACATGCGCATGCGGTCGCGCACCCTGCCGCCCAGCAACTGGTACACGGGCACCCCCAGGTCGCGACCCTTGAGGTCCCACAGCGCCTGGTCGATGCCGGCGATGGCGCTCATCAGGATCGGACCGCCGCGATAGAACCCGGCGCGGTACATCGTATTCCACAGGTGCTCGATGCGGTGCGGGTCCTGGCCGACGAGATAGTCGGCGAGTTCGTGTACCGCGGCCTCGACGGTCGCCGCGCGCCCCTCGACCACCGGCTCGCCCCAGCCGTAGCACCCTTCGTCGGTCTCGATCTTGAGGAACAGCCAGCGCGGCGGCACCTGCCAGGTCTTGAGTTGGGTAATTTTCATGAGGGTCCTTTTAGACTAACCACATGGCAATCTCGGGGAAGAACAGCAGCGCGAACAGCACCACCAGCTGGATGGCGATGAACGGCAACAGCGAGACGAAGATGTCCTTGAGACTCACGCTCGGTGGCGCCACCCCCTTCAGGTAGAAGG
>NZ_JAGXFF010000001.1:554315-779262 GCF_020147985.1 Modicisalibacter sp. MOD 31.J | reverse complement strand
CTCGGGGAAGAACAGCAGCGCGAACAGCACCACCAGCTGGATGGCGATGAACGGCAACAGCGAGACGAAGATGTCCTTGAGACTCACGCTCGGTGGCGCCACCCCCTTCAGGTAGAAGGCGGCCGGGCCGAACGGCGGCGACAGGAACGACACCTGCATGTTGACCGCGAACAGGATGCCGAACCAGATCGGGCTGTAGCCCAGCTGGTCGACGATCGGCACGAAGATCGGCAGCGTCAGCATCGCCACGCCGATCCAGTCGAGGAACATCCCCAGCACCAGCAGGATCGCCATCATCACCAGCAGGATGGCGATCGGCGGCACGTCGAGGCCGAGGATCAGCTGCGAGATGAAGCGGTTGCCACCCATCAGGTTGTAGACCCCGACCAGGGTCGCCGCGCCGATGCCGATCCAGATGATCATGCCGCAGGTCATCAGCGTCTGGCCGAGGCTCGCGTGCAACGTCTTGAACGAGAACTCGCCGCGCCCGATCACCGCCAGCAGCACGCCGAACACGCCCATCGCCGCGGCTTCGGTGACCGAGGCCACGCCGCCGTAGATCGAGCCCAGCACCAGGAAGGCGATCAGCCCCGGGACGACGATCGCCTTGAGCGCCTGGCCGCGGCTCGAGAAGCCCTCGTCACGGTCGGCGTCGGTCAGCGGCGGGCCGAGCTTGGGGTTCTTCAAACAGCGCACCAGCACATAGGCGATGTAGCTGCCCATCAGCAGCAGCGCCGGGGTGATCGCCGCGGTGAACAGGTCGGCGATCGACTGGCTGGCGATCAGCCCGTAGATGATCAGCACGATCGACGGCGGCATCATGGTGCCCAGCGAGCCGCCGGCGCACACCACGCCGATCGACAGGTGCTTGTCGTAGCCCAGGCGCAGCATCTGCGGCAGGGCGAGGATCCCCAGCAGCACGATCTCGCCGCCGATGATGCCCGACAGCGCGGCGAGGAAGAACGCCACCACCACGGTCTGGATCGCCACCCCGCCGGGCAGGCGCCCGGCGAACACACGCATGGCGTTGAAGAGGTCCTTGGCGATCCCCGATCGGTCGAGCAGCGAGGCCATCAGCACGAACATCGGCACCGCCACCAGCGAGTACTCGGTGACGAAGCCGTAGACCCGGGTGGTGACCAGCGGCAGGGCGTTGGGGCCGAACCAGCCGAAGGTGAAGCACAGCGCCACCAGGCCGGTGATGAAGGCCAGCGGCAGGCCGGTGACCAGCAGGGCGAAGATCGCCCCGACCATCAACAGGGTTCCGTCGGCGATACTCATTACGCGGTTCCTTCCGTGTCGGCGGCCACGGGGGCCGGCTTGCCGCGCAGCGACTGGATCAGGTGGATGAACGCCTGAATGCACATGATCATCAGCGCGACCATGATGATGCCCTTGATCAGTGCCGGGAACGGCGGGTTCCAGGCGGTCCCGGAGCGCTCCAGCGACCACTCGCCGAGCGGGTTGTGGGAGGACTCCCAGAACATGGTGTAGGCGGCGTAGCTCATCGCCAGGCAGAAGCCGAAGGTGACCAGGTCGTTGAAGCGGTCGAGCCACAGTCGCAGCCGCGGGCCGGCGCTGTCGTAGAGCACCCGCACGCGGATGTGGCGGTTGCTGGCCAGCGCCGCCGGGCCGCCCAGCGCGAAGGTCACCGCGACCAGCATCACGGTGGTCTCGTGGACCCAGGAGGTCGGCGAGTTGAAGCCGTAGCGCATGATCACCTCGAAGACGCTGATCGCCATCGAGATCGCCACCAGCCAGGCGGCGACGCGGGCGCAGGCCACCACGCCGCGGTCGAAGGTGCTGCGCACCGGGTCCTTGGCCGGCTCCGGCGCGCCGCTGGTCGCCGGGGCCAGTTCGTCGTCGCCCGGCGCGGCGGCACCCGGCGCCGCTTTTTGATCGTCGTTACGGGATTGGGAAGACATGGGATTTCCTCGGCACACGGGAAGCGATGGCGGCCGTCATGACGAGCGACGAGGCCCGCAGGCCCCGCCGTTCGTCGTGCGGTCCGCCGACCGCTCGATCAGGACTGGTCGCTGGACGTCTTCTCGGCGGACGCCGCGTCGTCGGCACCGGACTCGTCCTCTGCCTTGAGCAGGTTATGGTCCTGGAGGTAGCTCACGACGGACTTGTAGAACTCCTGGGTGACGTCGTTCTTGTCCGACCAGTCCTTCCACTCCTTCTGCGCGATGGCGCGGAACTTGGCGCGCTCTTCGTCGGACATGTTGATGATGTGGATATCGGGATCCTGGCGCGCTTCGCGAACCGCCTTGAGATCGCGGGTCTTGAGCTGACCGACCATCTGGTAGGCCATGGCGTCGACGGAGGTCGTGAGGATCGCCTTGAGATCGTCCGGCAGGCCGTCCCAGATCTCCTTGTTGAGGGACACGGCGACCATCGGCAGCGAGTGGAAGCCCGGGTAGTTCGGGTACTTGGCGAACTCGTGCAGACCCTGCGACTGGTTGGTGGCGAACACCGTGTAGTCGGCGGCGTCGATCACGCCCTTCTGCAGCGAGGTGTAGACCTCGGAGCCCGGCAGGTTGACCGGCGTGGCGCCCGCACGCTTGAAGACGTTGGAGACCATGCCTTCAGGAGTACGCAGCTTGAGCCCCTTGAGGTCATCGACGGTCTTGATCGGGCGGGTGGAGGGCAGCGACTCGAGACCGGTCGCGGCGGCACCGATCAGGTGCACGCCATAGGGCTCGGCCAGCTCGTTGTAGATCTCCTCGCCGCCGCCGTTGTTCATGTAGTCGAGGAAGTTGTAGGGGTCGCTCCAGGCGCCCACCAGGTTACCGATCATGCCGAACGCCGGGTTCTCGCCGGAGAAGTAGCTGGGGTCGGTCAGGTGGCCCTGAAGGATGCCGGCCTTGACCGCCTGCAGGGTCTGGTTGGGCGGCACCACGGCGCCCGTCGGCAGGATCTCGATATGGATCCGGCCGTCGGACATGGTCTCGACGTTCTGGGCCCACTGTTTCTTCATGTCGAACTGCGGCTCACCGGCGGTCTCGGACGTCTGGAAGGTCCAATCGTACTCGGCGGCCTGGGCGCTGAGCGCGGTGGTCGCGAGGATCGCGGCGGTCAGTACCTTGAGCGGAGTGCGTGAGATCATGACTGGGTTTCCTCTGGGTCACTTGTTGTATGCGGTTCAAGAACGGGAAGTTGGCGGGTCAGGCCGGGAAGGCCGAGATCCCGCCCGGTGCGGTCGAGGACCGCCAGTGCCGCCTGGGCGGCCTGATCGGGCTGACGCAGGCGTATCGCCTCCATGACACGGCGATGGCGCTCCATGCTGTCGTTGAGTTCGTCGGCGCTGTGATTGGAGCGCTCGACCAGCAACGCGATGGCCGGCTTGAGCACATGGCTGATCTGCGCCCAGACCAGGTTGTGCGAGGCATCGAAGACGGCCTCGTGGAACGCCACGTCATACTCGTCGTGGGTCCGCCCTTGCCAACATAGGTCGTCGTGCTCGAGGGCACGAATCATTCCTTCGTAGGCCGTCTCGATCGCCAGCAGGTCGGCGGCCGTGGCGTTCTCGGCGGCAAGCCGGGCGACGAAGGGCTCCACGGCGACGCGAAAGGCAAAGATCTCGCGCTGGATGCGCGGATTGGGCTGCGCGAAGCGCGCCATCCAGGCGCTGACCTGCGGATCGAGCAGGTGCCATTCCTGCAGCACCCGCACGCGCGTGCCCTGCCCCGAGATACGCTTGAGCAGCCCGGCGGCGACCAGGGTCTGCAGGGCACTGCGCACCGTGCTGCGGCTGACGCCGAACTGCTCGCAGAGATCCAGCTCCTTGGGCACGAAATCCCCCGGCGCGTACCGGCCGCTGAAGATGGCCTCGGCGAGGTATTCGGCGATGTCGGGACGCGGCGCGCGCCCTGTCTGGGGAGAAGCTTGGCTCATGGCAGTTCCGCGTTGCCTTGTAAGACCCGAACCGGGCTATGTCGGACATAGGATCGAGCAAGAACGGACAAAATGCCTTTAGACTTTGGTCATACACCAGGCGGGAGGGGGATAAGAGAGCGAAGAAAGAAGAGGGAAGAGAGAAGAAAGAAGGGGGAAGAAGAAAGAAAGGCGGATAGCCAGAACGGCGTCCGGGATCGGGACGGCGAGGGGAACGAAGGGAACGAAAGTATTCGCGATGAACAGGCTCCGCCGTCGGGAACGAGTTCCCTCCCACCAACATCACCGAAACCGGACCGGGGCGTGGGAGCGAACTTGTTCGCGATGAAACAGGCACCGCCGTCGGGAGCGCGTCCGACCCAGGCGCTCAGGGGGTCTCGTAGTGTACCCGCCCCACCTTGACCGAGGGCCCCACGGCCTCGCGAATTCGCGCCACCCCGGCATCGCCGAAACTCGCACTGAGTTCGATCGCCTCAACGCCCTGCTCCGCCAGCTCCCTGGCCAGGCGCGCCGCGGCGTCGATGCTGTCGACCGTCCCCAGGCTGAGCGTGTAATCCTTGCCCCCCTGGCTGGTCAGCGAGGTATTGCCCGACGAGGGCACCAGAACGAGAAAGGCCAGATGCGAGCGAGCCATTATCGAGCTTCCGTGTGTCGATTCGTATCTGCAGCGTAGCGCCTGGTGAGGCCGACGGGAAGCCGGACCACCTTTTCCTTGAGCGCCACCGGATGATCGGCGCTACTATCGCCTGCGAGATCCCGATACAAGGACGTCGCCCGATGTCGCCGAGTTACCTGCAATATCTCGTCCTGCCGCCCGTGGGCAACGTCCTGCTGATGCTGGCGGGGTTCGCGATATGGCGCAGCTCGCGTGGGCTGGGCCTGACCCTGGTGATCGGCGGCCTGGTGTCATTGCTGGTGATCTCGACGCCGCTGGTCAGCTATTGGCTGCGTCACGGCCTGGAGATCTACCCGCCGCTCACGGCAGCCGAGGCCAGACGCGGTCAGGCGATCGTGATCCTGGGCGGGGGGCGCAACTACCACTCGCCGGAATTCGGCTGGGGCGACGCGCCCTCCAATACCACCTGGCGCCGGCTAGCCTACGGGGTGTTCCTGACCCGGCAGTACGACCTGCCGATACTGCTCAGCGGCGGACGGGTCCATGACGAACCCCTGGCCGAATCGCAATTGATGGCCAGGGCGATGCGTCAGGTGTTCGATATCCGCCCCACCTGGCTCGAGACGCAGAGCCGCAACACCGCCGAGAACGCCAGTGAAACGGCCCGCGTCCTCCAGGGCACGGGTATTCAGCGCGTGCTGCTGGTCAGCCAGGCCTGGCACCTGCCGCGTGCCGTCGCCGCCTTCGAGCACGCCGGGCTGGAAGCGATCCCCGCCCCCACGGAGTTCGCCGGCAAGCCCCACCTCGGCCCGCTGGCCTTCGTGCCCCGGGCCTACTACCTGCGCCAGAGCACGCGCGCGCTGCATGAATGGTTGGGGCGGTTGGTCTACGGGTTGCGCCGGTGGCTGTAGCGCGCCGTCTCGATAGTGACCCGCCCGCCAATAATGGTTACCCTCACCCGCTGCCCGACACGGGTCTTGCCGCGCCGTGTCATCGCGAGCCTCCGGTCCAGCGCGAGGCCCCGTCGGAGCGCACTTACTCTATCAACGGATTATCGAGTCCATGAACGCGCCAGCCCCTCCCAAAAGACGGATACTCATCGTCGTCCGACGTCTCAACATGGGGGGCATCCAGAAGGCGGCGTTGAGCCTGGCGCGCGGCTTGTTGCAAGAAGGGCATGACGTTCACCTCCTGGTTCTCAAGGGACGGCCGGAACTCACGCCACCCGCCGGAACCCAGGTGCATCTCGTCGATTTCGAGCGTCAGGCAAGGCAGACCCCCACGGGGCTGGCCTATCATCTGCTGGCTCGGCTGGTGTTGAAACCCGCGTTGCCGGGCACCGGCTTCATCTGGCCGGGATGGTCGGTCAGCCGGCGCTTCAAGCGCCACGTGCAGGCTCTAGAGAGTCGCCACGGCGCCTTCGACTTGATCCTGATCCGTGGCCAGGGCGCCTTCGAGCTACTCTGGAACTACCACGACCCCCGCTGCTGGCAGGTGGTGGAGGGCCCGGTCGGCGGTCCCGGCAACCACCGGCTGGCGCGCTGGCTCTATCGCAAGCTCTACGAAAACAAGCGCGTCATCGCGGTCTCGCGAGGTATCGCCGACCTGCTGGCCAAGCGCCTGGAACGACACCATGTCAGGCCCCAGCGGGTGACGGTCATCCCCAATGCCGTCCCCCTGCAATCGCTCGCGGCCCTGAGCGAGGAAACGCCCGCCACGCCGCTGCCGACGACGCCCTACTTCGTCCACGTGGGCCGGCTCTCGTCGGTCAAGAACCAGGCCCTGCTGCTACAGGCCTTCGCCCGTGCCGACCTGCCCGTGGAGCTGGTCATCATCGGCGATGGCGACAAGCGTCAGTCGCTGGAGCAACTGGCCCGGGAGCTGGGCGTTGCCGAGCGTGTGCACTTCCTGGGCCAGCAGACGAATCCCTACCCCTGGATGGCCAACGCCCGCGCCTTCGTGTTGAGTTCCAAGGTCGAAGGCCTGGGCCTGGTGCTCATCGAATCGCTCGCCCTGGGGACCCAGTGCGTCGTGACGGACGCCCCCGGCGGTATCCGCGAGGTGCTGCCGGCGGCGCAGACACGACTCATTGCCCGGCCCAGCGTGGAATCGCTGGCCGACAAGATGCGCGAGGCCCTGGAGCACCCCGTCACGGTCGATCCCGAGTGGGCCGCACGTTTCGACGAGCGCGGCATCGCCCAAGACCTCCTGGCCCTGCTTTCCTCCTAGGCTCTATACGAAAACTGTCTGCGCTCGGCAATACGGCGTTAAAAATCGGCTCAAAATGCTCATTTACACCCCCGTAAACTCCGCTTCTTCGCCAATTTTTGCCTTGTCTTGCCTTCGCTCGCCGACTTTTCGTACAAACCCCAGTGAGCCGAGTTTTCATTGACCGCCAACCCGATGAGCGTGACCCGTGCAAACCCGCGACGACGACTACCCGCTCGACCCTGACATCAGCCTGACCACGACCCATGCCGTCGGCGGCGAATTGAGCCTGGCCGAAACGCCCCCGGACTCCCCGCGACACTGGAACTGGCTGTGGCAGATCGACTATCGCGCCCACCGCGGCCCGCGCCAGCCGCGCATCGACATCCATGCGGGGGGCCGGCACCTGGTGACGCATTATCTGGAAAACGGCGAGCAGGGGCGGCGCTGGCTCAACCTGACCGGGATCGACGTCTGGCACGGCCTGGTCGTGCATCCATTGCACTGCTCGCTCGCCAGCCAGGGCACGCTGCACGGGTTTTCCCGCGCCGAGCTCGATGACGGCCCCGTGCTGTTCGTCGCCCCGCATCCCGATGACGCCGAACTGGCGGGGTACGGGCTCTATCGCCGCAACGCCGAGCGGACCTGGATCGTCACCCTCAGCGCCGGGGAAACACTCAAGCGACTGGACAAGCAATACTGGCCCGCCCTGGACACGGCCCCGGAAGCGGCGCAACGTCGCAAGGGGTGGATTCGCGCCTGGAACAGCGCCACGACCCCGATGCTTGCCGGCATCCCGCCGGAGCGCCTGGTCATGCTGGGCTATTTCAACGACACCCTTGCCGCACTGACCGCAGACGGGACAGCCGACGCCGCGTCCCCGGAATCGTCGCTCCGCCCGAGCGACTTCCGGTGCTGGAATCGAATGGCCCTGCCGACCGACGCCGAGGCGGCCAACGACGGCGCCGGCCTGGTTGCCGACCTGGCCTTTCTCGTCGACGCCATCCGCCCCGCCACGCTGGTGGTGACTCATCCCGAAGTCGACCCGCACCGGGATCACATCGCCGCGGCTCGCGCCTGTGCGCTGGGTCTGCGGCGGGCGGGACACACGCCCCGCCGCGTCCTGCTCTACGCCAATCACCTGCGAGGCCACCGGGGATTTCCGCCCGGCCCCGCCCATGCCGGCGCCTCGATCTGGCCCGGCCATTACCCGCAGTCGGCCTTCGGCGGGTGGCGCTTTTACAGCGAGGTCATCGACGCGGAGGTCCAGCGCGAGAAAGCCGTCAGTCTGGACACCATGCACGACCTGCGCACCCGGACGAGCCCCGAGAAACGCCTCAAGCGCTTGATCGCCGAGACCATCAGGGGCACGCGGGGCAAGCGCTACGGCGATCACGACTACTTCCGCAGCCATGTCCGCTGTCAGGAACCCTTCATCGAGGTCTCGGGGGCGGCCTTCGTGAGCGCCCTGGCAAGCGGCGAGGACGCCGGGCCGGCGGACTGAGTCTTCTCGTATCAGGCCCGGCGCTCGCCGTAGCGCCACCGCCAGTAATGGGTCACCAGGCCGCCGACGACTAGATTGTGGACATAGACCCCGGTCCAGAACGAGTCGTAGGACTCGAACTGATTGACGATGATCCAATAGACGAAGAAGGTCGCGCCGAACAGCGCGACATCGTTGGGCATGGCACCGCCGCGCCAGGCCAGCCAGGTCGCCCTGCCGATCCAGACGGCCAGGGCGGCGATGGCCGCTACCCCCAGCAGGCCGTAAGCCACCCAGATTTCGATGAAGAAGTTGTGCAAGTGACCGAAATGCTGCTTGACGACATCCGGCAGCCAGGGGGTGTGCTCGATCACCAGGCTGCGCCCTCCTCCGCCCCAACCGACCAGCGGACGCTCGGCGATCCACTGAAAGGCGGCGACCCAACTATGGATCCGGATGCCGATGCTCGAATACGGCACGTCCTGGATATTGCCGGCCATGAGCTGTTCGATGACGGAAGACTCGGTGGTGATACGCTCGACCAGCACGCCGCCGAACAGCCAGCCGGCCACGAGGGCCAGAACCAGCCCCGCCACCAGCCCCGCCATCACCGGCTTGAGCAGACGACGCCCCATGCCGCGGTAGCCTGCCCACAGCAGCATGATGATACCCGCCACCGGCAAGGCGACGACCAGTGCCAGCCAGATGGCGCGCGTCTGCCCGATGGCCACGGCCGTGGTACAAATGGCGAACACCACGCTCCACACGGCGATGCGCCAGACGATCCAGCGGTCTTCCGGCGCCATGAAGCGTCGCGAGAAGATGACGGTCCCGAGTAATGCCACCCCGAACAGCATGGAACCGTGCTGGTTGTTACGAATCCCGAAACCGATACGTTGCCCCTGCAGCCCCCTCAACCACTCATCCGGTCCGGGCAGCACGAATGACGCCATCAGATACCCGATCAGCGCCAGGCCCCATAGCACTAGCGTGTTGCGGGTACTTCCGCCCAGCCACCAGGCCACGGCGATGAAGATGAAGAGTTTGGCGAGCCGATCGACCTGCGGATTGCTCTTCACCCATTGCGGATGATGAAAATAGCCGAACGTCCAGGCGATGACCTGCACGGCTATGACCGCGAGCAGCAGCCACAATGCCGCCGAATTCCGAATTCCCTTGCCATAGACGAGCACGCATACCAGCCCCAGCAGGGCCGTCAACGACTCACCGATACTCCCGACTTGCGGCCACAACACCTGAAAGGTGCCATACAGAAGCAGGACACCGACACCGGCCCACCACACCCCTCGAGGACAACGCCAGAATTGCGGTTGATGCCATAGTTGCCGTCGCCAATCGATCACGAAACGAGATCCTTCATAGTCTTCGAGCTTCCAGCGGAGTCGGAGTGTAAAGGAAACACTGCACAAATGCCTGCGCGGGTGAATCGCTGCGTTGCGCGGTGCTCGGAATCCTCACATATACCCCATATGCTGCGGTTCCTGTGCTCCGGGCGCCTTGCGCTTCGTCCCGCTCGCCTATTTGTTCAGCGCTTCCTAAACGGTCGGCTTCAAAAGGCGTTAGGCCCCTTGAAGCCCTTGATGATGGTCAGCGCGATAATGCGCAGATCCAGCCATAGCGACCAGTTATCGATATACCAGAGATCATGCTCGACCCGCCTTTCCATCTTGTCGATCGTATCCGTCACACCACGAAAACCATTGACCTGAGCCCAGCCGGTAATCCCGGGCTTCACCTTGTGCCGTTTCATGTAGGATTCGATCAACTCCTTGTAGTGGTCGTTGTGCGCAAGGGCGTGGGGCCTTGGCCCGACGATCGACATCCGGCCTTGAAGCACGTTGTAGAATTGCGGCAATTCGTCCAGTGACGTGCGACGCAGGAAGGCGCCCAGGCGGGTTACTCGCGGGTCGCCACGACATGCCTGCGTCACCCGCCCGCTCGGCTCGTCATGCACCTCCATGGAGCGGAACTTGTAGACCTTGAACCGCTTGCCGTTGACCCCGGTACGATACTGCTTGAACACGATGGGCCCGGGACACTGCCATTTGAGAACAAGGGCGATAACGGCACACACGGGCAACGACAGCAGCAGGAACAGGGTTCCCAGAACGATGTCCTCGACACGCTTGAAAAAGCGCGCCGTCTCCGTCATGGGCGTGACGCTGAGATCGATCGCGAACTGACCGGCCACTTCACTCACCCGATGATTGAGCAACTGCATGTCCTGAAAATCGGGGATGAAGCGGACTTCTGCCATCTGGTTGCGCAAGCCGTAGAGAATACCGCGCACGACGCTGCCCATCTCCAGGGGGACGCAGATCCAGACCTCTCGAGCGCCGCTGTGCACGACTCGCTGGCACAGCCGCTCGATGCGCTCCGGCGCAAGGGTACCCGCAAGGCGCTCGATTCCGGCGATGGAGTACCCCTCCGCCGGTGTCGAACGCATCCCCCGAGCGACTCGCACCAGTTGCTGACCGGGTCCGACGAGAAAGACCGAGCGCCGGGCGAGCCCCTGTCGTCGCGCATGGCGCAGCAACAACTGGGCGACCAAGCGCAGACCGCCCGCCATGACGAATGATATGACCAGCGTATAGCTGACCCATAAGCGTGAGTAGCGATCCGCGGCATGCGCGAAAAAGATGAGCGACGTCGCCAGGATCGCCACGGTGGCCCAGACAACGCACAGCCGCCCCAGTAGCGTCGAAACGCGGGTGATGCGCCAGCGCGTGTAGGCGCCCTGCATGATGTTCAACAGGATGACCAGCAACGCCATGACGATGATGGCCAGCACATAGCGGTCGTGAATATCGAAGAACCCGAAGCGCAACCGGAAGGCCAGCAGTCCGGCGACGGCCAGGGCCAGGACATCCACCACGGGTACGATCAGCTTGGCGGGGTAACGCTCGGAAAACGCGATGGAACTGTGGTTCATAGACAACCGGACATCAGGAAATACGGCAAGTTGCAGCGACGCCACGGTCTCCTCGTTCCTGACGTTCAGCGCGCTCACGGTATCGTCAGCCATGGCCGACATGATCTTATCGCGCCTGAAGCGATTCACAAACTCGTTGCTGGAGCGGGGCGACCACCGGGAGAACGGGGCGGACGATCAGGGAAAGCACGAAGGCAACGGCCGCCGACGCCCGGATCACAGGTCACGGCACGTCATGGCGATGACGAATGGGAGGCTCGGACAACAGGGACTGCATGGATCGCCCGGCCTGTGCGGGCAATGCAGGGTGGCGCCTCTGACTCTGGTGCACCGTGCAGCCTTCGAGCGGGCAGGCACAGCATGACGTATACGGGGCAGAAGGCACGAGCGAGAGCCCGTGCCGGGAAAACCGCCGCTTCAAATGGCGTTCAGCAGTTGGTCGATGATGTCCTGCGGCGAGTAAACGGTGGTATCGATCACCAGTTCAGCCGCCTCGGGCGGCTCATAGGGGCTGTTGATGCCGGTGAAATCCTTGATCCGGCCCTGGCGTGCCTTTGCGTAGAGCCCCTTGGGGTCACGCTTTTCGCAGACGTCCAGCGGCGTACTGACGTGGACCTCGACGAAATCCCCCGCCGGGAACCGTTGGCGTGCCGCGTCGCGGTCCGATCGAAACGGCGAGATGAAGGCGGTGATGACGACAATGCCGGCATCCGCGAACAGCTTGGCGATCTCCCCCAGCCGGCGGATGTTCTCGGTGCGGTCCGCCTCGCCCATGCCCAGATCCTTGCACAGACCGTGGCGGATATTGTCGCCGTCCAGCAGCATGGTGTGATAACCGCGACGGTTGAGTTCGACTTCCAGCGCATTGGCCAGCGTTGACTTGCCGGAGCCGGACAACCCGGTGAACCAGATGCACTTGCCGGCGTGGCCCTTGAGCTGCGCACGCATCGCCGGTGTCACGCTGGTGACATTCCAGGTCACATCCGCGTTGCTGCCGTGATCTCGAACCTCACGAGGCGTTTCATACGTGGCAGACGCCGCGTCTTCGCCGACGCCGATGGCCAGACACTCGCGTAGCGCCACTTCCCACCGCACATCGCGCTGGCCGCAGACGATGAAGAAGGGATTCAGCAGGCTCTCCTGCTGGTTACAGCGCAACGGCTCGAGCGTATCGACATCGAGCACCAGGCCACCGGCCGCGGTCACCACGGCCTGAGCGGCGGCAGTGTCCCATTCGCAGGTGGGGGCGAGGCGCGGGTAGAGATCGGCCTCGCCTTCCGCCACCCGGCACAGCTTGATCGAGCTGCCCATCGAGACCCGTTCGTGGGCCGGCAACCGCGTGCAGAAGGCCTCGAACGCCGCGCTACCGTGAGAGCGACTGCCCACGATCTGCCAGGCTTCCCGCGCCGGGTCCGGTAGCGGGCGCACACGAATCGACTCAGGGTCGGAAGCGCCGACCTGCTTCCAGGCGCCGGCGCCCTGCTGCCCCCACCAGGTGGTCTCGAGGACCGGCGCATGAACGATACCGAACACCGGCACGCCCTTCTCGACGAGCGCAACGTTGAGGGTGAACTCGCCGTTGCGCTTGATGAACTCCTTGGTGCCGTCCAGCGGATCGACCAACCAGTAACGCGTCCACTGGCGGCGCTCGGCATAGGGGATCTTGCCGGACTCCTCGGAGAGTACCGGCCAATCGGGCGTGAGCCGCGAGAGGCAGTCGGTCAGCGCATGATGCGCGGTCATGTCGGCCTCGGTCAGCGGGCTGTCATCGGCCTTGGTGTCGACGTCGAAGTCGCGCTCGTAGATGGCCAGCACGCGCTGCCCCGCCTCACGAACGGCCTCGAGCAAATGATCACACATCTCTGGGGGAACGAAATCGGTCAAGGAGGCCCCTTACATGCCATCAGCGTCAAATCACTCACCTTTCCCATCGGCGGCTCTGCCCATAGCTTGAGGTCTGAAATGGCGATGACCAGCAGATCCATAGGGAAACGCTGAATAAATCGCCGAACGAGATGAAGGACAAGGCGCCCGGAACGCAGAAAGCGAGACATAACATGAGGTTAGGCGAGCTTTCGAGTACCGCGTAACGCAGTCATTCGCTCGTGCAGGCATTTATGCAGTGATTCCATAGAGACCTCTTGAAAGCACGCTACCGCCCGGGGATTGTTCCGGGTGAATTCCCAAGACCCGACTGACACCCTGCCGCCACTTCCGTTAACGACATGTCTCGGCAGGAAACAACGAGTAACCTGCCGAGAGGTTCGAGTCAGTCTATTACCGAGTCCTGAAAGGCTCTAGCACAACGCCGTTGAAATTTGTGACCATGGACAAAAATCCGTCTTGTATCTGCGACAATTCAGTCGTCACGGTTTGAAGGTATGGCTCCCCTAATCATTTCCCCACCCAAGCGACATACTTTTGAACATATCGGCTCATCCTGCAAAGGACATCGAAACGGGGTTTGAGACCAAGCCGGGCAGCGTCACAGTTGCCGATACGGCCGCCCAGCATCGAGGCCTCGTCCTTGCAGTCGCGAGAGCCGCGGCAAGAGCCTTTTCCACCGCTGGTGTCGCGCTTGCCTGGTCATGGGCCGTCTCTGAGTGACGTCTCGACGAAGTGGCCATATCGGCTGGCCAGGAGAAATCGGCCATTACCCTACCAATCATTAGTCGACAAATGTTAACCTGTCAGTGGACCACATGCGCACACCGAGAACGATAGGTTCTCGATGGCTGACCGAGGATGCTTAGTGCGGCCTGGCAATGCTCAATGCTAGGTGTTTGGTCCCGAGAAGTAGTGGTTCGGGTTGTCATGGAACCGTTCGGGCTCTTTCTGCCATTGCTCCAGAATAAATGCAATCGGTGTCTTGCCCCTCAGCGCCCTGAGTGGCCGAGCACTGTTATAGGCCCATAGGTAATCAGTCAGGTGGGATTGTAGCTGATCCAGCGAGGTGTAATGGAAAGCTCGGGTCGTTGCCTCCTTGATGGTGCGGTTCATGCGTTCCACCTGCCCGTTGGTCCAGGGGTGGAAGGGTTTCGTCAGCCGGTGCTCGATGCCGTGGCGATAACAAACGGCGTCGAAGACATGGGGTTTGTAGGCTTCTGTCCCGGCTTTCTTCGCGAACTGTACCCCGTTATCCGTCAGCACGGTGTGGGCGCGGTAAGGCAGCGCTCTCAGCGTATCTTCGAGGAAGTCAGCGGCGATCTGTCTCGTCATCTTCCGGTATAGCTGGGCATGGACGAACTTGGAGGTCCGGTCCACAGCGACGAACAGATAGGCCTTGCCCTCGCCGGTGCGTATTTCACTGATGTCGATGTGCAGGTAGCCAATCGGGTAACGCTTGAATGTCTTTCTCTCGCGCTTTGGGCCGCCAGCTCTGGGTAATTGACTGATGCCGTGGCGCTGGTAAAGGCGGTGCAGGCTCGATCGGGTCAGCGAAGGGATCTCTCGTTGCAGGGCATGCAGACAGTCATCGAGGGGCAGCAAGGTCTTCTGCCGGAAGGTGACGGCTGCCGCTTCTTCCAGCGGCGTCAGTGAGGTGGAACGGACCGCCTTGGGGCCCATCCGGGTGTCTTCGACGGTATCCCGGTTGCGCCACTTGCGAACCGTCTTGGGGTTGATGCCGTAGCGACGGCTCAACACCGCGACCGAATCCGTCGATCGCTGTATCTCTGCTCGGATGGCGTGCGTGGTCGTGGCGCGTTGATGAAGAATCTGAGCCATGGGTCCTCCTCCGATAGTGGCTCGTAAGATAGACCATTACTCCGCGGGACCGCACAGCTAGGCTCTGTACGAAAACTGTCTGCGCTCGGCAATACGGCGTTAAAAATTGGCTCAAAATGCTCATTTACACCCCGTAAACTCCGCTTTTTTCGCCAATTTTTGCCTTGTCTTGCCTTCGCTCGCCGACTTTTCTTACAAACCCTAGGACTCCTGGTCTGGCACGGGTTTCTGTCTCGCTAACGCGGTTTAGGTTTGTACGGAAACGGCCTGCACTCGCCAACTTTCCGTACCAATCCCGAGACTGAACAATGAAGGGCCTGATGGAAACATCGGTGCGCGGTCGTTTGTGTATCTTTCACTCACCGCGAGGATTACATCATGCCCATTCACCATGTCGACGCCGATGATCAGTCCAGCATCCGTGATATCTACACGACCGATGCCTCGGAAGCCAGCCTGCCCAAGCTTCGTCTACCGCAGGGCCGAACAGAGCCTCACGCGGCCTACTCTCTCGTTCGTGACGAACTTTTGCTTGACGGTAATGCACGCCAGAACCTTGCGACTTTCTGTACCACCTGGGTGGAGGACGAGGTCAAGCAGTTGATGGCGGATGCCGTCGATAAAAACATGATCGACAAGGACGAGTATCCCCAGACGGCCGAGATCGAGAATCGCTGTGTGCATATTCTTGCCGATTTGTGGCATGCACAGAAGTCCTGGGAAACGATCGGCTGCTCGACGACAGGATCCAGCGAAGCGGCCATGCTCGGCGGGCTTGCCTTGAAATGGAAATGGCGCCAACGCCGTGAAGCCGAGGGGAAAGACACCAGCAAGCCCAATATCGTGACTGGCCCCGTGCAGATTTGCTGGAAAAAATTTGCGCGATACTTCGATGTCGAAATCAGAGAAGTCCCTCTGGAAGGGGATGCCCTGGGATTACAGCCTTCGGATCTTCGCAAGTACTGCGATGAGAACACGATAGGGGTCGTTGCAACGCTGGGGGTAACGTTTACGGGTATCTATGAACCCGTGGAGGCCCTGGCCAGAGAGCTCGATTCTATCGAGCGCGACCTGGGGTTGGACATTCCGATCCACGTCGATGCCGCCTCCGGCGGTTTCATCGCCCCGTTCATCCAGCGCGACCTGGTGTGGGATTTTCAGATTCAACGAGTGCGTTCCATCAATGCCTCGGGCCACAAGTACGGACTAGCGCCGCTGGGGGTGGGCTGGATCGTCTGGGCGTCAAAAGAAGACCTCCCCGACGACTTGATCTTCTATGTCGACTATCTCGGCGGCAACATGCCGACCTTTGCACTCAACTTCTCCCGCCCGGGAGGCGAGATCATCGCCCAGTACTACAACTTCCTGCGCCTGGGTCGTGATGGTTACACGGATATCCAGCAGGCCTGTGCCGATACGGCTCAGTGGCTCGGCAAGGCGTTGCCGAAGATTGGGCCGTTCGACATGGTTTACGACGGTCATGGCGGGCTGCCAGCGGTGGCCTACAAGTTGACCGACGCTGATCATGGATTCAACCTCTATGACCTTTCCGAGCGGCTTCGGATGCGGGGATGGCAAATCGCCTCTTATCCGTTGCCTTCCAACCGTGAGAAAACCGTCGTACAGCGTATCCTGGTTCGGCATGGCGTGAGTCGCGACCTGGTACTGTTACTGATCGAAGACATCAAGCGTGCCATCAAGCATCTATCGGAGAACCCCGTACCGCATTCGACGGCCAAACCGGGGTTCCATCATGGCTGAGACACGTCGCGGTTTTCAGTCGATGTCAGCTGGCGGGCTGCATTACTCGGGCTTGCTGGCCCTATTGTTTGCCGGCCCCGCCATCGCTCAGGATGGCGCGACCCATGGCGGTGAGCGCGTCATTGGCCAAATCTTCGACCGCATAGAACCCGTTACAGAAACCGGGCTGCATGGCTTCTTCGAGCTACTCGGAAACCAGCCAATTGCGTTCATCCTGCTCGCATTGGCGCTGGGCAACTTGATCGGAAAGGTCAACATCAAGGGCGTTTCGCTTGGCTCGACAGCCGGCTCACTGCTGGTTGGCGTCATCATCTCGATGATGGCGCAAGCCTTCTTCGGGATCACCTACGCCATTCCTGGCGTATTGTCCTCCTTCATGCTCTTGTTATTCATGTATGCCCTGGGCTTGAAAGTGGGACCTCAGTTCTTTTCTGGACTGCGCAAGGGGGGCATCGCCTTTATTGGTATCGGCGTCATTGTTTGGGCGCTGAATTGGGTCATCTGCTATTTCGGCGCCGACTGGGCGGGATTGGCACCTGGCTATGCGACCGGCCTGATCTCGGGAAGCTATACCATCACGGCGATTCTCGGCGTCGGTCAGAGCGCCTTGTCGAGCGGCGCTTATACGCCCCCTTCAGGAATGACGGTGGAAGAGGTCGGCGCCAACATGGCCGCCGCCTATGCCATTAGCTATGTACTATCGAGTGTCGGAATCATTCTGCTAATCCGATATCTGCCACGGATTTTCGGTCGCGATGCCAAGGCGGACGCGAAACTGGCCGAAGCCGACTACAGTGGCGGGGCGACACACCCCGTCCCCGGGGCACCTGGCGCACTAGTCATGGGATTTTCGCCCTATGACCTGCGCGCCTTTCGCGTGACCCACGAAAAGCTCATCGACCGTAGTCTTGCCCAGTTGGCCAACGACTACCCGCAAGTGCCGATATTGCGGGTCGTGAGAAACCATGAGGTTCTCGAGTTGTCCGGTGATCTCGTGCTTGCCATGAATGACATTGTCACGGTTCGCGAGAATGTACACGACCTCATCTTCGAGGACGGCGAGTTGATAGGGCCCGAGTCCGATGAAGCGCTTGCCCGGAACCTCCCTCTAGAAGTGGCTGATGTGCATGTCGGTTCTCACGCCGTCTCCGGGAAGACCCTTCAGGAGCTGGAAAGCCATGGACTGCGAGGCGTTGTCGTACAGGCGCTTTTCCGGGCCGGCAACGAATTGCCGCTCGGGCCTGATAGTGCCGTTTCCTTTGGCGACGTATTGCGTTTGACCGGGCCCGATGCAGCCATCAAGGCCGCGGCGGGGAAGCTGGGGGGACGCGCGATCCTGCCGACCATGAAATCCGAGGTGCTTTATCTGGCGCTGGCCATGTTGGCAGGCTATCTGGTTGGCATTGCCAGCGTCACGATCTCGGGGATCCCCTTTTCCCTGGGCACGTCAGCAGGCTGCATTCTCGCCGGGGTCGGCGTGAGTTATTTCCGAAGCCGCAACCCCGAGTTCGGTGGTCCGGTTCATGAAGGGGCGCGAAGCTTTCTTCAGGACTTTGGCTTGAATGCGTTCGTCGTGGTGCTGTCTGCGAATGTGGGTCCCAAGGTCATTTCCGCGCTGGGCGGCGATACCCTGGTGTGGTTGGCATTGATCGGTACGCTGGGCGCGCTCGTCCCCCCTCTCATCGCCTTCTGGATAGGCTTCAAGTTCTTTGGTCTCAACTCGATCATTGCCGATGGTGCCGCCACGGGGGCTCGAAACAGTACGCCGGGCTTGAATGCGATCATCGAAGAGTCGGGGAGTTCGGTGGCTGCCGTGCCTTATCCGGTCAGTTATGCGTTGACGACGGTACTGGCATTGATCGGAGGCTACTTTTCGATGCTGTTCTCATAGCCTGTCGACAAGGGCCCGAATGATGAAGCGAAACCCGGGTCAGCACCTGTCCCGCTGTTCATTCGGGCCCGCCGGGAGTGTGGTCCCGTGAAGAAGCGGACTCGCCCCGGATTCACCACACTGGCGGAAGTGACCGCCATTCGACGCTGACTGTCGCGTACGTGGCGGGCCTCACCTTCCCGATTTTTGCAAGAACCCGCTCATTGCATGGAACGCAAGCAGCTTCTCAAGGCGTCTCTCCAGTCCGGCAGACGGACAGCAAAGGCGTCCTGCAGCGTCGAGGTATCCAGCCGGGAGTTCCTGGGGCGTGGCGCCGGCTGGGGGTAGTCACTGGAAGGTATCGGTTCGACGGTCGGGATACGCGCCGCATCCAGCAATCCCAGACCGACCGCCTCCTCGAAGACGGCCGTTGCAAAGCCATGCCAGCTGGTCGCGCCGGCGGCCGTCAGGTGATGGACCCCCGCCTTCTCCGAAGACCAGCCCTCACGCCGCCAGTCATGCAACGCCAGGGCCGTCACGTCAGCGATGGTGGCCGCCCAGGTCGGCGCGCCAATCTGATCGTCGATGACCGTCAATCGCTCGTGCGTGGTCGCCAGGCGCAGCATGGTCTTGACGAAATTGTGGCCGTGCGCGGCATAGACCCAGCTCGTGCGCAGCACCAGCGCCTTGGCCCCCGACGCCAGGATGGCCCGTTCCCCCTCGCGCTTGGTCTGCCCGTAGACGGACGCCGGCGCCGTCGAAGCGTCCGGCCGGTACGCCGATTCGCCCTCGCCGGCGAAGACGTAGTCGGTGGAGTAATGCACCAACGGGATATCGCGCTCTGCGCAGGCCGCCGCCAGCTCCGCCACGGCTTCGGCATTGATGCGCCGGGCCAGCTCGGGCTCGCTCTCGGCACGGTCGACGGCCGTGTAGGCGGCGGCGTTGATCACCACGCCCGGCGCGTGTCGCGCCAGCGTGGCGGCCACCGCACCCGGCTCGGCCAGATCGCAATCGCCACGCCCCAGGGTCAGGCCGCGTCCGAACGGCTGCATGGCGCGTTCCAGCTCACGCCCCACCTGACCGTTGGCGCCCAGGATCAGATAATCCAGCCGCGTGTCGCTCATTCGAAGACCTCCGCCTCGCGCAGCGTCGCGCCGGCCAGGTCCTTGTCGGACAGGGTCAGGTTGGGCACGTCCGGCCACTCGATGCCCAGTTCGGGATCGTCGTAACGGATGCTGCGCTCCGAGGCCGGATGATAATAATCGGTGGTCTTGTAGAGGAAATCGGCACTCTCGGACAACACCACGAAGCCATGTCCGAAGCCTTCCGGCACCCACAGCTGGCGATGGTTGTCGGCCGAGAGTTCCACTCCCACCCACTGGCCGAAGTGGGGCGAGGAGCGACGCAGGTCGACGGCGACATCGTAGACACGGCCATGCGTCACGCGTACCAGTTTGCCCTGGGTATGCTCGAGCTGGTAGTGCAGCCCACGCAGCACGCCCTGACGTGAGCGGGAGTGATTGTCCTGCACGAAGTCACGCCGGCAGCCGGTGGCCTCCTCGAAGGCGCGCTGATTGAAGCTCTCCATGAAGAAGCCTCGCGCGTCGCCGAACACCTTGGGTTCGAGGATCACCACCTCGGGCAGGTCGGTCGCTACCGCCTTCATCGATACACTCCCTTTTCCTTGATCACACGGCGCAGATACTGCCCATAGCCGCTCTTCGCCAGCGGCTCGGCCAGCTTCAGGAGCTGGTCGTCGTCGATCCAGCCGTGCCGCCAGGCGATTTCCTCGGGACAGCACAGTTTCAGCCCCTGGCGATGCTCGATGGTGGCCACGAAATGCGAGGCTTCCATCAACGACTCATGGGTGCCGGTATCCAGCCAGGCGAAGCCGCGGCCCATGATCTCGACGTTGAGATCGCCACGCTCGAGATACAGACGGTTGATGTCGGTGATCTCCAGCTCGCCACGTTCCGACGGCGTCAGAGACTTGGCCATCTCGACCACATCGCCGTCATAGAAATAGAGCCCGGTCACGGCGAACGGCGATTTCGGCTCGGCGGGTTTCTCCTCGAGAGAGGTCGCCCGGCCCTCGGCATCGAAGTCGACCACGCCGTAGCGTTCCGGATCATGCACGTGATAGGCGAACACGCTGGCCCCCTGCTCCCGCCCCATGGCGTTGTCGAGCAGCGGTTTCAGGTCATGACCATGGAAGATGTTGTCGCCCAGTACCAGGCAGCTCGGCGCACCGTCGAGAAATTCCTCGGCAATGATGAAGGCCTGAGCCAGCCCGTCCGGGGAGGGCTGTACCGCATAATCGAGGGCGATGCCCCACTGACTGCCATCACCCAGCAACTGCTTGAAACGTGGCGTGTCCTGAGGCGTGGAGATGACCAGAATCTCGTCGATACCCGCGAGCATCAGCGTCGCCAGCGGGTAGTAGATCATCGGCTTGTCGTAGACCGGCAGCAATTGCTTGGAAACCGATATCGTCACCGGATGCAGGCGAGTGCCGGACCCACCGGCGAGAATGATACCCTTGCGCTTCATGGCGTCTCTTCCTGACTCGTTTCAATCCATTCCGTAGTGATGCGAGGTCCACTCACGATAGGCACCGCTGGTGACACCCTCCACCCAGTCGTCGTTCTCCAGATACCACTGCACCGTCTTGCGCAACCCGGACTCGAACGTCTCGAGGGGCCGCCAGCCGAGGTCGCGTTCGATCTTGCCGGCATCGATGGCATAGCGCAGATCGTGACCGGGCCGGTCCTTGACGTAGGTAATCAGCTCCGCGTAACGCGACACCCCGGCCGGATGCTCGGGAGCCAGCTCATCGAGCAGCGTGCAGATACGCTCGACCACCTCGAGGTTGCGATGTTCGTTGTGCCCACCGATGTTGTAGGTTTCCCCGATCGCCCCGGAGGTCAGCACCGTGACCAGTGCCCGGGCATGATCCTCCACGTAGAGCCAGTCACGCACCTGACTCCCATCACCATACACGGGTAACGGCTTGCCCGCCCGGGCATTGAGGATCATCAGGGGGATGAGTTTTTCGGGAAAATGGTAGGGGCCATAGTTGTTCGAGCAGTTGGTCACCACGACGGGCAGCCCGAACGTCCGGTGCCAGGCGCGCACCAGATGGTCCGAACCCGCCTTGCTGGCCGAATAGGGCGAGCTGGGGGCATAGGCCGTGTCTTCGGTGAACAGCCCGTGCGGGCCGTCGAGATCGCCGTATACCTCGTCGGTGGAGACATGATGAAAGCGGAACACCGCGCGCCGCTCTTCCGGCAGGGCCTCGTAGTAGTTGCGTGCCGCTTCCAGCAGGACTCCCGTGCCGACCAGGTTGGTCTGGATGAAATCCGCCGGCCCGTGAATCGAGCGATCCACATGGGACTCCGCCGCCAGGTGCATCACCGCGTCGGGCTGGTGCCGCTCGAACACCCCACGCAGGGCATCGGCATCGCAGATGTCGACCTGCTCGAAGGCATAGCGATCACTGCGCGCCGCCTCCCCCAGGGAGGCCAGGTTGCCCGCGTAGGTCAGCTTGTCGACGTTGACGACACGGTGCTGCGTGTCGCCAATGACATGGCGCACCACCGCCGAACCGATGAAACCGGCGCCACCCGTGACCAGTATTTTCATTGCCTCATCCATTGTAAAAAATCGGCCACAGTCTACGGCCTATCCTAAAATGGGAAAAGGCACACTCCACTCCTGTCGATGATACAACCTTATGCGCCGGGCAGCAGCGTTGTCAGTGACGCAGCACCACCCGGTGCCTCGCCAATTGTCGATTGACCGCCAGAACCGCCCTGACCGCCGCGTCGCGGCCCATGGCGGCGCTGCCTTCACGGGCCCGCCGGCAATGCAACAAGGCCGCCTGGCGTCCCGCCTCGGCATCCGCCGGCCACGCCAGCGCCAGCGCCAGCGCCAGCGCCAGCGGCTCCAGTATCCGGCGCAGTGTCGAGAACAGCGACGCGTTCATCGGCGCATCCCGCAGCACCGCCTCGGCAGGCCGAAAACCAGCGCGTGCGTTGAGAGCCAGCATGTAGTCGCAGGCCGACTGACACTGCAGGAAGCCATCCTCGGTGACGATCAGCAGCGGGAAGTAGGCGGCCAGCGCCGGCAACGCATGGTTGGCAAAGGTCCGGCCACGCCAGTAACCCGCCGCCACCCGGGCGAAATGACGATAGTCGGCAATGGCCTGCAGGCCGGATTCGGCGAAGGGAAGGATCTCCACCGACGGCTTGGCACGATCGACGGTATCGTTGGCGACATCGACATACAGCGTGCCGGCCAGGAGGGCATTCTGGAAATAGTCACCGCGCAGGTCGCCCCACACCTGACGCAGGACACCCCCTGCCTGGTGAAAGGCCTGGAGTCGCCGCAGCCCGTGCCGGGCCTCCAGCGCCAGTCCGGCCGGTTCCAGCCCCGCCAGATGCTGGATCACCGCCTGCGAGATTTCCAGGCACTGACCCAGGGGGTAGGCTTTTCCCCGCTTGACCGGGCAGGCCTGGCGCAACGGTTCATCGACCCTGCGACGCAGGGT
The DNA here is from genome assembly GCF_020147985.1 of Modicisalibacter sp. MOD 31.J. Classification (NCBI taxonomy): domain Bacteria; kingdom Pseudomonadati; phylum Pseudomonadota; class Gammaproteobacteria; order Oceanospirillales; family Halomonadaceae; genus Modicisalibacter; species Modicisalibacter sp. MOD 31.J. The sequence continues at coordinate 756,199 of NZ_JAGXFF010000001.1, read as the reverse complement.
GAGGAACAACGCCTCGAGATCGCCGGAAAACGCCAGCAGGTGCTGCTCGGTCAGGGCCTGCTGACGCACCGCATCAAGGACACGAGGCTCGTTGGGCAGCAGAGCCGGTTCGGCAGCACCGCTCACGGGATGCCGCTGGGCTACCTTCACGGCCACAGCGGCACTATCTCCATGATCTACCCAACCTCCACAACCTACCCAACCTCCACGACGGCATCAGCCCCACAGCCCGGCGTCGTCAGCCGTCACCACCCGGCCTTCTTCGTAGCCGTAGCGCAGGTAATGCCCCAGCGGCTCGACGCCGGCCTCGGCGATGTCCGCATGGCTCTCGAGATAGACGTCCAGATCGAACCAGGCGGACGGGTCGCGCCCCTCCTGCCAGCCCCAGGCCTGGTAATGCTGGTAGCCGCTGTCCAGCTCGCCGCGCTGGATCGCCGCAGCGACGTCCGGGTTGGCGTCGCGGTAGACGCGTTCGTCGAACAGCGCATTGGGATCGCGGCCCTCGTGGGCACCGTAGTCGCGGTAGTGATCGAGTGCGGTGATCTCGCCCCGCGCCACGGCGGCGGCAACATCGGCGTTCTGCGACAGATAGAAGGCTTCATCGAAACCGGTCACCCCGCCGTTGCCCTCGCGCCCCTCATGGACTCCATAGCCGAGGTAGTGATCGAGCGCAGTGATCTCGCCCCGCGCCACAGCGGCGGCGACATCAGGATTTTGTGCCAGGTAGAAGGCTTCATCGAAGCCGGTCACCGTGACCAGCACCGGCGCCTCGACCAGTTCGACCCGGTCGTCGAAGCGCAGCAGTTCGGCCCCGCTCAGGGTGTCGTGCTCGCCGTTCGCCTCGTTCACCATCAGGCGGCCCTCGGCGTCGCGGGTCAGCGTGACCTGATCGCGCTCGAGGGTGAAGCGCGCCACGTCGACCCCGGTACCGCCATCCAGGGTGTCGTTACCGCTGCCGCCCACCAGCCGGTCGTCGTCGACGCCGCCCGAGACCGTGTCATTGCCGCGTCCGCCGAACAGCAGGTCCTTGCCCCCGTCGGAGGCCACCACGTCGTCGCCGCCCTGGCCGCGGATGATGTCGTCGCCGGGGCCGAAGAACAGACTCTGGGCGCTGTTGTCGCCGAGCACGTTGTCCACATCCGGCGCGGCGCCCTCGGCTAGTTCCTCCGTGCCGTCGAACGAACCGCTACCGCGCACCACGATGCTCCCCGACCCGGTGATCGAGATCGACTCCCCGCCCGCCCCGCTGAGACCGGTGGTATCGACCACCACCACGTTCTTGTCGTTACCGATATCGATGCCGATGCGATGACTACCGCCCGTGGACGTGATCGGCCGGACCTCGGTCACACCGACACCGCTACCCCCCAAGCCGCCACCTAAGCCATCGCCACCGGAGCCGCCGACACCCGACAGGAAACCATCGAGCCCGTCGCGATCCTCGGCATCGCCATCCGCCGTGCCGTCACGGTCGATCACCGTCCGCAAGGCGTCGGAACGGGTGCTGATCCGCTGGAAGAGCAGCAAACCGGTATTCTCCGAGACGCTGACCCTGACGCCATTGCCGCCCTCGACGTCGACGTCGCCGGTGGTGGCGTCGTCATCCTCCCGGGAGCCGTCGGTCACCGGGTCGATCGAGATCACGTCCACGCTTTCGCCGGTGTCCCGGTCGGTGGTGGTGGCACGGATGGCCGGCGCCCCGTCGATGGTGGTGCGGGTAAAGGTATCGGTGGGCGTCAGGCCCGTGTCGATGCCATCGTCCACGGGTGAGCCATCGTCACCAGTGAACAGGTCGCCATCGTCCTCGACGGGCGGCGTCGGCGGGGAAGGCGGCGTAGGCGGAGACGGCGGTGTCTCGTCGACGTCGGTCACCGTGATCGCCAGCGTCTGCGTCACCGGGGCCTGACCATCGTCGGCCTGGACGGTCACCTCGTAGACGTTGTCGCCGTCCTGGTCCTTCGGCGTTTCGAAGTCCGGCGCGCCGGTGAACGTCAGCGCCCCGCTGTTGGCATCCAGCGAGAACAGCGCCGCATCGGCACCCCCGGTGATGCTGTAGAGCAGCGGATCGCCGTCGGCGTCGCTGGCGGCCAGGGTGGTGACCGCCGTGGCGTTCTCGGCCACACTCAACGCCGTGGGCGTGGTGAACACCGGTGCGTCGTTGACGCCCGTGAGTGTCACGGTCACCGAATCGTCGGCATCGGCCAGTGCTCCGCCACTGCCTTGCGCGCCACTGTTGCCGTCGCTGAAGCGATAGGCGATCTCGACGCTGGCCGGCGGCGCGTCGCTGGCATTGGCATAGGTGATCTGCTGCAGCGCGCTCGACACCTGCGCCGTGGAGGCATTGGCGTCGAAGGTCAGCGTCAGAGTACCGCCGCCGTTGGTGGTCACGGTGCCGATGGGGTTGCCACCCAGGGTCAGACTCGCCCCCTCAGTCAGCGCCCCCAGCGTGCCGGTGGCGGAGAATTCGTCGTCGGCATTCGCCCCGCCCTGGCGGGCCAGCGTCAGGCTGGCGCCGGCATAATTGCCCGCGCCCCCGTTCATGGCATCGAGTTCGGGGTCCGCGATCGTGGCGTCGCCATCCAGCACCACGGCGGCCCCGCCCTCGGTGAAGCTCGGCGTGGCATCGACGCCGGTGAAGACAGGCGCATCGTTGACGGCCTCCACCGCCACCGTCACGGTCGAGGCGGTGGAAACGGCGCCGCTGCCATCGTTCAGTGTGACGGTCACGCTTCGGCTGGTGGTGTCGGGGGTGGCGCTATCCGTGTTGCTGTAGGTCAAGGCGCGCATCAGCTCCTGCATACGCGCCGGCGTGGCATCGCTATCCAGGTTCACGACCAGGTCGTTACCCGCCGCGATGTTGTTGGCGAGCGTGCCGACGACCGTCCCTCCCACCGAGACACTGGAACCCGCGGCCGTCCCGGCGAGCGAGACATTACCGGCCGTCGACAGCGACAGCACGTCATCGGCGGCATCGCCACCATCGGCGATGCTCACCGTCAACGCACCGTTGTTGAAGTCCGCACTGTCCGCGTCGGTGACCGTGGCATTACCCGACAGATCCAGCAGCACGGGCGAACCGCCCTCGGTGAAGGTCACCGAATCGCCATCCAGCCCGCTCAACACGGGCGGATTGGGGGTGACCGAAATCGTGAAACTCCCCGAGGCATCGGCGTCACCGCCATCGGCCGTGCCATCCCCATCGTCCAGATCCAGCATGAAGATGCGGTTGCCGAGCCCGGAGGGCGCGTCGTAGGTCAGGGCACGAACCAGTTGCTGGACGGCCGCATTCGTCGCGTTGCCATTGAACGCGATGGTCAGCGTATTCCCGCCCTGCCCGTCGTTACTGCCATCGACCGTGCCGATGGCCGTGCCACCGATGCTGATTGTCTCGCCCGCGGCGATCGCCCCGTCGCCCCCGGCGGTGGCGATGCTGCCATCCAGCCCCCAGCTACCGTTGGTCGTGCCGGCGGTCTGTGCCAACACCAGGGTGCCGCCGTTGTAATCCGCCGAGTCGACGTTGGCGAGGGTCGCATCGTCGAGACCGGTGACGTTGAGCGCGCCGCTACCGGCCGTGATCTGGCTGGTATCGCCAGCGACGTTGCCGAGCACCGGTGCATCATTCACGGCCGTCAGACTCACCGTGCTCACCAGATTGGGCGTGGCGCTGTTGGCGCCGCCGTTGGCGACACCGCCGTCATCCTGGATACCGGTGATGGTGACGACGCGGTTCCCGGCCGTCGTCGGGTTGTCGCTGGTGTTGCGATAACCCATGGCGTCGACCAGCGTCTGCATCTGCGCATTGGTCAGGCTGGCGCCGGTAAAGCCGACCGTCGCGGTCGCGCCGGACACGGAAACCGTGACCGTCAGGCCGTTGGTCGCCGTGGTCACGGAATTGCCGTCGGTGAGCGCCACGTCGGAGCCGTCGAAGCGAAGAATTTCGCTCGCCCCGTCCTGAACGTTGGTAACGGTCAAAGTCATCGAGGCGAAGCGGTCGGCGGTGTTGGTCGTCTCCACCGTATCGGCCGTCACGCCGGAGAAGAGATCGGCCGCCGCGGCACCTTCGATATAGGTCGGGTCCTGCCCGGTCGCGGTCAGCGTCGGCGCGTCGTTGACGTTGGTGATGGCAACGGTGGTCGAGCCGGTCGCCGTTTGCGTCCCGCCGCTTCCCTGCGTGCCGCCATTGGCGTCGCTGAGGGTCCAGTCGAGCTGCAACGAGCCCGCCGGGTCGTTCGCATTGTTCGCGTAGCGGACCGCCTGCATCACCTCGTTGACCAAGGCGGTGGTCGGGGTCGTGCCGTTGTCGGCGAAGGTGATGGTCACCTGGCCGGCCGAACCGGTGTCGAAGCTGGCGATCTGGTTGCTGCCGGCGGAGATGGACGAGCCCGCGACGGTCAGGTTGCCCCCGGTGGCGATGGAGAACTGATCCACCGCATTCGCCCCGCCGTGGCGGGCGATGTTCAGCGTCGCCCCGCTGAAATCACCGTTGCCGCCGTTGAGACTGGCAAGTTCCGGATCCGTGACCGTCACATCGGCGTCGAGGATAACCGCCGAGGCACCCTCGGTATAGCTGGGGGTTCCGTCCAATCCGGTCAGAACGGGCGCGTCATTCACCGCCGCGACTGAAACGGTCTGGGTCGACCCGCTGCTATTGCCCGTACCATCGTTGGCGATGAAGGTGATCGTGCGGTTGGCCGTGCTTGGCGTGTCGCTGGTGCTGTCGAAAGTGACGGCACGCATCGCGTTCTGGAACTGCGCCACCGAGGCCGTGGCACCGGCGGAAGTCAGCGTGAGAACGCCCGTACCCGGGTCGAAGCTGGCCGTGATATTGCCGAAATTGCTCGCATCGTCGTTGGTGAAGGCGAGCACGTCCGAACCGCTCGCGTAGTTCCCGGTGATCGAGACGGTGGCACTCGCCAGGGTCGCATTATCGATATCGCCGAGCGTGACGCCGGCATCGACGGCGACCGCGCCCGCATCCTCGGTAAAGGCCGTGGTGCCCCCCGAGGCCGTCACCGTCGGCACGTCGTTGACTGCCGTGACCGTGATCGCGGCCGTGTCCGTGGCCGTCGAGAAGGCGGAGCCCGCCGTCGTGTCGGCCCCCGTCCCCCCATTCGCGCCGCTACTCCGGTCCCAGGCCTTGAAAGTGATCGCGTCCGAGATCGAACCGTTCACGTTCGCGTCCGGCTGGAAGTAGACCCGCGTGTTCGCGTCTGCGTTCAAGAGCAACGCCGACGACGCGGAAACCGTTCCGGTCAACTGGCTCCAGTTTGTACCGCCGTCGGTGGAATAGTAGAGCGTGCCCTGATTGACGCCCACCACCGCAATGCCGGCCGAGTCGCCGTCCACGTCGCTGAAGTTGTCGAGCGATCCACCGTTGTCGATCAAGGCGGAGACCAGCGTAGAATTCGCCGTCGAGCCGTTCGACGGCACGCCGGGATCTTCGGCAACCGTCGTCAACGTCGGCGCTGCATCGCTCAGAACCGGCGCATCGTTGACGGCGGTGATGTCGATGCTGCCGCCGCCGACCTGGGGATTCACCGAGCCATCGTTGGCATTGAGCGTGAAGCTTGCGGCACCGTTGCCGTTGACGTCTGAAGCGCCGGTGTATTTAACGTTGCTGGCGGTATCCAGATAGGTGTTGATATCGGCGGCCGTGCCGGCCAGGGTCAGTGACCCCGTGCCCGAGCCGCCGACGGTCACGCCACCGCCGCTTGTGGCCGCAAAGCTGCCGGCACTCGCCGCCAGCGTCACCGTCAGGCTGTCACCATCGACGTCCGTCAGGGTCAATGCCGAGAGATCGAAATCGCTGGCGGCATCCTCGGTGACCGTGACATTGGTGGGCACGCCGCTAGCCGTCGGGGCGTCGTTGGTCGGCGTGATACCCACCGTGACCTGATTGGTGCCGATCGAATCGGTCGTGCCGTCATTGAATGTATAGTCGAGCGTTACCGAGGCCGGCGGGGCATCGGAGCCGTTCTGATAGGTCAGCCGCTGCAGAACGTCATTGACCAGCGAGGTCGTCGCCGTGGTACCTGACGAGGTAAAATTGACCGCCAAGGTGCCGTTATTCTGGGTAAAGGTCGCAAACGTCAGACCGCCTGATTGCAGGTTGCTACCGGATACCGTGAACAAGGCACCACTGGTGTCGAAGCTCAGGATATCCTCGGCATTGGCGCCGCCGTTACGGGCAACGGTCAGCGAGGCTCCGCTGTAATCGCCATTGCCCCCGTTGAGCGCATCCAACTCGTCATCGGCAACGGTGGCGTCCGCATCGAGCACCACCGCCGCCGCGTCCTCGACGTAGCTGGGCGTGGCATCCAGACCGGACAAGGTGGGTGGCGTGTTGGAGGCTGTGATGGTGGCCTGAAAGTAGAGATCGAAGTTGTTTTGAGTATTCCCATCCGCATACATGATGCCGCCGGGATAATCGCCATCCGAGCCGGTGGCACCGTTCTGCTCCATCCCCCAAGCCGGGTAAGCCCCCGAGTCATGCAGTAGCTCGAACGTATACACGGAACCGTTCGTGACACTGACCGGAGTGTCCAGTGTCACGGTCTGAAAGCGATAATCCTGATTCTCGGAGTCTTCGGTGACCGTGAACGTCTGGGTGGTCTGAAGAACACCGCCAGTGCCCTCGCCCGAATAGACGTTGAGCGTCACGCTGCCACCAGTCTCTCCGGCAACGATCGCGATACTCGTCAGGTCACCACTGGCGGTGGCCGTGAAGGACTGGGCGAATGTCACACCCGTGGCATTCGTCAATGCACTGTTGTAGGCATTGCCAGGATTATTCTCGATGACCGTGGCCAGATCGTGGCCATAGTCTGCCATGGCGGCTTCGGAAAACGCCGGACCGGCCGTCACCGCACCGATACGATGATCCAACGACCAGCCCCCCGACGCACCGATGACGCTCGTCGAGCCCGCCACATTTGTCCCCGTCAGTTCGGCGAGCGTGGAGAGAAAATCGATTCCCGACTGGCCGGCAGCGACACGACAGCCGTACAGCAGTATGTCAGCCGACTCCGACAGGGCTTTTCCCCAGGCGGCGAGTGCCTGAGCGAAGGCATGCAACGTCTCTCGGGTCAGCACGGCTTGACCCAGGGTAAGTTGTCCTTCGCTGCCATGGCAGACGATATGCAGGCTATCCAGAGACGAGTATCGCGACAGAACCTCGGCCATCCACGGGATCGACATCCGCGACCCCGGCACGATATGAACGGCGGTATCCTCGTCCAAACCGGGTAGCAGTGTCTGATACTCCGCCACCCCTCTGTCGATGAAGACGACCCGGCGGATATCGCTGATGGTGCCCTTCTGCGAGATACCACCGAATACCATGCACGCTCCGGTGGCCCTTGCCTCTGGAGCATCGAAAACGTGACCGCCCTGCACAAGAGTCGCGATACTCATTTCTGTCACCTTTATCTACTATAAGTCACCAGCGCGGCAATGGCGGGCAACTTTGTCTTGGATACTACGACGCCACTCGCCGTCGTTAGCCACGACGGCGAGTGGCGATTAGTCTTGGGAAAAAAGCATCAAGATCTGGGCGGATAAATCCCATCGGTCGCCATGCAATGGGTCAGCGGCGTGACCGGCCCGCGAATATTGAAAGCCTGCGAGTTGCCGGTGAGGCCGACATTGACATTGCCGCCACCAAGAGTCACATCCAGCCCATCCATCGTGACTGGGCTACCCGTTCCAGAGCCGTAAATGTTGGCCTCATTGGCAACTTGAAACGAGTTTTTCGCCACCGTCTGAAAATGGGAATTCGTATCCGAAGGTGTTGGCGACGCGCCATTGCCGTTATAAGCGATCAGCGAAGCACTGATGGCTGCCGAGGAGAGAACTGCCGTGTGGTTGTGTGTTGGCATTTCAGAAACCGACAGTGTATGCGTTTCCCAACCCTGATATTGCCCAAGCTGCATTAGTGTCAACCCCGGGCCTTTCCCCGTCCCCACGGGCGAGCGCCCGCGCATGTCAGGAACAGCGAAAGACGTTCTACAGTCGCCTCCCCAATTACACCCCAGCAACGAAAATAGGGCTGTGTTATCCGAGATGGCCAGCAATTGGCCTGCCATCAGGGTATAGCCACGCGGACAAAAGTTAGCAGCCGTCGTGCAGACCGACCCTATATAGACTGAATCCGGCGGACCACAGGTAGCCTGAGCCTGGGAGACACTTCCAAGAGTGCCGGCAACGGTCAGCAACACTAAGGACGCCCGGAACACAACCCCGCTTTTTACAGAATATTTGTTATTCATACCCGCCCCCTTGCTTATAATAATAAATCAACTTACATTAAGTTCTCGTAAAACTGACTGCACAGACGCTCATGCGCATCCGTTTATCGGCGCACCCCTTGCCGAGTATCAGCGGCTTTATCAGATTCACCAGACGAGCTCAGGATTTACAGACACCCTCGACTGCCTGTCACAGCGATCAACAACTATCACTTTTCATGTAAAGCCTCTTCCCGAACCGGAAGATCTCACTAGCTGATGACCAGTTTTCCCATGCAATGAATATTAGACACTAATGCCGGAGAATGACAGCCATATCGACGGCGAAAAGCGGGCTTTTTTGTAGGCATATCGTGGCTTGAGACCACAACAATAAAAGATCACGCTCAATATTCTACAGAAAAAAATTAGCTGCCGAATCAAACAACCACTATCCACTAACTAGTTGATACGCCACACGAGAGTCCCGAGCGCAACAACTCATCGACCAGGGCGATCTGCGCCGGCAGGCAGCGCCCGTGGAGATCGTAACCGTCGACGATGGTGCGTCGTGCATTCGCCCGCCACGGCGTCATCCGCTCGGCGGGCTGGCTCAGGGCCTCGCCGACGGCCTCGACCAGGGCCTCGCGGTCGAAGAAGTCCACCAGATGGCCGTTCTCGTCCGGGGTGATCACCTCACGCACCGGCGCGGTGTCGGACGCGACGATCGGCGCCGCGCAGCTCATCGCCTCGAGCAGCGACCAGGAGAGCACGAAGGGGTAGGTCAGATAGACATGGGCGCGCGACAATTGCATCAACGCTCTCAGGGTGGCGTGCGGCACGCGCCCCAGGAAATGCACGCGGCGGCTATCGATGCGCGGGGCCACTTCCTCGAGGAAGATAGATTTCCAACTGCGCCCCTCGGGGGGCGCAGCGCCATAGCTCACGCCATCGCCACCGACGATCAACACATGCGCCTCGGGGTTGCGCGCCAGTATGTCGGGCAAGGCGCGCATGAAGACGTGATAACCGCGATAGGGTTCGAGGTCACGATTGACGAAGGTCACCACCGGCGTGCCGCGATCCAGGGTCAGATGCTTGCCCACCTTCACGCGCACCGTCGCGTCGGGCACGAAGTGCTGCGTGTCGATGCCTTCGTGAACGACCCGCAGCTTGTCGTGGTAGGCGGCGGGGTGCGTCGTCTTCTGGAAGCGGGTCGCGCAGACGCCCAGGTCCACCTGTTCCAGCATCCACAAGGGCCACAGGTTATTGAGCCGCGTACGCAGGCGCTGTTCCTCACCGGCGGGAAATTCCGCGTCGAACCCCGCGTCGTACCCGGTCACATGGTAGAAGAACTCGAACCAGCCGAGGCACCGGCATTGCGGAAACAGCTCGCGCACCGCCATCATGTCCCCCCAGCCGGCATGGCCGACGACCAGGTCGGGCCGCCAACCCGCATCCCGCCAGGCCGTCAGGACGCGTTGCGCGGCCCGCCCGCGCACGATCTTGCTGTCCAGTTGGCGAAGCAACGGATCGATGCCCTGGGCGTTGCCCCGCGGCAAGGGCGCCCGGGTCACCGGAAACGGCGCCTGAGGCGGGGAGTTCAGCGTCACGGCACGCACGTCATGGCCGGCACGATGCAGGGCCGGCGCCAGATGACGAAACTGACCGGGAAAATTGACATGCAGAAACAGAATCCTGGCCTTGCGCTGGGTCACGCCCCCTCCCCTGGATGCCTGGCGCCGTCCGACACGGGTCGAACGGCACGATGAAACGGCTCGGTATTCATTGGCGACGGCCACCGACCACGCCATGGGCCTACGAAGCGCGGGTGGATCTGCTGCTGGCCATCGAGGCGCACGGCATTCGCCCCTACCCCTTCGCCCCCCTCGACTGTCAGGTGCTCGACCCGCTGCGCCGCCACCGGCTGCGCGCAATCATGACAGCCAATGCAACCGGGTACGATCCGGACCAGGCCACCTTTCCCGTGCTTCACCTGCTCGGCGACGACGAGGCACCGGCCTCCGCCGACGACGCTACCACGGACGCGCCCGCCATCGTCCTGTTCGAAGGTCATCCCGGCAAATCATCGGCGGCGACATGGCGCCGGCTCGCCCATGCCCGGCTCATCGTCACCGCGACATCGTGGACGGCATGGGCGCTGCGTGATGCCGGCCTGAACAACGTCATCGCCCTGCCCCCCGGTGTCGATACCGGCCGGTTCCATCCCGCGCCGCGCGTCGGCCTCTTCCCCGACCGCTTCGTGGTCCTGGCCGGTACGTCCCCGGACGAACACGACGGACTCGACATCCTGCTGGCGGCCTTCGCACGCTTTCGGCATCGCCATTCACAGGCCCTGCTGGTGCGCCTCGACACGCCGCCACCATATGACACCCCGATCGCTCCAGCCCGTTCCCGAACGACCGACGACAGCGACGCCGCGTCAGCCCAACTGGCCCGCCACGGCATCCCGCCCGACGCCGTGATCGATGCCCGCGACGCTACTCTCGATCAACTACCGGCCCTGCTGCGCGAATGCCACCTGGCGGTTTTTCCCGCGCGTCGCAACGACGATGGCGACCCGCTCGCGCTGGCGGCCATGGCCTGCGGCCTGCCCTGCGTGCTGACCGGTACCGGCGGTCACCTCGATCTCATCGGCGAACACGCGCACCTGATGAAGGCCCCCTGGCCCGCGGTGCTGGCCGGTTCCATGCCGCCGGCGTCGGCACGCGCCGGCATGGAGGATGCCCTGCTGAACGCCCTGGAGCACGCCCTCGAACACCCCGAGGAAGCCGAGCGACAGAGCCAGGCCGCGGCGGGCTTCGCCGCCGAACGCTCGCATGCTCGGCGTCACGACCGTCTGCTGGCCGCCATCGAGCGGGCCACCGACGGCGAACCGACGCCACCAACGACCCTCTCCGAGCGCTACGCCTGGGGGCTGACCCTGCACAAGGCGGGGCGCCTGGCCGAGGCGGAAGCGATCTACGACGGGATCCTTCGCCATGCCCCGGGGCACATCGCGGCACGCGGCGATCGCGGCAATGCCCGGCGCGACCAGGGCGATCTGGCCGGCGCCGAGGCCGATTTCCGGCATATCGTCAACGCCCTGCCCTCCCACGCCCGGGCCTGGCGGAGCCTGGGCACGCTGCTGCGCCTCGCCGGCCGGCCGGAGGACGCCGTCGACTGTCTGCGGCGAGCGCTGGCCAGCGAGCCCGCCCCGCTCACTCACTGGGAACTGGCCTTCACGTTGCTGCTGCTGGGCCGCTACGCAGCCGCCTGGCCGCATTTCGAGCATCGCCACGCCGCTCTCGGGCTGCGCGCACCGCATCCCTCGAAACCCCGCTGGAACGGTGAACCACTCGGCACGCGGACCCTGCTGGTCGTCGACGAACAAGGGCTTGGCGACACTCTGCAGTTCCTGCGTTTTCTCGCCGACGTGCCACGCCAGAACGGCCGCGTGGTATTCGCCGGCAAGCCGGCCACGCTTCCCGTGGTGCGGCACCTCCTCCCCGATATCGACGCCGTCGACTGGAGCGGCCCCTTGCCGCATTCGGACGCCTGGGTCGCCCTGATGTCGCTGCCCGCGCGCCTGGGAATCACAAGCCCCGGGCAATTGCCCCCACCCAACCCCACCGACCATCGGCCGGTCGACGCGACGCGAGTGGCCCGCTGGCGTTCGCGGATACGCGACGACGACGTCAGACGCCCCGTGGTCGGCCTGTGCTGGCGCGGCAACCCCGACTTCGCCAACGACGCCAGCCGTTCCCCGGGCCTGGCGGCGATGGCACCGCTATTGGACGTGGAAGGACCGCGCTTCGTCGCGCTGCAAACCGGGCGCGGCCGGCACGAGATCGGCGAACTGGCACTCGACGGCCAACTGGTCGATATCGGCGGCCCGCTCGACACCGCGGGACGCCACGTGCTGGACACCCTGGCGGTGCTGGAAAGCTGCGACCTGGTGATCACCTCCTGCACCTCCGTCGTTCACATGGCCGGGCTACTGAACCGCCCCTGCTGGGTGGTACTCAGCCACCGTCCCGACTGGCGCTGGATGACGGAACGCACCGACACCCCCTGGTACCCCTCGCTGCGCCTGTTCCGCCAATCGGCCGCCGGCGACTGGGCGGAGGTCGTCGCGCGCGTCGCGAATGCCCTACGGGAGCACTGCCAGCAGCGCGTCTAGCGCCCCTCTCGCGGTCGCCTCCCGGCGCGCCAGGCGCATCGCCATGGCGTGGGCGGCCCGTGCCGGCCGTTCATCGTCCAGCAGGCCTGGCAGGCGTCGACGCAGCCCGGCCAGCTCGGCATCGGCCTTGACCACGAACGCACCGGGCAGCGCCTCGAGGGCACGCCGCGCATTGAGCCGCTGCTCGCGGTGACGCGGCAACAGCAACTGCGGCCGCCCGGCCAGCGCCGCTTCCGTCATCGAACCGATGCCGCCGTGATGGACAAGCAGCGAGGTATCGCCGAGCACCCGAGACAGCGGCGGCGGCGTCTTGTGCACGACCACGCCATGCCGGGCCGCCTCGGCGAGCCAGTCCGGTGTCGCGTCGGGGAAATACCCGGCCACGCCATCGGCGCAATCGGTCAATGCCACCAGGACACGCCGCGCCAGGGGATCGCCGGGGCGCAGGTAGGCGAATACCCGACGGCCGTATGGCATGGACTGGGGCGGATCGGGACGACACCAGGGCCCGTCGGCGCAGGACGAACGCTGTGCATGATAGATATCCAGCTCCGGCGGCAGCATCACGACTTGCCCGAGCCCGGTGACGATTTCCGCCAGCGTCTCCGGGCATGGCAACCCCCGAGCAACCTGGACCGCCCGGGCCGAAGCCAGCAACAGCGCCGGATCCCACACCGGGGACATGGCGACATCGAGCGGCGGGAAACCGCCATCCGGCATGGCCGGCGGCGTCACGAAACCATCGCCGACAGCGATCAGCGGGCAACGCCCGAAGGCCGCCAGGGAAAGCAACGGCGCATAGTCGGCGATGACCACCGCCGGCGCCCAGGCATCGAGCAGCGACTCCCAGGCCGCGACCCGCATCGCCAATTGCTCGCGGTCGGCATAACCGCAGACCCCCATGACATCGGCATAGGTGGCGGCACGAAACCGCCCCGGCCCAGGGAAGCAACTGCGATGCGCGGGGGCGGCGATCACTTCGATCCCCACCGCCCTGTAGTGCGCCGCCAGAGCAGCGGGCTCACGCGCCGCGACTACGGGCCGCCAGCCCATGGCGAGCAGCGCCTCGGCGATCGTCAGCAATCGCCGGGCATGCCCCAGTCCTTCCCCCATCTCCCAGGCCAGCAACACCCGTCGCCCGCCACCGGGCACCCCGTCGCGGTCCGGACGTCGATTCGCCTCGCTCAGCCCCACAGGCCATCGTCGGCGGCCGTCACCACCCGGCCCTCGTCGTAACCATGCCGCAGGTAATGCCCCAGCGGCTCCACGCCGGCCTCGGCGATGTCCGGATTGGTTTCGAGGTAGGTATCCAGATCGAACCAAGCCGACGGATCGCGCCCCTCCTGCCAGCCCCAGGCCTGGTAATGCTGGTAGCCGCTGTCCAGCTCGCCACGCTGGATCGCCGCGTCGACGTCCGGGTTGGCCGCGCGGTAGACGCGTTCGTCGAACAGCGCGTTCGGGTCGCGGCCCTCGTGGGCGCCGTAGTCGCGGTAGTGATCGAGCGCGGTGATCTCGCCCCGCGCCACGGCGGCGGCGACATCGGCGTTCTGCGACAGATAGAAGGCCTCGTCGAAGCCGGTCACCCCGGCGTTGCCCTCGCGCCCTTCGTCGGCGCCGTAGCGTTCATAGTGCTCGTAGCCGCTGGCGAAGTCGCCACGGGACACCGCCGCCGCCACGTCGGGGTTGTCGGCCAGGTAGAAGGCCTCGTCGAAGCCGCTCGCCGTGACCAGCGACGGCGCCGCGACCAGTTCGACCCGGTCGTCGAAGCGCAGCAGCTCGACCCCGCTCAGGGTGTCGTGCTCGCCGTTCGCCTCGCTCACCACCAGGCGGCCCTCGGCGTCGCGGGTCAGCGTGACCTGATCGCGGTCGAGGGTGAAGCGCGCCACGTCGACCCCGGAACCGCCGTCCAGGGTGTCGTTGCCGCTGCCGCCCACCAGGCGGTCGTCGTCGACGCCGCCCGAGACCGTGTCGTTGCCGCGCCCGCCGAACAGCAGGTCCTTGCCGCCGTCGGAGGCCACCACGTCGTCGCCACCCTGGCCGCGAATGATGTCGTCACCGGGGCCGAAGAACAGCGTCTGAGCGCTGTCGTCACCCAGCACGTTGTCGATGTCGTCGCCGGGGCCGAAGAACAGCGTTTGAGCGCTGTCGTCACCCAGCACGTTGTCGATGTCGTCGAAACCACTACCACCGACGACGGTATCGTCACCATGAAAAAAGCCCGGGCCCCGGATCACCAGGTGGCCGCGGCCATTGATGGTGATATCGGCGTCGTCACCGCCGAACCGACGGGCATCGACGACAAGCAGCCCCGTGTCGGAAGCGGTATTGTCGATGACCATCCGCTGCGAGCCCGTACTGGAGACGGGTGTCACCTGGGTGACCGGCGTCGTGCCGACGATATCGCTCAGGAAAGCATCGCGATCGGCGCGATCCTGAGCGTCGAACGCACCGCCCAGCACACGATCGACGAGAGATCCGACCGTGTCACTCTCGCGCTGGGTCATCAGCAGGCCACTGCCGTCGAGAAGGCTGACGCCGACACTCCCCAGGGTGACATCGACGCCCTCGCTGGTGGGGTCGTCATCGAGGCGCGAGTCGTCGGCGGCATTCACTGCGATCACCTCGACCGTCTCGCCGCTGTAGCGATCCTGTGTTGTGGTGCGCAGCGCGCGAACGCCGTCGATGGTGGTATCGAGATAGTCGTCGGTCGGTTCGAGGCCGGTGTCGACGGCATCGTCCACCACGGAACCATCGTTGCCCTGGAAGAGGTCGTCGTCCGGCGCTTCGTCCTTGGAGCCGCCACCGGGAGTCGGCGCAACGAGTGTGATGCGCGTGGCGTTTTCCACGTCGTCATAGCTGGCGGCGAAGCGCCCGCTGCCGGCACCGAGGCCATTCAGGGTCAGACTGGCGCCGTTACCCAGATCGAGCGTGCCGCCGGCCGTCGCGCCATCCAGGGCCGACAGATCGCTGTCGACGACGATGATGACATCGGCCACCGAGAAGTCGGCCAGGGTATCGCCATCGAGCTCCGCGACCGAGCCCTGGAAGGTGTCCTTGCCCGCCCCGCCGGCCAGGGTATCGGCCCCAGCACCGCCGCGCAGGGTGTCCGCGCCAGCGCCACCGGTCAGAGCGTCGCCTGCACCGCCGCCGATGAGTGCGAAGGTACCATCGGTCTCGGCGCGCCCGTCCCAGGTCAGGGCCGCGTCGCTGGCCGAAGCATCCACGGTCAGTGTCTCGCCCGCCGCCACCGTGGCATCGTGGCTGACGATGGCCTGCACACCATCTTTGACGACGATGTTCTCGAACTGCGTGAGGGTCGCGGCACCCAGCGTGACTGTCTGCGCCGCCGCCAGCGTCAGCGTGTCGTTGCCCGCGCCGCCGTTCAGGGTATCCGTGGTGTTGAGCACGCCGACGGCACGGGCCACGACGGTGTCGTCACCGGCGGTGAAAGCGGGCGCATCGACGTCAAGCGTCAACGACACTACCGGATCGAGGGTAATGGTGGTGTGGAAGCCATCGTAGCTGGCGACGAAGGTGCCGCTATCGGCAGTGATGCCGGTCAGGGTCAGGCTGGCGCCGCCTCCCAGGTCGAGAGTCTCGCCGGCCGTCGTGCCATCGAGGGCCGACAGGTCGACATTGGTAACGACGATGACGTCCTCCTCGGAGAAGTCACCGAGGGTATCGCCATCGAATCCCGACACGCTGTCATAAAAGGTATCCTGCCCCGCGCCGCCATGGAGGACATCGCTGCCCGCCTCGCCCATCAGCCTGTCATTGCCCTCCCCGCCCCAGAGCACGTCATCGCCACTCCCGCCGCTCAGGGTATCGTCGTCGGCCTCACCCCACAGCCAGTCGTTGCCGCCATTGCCACTCAGAGTGTCGCCGCCGGCGCCACCGTAAAGGGTATCGTTGTCGTTCTGCCCCCACATCCAGTCTTTGCCATCGCCACCCCACAACACGTCGTCGCCATCGGACGCGATGAAGGTATCGTTACCGGTGCCGCCCCAGATCGTGTCGTTGCCCTTGCCGCCACTGAGGCCATCGTTGCCGGCATTGCCATACAGCACGTCGTCGCCATCATCGCCGTAGAGGAAGTCATTGCCCTCCGCCCCGCTCAGGGTATCGTTGCCATCGCCCCCGTAGAGCGTATCGTTGACGTCACCGCCGATGAGGTGGAATTGGCCATCCGTCTCACTGTAGCCATCCCAGATAAAGGTGGCGGTCATGCCCGAGGCGTCCACGGTCAGCGTCTCGCCGGCCGCCACGGTGGCATCGACCGCGTTGAACCGCGTCGTCGAAATTCCCGCCACCTTGACGATCTCGACATGAGTCAGCGTGGTGGCGGTAAAGTCCACGGTCCCCTGGGCGCCGCTGATATCCAGCGTGTCCGTGCCGTCTCCCCCGTCGATGGTGTCGTCGGCGTTGAACGTGTTGCTGCCGGGGAAGACGAAGAGATCGTCGCCGGCGTCGCCGAACAGGGAGTCGTTGCCGGCCGAGCCGGTCAGGGTGTCATTGCCGGTGGTGCCAGTCGGAGGAGCCATTGTGTCGTTATCCCGATAGAGTCGTTGAGGCGCGTGCCCGGCCACCCGCACCGGCACACGCGCCCTGAAATCGGCTCATCCCGCGATGAACCGGCCCCGTAGGTCGAGGCAATGACCCACCTCGAAAGCACGGGCTACGCCTCTTCTATCGGCCCACGACGGCATTCATTGAGACAATGGCGTTGAAATACCGTGTGCTGATATCACACTACCCGCCGGACGATTCTGATCTCACCCCCACATCCCGTCATCGGCGGTGGGGATCACCCGGCCCTCGTCGTAGCCGTAGCGCAGGTAGTGGCCCAGCGGCTCCACGCCGGCCTCAGCGATGTCCGGGTTGGCGTCGAAATAGGCGTCCAGATCGAACCACGCCGACGGATCGCGCCCCTCCTGCCAACCCCACGCCTGATAGTGCTGGTAGCCGCTGTCCAGCTCGCCGCGCTGGATCGCCGCGTCGACGTCCGGGTTGGCCGCGCGGTAGCCGCGCTCGTCGAACAACGCATTGGGGTCGCGCCCCTCGTGAGCGCCGTAGTCCCGGTAGTGATCGAGCGCGGTGACCTCGCCCCGCGCCGCCGCCGCGGCGATGTCCGGATTGGCATCCAGATAGAGCCGTTCGTCGAAGGCCAGATCCGCCGGGCCGCTGAGGCTGGGCGCCTCGGCCAGCAACACCCGATCGTCGAAGCGCAGCAGCTCGATGCCGGAGAGGCTGTCCGTGCCACCGAGTTCCGAGGTCACCGTCAGGCTGCCATCGTCGGCGTGCGCGATGCTCGCCGCCGCCGCGTCGCCGCTGAAGCGCACCACATCGACACCGGCGCCACCCACCAGGCGATCCGCCCCCGGGCCGGCGACGAAACGGTCGCTACCTGCGCCGCCGGTCGCCTGCTCGTTGAGCGTCAAGCCCAGGGCGATGAACTGCGTGTCCTGGCTGTCGTTGAAATTGTTGTCGGAAACCAGTATCAAGCTCTGGCGGCCATCCGCCAGGCGCGGCCCCAGCGACATGCCCTCGACGTTGTCCGGGTCGATGCCCAGCTCCCCGAGATCCGCCACCAGACGCTTGTCGACCGGGCGTACGCCTGACGTCTCCTCGAGGCTCTCCACGCCATTGATATCGGTGGCCGCGCCGAGGTCGATTTCATAGAGACGAATGGTATTGCCGACATCGGCGAAGTAGTTGCGCTCCAGGGCCAACAGATGGCCGTCATCCAGCGCCAGCATCTCCACCAGACCGAAATTGCCCGGCTCCGTCGGATAGACATACTGGTGTTCGACCTCACCGCTGTGGACGTCGTACTGCAGAATGCGCGACGGGCTGCCGCTGTCGATGCCGGGCCCGGGGCCATCCTGAACCAGTGCGTTCTCGGTGGCGGTGAACAGCGTCTCGCCGTCCGGCGTCAGCGTCAGGCTTTCCAGCGCCAGGTTGTTGCGCACGCCAGACTCGCCGCTGCCATCGGGAACCAGCGCCGCGGGCATCTCCAGCATGGACAGCAGTTGGCCATCGCGGCCGAAATGCCCCACGAAAGGCGCAATTCCCTGGTCGCTGTCACCCTCGGACGAGATGAACAGCGTGCCATCGTCGCCATAGGCGATCCCCTCGGGATCGATGGTGCCGCTGGCGAAGGCCTCGCCCTGCGCCTGCCACAGCGTGGTGACGTCGGTGAACCGCACGCCACCGTCGTCGAGCCGGCCATCGTCGAGGTCGAGCCGCAGGCTGTAGAAGCGCGCCGGGGCCAGGTCGGAGCGGTCGTCGGAGATCGCCAGATAGCCGCCACTGCCATCCCGGGTCAGCCCGGAAAGGCCCCCCAGCGGGGTCTGCTGGAACGTCAGGCCATCAGGCAGCGCCACCAGGCCAAGGAAATCCGCGCCGGCGACACGTGGCGTCTCATCGGTCAAGGCGAGATCGGCATACACCAGCCGATGGTCGGAAGCCTCAACCGCGGCACTGCCCGGCTGACCCGGCTCGGGCCAGAAGACGCCACCATCGAGCCGGGTCAGCCCCGCCTGCGACGGCAGTACATAGTCCACGCGCAGGTTGCCCGGCGCCTGGTCATTGAAATCGGCCGTGTCGTAAGCAGGGTCGCCCTGCTGGTCGGCATTGGCGCCACCTTGTTCCTGGGCAGCCACCACCGCGCCCTCGCTCTGCGGTGCCAACCCGGCCGCGATGCGGGCATTATCGAGCAGTTGCTGGGCGCTACCGTCGAGGCTGTCGCCATCCAGCGGGTCGACGTTCTGATCGCCCACCACCACGAAGCGGGCATCCCCGGCGAGCCCTCCGGCCTGCCCCTGATCATCGACGATATAGTCGCCCTTGCCCGGGCTGACATAGTCGGACCAGAAACGAATCTCGTCGGCGTTGCGCAGGCCGTTGCGATCCTCGGCGCCATCGAAGGTCGGCGGCGTGGGGTGCGAGGCCAGCAGATGCAGGGTCTCGCCGTCGACCTGGATCGGCACGTCCCAGTGACTCTTCGACGATAGCGGCAGCACGTCGAGGGCTTCCGGCGAGTAGTAATCACCCGGTGCCGCCGTCTGCGGATCGTCGGGCAAGCGCGCGCCGGGCATGTCCTTCCACAGAAAGTCGCGGAAGGTGCGCACCGCCGACTCGTCGATGGGGTAGCGTGACAAGACCAGCATGCCGTACTGGCCGGGGAACTGGCCGAAGCCCAGGGCGTCGTCGGCGTAGCCCTCGGCACCGGGCTGGGTCACCACCTGGCCATCACCGTTCAAATCGACACCCGAGGCGACACCGGTATTGACCGGCGCGCTGAAGCTATAGGCGTAATCGACCGGCGCCTGGCCGTTCTGCGCGACACCGAGATAGTTGGCCTTGAACGCCTCGACCGCCTGCGGCGAATAATCGAACTCGTTGATCAGCAGAATATCGGGGCGGGTGCGCTGGATGACCTCGGCAACCCGCTGTGCCTGGGCATCGTCCGCAGTGGAAAGATCGGTGAGCAATTCTCCCTCGCTGGCGCGATTCAGCGAGGCATTGTACGTGGCGACGCGAACGACATTCTCGTTGGCCATGGACAGGGTATCGACCGGCATGCTGGCATCTCCTCGGGTGGAAGGACTTCGGTCGCTACTCTGTCAATTGCACATGACGGACTCATGTCGAAAGCATCACGGCTTGGTGATCGGCCCTGACCCGAGCCGGGGCGCCCGCCGAGAGCGGGCACCCCATGGCTCACCCCCACATCCCATCATCGGCGGTGGGGATCACCCGGCCTTCGTCGTAGCCGTAGCGCAGGTAGTGGCCCAGCGGCTCGACGCCGGCCTGGGCGATGTCCGGGTTGGCGTCGAAATAGGCGTCCAGATCGAACCATGCCGAGGGGTCGCGCCCTTCCTGCCAGCCCCAGGCCTGGTAGTGCTGATAGCCGCTGTCCAGCTCGCCGCGCTGGATCGCCGCGTCGACGTCCGGGTTGGCCGCGCGGTAGCCGCGCTCGTCGAACAGCGCATTGGGGTCGCGACCCTCGTGAGCGCCGTAGTCCCGGTAGTGATCGAGCGCGGTGATCTCGCCCCGCGCCGCGGCGGCGGCGATGTCCGGATTGGCATCCAGATAGAGCCGTTCGTCGAACACCAGATCCGCCGGGCCGCTCAGGCCGGGAGCCTCGGTCAGCAGGATCCGATCGTCGAAGCGCAGCAGCTCGATGTCGGTCAGGGTATCCCGGCCGGACGCCTCGGACGCGACGACCAGCGAGTCGTCGCCGCCCTGGGCCAGGCTCGCCTCGTCGGCACGCACGTCGAAACGCGCGACATCCACCCCGGCACCGCCGTCCAGGCGGTCGTCCCCCGCCTTGCCATACAGGCGGTCGTTGCCGCCGGCGCCGCTCAGTTCATCATCGAACCCGTAACCCTCGAGCAGATCGGGCCCCGGGCTGCCCATGATGGTGACAGTATTTTCATAGTAATCGCCCCGCCACGTGTCGGAGACGCCGGCCAGCGTGCTATCGATCCAGTCCTGGTAATGACTGACCCGCTGCCAGGCACCCACCTCGCCGTAGCTGCTGTCGATGTCGTCGGTGGCATCCAGCGACTGACCGTAAGCGCCGATCAGCGAGGCCGAGTAGCTCGCCACCCCGGCCAGCTTGCCGTCGATGAAGGCCGGCCCGCCACTGTCGCCGGGCGCGATCATGCCCTCGACGGACCCCAGCCCGGTATCGTCGAGGCCCATCAGGTTGCCCAGGGTGTCGTAACGGGCGCTGCCGCTGTCGAAGTCGGCGACCAACTGCGAACCGGGGGGCGTGTACCAGCTATTGCCGTAGAGGGCATCGTCGACCGCATCCCAGGTGGTTTCCAGGCGGTTCTGCACCACGGAGCGCTGCCCGCCGGAATCGCTGTCGTAGCCCAGGTAACCGGAGCCGGTGGCCCCATAGCCCACCAGGGTGGCGACCCGGCCCAGCTCGTCCTGGTCCCGGTAGAGTTCATAGCGCGGAATGGACGCCGGCGCGGTCTCGTCCAGCCACAGCAGCGCCAGGTCGTCGCGATACCCCGTCGTCGAATAACCGGGATTGATCCAGTAGTCCGAGACCGTCGCGGAGTAAGCGCCGTCGACGCCGGTGAAATCCACGCGGATTGGGCCGACGTTGTTCTCGACCACGTGCGCGGCGGTGAGCACCGCCCGCCCATTGGCGAGCAGGGTGCCGGTGCCCAGGGCAGCGCTGGTCAGTACCTCGCCGACGCCGTCATAGCCATCCCCGGGAGTTGACGTGAAACTGTTCGTATAGCGTGTGACGGTAGTCATGCCTGCCTCGCTGGCGACGTTGATAGTTTCGTATGTCAGAGTCGTCAGTATGCCCATCGGAGCATCGATGGCAAGGCAATATCTGCAGGCGCAAGCTTATCGGTATCGGGCTGTGGGAGCGAACTTGTTCGCGATGAGTCGGCCATTTGCAACGCTGGTTCAGCATTACGTCAGTGACGTGATATTTCCTTGCTACAAAGGGAACCTTGGTAAGCGGTAAGGTAACTCACACATGGCCGATGACAGAAGTCTAGACGACGGGCAATCCTTGAGAGCGCCGACCACGTATCAGCCCTCATCTGGATCCATTCCATCCAACCGTTTCTGCAGCGTCTCCACCTGCTGTTGGCATTGTGCAAAACCCGCTGCTGCCGAGTTCATGAACAAGAGCATCTTCTGCAGTAATTGTTGAACAGAGACATCATCCTCCACGTTTTTCAGCTCGCGAGCGAAGAACTCCTTGACCGATGGTTGCAGGGTATCCTCCAGATCATCCACCTGTTCTTCCAGCAGCCCCTTGGGCACATGAGCCTGGCCCGCTGCTTCGGCAAGCTCCAGTTGCAATGCCTCCAACTCTTCCTGCTTGCGCTGCCTGGTGAGTTTTGTTTGGTGATTGAGCACCTCCTTGACGTATTCTCCACCCCAACCGCTCAGGGTTTTCATCTTGGTATTTCCGTAAGGCCACTCCAGTGAGAAGATTCCCACATCGACGGCTTCACCAAAAACACTCAATTTCCACTTATTAAATGTCATATCGCCATCTACTGGCGGCAGTTTTCCCGGGAGGCTATCCAGCACCTCAGGCTCTGCATCGATAAGAATCCCGTACTTCCTCAAAATCCTGACTCGAGGATCATTCCAGTAAGCCATGTAACCTCCTAGATATCAGCTTGCTAAACTATCGTCACAAAGAGTATACAAGCCCAGAGCGCCGATCTGCGTATAGTATGTGACGATAGTCATGCCTGCCTCGCTGGCGACGTTGATAGTTTCGTATGTCGGAGTCGTCAGTATGCCCATCGCCGCACCGATGGCAATCGTGACGCCCACGACGGCAGCGTTTATCTCGGCCGGCCGGCCCTGTAGACTGAGGCGATTTTATCGGCGGCACGCCCCGCCGCTCGCCACACGGTCAATGCCCTCGTCATGCTCAAGCTGTTTTCCCGCTACGCCTCGGTCGGCGTGATCAACACCCTGCTGCACTGGTCGATCTTCGCCCTCGCCTACCACTGGCTGGACAGCCAGTCGCTGAGCAATCTGATCGCCTTTGCCGTCGCGGTGACGTTCTCGTTCTTCGCCAATGCCCGCTGGACCTTCCGCTCCGACGCCTCGGCCCGGCGCTATGCCGCCTTCGTCGCCTTCATGGGGCTGTTGAGCTGGCTGGTCGGCAAGCTCGCCGACCTGGTCGCCCTGCCACCGATCGTCACGCTGATCGGTTTCTCGGCCCTCAGCCTGGTGCTGGGCTTCGTCTATTCCCGTTTCTGCGTGTTCAGGAGTCACTCGTGAATCTTTCACTCGTCGTGCCGGTCTTCAACGAGGAAGACACCATCGCCCTGTTCTACCAGCGGGTGCGCGAGCATCCGGCGCTCGCGGCGCACAGCATCGAGATCCTGTTCGTCAATGACGGCAGCCGCGACCGTACCGCCGAGATCATCGCCGCGCTGGCCATTTCCGACCCCCTGGTCACGAGCATCGACTTCTCGCGCAACTTCGGCAAGGAACCCGCCCTGTTCGCCGGCCTGGAACACGCCCGGGGCGATGCGGTGATCCCCATCGACGTGGACCTTCAGGACCCCATCGAGGTGATCCCACAGTTGATCGAGAAATGGCAGGAAGGTTACGACGTGGTGCTGGCCAAGCGCAGCGACCGGGGCAGCGACGGCTACCTCAAGCGGCGCTCCGCCGAATGGTTCTACAAGCTCAACAACTGGATCAGCGAGACCACCATCGAGGAAAACGTCGGCGACTTCCGGCTGATGTCACGGCGCGTGGTGGACGCCATCATCCGCATGCCGGAACGCAAGCTGTTCATGAAGGGCATTCTCAGTTGGGTGGGTTTCGAAACCGCCGTCGTCGAATACACCCGTGTGGAACGTTCGGCCGGCAAGAGCAAGTTCAACGGCTGGAAGCTCTGGAACCTGGCCCTTGAAGGGATCACCTCGTTCTCGACCGTACCGCTGCGCATCTGGACCTATCTGGGCTTCGGCGTCGCCGCCTTCGCCTTCGCCTATGCCGCCTGGCTGATCATCGACAAGCTGGCCTGGGGCAACCCGGTGCCGGGCTACCCCTCGCTGATGACGGCGATCCTCTTCCTGGGCGGCGTCCAGCTCATGGGCATCGGCGTGCTCGGCGAATACATCGGCCGCATCTACATGGAGAGCAAGCAGCGCCCGCGCTACATCGTCAAGCGCCTGACCCGCGGCGGCCAGCGCCACGAGTCCCCGGCTCAGCCATCCGCGCCGTCGAGCGTCAACCAGCAGCCGTAATAGCTCTCGAAGACCAGCATGTTCTGCATCGTCCAGGCATCGCGCGCGTTAAAATAGCGAGCCGGATAGCCTGGCGTCACCGGCTCGATGGTCAAGCCCGGCTTGCTGCCGCATTCGCAGTCACCCGGTATCGAGCCTTGCAACGAGGCCCCGACACGAAGCTCGACTCCCGTGCCTGCCGGAACAGCTTGCCTGGCAAGAAGGCCCCAGCGTCACCATACGCTATGGCCTTACTCGATGCGGCTTCGCTGTTCAGGCGGGTCAGGCTGGAGTTACGAACCGCTCAATATGATTCTGTGCCTTGGACTGGGCTTCGGCCAAGTCATGTGCTGCCTGCATGCGAAGCCAGTGCGCAGCCTCGCCAATACCGCCAAATTCCAGGCGCACGGCAAAATCCGGAGAGATCGCCGCGTGCTCGTTCAGCACGCGGGACACGGAGTTTCGAGACATGCCCAGTTTCTCGGCCAGCTCCGTTACGCTCAGATTCAGGGCAGGTACGATGCGGCGCCTCAGCATCCTGCCCGGATGCGGTGGGTTCTTCATCGCCATAAGAAAGCCTCATGCTTGATTCGATACATGGGTTAGGGACCGGCTCGGTGCCCCGGGACTGTGCATCGCAACACACTCCCGGTGACGCTTTCAGCCTTCTAGCGCTTCACTTTCTTGTCGTGATACTGCTCATAGTTCACCTGATCGGCATCAGCACCATCGAAAGTGAAAGTCACGCACCAAGGACCATTAACGTGGACCGAATAGTAGCCTCTTCGATCACCGCTCAACTCGTGGAAACCGAAGCCTGGTAAATCCATTTGCTGTGGCGCGGTGGCTTCGTCCAGGGCCTGCAGTATCTCCTCGAGATCTTCTACATGGTTCGGATTCAAGCCTCGGCCGTTTCCCCCCTCATAGAGCGCTTTGAGTTTCTTGTTTTTTATCTTCTTTATCATCGCATTCTTCGGGCCCTGCACTATTCTGCATATCAACAGCGTAATGCGTAACGTTACGCATGTCAAAATGACGCCGGTCCGACACCGCCAAGCGCCTGAACCGCAGCGGCCAGCGCCACGAGTCCCCGGCTCAGCCATCCGCGCCGTCGAGCGTCAACCAGCAGCCGTAATAGCTCTCGAAGACCAGCATGTTCTGCATCGTCCAGGCATCGCGCCCGTTGAAATAGCGGGCCGAATAGCCTGGCGTCACCGGCTCGATGGTCAAGCCCGGCTTGCTGCCGCATTCGCTGGTACCCAGGTGGTCGAGAATGCGCTGTTCCCGGGTGTCGAACTGCGCGGCGACGTCCCGGTAGATACTCAGGGTCTTGAGCGCCATGCCCAGCGACCCCGCCAGAAGGACGGCCACCAGCACCCGCCCCAGGACGCCGCCACACCACAGCCGATAGGCCGCCTCGACCACGATCGCCAGCATCAGCACCCAGGCCAGCAGGAAGGCGCGTGGTTCGGTATAGGGCGCCGCGGACACCGAGCCGACCACAAGCACCGCCGGCAGAATCAGCCACCAGACTCGCGGGTCCTGGCGCACCCGTGAGCGACGATGCCAGTGAACCAGCAGCGCCAGCGCCACCAGCGAGGCGACCAGCAGCGGCCAGGCGGTCTCGAGGAACGTCAGCGAGACCTCGGAAGCACGCCCCAGGTAGTAGGCCAGGTCGGTGTCGCCGACGCTGTAGATCTGGCGATACACCGAGCGCCGGTAGGCCGTGGACGGCACCAGCATCAGCGCGACCCAGCCTACGACCACCGCCGCCACCGGCAACAAGGCCCGCCAGTGGTGCCGACGATCCGGCAGCAGCGCCCAGCTGACCAGCATGTACGCGGCCACCGCCAAGGGCACGTTCTCGAACGAGAAGCCGGCCAGCAATCCCGCCAGGCACAGCCCCGCGCAATAGCCACCACGAACGGCCACCCGGCGTACGCGGGCGGCCGATGTGAAGGCGGCCACGCACAGCAGATTGAGCAACAAGGGATGCAGATAGCCGGCATTGGCGGTCTTCCAGAAGAAGACCTCGAATGCCGGCCATAACAGGAACGTCAGCCCCGCCGACAACGCCAGGCGCAGGCGCCAGCCCGGCCGCAGCGGAAACAGCGCCGCTACCAGGGCATGCAGGCCGACGAATGCCAGGCACGCCGCCACCAGATACGCCAAGGGGGGCACGTTCAGCCAGAGGATGGTCATCTGCTCGCCCAGCCGGGCATTCCAGTGCAGGAACTGATCCGGCCATTTCTGCAGCATCCACGCCAGCCGCGCCCCGAAGTCACCTTCCGCGAAGCGCCGCGCGAAAGCGAAATCCTCCCCCTGCAATGGCGCCATCCAGAAGATGACGCCATAAACGACCAGGGCGAACGACGCCGCAAGCCACGGTATCGTCCGCCCTGGAGTGATGTACCCTCGCATACTCGCCCCTGGTCGGGCATCGTCTTGACTCGACACAGCGGCCACCGGCTCACCGCTCTTACTCAAGATGACGCTACATTACGCTTTATTACTACCAGCGCCATGATGGCCATTCCCGCGCCTGAGGGGAAGGGACACCTCTCTCGAGCGCGAAGAAAAAAGCAGCATGTGCGTCTAGCCGATAAGACACCCTTCGTCCTGGCCGTAGAGCATCCAGTGCTCCAGGGGATTGACGCCGGCCAGTGCAACATCCGGGTTGGCCGCCAGATAGGCGCCGGGGTCGAACGCTTCGGACGGCTGGCGCCCCTCCTGCCAACCGTAATCCCAGTAGTGCTCCACCGGCTCGATCCCCGCGCTGGCGATATCCGGGTTCTGGCTCAGGTACCAGTCGACATCGAACCACGGGTTGGGGTCGCGTCCTTCCTTCCAGCCATGGTCGACGAAATGGCTAACCGGCTCGATACCTGCCGCAGCGATATCGCGGTTATGCTCGAGATACCAGTCGACATCGAACCAGGGGTTGGGGTCTTGCCCCTCCTGCCAGCCAGAGGTCGCATACTGCTCCACGGGAATGGCGCCCGAATCGCGCAGCGACGGGTTCTGGTCGAGATAGAAATCGCGATCGAACCAGGTATTGGGGGCTCGGCCTTCTTTCCAGCCATAGTTCGCGTAGTGCTCGACGGGGTCGACACCTGCCGCGACCAGATCCGGGTTATGGGCCAGATAATAGGCGTCGTCCAAGCCCTTGATCTCGTCGGCTCGCTCGACCGAGCGCTCGCGCATCCCCTCGACGAGGCTGTCGATAGCGTCAGTATCGAACACGGGAGAGCGAACCAGATCTGCGAATTCATCACTCGAGAGATTGCCCTGATAGCCAGGGCTCTCATGGATCTCGTCGCGGAACCGGGAGAAATCCAGGGTCCCGTCGGCAACCCGGTACTCCTCGATTCGGCCCTCCTGGCTCTCCCAGTCACTGATGAAGAATTGCCCGCGGGTGGCGCTGTCATAAACCCAGAGATACCGCTCTTCCAGCGTGAAGATATAGGTCAGCGCGCTATCCAGGTCGATGCTCGGCGCATCGATACGGTCTTGCCCGCCCTCGTCGATGATCGACATGATGCCGTGAGTCTCGAGCCGATAGACGTCGTCACCCCGGCCGCCCAACAGGAAGTTTTGCTCTGTATACGACTCGGCGAAAAACGTATCGTCGCCGTCGAGACCGTAAGCGATCACATAACCGGCCGCCGAAATATGATCGTCGCCGTGTGTGCCCGTTTTTTCTTCATAGCCCAAAAATGACATGTCTTCCCCGACTCGATGCTGACTATTGTTCGTCGATCACGTATTGCGGAACACTGGCCAAACGCCGGCGACCGACAGCGAGACACCGTCCATGCATCAGCAAAGCGACTCATGCGAGCGATAACCCCGCACACGCCATGCAGGAGCCACGCTACCAATACATAACTATAATTAAGGGTATCGGCAGCGGTGGTGACATCTGAAGCGTGAAAATCGAGAAATCGAAAAACGCCCCGCCAAACACGGGCAACGCCAGCAACCAAGAACGCCCTTCACACCTGGATCCCACCCAAACTTCGCTCTGACAGACCTTGACGAGCGGCCCGGTCAGTTACCGCTGTTTTCCCACACGAAACGCGTCTCCAGCGGGATGTCGTAATACTTCTTCATCCAGGTTTCGATCAGCGGGCGATCATAGGGCATCGTCTCGGCATAGCGCGGGGCCGGCAGCTTCTCAAGCACCACGCTTTCCCCGGGATTGCGGCCCGCATACAGGTCGTTGTGGTAGGCGCGTAGCTTGGCGTCATTGGCCAGGTTCGCCTCGCGATTGGCGAGATAGCCGGCGAGGATATCCGCGGCGTTGTCCAGCGCCGCCGGGGCGGCCACCAGCAGCGCCAGGACGACCAGAGTCCTGCCCCGGGGCAGATCGGCCAGCGCCACGAAGGCCCGGGTCACCGGCCACATCATCAGGAAATAGAAGATCAACAGCGAGCGCCCGGCCACTACCGGCGCCAGCAGCAGCAATACCAGCGAAGCCAGCGCCGCCAGATAGGTACAGACCAGCAGGTCGCCGTCGTCGCGCTGGCGCCGGCTGAGCAGCAGCACCACGCCGTACAGTGCCATCAGCAGCAGCGTGAACAGCAGGAAGGAGACCAGCCAGGCCACACCCAGTACCAGCGGCACGCCCAGCCAGGCGGCGAGCCGGGCCCGGCCGCTCCAGCCCGCCCGGGCCATGCCCTGCCCGGCGAACACCAGCAGCGACACCGCCATGAAGCCCAACACCCAGTGGCCGCCGTTCTCGTCGAGCAGGAAATGCGCCAGGGACCGTGCACTGGTCAGCACATTGGTCAGCATATCGTCCGAGATATAGGACGACTGTGCCTTTCGGGCAAAATTGCCCGGCGCCAGAATCACCAGGCACGCCCCGACCAGCACCGGCACACAGCGCAGCGCCAGCAGCAGCAGCAGGGCGCGCGGACGTTCCGCGTCCCACAGCGCCAGTAGCGCCAGCCCGCCGGCGAAGGCGACCATGGCGACAGCCATCTGTTCGTGAAACAGCGCCGCGATACCCAGCAGAAGGCCGGCCATCCCATCCAGGCGGCCCGCGACGCGCAGACGCCACAGCGCCAGCATGAATACCGCGATCCCCCAGACATAGGCGATCGATGCCGAAAACCAGTAGAGGCCGCCGAGCACGCTGAACTCCGGCAGCGCCATGAAATAGAGCATCGGCACCAGCAGCCAGGGCGTGCGCAAGCGCCCGACCGGGGTCAGTTTCACGCTCAGGCAGACGATGAGCAGGATCACGAAGGCCTGCACCAGACGCACCGCATCCAGCCCCAGCTTGAACAGATTGATCTGCAGGAAGAACGGAAAGAAACGACCCGACCAACGCAGGTACTCGTCATGCAGAAAGCTCACCAGTTGCCACTGGCTGAATCCCTGACCATGAAAGCCCTTCTGCTCGCTGATATAGGTCAGCGTGGCGTAGCCCCAATCGTCGTTGTAGGGGAACACCTGCCAGTGCTGCACCAACAGATAGGCGAGAAAGCCGAGCAGCAGCGCGGTGCCGGCGATGACGACCGAAGCCGGGCGATGTTCGGGCCTGGGGCCGCTCGTCGTGAATCCCTTCATCACTTGCTCCAATGATCACTCATTGGCCGTCGGCCGGCACCAGCTTGCAGCCGTAATAGTTGCCGACGTGCCACAGCGACCACCGATACCAGTCGTCGCGGTTGTTGAAATAACGGTACGGATAATCGAAATGGCGCTCCCGCACTGCCACGCCAGTCTCGCAGGCCGGGGTGCCCAGGCGCTCGAGGATACGTGCCTCGCGCGCATCGAAGCTGCGCGACACGTCTTCGTAGATCGTCAGGGTCTTGATCGCCAGCCCCGCCGACACCAGCAGCGCCAGCGCACACAGGGCACCTGCCCAGCGCCAGCGACGGCAGGCCACGCCGGCGGCCTCGATGACCACGGCGAACATCAGCGCCCAGGCCAGCGAGAAGGCACGCGGTTCGGTATAGGGCGCGGCCAGCATCGACCCCACCACCAGCACCGCCGGCAGGATGGTCCACCATACCCGCCGATCGTAGGCGAGCCGGCCACGACGTTGCTGAACCGCCAGGAACACCAGCGACACCACCACCAGCGCGAACAGCAGGCCCGTGGTATCGAAGAAGGTATCGGTGACCTCCCCCGCCCGCTGCCAGTAATAGGCCGGCCCCATGTCGTGGACATCGTTGGCGTCGAGATAGAAGGCGCGCCGGTGCGCGGTCGAGGGCATCGCCATCAGCGTCGCCCAGCCGGCCAGCATCGCGCCCACCGGCAACAGCGCCGGCCACGCGACGCGTCGGCGCGGCGACAACCACCACGCCAGGGCCATGTAGAGCGCCAGTGCCATCGGCACGTTCTCGAACGAGTAGCCCGCACCCGCCGCCACCAGGCACAGCCCGGCCAGCCGCCACGGGCGCCCGGCCAGTGCCGTTACCGAGGCGTCGCTGCGATAGGCCACGATGCAGACCAGCGACAGCACGATCGGCTGCAGATAGCCGGCGTTGGCCGTCTTCCAGAAGAAGATTTCCAGCCCCGGCCACAGGGCGAACATCAACCCCAGCGTCAGGGTCAGCTTGAGCGGCAGATCGCGCCGCCCCGACCAGACCAGGGCGATCAACGTGCAGAAGGCCACGAAGGCCGCCAACGCCACCAGCCAGAACAGCCACGCCGGCAGGTTCAGCCAGACGATGGCCAGTTGCTCGCCCAGGCGGGCGTTCCAGCTCGCCGTCTGCTCGGGGATCTTGTGAGCGATCCACGCCAGCCGCTCGCCCCAGCCGACCTCGCCGTAATGGCGGGGAAAGGCAAAGTCCTCGCCCATCAGCGGCATGCGCCAGAAAACCGCCGCATAGACGGCCACGCTCAGCGCCGCGCAAGCGACGAAGACGCCCTGATAGACCCGACGAAGACTGGCCACGTGCCCCCCCTGGTGTATGGTCAGGCGACGAAGGATACGACTTACGTCCCAGACACACCAGTCGACAAATGCCGACAGGGCGGCGCCATGCCGCGACGACTGGCTTTCATGCCATGGCTCGGTAAACTGAGGCCCGGATCGTCAATACATTGCCCGAAGAGTCATGATCATGAAAACAGCAGCCATCATCGTTGCCGCCCTGGCAGGCAGCATCGCCAGCCCCGCCTTCGCCGGCGACATCGAACCCGGCCAGTGGGAACTGACGATAACCCTGGAAGGCGGCCCCCTGGCGTCGGGAAAGACGCAGGAAGTCACGCGGACACGCTGCTTCACGCCCGAGGATAGCCGCGACCTGGTACGAACGCTGAAATCCACCGCGGAAGAGGACGACTGTCAGGACTCGCAGGTCTCCCGTGACGGCGACACCATCACCCACAGCGCGAGTTGCCCCAGGGCCGGACGCGGCATGGCCAGCGTCGAGGGATCGATGACGCTTCACGACGCGCGTCATTTCACCAGCGAGACCCACATCGGCGAAGGCGAAGACGCCACTCACGTCACTACCGAGGCCCGCTGGATCGACGACACCTGCGAGGGCTGATCAGGTGTTAGAGTTCATTTTCAAACCCTCTGATGATGGGCGCCGGAGGCAGGGCAAAGCGAGGGTCCTTTGCCATGGATGGCAAAGGTAGCGCCCAAGGAGGGGTTTACAGCGCCCTCGCGACGCCCTGCCGCCGGAGAAGCCCATTTCATCTACCAGTTGTAAAAGGCGTTCTTAGGGAAGCGCTGAATAAATCGGCGAGCGGCGTAAAGCACGAGGCGTACGGAGCACAGGAACCGGAGCCTATGGGGTATAGGTGAGGATTCCGAGCACCGCACAACGAAGTGCTTTGCCCGCACAGCCATTTATGCAGTGTTTTCTTAGGTCCCGCGACGCCGGTTAGACGGCGGCTGATACCCACACACCACCTCAAGGGAGACACGGCATGCAAACACGCCACCTGCTGATTGCCGCCATGCTGGGCATGACGGCCGTCCCGGCCTGGGCCGGCGACATCGAGCCCGGCCAGTGGAAGACCACGACCACCATCCAGGGCGACAACATACCGCCGGGCATGCCGCGCGAGAGGACCGAGACCCAGTGCTTCACCGCCGAAGAGGCCCGGGACCTGGAAGCGGCCGTGCGTCAGAACTTTACCGATGAAGGATGCGAAGTCGTGCAGTCATCACGGGACGGCGACACCATCAGCTACCAATTCAGCTGCCAGGGTCAGGGCGGCGCCATGGAGGCCCGGGGTTCGACGACCATCCAGGACTCGCGCCACCTGAGTTCCACCATGACCTCCAGCTACGTCGGCAACGACACCGAGTTGGCCATGACCACCGAGGGTGAATGGGTCGGCGAGACCTGCGAGGAGTGACGCCCGCGCCGGCCCATCGCCACGCCGCGGTGGTGCCGGCACAGCCCCCGCCACGACGCCCGCCCTGCCCGGTGTATCGCTTTTCACGAGGCCCTGATGACCCGCGTTGATCACACCCCCGGTGCCTGGCCGCTGTCGCTCGGCGAGTCCGGCCGCTTGCTGCTGTTGACCGTCGTGGCCGGCCTGCTCGTCTACGGCTACCCGCTGACGCACTTCAGCCTGCCCATCGACGGCGAGTTCCCCGACAACTTCGACCAGACCATCGCCTTCGGCCGCTGGGGACACAGCCTGCTGCGGGCCTGGCTGCTGCCCGAACCCTTCGTGCCCTTCTTCACCCTGCTGGTGGCGCTGCTGGCGCTGAGTCTCGCGGCGGTGCTGGCCGCCCGGCTGCTCGATCTCGCCGGGTTGCCCGCGCTGGCCTTCACCTCGCTGATGGTCGGCTTCCCGCAACTGGCCTACCAGTTCGAGTTCATCAACCAGGCCGACACCCTGGCCATCGGCTACCTGCTGGCGATCGCCGCCACCGGGCTGTTCGTGCATGCCGTGGCGCGGCGGGGGGCGCCACGCTGGGCCGCTCTGGTGCTGGCCACCGGCTGCTACGCCTATGCCATCGGCATCTATCAGAGCCTGGTGGTGGTGCCGCCGCTAATGCTGCTGGGCAGGCTGGCGTTCGCCGCCGAGAGCGATCCCGACGCCACCCCGCGCCAGGGCCTGGCGCAGTTGGCCGGTTTCGCCCTGATCGCGGTATGCGCCGTCGGCGTGTACCTGCTCGTCACCCGTTGGACCCAGGCCCACTTCGCGGTCGATGGGTCGAGCTACCTGGCCGGCTTCGTCAATCTCGACATCGGCCTGCAGGACTACCTGCACGCAGTGGCCGGGCAGTTCGCTCTCGGCCTCACCGGCCGGCAGAACTTCGGCCTGGGCAGCTTCGCGCTGGCCAGTGCCGCGAGCGCCCTGCTCGTCGTGCTGGCCCTGGCCCGCCTGGGCACGCTCGGCCCGGCCCGGACCGGCTACCGGGTGCTGCTGATACTGGGCATCCTGCTGCTGCCGTTCGCCTTCTGCCTGACCAGCCGCTACGCCCTGCCGCCACGCATCCTGGTCGGCACCAACCTGGCTCTGGCGCTGCTGGTGACGCTGGCGCTGCGCCGCTGCGACCCGCGCTGGCTGGCGGGGCTTGCCGCGCTACTGCTGTTGGTGCACGGCGCTCGGGTCTCGCAGCTGTTCGCCTCCGACGCCGCCGTCCGCCAGGCCGACGTGCTGATGGCCAATCGCATCGCCACCACGCTGTATCAGCAATACCCGGACTTCGACCCGAGCCGCACGCCGGTCTACTTCCACGGCGGCATCGCCAACGACAGCGTGCACAAGCTGCCCGACTCGGACGTCTTCGGCAGCTCCTTCTTCGCCTGGGACGGCGGCAACAACATCCGCCTGCGGCTGTTCTTCCGCTACTACGGCATCGGCGAGTGGCGCAACGCCGACCGCGACGAGACCCGCCGCGCCCTGAGTCACGTCGAGGCCATGCCCACCTGGCCCAACCCCAATGCCATCCAGCGCCACGACGGGGTGATGATCGTCAAGCTGGGCGAGCATCGCGGCTGGCTGCCTTTCAGCGTCGACTAGCGGCGGCGCTCGGCGCCTCGTCCTCACGACGAAAAAAGCGCCGGCTTGCGCCGGCGCTTCTCTATCAACAGCCACAGACACCTTCGCACCGGGCGGCGCCCGGTGCGCATGGCGTCAGACCGTCGGCTGCGTCTCTTCCGAGGCGGGCAGCGTGATGCCGGTCAGCTCGATGGCGAAGTCGCCATCCGACAGCTCGGGGCCGCCGTCGACCGCCGCTTCGCTGTCGGCATAGACGTAGGCGTTGTCCTGGAACTGGAAGGCGACATAGTCGTCTTCGCGGGTGGATTCGGTGGCCGCCGCCTCGAAGGCGCCGGTCAGGTCGCCGGCAGCGGAGACATCCAGGTAGTCCGCCGTGAAGTCCACGGCCGAGGTGCCATCGCCGTTCACGATCTGGTCGCTGGCGACATCGAAGTTGACGATGGCATCCATGTCCTCTTCGCCGTAGGAGGACGTCGGGATGGTCTCACCCGTGGAGTTGGTCGCGCTCACCGCGATGGTGTCGGCCGCATCGCCTTCACCCAGCGTGACGGTTTCCTGCACGTAATCCGCCCCGGTGAAGTCCAGGCCGGCATCCAGCGACGACGCATCGACACTGTCGAACTTGCGCCCGGCCTCGGTGTAGGCCACGCCACCGTTACCCGAGAGGGACAGCGTGCCGCCCTCGACACCGGTGTCGGTGGTATAGACCCCCAGTTGCAGTGTCTCGCCCTGGGCCGGTCCGGCAAAGTCCGTGACCACCGAAACGCTCTCCGCCGCGTCACGCAGGTTCAGCTCGGGAGCCTCACCGGGCGCCTGGTCGACCCGCGAGGTGACGGTCTGGTCGGCGGCCAGGTTCTGGACCTCGCTGCCCGCGGCACCGACGACGAAGTTCGTGACGCCGTCGACGGCGTTGGCATCGACATCGACATAGCTGCCGAGTTCGAGCGTCTCGAAGCCGCTGACATCGCTGGTACCGATGTCGTCGCTACCGGTCACGGTCAGCGTATCGTTGCCGGCGCCGCCGTCGAGCATCGGCGCCGTGCCATCGACGGGCGCCGCCACGCTGTCGACCGTCAGGGCGTCGTCGCCGCTGCCCGCCTGAACGCTGGCCACCGCGTCCAGAATGCCGTCACCCGCGGTCAGCGAGCCGGTCATCGCCGAGGCGTCGATGGCGCTCGCTTCAGCGGCCTGCGAGCCGATCGTGCTACCCGCCAGGGTCAGATCACCGGCCCCCGACAGGGTCATGCCCGTCAGGGCATCCGCCGCCGAGCCACCCAGATCCAGCGTCGAACCCGAGTCATCGCCCGCCTGGGTGACGACATCCAGGGTCTCGAGCACCGGTGTGTCCTGCTGACCGAACAGGGTCACGTCGCTGTTGGTGAGGTCCAGTTGCGCGGCCGACGCGGCA
Source organism: Modicisalibacter sp. MOD 31.J (assembly GCF_020147985.1). Lineage (NCBI taxonomy): Bacteria > Pseudomonadati > Pseudomonadota > Gammaproteobacteria > Oceanospirillales > Halomonadaceae > Modicisalibacter > Modicisalibacter sp. MOD 31.J. The sequence continues at coordinate 720,703 of NZ_JAGXFF010000001.1, read as the reverse complement.
GCGATATTCAGCGCCAGGGCACTGTCGACGGTATACAGGCGATTGTCGGCGCCCAGGTTGTCGATGTTGACCGTGTCGGTCGTGTCGACATTGGAGAAGCGGATCGCGCGGTAGCCATCCAGCTCGGCGGCATTGAAATCGTAGGAGCTTGCGAGATTCTGGCCATCGACCTCGAGGATCTCGTCGTCGGTGATGGTGTCATCGCCGCCGTCGGTGGGCGGTTCCTCGCCGCCGCCATCCGTGGGCGGTTCTTCGCCACCGCCGTCCGTGGGCGGTTCTTCGCCGCCGCCGTCCGTGGGCGGCTCCTCGCCACCGCCGTCCGTGGGCGGTTCTTCGCCGCCGCCGTCCGTGGGCGGCTGCTCATCGCCCTCGCCCGGCACATCCTCGCCCGCCGGCACTTCCGGCGCGGTCAGGTTCTCCTCGTCACCATAAGCGACGAAATGGCCCAGCGGCGTCAGCCCGGCATCGGCGAACGCCTGCTGAACGTCGTCAACGCTCTTGCCGGACCATTCGTCGGCCGTTTCGGGGTCGTTCTGGAGCGCGTCCAGCTTTTCCGCGTAGTAGGCGGAGGCATCGAAGGCATTGGAGGGGTTGATGCCTTCGCTGGCACCGTACTGGAGATAATGTTCGTAGGGGTTGCCCTGCCAGCGCGCCTCGAATTCACCACGGGCCTCGGTCACGGTGGTGAGGTCGGTCTTGTCGACCATGTCGCGTGCCTTGGCCTGAACGTATTCCTCGGCGTTGAAATAGGCGTTGGGGGCCAGGTCTTCCTGATACCCGTAACGGGCGTAGTGCTGTTCCGGGGTGAGGCCGTAATCGTCCTGGAGGATGTTCTCCAGATCGGCGGTGGTGCGTCCCTGCCATGCCGCATCGGCATCGGGATCATTCTGAAGCGCGTCGAGTTTGGCGTTGAGGTAATAGTCCTTATCGAAACCCTGTAAGGCCATCTGTCCTGCTCCTTTGGTGTTGCCGCGATCGGCCGTTGGCCATGTATCCTCGTCTTGGCCGTCGGGCACTCCTGCCCGCTGGCCAAAGGAGGGCGAACATCCCGTTCGCGGCATCACCCTAGCAGTATCATTCTGTAAACAAAGTAACCCAGGTTATAAAAACGCAATGAAACGTAAAAAAACCGACCAAAGTCGCAGGTTTCGCTGACAGACAATGTCCGATATCGCTGACAAGGATCGAGGTTCTGGCTGACACGTCGGGCGCCCGATCCACCCCGGCGCGGCACCGCACGGACAAAAAAACCGGCCACATGGGCCGGTTCGCTGAGACGCCGCGCGTCGGTTCACTCGCCGCTTTTCTTGCTCCGGCTGGCGGTCGTCTTCTTGGCCGTGCCGTTGCGTGCCGTGCTCTTGGTGGCGCGCTTGGCGGGCGCCTTGTCATCGGGCAGCGCACGCTCTAGCAGGTTGGAGTAGGTGACCCGCGCCGCCTGGGCGATGCCGTACTGACGCTGGATGCGGGCGATTTCCTCGTCGCAGAGGCGCAGGTTGGCCAACTGCTTGCGAGCCTCCTCGCTGAGCTGGTCCAGCTGATAATCCTTGCCGTCGATGGTGACGGTCTGGTCGTTGTCGGCCATGGTCGATCGATCCTTGGGTACTGGTAAATCGAGCCGGTATTCTAGCCGTTGTGGGCCTGTCTTCCTAGGCGAGCGACGACCGGCCGCCTCGGCGGGCGCCGGTCGCTACGTTCAGTCGCCGAAATCGAAGGTCAGTTCCTCGTCGTCGCCGTCGAACAGCCGCTCCACGTCCACCGACTCGCCGGTCTGGCGGTGTTCGCCCACCTTGGCCTGCAGCTCGGCCAGCCGCGTCAGCCCGGGCAGGCGATGCTGGGCATAGAGCTGGGCGTAGGCGATGGCCAGGGCGCCGCTGGCGGCCAGCTCGCTCAGGGTCTCGCCGGGCAGCGCCTTGAGCGCCGCCTCGTCGATGCGGTAGACCCCATCGACACGCCGGGCATTGCCCGCCTCGTCCTTGACCGAGAACGCCCAGGGCACCACCACCCCGGCCTCGGCCAGCGCGGTGACGGCACGCCGCGTGGCGCGGCGCTGATCGTCGTACTGGCGCAGGAAGGTCATCACCCGCTCCACCGGCTGGGTCAGCTTGCCCTCGTCATCGAAGAAGCGGCGCTCCTCCTCGGCGCCTTCCACCCACAGGCCGCTGTCCGCATCGAAGCCCAGCATGCGGCGACCGCCCTCGGTGTCGTGCAGCAACGCGAACGGATAGCCGCGAAACGCGGCGGGAATGTAGCCGCCCATCCAGCGCCCGTCCGGGTGCACGAACAGGTTGCGTTGCGAGTCCAGCGAGAGCAGCGCGACCAGCGCCCACTGCTCCCCCTCGGGCATGAAGGCCAGCGGCAGCGTGGGCAGCGCGCGGGGAATCTCCTCGGCCACCAGCTCGGCGACCGGCCGGTCGACGGCGAAGGCGTAATCCGGCGTCTTCGCCCAGCCATCGGCGCGGTGACGTTCGGTACTCAGGGGAATAAAGCGTGGCATGACACTCCTCTCGAATCGTTGGCCGGTGCCCATCCTACCAAACGAGACGCCCCCCGGCCCGGGGGCCGAGGGGCGTCAACGACAGGAACGCCTTCAGTGCCCACAATCAGGCGATATTGCCATCGTCTAGACTCACCGCCGGGGAACCGGCGACACCCACCAGGGCCACGGCGTCATTCGCCGGCTCGGCAAGCGTCGGGGCGGGCTGCTCCGCACCTTCGCCACTGGACTCGGTGGGGAACACATAGGTCTCGGAAACCTCGCTGCCATACGGCTCGGCAGGATCCACAATGATGTCGACGAACCCATCGGACTCGGGCGGGGTGATCCCCTCGAAAACGCCGTAATAGTTGAAATGCTCGAGTGGAGACAGCCCAGCGGCGATGAAGGCGCTGCCGACATCCCCGATGTGCTCGTAGGGCTCGCCATTGGCCTGGGTTTCGCCGATTTCCTGGAGCTGATCCAGCTTCGCGTCGAGATAGCCGAAGGTGTCGAACTCGGGGCTCGGATCGATGCCTTCCAGGAAGCCATAGGTCCCGTAATGCTCCCAGGCGGACAGACCCGCATCGTCGAAGGCCTGCTCGACGTCCTCGGTGGTCCAGTCACCATACTGATCGGGATTCTCCCAACGAAGCTGTTCCAGCTTCTGCTGGAGGTAATAAGGCTTGTCGAAGTCGATGTTGATCGGGCTGGTCATGTTCCCTCCTTTACTTGTGTAGCGTGCTTGCTGGCCTGGATGGCACCCCCTCGGCGCCACAACGCCTCATGCTACCGCGACGCCCCGTTGACCGGCTGCCAGGCCACCAACGCGCCCGGTGCCAGGCAAGGTGCCGGATCGGGCCGGCGAACCGGCCCTGGCATCGCCAGCGATACCCCACCAACGAGAAACCCCCCGGCCCGAAGGCCGAGGGGTTAAGTCGAGCTTAGCTCTCTACCTGAATCAGATGATTAGGCAAAGTTGGTAGCGTCGAAGGTCTGCTCAGCACCAAAGTCCAGAGTACCGATCAGTTGCACGGAAGAGAAATCCGTGCTTTCGGCGTTGGACGTCAGATGGAACGCCTTGTATTCGCCGTCATTGGCACCATTCTCGACCATCAGGATGTAGTCGGTGGCACCATCACCAGCTGCACCGTTAACAGCACTGAAGCCGGAGAACGCTGTACCCAGCGGCGTAGAGTTATCGCCGTTGAGGGCCGCCAGCATGTTGCTGCCGCTCAGATCGTCGAAGGAGACTGCATTATCCCCAGTACCAACGGTGTTGAAGTCGCTGATCACGCTGACATCACCATCATTAGCATAAGCGCCGACAGCCGTGGTGACTGTGCCTGCATCTCCACCCAGGTAGCTGGTGAAGTCGAGGATATCACCATCGTTACCCGCGTTGGCACCGCCACCGGCGTTGTACGCCTGGGCATTATCGGTAACGCTTGCGTCACCTACGCCACCAGCGTTATCAAAGGTCGCAGTGCCGTCAGCCAGAGCAATCTGAGCAGCATTGCCATCATCGGTGTCGTATTCAATCGTCACGACATTGTTGTTGACGGTAGCTGTAACAGGCTGAGTAGCGTTGTCTGTAATCGCGCCATTCACTGCCGCCTGGACTTTGCCAGCGATAGTCGCGGCGTTATCACCATCGGCAACAGTCACGTTGACACCGCCAACAGTAATGTCGCCGCCGCCACCTGTTGCAGCAACAGTGACGCCGGTGAAGTCGATGGTCTGCTGTTCGGGAGTGGCCGCAGTAGAGCCTGAACCGCCCTCAACCACACCATCAGTGAAGTTGACGATGGTGTTGACACCGTTGTTGTAGCCAGTGAACTCGACGGTATCGTTGCTCACCGCACCAGTACCGAGAACGATCTCGTCGGTGCCAGCGCCCACGTTGATAACGTTGTCGCTTTCCGCACCGCTGTCGGCGCCAGTCAGATCCTCAGAACCATCAGTGGCAACGGTGCCGTCACCATTCAGGTCATCTGTTGCGAACTGAGTCTCGTAGTAACCATCAGTATCAGCTTGCGCGGCCAGCGTGATCGCGGTCTCGGTAGAGGTACCGTTGACCACATTGGTGCTGGTGAACTCGATGTTCAGATCGCTCAGTTCCATGGCACCGTCGATCTTGGAATCGACGATCAGCGAGTTGCCGTTGCCATCCTTCGCCAGCAGCAGTTCCTTCAGGACGTCGTCGCCGTTGATGGCTTCCTTGATCGCCTGATTGATCTGCAGCGCGGTGATGGTGGCATTGCCGCCATTGATGTTGCTAGTCGCGATGTTGATATCGGTGGTGGCTTCATAGCCCATGAAGTTGACGGCGATGCTGAACGTGTTGGAGCTAGCGTTAGCAGCGAAGCCACCCACGGTGAAGCTCTGGGCGTTGCCGTTGGCGCCGTCGGACAGATCCGCGTCGCTGTTGGACTCGAGATCGCGAATGTTCGTCGTCGCGTTGTTGAAGACGAACTGAGCACGACCTTCATTCAAGCCAGCAGCAGAACCAGTTGCCGCAATGACGTTACCTTCAGCGTCGGTAATGTCACCTGTCAGCAGTTGTGCACCGCTGTTGTCGGCCAGCACCAGGTCGTCGCCCACACCGGTAGAGATGTTGGCGTTACCGGCACCTTCGCTCCACACGCGGTCGTTGCCAGCGCCCGTCTCGATGGAGACGTTGTCGTTGAGCTGCTGGTTGACCAGCGCGCTGGAAGCGCCGTCGGCCAGACCGTTGCTGAAGTGAACGACGTCGTTGCCGGTACCGGTGTCGATTTCGAGTTCGAAATCTTCATGCTCGAGGACGTTGGCAGAGACGTTCAGGTTCAGCACGTCGTCGCCGCCGGTCAGGTCGTACTCGTAGACGACGTTGTCGTCGGCCGGGTCGCCGTTGACGTCGACCAGGTTGAGGTCGCGGTCGATGACGGCATCAGAGATGGCGGCGTTGATCGCGGAGCTGCCGCTAACGCCGGTCAGGTCGAGGTCCTGAACGTCGTTCAGACCCTGGTTACCACCGGTCTCGTCGGCAACGAACGGGCTGACCCAGTTGGCGGTCTGGCCATTGGCGGTGAAGTATTCACCGGCAGTGGTGCTGTGACCCCAGGTCGCGCTCTGCTGGCCGACGCGGAAGTAGCTGCTGCCGGTGACTTCGACAACCTTCAGGTGGTTGTACTCACCGTTGTTGTCGGTGTCAGAAGAGGACAGCTCGGTCAGCCAGGCACCGTTCTTGGTGGTGACGACGAACTTCTCGATGCCCACGTTGGTGTTGGACTCACCGGCGAGGTTGACGCTGCCACCCTGAGAGCCGTAACCGACGTTGTCCAGCGCCAGGGAGGTCTGGATCATGCCGTCCACGCCATCGGTGATTTCGTTGAAGGCACGGGCGTAGGAGTCGACACCGCCTTCATCGGCGCTGGAGACGTTGGCGGTGAAGCCGCCGAGTTCGCCTTCCTGGAGGCTCAGGACGACGGAGATACCCTTGACCTGTTCGCCGGTCAGGTTATCGGCTTCGTCGTACTGGTCGACGGAGAAGGTGTTGCCCTGACGCACGCTCAGGCCGGAGAGGTCCGGATTGGCGGCTTTCAGGCTGGCGACACCGGCCTGGATGGCCTGGAGCAGTTCCGGATAATCACGGGCCTGGCTCAGTGCACCGTCGGTGACCTCGTCGTTGATCTGGTACTTGGTTCCGTTGACGGTGAACTCGAAGTAGTTGATCTGGGTGTTGTTCAGCGTTTCGGTGGTGTCGTCGGCCGGGGCCAGACGATCGGCGAAGCGCAGGTCCAGTACGGAACCCTGATCCTGACCACCGCTCTCGACCATCAGCGGGCTCAGGAAGGTCGCCTGGTAGAGGTCGGGGACAGTTTCACCAGTAGTATCGTCCACACCGTAGTTGAGCTGGTTGCTCAGGGTGAACTGGTAGTCGGCCGTGGTGTTGTAGCTGCCGGTCTCGTCATATTGCGCCTTGCCGACGTGCTTGACGAGGTCGCCCTGGTCTTCCTGAGTCAACTGCAGGTTGCCACTGTCGTCAACGGTAACGACGGTGCCGTCCTTCTCGGAAGAATCGAAGTCGATGGTGTAATCCGGACGGGGCGGCGGCGGATTGACGGTAACGGGCGTGGCGGTCAGCCCTTCGTCCTGGCCGTACTGGTTGTAATGCTCGAGCGGAGAAAGACCAGCCGCCTGGAAGGCGTTGGCGACGTCGGCGATGGTTTCGTAAGCTTCGCCGTTGGCCTGGGTCGCGCCGGATTCCTGCAGTTGGGCCAGCTTGTCCTTCAGGTATTCGGTGCTATCGAACTCGATGTTCGGGCTCAGACCTTCGATGTAGCCGTACATTTCGTAGTGCTGTTCGGCGGTCAGGCCGGCATCGTCGAACGCCTGCTGCACGTTTTCAGTGGTCCAGTCGCCGTACTCGGCGCTGTCCTGCTTCTGAAGCTGTGCCAGCTTTTGTTCGAGATAGAACTGCGAATCGAAATTAATCGTTGCCATACTGGCAATCTCCTTGCATATGCGGCTTTTTTTCCATGGGTTGCGGTAAAAACACCGCTATTGGATCCAACATGTTTCCAATTCGGCGCCTTGCGCTGTCGCCTGCGCACCCGTGCACACAGGCAACGGTGGCGCTCAGCGCTGCGACATGGGGCTCTGACGTTATTCGTGCCGTTGTTCCCAATGCCGGTGAAACCGGTCTCCGAGACCGTCGTCCCGGATATTACCGCAAGGCTCATTTCTAATGAGCATGAGCTTCACCCTGCTGGATGCTAGATACTTCGCATGCGCAATGCAAGCGTCAGTAAAGGGCGGGTCAGCGTTGCCCACCAACGCTTTACGACACCTTTCTGAATGTAAGTTAATGCTCACTATCAAGGAAAGCCTGATATTTCGGTATCTGTCATGAAAACGCCACCCTGGGCGGGTGGCGTTGGCCGAGAATAGTGAGGATTTACTAGCGCAATTCAACCGATTCGGCTGAGGATTTCCCGCCGCAAACGTCGGGCCAAAGGGCTCTGCCGGGCAATTTGTCGCAGCCGAGCCTTGGCCCCCGACCACTGGCGCGGGGCATAGTCGGCGCTGGTGTCCGCCGGCGGCGGGCACGGGGCGGCGTAGCCGTAGCGGTCATTCACCCTGGGCGCGCGGTCGAGCCGCGCCGGGGCGTCGCTGTCGGTGACGCGGAAGCCCGCGGTCTGCACGGCACGGGCGAGGATGCGCTCCACGGCGTGGCCGAGGGCGCCGTCGGTCTGCGCCAGCTCGTGTTCGAAGTCGCCCCAGTGCACGGCCTTCAGCAGCGGGTCCAGGGCCTCGGGGCGGCACCAGAACATCGAGCCGGCGAAGAAGTGCATGGTGTCCAGCGGCTCGGCGTCGCCCAGGGTCTCGAGCAGGCGGTGAACATGGGCCGGGCTTTCCGGATGAATGCCCCAGTAGCGCGGGTAGGCCAGCCAGTGGCCGGCGGGGCCGACCAGCCCCAGCTCGGGGTTGTCGGCGAAGGCACGCTGGATCTCGGCGATGCGCCCGGCGTCACCCAGCAAGGCCTGGAACATCTCGTCGCGCCAGCCTTCGCCGTCGCTGCGGTGCAGGCTCTTCTTGGCGTGGACCTTGCACACCGCCGCGTAGCCGAGCGGGCGGATCGCGCGCAGCACTTCCAGGAAGGGGGCGATGTCGCGGCCGCGGTTGGGCACCCGGGCGGTGCGCACGCCGGGCACGTCGGCGGCGAGGCGCTGCTCGGTGTCGGCAGGGGCATCCTCGGCCAGCGTCACGAAGAGGTCATGGCCGTCGGGTATGTGTCGGAGCCAGGGCAGTACCGTCTGCCACATTTCGGGGTAGTACAGATGCAGAATCACGGCGGTGTCATGGGCGCGCGGCGTGGCGGCCATGTCGGCGATGCCCCGGGGCGCTGCGTGGGCCGCCGGGTAGTGGGCGAGCACTTCCTGGGTGGCGCGCAGGAAGGCGTAGCCGTGGCGACGGTCGGGCTCCAGGTAGGCGCCCTCGGCCCATTCGTTCCAGGCGTTGATGAACACCAGTTGGCCGTCGCCGGCGTTGGCGTCGCTGCGGCGGCAGGCGTCGTCGAGCCAGCGCCGGTAGTCGCCGGGGTTGGCGCCGTGGAAGATGTGCCCGCGGCCGGGCTTTCTGGCCTCGTTGTCCCAGGCGGGGAAGACCGTCGGGTAGAGGCGGTATTCGGGGCGGGGCTTGGCGATCTGGCTGGCGACCACGTCGCGGTAATCGTAGACGCGCCCGGCGAACTCGGGGTTGAGGAATTCCAGCTCGCCTTCGATCTGGCGGGCCTGCAGGGCGTGCGGGGGGAATTCCACGGCGGCGTCGAAGCCGTAGGGCTCGGGGTCGCCGATGCCGAAGCTCTGGGCACAGACCAGGTGCAGCTCGCCGATGCCGCGCTCGCGGCAGAACTCGCGCCAGGTGCGCGCGGTGCGCGCGGCGTCGGGGATGATGTCGACCCGGTAGACGATCAGCACGGGCTTGCCGTCAACACGCAGGTAGCGCGGGTCCTCGAGCAGCGGGGCGATGTCCTCGATGAACTCCAGGTCGTCCTGGGGCTCGTGACGCTGCTCCATGAGCACGTCGTTTTCCTGGCCGTCCCAGCGCCGCGTCCAGTTCTCGTTGGCCCAGCACAGGCAGAACGGGAAGTCGATGTTGGGGTTGGCGACGTACTGGTCGATGGGCCGTTCGAGCAGGCGCTTGCGGCCGCTGAACCAGTAGTAGTGAAAGCAGAAGGCTTCGATGCCGTGCTGGCGGGCCAGTTCGACCTGGCGTTCCTGGACCTCGGGGATGCGCAGGTCGTAGAAGCCCAGTTCGCCGGGCAGGCGCGGCTGTTCGTGGCCGACGAACTGCGGCACCGCCTTGCTGACGTTGGTCCACTCGGTGAAGCCCTTGCCCCACCAGCGGTCGTTCTCGGCGATGGGGTGGAACTGCGGCAGGTAGAAGGCGATGGCGCGCATGCGGGTATCGCCGTCGAGGGCGTACTCGGTGGGCGCGACATACTGTTCGCTGGGCTTGGCGGCGCCCTCGAAGAGGATCGGGAACAGCCGGTCGCCGCTGGCCGCGTGGTGCGTGGCTTCGCCGCCCTGCCCCGGCCGGCTGCGCAGGTAATGTAGCAGCGGGTGTTCGCGGCGGTCGATCAGCTCGGGGTGCTGGCGCAGGTAGCTGGCGGTGTCGAAATCCGCCGAGGCGGCACGCCCTTCGTAGCCGCCGTGTCGCTGGTAATGCGCCAGCGGGTCGAGGCCGCGGCTGTGCACGTCGGGGTTGTGCTGGCGGTACCACTCGGCGTCGAACAGGCCGGATTCGGCGATCTGACGGCGTTCGTCACGGGCGCGGCGGGCCTCGCTCGGCCATTGCCAGGCACGCTTGACCAGGCGCTTGAGCAGCCAGCCAGGCGACTGGGCGCGGGCCTGCAGCCGGAAGTAGTGGCCGTTGAGGTCGACCAGCTGGCTTTCCAGGGTCTGGCGCTCGTCGACGGCGCGGTCGCGCTCGGCCCGGGCCTCGGCGAGGTCATCGGCAAGTCGGGCGATCTCGTCTTCCAGGCGGGCCTGTTCGGCGCTCAAGCCGTCGCGTTCGGCGATGAGGCGCTCACACTCGGCGATGAGGCGCTCACGCTCGGCCTGTAGGGTCTCGAGCTGGACATCGCGGGCCTCGATCGCGCGGGATTGCTCGTCGATGGCCTCGTTCATGCCGGCGATGCGCGCATCGCGCTCGTCGACGGCGGCCTGGTAGCCTTCCAGGGCGGCACGGGCGGCATCCAGGGCCTGCTGGCGTTCGATCACGGCGTCGGCGTGGGCGATGTCCTGGCGGTAGCAGCTCGCCGGCAGCGTCGGCAGTTCGGCGTCGCTGGCCAGGGCGATCCAGTACATGGGGTCGTCGAGGCCGTTGATGACGGCACCACCGGCGTTGCCACCACGCTCGCCGCCGTAGGTGACCATGGCGGTGGGCTCGCGGCTTTCGGGCACCACCAGCGAGCCGTAGACCACGCGCTGCCCGAACAGGGCGTGGTGGGCGAAGTGTTCGCCGAGCAGGGTCGCGAACTCGTCGCGGCTCAGTTCGCGCACGTGGTAGGGGTTGTCGAAATCGCGCACCACGCTGTATTCGTGATGGTCAGGGCTGGAGATGATCAGCAGGCCGCCGGGGCGCAGCACGCGGCGGATCTCGGCGAGCATCTCCTGATGGCGGTCGTGGTGCTCGATGGTCTCGAAGCTGACCACCACATCCACCGAGGCGTCGTCCAGGGGGATCGCGGCGCAGTCGCCGATGAGGAATTCGAGGTTGTCGCCCGGGTAGGCGGCCCGAGCATGGGCCACGGTGTCGGCGTCGATGTCGACGCCGATGACCCGCGCCGCGCTCTCGGCCAGCAGATGCGAGCCGTAGCCCTCGCCGCAGGCGATATCCAGCACGACCCGATCCTCGACATAGCGTTGCGCCAGGCGGTAGCGATGCTGGTGCTCGGCGACGATGCCGCCATCGAACTCCGGCAGGAAACGTTCTCCCGTCGTGGGCAAGGCGTTGGAATCACTGGACTTCATGCGGGCTATCAACCTCTAGCGAAATGGCGTGCATGGGAATGCCGACGAGGCCGTGGCTCTGGCTGCTGGAGTGCGACTTGAAGAACAGCGCATCATGGATCCAGTGATGCTGCACGTGCTCGTCCTGGGTGCCGTCGGCAATGGCGGTGCTGATGCTGTAGTCGCCCCGGGGCAGAATCGGCATGCGGAAGGTGAAGGCGGCATTCAGCGCCTGGCCGGGCGCGGTGCCGACGGGGTCGTCGCGGTACGTCAGGAAGCTGTTGTCGCCGAACAGGGTCTGGCCCAGGCGGTCCTTGACGTAGAAGCCGATGATCGGGCGTGTCAGCGGCTCGCCGCTCTGGGCGCGGGCGCGAATCCGCAGCGTGACGGTCTCGCCGCCGACGATCCACGACAGCGGCTGGCCGTCGGCGTCGGTGAGTTCGACGTGCTCGATGGTGGCGTGCCCCTTGCCGAAACCGCTGGCGGAGGGGTCGAACTCGAAGATTTCCAGGTCGTTGCGATACGGCGAGGCGTTGATCAGGTCCTGGCGCATGTCGCGGCGTTCGCGGGGCGCCGGCTCGGCCTGGCGAGTGCCGGCCGAGGCGCGCCCGGCGCTACCGCTGCCCTGGTTGGACTCGAAGAAGGCCTGCAGGTAGGCGTCGGCGACATCCTTGGGCTCACCCTCGGCGACCACCTTGCCGCCGTCGAGCCAGATGGCCCGCTGGCAGAGATTGAGCACCGCGGCGGTGTCGTGGCTGACGAACAGCACGGTGCCGCGCTTCATGAAGTCGCGCAGAAAGCGCATGCACTTCTGGACGAAGAAGGCGTCGCCCACGGCGAGCGCTTCGTCGATGACCAGGATGTCGGCGTCGACGTGGGCGATGACGGCGAACGCCAGACGCACGTACATGCCACTGGAGTAGGTCTTGACCGGCTGGTCGATGAAATCGCCGATCTCGGAGAAGGCCAGGATGTCGTCGAAGCGCGCGTCGATCTCCTCGCGGCTCAGGCCGAGCACCGTGGCGTTCATGTAGACGTTCTCGCGGCCGGTGAACTCGGGGTCGAAACCGGCGCCGAGTTCGAGCAGCGCGGCGACGCGCCCGCGGGTGCCGACCTCGCCGCGGGTCGGCGCGAGCGTGCCGCAGATCATCTGCAGCAGGGTCGACTTGCCGGAGCCATTGCGGCCGATGATGCCGACCGTCTCGCCCCGGGCGATCTCGAAGCTGATGCCGTCGAGGGCGTGGAAGTCGCGGCCGTATTCGCGCGGCGGCCGACCGATCAGGCGCTGCAGGCGCGGCACGATGAACTGCTTGAGCCGGTCGCGGGGGGTGGCGTAGACCCGGTAGTACTTGGCGACGTCGGCGACCCGAATGGCCACGTCGCCGCGGGCGGCGCCCTCCCCGGCTCCGGCGCTTTCCGCTGCCACGCGCTCGGCGGCGTGCACGCTGTCAGAGCACATCGGCGAACCCCTTGCGTGTCTTCTGGAACCAGGCGAAGCCCAGCCAGGCGACGACCAGTGCCGCCAGGCCGTAGGCCGTCAGCCCCAGCCAGTCGGGCATCTGCCCGGCGATCACCACCCGGCGCATCTGTTCGATGATGAAGGTCAGCGGGTTGGCGAGAATGAACGGGCGGAACGTCTCGGGCAGCGCGGAGAGCGGGTAGAACACCGGCGAGAGGAACAGCAGCATGGTGGTGACCAGCGACATGGTCTGGCCGATGTCGCGCAGGAAGACACCCAGCGAGGCCAGCATCCAGCCCAGGCCCAGCGCCAGCAGGCACAGCGGCAAGGCGACCAGCGGCGCGAGCGGCAGGGTCGCGGGTATGTCGTGGTCGATCGCGAGCTGCGCCAGCACCAGCACGACGAGGCTGACCATGGCGTGGAACAGCGCCGAACCGAGCGGCACCAGGGGCAGGATCTCCAGCGGGAAGACCACCTTCTTGACGTAGTTCTCGTTGGCCAGGATCAGTCCCGGGGCGCGGTTGAGCACTTCGGCGAACAGGCTGTGCACGATCAGCCCGGCGAACAGTTGCAGGGCGAAGTGCGCCTGGCCGCCTTCCGGGGTCATGCCCCAGCGCGCCTCGAACACCACGGTGAAGACGAAGGTGTAGACACCCAGCATGATGATGGGATTGAAGAACGACCAGGCGAGACCCAGCACCGAGCCCTTGTAGCGCCCGACGACGTCCCGCTGAATCATCTGCCGTGTCAGGTTCCGGTAGCGCCACAGGCGCTGTAGCATCGCCGGAAGCGAAACCGATTGGTAAGCGTGAGGATTCATCGTCCCTCTTTATCAACTACGACTCGAGCCGTGTATGATCGACATCCGTGCCGCTGACGGCCATTTGGTCGGGCATATTACAGTAGTCGGGTTATGTTGAGAATTGTCGCCGATCCGGAACCCGGCGCGGGGCCGCCGGCTGACGCGGGTCGTGGCACCGGAGGTGCGCCGGCGGCCCTGCAGTGTCGCCGGTAAGCGACAGGTCATGGATGAACGAGGGAGAACAGCGTTGCGTCGAGTCGGTATCTGTGTACCAACCCTGAATGCGGGCGCCGACTGGGCGGCATGGCTGGCGGCGACGCGGCAGGCGGCGAACGGCTATCGCTTGCTGGTCATCGATTCGATGTCCGACGATGCCACGGCGACGCTGGCCGAGGCCGAGGGCTGCGAGGTGCGGCGCATCGCGCGCGGTGACTTCGACCACGGCGGTACCCGTGGCTGGGCGCTGGAGCTGTTGGCGGATTGCGACATCGTGATCTTCGTCACCCAGGATGCGCTGGTCGCCTCGCCGGAAGCGTTCACGCGACTGGTCGCGGCCTTCGACGACCCGAGCATCGGCGCCGCCTACGGTCGCCAGTTGCCCTATGACTGGGCGACGCCGGTGGCCGCCCACGCCCGACTGTTCAACTACCCGCCCCACTCGCACACCATGGCCGCCGAGGATGTCACACGCTACGGCATTCGTGCGGCCTTCCTGTCCAACTCGTTCACCGCCTACCGGCGCGAGGCGCTGATCGCGGCCGGCGGCTTCCCCTGCGGGACCATCCTCAGCGAGGACATGATCGCCGGCGCGCGGCTGTTGAAGAACGGCTGGCGGCTGCACTACTGCGCCGAGGCGCAAGTCTATCACTCGCACAACTATTCGCTGTTCCAGGAGTTCCGCCGCTACTTCGATATCGGCGTGCTGCACGCCAACGAGCCGTGGCTGCTGGAGATGACAGGCCGCGCCGAGGGCGAGGGGCGGCGCTTCGTGGCCTCCGAGGCCCGCTATCTGCTGCACCGCGCGCCTTGGCTGCTGCCCATGGCTACCGTGCGCAACGGCTTGAAGTACCTGGGCTATTCGCTGGGCCGCCATCACCAACGGCTGCCCAAGCGCTGCAAGCCGGGGCTGTCGATGCACGCCGGCTACTGGCGCCGCAACGCCTGACGCGCGCCGCGGTTCAGGGCTGGGGGTTGAAGAAGCCGCGCTTGACGGTGAGCGCGAGGATCTTGAGGTCCATGCCCAGCGTCCAGTTGTTGATGTAGTAGAGGTCGTGGTCGACCCGCCGTTCCATGTCGCCGACATCGCGGGTCTCGCCGCGCAGGCCGTAGATCTGCGCCCAGCCGGTGATCCCGGGCTTGACCCGGTGGCGCTGCATGTACTTGACGATCATGTCCTTGTAGAAGGCGTTGTGATCCAGGGCGTGGGGGCGCGGCCCGACCAGCGACATGCGCCCCTGGAGCACGTTGTAGAGCTGCGGCAGCTCGTCGAGGCTGGTGCGGCGCAGCCAGCGGCCCAGCGGGGTGATGCGCGGGTCGTTGCGTTGAGCCTGGCGGGTGCCGTCCGTCGCGGAATGAGCGCGCATGGTGCGGAACTTGTAGATCTTGAAGCGTTTGCCGTCGAGGCCGTGGCGATACTGCTTGAACAGCACCGGCCGCCCCATCGACAGCCGGACGGCCAGCGCGACGAGCAGCATGACCGGCAGAAAGCCGACGAACAGCAAGGTGCCGAGCAGGTAGTCCTCGATGCTCTTGACGATGCGTGCCGGGCCGTGGAGCGGACTGTAGTTGAGGTCGATGGAGAACATGTCGGCGACCTGGGCGGCACGGTGGTTGAGCAGGCGCACGTCGGAAAGATCGGGGAAGTAGCGCACGTTGACCGGCACGCCGATCAGCCGGTCGGCCAGTGCCTTGACGGTGTTCCCGCAACTGAGCGGAAAGCTCAGCCAGATCTCGTCGAAGTCGCGCTGAAAGACCGATTCCCTGGCCAGTTGCACGACTGCCTCGAGGACCTGGTCGTCGCGGTCGTAGTCGATGGTGCGGTCGATGCGATAGCCGATGTAGGGCATGCCGGCGAGGCGCTGGCGGGTCTGCTCGGCGTTGGCGGCGGGGCCGATGAACAGGATCGACTTGATGTTGCGGCCGCGGGCACGCAGCCGCCGCAGGTAGCCGTAGAGCAGGCCGCGGGCGAGCAGGCCGACCGCCAGCACGCTGAGCGCGGAGAGCCCCATCCACAGCCGGGAATAGATATAGCCGCTCTGGGTGACGACCAGGAAGGCGCTGATCAGCAGCACGGTGGTCAGCCAGCTGGCGAAGTAGGTGCCGAACATGCTGAACACGCTGCGTCCGCGCCAGGGCTCGTAGAGCCCGAATATCTCGCCGGTGGCGGGCAGCAGCAGGGAGCCGGCAACGATCAGCAGCGGGTATTCGGTGCCGAAACCGAAGGCGAGATCGGGCAGGCACCAGAAGTAGAAGGCGCTGACCAGCATGGCGGTGGCGGCGTCGAAGCCGCGCATGACCATGCGCAGGAGGTCGTTACCGGGCCGTCTTGGCATCATCGGCGTGCTTGCCTCGTGGGTGGCGCGTCCGTGTCGTCGCGGCCGTCACGCCGCGGCGTGGCCGGGCCGGCACGACCCGGCACGCTGCGCCGCGCGGCCGGCGCTCACCCGGTCACCTGACGCAGTACCTGCATGGTATCGACGAGATCCTGGGTGTCCAGGTCGCCCACCGCGGCCTTGAGGTTGAGGCGATCGAGCAGGTACTGACGAATGGTCTCGACGAGCTTGATGCGCTGGTCGTAGAGATCGGCGCGGGCGTCGAGCACGTCGACGAGATCGCGCAGCCCGAGTTTCTCGCCCTTCTCGGCCGCTTCCAGGAACAGGTTGCTGGAGTCGACGGAGCGCTGCAGGGCCTCGATCTGCCGGGCGTCGCCCTTGAGGCTGCGCAGCCGCGTTCGCACTTCCTGACGCGCCATCTTGAGGGCGTTGACGTAGGTGGAGCGGCTGGCCTTCAGCGAGAGTTCGCCCTGGCGCACGCTGGCGGTGGTATAGCCGCCCTCGTAGATGGGCACGTTGAGCCGCAGGCTGGCCGAGGCGTCCTTGCTCTCGCGGTAGGGGTCGTTGGAGTCGCGGTCGGAATAGGACATGCTCAGGTTCAGCTCGGGGTAGTGGCCGGCGCGGCGCACCCCGGTTTCGGCCTTGGCGACCGCTTCCTGCTGCTTGCCCAGCTTGACCTCGACGTTGTTGACGACGCGGTCGAGCCACTCTTGCTCATCGCCGAAATCGCCGGTGAGGTCGACCGTGCCCAGGTCGCCGAGCCGGCTGCCGGTGAATTCGGGCAGTTGGCCGGTGAAACGCTCGAGCACGCTCAGGGCGTTGTCCAGCTCGTTCTCGGCCTGCAGCTTGTCGGAGACGGCCTGGTCGAGCCGCGAACGCGACTCGAGCAGGTTGATGCGGTCGCCGACGCCGAGATCGTAGGCGCGCTGCGCCTGCTTGACCTGCAACTCCAGCGACTTCTCCTTGGAGTCGAGTAGGCCGAGCTTGCGCGAGGCGAGAAAGGCGTCCAGGTAGGCCTTGGCGACGTCGAGGGCGAGATCGCGCTCGCCCACCGCCACCTTGAGGGTGGCGGCGTCGCTCTGCGCTTCCGCCTTGCCCACCTTGCGCCAGCGCTCGAGGCTGAACAGCGGCTGGGTGACCTGGACCTGCCAGGTCTTGTCCCGGGTCACGCCCTGGTAGCGCGCCTCGTAGTCGTCGCTGACGGTACTGAGCTCGTTGTCCGGGTTGTACTCGGGATTGTCGGTGTAGTAGTTGTCCGAATGCTGATAGAGATAGCTGGCACTGGCGCTGACCTGCGGCTTGAGCCCGGCCTGGGTCATCGGCACGTTCTGCTGGGTGGCTTCGGCGTTGTAGCGCTGGCTGGCCAGCTTGGCGTCGTTGCTCAGCGCGAGTTCGAACAGCCGTGGCAGCGAGGGCAGCGCGTGTTCGTTGCCCAACGCCGACGCGTCACCCTCGGCGACGCTCGCGCCGGCCTCGCCGACGGCAACGCTGGCCACGTCACCCGGCGCCGGCTGGCCGTTCATGACCGGCAGCTCGTCGGTCCAGTGCATGCCGCCATCGCCCTGGGCCATGGCCAGCGGGGCGGCCAGTGGCGCCGAGACCAGCAGGCCGTACAGGGGGAGTCGCTTGAATCGCTTGACCATGGTCATTCCTCACGCATGGCGCGTGCCAGCATGTCGGTGATGGGTTTGGCCACGTAGCTGGCGAAGGTGCGCTCGCCGGTGCGAATCATCACTTCGGCGGGCATGCCGGCCAGCAACTGCATGTTCTCGGTCATCTCGCGCTTGCCTTTCGGCGTCACCTTGACCCGGGCCTTGTAGTACTGGGTACCGGTGGCCTCGTCCTTGAAGGTGTCGGCGCTGACGTTGGTCACCTCGCCTTCGATGACATTGGTCAGGCGCTGATTGAAGGCGCTGAAGCGGATCTCGGCGTACTGCCCCGGATAGATGTTGTCGATGTCCTTGCTGGGGATGCGGGCCTCGACCACGAAGTCGTCACCGGAGGGCACGATGTTCATGATCGGCTCGCCGGGTTTGACGACGGCGCCGATGGTGTGGATCGTCATGCCGACCACGGTGCCGGCGACCGGCGCGGTGACGGTGGTGCGCTTGACCTGGTCGCTGAGCGCGGTCATGCGCTCCTCGGCGTCGGCGATGTTGGCCTGGGCCTCGCGCAGCTGCTCGCCGACCTCCTTCTGGAACTCCTGCTGCTTGACCTGCTGCTGGACCTTGTTCTCGCTGATCTGCGACTTGAGCTTGGCGATCTCGGAACGGTGCTGGGCGATCTCGCCCTTGAACTGCAGCACCTGACGCTCGAGTTCGCGCAGGCGCTGGTTGTCGCCCAGGCCTTCCTTGAACAGCGCCCGGTAATCGCGCGCCTCGCTCTGCAGGGAGGCCATACGCGACTGGTTGACCTTGATCATCTTCTGCAGGCCGTCGATCTGTTCGCGCATCTGGTTGGCCTGCTCGTCGAGGGCGTCGAGGGTACCCTGGAGCGATTCGCGGCGCGCCTGGAACAGCGCGCGCTGCACGGCGAGCACTTCCTTGACGCGCGGCGCGTCGCTGTCGAGCAGTTCCTCGGGGAAGTCGAGCGCATCGGCGCCCTTCTGCTCGGCCATCAGGCGCACTTCGGCGGCGCGATTGATCAGGTACTGCGAGCGGGCGATCTCGAGCTGCGAGCGCGCCTGGGTCTTGTCGAGGACCATCAGGGTCTGGCCGGCGTCGACATGGTCGCCGTCCTCGACGAGGATGTCCTTGACGATACCGCCTTCCAGGTGCTGCACGGTCTTCTTGAACGATTCGACCGAGACCGAGCCCGGCGCGACCACGGAGACGGCCAGGTCGGCGGTCGCCGCCCAGCCGCCGAAGCCGCCGAAGGCGATCAGCAGGATCAGCAGGCCCAGACGCCGATAGCCGCGGTCGTTGATCGGCAGCGTCTTCTTGCCCGGTTCGCGGGAGACCGATTCCCCTTCGATGGATTCCTCGTAGGGGGTGATGTCGTGACTGGTGGAGTTGTCGCCTGCCATGCTCAGTTCTGCTCCGAGGATTGCGAATCGCTGCCCGGTTGGTTGCCACCGCCCTGCACGGCGGTGAGACGGCTGCCCGACTTGCTGCTGCCGGCCAGGCTCGACCGGCCGCTGCCGGCGGGCTTGGCGAACTGCGCCAGCACCTGATCGCGCGGGCCGAACATGCTGACCTGGCCTTCCTTGAGGACCAGCAACTGATCGACGTGCTTGAGCACGCTCTGGCGATGGCTGATGACGAACAGCGTGGTGCCTTCGGCCTTGAGCTGGCGGATCGCTTCGCCCAGTGCGCGCTCGCCGCTGTCGTCGAGGTTGGAGTTGGGCTCGTCGAGCACCACCAGTACCGGGTTGCCGTAGAGCGCCCGGGCCAGGCCGATGCGCTGGCGCTGGCCGCCGGAGAGCGCCCCGCCGGAACCGCTGATGACGGTGTCGTAGCCGTTGGGCAATTGCAGGATCATCTCGTGCACGCCGGCCTTCTGGGCGGCGGCGACGACTTTCTGGGCATCGACCTGGCCGAAGCGGGCGATGTTCTCGCTGATGGTACCGTCGAAGAGTTCGATGTCCTGGGGCAGATAGCCGATGTGCGGGCCGAGTTCGTCACGATTCCAGTGAATGATCTCGGCGCCGTCGAGGCGCACGCTGCCGACCTGGGTGGGCCAGATGCCCAGCAGCACGCGCGCCAGGGTCGACTTGCCGGCCGCACTGGGGCCGATGATGCCGATGTGCTCGCCGCTGCCCACCGAGAAGTTGATGCCGCGAATGGTCGCCATGCGTACCCCCGGAGGCGCGGCGGCGACCGTCTCGACGTCGATGTCGCCCTTGGGCGCCGGCAGCGACATGCGCCGCTGCTCCTCGGGAATCTGTTCGAGCAGTTCGTTGAGACGCTTGTAGGCGCTGCGCGAGGCGACGAAGCCCTTCCAGCTGCCGATCATCTGGTCGATCGGCGACAGCGCCCGGCCCATGAGGATCGAGCCGGCGATCATCATGCCGGGTGTCATCTCGCCCTCGAGCACCAGGAAGGCACCCAGACCGAGGATCATCGACTGGAACAGCATGCGTAGCACCTTGGAGGCGTTGGCGAGCGCACCGGCGCGATCGCTGGCCTGGGACTGCTTGGCGAGGAATTCGTGATGCTTGCTCGCCCAGCGGCCCATGATGCCGGGCAGCATGCCCATGGCGTGCAGGACTTCGGAGTTGCGCAGGTTGGAGTTGGCCAGCTCCTGGGCCTTGATGTTTTCCGAATTGGCTTCGGAGAGCAGCCCCTTGGTGGCCTTTTCGTTGGCGATCGCCAGGGTCAGCAGGACGATGCCCGCGCAGGTGGCGAAGACCCCCAGCCAGGGGTGGAAGAGAAACAGCACGGCCAGGTAGATGGGCACCCAGGGCGCGTCGAAGAAGGCGAACAGGCCATTGCCGGTGAGAAACTGGCGCAGGCTGGTCAGGTCGTTGAGCGGCTGGGCGGACTGCTGGCCCTGTGACATGACGCTGCGCCGGAACATGGCGCTGTAGAGGCGCTGGTTGACCATGGTGTCCAGGCGGTTGCCGACGCGGATCAGGATCCGCGAACGCACCAGTTCGAGCAGCCCCATGACGGCGAACAGGAAGATCACCACCAGGGTCAGCATGAGCAGGGTGTCAGCGCTGCGCGAGGAAATGACGCGGTCGTAGACCTGCAGCATGTAGAGGGGGGGCACCAGCATCAAAAGATTGATGAACATGCTGAAGAACCCCACCGAAACGAACGATCCCCGACATGCCTTCAAGGCACGTTGCAAGTCGGTGGCTTCTTGACGGGTGGCCATGCGCTCACTCACTAAATGGTTGGGTAACAAGGGGTTGCAGGCACCGATGGGCGACACCTGGATGTCCGTGCTCACGGCTCTCGAACTGTCGGCGCTTCGCTCGGCGGTCCTGCTCCTTAAGCGAGGCCGCCAAGGATATCAGAATCGCGACGCCAGCATGAGGGGCGTCTTCACAAAATAGAACGAGGCGCCGTTGGACGGCGCCTCGATCAGCCTCTACGGGCGGCAGCTATTCCGCCGTTTGGGGTCAACCCTGGCGGTACACCGGCAAGCGCGCGCAGACGGCCTCGACCTTGGCCTTGACGTCGGCCTCGGCTTTCGAGGAGTCGCCCTGCTGCATGGCGTCGAGGATGTCGCAGATCCAGCCGGCCAGGTCGCGACACTCGGCCTCACCGAAGCCGCGGGTGGTGACCGCCGGGGTGCCGATGCGCAGGCCGGAGGTGACGAACGGGCTCTGCGGGTCGCCCGGCACGGCGTTCTTGTTGACGGTGATGTGGGCGCGGCCCAGGGCGGCGTCCGCGTCCTTGCCGGTCAGGCCCTGCTTGATCAGCGAGAGCAGGAAGAGGTGATCCTCGGTGCCGCCGGAGACCACGTCGTAGCCGCGCTCGAGGAACACGCCGGCCATTGCCTGGGCATTCTTGACCACCTGCTGCTGGTAGCTCTTGAACGCGGGGTCCATGGCTTCCTTGAAGCAGATCGCCTTGGCGGCGATGACGTGCATCAGCGGACCGCCCTGGCCACCGGGGAAGACCGCGGACTGCAGCTTCTTCTCGATGTCGGCGTCGTCCTCGGCGGAGAGGATCAGGCCGCCACGCGGGCCGCGCAGGGTCTTGTGGGTGGTGGTGGTGACCACGTGGGCGTGCGGCAGCGGGCTCGGATAGACGCCGGCGGCGACCAGCCCGGCGATGTGCGCCATGTCGACCAGCAGGTAGGCACCCACCTCGTCGGCGATCTCGCGGAACCGGGCCCAGTCGATGATCTGCGAGTAGGCGGAGAAGCCGGCGATGATCATCTTCGGCTTATGCTCGCGAGCCAGCTTGGCGACGTCGTCGTAATCGATGTGGCCGCGCTCGTCGATGCCGTACTGCACGGCGTTGTAGTGCTTGCCGGAGAAGTTGGGCTTGGCGCCGTGGGTCAGGTGACCGCCGGCGTCGAGACTCATGCCCAGCACGGTGTCGCCCGGCTTGACCAGCGCCTGGAAGACCGCGCCGTTGGCCTGGGAGCCGGAGTGCGGCTGGACGTTGGCGTAGGTGGCGTTGAACAGCTGCTTGGCGTAGTCGATCGCCAGTTGCTCGACGACATCGACGTGCTCGCAGCCGCCGTAATAGCGCTTGCCGGGGTAGCCTTCCGCGTACTTGTTGGTCAGTTGGGTGCCCTGGGCCTGCATCACGCGCGGGCTGGCGTAATTCTCGGAGGCGATCAGCTCGATGTGCGCTTCCTGGCGAGCGTCTTCCTGCTGCATCGCTTTCCAGAGCGCGTCATCGAAACCGGCAATCTGCATATCACGGGTGAACATCGGCGAGAATCCTCGGATCAAGGGGTGAATCCAGGCCGGCATGATACCCCAGCCCCTCCCCCCTTTCACATGAAAGGCGGTCAAGGCTGCCCGAGAATTTCTCACGCGGGGTTTAGTGAGGCTGAAGTCAGGATCAGACAACTCAGCGAGTGGACATGACACAATGCGAGACCTATGCTTTAGCATAGGCCAAAAGCGAGGTAGCCATGTCGAGCGAACGTCACGTCCGTCTCTTCCGCAATGGCCGTAATCAGGCCCTGCGCATTCCCCGCGAATTCGAGCTGGCCGGAAACGAGGCCATCATTCGCCGCGAGGGCGACACCCTGATCATCGAGCCGATCAAAAAGGCCGGGCTGCTGGAGACCCTGCAGCGTCTAGAGCCGGTCGATGAGCCCCTGGGCGATGTCGATGAGGGGATGATGCCGCTCGATGATGTCGAGTTATGAGTCGCCACGGCTATCTTCTGGATACCAATATCGTCTCCGCACTCGTTCGCGACCCGCACGGTGCCGTGGCACGGCGGATCGCCGAGGTCGGTGAGGATGCCATCGCGACCAGCGTCATCGTCGCGGCGGAGCTTCGCTTTGGTGCCGGCAGGCGGGGCTCCGAGCGTCTGACGCGCCAGGTGGAAACACTGCTCGATGTGTTGGACGTGCGCCCGTTCGAGCCACCCGCCGATCGACATTACGCCCGAATCCGCCGGCAACTGGAACGCGCCGGGACGCCGATCGGCCCCAACGACCTGCTGATCGCCGCTCAGGCACTGGCGGAACAGCGCATCGTGGTCACCGCCAACACTGGCGAGTTCGATCGTGTCGAGGGATTACGGGTGGAAAACTGGCTTTGAGAGGCCTGGAGGCCCGCCTCCCGCTATTCGAACATTTCCAGTAGCAGCGGATGCCATATCGCCTTGTCGATCTCGCCCAGCCGGCCCAGCAAGCGGGCCTTATCGATACAACGCACTTGATCCAGCAGGATGCGGGCTTGCTTACCCTGGAAGGTCAGCTCGGGCCGACAACCCAACGGCTGGCCCTTGCTGGTAATGGGCGCCACGATGACACGTGGCAAGGCGGCGTTCATGTCATCGGGAGAAACGACCAGTGCGGGCCGAGTCTTGCGTATCTCGCTGCCCAGGGTCGGGTCCAGGTTCACCCAGTAGACATCGCCGCGCCGGACGGATTTTGGTCGCTTCACCATTCCCAATCGTCACTATCGGTTTCGGGGGGCAAGCCTTGCCAGGCATCGGTATCGTGCTCTGCCTGGTAGCCCTCGAACCAACCCTGTCGCGCCGGTTTTACCGGCTCGATGACGATACGTCCGTTTTCCTGGTGCAGCTCGATCTCGCCATCGATACCGCACTCATCGAGCAATAGCGCGGGAATCAGTACGCCACGTGAATTGCCGATCTTGCGTAGTGTCGTTCTCATGGCTCCTCCAGACATGCCAAGTAATAACTATGTTATTACTTGGACGGCTATTTTGCCAGCGCCTGGTCACAGGCTTAGCCCTCCCCCAGCAGACCGAGGCTCTCGACCGGGGCCTGGCGCCGCACGCCGCGGGACAGTCCATGGCCGATCACGCCGATGAGCAGCGCGCCGCCGAGCGGCAACACCAGCCACAACCAGAGGTGCAGGCGCGGCGCGAGATCCAGGAAGCCGGCATAGATGCCCAGCGCGGCGAGTTCGGCGAGCAGCGCCCCCATCAGCCCGCTGGTGAAGCCAAGCAGCGCGAACTCCACGCCCTGGACCCGGGAGATCAGCCGGTTGCCGGCGCCGAACACCCGCAGCAGGCCGCTTTCGTGGGTGCGCAGCGTATGGCTGGCGGTGAGCGCGGCGTAGAGCACGCTGATGCCGGCGAGCAGGACGAAGCCCAGCACCAGCTCCACCGCGCGGGTGACCTGGGCGAGCAGATCGCGCACCCGGCCGAGGATGGCGTCGACGTTGAGCAGCGACACCCCGGGATAGGCCGAGACCAGCCGCCCCAGTACGTCGCCGTGGGCGGCGGCGTCGAGATGAAAGGCGGTGATGTAGCTGTGGCCGTAGCCTTCGAGTACCCCGGGCGGGAAGATCACGAAGAAGTTGGGCCGGAAGCTGTCCCAGTCGAGATCGCGCAGACTGGTGATCTCGCCGGTGACGGTATCGCTGCCGATGGTGAAGGTCAGGGTGTCGCCGAGGCCCACGCCGAGGCGTTCGGCCAGGCCGCTCTCGAAGGAGATGGGCACGCTGCCCGGCGCCACCTGGGTATCGGCGTCGAACCACTGCCCGGCCACCACGCGGTTGCCGTCGGGCACTTCCTCGCGCCAGGTCAGGTTGAGCTCGCGTTGCAGGGCGTTGTCGCCGCGGTGCTCCTCGGGAACCGCCTGACGCGGCGGCCGGCCGTCGATGGCGGTGATCCGCCCGCGCACCATGGGGTAGAGCGCGGTGCGGGTCTCGGCGACCTCGTCGAGGATGTCGACGAAGCCCTGGCGCTCGCCGGGCTGGATGTTGATGGCGAAGTAGTTGGGCGTATCGGCGGGCAGCTGTGTCTGCCAGGTGGTGAGCAGATCGCCGCGCACCAGGGTGATGATCGCCATGGCCGCGAAGGTCACCGAGAAGGCCAGCAACTGGCCGAGACTGGCGTGACGGCGACGCGCCAGCTGGCTGGCGCCCAGGCGCAGGGCTTGTGCCAGCCCGCCGGGGCGCGAGGTGGCGTCATCACGTCCGACCCGCGCGGCCAGCCGCAGCACCAGCGCGAGCAGCGCCCAGCCCAGGGCCCAGAGCGCCGCGAGGGCGATCAGCCCGCCGCCGAGCAAGGCCGCCGAGAGGCCGAAATCCCCCGAGTAGAGCCACAGCAAGGCGCCGAACACCAGGCTGGCCACGGCCACCACCAGCCACGCCGAGGCGGGCAGCGGATCGAGCTCGCGGCGCAGCACCTTCAACGCGCTGACGCGCTTGAGCCGCAACAGCGTCGGCCCGGCGAAGCCCACCAGTACCGCCAGCGCGGTGAGCACGCCGAGCAGCAGCGGCAGCACGCCGGGCGGCGGCAGTTCCAGCGGCAGAAAGCGGGTCAACAGCGCCAGCAGCCCGGCCTGGCCCGCCAGTCCCAGCAGCGCGCCGGTCACCGAGGCCGCCAGTGCCAGCCACAGCAACTGCCAGGCGAACAGCCGGGCGAGCTGGCGCTGACTGGCCCCGAAGCAGCGCAGCAGCGCGGCGGTATCCAGGTGACGATCGACGTAACGCCGGGTGGCCATCGCCACCGCGACCCCGGCGAGCAGCACCGCCGCCAGCCCCGCCAGGCTCAGGTATTTCTCGGCGCGCTCCAGGGCGCTTCCCAGTTGCGGGCGGTCGTCGCGGACGTTCTCGATCTCGACGCCCTCGCCGCGCAATCGTTCGAGCGTGGCGTCCATCGCGCTCACCGCCTCGGGCGGGCCCTTGGCCAGCAGTTCGTACTCGATGCGCGAGCCGGGGCGCACCAGGCCGGTAGCGTCGAGATCGGCCAGACGCATCATCAACCGCGGGCTGAAGCTCGAAAAGCCCGCCGACTGGTCCGGCTCGCGGTCGATGATGCCGGAAACCGTCAGTTCGCTCTGGCCGACCCGCACGCGGTCACCGATCGCCACGTCGAGCAGTTGCGCGAGCCGCGGCGCGATCCACACGCTGCCCGGCTCGGGGCCGCGCGAGACCAGCGTGATGCCGTCGCCGAGATCGACATGCACCTGGCCATAGAGCGGGTAGGCGCCGTCGACCACCTTGAGGCTGGCGAGCTGGAAGGCCTCGCCACGGCTGACCATGGACACGGTGTCGACCTGATCGGAGAGGGTCAGCCCCGCCCCGTGCAGGGTGTCGCGCAGCTCGTCGCCGAACGGGCTGCCCTGTTCGAGCTTGATGTCGCCGCCCATCAGTTGCCCGGCCTGACGCGTCAGACCGCGATCCAGGCGGTCGAGGAAGAAGCCGATCATGGTCGTCGCGGCCACGGCCAGGGCCAGGGCGACGAACAGCGCGCGCACGTCGCCGGCGCGCAGGTCGCGCCTGAGCCCCTTGAGCGACAGCGCCAGCATGGCCCCCGGCGAGGTCATGCCTGCACCTCGTCGCGGTCGAGCACCTCGAGACGACCGCCCTCGAGACGCAGGCAGCGCTCGCAGCGCCGCGCCAGATGGGGGTCGTGGGTGACCAGCACCAGCGTGGTGCCGGCCTCGCGGTTGATCTCGAACAGCAGTTCGATGATCGCGGCTCCGGTGTCGCGGTCGAGGTTGCCGGTGGGCTCGTCGGCGAACACCAGCTCGGGCCGGGTGACGAAGGCACGCGCCACGGCCACCCGCTGCTGTTCGCCGCCGGAGAGCTGCTTGGGCAGGTGATCGAGACGCTCGCCCAGCCCCACCCGGGTCAGCCATTCGCGGGCGCGTTCCTGGTGATCGCGGCCGGGCAGCAGCTCCAGCGGCAGCAGCACGTTTTCCTGCGCGGTCAGCGTGGGCAACAGCTGGAAATTCTGGAACACGAAACCGACCCGGCCGGCACGCAGCGCGGCCCGGCCGTCCTCGTCGAGCGACGGCAGCGAGGATCCGAACAGCTCGAGTTCGCCGTGGCTGGGGGCATCAAGCCCCGCCAGCAACGCCAGCAGGGTCGACTTGCCGGCCCCGGAGCTGCCCAGGATCGCCACGCTCTCGCCCGGCATGACGGACAGATCGAGCCCGTCGAGAATGGTCAGCCGGCGATCGCCGCTGGCGACGTGCTTGGACAGCCCGCGTGCCTGTAGAATCGGGGACTGTTGCGAGGCGGATTCACGCGCATGGGAGTCGGACATGAGACATGCTTTCCCTGTGGTTTCACGGTTGGTGCTGCTGGCGTGGCTCGGGTTGTGGCTGGGGGCCGCCCAGGCGGTTGCGGCGAACGCCCCGACCACGGTGCTGGTAATGGGCGACAGCATCAGCGCCGGTTACGGCATCGATCGCGACCAGGGCTGGGTGGCGCTGCTCGATGCGCGCCTCGACGATTCGGTCAAGGTCGTCAACGCCAGCATCAGCGGCGAGACCACCGCCGGCGGCGCGACGCGCCTGCCCGATCTGCTCCGACAGCACCACCCGGACATCGTTCTGCTCGAACTCGGCGGCAACGACGGCCTGCGCGGGCTGCCACCGCAGCAGATGCAGACCAATCTGGCGCGCATGATCGAGGCCAGCCAGCAGGCCGGCGCCAAGGTGGCGCTGCTGGGCATCGAGATTCCACCCAATTACGGTCAAGCCTACGCCGACGCCTTTCGTCGGGTCTACCACCGCCTGGCCGATCGCTACGACGTGCCGCTGGTGCCCTTCCTGCTCGAGGGCGTCGCGCTGAACGACTCGCTGATGCAGGACGACGGCATCCACCCCACCGCCGAGGCTCAGCCGCGACTGCTCGACAATGTCTGGCCGGTGCTGGAGCCGCTGTTGCCAAAGCCGGCTGTCGCCGCCCAGGAGTGATCGCGGCCTCGGGAATTGCCGGCAGTCCAAAAAAGGACCAAACTTGGACCACTGCACCGAGCCATAGCCCGATCCGGAGGCAAGCCATGCGCACCGAAACCATCAGCTACCTGAAGCAGAACGCCGCCAGCCTCGACGTCGAGGAGCCGCTGGTCATCACCCAGAAGGGCAAGCCGACCTATGTCGTCGAATCCTACGCCGCCCACGAGCGCCGGGAACAGGCCATCGCCCTGCTCAAGCTGCTGAGCCTCGGCGAGAAGAGCCGCGAGGAAGGCAAGACCCTGAGCGCCGAGGAGTTCACGGCCCGAGTCAAGGCTCGCCACGCGGCCGAACGAGGCGAGTCGATGTGAGTACTGCTGTCGTCGTCAGCTTCGAGACCACGGCCGAAGCCTCTCTCGAAGCCTGCGAACACTTCTTGATCGACCAATTGGACATGCCCCTCGAGCAGGCGCAGGCGCTTTCCCTGAGATTGCTCACGACCACCATGGAGCGGTTATCTCAGCGGCCCGGCACCTATCCCGTCTGTCGCCTGGCGCTGGAAATGGGCATCAGCCATTACCGTGAGCTGCTGATCGACGGCTATCGCGTCATCTACCGTTATCGGCCCGACGAGAACCAGGTCGCCGTTCATCTCTTCGCCCATCAGCGCCAGGACTTCAAGCAACTGCTGTTCGAGTACCAGCTATTGTATTGACGAGCCTGCCGGCTTGCGTCACGCCACGCTATCGTCGCACTATCGAACTCGGTTGCGCTGCGATGAAGGCCCATGTCTCACTCTCTGCCCGCGATTCCCGAGCTGACCGGCACCAGCGGCAACGACTGGTGGACGTTGCAGCATCGCTACGAGGCGTTCCGGTTGCGCTGGGACACGGCCGGCAATCGCGGCTGGGAGGCCCTGCACCGCCTCGATCAGGGCGTCTGGCTGCGACTGATCAACCTCGATGAGTCGGCCGGCAGCGAAACCTTCTCGCTGCCGGGGGGGTATTTCTACGTCAGTTGCAAGCTGCTGGGCGCCAACCGGATCACCCTCGGCGAACGCACCCAGTCCCTGCCGCCCAACCAGCTGGTGTTGAGTTATCACACCGCGCCCCTGACCTGCGTCGATACCTGCCCGAGTCACGAGCGCTACGTGATGGCGATACTGGTGATGACCGAAGCGGCCCTGACCCGCCTGCTGAACGACAGCGCCTCGACCGCCCTTCCGGGCTTCATGGCACGCATGACGCATCAGGCCGACCCCATCGCGCTGTGCTCGGCGCCGCTCGACGCGCGCACCCGGCGCTGCGTCAACGACATGCTGCAGCCGCCCACGCCCCCGCACCTGCTGCGCCCCTATCTGTTCGCCAAGGCGGTCGAGTACCTGTGCCTGGCGATCGGCGCGTTCGACACCGCCCTGCCGCTGACGCCGGGCCTCCGCCAGCGCGACGAGGAGGCGCTGGCACGGTTGTGCGAGCATCTCGAACAGCGTGTCGCCGACCCGCCGCGATTGGCTGAACTGGCCCGCCTGGCGGGGATGAGCGAAAGCAAGCTCAAGGCACTGTTCAAGCGCCGTTACGGGATGCCCATCTCGCAGCACGTCCAGCACCTCAAGTGCCGCCGCGCGGAGGCACTGCTGACCCTCACCGATCTGAGTACCGACCGGATCGCCGCCGAGCTCGGCTACGAGCACACCGGCAACTTCATCACCTTCTTCAAGCGCTCGATGGGCACGACACCCGCCAGCTATCGCCGCCGCCACCGCTGATCTCCCGCCACGCCCCCGGGTCGCCGGACGCATCCGGCGCCTGTCCGATCGCAAAACTCTTCTGGCCGCGCGCAGAACTTTCCCCATGACGCCCTTGCTAACCTCGAGCGAACGCCAATAACAACAGTGAGGTTTCACCATGCGTGATCTGTCCTTCACGGATCGCTGGCCCGGCCGCAAGCTCGAGGTGGACGGCTACGTCGCCACCTTCATGGTCGCGCTCTCCGGCTTCGCCGGACTCACCCTGCTGGCGGTCCTGCCGCTGTGGGTCTCGTCGCTGATCGACAACGGCCACTATTCGCCTTCCAGTGCCGGTCAGGTGGCATCCTTCAACCTGCTGGGCACGGCGGTGGGCATGATCTTCCTGGCCTGGCTGATCCGACGCCGGTCCCGGGTGCGGATCGCCCTGGCCGGCATCGCCATCCTGCTGATCGCCAATCTGGTCTCGTTGTTCGTCGACAGCCTCCACGGGTTGATGATCGTGCAGGGGGTCGGCGGCGCCGGTGCCGGGTTGCTGGCGGGCACGGCCTATGCGTGGTCGGCCAAGCAGCGCTTTCCCGAGCGCGGCTACGCCATGCTGCTGATGATGCAGTTCCTGGGCACCGGCGGGCTGATCTCGCTGCTCGCCGACCCGGTGGCCGCCCACGGCACCGAAGTCATCTACCTGTGCCTGGTGGGCTGTTCGCTGGTCTCCCTGCTCGGGGTGCCGTTCATGGCGCACCAGACGCTGCCGGATGGCGATGCGGGTGACGGCAAGGCTACCTCGATGCTGGCCCTGTTCGCGGACTGGCGGGTATGGAGCGCGCTGCTGGCGATCGGCCTGTTCGAACTCGCCAACGGTGGCGTCTGGGCGTTCATGCAGCCCTTCGGCGAGCATCTCATCAGCGCGGACACCATCCAGTACGTCATTGCCCTGACCGGCGCCGTCGGCGCGCCCGGCGCCCTGGCGGTGATGCTGCTGGGGCCGCGCTTCGGCCACACCAAGCCACTGTGCATCGGCCTGTTCGGCTCGCTGGCCGCCGTCGCGCTGCTGCTGCCGCTGAACTCGGCGACGACCTACATCCTGTCGACCCTGCTCCTGAACTTCCTGTGGGCGTTCACGCTGCCCTACCTGCAGGGGGTGCTGGCGCGCATGGATCCGCACGGCGAGCTGACCACCATCGGCGGCGTGGTGATCATGAGCAGCCTTTCCTTCGGCCCTTCACTGATCGGGTTCGGCATCGCCACGGGCGGGCTGCACCTGGGGCTGGTGGTGGTCATGGTCGCCTTCGCCGGCTGTCTCGCCATCGCCCTGCCGACCACCTGGGCGACGCGCGAGCTGGATCCCAGCCGCCGTAACGTCTAACCCGCCCGCTTATCCACCTTCCGATCGCAGGTATTCCAATGCACGACGAACTCCACTACCTTTCGGCCCGTGACTGCCTGACCCGCTTCGCCGACGGCAGCCTCTCCCCGGTGACCCTGCTGGACGCGCTGATCGAGCGCGCCCGGGAGGTCGAGCCGCTGATCAACGCCTTCACCTTCACCTACTTCGACGAGGCCCGCGAGCAGGCCCGGCAGGCCGAACGCGCCTGGCGCGACGGCACCGCGCGGCCGCTCGAGGGCCTGCCGGTGGCGGTCAAGGACGAACAGATGGTCGCGGGTCAGCGCACCTCCAACGCCTCCCCCGCGCTCGACGGCTTCGTCGCCGACTACACCGACCCGCTGGTGCAGCGGCTGCTCGATGCCGGCGCCATCATCCACGCCCGTACGGCGACGCCGGAGATGTCGATGGCCTTCGTCACCTGGTCGAAGCAATGGGGCGTGACCCGCAATCCGTGGAACCCGGCGATCACCCCCGGCGGCTCCTCGGGGGGCAGTGGCGCCGCGCTGGCCGCCGGCACCACGGTGGTGGCCACCGGCAGCGACATCGGCGGTTCGATCCGCATTCCCTCGGCGATGACCGGCAACGTGGGCTTCAAGCCACCCTGGGGCCGGGTGCCGGAAGTCTCGCCCTGGAACCAGGAGCAGTATGCCCAGGGCGGTGCCCTGGCCCGCAGCGTGGACGATCTGATCCTGATCCAGAACCTGCTCGCCGGCCCCCACCCGCAGGACATGAACGCCCTGCCCGCCTACACCATCCCGCAACGCCAGGCGGGGCTCGCCGGCATGCGCATCGCGCTGTCGCCGGACCTGGGCTATCTCGAGGTGGACGCCGAGATGCGCCGCGCGCTGGCGACCGCGGCCGACGATCTGCGCGCCCTGGGTGCCGAGGTGGAAAGCGTCGATATCGGTTTCACGGCGGCCATCGGCGACATCGCCATGCAGCACTACCGCTACCAGTCGGGCCACCTGCTGCGGCGGCTGTACGCCGACATCCCGCGCGAGGCGATTTCGCCCTACCTGCTGGAACTGCTCGACGAGGGCCACGAACTGGATATGGGCCACGAACTCGACAACTGGCATCAGGCCGACCGCCTGCACGCGACGCTGCACGAACGGGTCTACGGCGCCGGCTTCGAGGCGCTGATCTGCCCCACCCTGGTCACCGCCGACATCCCCGCCGACCACGACCACAGCCGGGACACCCTGACGGTCGATGGGCGAGCCCGGCAGGGCCTGACCCAGTGCACGCTGACCTACCCGTTCAATGTGCTCAATCGTCACCCGGTGCTCAACATGCCGATCGGCATGGCCGCCAACGGCGTGCCCATCGGCATGCAGATCGTGGCGCCGCGTTACGCGGACGCGGTGGCGTTTCGCATCGCCGCCGCGCTGGAAACCCGCTCTCCCACGCCGATCATGGCGGGCCAGCGCCCCGACTTCGCGCACCGACGCTCCTAAGAGCTCATTTCCAAACCCTCTGATGGTGAGCGCCGGTGGCAGGACAAAGCGAGGGTCCTTTGCCATGGATGGCAAAGGTAGCGCCCAGGGAGGGGTTTACAGCGCCCTCGCGACGTCCTGCCGCCGGAGAATCTCACTCCATCTACCGGTCATGAAAGGGTTCTTAACCCTGCCGATTCGATGTTCCCCGCTCCCCGGAGCGGGGCCGAACCCCCGTGTCTTCGACAACAACGCCAACCACCGAGAGACCACCGACATGACGACCATCGATACCCCACTGGCCACCAGGCTGGCCTTCACCGCTGTGCTGACGACGCTGCCCGTGAGCAGTGCCCTGGCCGGCGCGACTTTCGAACGCGGTGCATTGAGCGGCGACGTCACCTTCGACGCGGCCGGCGCCGCCCTGTGGAGCCGCAACGTCAACTTCGGCGACGGCCGGGTCGACCTTCGCCGGCAGGAAAACACCGGCGACGCCGCCGACTGGCAGGAAGCCTACCTCAAGCCCGGGGCGAGCCTGCGCTACGCCCTCGATGGCGACTGGGCGCTGCTGGCCAGCGGATCGCTGATGAGCAGCCGGACCTTCGGTGACGGCGATGCCGGTGGTTTCACCCATGGCGGCGACGGCCGAACCGCCGTGGAAGAAGCCTACGCCGGCGTCGAATGGCGCGACTGGCGCCTGACGCTGGGCCGACAGAACTACCGGGTGGGCAACGGCTTCATCGTCATGGACGGCAATCTGGACCTGTTCGACGACGGCGGTTACTGGATGGGCGCGCGCACCGCCTTTCGCGACAGCGCCGTGCTGCGCTGGAACGCCGAGCCGTTGTCGGCGGCGCTGTTCAGCCTCGAGAGCGACGACGATCAGGGCGACTACCGGCTGCGCGGGATCAATGCCGACTATCGCCTGGGCGCCAGCGGCGCCACCCTGGGCGCCATGGTCATGGCGGTGGAGACCCTGGATCGCCCCGCCGCCAGCCTCGATCGCGACGGCATGCGCGTCTACAACCTGCGCGCGATGGACATCCCCTTCCCCGGCCTGCCATCACTGCGCGTCTCCGGCGAATACGCCCGCCAGCTCGGCGACGGCCATGGCGTCGACTACGATGCCACGGCCTGGTACGCGCAGGCGGATTACCGCTTTGCCGCGGCGCCACTGACCCCGACCCTGGGCTACCGCTACACCCACTTCTCCGGCGACGCCACCCCCGGCGACGGCACCCGCAGCGCCTGGGACGCGCTGAGCAAGGGCTATACCGACTGGGGCACCTGGCTGGTGGGCGATGTGGTCGGCAACTACCTGCTGTTCAACACCAACGAGAACGTCCAGCAATTCTCGGCCACGCTGGCGCTCGACCCGCACTGGACCCTGGGTGCCATTCACTATCAGTTCTGGCTCGACGAGGCCAACTACCAGGGGCGGCCCGTGGCGGACCGGCGCTTCGCCGACGAGACCACGCTCTATCTCGACTGGCTGCCCGACCCGCACTGGTACGCCTCCCTGGCCTACAGCCGGGTCTCGCCGCGCGCCGGGGCGCGGGACGTCTTCGCCGACGACGATCCGTTCAGTGCGCTCGAGTTCTTCGTGGCCTACCACTACTGACGCTCGCCCGGCGACGGCTCGGCGGGGGCACGCTGCATCTGCTGCAGCCCCAGCCCGACGAGGATCAGCACCAGCCCGACCAGGGTCGAGATCAGGATCGGTTCGCCGACCACCAGGTGCAGCAGCAGCAGCGACACCGGCGGCGAGAGAAAGATCAGGTTGGAGACCTTGGCGGTACGCGAGACCTGGTGCACCGCCATCTGCCAGAGCACGAAGGCGAAGCCCATCTCGAACAGCCCCACGTAGACGCCGGCGCCGAGACTGGCCCAGCCGTGCCAGGCAAAGCCCGGCCCCAGCGCGACCACGGCGGTGAGTACCGGCAGCCCGACGCTGAAGTTCTGCCACTGGGCGACCAGCGGCTCGCGGTGGTCGCGGGCGTTGAGCAGCCAGTAGAGCGCCCAGAGCAGCGTCGAGGCCAGTGCCAGCAGTACGCCCAGCGGGTCGGCGAAGGCCACGTCGAGTACCCGCCCCCGGGTGGCGATGGTCCACACCCCGGCGTAGGCGACGAGCCCGGCGAGCACGTCGCGGCGGGTCAGGCGCTGGCCGAGGATCGGCACCGCGAGGAACGCCATGGCGAGCGCCCAGGTGTAGTTGAGCGCCATCGCCTCCTGACCGGGCAGCCGGTCGTAGGCGGCGAACAGCACTAGGTAGTAGGCCACCGGGTTCATCAATCCGGCCCACAGCGCGGTGCGCCAGCCGCCACGCAACGCCGTCATCAACTGACCGCGATGGATCACCAGTGCGCCGATCAAGGCCCAGGAGACCAGCGCGGCGATCCACATCAGCTCGGCCGGCGTCATCCGCGCCAGCGCCAGCTTGAAGGCGGTGGCCACCGTCGACCACAGGCCCACCGCCCCCACGCCGTAGAGCATCGCTCGTTGATCCCGGGTCATGGCCACTCCTCTGTTCCGCCTAGGACTGAATGTCCATTAGGATGAGCCGGACAGACTAACCGGGCCGTTCGCCGCTGACGACCCCTTCGCCCCCGGCCAGAGGAGTGCCCATGGCGACATCGACGCCCCCCGTCCCCGCCAGTGCCAGCGCGCTCGTCACCGCCTACCGGCTCGACGGCCGTGGTGGCGGCGAGCAACTCGACGATGACGCCCTGCGGCGTGCCTGGGACAGCGACAACGCGCCGCTATGGATGCACCTGGACTTTCGCCAGGGCGATGTCACCGATTATCTGGAGGCGGTGGCCGGGCTCGAGGAGGCGGTAGTCGAGGCGCTGCTCGAAGCCGACACCCGGCCGCGCGTGGCCCGCTTCGGGCGCGGCGTGGTGACCACCCTGCGCGGCATCAACTTCAATCCCGGCGCCGCCCCGGACGACCTGATTTCGCTGCGCGTCTGGGTGACCCCCAAGCGGCTGATCACCCTGCGCCGCCGCTCGCTGCACGCGGTCAACGTGGTGCGCGAGCAGATCAACGCCGGCGAAGGCGCCATATCGATCCCCGACCTGCTCGCCTGGCTGGTCGAGACGCTGGTCGACCAGGTGGGCGACGTCACCCATCAGCTCGAGGAGCGCATGGCCGAGCTGGAGGACACCCAGTTGTCCGACGATGACAGCCTCAACGCCGACGACCTGACGCGCATCCGCCGGCCGCTGATCACCCTGCGACGCTTCATGGGTCCGCAGCGCGACTGCCTGGCGCAGCTCGCCCAGGGGCCACTGTGGCTCGACGAGGAAAGCAAGGTCTCGATCCGCGAGAGCGCCAACCAGTTGTCGCGCTACGTCGAGGACTTCAACGCCATGCAGGAGCGGGCGCTGATCATCCAGGAGCAGTTGTGGAGCCAGCACAACGAACAGCTCAACCAGCGCATGTACATGCTCGCCATCATCACCACGGTGTTCCTGCCGTTGAGCTTTCTGACCGGCCTGCTCGGCGTCAACGTCGGCGGCATCCCCGGCGCCAACAGCCCCTACGGCTTCGCGGTGTTCATCCTGCTCACCCTGGTCCTGGGCGTCGGCGTGATGGCGCTGCTCAAGCGCAAGCGGTGGTGGTAAGAGCAGCCGTAAGCCGTAAGCCGTAAGCCGTAAGCCAGATCGCAAACGGCTTGGAGAGAATCGAACCTAGGGTTTTGGCGTTTTCTTACCGCTCAACGCTTACATCTGTCAGCTTCTGGGGCGATCGGTATGTCCTAGATCCCGCTCGGGATCGAGCCGGTCGCGGACCCGGCGCTTGAGTTCCTTGATGTCGGGGAAGCCGCCGTCGCGCTTGCGCTCCCAGAGCGTCGCGTCGTCGTAGAGGACCTCGAAATGCCCGCCGTGGCTGGGCGCCAGAGCGACTTCCTCGAGATCCTCGCCGAAGGTGGACAGCAGTTCCTGGGCATACCAGGCCGCGCGCAGAAGCCAGTGGCATTGCGTGCAATAATGGATGCGGATTCTGGCCATGGTGGCACTCCCGTGTGATCGATGGCCCGATGATAACAAGCGTCGTCCACGACGCGACGAATCCTTTGGACGAGGGAACCGTGACATGGCAGAACCCCCCATCAGCCAGACCCGTCTCTACGAATGGCTGACCGGCGACGAAGACAGCCGGATGTGCAAGGACATTTCCGACACGGCCTGCCGGGAGCAGCCGGGCAACTTCTTTCGCCACCTGCTGGCGTCGCTCGGCAACAAGCTGGCCGACGAACTGGCCAGCGCCAGACTGGTGCTGCCCTGGCTGCTGGGGGCGATCGGCGCCCCGGTGTGGATGGTCGGCCTGCTGGTGCCGATCCGCGAGGCCGGCGCCCTGCTGCCGCAGGTGCTGATCGCCGGGGTCGCCCGGGGCCTGCCCCAGCGCAAATGGATCTGGGTGATCGGCGCCTTGCTCCAGGCCTTCTGCGCGGCCCTGCTCGCCGTGCTGGCACTGCTCGGCCGGGGCGGGCTCGGCGGGGCGCTGGTGCTGGCGGTGCTGGTCGCCCTGTCACTGGCTCGCGGGCTGTCCTCCATCGCCACCAAGGACGTGATGGGCAAGACCATCGCCAAGCAGCGCCGCGGCAACCTGATGGGCTGGAGCGGCAGCGTCGCCGGTGGCGTCACGCTGCTGGCCGGGGCGGTACTGATGCTGTTCGACGACCGACCCAGCCAGACCGCGCTGGCCGTGCTGCTGGCGGTCGCCGCCCTGGGCTGGCTGGTGAACGCCGGCGCGGCGGCGATGATTCGCGAGGAACTCGGCGCCACCGAGGGCGGCAAGAACGCCTGGAAGAGTCTCGGCGAGGGGATCGCCCGTCTGCGCCAGGATCGCGCCTTCCTGCAGTTCAACCTGGCCCGCGCACTGTTGCTGTCGAGCGCCCTGGCGCTGCCCTACATCGCCCTGCTCGGCCAGCGCCAGAGCGGCACCGACCTGGGCGGCCTGGGCGTGCTGATCGTGGTCTCGGGTATCGCCGGGATGCTGGCCAGCCCGGTGTGGGGCAAGCGCGCCGATGCCTCGAGCCGGCAGGTGATGCGCGACGCAGGGCTGGGCGCCGCCGTGTGCTGCCTGGCCGCCGCGGCGATCGCCTGGGCGCCGGGGGCATGGAGCGAGACGGTGTGGCCCTATGCCCTGGCCTACGGGGCGCTGGTGATCGCTCATGACGGAGTCCGCCTGGGCCGCAAGACCTATGTGGTCGATCTCGCCGGCGCCGAGAACCGGGCGCTCTACGTGGCCCTGTCCAACACCCTGACCGGCGTGCTGATGCTGATCGTCGGCGGCCTCTTCGGCGTGCTGGCCCAGTGGCTGGGCAGCGACGGCCTGCTGACGATCCTGGCACTGTGCGCGCTGGCCGCCGGTCTCTGCGCGCATCGTCTGCCCGAGGTCGAAGCCGCCTGAGAGAGCGGCGTCGGCGAGCCTGGCGCGTTGAAATCGCGCGGCGCTATGCCCATGATTGTGAAAAACTCGAATCGGGGCGAGTCGCCCCCGCCAGCAGCCCAAGGACAGCACCACGCATGAAAAGACCCCCGATGATCGACGCCAGACTGCTCGAACGGATCGTCGATGCCTCGGCCGATGGCATCGTGGTCGCCGAGCAGGAGGGCGACGAGAACATCCTGATCTACGTCAACCAGGGGTTCGAGCGGCTCACCGGCTACAGCGCCGATGAGATCCTCTACCGTGACTGTCGCTTCCTGCAGAGCGACGACCGCGACCAGCCGGCGCTGGGGCGCATCCGCGAGGCGCTGGCGGCAAGACGCCCCTGCCGCGAGATCCTGCGCAACTACCGCAAGGACGGTTCGCTGTTCTACAACGAGCTGTCGATCACCCCGATGTTCGACGAGCAGGACCAGTTGACCTACTTCATCGGCGTTCAGAAGGACGTCACCCAGCTCGTCGAGACACTCGACGAACTCGAGGCACTCAAAAGCGGGCGCGACGCCGGCTGACCGACGTTCAGGGGGCCTCGCGGCCCCCTGAATTAAATAGCCCTCCCCTCTTGTACCCAGCGGCGACTGACGCTATATAGCGAGCAGGCATCATCGAGATGTCATTCCGCTAGCCCGGCGGTCATGGGAGGTCATCATGAGCCGTGAATCCTTCATCGAAGAACAGGAATTCCTGGACGCCGTCAACGACGAGCACTTTTCCCGTCCGCGTGCCAGCCGCGGCGATACGCTGCGCGTCCGCCGTCAGGTCGAGGCACTGCTCGAGGAGCGCCGCCTGAAACGCGCCATCGAGGACGACTGGCTCGTCGACGACGAGGAAGAAGAGGAGGAGTAATCCTCCCGGACCGGGGCGGCAACGGATGCCTCCCCGAGCCACCACTGGCCTTTCCGGTTTGCCCCCACTATCATCGGGGACCATCGTTCATCCCCAACTGACCGGATTTCCATGGCGCAATACGTCTTCACCATGAATCGGGTGGGCAAGGTCGTGCCCCCCAAGCGCGAGATCCTCAAGGATATCTCGCTGTCCTTCTTCCCCGGCGCGAAGATCGGCGTGCTCGGCCTGAACGGCGCGGGCAAGTCGACGCTGCTGCGGATCATGGCCGGTGTCGACACCGAGTACACCGGCGAGGCCCGGCCGATGCCGGGACTCAACATCGGCTATCTGCCGCAGGAACCGGAACTCGACGACAGCAAGAGCGTGCGCGAGACCGTCGAGGAAGCGGTCAGCGCCATCAAGGACGCCCAGGAAAAACTGGATGGCGTCTATGCCGCCTACGCCGAGCCCGACGCCGACTTCGACGCCCTGGCCGCCGAGCAGGCACGCCTGGAAAACCTGATCGAGGCCGCCGACGCCCACAACCTGGAGCGCAAGCTCGAGGTCGCCGCCGAAGCGCTGCGCCTGCCGCCCTGGGACGCCAACGTGGGCGTGCTCTCCGGGGGCGAGCGCCGCCGCGTGGCACTCTGCCGGCTGCTGCTGTCCAACCCCGACATGCTGCTGCTCGACGAGCCGACCAACCACCTCGACGCCGAATCGGTGGCCTGGCTGGAGCGCTTCCTGCACGACTACCCCGGCACCGTGGTGGCGATCACCCACGACCGCTACTTCCTCGACAACGTCGCCGGCTGGATCCTCGAGCTCGACCGCGGCCAGGGCATCCCCTTCGAGGGCAACTACTCCAACTGGCTGGAAGCCAAGGAGAAACGCCTCGAGCAGGAAGCCAAGCAGGAAGCCTCCCGCCAGAAGGCGATCAAGCAGGAGCTCGAGTGGGTACGCAGCAATGCCAAGGGCCGCCAGGCCAAGAGCAAGGCGCGCCTCAACCGCTTCGAGGAGATGCAGTCCGGCGATTTCCAGAAGCGCAACGAGACCAACGAGATCTACATTCCGCCCGGCCCGCGGCTCGGCGACAAGGTGATCGAGCTGCATGACGTCACCAAGCGTTACGGCGACAAGCTGCTGTTCGAGAACCTGTCGTTCCAGATCCCCAAGGGGGCGATCGTCGGCATCATCGGCGGCAACGGCGCCGGCAAGTCCTCGCTGTTCCGCATGATCAACGGCAGCGAGCAGCCGGACAGCGGCGAGGTGGTGATCGGTGACACCGTCGATATCGCCTACGTCGAGCAGTTGCGTGACGCCCTCGACAACAAGCAGACCGTCTGGGAGGCGGTGTCCGACGGCCAGGACATCCTCAACATCAACGGCTACGAGGTGTCGTCGCGGGCCTACGTGGGCCGCTTCAACTTCAAGGGCAACGACCAGCAGAAGCGCCTGGCGGACCTTTCCGGCGGCGAGCGCGGTCGCCTGCAGCTGGCCCAGACCCTCAAGCAGGGCGCCAACGTGCTGCTGCTCGACGAACCCTCCAACGATCTCGACATCGAGACCCTGCGCGCCCTCGAGGAGGCCCTGCTGGCCTTCCCCGGCTGCGCCCTGGTGATCTCGCACGATCGCTGGTTCCTCGACCGTATCGCCACCCACATCCTCGCCTACGAGGGTGAATCCGAGGTGGTGTTCTTCGAGGGCAACTACAGCGACTACGAGGCCGATCACAAGAAGCGCGTGGGCAACGACACGCCGCACCGCATGAAGTACAAGCGCATCGACGCCTGAGAGACGCTCGACCCCGAGAAACAGGCCCCGGCGCATCGCGTCGGGGCCTTTTTTGACTGGCCGGGGGGCCCACGAGGCACCACCAGGCCGCCCCTTACCGCAAGGACGTACCGATGCATGCCATGCTCACCGGGCCCTTCAGGCTCTTCATGCGCTTCCGACAGAGCATCGCCTACCTGCCGAGCCAGCTGGCCCTGATCTATCTGGTGCTGGGGGTCATCGCGGTGGGCCCCAGGGTGCCGGAGGCCGCCTTGCCCGAAGCCCTGGAATGGCTCGGCTTCAAGGAGCCGGAGACCGCCCGCGCCCTGCTCTCGACACTCATCGCCGGCATGATCTCGATGATGGTGTTCAGCTTCTCGATGGTCATGACGGTGCTCTCCCAGGCCGGGGGCAACTTTTCCCACAAGCTGGT
Source organism: Modicisalibacter sp. MOD 31.J (assembly GCF_020147985.1). Taxonomy (NCBI): domain Bacteria; kingdom Pseudomonadati; phylum Pseudomonadota; class Gammaproteobacteria; order Oceanospirillales; family Halomonadaceae; genus Modicisalibacter; species Modicisalibacter sp. MOD 31.J. Next base: position 680,117 of record NZ_JAGXFF010000001.1, on the reverse strand, counting down.
GTTCGGCCTGATCACCGAACGCCACCATCAGCGCGTACTGGGCCATTATCTCGGCACCATTCTGTTCATCCTGATTCTGCTGATGGTGCCCTTCAAGGGAGAAACGCCGAGCCTGTGGCGCTCCATGGGGACCTATCTGGGTGTGGCCATGGTCATCCACTGCCTGGCGCTGTTCGTGTATTTCATCCACAACGCGTCACAGTCGGTGCAGATCAATGCCATCCTACAGGGCCTGCACCAGGCCACGCGCCATTCCCTCCAGCGCTTGGAGACACTGCAGGAAAGATCGCACTGGCAGTATCGCGAGCGACTGCCGGTCGCCACGCACGGGCACTGGATACAGGCACGCCAGAGCGGCTATATCCAGAACGCCGATCTCGAGGCCCTTGCCAAGCTCGCCGATCGCCATGGCGCGTGCATCCACCTCAACTTCACCTTCGGCGACTACACCGTCGAGGCGTTTCCACTGTTCCGGATCGATATCGCCCAGCCTTCCGAGGCCTTCGACGAAGCGGTGCTCGGCGAGCTGGTCTATGTGCAGGGGGAGTCGGTCAAGGATCTGTATATCAATGGTCTGACACAATTGATGGAGATCGCCATCAAGGCACTGTCGCCCGGCATCAATGACCCCGGGACAGCTCGGCTATGTCTTCATCAATTGACCGAACTGCTCTGCCGGCGCCTGAAACTGGTGCCCTGCAATACCCTGACCAACGCCGAGGGGCGTGCGCTCGTCACCTGGGAGATCGAGTCCTTCGACAGCCTGCTGTACCGGCTGTTCTCGCCGATCCTCCATTACGGTCGCGATGACGTGAGTATCTGCCTCGCCCTGCTCAAGGCCTTGAAAACCTTGTCGCTGTTTGCGGAAGACAAGGAGCATGCGGCCATTCAGGCCCATGCGGACCGCGTCGTCCTGGCTCTCGAAACGGCCGCCAAGGACGCGCTGGACCGTCACTTCATCACGACAAGGCTGCAGGCCGGCGACCATCGACTGGTCTTGCCGGCCTTGTTGTCGGCACCCTCCGAGTGAGGCCAGTCAGCGCCGGCTGCGGATCAGCGACACGATGAACAGGATCAGGAACACGAAGAACAGGACCTTGGCGATGGTGGCGGCGGCGCCGGCGATACCCCCGAAGCCCAGCACGGCGGCGATGATGGCAATGACCAGGAAGATGATCGCGTAGTTGAGCATGCTCGTTCGTCCTTGTAGCGAGTGGATGATCCCTGTGACCGAAAGGGCCGGTCACGCTACATGAGAATCGTCAGGAAATACCGATACGTCAAGGCGATGGGCGTTTCAGTAGAACTTGGCCTCGCCGCGCGGCCGGGTCTTGAAGCGGCGGTGCAGCCACAGATACTGCTCGGGATGACGACGGATCGCCGCCTCGATCACCGCGTTGATGCGCGTGGCGTCGGCGACCTCGTCGCCACTGGGAAAGTCTTCCAGCGCCGGCAGGTATTCCAGGGTGTAGGTGCGATCGTCCGGATTGCGGTGGAAAATCAGCGGCATCACCGGGGCGCCGGTCATCCGCGCGATCTTGGCGGTGAGCTTGATGGTCGCCGCCTCGACGCCGAAGAACGGCGCGAAGACGCTGGCCTCGCGGCCGAAGTCCTGATCCGGCGAATACCACACCGCGTGGCCGGCCTTGATGCGTCGCACCACGCCACGCAGGTCGCGACGATCGATGGCGCGACCGAAGATGTGCGAACGCGCCCGGGTCATGAAGCGCTCGAAGAGCGGGTTGTCGTGGGGGCGATAGACCACGTCGGCCGGGAAATACAGCGAATGCAGCGCCCCGCCGAGATCGAGCGTCGAGAAGTGGATACCGATGATCAGCGCGCCCTTGCCACGGGCCAGCGCCTGGTGCATGTGCTCCTCGCCGCGAAAGGTGACCCGGTGACGCAGATGCTCGGGATCGCGACACCAGCCGGTGGCCGTCTCGAGGATGCCGATGCCGTTGGCGAGGAAGGTGCGCTTGACCAGCCGGTCGCGCTCGGCCTCGCTCAGTTCGGGAAAGCACAGCCGCAGATTGATCTCGGTGATCTGTCGGCGCCGCTTGCCGAAGCGCCAGGCCAGCCAGCCGATCGTCCGCCCCACCACGAGCTTGAGCCGCCACGGCAGCCAGGCGCCGAGACGCATCAGGCCGATGGCCAGCCAGGTGGGCCAGTAACGCGGGTGGGCGAACGACGGCGGTGACGTGGAATCGGTCATGGAAACGCGGATGTCCTGCTGGAAAAAGGCCTAGTTTACCCATCGAGACGAAAGGCGTCAGCGCAGCGGGATGGCGTCGGGAACAAGTTCCCTCCCGCCAGGTTGGCTGGCTACTGTGGGAGCGAACTCGTTCGCGATGAACCAGCCCCACGGCCCCGCTGACGGGGCCAGCCACTCCCGCCGCGCTGGGCTTTCATACTGCTCGATAGTGGCGCGGCACGCGCGGCAGGATGCCGGTCAGCAGCGTGTAGCTGATGGTGTCGCAGTGGGTGGCGACCTCGTCCACCGACAGCACCTCGCCGCCGTCGTCGCGGCCCCACAATACCACCCGGCTACCGATGCCCGCCTCGGGCAGGTCGGTGAGATCGACGGTCGCCATGTCCATCGATACCTTGCCGGCCAGGCCGCAGCGCTGCCCGTCGACCAGTACCGGCGTGCCGTCGGCGGCATGACGGTCGTAACCGTCGCCGTAGCCCACCGCGATCACGCCGATCCTCGAGCGCCGCGGCGCGACCCAGCGCCCTCCATAGCCGACCGGTTCGCCGCGTTCGATCTCGCGCACGGCAATGATCTGCGAGCGCAGGGTCATCACCGGCTGCAGCTCCCGGGCGGCGTCGTTGTCGCCCTCGAGCGGATTGCTGCCGTAGAGCATCACCCCGGGCCGGTTCCAGGCGCCATGCGCCCGGGGCCAGGCCAGCGTGGCGGGGGAGTTGGCCAGGCAGGTCGGCGCGCCGAGCCGCTCGGCCAGGCCGTCGACGTCCCGCATCTGGCGGGCGAAATAGTCGGGGTCGAGGGCATCGGCGGTGGCAAAATGGGTCATCAGATGCAGGTCGGTGACGTGCGCCGGCGCGGCAGCCAGGCGTTCCCAGACCGCCGCAGCGCGTTCGGGCGCAAAGCCCAACCGATGCATGCCCGTATCCACCTTGAGCCAGGTGGGGATGGGGCGACGCGGGCGATGAGCGAGCAGCGCCTCGACCTGCCAGTCGCTGTGCACCGCGGTCCACAGGCCCAGCGCGTCGACGCGCGCCAGCTCGTCGGCGCTGAAGATCCCCTCGAGCAGCACGATCGGCGTGGCGATTCCCGCCTCGCGCAGCCGCTCGGCCTCCTCGAGGCAGGCCACGGCGAAGGCCGGCGCCAGACCCTCGAGCGCTTGCGCGCAGGCAACCGCGCCGTGCCCGTAGGCATCGGCCTTAATCACGGCGAGCGCCCGGCTCGCCGGGGCGAGATCCCGGGCCAGACGATAGTTGTGGCGCAACGCCTCGAGATCGATGACGGCTTCCAGCGGCCGGGCCATGGTCGGTGACTCCCTGAATGAAAAGCCCATTATTGGCAAAACGCCCGGCGATTTCACCCAAGGAACCACCAAAAAGGCGCGCAAAACCAGCAATACCCACTGGTTTCACACGCCTTGGCGGTACGTCTTCCGGAATGCCGGCGGGAAACGCCGTTATTGCTCGGAGGGCGGCACCGGCGGCTCGCCGATATCCATCATGGCGTCGTCACTGCCCGCCCCTTCGGGGAGGTTGAGGCGCACGGTCTGGTCGGCCTTGAGCCAGTCGTTGAGCGTGCGCAGCGCGCCGATGTCGAGGATCCCCGATTCGCGACGCAGCGCGAGCAGGTCGGTGACGTAGGTGTAGCGCGATTCGGCGTAGCTGGCCTGGGCGTCGTAGAGGTTCTGCTCGGCCTGCAGCACGTCGACGATGTTGCGCGTGCCCACCTCGTAACCGGAGCGGGTCGCCTCGAGAGCACTGCGGTTGGAGACGATCGCCTGACGCTGGGCCTCGACGCTCTGCACGTCGTTAACCACCTGGGTATAGAGCGAACGCACCTGCTGGGTGGTCTGACGGCGTTGCGACTCGAAGTCGTACTGGGCGGCCTCGAGCTGATAGCTGTTGCTGCGGACCTGGGCGCTGGTGCTGCCACCGTGGAAGATCGGCAGGTTGGCGCGCAGGCCGATTTCCGCCCCGGAATTGTGGCCCTCGAGGTAATCGACGTCGTTGTCCGAGTAGTTGTAGTCGGCATAGGCGCCGAGGGTCGGCAGGTGCCCGGAGCGGGCGATGTCGACGCTGTCCTGGGCGATGTCGATGCCCTCGCGGGTCGCCAGCAGAGTGGGGTTGTTCTCCATGGCCAGCGAGACCCAGGCGTTACGGTTGCCGGGCTCGGGCGATTCGATGGGCAGATCGTCGGACAGCCCTTCGATGGAGTCGTAGCGCTTGCCGGTGAGGCGCTCGAGGGCCTCGAAGCTGACCTGCAGGTCGCTCTCGGCGGCGATGCGCTGGGCACGGGCCAGGTCAAAGGACGCCTGCGCCTCGTGGACGTCGGTGATCGCGATCAGGCCTACCTGGAACTGCTCCTTGGCCTGCTCGAGCTGGCGGCCGATGGCCTTTTCCTGGGCGACTCGCGCGGCGAGGATGTCACGCGCCTGGAGGATCTGGAAATAGGCGTTGGCGACGTCGTAGAGCGTCTGCTGCCGGGTCTGTTCCAGCGTCAGTGCCTGCTGGTCGATCTGGTTCTCGCTGCGCTTGAGCTGATACCAGTTGGTGGCGTCGAACAAGGCCTGGGTCGCCTCGACACCGATGCTCGCCGAGTTGTAGTCGTCGTCGCTGATCCCGCCAGCGGCGCCGCCACCACCACCCGCGGCACTCGACTGACTCTCGAAGGTTCGATGGTTGGCGGCGGTGGCGGTGGCGTCGATCTGCGGCAGCAGGTCGCCACGCTCGACGTTGCGGGCTTCCTCGACGCTCTGGTAGGTGGCGCGGGAGGACGCCAGATCGGCGTTGTTGTCGAGGGCGTCGCGGGCGATCGACCACAGATCGGCGGCCTGGGCCTGGGAGGACAGCGCGGCGGCCACCAGCAACGGCAGGAGGCGCAAACGAGCGCCCGGTACGCGGCGGGCACCCGCCAGGATAGCGTTTCGAGACGACATCGAATTTTCCTTTCTACGGGCAAGCAGGGATGCAGGCATTATACATACGATGCCGCATGTTAGCTTGCGAATCAAATGCAAAACCGAGTATAGGCCCCAACGACGAACGCGGGCGCTCGGCCCGCGTTGTGCGCTGTCTAAAAGATACCCGCGCCTGGCGCGCGGGTACGACCTCGCGGAAGCCGTCTCACTCGAATATGGCGTCCAGCGAGAGGCCCTGCTTCTCGAGCACGCGCCGCAGCTTCTTCAGCGCCTCGACCTGGATCTGACGCACCCGCTCCCGGGTCAGACCGATCTCCTCGCCGACCTCCTCCAGGGTCGCCGCCTCGTGCCCGCGCAGCCCGAAGCGGCGGATCACCACTTCCATCTGCTTGTCGGTCAACTCGGCCAGCCAGTCGTCGACGTGCTGCTTGACGTCGACATCCACCAGCGAGGACTCGGGACCGCTTTCATTCTCGTCGGCCAGGGTCTCGATCAGCGGCTTGTCGCTCTCGCCGCCCAGCGGATAGTCGACCGAGGAGATACGTTCGTTGAGCCCCAGCATCTTTTTGACCGTGTTCACCGGCTTGTCGAGGAATTCGGCGATCTCCTCGGCGGTCGCCTCGTGATCGAGCTTCTGGGTCAACTCCCGTGCCGCGCGCAGGTAGATGTTGAGTTCCTTGACCACGTGGATCGGCAAGCGGATGGTGCGCGTCTGGTTCATCAGCGCCCGCTCGATGGTCTGGCGAATCCACCAGGTCGCGTAGGTGGAGAAACGGAACCCACGCTCGGGATCGAACTTCTCGACCGCCCGGATCAGGCCGAGATTGCCCTCCTCGATCAAATCCAGCAGCGACAGGCCGCGATTCAGATAGCGCCGGGCGATCTTGACCACCAGTCGCAGGTTGGACTCGATCATTCGCTGGCGTCCGGCCGGATCGCCCTTCTGGGCGAGACGCCCGAAATGGACTTCCTCTTCCGGCGTCAGCAGGGGGGAGAACCCGATCTCGTTGAGATAGATCTGGGTAGCATCCAGACTCTGGTGGTAGTTGTTCTCCTCGCGGTTCAGCGCCTTTTCGAAGGCTTCCTCTTCCTTGGTATCCGCCGAATCGTCAATGACCTCGACACCGTCGTCGGTCTCATTGAGATCCACATCCTGAAGGTCCCGTTCAAGCATGCTCATATCGCTACCCCGTTAGTCTGCTGCTCGAAAATGCAGCCGTTGACCGGCTCGTAGTTATTGTTATCGACCTGTCTGGGGCGACCGAACGCGTCGGTCGTCCGTCCCTGAATATCGGCGAGTCGTCAGCTCCCGCACACGTCATCCACCAACCGCCGAGACGTGGCACGGCGGAAACGCGACTCCCCTAGCGATCGGCCCCTCGAAGGGCGGCTCCGAGGCGTCAGCCCGGAAGCCGCTCTCATCAGCGCGATGGCAGGTAATCGAGGGGGTCCTGAGGTTGGCCATCCTTGCGAACCTCGAAATGCAATTTGACGCTGTCGGCATCGGAATTGCCCATCGTGGCAATCACTTCTCCGGCCTTGACCACATCGTTTTCCTTGACTCTCAGGCTGTCGTTGTGGGCGTAGGCACTGAGGAAGTGATCGTTGTGCTTGAGGAGGATGAGATTGCCGTAGCCGCGGACGCCGTCTCCGGCGTAGACCACGATCCCGGGCCCGGCCGCCCTGACAGGTTGCCCCTTTTGTCCGGCGATATCAATGCCGGCCGTGAGGTTAGATTCATCACTAAAACGTCCAACGACCTTGCCATCCACCGGCCACTGCCAGGGGATGTCGGACACCGGCTTGTACGTGCGCTGCGACTGCGTCGGCGCGCTCGCCCCGCCGGCCACCGCGGTACCGGCATCGGTCGATCGAGTGTTCGAACCGGTCTTGTCGGCATCCCCCGCCTGGGGCGCATTGTCGCTCGGCGTCGATGACGAAACCGTGTCAGTCGGGGCGGTTTCCTGGGCCGGCTGCGCCGCCGATGACTGGCCCCGGGGTTCTTCCGCCGCGCCGGCCTCTTGCCCGGCCTGGGTCTTGGCCCGCTGTTCGGCGAGCGCCTTGGATTCGGCGCGATCGTGCGCACTGAGCGAGCCGTCGGCGCCCGGGCTGCCGTAATTGTAGATCGGGCCCGGGCCTTCGCTGCCGCCGGCGGTCGCGGCCGCCGCCAGCGACTGGCCGCTGGGCGTACCGGCGTCCCCCGGCTGATCGCCGGTCAGGCGCTGGTTGCGCTGGATCGTCTGATTGTCCGGCACCAGCCAGTCGGGATTCTGCGTCCCCGCCGTGGCGGCGCCATCCTCGGTCGTGGCCACGGCGGCCTGGTTACCCATGGCGCTGGCCTTCGTGCCGGCGGCCTGGCGGACATCCGCATCGGGGTCGAGCCGCAGGGTCTCGCCGGGCTGGATGCGATACGGCGGGGTGATGCCGTTGAGGCGCGCCAGCTCGCGAAAGTCCATGTTGTTGCGCCAGGCGATACCGTAGAGGGTATCGCCCTTTTCCACGGTGACCGTCTGGGGCGGGTTCTGGTTGCGGCTGATGGACAGATCGTTGACCTGGGGCGCCCCGCCGGAGGAGGCGCACCCCGCCACTGCCAGCGACAGCGCGGAAATCAGAAAGACCTTGCGCATGTTCATTGCTCCTTGAAAGAGGTCGTGGAACGCTCGCTGACGACCAGCACCAGCACCAGGCCCACGGCCATCAGCGCCATCACGGCCCAGATCTGCGCGGGCTGGCCGGTCAATGCGGTGTAGTCGCCGGGCAGCAGATAGCGATAGTCGAGGGGGATCACCTGCTGATCGGGCCCCAACTGATAGCGGGTCATCTCCCGCCAGGGCCAGAGTTGCGGCAACGAGCCGACGATGAAGCCGATCAACAGTTGCAGGGTCGCGCCGTGATAGTGGCGAAACAGCCAGGACAGCACCCGCGAGAAGGTCATCAGCCCGAACAGACAGCCGATGCCGAACTGGGCGATCAATGCCAGGTCCAGCCCCTTGATGCCCTCCATCACGGTGCCGTAGAGGCCCATGGTCAGCAGCAGGAAACTGCCCGAGACGCCGGGCAGCAGCATGGCGCTGATCGCGATCGCCCCGGCCACCGTCAGCTTGAGCCCGCCCAGCCCCGCCAGCGCCGGCATCAGTCCGGGCAGCCATTGGGCGAGCAGCATGCCGGCGGCCAGCGGCAGTACGTGCCAGAGCCGCCAGCCGCTGATGTGGCGCATCACCACCACGGCCGAGGCGACCACCAGCCCGAAGAAGAAGGCGTTGAGCAGCATCGGGTAGGCCGCCAGCAGGTAGGTGACCAGATGCGCGACGCTGACCAGACTGGCGGCGATCCCCGCGAGCAGCGGCAGCAGAAAGCTCAGATTGAGGTGGATCGCCAGCCCCCGCCAGCCGCCATCGCGCCAGGCGCCCCAGGCGTCGGGGCCGAAGCGGCGAATGGAGTGGATCAATTCCTCGTAAATGCCGGTGACGAAGGCGATGGTGCCTCCGGAAACGCCCGGCACGGCGTCGGCGGCGCCCATGCCCGCGCCCTTGAAGAACAGCGACAGCCCTCGCTTCAACGATCGACTCCTTTCACCGATATGATTCCTTTCATCGAATGACGCCCTCGAGCAATGGCACGAAACGCACGCGCTCGAGGCGTTGATGATCGTACCCGTCGCCACGCCGCACGACCCGCGTCAGCCACTGGTTGCCGTCGGCGTCCTCGAGCGGGGCGATCAGGGTTCCCGAATCGCTCAATTGCGACAACAGCGCGACGGGAAGTTCACTGGCACAAGCGGTCAGCAGGATGGTGTCGAAGGGCGCCGCCTCGGGCCAGCCGTGAGCGCCGTCGGTCAGTCGCAGGCGCACGTTGCGCACCCCGAGCCGGGCCAGTCGCATGCGCGCCCGGTTCTGCAGGATCCGGATCCGCTCCAGCGACCACACCGCCTCGACCAGCCGCGACAGGACCAGCGTCTGGTAGCCGGAGCCGGTGCCGATCTCCAGCACCCGACGTGCCCCGCTGGCCACCACCAGCTCGCTCATCCGCGCGACCATCCACGGCTGCGACAGGGTCTGACCGTGGCCGATGGGCAGCGAGGTGTCTTCGTAGGCACGATGCGCCAGCGCCTCGTCGAGGAACAGATGGCGCGGTTCGCGGGCCATCACGTCGAGCACCCGGGCGTCGGTGATGCCCGCCTCGGCCAGCCGACCCGCCATGCGGTCGCGGGTGCGCTGCGAGGTCATGCCGATGCCGCTCAGTTCATGCGAGTCGTGACAGCGCATCCAGCCAGCCTTGTACATCGTTCAGCGCCGTGTGGCGAGTCAGGTCGGTGTGCAGCGGGGTGATCGAGACGTAACCCGCCTCGACCGCGGCGAAATCGGTGTCCGGCCCGTCGTCGGCGTTCTCGCCGACCGGGGCGATCCAGTAGCGCACGCGCCCGCGCGGATCCCTGACCTCCAGCGGGCGCTGCGCCGGACCGCGATAGCCCATGCGGGTGACCCGGAAGCCGCGGATCGATTCCCAGGGCAGGTCGGGCACGTTGACGTTGAGCAGGCTGCGCGGCGGCAGGGACAGCGAGTCCGCCGCGCCCACCAGGCTGGCGGCGACGCGCCCGGCGGTCTCGAAGTGGTGGGTGCCGACCAGCGACACGGCGATGGCCGGCATGCCCAGGTTGCGCCCTTCCATGGCGGCGGCCACGGTCCCCGAATAGAGCACGTCGTCGCCCAGGTTGCCGCCGTGGTTGATGCCCGAGATCACCAGGTCGGGCTTCTCGTCCCAGACCCCGTTGACGCCCAGATAGACGCAGTCCGCCGGGGTGCCGTCGACGCTGTAAAAGCCGTTGTCGAGGGCGGTCAGCGCCAGCGGGCGCGACAGCGTCAGCGAGTTGCTGGCACCGCTCTTGTCGCGGTCGGGGGCCACCACGCGCAGCCGGGCGTGGACGCTGAGCGCCTGGTAGAGCGCGGCGAGCCCCGGCGCGTGCACGCCGTCGTCGTTGGAGAGCAGCAGTTTGCGCATCGTTCCTCCTGGTTGGTCGAGACTCGTCCATCCGCGGCCGGGGTAGCCGCAACCCGGCTCCCGGGGCCGTCGAAAGCGCCTAGAGCGTCGGGTGAGCGATCAGCTCACGCAGCACCGCGGTGGCAAAGGCCCCGCGCGGCAGCGCGAAGCCCAGCACCACGCCATCATCCACTACCTCCAGCGATGCCTCGGTGGGCGCCACCCGCAACGCCCGTCGCGCCAGGCGCACGCCGCTGCGCGTCAGCGCCGCACAGAGCCCCGGGTGCGTTTCGACCAGCCAGCGCTCGTAGGCCGCCGCGTCATCCGCCGCGACGCTCCGGCCCTCGCCCCACAGCACCCCGGTGGGATGGACGTCGAGTCGCGCGATCCGCGAACGCAGCGGGTCGTCCACCGTGTCGGCGACGAACTGGCTGCGCGTGCCGTCGAGCATCATCACGTCGCCCGGCACGGCCCGGGGCCAGTCGCCCTGCCGCAGGCGCCTGGCCAGCAGCTCGTTGAACAGGTAGCTGCGTGCGCAGGACAACAGCACGCCCTGACGGTCGTCGCGCTTGCGCCAGCCCCTGGCGAGTATGCCACACGCCCGGAACAGATTGCGGCCCTCGGGGCCGAAGCGCTGGGGGCCGAAATAGTTGGGTACGCCCTCGCGGCACAGCACCGCCCAGCGCTCGGCCAACCCCGGGTGATCGACGACCGCCCCGCCGATGCGCAGGCGAAAGCGGTTGCCGCGATGCACGCCGCGCTTGAGCTTGCGCGGATGGCGCGAGATCGCCAGCACACGCGCCGGCGTGTCGCCCAGACGGGTCTCGAGATCGGCGGGCGCCTCGCGCCCCGGCAGGTGGACCGACAGCCACTGGCGGGTGACGGCGAGGCGATCCTTCATGCCGGCATAGCCGATGTCCCGCGGCGATACGTCACAGGCGCGGGCCAGCCGCCGCGCCAGCTCGACGGTGGTCAGGTCGCGCTTCTCCACCCACAGCCACAGGTGCTCGCCCTGCCCTTCCGGCTCGAAACCCAGGCACTCCTCGACGAGAAAGTCCTCGGCCGCGGCGCGGTAGTCGCCCGGGGCCAGCGGCGCGCCGTGGGCGCGGGGCCAGTCGGGGGGCCAGGCCGGCGTGGCGATGGCGGGCGCTTCAGTCATGCGCCGATTCCCGCTCGAGCAATACCACCGCTTCGGCGGCGATGCCCTCGCCACGTCCGGTAAAGCCCAGTCGCTCGGTAGTGGTGGCCTTGACGTTGACCGCGTCGCGCGTCACGCCCAGATCGCCGGCGATGGTCTCGCGCATCGCCGCGATGTGCCCGGCGAGCCTGGGCGCCTGGGCGATCACCGTGGCATCGACGTTGCCCACCCGATAGCCGGCGGCCGCGACGTGGCCGAGCACGTCGCGCAGCAGCTCGCGACTGTCGGCGCCGGCCCAGCGTGGGTCGTCGTCCGGAAAGTGGTGGCCGATGTCGCCGAGCGCGCAGGCCCCGAGCAACGCATCGCACAGCGCGTGCAGCAGCACGTCGCCGTCGGAATGGGCGACGAATCCCTGCGCGTGGGGGATGCGCACGCCGCCGATCATCAGATGGTCGCCGTCGCCGAAGCGGTGCACGTCGAAGCCATGGCCGATTCGCATCATGCGGGGGTCTCTCCGAGAGTCCGTGAGGCCTCGTCATCCTGGGCGGCGAGAATCAGCGCCGCCAGGCCGAGGTCTTCGGGATGGGTGATCTTGAGATTGTCGCGCCGTCCGGCGACCAGTCGCGGCGAGAGGCCCAGTGCCTCGACGGCCGAGGACTCGTCGGTGACCGCCAGACCCTCGCGGCGGGCATGCGCCAAGGCGCGCTGCAGCAGGCCGAAGCGGAAGCCCTGCGGGGTCAGTGCGTGCCACAGGCCCTCGCGGGGCTCGGTGGCGGCGACGCGCCCGACGCCATCGGCACGCTTCATGGTGTCGGCCACCGGCGCCGCCAGCAGCGCGCCCACCGGCTCGTCGACGAGCGCCTCGCGCAGCCGCGTCAGGTCGTCGGGATGGACACAGGGACGGGCGACGTCGTGGACCAGCACCAGGTCCTCGGCATCGGCCTCGTCGGCGATCGCCGCCAGCGCCCGGGAGACGGTATCGGCGCGCTCGGCACCACCGTCCACCCGCCGCCAGCCGGCGAAGGGCACCGTCGCCGCGTCGACGCGCTTGTCGTCGCTGTCCAGGCAGAGCAGCAGGCGGGCCTCGGGAAAGGCCGCGTGCAGCCGTGACAGGGTCCGGGCCATGATCGTGCGCCCGCCCAGGGTGAGATACTGCTTGGGACACGCGCCCCCCATGCGCCGGCCGCGACCGGCCGCCGGTACCACCAGCCAGAGACGCTCGCTCATGGCGCGCTCTCCGTATCCGGCTCGGGCTGGCGCTCACCCGAGGGGGCGTCGCCGTCGGGCACCGCGACGCCGGGCACCCAGAAGAACTGCTCGTCCCGGCGGACCATGCCGATGTCGCTGCGCGCGCGCTCCTCGATCGCATCCAGACCGTTCTTGAGATCGACGACCTCGGCGGCCAGGCGCTGGTTGCGCGCCCGCAGGGTCTGATTCTGATCGGCCATGGCGTCGGCGCGCGAGCGGATGTGGGCGAGTTCGCCCACCCCGCCCTCACCCAGCCACAGGCTGTACTGCAGCAGGCCGAGCAGCGCGACCAGGACCACGGCGAGCCACTTGAGCATCGGGGGACATCCCTTCCAGTCGAGGCGAAGGAGCGCATTATGCCATCATGACAGCCGACTTGCCGACGGCCGTCGTGCCGTGGCGAAAATCGTCATGACAAGGAGTCTGCCATGTACAAGCTCGCCTTCTTCGTGCCCCTCCGCGACGCCGAGCCGGTCAAGGAAGCGGTCTTCGCCACCGGCGCCGGACGTATCGGCGACTACGAGGCCTGCTGCTTCCAGACCCGTGGCCTCGGCCAGTTCCGCCCGCTGGCGGGCGCCGACCCGCACATCGGCCGGGTCGGCGATCTCGAGCGTGTCCTGGAACTCAAGGTGGAGCTGGTCTGCGCCGACGCGCTGATCCGCGACGCGGTGGCCGCGCTCAAGGCCGCGCACCCCTACGAGGAGCCGGCCTACGAGGTCTGGAAGCTGGAGGATTTGTAGTCTGCCGTGGGAAGGAATTCATTCCCGATAGCGGTGGGCTGGATGGCGAATTCGTCGCGAACGAGTTCGCTCCCACCCGTTACCGCCACCCTAGGAGGGGGCATTGCCGTGGCGATCAGGCACTGCCGAAGTAGCGTTCCCGATCCTCCGGGCCGATGTCGCTGATGTGCAGCGGAAACACCCCGTGGCGGCGATCGCTGAAATAGTGGCGCAGGGTGCGCTCGATGGTCGGAAAGGCCAGTTCGTCCCAGGGGATCTGGTCTTCATCGAACATCGCCACCTCGAGGCTCTCGGGGCCGGCGGCAAAGTCTCCCGTCAGGTCGGCGCGGAAGATCATGTAGACCTGATCGATGTGCGGCAGGTTGATCAGCGTATAGAGGTCATGGATCCTGACCTCGGCGCGGGCCTCCTCGAGGGTCTCCCGGGCGGCGGCCTCGAGGGTGGTCTCGGCGTTCTCCATGAAGCCCGCCGGCAGGGTCCAGTAGCCGTAGCGTGGCGCGATGGCACGCCGGCAGAGCAGCACCTGGCCGTCGCGGATCGGCAGGGTGCCGGCAACGATACGCGGGTTCTGGTAGTGGATGCTGCCGCAGGCGTCGCATAGATAGCGCGGTCGGTCGTCGCCTTCGGGAATCGCGAAGCGGACGGGCGCACCGCAATGACTGCAGAAGTTCATCGGCACCTCGGGCGGCAGACGAAGGCATTGACGCCCTCGCGATGGCTGGGTAATAAAAGGAACGAAACCCGCGAGATGTCCATGTTAGAGAAACTTCACGAGCGCCTGCAAGCGCACACGCCGCGCAAGACCGGCCTCGCCCTGCCCCAGGCCGCGGTGCTGATCCCCATCGTCGAACGCCCGGCGCCGACGCTGCTGTTCACGCGCCGGGCGGGACATCTCAAGCAGCACGCCGGCCAGGTCGCCTTCCCGGGGGGCAAGCGCGAACCCCAGGATCCGGACCTGCTGACCACGGCCCTGCGCGAGGCCCGCGAGGAGATCGCGCTGCCGCCCGACCGGGTACGCCTGCTGGGGCGGTTGAGCGATGTCATTTCGCTGCACGGCATTCGCGTCACCCCCTTCGTCGGCGTGATCCCGCCCGACCTGCCGCTGCGCCCCCAGCTCGGCGAGCTCGACACCATCTTCGAGGTGCCGCTGACGCTGTTCCTCGAGGACCGGCGCAGCCATACCGACGTGATCACCGTCGGTGAACACAGGCGCTACGTGCCCAGTTACCAGGCCCAGGGGCACGTGATCTGGGGGCTGTCGGCGATGATGCTGGTGGAACTGCTCGCCGAGGGCTTCGGTCGGCCGGTGAGTCTGGATAGCGCCCCACCCGGCGGCGAGCTACGCTATCGCCCGGAGCGGGCCAGACCGGTGCCCGACGTCGATCTTTGACCTCCGGCCTGACCGTGCCATTTCCTGTCTGCGAGAGACCTTGCCGATGCCGTCTTCCGACGCCTCCCCCGCCTCGCGGGTCACGCTCGACGCCCACGCGCTGAACCGGCTCGTCGATGGCCTGGTGGAAACCGGCTACTTCGTGGGCAGCGACATCGTCGACGCCGGCCTGTGTCGGGCCCTGCACGACGAGATCCGTACTCTCGCCGCGGCGGACGCCCTGCACGCCGCCGGCATCGGGCGCGGCGATCAGCACCGCCTGCGCCGCGACATCCGCGGCGACGCCATTCACTGGCTGACCCGCGAGAGCCAGGCCCAGCGCGACTATCTGCAACTGATGGCCGAACTGCAGCGCCAGATCAACCGCGCGCTGTACCTGGGGCTGTTCGAGTTCGAGGCCCACTTCGCCCACTACCCGCCGGGCAGCTTCTACCGTACCCATCTCGACAGCTTCCAGGGCCGCGCCAACCGGGTGGTCTCCACGGTGCTCTACCTGACCCCCGACTGGCCCGCCGACGGGGGCGGCGAGATGGCGATCTACGCCACCGACGACGCGACCCGCGAACTCACCCGGGTGCGCCCCGAGGCGGGGACCTTCGTGTGCTTTCTCTCCGACCGGGTACCGCATGCCGTGCTGCCCACCCGGCACCCGCGCGCCAGCATCGCCGGCTGGTTCCGGCGCAACGCCTCGCTGGGCGGCACCATCGACCCGGCGCGCTGACCCGCAGGCATCCAGCCGGCCGGGCCCCGGCTCAGAAGTCGGGCTTGCGCTTCTCGACGAAGGCGCTCATGCCCTCCTTCTGCTCGTCGCCGGCGAAGCCCAGCGCGAACAGGCTGGTCTCCAGCGCCAGGGCGTTGTCGAGCCCCTGGCCCTGACCGTCGTGGATCGCCTGCTTGGCGGCGCGCACCGCCTGCGGCCCGTTACCGGCCAACTGACCGGCCAACTCCTCGGCCAGCGAGTCCAGTTCGCCCTGGGGCACCACGCGATTGACCAGGCCGATGCGCAGCGCCTCGGCGGCGTCGATCTTGCGCCCGGTGGTGATCAGGTCAAGCGCCATCGCCGGCCCCACGCGTCGCGGCAGGCGCTGGGTGCCGCCGAAGCCGGGGATCACCCCCAGCCCCACCTCGGGCTGGCCGAAGATCGCATTGTCGCTGGCCACCGCCCAGTCGCAGGCCAGCGCCAGCTCGCAACCGCCCCCCAGGCAGAAGCCGTTGACCAGCGCCACCACCGGCACCGGCAGCCGTTCCAGGCGCTTGACGGTGGCCAGCGCCTGGGTGGCGAAGCGGCGCGCCTGCTCGGGGGTCTTGTCGCGCATCTCGGCGATGTCGGCGCCGGCGACGAAGGCCTTGTCGCCGGCGCCGGTGATCAGCACGGCGCGCAGGTCGCGGCGCGTCTCGAGTTCCGCCAGGGTCGCATCCAGCTCGCCGATCAACTCGCTGTTCAAGGCGTTGAGCGCCTTGGGCCGGTTCAGGGTCAGCCGGATCACTCCGGCCTGCTCGTCGAGTCGTACCAATGCCTCGCTCATCACACACCTCCGTGAGTCGGGAACAGGGTTCAGGAATAGCCATGGAAGCCGCGTCCGCTCTTGCGGCCCAGGTGGCCGGCATCGACCATCCGCCGCAACAGCGGGCAGGGGCGGTACTTGGGATCGCCGAAGCCGTCGTGCAGCACTTCCATGATCTCCAGGCAGACGTCGAGTCCGATCAGGTCGGCCAGCGCCAGCGGCCCCATGGGATGCGCGGCGCCCAGTTGCATCGCCTGGTCGATATCGTCGACAGCGGCGACGTTCTCCTGCACCAGGAAGGCCGCCTCGTTGATCATCGGCACCAGCAGGCGGTTGACGGCGAATCCCGGCGAATCGGCGATCGCCACCGGCGTCTTGCCCAGTTCGCGGGCCAGCGCCTCGACCGCCGCCACGGTGTCGTCCGCGGTCTGCTCGGCACGGATCACCTCGACCAGCTTGAGTACCGGCACCGGGTTGAAGAAGTGCATGCCCACCACGCGCTCGGGGCGCCGGCAGACGGCGGCGAGGCGGGTCAGCGACAGCGAGGAGGTATTCGAGGCCAGGACGATGTCGTCGCCCAGTTTGGCCAGGTCGCGGAACAGCGCCGTCTTGAGTTCCTCGCGCTCGGGCGCCGCCTCGATGATCGCCCGGCACTCGCTCAGCAGCGAGAGCTGGGTGACGGTATTCAGCCGCGCCAGGGCGGCCTCGCGCGTCTCGGTGTCGAGCCGCCCCTTGTCGACGAGCTTGTCCAGTCCCTTGGTGATCGCCGCCTCGGCGCGCTCGAGCGCCGCCTCGGCGACATCGTAAAGCATCACCTCGCGACCGCCGGCGAGCAGCACCTGGGCGATGCCCTGGCCCATGGTGCCGGCGCCGACGACCCCGATCCGTCCCTTGTCCATCGCTTCGCTCTCCGATTGAGAAAACACTGGCGACTGACGACATGGATGCAACACCCGCTATCCACGTGTCGCCTCTCGGCCTTAACCATGACCGAAAAGCCGCCGTTCGGCCAACCCGGCGCGGCCACCGGGGCCCCAAAACGCCACGCCCGACGCTGGGCGTCGGGCGTGGCCGGTGAAAGGTGGGATCAATCGACGGAATCGCGCTGGCGGGTGTCCCGGGGCGCCCCGGGCTCGCTGTCGGCGGGCGTCTCGCCGGCCTGCCAGACCGGCTCGGCAACGGCCACGTCGGGCACGGCCAGCGACAGGTCCTCGATGTGCTCGTGCTCGATCGCCCCCTCGACCAGTTCCTGGGTGACGTTGAGCTCGGCCCCGACCACCGTCTGCGGCGGGTTGGGCGTGAAGGGTGCCATCGGCAGCGGTGCCGGGCGCCGGCTGCGCCGCCAGGTGAAGAACAGCGCCAGGCAGCCGCCCAGGGCGGCCAGCGACCAGAACAGACCGACATCGCCGACCGACGACATCACCGGGGTGATCAGCGGCGGACTGACCACCGCACCCAGGGCATTGATCAGCAGCAGGCCCTGACTCATGCGCACCAGCGCGCCGGCCGGGGCACGATCCGCGGCATGGCTGACCGCCACCGGATAGATCGCGAAGATCCCGCCGCCGAGCAGGAACAGCAATCCCGCCAGCAACCAGGGCGAAGCCCCCGGCGACAGGATTCCCATCGACAGGGCCATGCAGGCAACGCCGATCAGGATCAGCACCAGCTGCCGATCGTGGCGATCCGACCAGCGGCCGATGGGGTACTGCAGCAGCATGCCCCCGAGCACCACCAGCGCCATCATCTGTCCGATGCGCTCCACCGACAGGCCGTTGCGCTGCAGATAGAGCGGCAGCAGCGAATAGATCGCGGCGACGGCGATGCCGGAACCGAAGCAGCCCATCACCCCGGTCGGCGTGAGACGGATCAGCCGCAGCGGCGGCAACGGCTCGGCGTGCTCGATCAACGGCGAGACCCGCGGGATCATCGCCATCGGCAACACCGACAGCGAGGCCAGCAGGCCGATCACCATGAAGGGCGCCGTCACCCCGGCGGCATCGGTCACCCCCAGCAGCAACTGGCCGATCACCCCCGCGGCGTACAGCGAGACCATGTACAGGGCCAGCAGCCGGCCGCGCACGCGCGGGTCGGCGGTGGTGAGCAGCCAGCTCTCGATCACCAGATAGACACCGACGGTCGCCCAGCCACCGATCAGGCGCAGCGCGAACCAAGCCCCGGCATTGAGCCACAGCCCCTGGAGCAGCACGGTCACCGCCACCAGCGAGGCGAAGCAGGCATAGGCGCGAATGTGCCCGATGCGCAGCAGCAATCGGTCGTTGAGCAGCGCGCCGATGGCCAGGCCGATGAAGTAGGCCGACGAGACCCAGCCGATCACCACCGCCGAGGCGCCCGCGGCGTCCAGACGCAGGGTGATCAGGGTCGCCAAGAAGCCGTTGCCGATGCCCAGAATGAAAAGCCCCAACAGGGGAGCCAGCGCCATGGCCAGCAGTTGCCGCGACATGCAGGAATAACCTCTTGTCATCATCCGGGCAGGACGCCCGCAGCAACCCGGCGAACGCGGGTCGCGATTTCGCCGGCGACTATACGCCGGCCGACCGGTGCCACAAAGCGAATTCAAGCGGCCTGGATCAAGAAAATCGCTGCATAATTCCCGCTTATGCGGACACCCGGTCTGGTACCCTTCGCGGTTTGCCGCAGGCGGCCCACGAGCGGGGCTTGCGAGGCACACGGCGACGGGGCAGGATGAGAACGATTAGCGTATCCTGAAGGACGATAACAGCCATGCACGGACCTGCCGCAACGCGTCCGTGCCGATTGCCCACGGGGGACATCACCATGCTAGCGGGCCTGGATCATCTGGTCGTCGTCGTCACCGACATACCCCGAGCCGTGGACTTCTACACCCGCGTGCTGGGGCTCGAGACACGCTATCGGGACATCGAGCGGGTCGACCTGGTATTCGGCGACATCGCCCTGCGCCTGCATCAGGTCGACACCACCATCACCCCGCGCGCCGGCTGCCCCACCCCCGGCAGCCTGGACATCTGCTTTCGCAGCCTGCTGCCGCTGGACGAGGTCAAGGCGCACCTCGACGCCCTGCAGGTCGAGATCGAAACCGGCCCGGTCGCCCGCCAGGGCGCCAACGGGCCGATCACCTCGTTGTACCTACGCGATCCGGACAACAACCTGATCGAACTCTGCCGCCCCGACCGTCAACCCATGGAGGCTTCATGACCGAGCAACCCGTCGCCAGCGAATCACCCCAACCCGCCGACACCACCATCGCCACGGTGGTCTATGCCTTGATGCTGGCCGGCTTCGTGGTCGGCATCACGCCGGTGATCGGCGTGGTGATCGCTTATGTCTACCGCGGCAAGGGGCCGGTCTGGCTCGACGAACACTATCGTTATCAGATCCGCACCTTCTGGATCAGCCTGCTCTATGGCATCGTCGCCCTGGTGCTGTCGCTGATCGGCATCGGCCTGCTGCTGCTGATCGCCCTGGCGGTATGGGTGATCGTGCGCTGCGTGAAGGGCTTCAAGGGTCTGCAGGAGAAACGCGCGCCGAGCAACGTCGACACCTGGCTGTGGTAAGGACCCGCGCACGCAAGGCTGAAGGCGGGCGGCCATGTCGCTATAATGCCCGCCCCCGGTGTCCAGACAGCCACGATCGATGAGTGAACCACCCCGTTCCAAACCGCTCCAGGCCAAGGCCATCGCCACCATGTGGCGGCTGCTGGCGCGTTGCTCGCCCGCCCTGCTGTGGCGTCTGGCCCGGGGTCTGGGTCCGCTGGTTCATCGCCTCAGCGCCCGTGAGCGTCAGGTCACCGAGATCAACCTGCGCGAAGTCTTCCCCGAACAGAACGCCGGCCAGCGCCGCCGGCTGGCCCGCGACAGCCTGTGCCATTCCACGGCGACGATGCTCGAACTGGGCTTTGCCTGGATGGGCGCGCCGCAACGCGTCGAGCGTTCGATTCACGCCGTGCACGGCCGCGAGCTGCTCGACGAGGCGCGCGCGGCGGGGCGCGGGGTGATCGTGCTGGCGCCGCACTTCGGCAACTGGGAGGTCCTCAACTTCTGGCTGTCGAGCCACTTCCCCTTCACCGCCATGTACGAGCCGCCCAAGATCACCGAGCTCGACCCGGTGATCCGCCGGGGGCGCGAGCGCATGGGCGCCGCGCTGGTGCCCACCAACGCCCGCGGCGTCGCCGCCCTGCTCAAGGCACTCAAGGGCAGCCAGGCGGTGGGCATCCTGCCCGACCAGGAACCCGACTGGAGCGGCGGCGTGTTCGCCGACTTCTATCACCGTCCCGCCTACACCGCGACGCTGCTGCCCAAGCTGGTGGCACGCACCCGAGCCCGGGTGGTGACCGGCGTCGCCCGCCGCCTGGCGCAGGGCGGCTTCGAGATCCATTTCCTGGCCGCCGACGAGCGCGTCTACGACCCCGACGAGGCGGTCGCCGCACGCGGCGTCAACGCCAGCGTCGAGGCGGTCATCGACCTCGACCCCGCCCAGTACCAGTGGGAATACAAGCGCTACCGCAAGACCCCGGAAGAACAGCAGGATCACCCCGAGTATCGCCGTTTCCGGCTCTACCGCTGAGAGGGCGTTTCGCTTCGGTCTGGGGACACCGACTACACTGGCGTGAACCGCTCACGTTCCACGGAGTCCGTCATGCTGGCACGGTTCGCTGCCGTTTCTCTCGCCACCCTTCTCGCCGCCCTGCTGGCCCCGGGGCTGGCATCCATCGCCTTCGCACAGGAGGCGACGCGCACCGAGGTCGCCGTGGCCGGCACGCCGCAACGGCTCGAGGCACCGGCCGGGGCGCACATCGCCAAGCTCGTCGCGCTCGAGAATCCCCGCCTGATCAGCCTGGGCCGCGACGGCGAGATGTTCATCGGCAGCAAGGCCGACACCGTCTATCGTCTGACACCGCCCTACGACGAGGCGCAGGTGCTGGTGCGTCTCGACGACTACCCGCACAGTGCGGTGCGCCGCGACGACGCGCTCTACGTCGCCACCACCGACGCCCTGCTGCGCGCCGACTACCACACGGGCGCCACGCTCGACGCCGACGACTTCCACGAGGTGGCGGCGATCCCCGGTGGCGGCGGACACAGCTCGCGCTCGCTGAGCCTGGGCCCGGACGGCCGGCTGCATGTCTCGCTGGGTATCCAGGGCAACTGCTCGAACCAGTACCTGGGCCACGATTATCCCTTCACGGATCGCCGCGGCGGGGTGCTGGTCCTCGACGAGAGCGGTGACACGCCCGTCTGGCGACCCTACGTCAGTGGCCTGCGCAACCCGGTCGGGCTGGCCTGGCGCGACGACGGCACGCTCTATGTCAACAACAACGGCCCCGATCACTGGGGCTTCGAACGCCCCCGCGAGGTGCTGGAGCGCGCCGAGCCCGGGCGCTTCTTCGGCATGCCCTGGTTCCAGTGGGTCGACGGCAAGGCGACTCGCGACGACTGCATCGATGTCGCCCCGCCACAGACGGCCAGCGCGGTCACGCCGCCGGTCGCCACCTTCCCGGCGCGCAGCGCGCCGATGGGGCTGGCCTTCCTGCCCGACGATCACCCGCTCGACGTCGACCTGATCAGCGTCCTCCACGGCAGTTGGGCCACCGCACCCAATGGCAGCGCCGCCGGCGATCCGGCGACGCGCCGAGAACCGGCCCTGATGGGCGTGCGCCTCGACGAAGAGGGCCACAACGGCGAGGTGGTGGCGCTGGTCACCGGCTTCCAGGACGCCGACGGCCGGCGCTGGGCCCGCCCGGTGGGTGTGGCGGTGGGCGACGACGGCGCCGTCTACTTCACCACCGATGTCGGCGAGACCGGCCTCTATCGCTTGACCATCGACGACTGAGGGCCCGCAGATCGCTGGCCGATTCCGACCAGTCGGGCCGGCCGGAACGCGCTATCGTAGCGCCATGGACACGCTCGCTTCCCCTTCGACCGGCGCCGATACGGCACACGACGTGCGTTACCGGGCCTATCGCGCCCGCGACGCCCGCTTCGACGGGCGCTTCGTGGTCGGCGTGCTGTCGACCGGCATCTACTGTCGGCCGATCTGTCCGGCGCGCACTCCGCGCCCGGCGCATTGCCGGTTCTTCGAGCACCCCGCCCAGGCCGAGCAGGCGGGCTTTCGCCCCTGTCTGCGTTGCCGCCCGGAGCGGGCCCCGGGCGGCGGACGCGCCCTTTCGCGGGACGATCTCAACGGCCGCCTGGTCGAGGCCGCGGCCCGCGCCATCGAACAGGGCGCACTCGATGACGCCGGGTTGAATGCGTTGGCCGCGCGGATCGGGCTGTCGCCACGCCACCTGCGCCGGCTGTTTCACCGCGCCTACGGCGTTTCGCCGCTCGACTACGCCCTGACCCAACGACTGCTGGCCGCCAAGCGCCTGCTCACCGATACCCCGCTGCCGGTCGCCGAGGTCGCCCTGGCCGCCGGCTTCGGCAGCCTGCGACGCTTCAACGCGGTGTTTCGCGAGCGCTACGGCATGCCGCCGGGGCGTCTGCGCCGCGAGACCGCCGGCGGGACGACCGTCGCCCCGTCGAGGACCTTGACGCTGGAACTCGGTTACCGCCCGCCGCTGGCCTGGGAGGCCCTGATCGCCTTCCTCGGCCGACGCGCCGTGCCGGGCGTGGAGCGCATCTTCACCACCCGTCGCGGGTCCGGCCATGCCCGGGTCGTGCGCCATCGCGACGGCACGCTCGGTTGGCTGGCGGTCACGCCGCTGGCCGTACGCAACGTCCTGCATCTCGAGATCCCCGCCGATCAGGCGGCGCGCAGCATCGACTACCTGCGCCTGACCCGTCGACTGTTCGATCTCGACGCACGCATCGACCGCATCGACACCCAGCTCGGCGCGCTGGCCGCCGCCACGCCGGGGCTGCGGGTTCCGGGTGGCGCCGAGGGTTTCGAGGTCGCCGTGCGGGCGATCGTCGGCCAGGTGATCTCGCTCGGCCACGCCCGAACGCTGCTGACCCGGCTCACGCAAACCTTCGGCGAGCCATTCGACGCCGATGGCGCGCCGACCGGGCTCGACCACGCCTTCCCCGCCGCCGGGCGCATCGCCGCGAGCGATCCGGCGGAACTCGCCTCGCTGGGACTGATCCGCGCCAAGGCGGGGGCCATTCATGCCCTGGCCCGCGCCATCGACGACGGACGACTGATGTTGAGCCCCGACGCGCCGCTCGACGAAACGCTCGTCACCCTGAAGTCGATTCCCGGGGTCGGCGCGTGGACCGCGCAGATCGTCGCCAT
Source organism: Modicisalibacter sp. MOD 31.J (assembly GCF_020147985.1). Taxonomy (NCBI): domain Bacteria; kingdom Pseudomonadati; phylum Pseudomonadota; class Gammaproteobacteria; order Oceanospirillales; family Halomonadaceae; genus Modicisalibacter; species Modicisalibacter sp. MOD 31.J. Next base: position 656,766 of record NZ_JAGXFF010000001.1, on the reverse strand, counting down.
GCGCGCGCTCGACTGGCCCGACGCCTGGCCGGGCAATGATCTCGTCCTGCGTCGCCGGCTCGCCTCCCACTGGCCGACCCTCGGCCCCGACGCCGAGCCCTGGTCGCCCTGGCGAGCCTACGCCGCCATGCACCTGTGGCATCACGCCAGCCTCGACGAGGCTGCCCGTTCATCAGCGGAGGACCGTCCATGATCCGCCAAACCCGTATCGACTCACCGCTCGGCGAGATGCTCCTGCGCGCCGAGAACGACGCCCTCACTGGGATCTTCTTCGTCGGTCAGCGCCACTACCCTGCCGACGCCGATGGCACCGTCACCGGCGACGAGGCCCTGCTCAGCGAAGCCTTGTTCACCGAGACTCAAGCCCAGCTCGAGGCGTATTTCGCAGGGCGGCTGGCGAGCTTCTCGTTGCCGCTGTCCCCCTCGGGCAGCGACTTCCAGCAGCGCGTCTGGCAAGCCCTCGCCGCCATCCCCTACGGCGGGCGCGTCAGCTACGGCGACCTCGCCCGGCGGCTGGGCCTGGCGCCGGGCGCGGCCCGCGCGGTGGGCAGTGCCGTCGGACGCAATCCGCTGACCCTCGTGGTGCCCTGTCACCGGGTGGTGGGCAGCCAGGGCAATCTGACCGGCTACGCCGGTGGGCTGGCGCGCAAGCGCGCGCTGCTCGATCTCGAGGCCGGGCAGCGCGCCCTATAGCCATGCCCCTCCCTCCATGCCCTCGCCACGGCGAGTCTCCCGCCGTGGCAAGAGCAGATCACCAGGAGACACCATTGAGCGAGGCGCGTCATCGAAGCGCAATGAAAGTCACGCTATAGCCTCACTTCGACGGCCGGATCGCTGCCGGGCTCGAGTGCCTCTCCCTTCCACAGACGATGCAAGCGGGTCTTGAGAATGTCACCGGGCCCCGAGATGAAGGCAGGGCGGCCGAAGTGCGTCATGACCTCGTGCTGGCGTTCGAGAGCACGCCGATCCTGCGAGACCACCGGCGCCAGGAACAGGCGTATGGCCGCCTGCTTGAGCCAGCCGGGCACGATACCGCTGGGCGTCGAAAAGCGCGCGAAGGGCATGAAGCTCCCTTCGGTGACCGGCGTGAAGATGGCGGTGACGCACAGGGTGAGGCTGGACTCGCCTTCCCAGCGGGCCTGCACGGTGGTGGGCGGATAATAACGGGAAACACTGCGTGAACGACTGCGCTCCAGAAAGCGCGACATCATGCCCAGGTCGGGAGCAGTCTGTTCGATCGCCATTTCGATCCCGTCACCGTGGCTGGTCACGATCAAGGACACCGGCAATCGCTTGTCACGTCGACGAATGAACCCGTGATGAAGGTGGTTGGTATGAAAAGGGTCCATGACATTCTCGATCGCATCGAAGGCGCGACCGGTCCAGCAACCCTGCTGCCACCAGAAATGGTCGAGTGACGGATTGCCGAAGTCGGGAGGCAACGGTGGCTCGGCTGGCGCCGCATCGGAGAGCGCCACGAAGATACCGCCGTGGCGCTCGACCACACGCAACGCACTGGCCTTCAAACCGTCATCGCGCGTCGTATCGACGAGACAGCCGGGTACCTCGAGGCAGGTGCCGTCGCTGGCGAAACGCCAACCATGGTAGGGGCACTCCAATCCCCCCTTGTGCACCCGGCCTTCGGAAAGCGGGTAATTACGATGCGGACAGCGATCGACCAAGGCACCGATCCCCTGCTTGCCACGGAACAGGGCAATGGGTACATCACAACACATCGTCTTGCGCACTCGATGCCGGGCAATATCTTTCGACAGGGCGACCAGGTGCCAGGCATCTCGCACCGACTGGGGGTAGTTCATCAGGGTAATTCCTCGCCATTCCACTCGAGATCGTGCGTTGTCGCGGCATTGGTCGAGATGTTTCGCTTGAAGCCTGCCAGGGTAAAGGCAGCGGCATCCACCAATGCGCCGAGAAAGGGCCGCCGATCCCCCGGACGGGAAATCGCATCGTGACCGGAGGCCAGGCAGCGCCACCATTGGCGCGCCTTGGCATCACGCAGCGCACGAGGCAGGCCCAGCAAGAGCATCGCCGGCCCGAGATAGCAAGCCCCCGATGGCGGGACTCCGGGGGCAGGAACGCCATCCGCCATCGCCCGAGCCAGGTGCCCCGCACCAGCGAGCAGATGCACGCCGCTGGTGGCCCGGGGGTTGCACTCGAGCAGGAAGGGGGAACCCGCGGTATCGAACATCACGTCGCAGGCGAACTGACCATGGATGCCCGCGGAGCACGCCAGACGCGCGGCAATATCGCGCAGCCTTCGTTCACGCTGACTGGCCAGGGGGGCGAAGGCGTAGCTGGCACCGCCCTGCAGGCGCCACTCGGAACCGTAGGCGGCAAAGGCAACGAGCTCGCCGCGATGCGCGACGGCATAAAAGCAGGTCTCTTCACCGATGATCCGTTGCTGAGCCATCCAGGGCGCATCGGGACCGGGGGTAATCGCGGTCAACTCTGCCGGGCCGGGGGCGACACGGGTACAGTCACCGAAACGACCGAACCGCGGTTTGAACACCCAGTCGCGGCTGGTAGTCGCGAACCCCGTCAGCTCCCGGACGGAGTCGATCGGGTGAGACACCGGCACCGGCAACCCGGACGCGGCACAGTGACGGACGAAGGCCAGCTTGTCGTGAAGCCGACGCAGCGTCGAAAGCGGCGAAGCAAACAGACGCGCTTCCAGAATCCCCTGAACGGCCGGCGCGGCAAGATGGAAAACCTCTTCACAGGTCGGCACGACCAGATCGATATCCAAGGTCTCGACGAGTTCGACGATGCGCTCGCGGAATGCCGCGCTCTGATACCTGGGCGCCGGATAACGATGAACACGTGCGGGGGCCCTCGACCAGCTCGCCATCCGCGCCGGTACACAGTCGGCCAGATGCGGTTCCCATCCGGCGGCGGCGAAGTCGCGAGCGAGGTCGAGCGCCGCGGCGGCCCGGGCACCGGTAATCAGGACACGCCTAGGCATTGCCACCTTTCACCTTGCGGCGCTTGGGACCGCGCCACGCGGTCAAATCCTGCGTCACCACGACCGGCACCGTTCCTCCAAGCTCGCGGGTCAGCGATCGCGCGGCAAGCGTGGCGATATCGGCCGGACAGCAAGGTGACAGACGAAGTACGACGCGATCGGGTTCCGCCACCGCCTGCCAGTTCGTTTCGCCCCCCAGCACAGCTTCGATCGCCGCCACCACGCGCGGGGGCGTGAGCACACGGCCCGCGTAGTACCAGATATCCGTCACGCGGCCTTGCGGCGGATGAATGACGCGTCCCGCGAAACCGCATGGGCAAGGTCGTGCGTCGATCTCGAGGTAGTCGTCGCCGCGGACACGGACGATAGGCTGGCTGACCCGGCGCAGATCGGTGATGATCGGCCGATATCCAGGCGTTCCCGGTACCGGCTCGAGTTCAATGATCATGACATGATCGTTCAGATGCAGGCGCCCTTCGACGCATTCGGCGGCGATGAACCCTTCGGTCGCCTGATAGATGCCACGCGGTCTCAAGCCCAACCTGTCGTCGACGAAGCTGCGTTCGGCCTCGCTGACCGGCTCGCTGCCACAGAACAGATGCCGCAAGGAAGGAAAGCGCGCTCCGGCCCGGGCAAAAGCGGCGAGACGATGCGGCGGTGCGATCAGGATCGTCGGATCGAATTGTCTAAGTCGTTTCAGGGACGCCTCGGTCGACTCGCCGAGCGGCACATGCGCAAAGGCGAAGCGGCGACGTCCGACGTCGCTGTAGAGCGAATTGCTGGCCCGCAGGTGCAGGGCCAGCCGTTGACGCCGTAGCAGGTCGGGCGCCGGCAGTAGCCGGGCAAGAATCTGCCCGAGATAGTCGGCACGCTCCGAGGGGCGCGACAGAAACAGGCCACGGGCGCCGCCCCCCGATCCGGTCGACCAGCCCGCCGACAATTCACCGGACGCCATCCCCTCTTCGGCCTCTTGCGCCAGGGCACGCAATGTCGCATCGCTCATGCCCAGGCTGTTCCAGGCACCGTAGTCGCGGCGCAAGCTCGCGGTATCCGTGATCGGAAAGCCGGCCAGATCGCTTCCCGAATGGAAGGATAACGCAGGCGTACGCGCCAGCACCGGCTGCAGGTCACGCCACAAAGCCGCTCGCCTCGCCGCCAGTTGGTCGGGCGACATGCGCAGTGCCCGCCGCGTTCTCAGCCAGGACAGGAAGACTCGATCAATCCGCATGACTCTCGCGAAACCTCGATGCGCTATCGGCACAGTGGGAGGGCAATATGGTCAATTCACGATTGCCCCTGTCGGCCGCGATCAGCGCCTGTAGCGTGGCGCGATAACGCCGTGTGTTGCCCAGCAGCGCAGTGGTGACGAACGGCGGCGGCCGACCCTCGCGTATGGACTTGCCCAGCCACACGGCATCGCCCGCGAGCAGCACCTGGCGGTCCCGAGTGGTACGCAAGGCAAGCCCCCAATGACCGATACAATGCCCCGGCAATTCCACAGCGAACAGGCTCCCATCGCCCAGAATGTCGTGCCCCGTGGTGAATGGCGCGAACCCACCGGGCAAGCGCCTGACCGGTGAATCTTCGAAAAAGCGGGCGTTGGCATCGACCGCACGAGGCACCAGGGCCGGTAGCAGGCCCCGCCGGACCCCGGCGAAACGACCGGTTCGGCGCAGCGCGTCAAGCCCGGCACGTGCGCAATAGACCGGGCGCCGGGCAAGATGCCCGATTCCGGCCACGTGATCGCCGTGAAAGTGCGAAACGATGGTTCCCGCAATCCGGTCCTCGTCGATGCCATGCTCGTCGAGCCAGGTCTTCCATTGCTGTCCTGCGCCGATATCGACGGGGGTCGCCCAGCGGTAGAGCCGTTCGGGAAACGGTGTGGTGGCTTCGATGAAGGCGCTGTCATAGCCCGTATCGAACAGAAACAGGCCCCGCTCGGGATGCTCGATCACGCCGACGAGGGCGGGAAAGTCGACCGGGCACAGACTCCCCTTCGAGATCGTGGCACGCTCCGGGTGACGACACGAACCGCGTTCGAGCCAGCGAAAACCGACGCGAATCAAGGCGCCCCCCGGGGGGAAGCGATCTGCCGCGCTTCGGCCAGCAGCGTGTCGAGGGCAGCGTATCGAGGCCGGTATCCCAGCAGCCGTCGGGCAGGCTCGAGGTCGAAGGTCTGTGAGTAGGCCAGGGTCGCCAGCTTGTAACGCGTCAGTGTCGGCTCACGCCGGGACCGGCTCAACCAGGCAAGCGCTTCCAGTGAGACGGCGATACCCTGCGCGACACGCAGTGGCAGCGGAACGAGACGTGGTGACACGTTCAACGCGGCGGTGAGCCGTCGGGCAATGTCTACCACGGCGAGGGGCACGCCTCCCGATACATTGATCGCCTTGCCGGCCAGCCCGGGGGCGCGCGCTTCCGCTTCACAGATGGACCAGGCCGCATCACGCATGTCGGTCAATTCGATCAGTGCCCGACCCCCACGGGGGAGCGGCATCCGCCGGCGGCCGGCAAGTTCGGCCAGACTCGGCAGAATCACGCGGTCGCCGGGACCGACCAGCGCGCGTGGCCGAATTGCGCAGCAGGCCATGGCATCCTCGCGAGGAGACAGCACCCGGCGTTCCGCGATGGCCTTGGTACGCGCGTAATGATTGAGAGGCCGGGAGGCAGGCGCGTCATGCTCGCCGATCGAGAGCCGATCGCCAAAGGTCGCGAAAATGGACGGAGACGAGACGAACACGAAACGGGCCACGCCCGAGCCGGCAGCCGCTTCGAGCAGACGTTCGGTCACGAGGACGTTGTTGGTCTCGAAGGCCCGACGTGGCCCCCAGCTCGCCGACAGGGCCGCCGCATGAATCACGCTATCGACGCCTTCGCTCAACTCGGCGAGGTCGACATCCGCACCCGCTAGATCGGCCACGACGAATTCTGCCCCCAAGGCCCTCAGCACCTCTCCCGCCGGCTCCGACCGGCCCACGGCGCGCACCTCGTGCCCGCGTCTCAGCGCTTCACGCACCAAGGCCTTGCCCAGACCGCCGGTGGCCCCGGTAATGAGCATGCGCCGACGGCTCATAACCGGATGACCATCGCGCTGGCACTGACGCCAGCGGCAGTGCCGAGCAGCAGTATCGGATCGCCCGGCCCGGCGAGTCCTTGGGTGAGCACGTGAGCAAGCACGGTGGGTATCGAGGCGGCTATCTGGTTGCCGGTCTCTGGAAAGATCGTGATTACACGCTCTCCCCGAGGCTCGAAAAGTCGTCTGACATGCTCGACACCCGGAGCGCTGGCCTGATGACACACCACACAGGCGAGAGCGTCACGATCGATTCCCGCCTGCGTGAGTGCCCGCTCAATGACGCCGGGCAGCAACTTGGCAGCGGCCTTGAAAATGCCGAAGGCATCCATCTCGAAATATGAGCCGGCAATCAGCGCCTCGTAGCCTTCTTCGACACGCAATCGCGTTCCTCCGGCACGAAGCCGCGCGAGTTCCTGATGAGCGCCATGCGTGACCGTCGCACTCGACAGCATGCCGCACGGTTCGCCCGGCGCGGCCTCGATCGCCAGCGCTGCTGCCCCATCGCCAAAGATGGAACTCGTCTTGCGGACATTAGGATCGAGCCCGGCCGACGCGATATCACTCGCAAAAAGCAGTGCCCGATTCCAACGTCCACATGCCATTCCCATGGCAGCAATATCGAATGCCGCCATGAATGACAGACAGGTCTGATTGACATCGAAACTGGGAACACCCGAGTGACCGAGACCAAGACGGTTCTGCACCAGTACCGCCGTCGAGGGGATCGGCTGTTCCATCACCCCGCATGCACCGATGATCACGTCTGGTCGATCATCCCCCCAGCCCGCGCCATCCAACGCCGCCCGTGCCGCCTCGGCGGCCATCATCGACGTCGTTTCCTCCTCGCCCGCCACATGCCGCGCGGCAATGCCAAACTGGCGTTCTGTCGAACCGGGGTCGAGACCGTAACGCGCGTCAAGCTGGCGCGATGACATCACACAACGAGGTCGATAAGCGCCCCACCCGACAATCGAGAAATTACTGATCAATTATCCATTCTCGTCACCAATTGAAGCATCGAAGCATATTACAAAGTACCGTCAAGTTAAACGAACGTTCAGAACTTCACGGATTCCATGAAGCATGGCTATTATTTGGCTTCTTGAAGCGCGATAATTACACCGGGCCCTTGTCACAAGAACCGATAGAGCAATGAACCGTTAAACCTTAATCAAACGGTCAGCGGTTCACGAAGTTCGAAACCACGTCAAACACCTTGTGTTTTTATATTATTATCGACCTGCCCACGGCCGGCCCCTCTCTCGTCTCATGGCATGACTCCACAACACACGCCACACGACGAGCGCCGGCACTCGAGACCGGCCGTGCCGCACGCACAACGCGGCCTGCGCCGTCGCTTCGCTCCCGTCGTCTTTGTCTCATTGTTTCTGCCCTGCCCCGACGTCACGCCGCGGCGCCCGCTTGAAGAGGATCAGCCACAGCGCCAGGGCGATCAGCGCGCCGCCGATGCCGTGCGCCGGCGTCACCCGCTCGTCGAGGAACAGCGCGCCCCACAGCACGCCGAACGCCGGTACCAGCATGGTCACGGTCAGGGGTTTGACCGGCCCCAAGTCCTGCAGCAGGCGAAAGTAGAGCAGATAGGCCAGCGCCGTGCAGGCCAGCCCCAGTACCAGCATTGCCGCCCAGATGTCGGGCTGCGCCCAGGCCCCAAGCGACGGCCGGGTCGCGGTCTCGAGCAGCATCAGGGGCGCCAGCGCCAGGCTGGCGCCGAGCTGGGAGCCCAGCGCCAGCAGACGCGAATCCAGCCCGCCGCGCTCGGCGATGTAGCGCCTGACCAGAAAGCCCGAGAGGCCGTAACAGCTGGCTGCCACCAGGCAGGCCAGCGCGCCGCCCAGCAGTTGCCAGCTCACCGGCACCGGGCCGGCCTGGACCAGCACGCCGACACCCACCACGCCCAGGGACACACCGAGCAGCCGCTCGCGGGTCATCGCCTCGGCGAAGAAGGCCGCGCCGAGCAGCACGCCCATCAACGGCGTGGTGGCGTTGAACATCGCCGAATAGCCGGCCGGCAGCACCTGGGCGGCGAGACAGAACATCGCGAAAGGAATACCGGAATTGATCACGCCGATCAGCAGCGCGGCCCTTGCCCGGCCCTGAAAGCGCCACGGCACGCACCAAAGGGCAAGGATCGCCAGCAACCCCAGCGCACCGAGAAACACCCGCAGAAAGGCGGTGGAAAACGCGCCCAGAGCCGGGGCGGCGATGCGCATGAACAGAAAGCTCGCGCCCCACAGGGCGGAAAGCAGCAACAGGCGTAGCGAGGCATCCAGCGGCATGGCGGGCTCCCGGCATGATGATCGGATCGACGCCCATCGTACCGCAACGCCAAATCGCGACCGGCCACTTTCGGCCGGCGAAGCCTGCCCCCGGCCGCTTGACCCCTTCCCGACCCTGGCCCAGACTGCTCTCTGCCTGCGCGCCTTGCGCGCGCGACGCTTGACGGGGTGCCGGTGGAACCGGCTGAGATCACCCTATGCCCACGGGCATCACGGTGGATCCCGATGAACCTGATCCGGCTAGTACCGGCGTAGGGATCAAGCGAAGGATCCGCCTGCCCGTCCCTTCCAGGCCCCTTCCCGCCTACGCTGTGCGCCGCCCAGACCGTGTGGAGCACAACCATGACCCGAACGACCCTGACCGACAACGCCCTGGCCGAAACCGCGCGCGTCGATGCCGCCGCCGTGGCCCCACTGCCCGGTTCACGCAAGGTCTTCGTGGAGGGCTCGCGGCCCGATATCCGTGTCCCCTTTCGCGAGATCACGCTGTCCCCGACCCGCACGTCCGGTGCCGATGAGGAAAATCCACCGCTGCTGGTCTACGACACCTCCGGCCCCTACACCGACCCGGAGGCCGCCATCGACCTGCGCCGCGGCCTGCCCGAGCTGCGCCGCGCCTGGATCGAGGCCCGCGACGATACCGAGTTCCTCGACGGCCCGACCTCCGAGTACGGCCGCCGCCGCGCCAACGACCCGCGGCTCGCCCCGCTGCGTTTCGAGCTGACCCGCGCGCCAAGGCGGGCGAAGGGAGGCCGCAACGTCACCCAGTTGCACTACGCCCGCCAGGGCATCGTCACGCCCGAGATGGAGTTCATCGCCATTCGCGAGAACCAGCGTCGTCAGGCGCTGGGCAGCGAGGAGGTCGAGCGGATTCTCGGCCACCAGCACCCGGGGGAGAATTTCGGCGCCCGCCTGCCGGAAGAGATCACCCCCGAGTTCGTGCGCGACGAGGTGGCCGCCGGTCGGGCGATCATCCCCTGCAACATCAATCACCCGGAATCCGAGCCGATGATCATCGGCCGCAACTTCCTGGTGAAGATCAACGGCAACCTGGGCAACTCGGCAGTGACCTCCTCCATCGAGGACGAGGTCGACAAGATGACCTGGGGCATCCGCTGGGGCGCCGACACCATCATGGATCTCTCCACCGGGCAGAACATCCACGAGACCCGCGAGTGGATCGTGCGCAACTCGCCGGTGCCGATCGGCACCGTGCCGATTTACCAGGCCCTGGAAAAGGTCGGCGGCGTGGCCGAGAACCTGACCTGGGAGATCTTCCGCGACACCCTGATCGAGCAGGCCGAACAGGGCGTGGACTACTTCACCATCCACGCCGGCGTGCTGCTGCGCTACGTGCCGCTCACGGCCAGGCGCACCACCGGCATCGTCTCCCGCGGCGGCTCGATCATGGCCAAGTGGTGTCTCTACCACCACCAGGAGAGCTTTCTCTATACCCATTTCGAGGAAATCTGCGAGATCTGCCAGCGCTACGACGTGGCCTTCTCGCTGGGTGATGGCCTGCGCCCCGGCTCGGTGGCCGACGCCAACGACGCCGCCCAGTTCGCCGAACTCGAGACCCTGGGCGAGCTGACCCGCATCGCCTGGCGCCATGACGTCCAGGTGATGATCGAGGGCCCCGGCCACGTGCCCATGCACCTGATCAAGGAGAACATGGACAAGCAGCTCGAAGCCTGCGACGAGGCGCCCTTCTACACCCTGGGGCCGCTGACCACCGACATCGCCCCGGGCTACGATCACATCACCTCGGGCATCGGCGCGGCGATGATCGGCTGGTACGGCTGCGCCATGCTCTGCTACGTCACGCCCAAGGAGCATCTGGGCCTGCCCAACAAGGACGACGTCAAGACCGGCATCATCACCTACAAGATCGCCGCCCACGCCGCCGATCTGGCCAAGGGCCACCCGGCGGCCCAGCGTCGCGACAACGCGCTGTCCAAGGCGCGCTTCGAGTTCCGCTGGGAGGATCAGTTCAACCTGGGGCTGGACCCGGACACCGCCCGCGCCTACCACGACGAGACCCTGCCCAAGGACTCCGCCAAGGTGGCCCACTTCTGCTCGATGTGCGGGCCCAAGTTCTGCTCGATGAAGATCAGCCAGGAGGTCCGCGACTACGCCAGGGACAAGGGCCTCGAGGGCGATCGCGAGGCGATCGAACGCGGCATGGCCGAACAGGCCGAGAAGTTCCGCGACCAGGGCGCCGAGCTGTACAGGGAGGTGTAAGAAGGCGCGTGACATGGCTGTCTCATGGCGACGCCTAGGACAGCGGCTAAAGGGAATCGGAAACAGGCCCGAAGAGGGGTCCGACGCCAAGACCGAAAAGAGATCCCTTTCATTTCGGCATTCCCGCCATCCATGGCGGTCAGACAGCGTCGGTAGCCTCCAGGGAAGGACTCATGGCGCCCCGGAGGGCCGGCCCCGCTCGCAGGCCTGTCGACGATTCGCTCCGCGGGCCAAGCCATTGGCGCAAACGTCCATACACCCGGCAGGGCTCTTCACGCCCCCACCGGCGAGCCACTCGCCGGTGCTTCCCGCTGGGATAGCTGCGATGCTTCTGCGCCGGAACGGGCCCGCAGCAGCCGCAACGCATTGAGCGTGACCAGCACGGTTGCCCCGGTATCGGCGAGGATCGCCAGCCACAGCCCGGTGATCCCCAGCACGGTGGTGATCAGGAAGACTCCCTTGAGGCCCAGGGCGATGACGATGTTCTGGCGGATGTTGGCCATGGTCTCGCGGGCCAGGCCGATCATCGCCGCGACGTCGCCCACCCGGTTGCGCAGCAGGGCGCCGTCGGCGGTCTCCAGCGCGACGTCGGTGCCCGAGCCCATCGCCACGCCGACGTGCGAGGCGGCCAGCGCCGGGGCGTCATTGATGCCGTCGCCGACCATCATCACCCGCTCGCGGGCGACGAGCTCGCGGATCATCGTCACCTTGTCGTCGGGCAGCAGCCCGGCGCGATGCTCGAGCCCGATCGCCCCGGCGATCGACGCCGCGGTCCGCGGGTTGTCGCCGGTCAGCATCAGCGCGCGCACGCCCATGGCATCCAGCGCACGCACCCCCTCGATGGCGTCCTGCCGGGGCTCGTCGCGCAGCGCGATCAGGCCTATCGCTGTATCGCCGTCGATCACCACCACGGTCGTCTTGCCGGCCGCCTCGAGGGCGGCGATGGGTGACGTCAGCGGCTCGGGCAACACACCCTGCTCCGCGGCGTAACGCGGCGAGACGACGCAGACACGGCGCGAATCGATACGCCCCTCGACGCCGTGACCGGCGATGGCCTTCGACTCGCTCACCCGGGTCAGCGACAGCCCCCGCGTCCGGGCGTGCTGGAGGATCGCCTCGGCCAGCGGGTGGCTGGAGCCCTGCTCGAGGCTCGCGGCCAGCGTGGTGACGGCATCGGCGTCGCCCGCTGCGTCGGCCGCGACGACGTCGGTGACCACCGGCTGCCCGGCGGTCAGGGTGCCGGTCTTGTCGAAGGCCACCACGCTGGCTCGTGCGGTCGCCTCGATCACCGCCCCGCCCTTGAGCAGCAGGCCGCGGCGCGTGCCCACCGACAGCGCCGAGGCGATCGACGCCGGCACCGAGATCACCAGCGCGCAGGGACAGCCGATCAGCAGCAGTGCCAGGGCGCGATAGACCCATTCGCTCCAGTCACCGCCGACGGCCAGCGGCGGAACCACGGCGACCAGCACCGCGATGCCCACCACCACCGGCATGTAGATACGGCTGAAGCGGTCGATGAACCGCTCGGTGGGCGCGCGGGCCTCCTGGGCTTCCTCGACCAGACGGATGATCCGGGCGATGGTGTTGTCCTCGGGCGGCCGGGTCACGCGAATGCGCAGCACGGCGTCGTGGTTGATCGATCCGGCATGGACGGCATCGTCGACGTCCTTGGACCGGGGCACCGATTCCCCGGTCACCGGCGACTCGTCGATCGCCGAGCGTCCCTCGAGGATCTCGCCGTCGGCGGGGATCCGGTCGCCGGGACGCACCACCACGACCTGGCCGACCTTGAGATGGGCCGCATCGACGGTGCGGATCTCGCCGGGCGCGGTCTCGAGCCGGGCGCTGCGCGGCACCAGATCGGCCAGCGAGCGGATGCCGGCCCGTGCCCGATCGGCGGCCACCCCTTCGAGAATCTCGCCGATCGAGAACAGCAAGATCACCAGCGCCGCCTCCCCGGCGGCACCGATGATCAGCGCCCCACCCGCGGCGATGGTCATCAGCATCTCGATGGTGAACGGCATGCCGGCCCGGGCGGCGGTCAGCGCGCGCCGGGCGATCGGCACCAGCCCCACCAGACAGGCGGCAAAGAAGCCCCAATAGGCCAGCGTCTCGTCGGTGAACAATCGCAGCAGCGTCGCAGCGGCCAGCGCCCCGCCGCTGGCCAGCACCAGCCTGCCCTTGCCGGTGGCGTACCAGCGCGAGCGGGTCTCTTCTTCCGCCGCCGGGTCCGGCGGCGTCTCACCGCGCAATGACGCCTGGTACCCCAACTGACGCACTGTCGCCGTGACCCTCTCGGGCGAGATCCGCGCCCCGTCCAATGACAGGGACAGCGTCTCGTTGATCACCGAGACGCGAATGTCCTCGACGCCGGGCAACCTCTCCAGCGCGCCACGAATCTTGCCGGCGCAGCTCGGACAATCCATGCCGTCGACATGCCATTCGTGATGGTCTGCCATGACCGGTTCGGTTTCCGCCATTGGTTAACACCCTCGTGTCGCTGACCGCCTGATGATCGACGAGGATATTGTCTGTAGTGGCTACAGACTCAATGCCCGGTGGATTGGCCATGGACCCGACCGGCGCCTTGGTTTAGCGTACGCTCTCTGGATGGCCGACCCGAGAAGGATCGAGGACACACGGATGCGAGCAAGACTGCGACGATTACTGACGAGCCTGATACTCGGCGTGGTATGGCCGGGACTGGCCATGGCCCAGACCCCGCCCCCGCAAGGCGCGGAAGGCAACCCGCCTGCCGAGCAGGCCCCGACGGCGGCGAAACCCGCCAACGCCTCGGTGGGCCGCTATCCGCTGCCCGAATCGGGCGACATCGTCGGCCGGGTGCAGACCGTCGAGGCCAAGGCCGAAGACACCCTGATCGATATCGGCCAGCGCTACGGGATCGGCTACGAGGCCATGCGCCTGGCCAACCCCGACGTCAATGTCTGGGTCCCCGGCGAAGGCACCCAGGTGGTGGTACCGACCCGCTTCATCCTGCCCCCGGGGCCCCGCGAAGGGATCGTGATCAATCTCGCCGAGATGCGGCTTTACTATTACCCGCCGGCCCGCAACGGCGAGTCGCCCCGGGTCGAGACCTACCCCATCGGCATCGGCCGGGCCGGCTGGCAGACCCCGCTGGGCACGACCCGGATCGAGACCAAGATCAAGGACCCCGCCTGGTACCCACCGAAGAGCATCGCCCGGGAGCACGCCGAGGACGGCAGGCCGCTGCCCAGCGTGGTCCCGGCCGGGCCCGACAACCCGCTGGGCGAGTACGCCATGATCCTGGGGCTGCCGGGCTACATGATCCATGGCACCAACCGGCCGCAGGGAGTGGGCATGCGGGTCTCCCACGGTTGCATCCGCATGCTGCCGCGGGACATCGAAAACCTCGTCCACCGGATTCCCGACGGCACCCCGGTGCGCATCATCGACCAGCCCTTCAAGCTCGGCTGGGACGGCGCCGGCACGCTCTTCGCCCAGGCCTATCCGGTCGAGCACGGCGGCGACTCCAGCGTCGGCACGCCGCCCAGTGAGGACGTCCTGGCCGCCGTCGACCAGGCCCTGAAGGATCACCGTTTCCTGGTCGATTTCACCCGTCTGGAGGCCTTGCGCGCCGATCCCACCGGCGTGCCGGGATCGCTGCTGCTGGCTGGCCGGCCCTTCCCGCTGCCCGAGCCGCCACAGACCTTCTTCACCCGGGCTCAACTCCTGACGTCGCTGTACAGTCAGGTGGCGGGCGACACGGCGAAGCCCGAGAAGGCGACCGATACGCCCACGCCCTGACCCCCGGGAGAGCGACGCATGCGCACACGGCACGCGTCGCTCTGCCCGGCGTTCTTGCACGCTTTGCTGCCTGGATTCGCGTCATGAGTACCGTCCGTCAGGCACGTGCGCGGGTCGTCAGCAGCACCCCGCCGATCACCACCAGGCTGCCGACCAGTTGCACCGCCTGGATGCGCTCGCCCAGCAGCCACCAGGCGCCGAGCATGGTGAATACCGGCAGCAGGTTGAGAAAGACCGCCGAGCGGGTCGGCCCCACCTCGCCGATGGCATGGCTATACAGCAGCAGCGCCACCACCGACGGGAAGATCCCCAGATAGGCCAGCCCCAGCCACTGCGACGGGGAAATCGTCAGCGGCACGGGACGCAGCAGGTTCTCGATCAGCGCCAGGGGGCCCATCACCAGATTGGCGATCACCAGCATGACCAGCAGCCCGCCATAACGCGGGAACTTGGCCATGTGCGACTTGACCAGCAGCGAATAGCCCACCCAGACCAGTACCGCCAGCAGCATCACCGCATCGCCGCGATTGACGCCGTCCAGCGAGAAGCCCGCCGCCCCGCCACGGGTGATCACAGCCACGGCGCCGGCCAGGGAGAGCGCCACGCCCAGCCACTGAACGCCGCGGAAACGCTCGCCGAACAGCAGGAAACTGAACAGCAAAGTCACCACCGGAATGGTGCTCTCGAGGATCGCCACGTTGGTCGGGGAGGTATGCCCCAGGGCGAGGTAGATCAGCGCATTGAAGAATGCCACACCGCTCAGCGCCAGCCCCGTCAGCGGCTTCCAGTGGCGACGGAACGCAGGCCAGGCGCGCCGCGCCTGATGCCAGCCCAGCGGCAGCATCACCAGCAGCGCGATCGCCACGCGGCCGAACGAGATGGTGAGCGGCGGCAAGCTGCTCAGCGCCTTCCCCACCAGGATGTTGCCGGTGAAGATGACCACCACGAGGAGCAACAGCAGATAGGCGCGCAAGTGAGGCATCGTCGCATCGTCGGGTCGAAGGGAAAGGCAAGGGTCGTAACAGGCCCTTGCCGGGGAAGGCCGGCAAGATCGTCTGCAGACCGGGCAAAAAGACGCGGATCACGCCTGGCCGAAGCCGGTGCCAGCGAATATCCTGAGACTTTGTATACAGAAACAGGAGAACGATGATGCCCGGCCTGCTCCCCGATGTCGATCCCGACGGCCTGCTGGAGTATTCGGTGGTCTATACCGACCGCTCGCTGAATCACATGTCGCAGGCCTTCCAGGGCGTGATGCGTGACCTGTCGCACTCGCTGAAGGCCGTCTACCGGGCCGACGCCGTGGCCATCGTCCCCGGCAGCGGTACCTTCGGCATGGAAGCGGTGGCCCGCCAGTTCGCCACCGACAGGCGCTGCCTGGTGATCCGCAACGGCTGGTTCAGCTATCGCTGGACGCAGATCTTCGAGATGGGCGACATTCCTGCCGACAGCCACGTCCTCAAGGCCCGCCGTCAGGGCGAAGGCGCGCTGGCCCCCTTCGCCCCGGCGCCGATCGACGCGGTGGTGGCGACGATCCGCGAGGAGCGGCCCGACCTGGTCTTCGCGCCCCACGTCGAGACCGCCTGCGGCATGTTGCTGCCGGATGACTATCTCGGGCGCCTTGCCGAGGCCGTCCACGAGGTCGGCGGGCTGCTGGTCCTCGACTGCATCGCCTCGGGCACCCTCTGGGTCGACATGCAGGCCACCGGCGTCGACATCCTGATCAGCGCCCCGCAGAAGGGCTGGAGCGCATCGCCCTGCTGCGGCCTGGTGATGCTGAGTGCCGAGGCGCGGCGGCGCATCGACGCCACCACCAGTACCAGCTTCGCCGCCGATCTGCGCAAGTGGCTGTCGATCATGGAAGCCTACGAGAACGGCGGCCACGCCTACCACGCGACCCTGCCCACCGACGGTCTGACGCGGCTGCGCGACGTGATGCACGAGGCCGAAGCCTACGGGCTGGAGCGCCTGCGCGAGGCGCAGTGGGCGCTTGGCGAGCGGGTTCGTGCCCGGCTCGTCGAGCGCGGCTTCCCCAGCGTGGCGGCCGAGGGTTTCCAGGCCCCCGGGGTGGTGGTCAGCTACACCGACGATACGGGCGTCGCGGGCCGATTCATGGACGCCGGCCTGCAGGTCGCCGCGGGCGTGCCACTGATGTGCGACGAAGGTGACGACTTCGCCACCTTCCGCATCGGCCTGTTCGGCCTCGACAAGCTCTACGACGTCGAGCGCAGCGTCGCCACCCTGGAACGCGCGCTGGAGCGCGTTACCGGCTGAGCTAACGCGCGGGGCCGGCCGCTCCCTCCGGTCCCGCGCAAGCGCTTCGGCTCAGGCGGCGCGCTCGCCGACCAGCACCCCATTGGCCTTCGCCCGATGGATGGCGATGGCGTCCATCAGCGACGGCGACAGGCAGTCGTAGGGCTCGAGCCCGAGCTCCTCGAGACGCGCGCGGACATTGGCCATGTTCTGCGGATCCGCCCCCGACTCGATGATCGACGAGACATAGGCGGCGAAGGTCAGTGGCGCCCAGCCGGTCTCGCGGGAAAGCTCGGGGTGGATGAAGTCGAGCCCGTGGAAGGGATGCGCGGTATCCTCGATGCGCCCGAACAGATGCACGCCGCACTCCCGGCAGGCGTGACGCTGGATCGCTGCCTGCTCGTCGACGATCTCGAGCTTTTCCTCGTGGGCGAGCACGCTGACGCTCTCGCGCGGCACCACGGCGACCATCGAGAACAGCGCGCCGGCGGGCTTCCAGCAGCGCGTGCAGCCACAGACGTGGTTGTGCATGCACTGTTCGTGTACCGCCACCACGACCTGATGCTCGGTACAGTGGCAGACCAGGGTGCCCCCCGCGAAATCGTCGCGTGCCGGCGGCATGCCCTCGTCAACCGCCGGATGAATCCTGACCTCGTCGCTCATCTCGCTCCCTCCTCGAGGCCGCGAGGCCCGTCCCCGCGTTGCCCTCAGTGTAGACAGCGGAATCGCCACGGCGCATTGCCGCGACAACGAAAAAAGCCACACGCCGGAGCGCATGGCTTTCGAGAGCACGGGAAGCCGGGTGGCACTGCCGTCAGCGCAGCGACGTCCACAGCACCGGCGAACCGGGCAACTGGAAGTCGATCGACATCATCACGCTCAGCGCGGTGATGGTGAAGATCGAGAAGACGAAGACCTTCTTCGCCCAGGCCTCGTCGTTGCCGGCACGATAGCCGGTCAGCGCCATGTACAGCCAGTAGCCGCCCATGGCCGCGGCGATGATGAAATAGCCGTAACCGGCGTAGCCGGTGAGACTCAGCATCAGCGTGGCGGCCAGGAAGGCGAGGATGTAGCCGGTGATGTAGTGCTTGGCGGTCTTCACCCCCCTGAGCACCGGCAGTACCGGAATCGACGCCGCGCGATAGTCCTTGAAGCGGAAGATGGCGATGGCGTACGAATGCGGCATCTGCCACAGGCAGAAGATCAGCAGCAAGGTCAGCGCGCCGAGGTCGAACCGATTGCTCACGGCGACGTAGCCGACCACCGGCGGTGCGGCCCCGGACAGGCTGCCCACCAGGGTGCCGTAGACCGAATGGCGCTTCAGGTAGAGGCTGTAGAGCCCCACGTAGACGCCGAACCCGAGCGCCGCGAACAGCACGGCCAGAAGGTTGGTTCCCCAATACAGGACCGCGAAGCCGGCGACGCCCAGCAGTGTGGCGAAGACCAGGGTGGCGCGCGGCGAGACCAGCCCCTGGACGAGGACCCGATCCTGGGTCCTCTCCATCAGGCGGTCGATGTCGCGGTCGATGTAGTTGTTGAACGCGCATCCCGAAGCGATCACCAGGGCCAGCCCGACCACCGTGGCGAGCAGGAGCGTGAAGTCCACGTCCCCCCGCGAGGCGAGGAAGAACCCCCCCGCCACGGAGATCAGGTTGCCGAAGATGATTCCCGGCTTGGTCAGGGAATAGTAGCGCTTGATCATCACGATCAGGTCGCTCACATCGTATTGATCATGAGATTGTGCATGATCCAGATCGAACCCCCGACGATCAGCACGAGGATGGTCAGCGCGAAGACGATCGAGATCAGGTTCCAGCCCCCTTCCGACTTGCTGTCCAGGTGCATGAACATGATCAGCTGCACGAGTACCTGCAGCACCGCCATGATCAGGATCGTGATCAGGGTCGCCGAGGTGCTGAAGCCACCGCTCATCACCATGCCGAACGGGATGACCGTCAACACGATCGACAGGATCAGACCGGTGATGTAGGTCTTGGTGCTGCCGTGGCTGGCACCACCGGGTGCGGTGTGTGAACCACTCATATCAGAGTACTCCCATCAGATAGACGATGGTGAACACGCAGATCCAGACGATGTCCAGGAAGTGCCAGAACAGGCTCAGGCACATGATCCGCGGCCGCGTCGTGGGGGTCAGACCCTTGGTGGAAACCTGATAGATCATCACCAGGATCCAGATCAGCCCGAAGGTCACGTGGGTCCCGTGGGTACCGACCAGGGTGAAGAACGACGACAGGAAGGCACTGCGATCCGGGCCGAAGCCTTCGACGATCAGGTGATGGAACTCGTAGATCTCCATCCCCACGAAGCCGGCGCCCAGCAGGAAGGTGATCACCAGCCAGTTGCGGACCTGGGCGGCCTTGTCGTCGTTCATGGCCAGTACGGCCATGCCGTACGTGAAACTACTGAACAGCAGCAGGAAGGTCTCGACCAGCACGAACGGCAGTTCGAAGATCTCCCCCGGCGTGGGGCCGCCGGCCGTGTTCGGCGAGAGCACGGCATAGGCGGCGAAGAGTGACCCGAAGATGATCAGGTCGCTCATCAGGTAGATCCAGAAGCCGAAGACCTTCATGTCCCCGGCGTCGTGGTGCTCATGCTCGTGAGCATGAGCGTCGTGGTTGGTAAGAGTATCGGTTGCCATGATTACGCCTGCATCTCCAGCCGTTTATGGTGCTCGCGCTCGATGCGTTCGACTTCCGCCGCGGGGACGTGGTAGTCGATGTTCTCGTTGAAGATACGCATCAGGAACGTCACGAACATCCCTGCGGCACTCAACCCGGCCAGCCACCAGATGTGCCAGATCAGAGCGAAGCCCAGCGCGATGCTGATGATGCCCATGATCGGACCCGCCGCGGTGTTCTTCGGCATGTGCACGTCGCTGTAGTGCGTCGGTGCCTGCGCGGTGAAGCCTTCCTGCTTCTTCATCTCCCAGAAATGGTCGATGGAGCTGACTTCCGGCAGATGCGCGAAGTTGTAGTACGGGGGCGGTGAGGACACGGCCCACTCCATGGTCCGGCCATCCCACGGGTCACCGGTGAGATCGGCGTTCTTCTTGCGATCGCGGATACTGACGATCAACTGGATCACGGTGCAGGCGATACCCAGCAGGATGATGAAGGCGCCGACCCAGGCGACCAGCATCAGCGGCTGCCACTCGGCGTTCTCGTAGGACTGCATGCGACGCATGGCACCGTAGAAGCTCAGCACGTACAGCGGCATGAAGGCCACGTAGAAGCCGACCAGCCAGCACCAGAAGCTGCGCTTGCCCCACTTCTCGTCGAGCTTGAAGCCGAACGCCTTGGGGAACCAGTAGGCGTAACCCGCCATCATGCCGAACACCACGCCGCCGATGATCACGTTGTGGAAGTGCGCGATCACGAACAGGCTGTTGTGGAGCACGAAGTTGGCGCCCGGCACGGCCAGCATCACGCCGGTCATGCCACCCAGGGTGAAGGTGATGATGAAGCCCACGGTCCACAGCACCGGCGAGGTGAACTGGACCCGGCCGCGATACATGGTGAACAGCCAGTTGAATATCTTCACCCCCGTGGGTATCGCGATGATCATCGTGGCGATCCCGAAGAAGGCGTTGACGTTGGCACCGGCACCCATGGTGAAGAAGTGGTGCAGCCAGACGATGAACGACAGGAAGGTGATCGCCACCGTCGCCCAGACCATGGTGTTGTAGCCGAACAGGCGCTTCTTGGAGAAGGTCGCGATGACCTCCGAGAACACACCGAAGGCCGGCAGGATCAGGATGTACACCTCTGGGTGGCCCCAGGCCCAGATCATGTTGACGTACATCATCTGGTTGCCGCCCATGTCATTCGTGAAGAAATGCATGCCCAGATAGCGATCCAGGGTCAGCAGCGCGATGGTCGCCGTGAGGATCGGGAAAGAGGCGATGATCAGCACGTTGGTGCACAGCGCGGTCCAGGTGAAGATCGGCATGCGGAACAGCGTCATGCCCTTGGTGCGCATCTTCAGGATGGTGACGAAGAAGTTGATACCGGTCAGCGTGGTGCCGATCCCCGATATCTGCAGCGCCCATATCCAGTAGTCGACGCCGACCCCCGGACTGTATTGCTGTTCCGACAATGGCGCATAGGCCAGCCAGCCGGTCTTGGCGAACTCGCCAACCACCAGCGAAATGTTGACCAGCACGACCCCCGCGGCGAACAGCCAGAAACTCAGGTTGTTCATGAACGGGAAGGCCACGTCGCGCGCGCCGATCTGCAGCGGCACCACCAGGTTCATCAGACCGATGACCATGGGCATGGCGACGAAGAAGATCATGATCACGCCGTGGGCGGTGAAGATCTGATCATAGTGGTGTGGCGGCAGATAGCCTTCGGCGCCGCCGGCGGCCATGGCCTGCTGGGTACGCATCATGATCGCGTCGGCGAAGCCGCGGATCAGCATGACCAGCGCCACCAGGAAGTACATGATGCCGAGCTTCTTGTGGTCGATGGAGGTGATCCATTCCGACCACAGATAGCCCCACTTGCGATAGTAGGTGAGTCCGCCGACGATCAGCGCGCCGACGAGGCCGATCACCGTGGCCGTGACCATGATGATCGGCTCGTGGAACGGGATCGCCTCTAGAGTGAGTTTTCCGAACATAACGTTACTCCGCTGCCTCCGCGCTCATGGGCGTTTCGCCATGCTCTCCGGCATGCTCGCCGTGACCGCCGTCTCCGTAACGGAAGCTGTCGATGATGTCTTGGTAGAGATCCGGTGAAACGCTCGAGAAGTACTGGACCGGCGCATCTTCGGTCGGCTCGGCCAGCTTCCGGTAACCGTCGGGGTACGACAGGGTGTCCGACCCGCCACGTACCTTGTCGACCCACGCCTGGAAGTCCTGCTCGGACGTGACGTGCGCATCGAAGGTCATTTCGGCGAAGCCTTCACCGCTGAAGTTGGTGGAACGGCCAGGATAGACGCCCTTCTCGTTGGCGACCAGGTAGACGTCGTTGTCCATGCCGGCCATGGCATAGATCTGACTACCCAGGGTGGGCACCATGAAGGAGTTCATCACCGACCCCGAGGTCACGCGGAAGTGCACCGGCTTGTCCACCGGCAGCGCGAGCTCGTTGACCGTGGCGATGCCCTGTTCCGGATAGATGAACAACCACTTCCAGTCGAGCGAGACGGCCTCGATCTGCAGGGTGTCCTCCTTGTCGGCGATCGGCTTGTGCGGGTCGAGCGAGTGCGAGGTGTTCCAGGTGAGGATCGCCAGGAAGACGATGATCACGCAGGGGATCAGCCACACGACCACTTCGATCGCGTTGGAGTGCGACCACTCCGGCGCGTACTTGGCCATCAGGTTGGAATGACGATACCGCCAAGCGAAAAGGATCGTCATCACGATTACCGGGATAACGACGATCAGCATCAAGCCGAAGGCCGTCAGAATCAGCGACTTGAGCTCGTTGCCGATCTCCCCCTTGGGATCCATCAATGCCGACCCGCAACCACTCAGCAACAGCGGCAGCAGAAGCGGCAAGATGTTGAAAATACGCGGGTATTTCTTTTTCCTCATCTCACGACCTCGTCAGAGCATGGAGACGGCCATCGGCCGAGACCGTTGCCAGTAACCTAGCGGGAGGGGCTGGCGCAACAACGGTTGCCACGACGCCTGTTCGGCAAGTCGACAGGGCGGGAGCGCTGTCCGGCAGACGCTGTCAGAGATGGCGTGCTGGCGGAAATCCAGCGAGCGTCGATGGCCGGTCTGCCCTTGCCGCAGAACGCGCGCATTGTGTGTGAATGGCTGATGAATGAGAAGGGACGATTTGCCGCAGGGGTGCGCATCTTGACGAAAGTACGCCAAAAGTATAAGGCAGCGACCGTGAAAAGCGACGCCGGATGGCCCCGGCGCTCCCGCTATGACAGACCGTTCCCCGCCGGGTTCCGGGTCAGGCGATCATCACCCGTGGCAGACCCCGGGATTCGCGGGTCGACAGCTGGCGCCCCGCCTCGCTGTCGGTGACGATCACGTCGAACTCGTCGAGGGTGGCGAAGTACGCCGGGCGCACGACGCCGAACTTGCTGTCGTCGGCGACCAGGATGCGCCGCTCGGCATTGGCGATCGCCGCCTGCTTGGGCCCCACCTCGTGGAAGTGGAAACAACTGGCGCCCTTGTCGACGTGTACCCCGGCCGCCGAAATGAAGGCCTTGTTGATCCCCAGGCGGCGGATCGCCGCCGCCATGTCGTCGCTCTCGAACGACGACGAGGCGGCATGGAAGAGCCCGCCGAGCAGCACCAGCCGGACATTGGAGAGATGACTCACCGCGTTGGCCACGTTGAGGGCGTAGGTGACCACCGTCAGCTGTCGCTCCGGAGCGAGCATGCCCACCAGCGGCAGCAGCGTGGTGCCGCAGTCGATGAACAGGGTGTCGCCCTCCTCGATGAACGACGCCGCCCGCTGACACAGACGCTTCTTGGCCAGGGGGTGGCTACCCTTCTGCTCGTCGAGGTCGTAGAGCGGCGCGAACTGCGGATCGTGGGCCATCACCAGCCGGCCGCCCAGGAAGGTCATGGTGCCCTCGCTGGCCGCCACGTCGCGGCGAATGGTCATCTCCGAGACCCCGCACAGTCGCGCGGCGTCGGACAGATGCAGGGTCCCCCCCTGGGCCAGCGCCTCGCGCAGACGCGCCAGACGCAATGCACTGCGGCCCTTCATTGGCGTTTCTCTCCTCGAGCTGGGTCGTCGTCACGAGCGATTGTTGCGCACATCCCGGCAAATGCCCAGCGCCCGGCCGGTGCCGACGTTGGGCGGATTGACAGCCCGTACGGGATGCGATTAAAAATGTGATAAAAATAACATTCACTGTTAGGTTACTAACACCGGCATTCGACGCCCGACCTCGTCCCCGGCGTCATGTCCCGAAGATCACAACGACAATCACGAGGATCCCCCGATGATCGCCCCGCTTGCCCGGCCTGCCGTGATGGCGCTTCCCGCCATCGGTGCAGCGTCACCGCCCCTGTCGCCGGCCGCGACGCGCCGTGCGTCGACCCCCTATAATCCCGGCCGGACGAGGCTTGCCGCCTCGGCTGTCGCCACTTCATCGTCACGCTGCAACTAGGGACGCCCCATGACAATAATCATGAGTCTGGTCGGGATGGCTACGCTGATCCTGATCGCCGTACTGTTTTCTGCCAACCGTCGCTCGATTCGCCTGCGCACCGTCGGCGGTGCCTTCGCCATTCAGGCCGGTGTCGGCGCCTTCGTGCTCTACGTGCCCTTCGGCCAGACGGTCCTCAAGACCATCTCGGATGCGGTCAGCCAGGTGGTGACCTATGCCGACGACGGCATCAACTTCCTGTTCGGCAGCCTCGCCGACCCGGGCAGCGGCGTGGGCTTCATCTTCGCCATCAAGGTACTGCCGGTGATCATCTTCTTCTCGTCGCTGATCGCCGTCCTTTATTACCTGGGCATCATGCAGTGGGTGATCCGCATCCTCGGCGGCGCCCTGCAGAAGGTGCTGGGTACCTCGCGTACCGAGTCGATGTCGGCCACCGCCAACATCTTCGTCGGCCAGACCGAGGCGCCGCTGGTGGTCCGCCCGTTCATCGCCAACATGACCCGCTCCGAGCTGTTCGCGGTGATGTGCGGCGGGCTGGCCTCGGTGGCCGGCTCGGTACTGGGCGGCTATGCCGCGCTGGGCATCCCCATGGATTACCTGGTGGCCGCCTCGTTCATGGCCGCGCCGGGCGGGCTGCTGTTCGCCAAGATCCTGATGCCCGAGACCGAGAAGCCGGACGACGATACCGCCCACGTCGAGCAGATCGAGGCCGAGGACAAGCCGTCCAACGTGCTCGATGCCGCCGCCGGCGGCGCCTCGTCGGGCCTGCAGCTGGCCGCCAACGTCGGCGCCATGCTGCTCGCCTTCATCGCCCTGATCGCGCTGATCAACGGCCTGCTCGGCGGGATCGGCGGCTGGTTCGGCATGGACGACCTGAGCCTGGAGATGATCCTCGGCTGGCTGTTCTCGCCGCTGGCCTTCCTGCTCGGCATTCCCTGGAACGAGGCCAACGTGGCCGGCTCCTTCATCGGCCAGAAGCTGGTGGTCAACGAGTTCGTCGCCTACGTCAACCTCGCCCCCTACATCAGCGGCGAGCAGGTGGTCGCCGCCACCGGCGAGGCGATGAGCGCCCACACCAAGGCGGTGCTGTCGTTCGCGCTGTGCGGCTTCGCCAACCTGTCGTCGATCGCCATCCTGCTCGGCGGACTGGGCAGCATGGCTCCCAACCGGCGTCACGAGATCGCCAGCTTCGGCCTCAAGGCGGTGCTTGCCGGCACCCTCTCGAACCTGATGTCCGCGGTGATCGCCGGCTTCTTCATCAGCCTGGCCGGCTGAATCGCCGCCACCCATGACCACCAGCGCCCGCCGGGAACGCCGGGCCTCACCCGACGGTCGCATTCATCAGGACCATGACGCGACCGTCGGGCCACGCTTACCCTCGCTTTGCACGCCATGCCAACACGGAACCCGCTCATGACAGACATCCAGCAGGTCGCTCGCCGGGCTCTCGCCCTGATGGACCTGACCAGCCTCAACGACGACGACGATGACACGCGCATCGACGCGCTGTGCCGCCAGGCGAACACGCCGGCCGGCGCCCCCGCCGCGGTGTGCATCTACCCGCGCTTCATCGCCGTCGCCCGCCGATCGCTCGAGGCCGCCGGCCTCGCCGGGCGGGTCGGGATCGCCACGGTCACCAACTTTCCCGACGGCAGCGACGACGTCGCCCGCGCCGAGCGCGAGACCCGGGAGGCCATCGCCGCGGGTGCCGACGAGGTCGACGTGGTCTTCCCCTACCGCGCGCTGATGGCCGGCGACGCGCGCGTCGGCGAACGGCTGGTCGCCGCTTGCAAGGCCGCCTGCGGCGACAAGTGCCTCAAGGTGATCATCGAGAGCGGCGAGCTCACCGATCCCGCGCTGATCCGCCAGGCCAGTCGCATCGCCATCGCGGCCGGCGCCGATTTCATCAAGACCTCCACCGGCAAGGTGACGGTCAACGCCACCCTCGAGGCCGCCGAGATCATGCTCACGGCGATCCGCGACAGCGGTCGCGACGTGGGCTTCAAGGCCGCCGGCGGCGTGCGCAGCGCCGAGGACGCCGCGGCCTACCTGGCGCTGGCCGCCGAGCTGATGGGCGACGCCTGGATCACCCCGGCCCACTTCCGCTTCGGCGCCTCGAGCCTGCTCGGCAACCTGCTCGAGACACTCGGCCTGGGCAACGACGAGACGCACTCGGGAGGCTACTGATGCTCACCGCCGAGATCATCCGCGCCAAGCGCGACGGCCGCGAACTCGATGCCAAAGCGATCCGCCGGTTCGTCACCGGCATCGCCGACGGCAGTGTGGGCGACGAGCAGATCGGCGCCTTCGCCATGGCCGTCTATCTCAACGACATGACCACGCCGGAACGCATCGCCCTCACCGAGGCGATCCGCGACTCCGGCGAGGTCCTCGACTGGACGACGCTCGACCTGCCCGGCCCGGTGATCGACAAGCACTCCACCGGCGGCGTCGGCGACGTGGTATCGCTGATCCTCGGCCCCTGGGTGGCGGCCTGCGGCGCCCACGTGCCGATGATCTCGGGCCGCGGCCTGGGCCACACCGGTGGCACCCTGGACAAGCTCGAGGCGATCCCCGGCTACGACGTCACTCCCAATCCGGCGCGCTTTCGCGAGCTGGTGCGCGACGTCGGCGTGGCGATCATCGGTCAGACCGGCCAACTCGCCCCGGCCGACAAGCGCTTCTACGCGGTCCGCGACGTCACCGCCACCGTCGAGTCGATCCCGCTGATCGTCGCCTCGATCCTCGGCAAGAAGCTCGCCTGCGGGCTCGAGGCGCTGGTCATGGACGTCAAGACCGGCAACGGCGCCTTCATGCCGACGCACGCCCAGTCCCAGGCGCTGGCCCGGGCGATCGCCACCATCGCCACCGGCGCCGGCACGCCGACCACCGCGCTGATCACCGACATGGAGCAGGTGCTGGCGGCGAGCGCCGGCAACGCCGTCGAGGTTCGCGAGGCGCTCGCCGTGCTGCGCGGCGAGGCCACCGACAGCCGCTTGTATCGGGTCACCCGGGCACTGGCCGTGGAGATGCTCAAGGCCGGCCGTCTGGCCGCCGACGACGACGAGGCCGGCGAACGGCTCGACCGCGCGCTGGCCTCCGGCGCCGCCGCCGAGCGCTTCGCGCGCATGGTCGCGGGGCTCGGCGGGCCGCACGACATCGTCGAGGCCACCGACCGGCACCTGCCCGAGGCACCGGTCGTTCGCGCGGTGCACGCCGAGCGGGCCGGCCGAGTCGCCGCCATGGACACCCGCGCGCTGGGCATGGCGGTGGTCGAGCTGGGTGGCGGCCGGCGCGTCGCCGGCGCGGCGATCGACCACGCCGTCGGCCTCAGCGAGATCGCCGCCCTCGGCGAGGCGGTCGACGGCGAACGCCCGCTGGCCGTCATCCACGCGCGCAGCGAAGCGGACTTCGCGGCCGCGGCCGAGCGCGTCCGCCGCGCCGTCATCCTCGGCGAGCCCGGCGCGCCGCGCCCGCTGATTCACGAGATCATTCGCCCGGACGACGCGCCTGCCGGGCAGGGGGAAAGGTCATGAAACGCGCCATCGTGCTGGTTCTCGATTCCTTCGGCATCGGTGCGGCCGAGGATGCCGCGGCCTACGGCGACGCCGGGGCCGATACCCTGGGCCACATCGCCGCCGCCTGCGCGCGCGGCGAGGCCGACAACGCCGATCGCTCGGGGCCGCTGCAGCTGCCCAACCTGGCGCGCCTGGGGCTGTTTCACGCCCACCACGAGAGCACCGGCGCCTGGGCCGAGGGCATCACCCCGCCCGCCGAGGTGATCGGCGCTCATGGCCATGCCCGGGAGATCTCCACCGGCAAGGACACCCCCTCCGGCCACTGGGAGATCGCCGGCGTGCCGGTGCGCTTCGCCTGGGGCTATTTCGAGGAGCGCGAGGCGAGCTTTCCCGCCGACCTGCTCGAGCGGCTGATCGAGGAAGCCGACCTGCCCGGCGTGCTCGGCAACTGCCACGCCTCGGGGACCGAGGTCATCGCCCGGCTCGGCGCCGAGCACATCGCCAGCGGCAAGCCGATCGTCTACACCTCGGCGGACTCGGTGTTCCAGATCGCCGCCCACGAGACGCATTTCGGCCTCGAGCGGCTCTATCGGCTCTGCGAGCTGGCCCGCGAGGCACTCGAGCCCTACAACATCGGCCGGGTCATCGCCCGCCCCTTCGTCGGCGAGACGCCCGACACCTTCGAGCGCACCGGCAACCGTCGCGACTACGCCGTCGAGCCGCCCTCGCCCACCGTGCTGCAGAAGCTCGCCGAGGCCGGCGGCGAGGTGGTGTCGATCGGCAAGATCGCCGACATCTACGCGCACTGCGGCATCACCCGCAAGATCAAGGCCGACGGCCACGAGGCGCTGTTCGACGCCACCCTGGCCGAGGTCGCGCGCGCCGAGGATCGCACCCTGGTGATGACCAACTTCGTCGACTTCGACATGCGCTACGGTCATCGCCGCGACGTCGCCGGCTACGCCGCGGCGCTCGAGGCCTTCGACGCCCGACTGCCGGAACTGCTCGCGCGCCTCGCCCCCGAGGACCTGCTGATCCTCACCGCCGACCACGGCTGCGATCCAACCTGGACCGGCAGCGATCACACCCGGGAACACGTCCCGGTACTGACGCTGGGCGCCGGCCTCGTCCCCGGCTCGCTGGGCGCGCGCGAGACCTTCGCCGACATCGGCCAGACGCTCGCCGCCTACTTCGGGCTCGAGCCGATGGACGACGGCCGTGGCTTCCTCGATACCGCTCCCCACTCCCAGACCGCATGAGGTAATCCATGGCGACTCCGCATATCCAGGCCACGCGCGGCGACTTCGCCGACACCGTGCTGATGCCCGGCGACCCGCTGCGTGCCAAGTACATTGCCGAGACCTTTCTCGACGACGTCGTCCAGGTCAACGCCGTGCGCAACATGTTCGGCTACACCGGCAGCTACAAGGGCCGGCGGCTGTCGGTGATGGGCCACGGCATGGGCATCCCGTCGACCTCGATCTACGCCAAGGAGCTGATCACCGACTACGACGTCACCACACTGATCCGCGTCGGCTCCTGCGGTGCGGTGCGCGAAGACGCGGCGCTGCGCGACGTGGTGATCGGCACCGGCGCCTGTACCGACTCCAAGGTCAACCGCACGCGTTTTCTCGGCCACGACTTCGCCGCCATCGCCGATTTCGAGCTGGCCCGGCACGCCGTCGACGCCGCCGGCGAGCTGGGCATCGCGGTGCGCACCGGCAACCTGTTCTCGGCGGACCTGTTCTATTCGCCGGAGGACGCCCTGATGCCCACGCTCAAGCGCTACGGCATCGTCGGGGTCGAGATGGAAGCCGCCGGCCTCTACGGCGTGGCC
The DNA here is from genome assembly GCF_020147985.1 of Modicisalibacter sp. MOD 31.J. Classification (NCBI taxonomy): domain Bacteria; kingdom Pseudomonadati; phylum Pseudomonadota; class Gammaproteobacteria; order Oceanospirillales; family Halomonadaceae; genus Modicisalibacter; species Modicisalibacter sp. MOD 31.J. Next base: position 627,668 of record NZ_JAGXFF010000001.1, on the reverse strand, counting down.
GCCGAGTTCGGCGCCCGCGCGCTGACGATCTGCACGGTGTCCGACCACATCCTGCGCGGCGAGGCGCTGGACGCCGAGGCGCGCCAGACCACCTTCGACGAGATGATGCGCGTCGCCCTCGAGGGCGTGCTGCGCGACGACGCCGCGAGGGCCGCCTCATGAGCCCCATCGACCCGGCCATCGTCGAGCGCCTGCTCGCCGTTCGCGACCACGCCTACGTGGCCTATTCGGCCCACCCGGTCGGGGCGCTGATCGAGACGCCCAGCGGCTCCCGCTATGCCGGCTGCAACGTCGAGATCGCCAACTACAAGGGACTGTGCGCCGAGGCCGGGGCCATCGCCGCGATGGTCGCCGCCGGTGAACGCGACATCGCCACGCTCTACGTGATCGGCCCCGGCGCGCATCGGTGCACGCCCTGCGGCGACTGCCGCCAGCGCATTCGCGAATTCGCCTCGCCCACCACGCGCATCCACGTGCTCGACGCCGACGGGCAGTGCCTGAAGTCCTACAGCATGGAGGCCCTGCTGCCGGATTCCTTCGGGCCCGAGAATCTCGGCAAGCCATCACCGATGGGCGGTTGAAGCCGGCGCCCGACAGCGTGAAAGCCACGCGACGCCATCGCCCCGCCCATCCAACGCTGGGGTCCGGTATACTCGGCCTCCGAATCGTCATTGCTGAATCCGGCCGGAGTCGTCGATGGCCCCAGCGCCCTTCTCGCCGTTCGAGTTGCTGCTTCTCAAGAGTCGCAACCAGACGGACACTGCTGCCCTGCTGATGCTGGCCTGGGTCATGGCCAGCAAGGGCAGCGTATTGCCCGAGGATCGCCATTATCTCGACACCCTGGCCGCCCGGTTCCGGCACGGCCACGCCCTGCAGCCGCTGATCGAGATCGCCGCGGCCCAGGACCTCACGGCTCTGCAACTGGCCGCCGAAGTGCTGCAGAAGGATCTCTGGCGCGAGCAGGCTCATCCGTTCCTGAGCCAGGCGATCGGCCTGGCAACCAGCGACGGCCCCCCCAGCAGTGCCAACAACCACGTCCTGCGCTTTCTCGCCGACCTGCTGGGCGTCTCGCCGCCGACCTTCGCCGCGCTGTTCAAGGAGGTCGCCGGCCGGGCGTTGCCAGCCCCCGCGGACCCCAGCCATGCCGATTACTGGCAGGCGCGGGAGCAGACCCGGCACCGCCACGACAGCTACAGCGGCCAGGGCGCGCACGCCGGTGCCGAGCGGGAGACACCGGAGCCGGACGAGGCAACGCCCCGCCAAGCCCGCGAGAGCTGGCGCGAACGCCGGGCACGGCGTCGCGAGCAGGCCCGCGAGCGCGAGCGCCAGGCCCGGGAGGCCGCCGAGCGCCGCGCCCGCGAACAGCGCCGCCGGGAGCAAGAGCAGGCCCGCGAGCAGCGCGAGCGCGAGGAACGTCGCGAGCGGGAACGTCAGGAACGGGAACGCCGCGAGCGCGAGGAGGAATACGCCCGCGCACATCGCGAACGTCCGGCCTACGGCGATCCGGCGTCACGGGCCCTGCGCGTGCTGGGCCTCGAGGACGGCGCGTCACGCCAGGACATCAAGAAGGCCTACCGGCGCCTGGCACAGGCCCACCATCCCGACCGCGTCTTCAGTCAGGGAGAACAGCGCATGGCCACCGCCTCGCTGCGCTTCCAGCGAATCCAGCAAGCCTACGAGATCCTGATGCAAGATGCGCGATTTGTATAAACGCCTGGGCGTGCCGGCGGACGCCGACTCACGCACCATCGATGCCGCCATCGAGGCCTGTCGCCACACCGCGCTGAAGCACGACGCCGAGGCGGTGCTGGGCGTCGATGCCCGTCGCGACCATTATGACCGCCTGCACCGCCGGCTATCGGACATCGGCCGGCTGCGCTCCCGGCTCGGCCTGACCCATGCCCCCCACTGGCAGGGCGACGTGGCCAACGATTTCTCGCTGCCGCCGGACATCGCCGACTCGCGCCACCAGCAATTGACCGCCAAGGTCGACGCCCTGGTCAACGCCCAGACGACCCTGACCCGCTGGCGCTACCGCCTGATGTGGCTGATCCCGCTGCTGGTCGTCGTCACCGCCGGCGTGGCCTTTGCCCTGGGCTGGCTGAGCGGGCTTTGAGCCATGCCCCAACACCGGGCGACGGCTAACGCGGCATCACCCGAACATTGTCCAACGCCTCCAGCGGCGTGGGCGCATCCACCAGATAGCCCTGGGCGAAATCCACCTCGAGCCGGCGCAACTGCTCGAGCACCGAGGGCGTCTCGACGAACTCGGCGATGGTGCGCAGGTTCAGGGTATGGCCGACGCTGTTGATCGCCTCGACCATGGCCCGATCGATGGGATCGCTGTCGACGTCGCGGACGAAACGGCCGTCGATCTTGAGAAAATCCACCGGCAACTGCTTGAGATAGCCGAACGACGACAGCCCGGCCCCGAAGTCGTCGAGGGCGAACAGACAGCCGAACGCCTTGAGCCGCTCGATCAGCTCGACGACCCGCGACAGCTGAGCGATCGCCGCACTCTCGGTGATCTCGAAGCACAGCGTGCCGGCGGGCAGCCCGGCCGCCGCCACCCAGTCGCGCAGTTCCTCGCAGAATCGCTCGTCGGATAGCGAGGCCCCGGAGAGGTTCACCGACCACAGGCCGCAGTCCGCCGAACGCCGACAGCGGTCGGAAAGCCAGGCCAGCACATTGGTGACCACCCAGCGGTCGATGCGCGGCATCAAATTGTAGCGCTCGGCGGCGGGCATGAAGGTCCCCGGCGTGACCAGCCGCTCGCCCTCCTGCAGACGCACCAGGATCTCGTGATGTACCCGGGCGCCGGGATCGTCGACCGGCACGATCGGCTGGGCATACAGGCGCAGCCGGTCCTCGTCGATCGCCGCCTGCAGCCGGGGCACCCACTGCAGCTCGCCGTGACGCTCGATCAGCACGCTGTCGTCGCGCTGGTAGACGTGCACGCGGTTGCGCCCGCCCTCCTTGGCGGCATAGCAGGCGGCATCGGCGGCACTCAGCACGTCGTCCAGGCCGCGACGGGCGTCGATGCCCGCCAGGCCGATGCTCACGCCGATCGAGAAGACCCGCCCCTGCCAGGCAAAGCGGAAATCGTCGATCGCCGCGCGCACCTGTTCGGCCAGCGCTCGTGCCTTGTCCAGCGGGCAGTCGTAGAGCAGGATGCCGAACTCGTCGCCGCCCAGCCTCGCCAGCAGATCGGAAGCCCGCACCCGGTCGCGCAGCAATCGCGCGACCTGCCGCAGCAGTTCGTCGCCGGCCATGTGCCCGCAGGTATCGTTGACCACCTTGAACTGGTCGAGGTCGAGATAGCACAGCACATGCCGCGCGCCCGCCTGGTTCTGCTCGACCAGCTCGCCGAGCGACTGCTCGAACTTGCGCCGGTTGGCCATGCCGGTCAGCGCATCGTGAGTCGCCTGATGATTGAGCTTGCGTGACAGGTCGCGGGTCAGCGAGACATCGTGGAAGACCACTACCGCGCCGATGACGATCCCGTGACGCGAGCGAATCGGTGCCGCCGAGTCCTGCACGGGGCAGCACTGGCCGTCGCGTCCCGTGAGCAGATGAGTGGTCGCCCCCACGTGCGGCTTGCCCCCACCCAGCACCCAGCGAGCCGGGTTGGGGACGCGCTCCGCCGAGGTCTCGTCGACCAGCCGATAGATCCGCGCAATCGGTTCGCCGAGGGCCTGCTCCTGCGACCAGCCGGTCAGCCGCTGCGCCTCGCGGTTGATGAAGGTCACCCGGCCGACCTCATCGGTGGCGATCACGCCATCGCCGATCGATGCCAAAGTGACCTGCGCCAGGTCGCGCTCGCGATGCAACTGTTCCTGGACACGGCGCCGATCGGTGATGTCGCGGACCAGCGCGGCACACTCCGCTTCGGAGCCGGCGGCCCCCTCGCTGAACTGCAGCTCGAGATACCGGGGCTCGCCGTCGGCGTTGGCCACCCGCAGTTCGCGGCGCTGCCCGGGCTGCGGCAGATCGCCCTGGATCAGCTGGCTCAGCGGCTGGCCGACGACGCGCTCGGCCGTCACGCCGAACAGGGTTTCGGCGCCGGGATTGAGGCTCGTCAGGATACCGTCGGCGCGCCAGGTCACCAGGCCGTCGCGGAGATTGCGCACCAGCACCTGGGTCCGGGCCATGGCCTTTTCCAGCGCCGCCGACACCCGGTTGTAGCCGGCGGCGATCTCGCCCAGCTCGGTGAACGGATCGGCCTCGACACGCCCGCGCACATCACCGTTGCGCTCGTGGCGGCGCATCGCCTCGAGCAGATCGAAGAGTTCGCTGCGCGCCCCGTGTTCGGCGACGTTCAGCCCCAGCCGCTCGGCGTCCGGCGTGACCCGCAGCGGCAGGCCGCGCCCGATCAGTGCCAGCAGCAGCCAGGCCGAACCACCGCCCCAGAGCGCGCAGACCGCGATGCCCAGGCACTGCACCGCGACCTGATGGGCGCGATCGAGACCGGTACCCAGCAGGTCGAGATCGCCCATCAGCCCTACGGCCAGGGTCCCCCAGATGCCGGCCACCAGATGCGCGGGGATCGCCCCTACCGCGTCGTCGATGCGGTACTTGAGCAGCCCCTCGCTGGTCACCACCATCAGCACCCCGCTCAGCGCACCGATGAACAGCGACTGGCCGGCGGTCATCGCATGCGCGCCGGCGGTGATCGCCACCAGACCGGCGATCGCGCCATTCATGGCATACATGACCTCGGCGTAGCGACGCAGCCGCCAGCCCACCAGCATGGCCGACAGCACCCCGCCCACGGCGCCCATCACGGTATTGACCAGCACCCCGGGGACCCGCTCGTCGAGCGCCAGCGTGCTGCCGCCATTGAAGCCGAACCAGCCGAGAAACAGCAGCAACACGCCGAGCATCGCCAGCGGCAGATTGCTCGCCGGCACGGGCCTGGCGGCCTGCCCGGGCACGAAGCGGCCGGCGCGCGGGCCGATGCGCAGTACCGCGACCAGCGCCACCCAGCCGCCCAGGCTGTGGACCACCGTCGAGCCGGCGAAGTCGACGAAGCCACGCGCTTCCAGCCAACCGGGCCGGTCGCTCAGTGCGCTGGCCCAGGCCCAGTGACCGAACAGCGGATAGACCAGCACGCCTACCCCGACGGTGAGCGCCAGGTAAGCAAGAAACGGCATGCGCTCGGCTACCGCGCCGGAGACGATGGTGGTGGCGGTGGCACAGAACATTGCCTCGAAGAGAAAGAAGCAGGCCAGCCAGGCATCGTGACCGACCCCCAGCGTGGGCAGGAAATGATCCCTGCCGACCAGGCCGGCCACGCCGTCGCCGAACATCAGGCCGAACCCGGCCAGCCAGAACACCGCCACGGTTACCGTGAAGTCGGCGAGGTTCTTCATCGCCACGTTGATGGCATTCTTGCCACGCGTGACGCCCGACTCCAGACACAGGAAACCGGCCTGCATGACGAAGACCAGCATCGCCCCCCACAACACCCACAGGGTATCCAGCATCGAGACTTGCATAGGCACCGCTCCCCGATCGCGGCCCCGCCTCGCTCCCTGATGCGTCGGCCGATGATGGCCGGCTCCCCCGTGGTGCAGCACACCCCCGCGCCATGCACCCTGGCGGTGCGCAAGCGCCGGGTATCCGCCGACCGATGCCACCGCAGCCGGGCTAACCGGCAGAATCGGCGCCGCCGGAAGACGGCGCCACATTAGGGAAAGCAATAAGGGTGCCAGCGGCCGCTACTGCGGCTCGCCATCGGCCCCCTCCGGTGGTGGTGTGGCCGAGGCGCGGCGCGGGGGCATCGCCACGTCGCGGCCGTCATCACCGCCGTCGCGCGACGTCTCGAGCACCACGCTCATCCGCGGCAGCGACAGGTCCTGGCCTTCGCTGTCGAGCCGCTGCTTGAGACGCAGATTGAAGGCACGCGCCACATCCCACTGCATCGACGGGCTGGTACGCATGCGCACGCGCAGGATCGCCGCGCCCTGATCGAAACTCTCGATGCCCTGCAATTCCAGCGGTGACCAGATGTGGTGACGCATCATCGGATCCTGCCGCAAGGCATCGGCGACCTCGCGAACCAGGTCGGTGGCGGCGTCGATCTTCATGGTATGCGGGACGCGGATACGCATCAGCGCGGTGCCGAACTCCCGGGCGAAGTTCTGGATGCCCTTGATCTGGCTGAAGGGGATGATATGCACGATGCCATCCAGATCGCGCAGCCGCACGGTACGCAGGCTGAGCCCCTCGACGGTGCCCATGTGCCCGCCGACGTCGACGAAGTCGTCGATCGACAGCGAGTCCTCGATCAGGATGAACAGCCCGGTGATCAGATCCTGGACCAGCGTCTGGGCACCGAAGCCGATCGCCAGACCGATCACCCCGGCACCGGCCAGCAGCGGCGTGACGTTGACACCGAGATTGGCCAGCCCGACGATCGAGGCGATCACCAGGATGGTGGTGAAGACCACGTTGCGGATCATGGGGGTGATGGTCTGCGCCCGGGTGCTGTGGATGCGCCGACCGCGGGCACTGGCCGAGCCGCGCAAGGCGCGCTGGATGGCGGTATCGGCAAAGATCCAGATCAGCCAGGCGAGCAGCACGGTGAGGCCGATGCGCAGCAGGGCATGGCCGATTCGCGCGCTCACGGCGCCCTCCTGGCCGATGCCCAGCAGCGACAATCCCCAGACCCGCAGCGACAGCTCGGCGAACAGCCCCCAGACGATGAACTGCCCCAGGGTATAGCCGAAGCGCTCGAGACGCCGCCGATACTGGGACTTGCGTCGGCGCCGGGTGGCGCGTTCGGCATGCCGGTGCAGGCCGCTGCTGGCGACCAGCGAGAGCACCAGCAGTGCCGCACAGAGAATCGCCCGGGTGAAGGCCACGTCGGCATCGCCGACGGAGACGAAGATCGCCACCAGCGAGGCCCCGATCAGCAGCAGAGCCGGGACATGCCAGAAGCGCCCCAGCGCCACGGCCACGTCGCGCAGGGTGCTCGAGTCGCGGCGTTGCGAATAGGGCCGGTTGCGGATCAGGTGCTTGACCGGACGCCGCATGCGCAGCACCAGCACCCCGCTGAGCAGCCCCGCGAGCAGATTGGCCAGCACCGACAGCCAGCCGGCCAGGTCATTGCCCAGCAGCGTCACCAGCCGTTCGCTGTTGACCGCGTCGCCGAACGCCGCCAGGGCACCGATCACGAACAGCCGTCGCGGCGCCTGACGGCGCAGGATCGCCACCGCCACGCGGCGGTGCCCCCGGGTGAACAGCGCGATCACCTCGTCGAACACCGTCGACAGCAGGCGTCCGCAGAGCGTGACATAGGCGATCACCAGCACGCTGGCCCGCGCCGGGCTGGGCTGGGTCAGCCAGCGCAGGCTGGCCAGCATGGCGGCAAAGGCCAGCGCCCAGGGCAGCACCTTGCGCAGGAAGTGCACCACCAGCAGCGCCGGGCGCGGTTCCGGCGGTAGCGCCAGTGGCCAGTCGTAGCGTCGCGCCAACAGCCGCCCGGCCGCCATCAGCAGCAACAGCAGCCCTAGCCAGACCGCGGTGAGGGTCAGGGCCTCGAGACTCTGGCGAATCACTTCGCTGTGACCCATCCCGGTGATCAACCCATCCAGGTCGTCCAGCGCCCGCTGGCTGCGCCGGCCCCAGATGGCCAGCGGCGACCGCCCCGCCTCGGCCTGCTCGCCGAGATCGGTCAGCGAGTCGGCCAGCGCGCCGAGCAGCCCCTGGCGCTGCTCGGTGTCGCCGCCCCCGGCCGCGGCGCGGGTCGTCTCGCGCAAGGCCTTGAGCTGCTCGAGCAACTGCCTGCGCTGCGCGTCGTCCTCCAGGGTGGCGATCACCCGATCCAGCGAATCCTGCAACTGCTGCGAATCGGAGGACGAATCGGCCGACTCGCCGCCGCCCCCGAAGCCCCCCGGCAGCCCCTGCCCCATCGCCGCCGGGGCCATCAGCATGGCCAGCAGGCAGAGCAGCCGGCACAGATATCTCAACGACATGCCACCTCCCCAGGCGTTGTCCGAAAAATGCCTGCGCTCGGCCACACGGCGTTAAAAATCAGCTCACAATGCTCATTTACAACCCGTAAACTCCGCTTGCTCGCTGATTTTTGCCTTGTCTGACCGTCGCTCGCCGACTTTTCAGACAAGCCTGGGCTGTCCGTCATCGGCCCCCGAAGCCTGACGCCTGTCAACGACAAAGCCAAGACCCCGGGGCCTTGGCTTTGCGTGACACGGCAACGGCTTCGCGACTCAACCGCGCTCGTCGGCCGGCTTGCCAGCCTTGTCGGGGTCGCGTCCCACCCAGCGCGACAGCGTATGGGTGACCTTCATGATCAGCACGTAGGAGGCAGGCACGAAGACGCTGGCCAGCACGGTGATCGCGATCATCCCGCCGACCACCGGCGTGCCGATCTGATTGCGGCTCGCCGCACTGGCGCCGGTGGCGAGCGCCAGCGGCAGGGAGCCGCCGATGAACGCCAGCGAGGTCATGACGATCGGCCGGAAGCGCTGGCGGGCCGCCACGCGCGCCGCCTCGACCACCGACAGCCCCTCGTGCTTGCGCTGCTGTTCGGCGAACTCGACGATCAGGATGGCGTTCTTGGCCGCCAGACCCACGACCACCAGCAGTCCCACCTGAAGGTAGACGCTGGTGCTCATGCCGCTCAGGTAGACCGCGACCACCGCGCCGATGAAGGCGAACGGCACCGCGGAGACCACCGCCAGCGGCAGCGTCCAGCTCTCGTACTGGGCGGCGAGGATCAGGAACATCATGACGATGCCGAAGGTCAGCGCCAGCGCTGCGGCGGTGCCCACGTTACGCTGCTGGAAGGCCTCGCCGGTCCAGCCCATGCCATAGGATTTACCCAGCGTCTGGCTGACCACTTCCTGCATCGCCTCCACCGCCTGGCCGGAACTGTAGCCGGGTGCCGGCTCGCCCTGGAAGCGCGCCGCCGGGTAGACGTTGTAGCGGTCGAGCACCGAGGGGGCCTTGCTGCGCTCGAAGGTCACCAGCTCGGAGAGCGGAATGCGCTGACCGTCGCCGCCGCGCACATAGACGTCCTTCAGATCGTCGGGATGCTGGCGATAGTCGGCCTCCGACTGCATGTAGACCTGGAAGCTGCGGCTCGCCTTGGTGAAGTAGTTGACGAACGAACTGCCGAAGGTGCTGCTCAGGGTGGTGTTGAGATCGCCCAGATCGACCCCCAGCGCCCGCGCCTTGTCCTGATCCACGGTGGCGTCGAAGACCGGCACGTTGACATCCAGGGTGGTGAACACGCGGGTCAGTTCGGGGCGTTTCGCCGCCGCCTGCATCACCTTCATCGAGGCCTGGGCCAGCGCCTGCGGCGAGGCGCCGTCGAAGGACTGCAGATAGCCGGTGAACCCGCCGGTGGTCGACAGCCCCTGGATCGGCGGGATGTTGAAGGCCATCGCCTTGCCGCCGGGGATCTCGGCGCCGGCCTTCATGATCATGCCCACCAGATCCTCGACCCCGATGTCACGCTCGCTCCACGGCTTCATGGTCACGAACATCACGCCCTTCGCCGTGTTCGCCGAGCTCGACAGGATGTCGAAGCCGGGCACGCTGACCGCGTACTCGACCGCCGGAATCTCTTCCATCCGCTCGCTGAGCTTGTGCATGTAGGCATCGGTGCGGGCGAACGACGACCCCGCCGGCAGCGAGATCGCGGCCAGCGCGACCCCCTGGTCGGTCGCCGGGATCAGCCCGCTCGGCAGCCGCTCGTAGATCGCCCAGGAGGCGGCGCCGATGGCGACCAGCAGGACCAGCGTCAGCACCACATGCCGGATCAGGAAGTGGGTCACCGCCATGAACAGATCGGTGATCTTGGCGAAGCCCTTGTTGAACCAGTCGAAGGGCTTGTGGATCGTCCGGAACAGCCGCGAATGCTCGATGTGGTGAGCGTTCTTGAGGAACAGCGCGCTGATCGCCGGCGTGAAGGTCAGCGCCACCACCGCCGAGATCGCCACCGAGATCGCGATGGTGATCGCGAACTGCTGGTACATCTGGCCGGTGATCCCGCCCATGAAGCCCACCGGGATGAACACCGCGGCCATGATCAGCGCCGTGGCGATGACCGCGCCGGAGACCTCCTTCATCGCCAGGAAGGCGGCGCTGAGCGGCGTGGCACTCTCGTCCTCCTCCATGATGCGCTCGGTATTCTCGATCACCACGATGGCATCGTCGACGACGATCCCGATCGCCAGGATCATGCCGAACAGCGACAAGAGGTTGATCGAGAAGTCGAGCAGGTACATGCCGGCGAAGGTCCCGACCACCGAGATCGGCACCACCGACATCGCCACCAGCGTCGAGCGCCAGCTCTGCAGGAACACGAAGACGATGGCGATCACCAGCAGCAGCGCCTCGATGAAGGTGTGCTCCACCGAGGAGACCGAGGCATCGATGAACAGCGTGGTGTCGTAGGGGATCTCGTAGTCGAGCCCGGCCGGGAAGCGGCTCTTGAGCTCGGCCATCTTGTCCTTGACCTCGCCCGCCACGTCGAGCGCATTGGCACCGGGCTGCAGGTAGATGGCGATCGGCGCGATCGGCTTGTTGTTGACGTAGCCCTGCACGCCGTAGCTGTTCTTGCCCAGTTCGACGCGCGCGACGTCACCCAGGCGCAGCGAGGAGCCGTCCTCGTTGGTCCGCAGCAGGATGTTGCGGAAATCGTCGACGTCCTTCAGCCGCCCCTGGGTGGTGATGGTGTAGGTATAGGCGGTCGGGTCATCCTGAGGCTCGGCCCCCAGCTTGCCCGCCGGGACCACGGTGTTCTGCGCCTTGATCGCCGCCGACACCTCCGCCGGGGTCAGGTCGTACTGGGCCAGCTTGTCGGGGTTGAGCCAGACGCGCATGGCGAATTCCTGATTGCCCAGTACCTGCGCCTGCCCCACCCCGTGAAGCTGCTTGAGCTCGTCGGTGATGTTGAGGTTGGCGTAGTTGGTCAGGAACAGCGAGTCATAGGCCTCGGAACTGGAGGTGACCGCGACGAACATCAGCACGCTGTTGGAGCGCTGCTCGACCGTCACCCCCTGGGCCTGGACCTCGCTGGGCAATTGCGACAGGGCCCGCTGGACGCGGTTGTTGACGTTGATGGTCGCGGTCTGCGGGTCGGTACCGATCGAGAAGTAGATCTGCATCGACATGCTGCCGCTGTCGGAGCTCGCCGAGGTCATGTAGATCATGTTCTCGACGCCGTTGACCTCCTCGGCGAGGGTCGAGGCCACGGTATCCGAGACGGTCTGCGCGCTGGCCCCCGGGTAGGTCGCCGTGACGCTGACGCTGGGCGGCACCACGCGCGGGTACTGCTCCACCGGCAGCACCCGCACCGCCATCAGCCCGATCAGCACGATGATCACCGAGATGACGGTGGCGAAGATCGGCCGGCGGATGAAAACGCTCGAGAAATTCATCCCTCGCCCCCATCCTCACCCTGCGCCGCCGATCCGGACGCCGACGCCTGGTCATCCTTGCCGCCCTGACCGGCATCATCGCCCTGGCGGCCGCTGCCGTCGGCGACCGGCTTGTCCTGCCCGGTCTCGGGGTCGCCGTCGAAGGGCTGCGGCTCGATCTTGTCACCCGGGCTGATGCTGCCGATGGCGCTGACGATCACCCGATCGCCCTTCTCGAGACCGTCGCTGACGATCTGCCAGTCGCCGGCCTGCTGGCCCAGCGACACGAAACGCGCCTGCGCGGTGTCCTTGTCGTCGAGGACCATCACCTGGGGCCCCTTGAGCCCTTCGGTGACGGCCACCGCGGGCACCGCGAACACGTCGTAGCGCTTGACGTCGGTCAGCGACACGCGCACGAACTGCCCAGGCAGGAACAGATGATCGGGGTTGGCGAATTCGGCCTCGGCCTGCACCGTGCTGGTGGACTCGTCGACCCGCGCGCCGAAGAAGTCGACGTGCCCCTCGAGCCGGTTGGGCGCAGTGCTCGCCCCGCCGGTGCCCGGCGCGGTGAGTGCCGCCTGGAGCGGCCCCGGCGAGGCCTGACGCTGCTGACGCAGGGCCAGGGCATCCACCGCGGGCAGCGAGAAGCGCACGTCGAGCGGATCCAGCGGGGTGATCGTCGTCAGTGCCTCGGGCGGCTGGACCAGACTGCCGACGTTGACCTGGCTGAGGCTGATCATGCCACTCGCCGGTGCGCGGACCTGGGTGTAGCTCAGGTCGATCTTGGCGGCGTCGAGCGCCGCCTTGGCCTGGGCCAGGGTCGCCTGGGCCGCCCGCAGGTCGGCCTTGGCATCGTCGAGCTGCTGCTGGCTGACCGAGTTCTGCTGATACAGGCGCTGGTAACGATCGGCGTTGCGCTGGGTCCGGTAGAGTTCGGCCTCGGCGCTCTGCACGTCGGCCTCGCGTTGACGCACCGTCGCCTGATAGGCATCGGGCTGGATGGTATAGAGCAGATCGCCCTTCTCGACCCGGCTACCCTCCTCGTAATGACGCGCCTCGAGGATGCCCTCGACGCGGCCCATGACGGTGACCTCGCGATTGCTGCGCACCATGGCAGGGTATTGCCTGTCCAGCGTCAGATCGCGCGGTTCCACGGTCATCACCTGAGCGGGACGGGGCGGCGCCTGCTGTGCCTGAGCGGACTTCTCACCGCCCGAATCGCCCTCCCCGCAACCCGCCAGCACGGCGGCGAGCGCCAGCGGCAGAAGCCACCGCTTGCGGCTTCGAAGCATCACGGCTTCCATCATGACATCCCTTAGTCGAATAACGAATGACGCAAGACTACAGCCATACAACCATGAATGTAAATATTCGGGCGATGGGGTAAGATGGCGTCAAAAAAGTCGCCTTCTACCCGTCCTCCAGAGCATTCAGTCGCCATGCCCAGACGCACCAAAGCCGAAGCCGAAGCGACCCGGGAGTCTCTTCTCGACGCGGCCGAAGCGCTGTTCTACGAGAAAGGGGTCGCGCGCACCTCACTCGAGCAGATCGCCCGCCGCGCCGGAATGACCCGTGGCGCGGTCTACTGGCATTTCAAGAACAAGGCGGATCTTTTCCACGCCCTGCTGGAACGCGTACGCCTGCCGTTCGAGGATCTCGCCCGCGCCATCGAGGCGACCCACGACAACCCCTCGCCACTGGAATGCATTCGCCTGGCCTGCCACGAAAGCTTCGCGCGGCTTCAGGAACCGCGCTATCAGCGCATCCACTCGATTCTCATCCACCGCTGCGAGTTCTTCAGCGACATCGATCCGCTGGAGATGCAGCGCCAGATGAAACGCGACTGCCTGGAATCGATGCTGGATTCCTTTCGCGAGGCCAAGCGCTGCGGTCAACTGAAGGCGTCGCTGTCGCCCGAGATGGCCGCCGACATGCTGCAGTGCTGCATCGGCGGCCTCTTCCACGACTGGCTGCGCGATCCCGAGGAACTGCCGATCGACAAGCGCGGCACCGTGGTGGTCGATACCCTGCTCGACCTGATGCGCCCCTGAATGCAGGATGCCTCATGCTGCAACACAGCATAGGCGCTACACTGCAGGGGTGCACACTGAGGGAGAGGTCCCATGGATGCGCTCGAGCTGATCCGCTTTCGCGCTCTCGAAGTGGCGGTACGCGTCTGGCACCCCGAAGGGCGCCGGACGCTGCTCGCCTGGCACGGCCTGTCGCGCCACGGCGGCGACTTCCACGACCTGGCACGGCGGCTCGGCCCCGAGTGGCGGGTGATCGCCCCCGACACGCCCGGACGCGGCCTGTCGAGCTGGTCGCTGTTTCCCGCCCACGACTATCTCTACAGCCACTATCAGAATGTCGCCCTGGCCGTGCTCGATCATTTCGGCCTCGACCGGGTAGCCTGGCTGGGCACCTCGATGGGCGGCCTGCTGGGGATCCTGCTGGCCGGTTCAGAGAGCGGCCGCGAGCGCATTTCGCGGCTGATCGTCAACGACGTGGGGCCGGAAATCGACGCCGACAGCCTGGCCCAGCTGGCCAGCTACTTTGCCGTGCCGCACCGCTTCTCGACCTTCAGCGAGCTGCTCGCCGAGCTCAAGCATCACTACGCCGAGTTCGGCATCGACGGCGAGGACGCCTGGCGACGCCTGGCCCTGGAGAGTTCGCGACGGCTGATCGACGGCAGTTGGGGGTTTCACTTCGATCCGCGCATCGCCGAACAGTTTCTTCACGATTCCCCGCAGGACCTGTGGCCGATGTGGCAGTCCCTCGAGTGCCCGCTGATGGCGATCCGCGGCGAGCGCTCCGACATCCTCTCGGCGGCGACCCTGGCGCGCATGCAGACCGAACGGCCCCACCTGACCACCCTCGAGGTGCCCGGCTGCGGGCACGCGCCGATGCTCAACCAGCGCGACCAGGTCGAGCCGATACGCGCCTTTCTCGGCGCACGCCATTCAGGCCTCGCCGCGCGCCTGCGTCACGGTCTGGCGCGACTGCGCGGTGCCGGCCGCGGCTGAGACAAGAGCCTGATCAGGTCAGTTCGGCGATGGTACGTTCCACGGCGCCTCGATAGCCGCCGCCGAACAGCAGCAGGTGGTTGAGCAGCGGGTAGAGCTGGAAGAGCCGCTCGCGTCGCGGCCAGTCGTCCGGCGCCCCGCCGTCCCAGTAGGCCTCGAAGAATGCCTCGCCGGGGTGACCGAACAGGGTCAGCATCGCCAGGTCGACCTCCGGGTAGTGGTAGTACACGGCCGGATCGATGATCGCCGGGCCCCGGGGCGTGTAGAGTACGTTGCCCGACCACAGGTCGCCGTGGACCAGCCGCGGCGGCGCATCGGGCAGCCAGGCCTCGAGGCCCCGGGCGATGCGCTCGAGTGCCGCGAAGGTCGTGCGTTCGAGCGAACCGCGCTCAAGGCAGGCCCGCCCCAGCGCCAGCAGCCGCTGCTCGCGCTGAAAGACTCGACCGTCGGCGCACGGCGTGTTGCGCTGGGGGGTGGGGCCGCAGCGGTTGTCGTGGGGCCAGCCGTGCGTCTCGCCGACCACCCCGTGCAACTCGCGCAGCCCCTCGCCGAGTCGGGCACCGTCGCGGCGTCCGCCGGCGTCGAGGGCTTCCATCACCAGCAGGTCGTCGTCCAGGGCGATGACCTCGGGCACGATCAACGCGCTGCCGGCCTTGCGCAGCGCACGCAGGCCGTCGGCCTCGGCCGCCAGCGTCCGCGGGTCGTCGCGCTTGGCGACGACGGCCCCCTGGCGGGTCTCGAGGCGGCTCACTTCGGCAATGTCGCCGCCGGCCAGCGCCCGCGGCTCACCGACGATCTCCAGGCCCAGCGCCGCCAAGCGCTCGTGCCAGTCTCGATCGCTCATCCGCGCCTCCCTCTCTGTCAGGTATGTGGCTTCAGATAGTCGCCTCGGGTGATCGGCGTCAGTTGGCCTCGGGCTCGCTGCGCGCGACACCGGGCGTGGCATCGCGTGGCGCTCGCCCGCTCAACTCCTTCTGGAACAGCGAGCGCAGCTCCGCCATTGCCGCCCGGTCGTTGGCGACCAGCGCCTCCTCGTCGTGACGATGCGCGTAGGAATCGTGGAACAGCTGCACGTCGAAGTCGCGGAAGGTGCGTACCGCGTCCATGGCGTTGGAACTCGGGTAACCCAGGCCCTTGAGGACTTCGAGACTCATCTCCATGCTCGCCGCGAAGGTCTCGCGAACCACCACGTCGACACCCATCTCCATCAGCTCCCAGGCGTGATGGCGATTGCGGGCGCGGGCGAGAATCTTGAGTTCGGGGAAATGCGCCCGCGACTGACGAACGATCCGCGACGCGGTCTCGGCATCGTCGACGGCGACCACCAGCAGTTGGGCACGCTCGGCGCCGGCGGCCCGCAACAGATCCAGGCGCGAGGCGTCGGCGTAGTAGATCTGCGAACCGAAGCGGCGGATGAACTCGACCTGACGGATGTTGGGATCGAGGGCGGTGAACAGGATGTCCTGGCTCTTGAGCACCCGCGCGACCATCTGACCGAAGCGCCCCAGCCCGGCGATCAACACCGGCGGCGACGAATCGCCGAAATCGCCGTCGTAGGGACGCTTGTCCCTGAAGCGCGCCCCCAGGCGCTCCCCGGCCTGGTAGAGAAACGGCGTCAGCGCCATCGACAGCGTCACCGCGGCGATGCACAGGCTGGCGATGCGCGCCTCGAAGACCCCGGCGCTCACCGCGGCGGTGAGCAGCACGAAATCGAACTCCCCGCCCTGGGCGATGACCGCCGCCAGGCGTGGTACCTCGGCTCGCGGCAGCCGGGCAGCGAGCCCCACCAGGCCGATCACCACCAGCTTGCCGATCACCAGGCCGGCGGTGATGGCCAGCACCCACGGCAGGTTGTGGAAGACCAGCGACAGGTCCACCGACATGCCCACGGCGATGAAGAACAGTCCCAGCAACAGCCCCTTGAACGGCTCGATATTGGCCTCGAGCTCGTGGCGATAGACGGTATCGGCGAGCATCACCCCACCGAGGAAGGCGCCCAGCGCCATCGACAGCCCCGCCCAGTCCATCACCAGCGCCATGCCCAGCACCATGAACAGCGCCGCGGCGGTGAACACCTCGTGGACCTCGCTGCGCGCGACGAAGGCCAGCACCCGCGGGAACACCAGCCGCCCGACGACGATCGCCGCGACCACCATGCCCACGCTGCGCAGCACGGTCAGCCAGGTATCGCCGGAGGCGAGGCCGATGTCGCCGGCGAACAGCGGCAGCAGCGCCAGCAACGGAATCACCGCCAGATCCTGGAACAGCAGGATGGCGAACGCCGCCTGGCCGTGCGGGGCGGCCAGCTGATGGCGTTCGTTGAGCACCTGCAGGGCGAAGGCGGTCGACGACAGCGCCAGGATCAGACCCAGCAGGATGGCGCGATCCATCGGCAGGTCGAGGGCCAGTCCCAGCGGAGTGAGCAGCACCGCACAACCGATCAGCTGCAGGCTGCCCAGGCCCAGCAGACGCTTGCGCAGACGCCACAACCGCGCCGGCTCGAGTTCGAGGCCGATGATGAACAGCAGCATCACCACGCCGAATTCGGCGAAGTGCAGCACCGTCTCGGGTTCGGCGATGAAGCCGCTGACCGACGGACCGAGAATCAGCCCGGCGGCGAGATAACCGAGGATCGATCCCAGTCCCAGCCGCTGGAAGAGCGGCACCGCAATGATCGCCGCACCCAACAGTACGGCCGCTTCGAAGAGAAAATCCATGGTCCCGGTGTCCTCGCATTCCCTGCGGGCATGCTATCGCCCCGTTCGCCGCTCAGCCAGGGAAACACTGCACAAATGCCTGCACGAACTCGGCGTCCCCGACGAATCGCTGCGTTGCGCGGTGCTGGAACGCCAGCCCGGTCGGAATCCTCACATATACCCCATATGCTGCGGTTCCTGTGCGCCGGGCGCCTTGCGGCGTGGCGACGCCCGCTTCATCCCGCTCGCCTATTTGTTCAGCGCTTCCCCAGCGGCATCGTGGTCGCGACGAAACGGCAGCCGTGTCTCGGCGTGACGCGCATAGGCCGCGACATGCTCGCGCTCCTCCGCGCAGAAGCGCGCCACCGCGTCACGAAAGCCCGGGTGGGCGATGAAGTGCAGCGAGCGCAGCCGGCGCGGCGCGAAACCGCGGCTCAGCTTGTGTTCGCCCTGGGTGCCCGGATCGAAACGCGTCAGCCCCTTCGCCAGGCAATGCTCGATGCCCTGGTAGTAGCAAGCCTCGAAGTGCAGGCAGTCGGCCTCGACCTCGCTGCCCCAGTAACGCCCGTAGAGGGTCTCGCTGCCCTGCAGGCAGAGCGCGGCGGCCACCGGCCGCGCGCCGTGCCACGCCTGGACCAGCAGCAGCGCCTCGGGCATCGTCTCGCGCAGGCGGCGGAAGAAATCCAGCGACAGGTAGGGCTGCTGGCCGCGCTCGTAATAGGTGATCCGGTAACAGCGGTAGAAGTGCTCGAGTGCCGCGGCATCGATCGCCTCGCCCTCCAGGCGCACCATCTCGAGGCCCTGTTCGGCGACCCGGCGCCGCTCGCGGCGCACCTCCTTGCGGCGCTTGGCGCTCATCGCGGCGAGAAAGCCCGCGAAGTCGCCGAACCCCGCATCGCGCCACTGGAACTGCACCGCGGCCCGCTCCAGCAGCTCGGGCCGCACCGCCAGCCAGTCGTCGATCTCGGCGTCCTCGGCGAACAGCAGGTGCCAGCTCGACAGCGTCGCGTCACAGCAATGCTCGCCAAGCGCCGCCATCACCTCGCGCCGCGCCGCGCCATCCCCCATCAGCAGCCGCGCACCGGGCACCGGGGTGAAGGGCACCGCCGTCAGTCCCTTGGGGTAATAGTCGCCCCCGGCGCGCTCCCAGGCGTCCGCCCAGGCCCAGTCGAAGATATATTCGCCGAAGGAGTGATCCTTGAGATAACGGGGCAGCAGCGCCACCAGCACCCCGTCGAGACGCACCGCGAGATGCCGCGGCGTCCAGCCGCTGGCGGGCGACACCGCACCGCTCGCCTCCAGGGCATGCAGGAACTCGTGGCGCAGAAACGGCTGATCGGCCGGCACCAGCGCATTCCAGGCCGTTGCCGGCAGCGCCTCGACGGCGTTCAGCGTCTCGATCGCAAAGCGCATGTCTCGCTCTCCCTGTGGCGTTCGTCGCGGCAAAGGGCGGCCTATGCCCATCGCGATCGCGTGGGTGGGGGTAGATAGGGTATCGCCATGCGCCCCGGTCGAGAACCGTGCCCAGCGCGTTCCCCGGGGAAGCGACGCCATGGGCAGTCCGCACGCTTGGTGCGGCCGGCTCCGGGAGCGGCCGGACCCCGGAGGCCGGCCCCGGAAAGGTGTTGCGACGCCCGGCGACGGCGGCCGAAACGACGGGGTTGTCCGGAACCGACCCGGGCACCCGGGCCGGCCAGGCTCAGTCGCCGTTGAGGGTCTTGTCGAGCGCCAGCAGCGCGGCCTGCCAGGAGGCGGCATCGGCAGCAGCGTTGTAGGCCAGCGGCAGGTCGTCCTCGGCGCCGAGAGCATCGGCGTGGGGATTGGTGAAGGCGTGCTTGGCGTGGGGGTAGTTGACCACCTTGACCTTGGCGCCCTGGGCCTTGAGCGTGCGCGCCATCGCCTTGAGATCGTCACGCTTGACCAGCGGATCGTCGGCACCGTTGTGGATCTGCACCACGCCGTCGAAGGGCTGCGGGTTGGTCACCGCCCGGGTGGGGCTGCCGTGAAAGCTGATGGCCGCCTTGATGGGCATCCCGGCGAGCGCCATGTTCATCACCACGCCCCCGCCGAAGCAGTAACCGATCGCCGCCATGCGGTCGCCGCGGACCGCCGGATTCTGGCTGAGCTTGGCCATCGCCGCCTCGAGGCTGGCGCGGGCGGTGGGCCAGTCCTGCATCACCCGGCTGGCGAACTGGCCGGCCTCGTCGGGGTGGGTGGTGGTCTCGCCGTTGCCGTACATGTCGACGGCCAGCGCCACGAAGCCCAGTGCCGCCAACTGGTCGGCGCGCGCCCTGGCATAGTCGTTGAGCCCCCACCATTCGTGGACGATCAGCACCGCCGGGCGGGGCTCGTCGTCGGCGACGTTGCGTGCCAGGTAGCCCTGGTAGGTCTGGCCGCCGGTGGAATACGTGAACGGTTCGCCGACGACCCGCGGGCCCTGGGCGATGGTCACCGGCGAGGTGTCCGCCTTGCCCGCCTCCTGGGCCTGAGCCGGCGAAAGGATCAGCAGGACGGGTAGCAGACACAGCAGCTTGAGCAGGGTGCGCATGGTTTCTCCTTGTTTCGTGGTCTTGGCGCGGCGGCCGAGCGCGCGTCACGGCGTCTTGTCGTCCGTCGGCTCGCCCGGCGCCCGATGGACCCGGTTGCGGCCGTGCCGCTTGGCGGCATAGAGGCCCATGTCGGCCCGGTGCATGAGATCCTCGATGGGCTCGTCGTCGCGGCGTTCGGCGACGCCGAAACTGACCGTGAAGTTGAGCCATTCGCCGTGGAACTCGACCAGCACGTTCTCGAACTTCCCGCGCAGTCGCTCGGCGAGCCCGATGGCCTCCTGAAGCGGCTGCGAGACCAGCACCAGGGCGAACTCCTCACCGCCGATGCGCCCGAAGATGTCGTGGGCACGCAGCGTGCTGCGGCAGATCTCGCCGAGGCTGGCGAGCACCAGATCACCGGCGGCGTGCCCCCAAGTATCGTTGATGGCCTTGAAGTGGTCGATATCGAAGATCACCAGCGAGGATCGCGCGGCCGAGGGATCGGCTGCCTCCAGCGCGCTGCGCAGACACCCCAGGAAGGCGCCGCGATTGAGGGCGCCGGTGAGGCTGTCGATGGTCGACAGCTCGTGCAGCTTCATCTCGCGCAGCTTGCGGTCGGTGACGTCGCGCCCCACCGCGAGGATCCACTCGTAACGACCATTGAGCGGGCTGACATAGGGCGAACAGGCCGTCTCCAGCCATACGTAGTGCCCCTGGGCGTGACGCGCGCGAAGCTCGAGACGCAGGTTGCTGCCCATCCGCGCGGTTTCGTGAATGTGCCGCTGGACACGCGACGCGTCGTCCGGCGGCAGCAGTTCGATCATCGGGCGCAGCTGCAGATCCTGGGGCGCATGGCCGAGAATCCGGCCGACCGAGGGCGAGGCGAAGCGGCACAGCCCATCGGCATCGAGCAACAGGATCAGGTCGCTGACGTTCTCGACGATGAAGCGATAGCGCCGCTCGTTCTCGGCGAGTGCCAATTGTGCCTGTCGGCGCAGGGTGACGTCTTCACAGAAGCCATGCCAGAGAATGCTGCCATCCGGCTGTCTTTCCGGCTTGGCCTGGCCATGCACCCACAGCTGGTAGCCATCGGGATGGTGGTAGCGGAACTCGTGACGCCACACGCTGAGGCGCCGTGCGCTGCGCAGGATGCTGCGCCACAGCCCCTCGCCGTCCTCGGAATGGACCCGTTCCAGTGCCACCGAGGCCCGCCCCATCACGGTCTCCGGGGCAAGGCCGAAGAGGCGCCGGATACCGGCGCTGACGAAGGGAAAGTCGAGGCGTCCGTCGGGGGCCAGCCGGCACTGATAGAGAGTGCCGGGAAGCTGCTCGCTGAGCTTCTCGAAGCGCTCCAGCAGCGTCTGACGCTCGGTGACGTCGACCAGCGAGCCGACCAGCTCGACCAGCTCGCCGTCGGTGCCGCGATGCAGGACGATGTCGTCCTGCAGGTGATGACGGGTGCCGTCGAGATGGAACACGGCGTACTGCAGGCAAAGGCGGGAAGTGCCGTCGTGACGGGCCGTCTCGAGCTGCGCGAACAGCGATTCACGACAACTGGCGTCGATGCACTCCAGCCAGCGCTGGGGGCACTCGCGCAGCGCCTCGCGCTCGATACCGCACAGCTCGGCGACGTTGACTCCCAGGTAGTGCAGGCGCCCCTGCCACCACCCCGGATCGGTCGCATAGACGACGGCGGGCGATGCCCCCAGCATCGCTTCCATGAACCGCGGCAACAACTGTAACGGCGATGCCACCATGCACACCGTCCCCCTCTTCCGATTCCCTGGACACCGCCGGGGCGCACGCTCCGCGTGGCCGGTCACTCACCGCCGGTACGTTTCAAGGCCACCGCGGCCGGGGATGCCCCACCCCGCACCTCGGACCCCGAACGGCGCACGCGGTCGGCGCCGGCAGCGACGTTCGCACGCCGCCCGCCATCGTCATCGATCGCCGGAGCCGCGCGCTGCTGGGGAGCACAGCCCTCGACCAGGCGGCTCAACTCGGGCCGGCTGAGGGTCACGCGCTCGGCCCTCGACTGGTCGCTCCATACCAGCCACAATGCCGGTACGTCGCGGGTCTGATCCACGCCCACGACACGCCCCTCGCGCTGGCGCTGCGGATCCCGCAGCGTCGCACCGATCAGCAGGTGGGCCTGGGCAACACTGTCACGCATGGTCCTGGTACACAGTCGTCATGGCCGAGACGGTACCGGGCACACGCCCACCGCCTTCCGCCGGGTGAATGGAAGCTTCCGACCCAAGTGTATCAGCAAAGACGCGTGGTCGTCGGGGTGGTTCTTGCGCCCATGGATCGAGAAAAGCCTAGCAGCTGTGCCGACCACTGCTGAAGAAAGCCGCCCCGCAATCCGCCGAAAGCATGAGACAGCGCAAGAAAAAAGGGTGCCCAAAGGCACCCCAAGCACTCGCTAGCTCAAGTCATGGAAGGTGGCGGCGCGGCGGCGCAACATTCCGTGCGGAGCCGTGAGTGCGCGAAGCGTTTTCACCGGCGCGCCACCACACCCGGTGGGACACCCCTCAGGCGGCGGCCTGCATCGCCAGGGCGGTGTCCAGCATGCGGTTGGAGAAGCCCCACTCGTTGTCGTACCACGCCATCACCTTGACCAGGCGCCCGTTGACGCGGGTGTGATTGGCGTCGAAGGTGGACGAGTTGGGGTCGTGATTGAAGTCGATCGACACCAGCGGCTGGGCGTTGACCGCCAGCACCGACGAGTCGGCGGCCGCCTGCTCCATCAACCGGTTGATCTCTTCCTTGGACGTGTCGCGACCGGCGGTGAAGGTCAGATCGACCAGCGAGACGTTGATCACCGGAATGCGCACCGCCAGCCCGTCGAGCTTGCCGTCGAGTTCCGGCAGCACCAGCCCCACCGCCGCCGCGGCGCCGGTCTTGGTGGGAATCATCGACTGCGTGGCGCTGCGCGCCCGGTACGGATCCTTGTGATAGACGTCCGAGAGATTCTGGTCGTTGGTGTAGGCGTGCACGGTGGTCATCAGACCGTTCTCGATACCCACCGCATCGTTGAGCACCTTGGCCACCGGCGCCAGGCAGTTGGTGGTGCACGAGGCATTGGAGACCACCCGATGCTCGCCGGTCAGCACATCGTCGTTGACCCCATAGACCACGGTGGCATCGGCATCCGGGCTGGGCGCCGAGATCAACACCCGCTGCGCGCCGGCCTGCAGATGCTTGGCGGCGGCCTCGCGCTTGGTGAACAGCCCGGTGCACTCCATGACCAGATCGATCTCGAGCGACGCCCAGGGCAGTTGCGCGGGATCGCGCTGGGCGAAGGTGGCGATGCGGTCCTCGCCCACGCTCAGCGATTCGTCGTCGTGGCCCACTTCCGGAGAGAAACGGCCATGCACGCTATCATGCTTGAGCAGATGGGCGTTGAGCGCCGGATCGCCCAGATCGTTGATGGCAACCACCTGGATGCGATCCCGATAGCCGTTCTCATACAGCGCCCGCAGCACGTTGCGACCGATACGTCCGAACCCGTTGATGGCGACACGCAAGGTCATGGTGGCCTCCTTCGATACGACTGACGTGAACCCGATACGCGGCCGCATGCCCGCTGCCGGAGGAGGCCGGCCCGGGAGGCAACCACGATGAAATAATCCTACGCTTTAGCCACAATTTGGCCCAAAGGATGACGACGTTCAAGTAATTTTTTTGGTAAATTTACACACATACTCACACCCCCCGACCGTGACAAGAGGTTGCCATGGCTGTCCACGACACCGTCTCCAGCGTCACCCGGCGCATTCGCGAACGTTCGGCCCCGCGCCGCGCCGAATACGAGCGACACATGCAGGAACAGCACCGTCACGGCGTGCATCGCGGCGAACTGTCCTGCGGCAATCTGGCCCACGGCTTCGCCGCCTGCGGCAGCCAGGACAAGAATCGGCTCAAGCTGATGAACAGCGCCAACCTGGGGATCGTTTCGTCATATAACGACATGCTCTCCGCGCATCAGCCGCTCGGCCCCTTTCCCGACATCATCAAGGACGCCGCCCGTCAGATGGGCTCCACCGCCCAGTTCGCCGGCGGGGTGCCGGCGATGTGCGACGGCGTGACCCAGGGTCAGCCGGGCATGGAACTGTCGCTGTTCTCCCGCGACGTGATCGCCATGGCCACCGCGGTGGCGCTGTCGCACAACATGTTCGACGCCGCCCTGTACCTGGGCATCTGCGACAAGATCGTCCCGGGGCTGTTCATCGGTGCGGCGCGCTTCGGCCACCTGCCGGCGATCTTCGTCCCCGGCGGACCGATGACCAGCGGCCTGCCCAACAAGGAGAAGGCCCGCGTCCGCCAGCTCTACGCCGAAGGCAAGGTGGGCCGCGCCGAGCTGCTCGAGGCCGAGTCGGAGTCCTACCATAGCCCCGGCACCTGCACCTTCTACGGTACCGCCAACTCCAACCAGTTGATGATGGAGATGATGGGCCTGCACCTGCCGGGCGCCTCCTTCGTCAACCCCGGCACCCCGCTGCGCGAGGCGCTGACCCGCTACGCCGCCGAGCAGTCGATCCGCAACAGCGAACCGGGCGGCAACTACCGGCCGTTCTGGCAGCAGATCGACGAGAAGGCGATCGTCAACGCCATGGTCGGCCTGCTGGCCTCCGGCGGATCGACCAACCACACCCTGCACCTGGTCGCCATGGCCGGCGCCGCCGGGCTGACCATCACCTGGGACGACTTCGCCGAACTCTCGGCGGTGGTGCCCAGCATGACCCGCATCTACCCCAACGGGCAGGCCGACGTGAACCACTTCCAGGCCGCCGGCGGCATGAGCTTCCTGATGCGCGAGCTGCTCGACGCCGGGCTGCTCCATCGCGACGTGCCCAGCGTGTTCGGCGGCGATCTCTCCGACTACACCAAGGAGCCGTTCCTCGAGGACGGCGAGCTGGTGTGGCGCGACGGTCCCACCGAGAGCATGGACCGCGACGTGCTGCGCCCGGTCAGCGACCCGTTCTCGCCCACCGGCGGGCTGGCGGTGCTCGACGGCAATCTGGGCCGGGGGGTGATCAAGATCTCCGCGGTTCAGCCCGAGCACCGTCGCGTCGAGGCCCCGGTACGCCTGTTCAGCGACCAGAACGAGCTCAAGGACGCCTTCGACGCCGGCGAGCTCGACCGCGACGTGGTCGTCGTCGTGCGTTTCCAGGGCCCGCGCGCCAACGGCATGCCCGAACTGCACAAGCTCACTCCCTATCTGGGTGTGCTCCAGGATCGCGGCTACAAGGTCGCGCTGGTCACCGACGGGCGCATGTCCGGCGCCTCGGGCAAGGTCCCGGCGGCGATCCACGTCACCCCGGAGGCCTACGACGGCGGCCCGCTCGCGCGGCTGCGCGACGGCGACGTGGTGCGCCTCGACCCCGAACGCGGCGAACTCAGGGCGCTGGTCGACGATGCCGAATGGCAGGCCCGCGAGCTGGCCACCACCGACATCGAGACCTACCGCTACGGCATGGGTCGTGAGCTGTTCGCCGGCTTCCGCAGCCTGGTCGGCGGCGCCGAGGAAGGCGCGGCGACCTTCGGCGGTTTCGAGGCCCGCGACGTCGACGGGGATCGGCAGGCATGAGCCGTCCGGCCCTGATCGGTGACATCGGTGGTACCAACGCCCGCTTCGCCCTGGTGCGGCCGGGGGATTTCGCGCCCTACGAGATCCGTACCCTGGCCTGCGCCGACTACCCGACCCTCGAGGCGGCGATCCACGCCTACCTCGAGGCGGCCGGGGTGAGCGATGCCTCCGCGCCGCGGGAGGCCTGTCTGGCCTTCGCCTGCCCGGTCCACGACGACGAAGTGCGCATGACCAACAACGCCTGGCGCTTCTCCAAGCGCCAGGTCCAGGCGGCGCTGGGCCTGACCCTGTTCAAGGTGATCAACGACTTCACCGCCCAGGCCCTCGGCGTCCCCCATGTCGCCGCCGACGACCTGGTCCCGGTGGGTAACGGCGAGGCCGAGGCGCACCGTGCCTGCCTGGTGATCGGCCCCGGCACCGGGCTGGGCGTGGCCGGCCTCTTCCCCGGCCGTCACGCCTGGATTCCGCTGTCCACCGAGGGCGGCCACGTGACCTTCGCGCCCACCGATGCCGTCGAACAGCAACTGCTACCCTACTTCCGCGACTGCTACGGGCGCGTCTCGGTGGAACGCCTGCTCTGCGGCCAGGGGCTGCTCGACCTGTATCACGCCTTCGCCCGACTGCAGGGCGCGGAAACGCGCTTCGACAGCCCCGCTCAGGTCACCCAGGCGGCGCGGGACGGCGAGAGCCTGGCCGAGGCCAGCGTGCTGCGCTTTCTCAAGATATTGGGTGACGTCTGCGGCGACGCGGCCCTGACCCTGGGCGCGCGTGGCGGCGTCTACCTGTGCGGCGGGATCGTGCCGCGCCTGCTCGACTGGCTGCCGGACAGCGACTTCCGCCGCGCCTTTGCCGACAAGGGCCGCATGAGCGCTTACAATGCCGACATTCCGGTGTGGGTGGTCACGGCACCCTGGACGGGGCTGCTGGGCGCCTGCGAGGCATTGCACAACGAGGAGGTGACATGATTCCGGCATCCCTGCGCGAGTTGCTCGACGCGACCCACGGCCAGCGCCGCGCCGAGTGGGCCGGCCGCGAGGTGTGGCTGGCCAACGAGCCCTGGGGGGAACTGGCGGTGTCGTTGCAGGGCGCCCAGGTGCTTCATTATCGTCCGGCCGACGAATCGGTCGACGCTTGGCTGTGGGTGACCCCCACGCCCCAGGACCTGCCCGGGGCGATTCGCGGCGGCATTCCGCTGTGCTGGCCGTGGTTCGCCGACGAGCGTTTCGCCGACGAGTCGCCGGACCACTCGGGACCGATGCACGGTCCGGCGCGCAAGGCCGAGTGGCGGCTCGACGCCGCCGACGAGCACGCCGAAGGCGTCGAGGTGCACCTCTCCCCCGTCGAGCGCCTGCACAGCCAACTCGTGCCGCGTGCGGTGATCCGCGCCAACGCCCAGCGCCTGCAGGTCGAACTGATCACCGAGCATCGCGGCGAGACGCCGGTCAAGCTGACCGCCGCCCTGCACAGCTATTTCGCCGTCGCCCACAGCCATGCCTGTCGGGTCGAGGGGCTCGCCGGGGCGCGCTACCTGGACAAGCTCGAGGACTTCGCCGAGCACGTCCAGCAGGGCGAACTGGGCATCCGCGGCGCGGTCGACCGCATCTACCAGTCCAACCGCGAGACGATCCTCGACGACGGTCGGCGCCGCCTGCGCATCGCCAAGCAGGGCAGCGATTCGACGGTGGTCTGGCAGCCCGACGACGCACCCCCCGACGACGTACCCGGCGAGGCCGGCCACCGTTTCGTCTGCGTCGAGACGGCCTGCACGCGCCTCGACCCGGTATGGCTGGTGCCCGGTGCCCAGCATCTGCTGGCGACCACGATCAGCCGCGACGAGACCGCCCGATGAGCGATTCCCTGGATTTCGACGTGCCCTTCCTGCTGGGCATGATGCGCCTCCACGAGGCCCATACCCTGAACACCCCGGCGCGACTGGCCGACTGGATCGAGGCACGCCTCGACGAGGGGCTCCACTGGTTCGACCACGCCGACATCTATGGCAAGGGCGCTGGCGAGACACGCTTCGGCGAGGCGCTGCGCGCCCGCCCGGCGCTGGCCGCCCGGGTCCGCGTGGTGACCAAGGCCGACATCGTGCTGCCCCAGCTCGACGACTCCGGCCACGGCGTCAAGCACTACGATACCTCGCCGGCGTATCTGAAGGCGGCCATCGATGCCGCGCTGTCGCGGCTGAACGTCGCGCGTCTGGATCACTTCCTGCTCCACCGCCCCGACCCGCTGATCGAAGTCGAGGCCACCGCCGCGGCCCTGGACGACGCCATCGACAGCGGCAAGGTCGGCGCCGTGGGGGTCTCCAACTTCCTCCCCGAGCAATGGCGGCGCCTGCAGGACGCCATGCGCCACCCGCTGGTGGCCCATCAGCTGGAACTCTCTCTGGCTCACGCCGAACCTCTGTTCGACGGCCGCTACGATGCCGTCCTTCACGACGGCCAGCGGCCCCTGGCCTGGTCGCCGCTGGGGGGCGGCACGGTCTTCGAGGACGTGCTGGGCGATTCGCTGACCCGACTCGCCGAGGAGTATCAGGTCAGCCGCGCCGGACTGGCACTGGCCTGGCTGCGCCGGATACCCGGCGGCCCGGTACCGGTGATCGGCACCCTGCGCGAGTCGCGCATCCGCGAGCTGGCCGCGGATGGCAGCCATGCCATCGATCGTGCCACCTGGTTCGCCCTGCTCGAGGAATCCCGCGGGCAGCGCGTGGCATGACCCTTCGGCGCCCGGTGGCGGTGACGGCCAGGTGGCACGAGCCACGGGGCCACAGGCTCGGCGCAGCCGGCGAGCGCCCGGTGACAAGCGTCAGGCCCTCTGAGAAGATCGGGTGACACGATTCATCCAGGGTTTGTACGAAAAGGCGACGAGCGCAGGCAGTTTTCGTACAAGGCCCAGCAAGCAAAACGGACAACAAGAGGACACGCCCCCCATGTTCCAACTCACCCGCAGCGTCACCTGGCAGGCCCTCGAGACGCTCCACCGGGAAACCGCCAACGACCGCATCCGCGATTATTTCAGCGCCGATCCGGCGCGCTTCGACAAGATGAGCCTGCGTGTCGGGGGGCTGTTCCTCGACTACTCCAAGCACCACATCTCGGACACGGTGCTGGACAAGCTGCTCGAACTCGCCGATCACTCGGCGCTGGTCCAGCGTCGCGCGCAGATGTTCTCCGGCGACATCATCAACGTCACCGAGAACCGCCCGGTGCTGCATACCGCCCTGCGCAACCAGGGTGACGCCCCGCTGATGGTCGACGGCAAGGACGTGATGCCCGAGATCAAGCGTACCCGCGAGCAGATCCGCGCCTTCTCCGAGGCCGTGCGCGACGGCAGCTGGCAGGGTTACAGCGGCAAGCGCATCAAGGACGTGGTCAACATCGGCATCGGCGGTTCGGACCTGGGGCCCAACATGGCCTGCCGGGCCCTGCTCGAGTATCGCAACCAGGACCTCAACTTCCACTTCGTCTCCAACGTCGACGGCGCCCACATCCAGAAGGTCCTGCGCCGGCTCGACCCGGCGACCACGCTGTTCATCGTCTCGACCAAGACCTTCTCCACCCAGGAGACGCTGCTCAACGCCAAGACCGCGCGGCGCTGGTTCCTCGACAACGCCGGCGAGAACGCCGACGTCGGCGCCCATTTCATCGCCGCCTCCACCAACCGCAAGGCGGCCATGGAATTCGGCATCCGCGAGGAGAACGTCTTCGAGTTCTGGGCCTGGGTCGGCGGGCGCTATTCGATGTGGTCGTCGATCGGCCTGCCCATCGCCCTGTCGATCGGCTTCGACGGCTTCATGGAGCTGCTCGAGGGCGCCTACGAGATGGACCGCCACTTCATCGAGGCGCCCAACGACCGCAACATGCCGGTACTGATGGCGCTGATCGGCATCTGGTACATCAACTTCCACGGTGCCGAGACCCACGCCATCGTGCCCTACGATCAGGCCCTGCATCAGTTGCCGGCCTTCCTCCAGCAGCTCGACATGGAGTCCAACGGCAAGTCGGTGGACATCTTCGGCCACCCGGTCGACTACAAGACCGGGCCGATCGTCTGGGGCCAGACCGGCTCCAACGGCCAGCACGCCTTCTTCCAGTTGCTCCACCAGGGCACCCGCTACGTGCCGATCGACTTCATCGCCTCGCTCAAGCCCGACGAGGGCATGGAGGAGCACCACTTCGCCCTGCTCACCAACATGCTGGCCCAGGCCAACGCCTTCATGGAGGGCAGCCAGCAGGGCAGCCAGCTCGACCCCTACAGCTGCCCGGGCAACCGCCCATCGAGCACCCTGTTGCTCGACGAGCTGACGCCGCGCAACCTCGGCGCGCTGATCGCGCTCTACGAGCACAAGGTGTTCGTCCAGGGGGTGATCTGGAACATCAACTCCTTCGACCAGTGGGGCGTCCAGCTCGGCAAGCGCATCGCCGGCGAGATCAGCGAGCGCATCGACGAGCGGGTCCAGGATTTCGACGCCTCGACCCAGGGCCTGCTGGCCCTGGTCCGTCAGCACTTCCCCGGCAACCAGGGTGGCGACACCGCCGCCGCCAAGCGTGAAGGCCGGGGCAAGGGCAAGAGCCCATCCACCAGTCAGGGAAAGCGTTCATGATTCCCGTCATCGCCTTCGGCGAAGCACTCGTCGACATGCTCTCCAGCCGGCTCGGCGACGACACCGGCGGCACGGAGACCTTCACGCCCTATGCCGGCGGCGCGCCGGCCAACGTCGCCGTGGCCTGTGCCAGGCTCGGCGTGGAAAGCCACTTCCTGGGCATGGTCGGCGACGACCGCTTCGGCCGCCTGCTGACCGCCGAGATGGCCAGCCACGGCGTCGACACCTCGGGCGTGAGGGTGACGACGGAGGCCCGCACCGCCCTGGCCTTCGTCTCCCGCGACGCCGACGGCGAGCGGACCTTCGATTTCTACCGTCCGCCCGCCGCCGACCTGCTCTATCGCCTCGAGCACCTACCGGCGGGGATCTTCGCCGAGCCGGCGATCGTCCACCTGTGCAGCAACAGCCTCACCGAAGAGGCGATCGCCGAGACCACCCTGGCGCTGGCCGACATCGCGCGGCGCTCGGGCAGCCTGGTCAGTGTCGACGCCAATCTGCGCCACAACCTGTGGCCCGAGGGCCAGGTGGATATCGGCCTGGCCACGGCGCTGCTCGATCGCGCCGACCTGCTCAAGCTCTCGCGGGACGAGGTCGAGGCGCTGCGCGGCGATCATCCGGTGGACGCCTGGCTCAATCAACGCTTCGCCGCCGGGGTGAAGCTGATCGTGATCACCGATGGCGCCGCGCCCGTGGAGGTTCACCGGCTCAATCAGCGGCTCACGGTCACGCCGCCGGCGGTCCGGGCCGTGGATACCACCGCCGGCGGCGATGCCTTCATCGGCGGGCTGCTCGCCCTGCTCGCCGAGGACGACATCGATGCCGGCGCGTTCGCCGCCTGGTGCGACGACACGGCGCGTCTCGAACGGGCGGTGGACGTGGCCTGTCGCTGCGGCGCCCACGCCGTGACCCGCCCCGGGGCCTATGCGTCGCTGCCCTCGAAGGCGGATCTCGATCAGCTCAAGGGCAGCCTGGAATAGAACAGGGCCGTCGCCCGCCGCACAAGAACGCGATCAGGCGGTGGGCAGGCGCCGCTTCAGCCAGCCGCCGATATCGGCGATCTGCTGCGGGCACAGGGCATGGGCCATCGGGTAACTGCGATAGTGCGCCGGCAGGCCCAGCTCACGGACTCGCTCGTAGCCGACCCGCCCCAGCGATTCGGGAACGATCGGATCGAAGGTGCCGTGGTGCACCTCGACCGCCAGGTCGCGATTGGCCTCGGCGACGTCGAGCGTGTCACCGGTGGCGAAGTAGGTGGACATCGCCAGCAGGCCGGCGAGCCGGTGCGGATAGGTCAACGCCGCCTGATAGGCGACCGCCCCGCCCTGGGAGAAGCCGGCGATCACGATCCGCCGGCTGTCGATGCCCGCCTCGCGCTGGGCATCGATCAGCGCCTGCACGGTCGCCGCCGAGGCCTCGAGCTGCTCGACGTCGATCTTGCGCAACAGGTCCATCTCGAGGATGTCGTACCAGGCCGGCATGCGCATGCCGCCGTTGACGGTCACCGCCCGGACCGGGGCGTGCGGCAGGACGACCCGCAGGGCCAGCTCGCGCGGCAGGCCGAGCGCCGGCACCAGCGGTTCGAAGTCGCTGCCGTCGGCCCCCAGGCCGTGCAGCAGAATCAGCGCGGCGTCCGCCACCTGTCCGTTAGCGGGTTCGATCACCCGTGGCTCGCGTGCCATGCCATTCTCCTCGGCGCCGTGTGGATGGAACAGGAACGGCACAGCCTATCACGCCATCCGACGCCACGCCTCAGAACGGCCAGACCCGCGGAATCAGCAGCAGCGAGGTAACCCCCACCAGCACGCTCAGCGGCCCGCCGACCCGCAGGAAGTCGCCGAAACGGTAGCCGCCCGGGCCGTAGACCATCAGGTTGGTCTGGTAGCCCAGCGGGGTCAGGAAGCTCGCCGAGGCGGCGAACATCACCGCGACGGCGAACGGCATGACGCTCACCCCCAGGCTCTCGGCGCCGGCGGTGACGATGGGGAAGGCGATCACCGCCGCGGCGTTGTTGGTCACCACTTCGGTGAGCAGCGCGACCAGCACATAGGCCCCGATCAGCATCAGGTAAGGGTCGCCGCCGGCCAGCGTCATCGCCTGCTGGGCCACGGCCGCCGCCGCCCCGGAACTGTCCAGCGCCGCGCCCAGGCCGAAGGAGGCCCCGATGGTCAGCAGCACCTGGGTATCCAGGCTGCGCTTGGCCGCGCCGACCGAACAGCAGCGGGTGAGCAGGCTCGCCAGGGCGCCGAGCATCGCCGCATTGAGCATGCTCAACACGCCGAAGCTGGCCAGCGCCACCACCCCGGCGAGGATCGTCCACGCCAGCCAGGCTTTCTCGTGGACCGGACGCGCCTGGCCGTTGACCTGGCTGATCAGCAGGAAGTCCCGCGATTGGCGATGGCGCTCGATGAACGGCGGGCGCGCCTCGAGCAACAGCACGTCGGCCGGCTGCAGGCGAACCTGGCCCAGATTGCCGTCGACCCGCTCGCCGTTGCGACAGACCGCCAGGACCGCGGCGCCGTAGAGCGTGCGAAAGTGCCCCTCGCGGATACGCTGGCCGATGAACTGGCACTGATCGGAGACCACCGCCTCGACCAGCCGGCGCTCGCGGAAATCCTTCTGCAGGCTCGACTCGCCGAGGCTCGACGGTCGCAGCCCGCGGAACTGCTGCAGTTCGATGGCCGCCTCGCTGGTACCGGCGAACACCAGTCTGTCGCCGGCCTTGAGCCTCTCACCCGGGCCGACGACGCTGACCACGTTGCCGCCACGTTCGATCTCGACCAGAAACAAGCCACGCAGATGACGCAGCCCGGCCTCCTCGACCGTCTTCTCGACCAGCGGGCCCTCCGGGTCGACGGCCATCTCGATGGTGAACTCGCGAGGGTTCTCGAAGGCCTGGGCGGCACTGCGCCGATCGGGCAGCAGCCGGCGCCCCGCGAACAGCAGGTAACCGAGACCCACCAACGCCACCGGCACGCCGACCCAGGCGATGGCGAAAAGGTGCAGCGAGTCCTCGGGGTAGCGCGCGGTGAGCAGGCCATTGACCACCAGGTTGGTGCTGGTGCCCAGCAGCGAGCAGGTGCCGCCGAGAATCGAGGCGAAGCTCAGCGGAATCAGGAAACGATGCACCTTGAAGTCGAGTCGCCGGCTCCAGCTCATCACCGCCGGCACGTAGGTCGCCACCACCGGGGTATTGTTGAGGAAGGCGCTCATCGTCGCGACCGGCACCAGCAGGCGCGCCATGGCGCCGGCCTCGCCGCGCGGCCGGCCCAGCACGTGACGGATGATCAGATCCATGCCGCCGGTCTCGCGGATGCTGGCGACCAGCACGTACATGAACGCCACGGTGAACAGGCCGTCGTTGGCAAAGCCGGCCAGTGCCTGCTGCGGACCGATCACGCCCAGGGTCAGCAGCACGATCACCCCGCCGAGCAGGATCATGTCGGCGCCGAGACGCGTCGTGCCCATCAGGACAAACGCGATGGCGACGGTCGCGAGCGAGATCCAGGCATCGGGAGACATGGCGGTCCTGCGGCTGAAAGAGATTCAGTGCGCATTTTGACCGCCATGCTTTATATCATGAAGTTATTTGTGGAAATTTGGCTAGACCTTAATCGCCTAAGCGCTTTCCGCCGCCGGTGGCTTGGCCCCACCCAACCCCCACCAGGCCTTGAGCGACTGGGTGGGCATCGTCTGACGTCGCTCGGTCTCGGGCAGCAGCGATGCCGCATCGACATCGGCCGCCTCGTCGCTCGGCGGATTCGCCTCGAGCTGCTCCAGCCGCGTGAGCACCCAGGGCGGATTGACCTCGGCGGGGATGCACACCAGGCGGTGGCGCTGCAGCCACTCACCGGCCCGGATGCTGCTGGTGTAGCGCAGCAGCGGTGCGGAGGCGACCATGCCCAGCAATACCGGCGACAGCCACCAGAAGAACAACGGAGCGTAGTAATAACTCACGCCGCCCCAGAGCAGGCCCAGCAGGGTCATCGCCCCGGTGCGCCGCCACGCCACGCGCCACGGGATCAGGCGGCCGCCACGGACCTGCGAACTCCATGACACGGTGCGCCCGGCGAGCACGCTGACCACGAACCAGGCGTGGAAGGCCATCATCAACGGCGCGATGAGAATCGAGAAGAGCACCTCGAGAAACGCGCTGACCGCCAGGCGGAAACCGCCGCCGAAATCCCGCCGTCGCTGGAGCAGGCCGACGATCATCCCGAGCAGCTTGGGCAGCAACAGCATCAGCACGGTGATCACCAGCAGCGAGGCGATCATCGCCACCTTGGATTCCGGCCATTCGGGGAACAGCTGGTAGCCCTCGTTGAAGAAACGCACCTTGGCGACCGCCCGCACCACGGCGTCGACGGTACTCAGGCCCAGCATGATCAGCCACAGCAGCGAGGCCATGTAGGCCAGCGCCCCGAGCAGGAAGTGCAGGCGGTTGATCGGGTGCAGCCCCCGCGAGAGCAGCAGGCGCAGATGCTGCATGTTGCCCTGACACCAGCGACGGTCGCGCTTGGCGTAGTCGACCATGTTGCCCGGCAGTTCCTCGTAGCTGTCCTCGAGGCCGGCGTGGAGCCGGACCTCCCAGCCGGCGCGACGCAGCAGCGCCGCCTCGACGAAGTCGTGACTGAGGATGTCGCCGCCCATCGGCGCCTTGCCGGGCAGCGCCGGCAGCCCGCAGTGATTGACGAAGGCCTCGATGCGAATGATCGCGTTGTGCCCCCAGTAGTTGGCGGTGTCGCCCTGCCAGACGCTCTGCCCGGCCGCCAGCATGGGGCTGTAGAGGGTCGCCGCGAACTGCAGGAAGCGCCCGAACAGGGTATTGGACCGTGCCGGCAGCGGCACGGTCTGCAAGAGCCCCAGGCGTGGATTGGCCTGCATGGTGGCGGCCATGCGCACCAGCGTCCGGCCACCCATCACGCTGTCGGCGTCGAGGATGATCATGCTCTCGTAGGCCTGACCCCAGCGGCAGCAGAAGTCTTCCAGGTTGCCGACCTTGCGGCCGATGTTGCGCTCGCGGCGGCGGTAGTAGAGCCGCAGCCCGCCGGGCAGGCGCTTGCGCAGGGCCGCCGCGGCACGCCGCTCGGCCTCGGCGATTTCCGAATCGGTGGTGTCGCTGAGCAGATAGACGTCGAACGCCGCCGCCTTGCCGGTCTCGACCAGCGAATCGCAGGTCGCCTCGAGCCCGGCGATCACGCGTGACGTTTCCTCGTTGTAGACCGGCATCACCAGGGCGATGCGCCGCTCGGGATCGAGGGTCTCGTCGAGCGGCGTGGCCCGCTTGAGGGTCAGCGGGTCGCGCTTGAAGACCACCACCAGGAAGCCGGCAATCCCCGACCAGAACGAGACCGTCAGCCAGGCGAACATGAACACGAACAGCCCCAGGATGGTGCCTTCGAGCACGGTCAGGCCGTTGGCACGCAGGATGTCGAACATCATGTAGGCGCCCTGCAGGCTGGTCACCACCGACAGGGTGAAGAAGATCAGCCGCCGCAATCCCAACAGCGGCATGCCCTGGCCACCGGGGCAACCGGCCGAACGGGAATCGCCGGAAGGCGCCTCGTGAGCGTCGGCGCCGGGCGTGTCGTCATCGGGGCGCTCGCCGGCGACGGCACCCAGGGTGGCGCCGCCGGCGTGGCTCGGATGTTGTGTACGGGAGTCGTTTTCACAGGACATCGGGATTCCACAGGTAGCTCCAGGTTTCGGTCAACCGCTGACCGCGCAGCTTGAGTTCGAGCTGCATGTCGGCGGACTCGCCTTGCGGGTCCAGCTTGAAGGACGCACGCCAGGTCTTGCCGTCGGGCAAGCGCCGCACCTGAAGGTCGTTGACCTTGCCGTGGGAGACGTTGAGCTCGGCCTTGACCGGCTGCGAGGCATCGAGGCCGGCGAGCGCGTCACCGCGGAAGTCGACCACGAAACGCCGCAGGCCGTGCGAGGGCGGGTTCTTCTGCCCCGGATCGGCGCCCCAGCCGTTGCGCATGCGCACCGCCCGGCCCAGCGACTCGTCGGGCACCGCGCCATCATGGGTCGACAGGCGATACTGGTAACGCCGCGACTCGCCGGCCTTGAACGGCTTGTCGGGGACCCAGTAGGTGATGATGTTGTCGTGGATCTCCTTGTCGGTGGGGATCTCGACCAGCTCGACGCCGCCCTGCCCCCAGTCGCCCTCGTCGGGACGCACCCACAGACTGGGACGACGCTGATAGCCGGCATCCATGTCCAGATAGTGCTCGAAGTCGCGATCGCGCTGCATCAGGCCGAAGCCCAGCGGGTCGGTGTCGCGCAGTTGGGTGACGTTCAGCGAGGGCGGGTTGGACAGCGGCCGCCAGATCCACTGACCGGTCGAGGTGTGCATCAGCAGGCCGTCGGAGTCGTGCACTTCGGGGCGATAGTCGTCATAGTCGCCCTGGCTGTTCTCGCCGTGCAGGAACATGCTGGTCAGCGGCGCCACGCCCAGCTTGCCGACCTCCTGGCGGGCGAACAGCCGGGCATCGACGTCGACGACCGTGTTCGCACCGGCATGGATGTCGAAGCGATAGGCCCCGGTGACCGAGGGGCTGTCGAGCAGCGCGAAGAGGATCATGTCGGACGCGTTGGGCTCGGGGCGTACCAGCCAGAAGGCACGAAACGCCGGAAACTCCTCGCCGCCCTGGGTGGCCGTGTCGACCGCCAGCCCGCGAGCCGACAGCCCATACCCCTGGCCGCGACCGACCAGCCGGAAATAGGAGGCGCCGAGGAAGACCGCGATCTCGTCCTTGTAGTCGGGGGTGTTGACCGGATAGTGCAGACGAAAGCCGGCGAACCCCAGCTTGGCGGGGTCGGTCTTCTCCACCACCTCCTTGACGGCGGACGCGGAATCCTCGTAATCGAACATCGACGCCTCGAAGCCGATGTCCTCGATGCGCCCGCCCTTGAGGACGTGCATTTCCACCGGCACGTCATAGAGGAAACCGGGGTGGAAGAACTGCACCTCGAACAGCCGGTCGTCACGCCACAGGGCGTGTTCCTTGCGAAAATGGATGTTGCGGTAATCGTCGTAGGCGAGATTCTTCAGGGCATCGGGCAACTGGGACTGGGGCTTGCTGTACTCCTGCCCGGCCAGGGTCCTGGCCCGTTCGATGACGCGATCGAAGAGCGCCTGGGGCGTCCAGTCCTCGCGCGGCGCCGGGGGCGCTTCCTGCCCGGTCGATGCCGGCTGATTCTGGGCGGCGCCCTGCGGTGCCGACGCATTCTGCTGCGACGAGCCCTCGTCGGCGGCCGGCGCCTGAGACGACTGACTCGATTCCTGCGGGGGTGCAGACGTTTCCTGAGCCTCGGCGACCGGCACGGCCAGACACAGGCCTGCCAGCGCCAAGCATTGCCACACCTTCATGTGCATTCCTCATTCCCTAGTTAACAATGCGACCCCTCTGTTCACTGCCCACACTATAGCGGTTTGCCGTTGCCGACGCGCCTGGGCAATGATGGGAACCCGTCATCCACGCCCGGTGCCTGCCGTTACCGATGCGGAGCGAGCCCTTGTATCATAACCTGCTAATTTTATTCGTCATCAATCTGCTGCTCGCCAGTCTGACGTTCCTCACGCACTCCATGGCCGGACACGGCTGGCTGGCCCTGGAAGCGCCCTGGCTGCTGCTCGCGCTGGCCCTGCCGAGTCGCGGCACGCGTCGCCGCCTCGCCCCCTGGCTGGCCGGCGTGCTGAGTCTGCTGGTGCTGCTCGCGATCCTCGACGCCCTGGCCCGGCTGAGCCTGGGGCGTGCCTTCAATCCCTTGCTCGACACCAGTCTGGCACGCCCAGCCTACCATTTGATGATCGACAATGTCGGCAAGTTCCTGACCGTGACCGGGCTCGTGGTGGCGGCGGCACTGTGGCTGATGCTGACGTGGGGGCTGACGCGACTGCTGGCCGGGGCCCGTCCGCTACCGGTCGCAGCCCGCCACCGGGCCGCTATCGCGCTGATGCTGGTGCCGCTGGGCGCCGGGCTGGCCCCGCTGACGGCGCCGGCACCGCTGGCGACGCCAGCGCTGACGCTGATCGAGCGGCACTGGCAGCAATGGCGGGAGACACACGACACCCTGAGCGACTTCCGCCGACGGCTCGCCGAACGGGCCGCCCCCGCCCGGGCACTTCCCGGACTGGCCGGCCACGACGTGGCATTGACCTTCATCGAGTCCTACGGCGTATCGGCGCTGTTCGACCCGCGCTATGCTCCGGTACTCCAGCCACGGCTCGAACGCCTGCGCCGCGATTTTGCGGCCGCCGGGCTGCATGTCGCCAGCGCCCGGCTCACCGCACCGGTACAGGGCGGGCAGTCGTGGCTGGCGCACGGCAGCGTGATCAGCGGGTTGTGGTTGACCAGCCAGCGGCATTACGACCTATTGCTGGCCCAGGGGGCGCCGACGCTGGTCGACGACTTTCGCCTCACGGGGCAGCGCAGCGTGGCGATCATGCCGGCGATCACCGCCCCCTGGCCGGCCGGGCGCCGGCTGGGCTACGACGCGATCCTCGACGCCCGCAACATCCCCTATCAGGGGCCCGCCCTCAACTGGGTGACCATGCCCGACCAGTACACCTGGCGCTTCTTCGCCGACTACCGGGAACGCCAGGCGCGACCGCTGTTCGCCGAGCTGGCGATGATCTCGAGTCATGCCCCGTGGACGCCGATCCTGCCGCTGCTCGACGACTGGGACGGCCTGGCCGGCGGCGGGCGTTTCGCGCCCTGGGCGGACGCCGGCCCGAGCCCGGAAGTCCTGTGGCAGGACCCGGAGCGGGTACGCCACCATTACATTCGCGCGATCGATTATGCGCTGGCGGCGATGGGCGGATTCGCCGAGCGCTATCTGGGAAAGGAGGCCCTGCTGATCGTGCTCGGCGATCATCAGCCGGCACCGCTGATCACCGGAGAGGACGCCAGTCGCGACGTGCCGGTCCATGTGATCAGCGCCGACCCGACGCTGATCCGGCCCTTCATCGCCGCCGGCTTCAAGCCCGGCCTGATGCCGCCGAGCGGCCCCGCCCGCTGGCGTCAGGCCGCCTTCCGCGGCCTGCTGCACCGACTGTTCGGCGCACACCGCGGCGCCGCAACACCGGGGTCTCAGTAATCCACCACCAGGTTCCCCTTGGGCCGGCTGCAGCAGGACAGGATGTAGCCTTCGGCGATGTCCTCGTCGGTGATCCCGCCGTTGTGGTCCATCTCGACCTCGCCGGACTTGATGCCCACGCGGCAGGTACCGCAGATCCCCATCCCGCAGGCCTTGGGAATGTGCAGGCCGAGCTTGGCGGCGGCGGCATGGACCGTCTCGCCGGGCTGGATGCGCACGCTCTTGCCGGACCCGGCGAATTCCACCTGGAGCAGATCGGCGTAATCGATCTCCTCGGCCTCGGCCTCGGCCTGCTCGGCGAGTTCGCGAACGTCCTCGCGGACGTCGAGGGGCGTGGCACCGAACGACTCCTGATGGTAATGGCTCATGTCGAAGCCATTGCTGCGCAGGATCTGCTTGACGGCGTTCATGTAGGGCGTCGGACCGCAGCAGAAGATCTCGCGTTCGAGATAGTCCGGGACCATCAGCTCGAGCATCGCCTCGGTGAGGAAACCGCGGTAGCCGGCCCAGGCCTCGCCGATGTCGGACTTGTTCTCGCAGACCACGTGCAGCTTGAATTCCGGCAGCCGCGAGAACATGTGCACCAGCTCGCGGTGATAGATCACGTCACGCGGCGAGCGCGCGCAATGCACGAAGTCGACGTCGACGTTGGCATTGGTGTCGAAGAACCAGCGGGTCATCGACATCAGCGGGGTGATCCCCACGCCACCCGACAGGAACAGCACCTTTTCGGCGGGGTAGTCGATGACGTTGAAGTCGCCCACCGGGCCGTGCACCGCCAGCTCGTCGCCGACCTTGAGGTTGTCGTGCAGCCAGTTGGAGACCCGGCCGTCGGGCAGACGCTTGACGGTGATCGAGAAACTGTAGGGGATCGACGGCGAGCTGGAGATGGTATAGGAGCGCATGATCGGCTCGCCATCGATCTCCAGTTCCAGGGTGACGAACTGCCCCGGCTTGAAGAAGAACAGCACCGGCTGCTCGGCCATGAAGCAGAAGGTGCGGACGTCCCAGGTTTCCTGGATCACCTTGACGCAACGCACGCGGTGGCGACCGTTGGTCCAGGTCTGGGTGGTCACCGGATTGAAGTAATTCATTGTCATCGTTGTCTCTGCCTGCCGGAACATGGGCTGCCTGACGACTGCCCCCACCACCTGCCGAGGCCCTCGTCGTGTTGGCATTCTGGGGCACGCCCCGGCAGGGCGACTTGTCTGCCAACGACCTGCACATGTCAGGCACGTCCAGGGTCCCCCCTCGCCCCCCGGGCAGACGTCGCCCTCGATATCGTCTCAGGTCGCGCCCAGACAACCCTCATGGCCAGCGCTCGGCCACACTCGGCGCAACCGTGGTGGCTAACGGGACGTTGCCGCCACAGACACGCCGTGCATTCCCCGATCATCACCGACCGTTGTCATCGCCGTCCTCGCGGGAGGCAGCGATGCATGAGGACTCGTTCATGGACCTGATAGCTCGTTCCCCGTTCGAAGACCCCCTGGGCAGCGTCAAGGAGGCCACCGCCAACCTGTTGCACGAACGCGACCGCACCTTCTCGTTGCCCCAGGCGTTCTACAACGATCCGCGCCTGTTCGCGCTCGACATGCAGCAGATCTTCGCCAAGGAGTGGCTGTTCGCCGGCATGAGTTGCGAGATCCCCGCCAAGGGCAACTACATGACCGTCGAGGTCGGCGACAATTCGGTGATCATCGTGCGCGGTGCCGGGAACGAGATCCACGCCTTCCACAACGTCTGTCGCCACCGCGGTTCACGACTGTGCGTGCAGGAAAAGGGCAAGGTCGCCAAGCTGGTCTGTCCCTATCACCAGTGGACCTACGAGCTCGACGGTCGGCTGCTGTTCGCCGGCACCGACATGGGCGCCGACTTCGACCTGGCCAGCTACGGCCTCAAGCCGGTGCACGTGCGCAGCGCCGGGGGCTTCATGTTCATCAGCCTGGCCGAACAGCCGCCGGCCATCGACGACTTCCTGGTCTCGCTCGAGCACTACCTCGAGCCCTACGAGATGGACAACGTCAAGGTCGCGGTGGAATCGAGCATCGTCGAGCAGGCCAACTGGAAGCTGGTGATCGAGAACAACCGCGAGTGCTATCACTGCAACGGGTCCCATCCGGAACTGCTCAACTCGCTGCAGGAATTCGACGATACCGACGACCCGCGGGCCACCGCATCCTACAAGGCGCTGGTCGAGCGCAAGCAGGCCGACTGGAGCTGCCAGAACGTGCCCTGGCAGCTCACCCGCTTCGGCAAGCGCAACCGCCTGACGCGGACGCCGCTGCTCGACGGCACGGTGTCGATGACCCTGGACGGCAAGCCGGGCTGCCAGAAGCTCATGGGCCGCTTGACCGATCCCGACATGGGCTCGCTGCGCATTCTTCACCTGCCCAACTCGTGGAACCATTTCATGGGCGATCATGCGGTGGTCTTCCGGGTGATGCCGCTCGGCCCGCAGCAGACCCGGGTCACCACCAAGTGGCTGGTGCACAAGGATGCGGTCGAGGGCAAGGACTATCATCCCGAGGAACTGCGCCGGGTATGGGACGCCACCAACGACCAGGACCGGCGCCTGGCCGAGGAGAACCAGCGCGGCATCAACTCCATGGCCTACCAGCCCGGCCCCTACTCCGAGACCTACGAGTTCGGCGTGATCGACTTCCTGGACTGGTACGGCGAACGCATGCTGGCCAACCTGGGCCACGCTCCCTCGCTGCAGCTCGCCCAGGGCTGATCCGGCGGGACCGGCTCGCCGGGTGCTGGACGCCCGGCGAGTCGCATGATGGGATAGCGGCGAATCCGATTGCCACGAGGCTGCGCATGTCCCAACCATCCGACACGTCGTCGTTCGCTGCCGCCGATCTCGAGCCGGCAACCCTCTACCGCTTGATGAGCGGCTCGATCGCGCCGCGGCCGATCGCCTGGGTCTCCACCGTCGACGCCGACGGCAACGCCAATCTGGCGCCCTTCTCGTTCTTCAACGTCGCCAGCGTCGACCCGCCGATCCTCGCCTTCGCCCCGCTGCTCGACGCGCAGAGCCAGGCCAAGGACACCGTTCGCAACATCGAGGCGGTCCCCGAATGCGTGGTTCACATCAGTGGCGAAGCCCTGATCGAGGCCCTCAACGCCACCAGCGCGACCCTGCCCCCCGGCGAGGACGAATTCACCCACGCCGGACTCGACAAGGCGCCCCTGGGTGACCTGCGGGTGCCACGCATCGCCGACGCACCGATCGCCTTCGGTTGCCGGGTCCGCGAGGTGGTGCGCTTCGGCGACCGGCCGCGAGCCGGGCGTCTGGTGCTCGCCGAGATCGTCGTCATCCACGCCGACCCGGCGGTGTGGGACGGTCGCCACGTCGATATCGAGACGCTGCGCCCGGTCGGCCGTCTGGCCGGTGCCGACTACGCCCGCGTCACCGATCGCTTCGCCCTGCAAAGGCCCGACTGAGGCCATGACGCCCCGGGCCGGCTGCCCGGGGCCCCCTCTAGGCCCCCATGGGCCTCTCCAGGTGTGCGGTCCCGCGGTCGCTCACCGCAAGCCGGGCAGCAGGAAGCGCTCGATCGCCTGACGCACCGAGGGCAGCATCACGTCGGTGTGCGCCATCAGTTCCCGGACCAGTTCCTGGAGCCCCGGCACGCCCACCTCGACGTGCTTGCGCAGGGCCATCCGCGCGCAGGTCTCGGGACAGGCGTGATCGGGTATCCGCACGTCCAGCGCCTGCAGCCGGGCGCGAAAATCGTCCCCATCGATCAACTCGACAATCATCATGACGCACCTCCTGATCACCCGGGGCGGGAGCCCCTGCCGTCGACTTCTCGTCAGATAGTCAACGCTCGGCCCGGTCGGCGCAACGCCCGGCAGCCCCCGGCACCCGGGCATGCCGAGCATTGTCATGTGCATGTCGCTTCCGGGCATCTCGCCACCAGTCGAGTCTCGCACGGCCGTCGGCCCGCACGCCGAGGTCGGTTTCAGACAACCGAGCCTGCCGGCCCCGGCGAAGAATCAGCCGGTCGCGACCGCACGCCGCGGCGTGAACAACAACAACGAGGAAAGCCCATGGAACAACGAGACGGCCCCGTCATGCGCCCGGGGCAGGACAACACCCAGGTACTGGGACTGGATTTCCACAATCCGGTCTTCCCGCTTTCGGCGATCGCCATTCTGGCGTTCATCATCTACGCCCTGGTCTACCCCGACGCCGCCAACACCCAGATGGTCACCGCGCGAACCTGGGCCATCGACCATTTCGACTGGCTGTTCATGATCGCCGGCAACGTCTTCGTGATCTTCTGCCTGACGATGATCGTGCTGCCGGTGGGCCGCATTCGCCTGGGTGGCAGTGGCGCGCGACCGGAGTTCTCGACCCTGTCCTGGTTCGCCATGCTGTTTGCCGCGGGCATGGGCATCGGCCTGATGTTCTGGAGCGTCGCCGAACCGGTGGCCTATTACACCGACTGGTACGGCACCCCGCTCAACGTGCCCGCCGGTACCCCGGACGCGGCCAGCGCGGCGATGGGCGCGACGCTCTACCACTGGGGCCTGCACCCCTGGGCGATCTACGCCGTGGTGGGGCTGTCGCTGGCCTTCTTCGCCTTCAACAAGGGGCTGCCGCTGACCCTGCGTTCGGCGTTCCAGCCGCTGCTCGGCGAGCGGGTCCGCGGCTGGCCCGGGCACGTCATCGACATCGTCGCGGTTCTGGCGACCATCTTCGGCCTGGCCACCTCGCTGGGCCTGGGCGCCACCCAGGCCGCCGGCGGGCTCGCCTTCCTGTTCGACGTCCCCAACACCCTGGGCACCCAGATCGCGATCATCGTGGTGGTCAGCGCGATCGCCCTGTTCTCGGTGTGGCGCGGGCTCGACGGCGGCGTCAAGCTGTTCTCCAACATCAACATGGTGATCGCCGCGGCGCTGCTGCTGTTCGTCATCGCCGCCGGGCCGACACTGCTGATCGTCACCGGCATCGGTCACGCGAGCCTGGATTACCTGACCCACATCGTGCCGCTGTCGAACTGGATCGGTCGCGACGACACCAGCTGGTTCCATGGCTGGACGGTGTTCTACTGGGCCTGGTGGATCTCCTGGTCGCCGTTCGTCGGCATGTTCATCGCCCGGGTCTCCTACGGGCGCACCGTCCGCGAATTCCTGATCGCCGTGTTGCTGGTACCCACACTGGTGACGATCGTGTGGATGAGTGCCTTCGGCGGTACCGCGCTGTACCAGGCCGCCCACGGCATCGGCGCTCTGGCCGAGGGTATCGACGACGTCTCGCTGTCGATGTTTCACATGCTCGCCCAGTTGCCGTTGCCCGGCCTGACCTCGACACTGGCGATCGTGCTGGTGCTGGTGTTCTTCATCACCTCGTCGGACTCGGGCTCGCTGGTGATCGACAGCATCACCGCCGGCGGCAAGCTCGACGCACCGAAGGGGCAGCGCGTGTTCTGGGCGACCCTGGAAGGGGTGATCGCCGGTGCCCTGCTCTACGGCGGCGGCAGCCAGGCGCTGGGCGCGCTCCAGGCCGGCGCCGTGGCCACCGGCCTGCCGTTCACCGTGGTGCTGCTGTTGATGTGCGTCAGCCTCTACCGCGGGCTGCGTGCCGAGCAGCACCGCCGCCGGGCCCCCACCGTACCCACCGATCTCGTCGACGACGGTCGCCTCTGAGACACGGGCGACACCCGGACACACGAAGGGGGCGCCGATGCGCCCCCTTCGCGTGATTCGATGGCCCGCGGGTACGGATCAGGAATTGGCGGATTCGTTGGCCATTGACTGGACCCGCTTCATCAGTTCGGGATCCTGCTGGATCGCCTGGCCGATGGCGTTGAAGG
Source organism: Modicisalibacter sp. MOD 31.J (assembly GCF_020147985.1). NCBI lineage: Bacteria > Pseudomonadati > Pseudomonadota > Gammaproteobacteria > Oceanospirillales > Halomonadaceae > Modicisalibacter > Modicisalibacter sp. MOD 31.J. The sequence continues at coordinate 582,899 of NZ_JAGXFF010000001.1, read as the reverse complement.
TTTCGACCGTCAGGCCGCTGTCCTGAACGACGGACACCATCTTGTCGTTGGCCTCCTTGCGGATCTCCTGCTGCTTGGACTGGTCGTCCGCCTTCTGCAGACGCTGGGTGTAGTCCTGAGAGATCACCGCGATCTGCTGGGAGGCATCGGCAAACTTCTGCAGTTGCCCGTCGGTGAAGTCCTCGGCCGAGGGCGCAGCCTGCTGGGTCTGCTGCTGTTGCGTCTGGCTGCCGCTCTCCTGCGCCATGGCGGGCGCCGAGACCATTCCGGCGGTGAGCAGCGCAGCAGCGAACAGGGCAGTGATCCTTTGCATGTAAAACCTCCAACAACATTGATTGGTTCGTGACGTGTAGGACTGTGACGTCGCATCCGCCTCAGGGTTCCTGAATTTCGTGTAACGCATTGAAAATTCGAGTTCCCCGGTCACTACATCCGTCGCCCTCGGGCGACAGGCCAGGGCCCTCGAATCAGGCGCCCTCGGATCAGAGCCCCTCGAGCCAGGCGACGAGCGCCTCGATGCCCCCGACCAGAGCCTGCGTCGCCGGATGACCGATCGCGTCACCGTCGGCGTCGAGCAATGCAGCGCCCTCGAAATCAACATATGCCAGGCGCGCCGTCAACTGCGCCGGCTCGGCGCCGAAGGCGCTGCCCGGCAGCAGCGCGACACCCGCCTGGTCGAGCAAGCAACGGGTGAGCTCGGCGCTGGTGGTGATGCCACGGGTCGCGAGCCGCTCGCGATAGGCTTCGAAGTCCGGAAACAGGTAGAAACCGCCATCGGGGGCGTGGGTGCGTACTCCGGCGGCATCGAGGCGCGCCGCACACCACTGGCCGAGCTCGGCGAGGATCCTTCGCTGGCGCTCGACGTAGGCCGTCAGCGCCGGACTCGGCGTATAGGCCGTGATGGCGGCGTACTGGACGGGGCTGGTCACGCTCGACCAGGTCTCCGAGGCCAGCCCGATCAGGCGCTGGAACAGCTCGTCGCCCAGGGCGGCGGGCACGTGCATCACGCCCAACCGCCAACCGCCGGCGCCACACCACTTGGAAAGCCCGCTGGTGGTCACCGTGCCTTCGGGATAATCGCGGGCGAAGGCACGGTGGGCGCCGGCGTGATCGAGCATGGCGTAGATCTCGTCGGCCAGCACCAGCACGCCATGCCGCCGCGCCACCTCGACCAGCCGGCGCTGCTCGTCGGGCGTGGGCGAGAGACCGGTGGGGTTGCCCGGGGCGTTGAGGATCAGCACCTTGAGTCGCTCCGGCTCGGCCTGGCAGTGCGCCTCGAGCCGCTCGGCGGTGACCTGCCAGCGGGTCGCGAAATCCGCCGCCAGGCGGGCCGCCCGCTGACCGGCGAGCCGCGCCTGGGGCGCATAGGAGACCCAGGCCGGCGCCGGGATCAGGATGTCCGCCTCGGGAAGCGCCTTGATCAGCGCGAACAGCAGCAGCTTGCTGCCCGGCCCCACCAGCACGCGTTCGGCCTGCCAGTCGCTGCCGTCGGTGGCGCGATGAAACGCCGCCACCTGCTCGCGCAACGCCGCGAGCCCCTGCACGGGCAGGTAGGCCTTTTCGGCGGCATGCTCGGCGAGCGCCGCCACCGCCGGGGCGAAGACCGGAAACGGTGACTGGCCGAAGCCGAACTTGTAGACCCGCTTGCCATGGGCCTCGAGCAGCCGCGACTGCTCGTTGATCAACAGAGTGTCCGATGCGGGCGTGCCCGCATCGGCACGTCCGTAAGCAGCCGTCAGTCGAGCGGAGAGGGGCGCAGCGCCCGGCCGGGCGGCGTCGGAATCGGTGACCGGGGACATCGAGAACCTCCTTGGAGGGCACGGGGTGAGGAAGCGCGTCATTCGACGTGCAAGCGGGCGATCAGGGCCTCGCGGCGGCGGATGGCGGTCACCGCTTCGGGCCCCATGGCCCGAGCGATGCGCGACAGCAGCATCTCCACCAGCATGAACAGGCTGCTCATGGGGTTGAAGAAGAACGGCCCCTCGGCGGGCGCGACCAGTCGGCAGTCCGTGAGCCCTGCGAGTTGCGAACGCGGATGATTGGTCAGCGCCACGAGACCGGCACCCTGCTCGATCGCCAGCCGGCAGTAGTCGACGCTGACCCGGGTTTCGGGACGAAAGGCGATGCCGATCACCAGGTCGTCGCGGCCCAGGTCCAGGGCCCGTTCGACGTCGACGCCGGCCTGGGGCGAAACCAGTTGCACGTCACGGCGCAGATAATCCAGGTAGTAGGCCAGGTAATGGGCGGCGCCGAAGCTGGCCCTGAGACCCACTACGTGCACTCGCCGGGCGGCGATCACCGCGCGCGCGGCACGCTCGAGAAGCCGCGCGTCGAGACCCTCCGCCGCGCTGGAGAGATTGGCCATCTCCTGTTGCCAGAGCGCGCGGTCCCAAGCGGCGTCGGGCTGCGCCTCGGGCGTCTCGCCGAAATCCAGCAGCCGCTCGGCGCGGGTCGAATAGAAGGCGCCACCGGTCAGGTCGCGGCGGAACAGGGCCTGGAAGGCCTTGAAACCGGAAAAGCCCAGGGCCCGCGACAATCGGGTCAGGCGGGAGGCGTGCACGCCCTGCCACTCGGCGAGTTGCGAGATGCTCGACGTGCCCACCCGCTCGGGCTCGCCGACCAGCGCCTCGAGCAGGTCCAGCGCCTTGACGGAGAGTCGCGGGGCCTCGGGGTCGCCGCGGCGGACCCGGGCCGGAAGGGCCTGAAGCTGGGCGTAATCGGCCGGGGGCGTTGATGACGTCATGGGCGCGCTCGTTCACTGGAATACACGCCATTCTAGAGGGCTATCGCCAAACTGCAAATATTTTTACACTAAAGGAAATAAATTACCAAATCGGGATCGCGACCCGACTCGCGCGCCTGGCGGGCAGTTGGTTTCGTCGCTAACATTTGCTAAATTGATCATCAACATACGCCTTCGTATGTTTACAACCACTCAGGGAAGAGCCATGCACGCCTCATTCAACCGACCCCCCCTGGTGCTGTGTCTGGCACTGCTTGCCGCCCCCGTGGCTCAGGCCGACGACCTCTATTCGCTCAAGGTCACCAACGACCTGTTCTCGTCGGGCGACGACGGTCATTACACCAGCGGCGTCGAACTCACCCGGATCAGCCTGCCCGATGCCGATCACTGGTCACGGCGCCTGGCCGACTGGCTTCCCGGCTGGCAGGCCGGTGACGTCGACGCCGTCGGCTATCACCTGGCCCATCAGATCTACACGCCCAATGACATCGAGCGCAGCGAGCTGATCGAGGACGACCGCCCCTATGCCGGCCTGGTGATCGGTGGGGTGTCGCTCTATGACGATGTGGAGCACGACGGCTGGCGCGAGGCCTCGATGCTCGACCTGCAGCTCGGCTGGGTGGGCCCCGCCGCCGGGGGCAAGGTCCTGCAGAAGGGCGTGCATCGGATGATCGGCAGCGACCAGCCCGAAGGCTGGTCCCACCAGCTCGAGAACGAGCCGCTGATCGGCGTGGCCGGCAACAAGGCCTGGTGGTGGCAGAGCCGTGGGGCGGGCCTGGAATGGGAGTATGGCCCCAGCGCCACCTTCCAGATCGGCAACCTCTACGATTACCTGGGCGGCGGCGGCGCGGTACGTTTCGGCCGGCGACTCGACAAGAGCTTCGGCATTCCCAGCGTCGCCCCGGCCCTGGGCGGCCGCCAGGGCTTCGAGGCCGACGACGGTTTCGGCTGGTACGGTTTCCTGGGCGCCGAAGGGCGCTATATGGCCCACAACCTGCTGCTCGACGGCAACACCTTCGAGGACAGCCACAGCGTCGACCGCCGCGAGTGGGTCGGCGATCTGACCGCGGGCGTGGTGGTCAGCTGGGATCGCTGGCAGGTCGCCTTCACCAACGTGTGGCGCACCCGCGAGTTCGAGTCCCAGGACACTTCCGACCAGTTCGGCTCGCTCACCCTGTCGACCTGGCTGTAGGGGCAACGGGCGCCCGAGGGCGCCCTTGCCTGCCTTCCGGTCGATCTCACCCGTAGACCAGATCCGGCAGCCAGGTGATCAGCGCGGGAAACACGATCACCAGGAACAGCCCCAGCGCCTGAATGCCCAGAAACGGCAGCGATGAGCGGAATATCTGCGCCATGGTGATGTGCGGCGGGCACACCCCCTTGATGTAGAACAGCGCATAGCCGAACGGCGGGCTCAAGAACGACATCTGCATGTTGACCAGGTAGATCACCCCGAACCACAGCGAGACATCGGCGGCCGAGACCCCGGGCAGGCCGAACAGGCCGTCGAACTCGAGCGGCTGGATCAGCGGCACGAAGATCGGCACCGCCAGCAGCAGGATACCCACCCAGTCCAGGAACATGCCCAGCGCGATCAGCAGCAGCATCATGATCGCCAGGACGCCATAGGGCCCCAGTCCGGCACCGGAGATCAGCTCCTGAACGAAGGTCTGCCCGCCCTGCAGGATGTAGAAGCCGACGAAGATCGTCGCCCCGAAGATGATCCACATCACCATCGCGGTGGCGACCAGGGTGGTCATGCACGCCGCGTGCAGATTGGGCCAGGTCAGGCGACCGTGCATGGCGGCCACCACCATGGCGCCGAAGGTGCCGATACCCGCCGCCTCGACCGGCGTGGCCAGCCCGGTGAAGATCACCCCCAGCACCACGATCACCAGAATGATCGGCGCCAGCATGTTGCGCAGCAGACGCAGCTTCTCGCGGGTGCCGACCCGATCCTCGGACGGCAGGGCCGGCGCGGTACGCGGGTTGAGCTTGCCGCGCAGCCAGACGTAGAAGGCGTACATGCCGGCCAGCAGCAGCCCGGGGATCAGCGAACCCAGATACAGCTCGCCCACCGATTGCTGGGCGACCACGCCATAGATGATCGCCAGGATCGACGGCGGAATCAGGATACCCAGGGTGCCGCCGGCCATGATCGAGCCCAGGGCGATCTCGGGATCGTAGTGGCGCTTGAGCATCGCCGGCAGCGCGATCAGGCCCATGGTCACCACCGCCGCACCGATCACCCCGACCATCGCCGCGAGCAGCGTCGAAGCGACGATGGTGGCGATCGCCAGCCCCGCCTTGAGCCCGCCCATCCATTTGTAGACGACGTCGAACAGCTCCTCGATCAGCCCGGCCTTCTCGAGCACCGCCGCCATGAAGATGAACAGCGGGATCGCCGAGAGCTGGTAATTGGTCATCATCGGGAAGATTCGCGACGGCATCATGTTGAGCATGAACTGATCGCCGACCAGATAGAGGAACACCACGCCCAGCCCGCCGGTGACGAAGGCCAACGGCAGACCGGCCATCAGCACCAGCATCAGCGTGCCGAACATCAGCGCGGTGAGCGTACCGATCCCCACGCCGGCGAGACGGTGCTCGACGCTCAGCGCGAAGGACTCGTAGTCGTTGACCACGATGTTGACGATCTCGAACAGCAACACCACCGCCAGCACAGCCCCCAGCATCACCATCGCCCAGGCGAAGACGAGATTGCCGTCGCGCGCCTTCAGGGCGTGGCGGAAGGCCTGGAGATCGCGGATCAACTGGGCGACTCCTTGCAGCAGCAGCAGCACGGCGCCGAAGAACAGCGTGAACTTGATCGGAAAGTACTGGATCGCCCATTCGGTGAACGACACCTCGTTGGCGTAGCCGGCACCGAAGAACACGCTGTTCTGGTCCACCGACTGCGAAAAGAAGGTCCAACCGGTGGACAACAGCGCCAGGGCAAAGACGAAGAAGAAGACCGAGGTCATCAGGTCCAGCGCCGCCCGGGTCAGCGGGCGCCCGCGGGTGTAGAGAATGTCGACGCGCACGTGGCCGCCCTCGCGAAGCGCATAGGCCCCGGCCAGCAGGTACTGCATGCCGAACATCAGGAACATCGACTCGTGGACCCAGTTGGTCGGCGAGTTGAGAGCGTAGCGGACGAATACCTCGTAGCAGTAGGCGAACGGAGCGATCAGCGCCCAATAGGCCACGTAGCGGCCCGTGAAGCCGGAGATCGCATCGATCGCCCGGGTCAGGCCGTTGCCCGGGGGCCGATAGGCGGCGTCGGACGCCGCGGCGGGGGCCTCGCCGGTGGTCGAGCCACTGACCCGGCCACCACGCCGAAAGCTGCGCTCGACCAGGCCCATCACCACCAGCGGCAGGACCAGCAGCACCGCCCAGTACAGCCAATGGGGCAGCACGAAATTGACTTGTAGATTCATGGGCTCTCCCCCGTCGATGCGATCAGAAGACCGCCACGGTACCGGTATGCATGTCGTCGGAGCGCCCCGCCGCCGGCCTGGCCGACGGCGGGGTCGGGCAGGGGCCGATCAGCCGTTCAGCGAGTAGTCCTTGATGTCCTCGTCGGTCACCAGGGCCACCGCCGGGTCCTGCATGGTCTGGAGGTGAGCGCGGAACAGCCGGGTGGCATCCGGGTCCTTGTTGGCCCACTTGAACCACAGCGGGATCGCCGCCTTGCGGAAGCGGTCGGCATCGTCCTCGGAGAGGTGGATGATCTCCACGCCCTTCTCGCGATACTTGGGCCAGGCCTCGGCATTGGCCTTCTGGATCGCCGCATAGTGATCGCGGGAATAGGCCGATACCAGTTCGTGCATGAGATCCTGGGTCTGCGGCGACATGCGCTCGTAGACGCGCCGGTTGACGGCGATGTCCATCAGGTCGACGGCCTGGTGCAGGCAGGGCGTGGAGGGCGGGCCCATGATGATGTACTTGGCGACCTGCCAGAAGCCCAGTTCGTAGTTGACCGCCGCGCCGGTGTAATCGGCGGCATCGATGGTGCCCTTCTCCAGCGCCGGATAGACCTCGGAACCGGGCAAGAGCGTGGTGCGCGCGCCGATCGAGGCGAAGGTCTCGGCGACGATCCCCCCGGGCATGCGCAGCTTGATGCCCTTGAAGTCGTCGAAGCTGCGCAGTGGTACCTTGGAATGGATCAGGTTGAGATCATGATGGACATAGCCCAGCAGTTCCTGGCCCTGCTTGTGATAGAGGTCCTTGGCGATGCCGAACCCGCCGTAGGCGCCGAACATGATGTCCCACTGATGCGGCATCGACAGGCCCATGGGATAGGCGGTGAGGAAGACCCCGGCGGGCATCTTGCCGGGCCAGTAGACGGTGAACCAGTTCTGGCCGTCGAGCACCCCGTTGCGTACCGCATCGGCGACTTCGAAGGCCCCGGCCACCGCACCGGCCGGGAAGGGCTTGATGGTCACCTCGCCGCCGGTCAGCTCCTGAACGCTGTTGGCCCAGGTCTCGAAGGTCTTGTAACCCGTCGTGCCCGGTTGCCAGGAAGACTGCATACGGATCTGGATGCCCTGCTGGGCCTGAACGTTGCCGACCCAGGGCGCCGCGACCGCCACCGCGGAACCGACGGCGGCCCCCTTGAGGAAATGGCGACGCGAGGGCGATGGCGACACCGTCGTGGCCGGGGTGTCGGGGGTTGCTTGGCGGGTAGCGGGCGTATTGGGCGTTTCGTCTTGCATGGCAAGGTCTCCTGGGAATCAGGCCACCCTCGACGGGGTGATGCGGCTTGTTGTTGTACCCGTGCTGCCTGACGCGGCAGTACGTCCCGCTGTTCACAGTAGCCGAGTTGCGTTGGCTGACCACTGAATTCGTCAACGCTGTCGGACACCCGCCTCATCGGCATCGCGGCCTGAAAAGGCGCGCCGGCCGCGCCGCTTGTGACCCGCTTCTGGTCAGACCAGTTTACCCATGAACTCAACGCGTTAGACCAAAGCACGAGGTCGTCACCACGACGGCTGGCGCCCGGGCGCCGATTCTGGTCTGCTGGTGGGCATCGCCGCTCTTCGAGGTCCCGAGGATGACTGCCCCGTTGCAACACGCCCGGCCCTGGCACGCCCTCCTGCTGTGGCTGACGCTGCTGGCCGGCCCGGCAAGCGCCGCCGAGAATCCGGCCAATCCGCTGATCACCGATCGCGGCCTGTTTCGCCCGCTGATCATCGTCGCCCCCGATGGCGAGGCCCCCGACTACCGGCGCCTGCGCGACGGCCTCAGCCAGCGTCACGCGGCCGCCGAGGCGCGCAAGATGCTGCTCTACACCGTCGTCGAGGGCGCCGGGCAACGCGCCGGCAAGCCGATGACCGACACCGAGACCCGCGCGTTGCTCGAGGCACTCGAGGTCCCGGCGACGGCGCCGCTGACGGTGATCCTGGTAGGTCTGGACGGCGGCAAGAAGATGCAGCTCGAGGGTTACGTGGCCCCCCGGCAGGTCTTCGAGATCATCGACAACATGCCCCTGCGGCGTCGCGAGTCGCAACCATGAGCCAGTTGACGAGCCAGCGAGCGTCGCCCTGGCTGGCGGCGATGCCCGGGCTGTTCGTGGTGCTGTGGAGCACCGGCTTCATCGGCGCCAAGTTCGGCCTGCCCTACGCCGCCCCTTTCGCCTTCCTGGCGATCCGTTTTGCCCTGACGCTGGCCGTGCTGGTGCCGCTGGCCCTGGTCCTGCGGGCACGCTGGCCGGAAACGCCCGCGCTCTGTCTGCACGCCGCGGTGACCGGCCTGCTGGTTCACGCCACCTACCTGGGCGGGGTGTTCTACGCCATCGACCGGGGGTTGCCGGCCGGGCTGGCGTCGCTGCTGGTCGGGCTGCAGCCGCTGCTGACCGCGGTACTCGCCCGGCCGCTGCTCGGCGAGCGTCTCACCCGCTGGCAGTGGCTGGGACTCGTGCTGGGCCTGGCGGGTGTGGTGATGGTGCTCGGCGGCAATCTCGCGCCGGATGGCGACGGCGTCTTCGACGGCTTCGGGATCGGCGCCCTGGCGTGCATCGTCGCGGCGCTGGCGGGCATCTCGCTCGGCACCCTCTATCAGAAGCGCTTCTGCCAGGCGGTGCCCCTGCTCGGCGGCAGCGTGATGCAGTATCTGGCGGCCGGCGTCGCGCTGGGGCTGGGGTCGCTGTGGCTCGAGGACGCGCCCGTGGTCTGGAACACGACCTTCGCCCTCACGCTGGCATGGCTGGTACTGGTGTTGTCGGTGGCGGCGATCCTGCTGCTGATGGCGCTGATCCGTCGCGGCGCGGCGTCGAAGGTCGCCAGCCTGTTCTATCTGGTGCCGCCGCTCACCGCGCTGGAGGCCTGGTGGCTGTTCGACGAGACCCTGGGCCCGGTGGCGCTGGCCGGCATGCTGGTCGCCCTGAGCGGCGTGGTGCTGGTGGTGCGCGGCCAGCGCCGAACGCCGGGGACACAAGCATCGCGCGTTGCTGCCGATAAGAGTGTCGGCACGCAATAGCATCGTCCGGGACGCCCGTCCCGGGCGATGCGACGGGTCATGTCGGCCCGGCACCGATAGCGGTATACCCTCGACGACGGCCGACGGGCGCCGCCAACGACAACGACCAGGGAGCGAAAAAAACCATGACGCATTGCGCACGGGTCGAGGAGCATTGTGGTCGCTGTGACCGGCCGTTGCCGTTCGCCTTCACCATGGCCTTCCAGCCGATCGTCGACGTCGCGCACGCCGAGATCATAGCCTACGAGGCCCTGGTGCGCGGCACGCAGGGCGAATCGGCCCGGGACATCCTGCAACGCCTCGACGACACCCTCCTCTACCGCTTCGATCAGGCCTGCCGGGTCAAGGCGATCGAGCTGGCCAGCCGCCTGGGCATGCGCGAAGTGCTGTCGATCAACTTCCTGCCCAACGCCGTCTACGAGCCCAGCGCCTGCATCCAGGCCACTCTGCAGGCCGCCGAGCGCCACGCCTGGCCGATCGAACGGATCAACTTCGAGATCGTCGAGAGCGAAGCGATCACCGACCGCGGGCATCTCAAGCGTATCGTCGACACCTATCACGCGATGGGCTTCTCCACCGCACTCGACGACTTCGGCACCGGCTACGCCAACCTCGACCTGCTCACCGAGCTGCATCCCGAAGCCCTCAAGCTCGACCGCCAGCTGGTGATGGGCATCGATCGCGACCCGCGACGTCAGATGCTGGTGCGCGCGGCGATCGTCATGGCCGAAGGGATCGGCTGCCGCCTGATCGCCGAAGGCGTGGAGACCGCCGCCGAGGCACGCTGGCTGCGCGCCGCCGGCATCAGCCGCCAACAGGGCTATTTCTTCGCCCGACCGGGCCTCGAGACGCTGCCCACGGTCGACGCCGAACGCTTCGCCGAACTCGACCGCGGCTGAGCGTCAGCTCGGCGCCACCCGGCCACGTCCGGCCTGCTTGCCGCGGTACAGGGCCCGGTCGGCGATCTCGATCAGGGCCTCGGCGGGCGTCTCGCCATCGTGACTGGCGGCGACGCCGATGGTCAGTGTCGGGCGCCGCGGGTCGCCCAGAGCCGCCTGTCGGACCTGTTCGCAGAGCCTTTCGGCGATCTGGCGCGTCTCCTCCTCGCCGCTGCCCGGGAGCACGGCGAGAAACTCGTCGCCGGCGTAGCGACCGACGTGGTCCTCGCTGCGCAACTGCCCGCGCAGGGTCCCGGCGATCCAGGCCAGCGCCCGATCGCCCGCCACGTGGCCATACTGGTCGTTGATCTGCTTGAAGTGGTCGACGTCGATCATCAGCACGCCGACCGGGGTCTGCGTGGCGGCGCTCGACGCCAGGGCGGCCTCGAGTGCCGCCAGGATCGCCCGGCGATTGGGCAGTCCGGTGAGCGCGTCCTGGTTGGCGGCGTCTTCCATGATGCGCCGCCAGGTCGCGAAGCGATGGGTCATGGCATTCAGATAGCCGGCGACGGTACCCAGCTCGTCACCGCCCCGGGTATCGGCACGTGCCGTCAGATCGCCCTCGCCGAGTCGCTGGACGGTACGCCCGAGATCCCGTACCGGGCGCACGATAGAGAGCACGATCAGCGCGAACAGTCCGGCGGCGATCAGCAGCGTCGCGCCCCAGGCACCGACCAACCATTCGAGCTGGCGCTGCTGGGCCCGGGTGGCCAGGGCGGCCCGCCGCTGGATCGCCGCCGACAGGTGGGTCTGGACCTGCTGCAGATCGTCGATGGCCGCGGTGAGACGCTGACGCACGGTGGCGAAGACCGGTGCATCGCCGGCCAGGTGCAGCGGCCGGGTCTCTTCGACCAGCCCCGCGATGGCCGGCCGTGCCGTCTGCCAGGCCGAGCGCGCCCGAGCCAGGCTTTGCTGCAACCGGTCACGCTCGGGGGCGGCGGCGGCAAGCTGCGCGAACAGCCGGTCGATGGCCCCGGTCAGGCCACCGTAGTCGGGCACGGCCTCGCCGGTCTCCGCCGCCAGGGCGTCGGTCAGGGCACGCTGCAGGTCGTACTCGAGAGTGGCCAAGGGCACCAGCAGCGTCACCGCCTCATCGACGGTACGCTGCAAGCGGGTTTCCTGACGCTCGAGTACCGACACGCTGACGACGATCAGCACCGTCATCGGCACCACCAGTACCGCGACCGCCAGCATCAACCGACGGCCCACGGGGAGTCGCCGCAGCAGCGACTCGATCTTGCGCAACGCTCGCTTCATGCCCCTCGCCGCCGCGGCGCTGATCGCACCGCGACGCCTTCGTGTCGAATGAACCCCAATTGGGCCGCATCGCGAGGATCATGACAAGTCAGGACGCCGAGGTACCGACTCAGTGGCGCAGCACGCCCTCTTCCTTGAGCAGGGTGAAGATCGCCTCGGCGCCCTGTTCGGGCGTGACATCGGTGAGCACCTGCCCGCCGCCGCCCTCGGCCTTGGCCGCAGCGGCCTTGAAGCGCTCCCGCGCCGAGCTGGCCTTGACGATCTTGAGCCGCTTGGGACGCGCCCGGGCCGGCTCCAGCGTCCACCCCGCCAGGGCATCATCCGTCTCGGCGGGCCGGATCTCGGCGCTCAGCGTCCCGCGCCGGGCCGGACCGTAGGCGCTCTGACGCGGCGCCGGCCCCGCCTCGTCGACGCTGATCAGCGCCGGCAGGCGCACCCGCAGGCGCCGCCGCTGGCCGCGTGGCAGTGCCTGGAGCAGCGTCGCCGTGCCGCCCTCGACGCTCTCCACCGCGGCGATGCCGGTGACCACCGGCCAGCCCAGCGCCTCGCCCAGCAGGTAGGGCAGAAGCCCCGACCCCTCGCCGGTCTCGGCCCGCGAGCCGGTGAACAGCAATTGCGGGGCCGATTCGCGCAGCGCCTCGAGCAGCGCCGGCAGCACGTCGGCGCCGGCGGGCTGATCGATTCGCGTCAGCGAGGCGAAGCCCATGCCCAGATAGTCCCGCAGCGCCGCCTCGCTGTCGGGGTCGTTGCGCCCGGCATGCATCAGGCGCACCCGCGCCGCCTCCAGGCCCAGGGCCAATTCCACCGCCCGGGCGTCATGATCGGCGCGCCGCGCGCGGGCGGTCAGCGGATGACGCCCCACCGAGACCAGCACCGCCACGTCGAGCCCGCCCGACGCCTGCTTCGTCGTGTCATGCGACATCACGCTGCTCCTCCGCCCCCTGGCGTTCGCGTTCGACCCTCGCCACCAGTGCCTCGAGAACCGCGCCGGCGTCGCCGATCACCGCGAGGTCGGCGCGCTTGATCATGTCGCAACCGGGATCGAGATTGATCGCGACCACCTTGTCGCAGCGCTGGATGCCCTGCAGGTGCTGAATGGCACCGCTGATGCCCACCGCCACGTAGACCCGGGCGGTGACCCAGGTACCGGTGGCGCCGACCTGGCGGTCACGCGGCATGAAGCCGTCGTCCACCGCGACCCGCGACGCCCCTTCGGTGGCACCCAGGGTCCGCGCGGCATGGTGATAGGCGTCCCAGTCGCGCACGCCGTTGCCGGCGGAAAGAATGAACTCGGCCTCGGCGAGTGCCACCCCGGCGGGATCCACCGCCACCGCGCCACGGTCCTCGATGCGCGTGAAGGCCTCGGGCAGCGGCTGGCTCAAGGTCAACGGGCGCGCCGCGTGATGCGTCTCGCTGACCGGTTCGGCGCACTCCGCCAGGGCCAGTGCGACGCGCGGCAGCGGCCGGCGCAGGTCATTGGCCCCCGCCGAGGCACGCGCCGTGCAGCGCCAGCCGGAGGGCGACTCGGCATCGGCCTCGACCTGCCAGACCTGGGTCGCGGCGCGCTCGCCGAGCCGCACCGCCAGACGCCGGCCAAGCTCGCCGCCGCCCAGCGAGGAATCCGGCAACAGCCAGTGACGCGGGGCAAGCTCGCGCTCCACGGCCTGCAGCGCGGCCAGGCGTGCCTCGGGGGCGTAACCATCGAAGATCGCCTCGTCGAACACCATCAGGCGGTCGATCCCGGCATCGCCGAAGGCCGTCTCCTTGTGGCTGCCGAAGGTCAGCGCCAGCACCGCACCGGGGCGCTCGGGGTCGGCATCGGCCAGTTGCCGGGCCAACCCCAGCAGGTCCCGGTCGTGGGACGACAGCCGGCCGCCGGTGAGGTCCGGCACCACCGCGATCAGGAACGCCGGATCTTCGATCGCCACGCTACGCCGCGTCGGCCCGGCCTGGCTACGGCGGCCCTGGGCGGCCTGGGCACCGCGCTGACCCCCGCTGCGATCGATGCGCTTGATGCCGTTGGGGCCGATGAAGCCGACGGCACGCGGGTTACGACGTACCAGTCCGCTGGGGCCGATCCATTCGCTGGGCGAGGCGCCCTCCCCGCCGAGTTCGGCGAGCACCGCGAAATGCTCGGGGTGCAGCCGGTTGCGGGCGATCCACTCCTTGCGCGGATCGCGACGGACGATATCGCTCATCCCATCACCTCCTCGGTCGTGCGCCGCGTATCGCTGGCGGCCGGCGCCGGTGTGGCGTCATCGCCGAGCGCCGCGGCGACCAGCTCGGCAATGTCCTTGATCTCGGCACGGTCCTCGGCCACCACGCCCTCGAGCATGGCGGTGCACTGCGGACAGCCCACCGCGACCAGCTCGGCGCCGGTCTCGCGCACGTCGTTCATGCGCATGTCGGGGATACGCTGCTTGCCGGGCACGTCGGTGATCGGCGCCCCGCCGCCACCGCCGCAGCAGCGCGAGCGGTAACCGGAACGCGCCATCTCGACCAGCTCGACACCGAGGGCCTCGAGCACCGCCCGGGGCGCGGCGTATTCGCCGTTGTAGCGCCCCAGGTAGCAGGGGTCGTGATAGGTCACCCGACCCAGCGCCGTCGGCGTGATGCTGAGCGCGCCGGCCTCGATCAGGGTGTGCAGGTAGGTACTGTGGTGGAAGACCTCGTAGTCGCCGCCCAGGGCGCCGTACTCGTTCTTGAGCACGTGGAAGCTGTGCGGATCGCAGGTCACGATGCGGTCGAAGCGATACTGGGACAGCGTGGCGATGTTGCGCCGGGCGAGACGCTGGAAGGTCGCCTCGTCGCCCAGCCGGCGGGCCACGTCGCCGCTGTCGCGCTCCTCGTTGCCGAGTACCGCGAAATCGACCCGGGCGGCGCGCAGCACCTTGACCAGCGAACGCAGGGTGCGCTGGTTGCGCATGTCGAAGACCCCGTCGCCCAGCCACAGCAGCACTTCCGCCTCGCCGCGATCGGCGATCAGCGGCAGGTCGAGATCCGCCGCCCAGTGCAGCCGCGAGCCGGGATCGAAGCCGCCGGGGTTGTCGGTGGCGATCAGGTTGTCGAGGACCTCGGCGCCCTTGTTGGGGGTCTCGCCGCGCTCCAGGGTCAAGAAGCGCCGCATGTCGACGATGGCGTCGACGTGCTCGATCATCATCGGGCACTCCTCGACGCAGGCGCGACAGGTGGTGCACGACCACAGCGTCTCGGCGTCGACCAGGGCGGTGCCTTCCCGGGCGACGATCGGCCCGTGGGGGTCGCCGGCGTGCTCGCCGACCGGCTTGCCCGGGTATGGACTGCCGGCGTAGCGGGCGTCACTGCCGCCGACCATGCCCACCACCATGTCCTGCACCAGTTTCTTGGGATTGAGCGGCTGGCCGGCGGCGAAAGCCGGACACACCGCCTCGCAGCGACCGCACTGCACGCAGGCGTCGAAGCCCAGCAACTGGTTCCAGGTGAAGTCGGCGGGCTTCTCGACGCCCAGCGGCGCGTCGGCGTCGTCCAGGTCCAGCGCCTTGAGCCCGGTCGAGCGGCCCTCGCCCCCGCGCTTGTCCGAAAAGCGCGTCGGCCGGCGATGGAAGGCCAGGTGCAGGGCACCGGCGAAGGCGTGCTTCATCGGCCCGCCCCAGGTCATGCCGAACACCAGTTCGGCCAGCCCCCAGGCCACCACCGCGGCGAGCAGTACCGCCACCAGCCAGCCGCCGGCGTCGGCGGGCAGCACGCCCACCGCCGGCAGGGTGACGGCGAAGATGCCCAGCGAGAACGCCATCAGGCTCTTGGGCAGACGCATCCAGGGGCCCTTGGACAGCCTCGCCGGCGGGTCGCGCCGGCGCCGGACGACGAACAGGCTACCCGCGAACATCGTCGCGCTGGCCGCCAGCAGCAGCCAGCCCAGCACGCCCTCGGCGAGCCCCAGGCCGTGGACGACGATCGCCAGCGCCATGGCGGCGACGAAGCCGCCGGCGGTAGCGACGTGGGTGTTGGACATCACCTTGTCGCGCGCCACCACGTGGTGCAGATCGACCAGATAACGCCGCGGCACCGCGGCCAGACCACGCAGCACGGGCACCGGCGACGGCCGCCCCTGGCGCCACAGGCGAATGCGCCGCACGGCGCCGATCGCCGCCAGCGCCAGGGCGGAGAAGATCAGGATCGGCAGGAGGATATCGAGCATGGTACTCACCTCTCCTCAATGAGGAGCTGTAAGCCTTAAGCTGTAAGCGGTAAGTCCCCCCCTTCTGGCGGAGATCCTTTCACAACCCGCATGGCGAGATGAGCCCCTCGGATGCTCACCTCGTCATGCGTTGGGAAGGTGCTCTTACAGCTTCCGGCTTACAGCTTATGACTGGGGTTAAAAGTCCTTGCAGATCCGCAGGGCATCGTAGATCGCCGCGTGCGTGTTGCGCGGCGCCGTGCAGTCGCCCAGCCGGAACAGCACGAAGCCGGCATCCGGGTCATCGTCCAGGGTCGCCAGCGCAGGCTGCGGCTGGATGGCGTAGAGCGCCTCGATGTCGACCTGCCCCTTGTTGCGGGAGCGTTCCTTGAGCGCGTAGTAGAGCGCCTCGTCGGGGCGTACGCCGTTCTCGACCACCACCTGGTCGACCACCCGCTCCTCCTGGGCGCCGGTGTACTCGTTCTCGAGCACCGCGACCAGGGCATCGCCCTCGCGATAGACCTTGTGCAGCGCCAGGTCGGAGGTCATGATCACCTCCTTCTCGTAGAGGCTGCGGTAATAGGTCGGGAAAGTGGTCCCGCCGACCGCCGCGCCGGGCTTGATGTCGTCGGTGACGATCTCGACCTTGGCGCCCTTGTCGGCCAGGTAGTCCGCCGCCGAGACGCCGGCGAACTCGCAGATGGTGTCGTAGATCAGCACGTTCTTGCCGGGCTCCACGGCGCCGCCGAGGATGTCCCAGGTGCTGACCACCAGGCTCTGTCCGCGATCCTCGGAATAGCCCCATTCGGGCACCTGCGACAGGAACGGCTGGCCGCCGGTGGCGAGCACCACGATGTCCGGCCGCAGGTCGGCGATGGTCGCCTCGTCGGCGCGGGTGCCCACGCGCAGGTCGACCTTGAGCCGCGCCAGCTCGAGCTGGTACCAGCGGGTGATGCCGGCGATCTGGTCGCGCTGCGGCGCCTTGGCGGCGAGCGTGATCTGGCCGCCGATCTGCTCCGATGCCTCGAACAGGGTAACGTCGTGGCCGCGCTCGGCAGCGACGCGCGCCGCCTCCATGCCGCCGGGACCGCCGCCGACCACCACCACCTTGCGCTTCGGCCCGTCGCTGGGGGCGATCTCGTGGGGCAGGCCCAGGTATTCGCGCGAGGTCGCGGCGTTCTGGATGCACAGCACGTCGAGCCCCTGATACTGTCGGTCGATGCAGTAGTTGGCGCCCACGCACTGCCGGATCTGGTCGGTCTGGCCCATCTTGATCTTGGCGATCAGGTGCGGGTCGGCGATGTGCGCGCGGGTCATGCCCACCAGGTCGACGTAGCCGCCCTCTAGGATACGGCTGGCCTGGTTGGGGTCCTTGATGTTCTGGGCGTGGATCACCGGCACGCTGACCACGTCCTTGATACCCGCCGCCAGGTGCAGGAACGGCTCCGGCGGATAGGACATGTTGGGGATCACGTTGGCCAGGGTGTTGTGCGTATCGCACCCCGAGCCGACCACGCCGAAGAAATCGATCATGCCGGTGGCATCGTAGTAGGCGGCGATCTGCTTCATGTCGTCGTGGGTCAGGCCGTCCGGGTGGAACTCGTCGCCGCAGATGCGCAGGCCGACCACGAAGTCGTCACCGACCTCGGCGCGCACCGCCTTGATGACTTCCATGCCGAAGCGCATGCGATTCTCGAAGCTGCCGCCCCACTGGTCCTCGCGCTTGTTGACGCGCGGACTCCAGAACTGATCGATCAGGTGCTGGTGCACGGCCGACAGCTCGATGCCGTCGAGCCCGCCTTCCTTCACGCGCCGCGCGCCCTGGGCGAAGTCGTCGATGACCCGCCAGATCTCTTCTTCCTCGATGGTCTTGCAGGTCGAGCGGTGCACCGGCTCGCGAATGCCCGACGGCGACAGCAGGGTCGGCCAGTCGAAGCCGTCCCAGCGCGAGCGGCGGCCCATGTGGGTGATCTGGATCATGATCTTGCCGCCATGCTTGTGCACGGCGTCCGCCAGGTTCTGGAAGTGCGGAATGATCCGGTCGGTGGAGACGTTGACCGAGCTCCACCAAGCCTGGGGGCTGTCGATCGACACCGGCGAGGAGCCGCCGCAGATGCACAGTCCGCAGCCGCCCTTGGCCTTCTCCTCGTAGTACTTGACGTAGCGATCGGTGGTCATGCCGCCGTCGGTGGCATGGACCTCGGCGTGGGCGGTGCTGACCACGCGGTTGCGAATGGTGAGATTGCCGATCTCGATCGGCTTGAACAACGCATCGAATGCCATCTCGGGAACCTCAACCTGCCAGGTAGTGACGGGGAACGACCGTGAAGCGGCCGACGTCGCAGCCTTCCTCGGCGGCGCTCTGGGTCTGCTCGGCGATGGTGCGCAGATCGCTGCCGCGGGCCTCGAGAATCTGGTCCATGGCCCCGGCGAACCAGCCGGTGAACATGTACTCGACCTTGCGCCCGACCTTGCCGAGCTGATAGACGAAGGCGCTGTGCTCGAGGCGCACCTGGGCGGTGCCGGCGTCGAGGTCGATCGCCTCGGTGATGAAGTGTCCCCAGCCGCGCTGGGAGAGCCGCGTCATGTAGTGCTCGAAGACGTCCACCCCCGCGAGGCCGTGGCATTCGGCCTCCTTCTCGCACCAGTACCAGGCGCTCTTGTAGCCGGCGTGGTAGAGAATCTCGGCGTATTTCTCGGCACCCAGCGCCTCTTCCACGGCGATGTGGTTGTTGATGAAGAAGTGGCGTGGCACATAGAGCATCGGCAGCGCGTCGGTGGTCCACACGCCGGTCTCGCTGTCCACTTCGATGGGCAGTTCGGGGGCCATTTTGGTCACGGTTGGATTCCTCGAATTATCGTTATAAGAAGAAAGAAGAGATAAGGGGGAAGAGGGTGGAAAAACGCGCGGCGGCCGCGCTCTTGCTCCTCTCCTCTTCCTTCTGAATGCTTTAGCTGCCCCAGACGTCCTTCAGGACGCGCACCCAGTTCTCGCCCATGATCTTGCGCACCTGGGTCTCGCTCATGCCGCGACGCAGCAGCGCCTCGGTGAGATTGGGGAACTCGCCGATGGTGCGGATGCCCTCGGGATTGATGATCGTGCCGAAGTTGGTCAGGCGCCGGGCGTAGCCCTTGTCATGGGTCAGCCATTCGAAGAAGTCCTGGTCGTGACCCTGGGTGAAGTCGGTGCCGATGCCGATGGCATCCTCGCCGACGATGTTCATCACGTACTCGATGGCCTCGACGTAGTCGTCGACGGTGGCGTCGACGCCGGCGCGCAGGAAGGGCGTGAACATGGTCACCCCGACGAAGCCACCGTGGTCGGCGATGAACTTGAGTTCCTCGTCGGACTTGTTGCGCGGGTGCTCCTTGAGGCCGGCGGGCAGGCAGTGGGAGTAGCAGACCGGCTTCTCGGAGGCCTCGATCACCTCACGGGAGGTCTTTTCGCCGACGTGGGACAGATCGCACATGACGCCCACGCGGTTCATCTCGGCAACGATCTCGCGGCCGAACCCGGACAGGCCGCCGTCACGCTCGTAGCAGCCGGTGCCGACCAGGTTCTGGGTGTTGTAGCACATCTGCACGATACCCACGCCGAGCTTCTTGAAGATCTCGACGTAGCCGATCTGATCCTCGAAGGCATGGGCGTTCTGGAAGCCGTAGATGATGCCGGTCTTGCCCTCCTCCTTGGCGCGGGTGATGTCGGCGGTGGTGTACACCGGGCGCACCAGATCGCTGCACTCGGCCATCAGGGCGTTGCTTCTGACGATGTTGTCGACCGTCGCCTGGAAGCCTTCCCACACCGACACGGTGCAGTTGGCGGCGGTCAGGCCGCCCTTGCGCATGTCTTCCAGCAGCGCGCGGTTCCACTTGGCGATGATCAGGCCGTCGATGACGATGGCGTCGTCGTGCAGGGCTTGCGGGGTCATGGTCGGCTCCCGAGGATTGGCGTCATGGCCGCAGAATAGCCCTGCGCCCGGCCGACTCGACGCTTGGAAGCGACGGGGGGAATCCCAAAAGCGTCATGGGTGTCGCTGATGCGACGTTGGCCGAGCGGACGGCCCCTCCCGCTGCGCCCTGCCCGAGCCCGCTACCGGCCTTGCCGGCCCCGTGCGGCGGGCGTTTCGGGCCACGCCGCGCAATTCATGGGTTGACGCCGCGTCGTTCCTTTTATAGAACGTTCTTTTTAGAGAACAGCCGATAGGTACGGAGCGCGCATGGACGAGCCGTCATTGCATACCCTGGGAAAGCACCTGCAGACGCTGCGCCAGCGCCGCGGCTGGTCGCTGTCGCAACTGGCGGCACGCGCGGGCATCGCCAAGTCGAACCTGTCGCGACTCGAACAGGGCGACGGCAATCCCACGCTGGATACCCTGTGGCGCCTGGCGATCCAGCTCGACGTGCCCTTCGGTGCCCTGGTCGCACCGATCACCGCCACGCTCGGCGAGGCGGGGGTCAGGGTCCAGTTGCTCGATCGCGGCCACGACATCCCGGCCGTGGATGCCTACTGGATGCACTGCGAGCCCGACACCGAGCGTCTCGCCGCGCCTCACTCGCCGGGAACACAGGAGACCATCTGCATGATCGGCGGCTCGCTCGCGGCCGGCCCCGTCGAGTCGCTGCAGACCCTGGGCGCCGGCGATCGGCACACCTTCGCCGCCGACCGCCCCCACGCCTATCGCACCACTCGCGAGGCGGCGACGTTTTTGGTGACGATCGTCTACGCCGGCGGGCAGCAACCATGAACGATGCTCGCTTGCACGACCCGTCGCCGGCCTGGAGGGCCGGGCTGCGCGAAGCGCTGCCGCTGCTCGGCGGGTATGTCCCGGTGGCGGTCTCGTTCGGCCTCGTGGCCGTCCAGGCGGGTTTCTCGACCTGGGAGGTCGTCGCCATCTCGACCCTGATCTACGCCGGTGCCTCGCAGTTCCTGTTCGTCGGCATGGCCGCCGGCGGCGCTCCGCTGTGGTTGACGGTGGCCCTGACGCTGCTGATCAACGTTCGCCACCTGGTCTATGCCCCCAACCTGGCGCCCTGGATGACCGCCAGCCGCTGGTGGCCGTGGCTGATGCACGGCCTGACCGACCAGATCTTCGCCCTGGCCCACACCCGCCTGCCGCAAATGCCGCCGGAGCGGCGCCTCGGCTGGTTCGCGGGCGCCGCGGGGCTGGCCTGGCTGAGCTGGATCGCCGGCAGTCTGCTCGGCGCCGTCGCCGGGGAATGGTTGACCCGGCGCTGGCCGCTGCTCGGCGAAGTGATGCCGTTCGCGCTGCCGGCGCTGTTCCTGGTACTGCTGGCACCGCGCTTCACCTCGCCACGCTGGTCGCTGGCGCTGGGCGTCAGCGTGGCGGCGGCGCTGGCGTTCTCCCTGGGTGGCTACACCAATGTCAGCATCCCCCTGGCGGCACTGTGTGGCGCCCTCTGCTTCCAGTTGGCCGGACAGCCTCGCCGGCCGGGCGCCGGAGGTGGCGCATGAACGGCTCGCTGTGGCTGGGCGTGGCGATCGCCGCGCTCGGTACCCTGGCCCTGCGCCTGGTTCCGTTGCTGTGGATGCGTCACCGCCTGCGTCGCCCCGGCAACGACGCCGATGCTGCCGGCGCCCTGCCCGCGTGGCTGAGCATGCTGGGGCCGCTGATGATCGCCGCACTGTTCGGTGTGTCACTGATCCCACAGCGCCAGGATCCCGTCGGCTGGTGCGCGACACTGGTGGGTATCGGCGCTACCCTGATCGTGTGGCGGCGCACCCGCACCCTGGGGTGGCCGGTGATCGCCGGTGTCGCCGCCTTCGGCCTGGTGGTGGCCGTGGCCCGGTTGAGTGGCTGAATGTCGGCGGTTGCAAACGCCGGCCCTGATAAAAGCCTACGACTTTCTGCTAATATCACGACCCCATCGTTTACCGGCTAACGATCTACGCCGGTCAGGACGCTCACATCGCCTTCGGTTTCCCAAGGAGAGAGAAACGCCATGTCGCAATCCGCCTCGTCCCGATCGGGCGCCATCCTGCTGCTAGCGGCCTCGCTGGCCGGGCTCGCCGTCGCCCTCTACGCCTATTTCACCCCGCTGACCGGCGTCAACGGCACGCTGGGCGCGCTGGTCGCCATTCTCGCCTGTGTCGTGCTCGCCATCCTGGCGCTCGGACTCGCCGCCGCCTCGGGTCGCGGTAGCCGTATCGCGCTGCGCGTGCTGATCCTGTTGGGGCTGGCCGGTACCGGCTTTGCCGGACTCCTGCTGCACCAATGGTGGATCACCGTCGCCATGGCCGTGGGTCTCGTCGGGCTGATCATCGACATGATCCGCTCGCCCCGTACCAACCGCCCCACCCATGCCTGAGGAGCACGCCATGTCGACCCCCCGATTCGCCCTGAAGCGTCTCGCCACGGCCACCGCCCTGACGCTTTGTGTCGTGCCCCTGATGGCCTCGGCCCAGACGCAGTCCGCGGACCCGCAACAGACACCCGATCAGCAGTCGACCGAGCCCCAGGCCCCGACGCCCGGGCAGACGGCGGACGCGACGAGCGACGCCGCCGCGGGCGACGAAGCCTCCGGCCCGCCGATTCCGCTGGTGCCCGAGACGCCGACCTGGGACAGCTTCCACGGTCAGCTCAACGCCCAGAAGTACAGCCCGCTCGATCAGATCACCACCGACAACGTCGACGATCTCGAAAAGGTCTGGGAAGTGCATACCGGCGACGTCTCCGACGGCTCGGGCGACTTGCCCGCCACGGTCTGGTCGGCGACTCCCATCTTCGCCAACGACACGCTCTACATCGGCACCCCGTTCTACCGGATCCTGGCGCTCGACCCGGCCACCGGCGAGCAGAAGTGGAGCTTCGACACCCAGTCCACGCTCGAGGCCATGACCCAGCCCGCGCTGAAGAACCGCGGCGTGGCCTACTGGGAGGCGGACGATCCGGTCGACGGCGAGCCGTGTCAGAAGATCGTCTACATCGGCACCATGGACGCCCGCCTGTTCGCCGTGGACGCCGATACCGGCAAGGCCTGCCAGTCGTTCGCCGACAACGGCGTGCTCGACGTCAACCAGTGGAACGACACCCACGCCAAGTGGCCGCTGTCGCTGCTGCAGCCGCCGACGGTGGTCGGCGATCACCTGATTCTCGGCTGGGCCGGCAAGGACTGGGCCTTCGAACAGGCGCCGCCGGGCACGGTGTTCTCCATCAACGCCCGCACCGGCGAGCGGGAATGGACCTTCCAGGCCTTGTCCGACGAAATGCGCGAGAAGAGCGGCACCGCCAACGTCTGGACGCACATGTCGGCCGACGAGGAACACGGCCTCGTCTACCTGCCGGTCTCCTCGCCCTCGCCCAACTACTGGGGCGGCAACCGGACCGAAGAGGCGCCGCTGGCGACCTCGACCACCGCGCTCGACGTGGATACCGGCGAAGTGGTGTGGTCACGTCAGTGGGTACATCACGACGTCTGGGACTACGACATCAATGCCGCGCCGACGCTGATGGACATCACCGTCGACGGCGAGCAGATCCCGGCGCTGATCCAGTCGACCAAGATGGGCTTTTTGTTCGTCGTCAACCGGCTGACCGGCGAGGACGTGTGGCCGATCGAGGAGCGCCCGGTGCCCCAGGGCGACGGTTCCGTGAAGGGTGAAAAGTACGCGGCGACCCAGCCCTTCCCGACCAAGCCCGCGCCGCTGCTCGACCAGTCCGAGAAGCCCAAGGTCTGGTGGCTGGCCGACGCGGTGAGCGGCGGCGAGTGTTCGGCGCTCTGGGACGAGCTCCACTACGAGGGCATGTACACGCCGCCCACCACCCAGGGCGAAGGGGCACTGACCTTCCCCGACAGCGCCGGTGGCGTACAGTGGGGCGGCGTGGCCTTCGATCCCGAGAGCCAGACCGCCATCGTCAACACCTCGCGGCTCGTGCAGTACGTCAAGCTGTACGATCGCCAGGCCTACGAGAAGGCCAACAGCGGCTCGGGCAACGAGAGCGGCTTCGCCCCGCAGACCGGGGCGCCCTATGGCATGCGCCTCGAGGTCGCCCTGAACTGGCTCGGCATGCCCTGCTGGGAACCGCCCTACGGCGAGATCGTCGCCCTGGACATGACCACCGGCGACGTGAAATGGCGTCGGCCCGTCGGGGCGTCCCAGCAGTACGGCTTCTTCATGCCCGAAAGCTGGGGCTCGCCGACCATCGGCGGCCCGGCGGTCACCGCCGGCGGCGTGGTGTTCATCGGCGCCTCGATGGATGCCAAGGTGCGCGCCTATTCGCTCGAGACCGGCGAGGAGCTGTGGGCGGATCAGGCCCAGGCGCCGTCCGTCTCGAACCCCGCAGTCTACGAGTACCAAGGGCGCGAATACGTGGTGTTCATCGGTGGCGGCAACACCATCCTCAAGCAGCAGGTCGGCGATCAGGTGGTCGCCTACGCACTGCCCGAGGACGAGGATTGAGCGCCACCCGGCGCTAGCAACCCAGGCGACGGGGCGAGCTCAGGCTCGCCCCGTTTTTTTGTCGGCGTAGTCACTTCAGCGCGTGGGCGCCTCGCGCCGCTTGGTCCGCTCGGTACTCAGGCCATGACCTGGAAGCGGAATCGCCCACGCAACGTCTGGCCCTTGGCGAGTTCCACCAACCCCTCCTCGAGCGGTGCCTGGGCATGATGGGCGTCGACCCGATGCGTGACCGGCTCGAAGCAGAAGAACGTCGCCTCACTGCCCGGCGAGTAGACCAGATAGCGCGGACAGGGCGGGTCGGTATCGATGAACAGGCTCAGGTCGCGCTCGGGCCAGTCCAGCCGGGCATGACCATTCCAGCCGGTGAACAGGTTGTCGATCGCGCCGTCGGGCAATGCCCGGCCATGGCGGAAGTCCCACTGCCCGGCGTCGTCGATACCGCGCCAGGCGGTGGGCAGTTGCGCGGCGTCGACGTCCCAGACGCCGTCGGCACCCGCCGTGACCGTCGCGCCGGGAGTTCGCGGGAACCAGGGATGCACGCCCAGGCCATAGGGCGCGGGCGTCTCGCCCCGATGGGTGACGACCAGCTCCACCGTCAGCGTGCCGCCATCGAGCCGATAGATCAGCCGCGAGCGGTAGTCGAACGGTGGCTGATGGGCGGACTCGCGCTCCAGGGTCACCTGGGTGGAGGCGCGATGGGCCACCCGCCAGACGCCCTGCCAGCCGTCACCGTGGATGGGCAGCGGCTCGCCGTCGCGGTTGGCGGCGAGCGGATAGTGCTCGCCCTGCCATTCGAAGCCCCCGCCGCTGATCCGGTTGGACCAGGGCACCAGCGGGTAGAGTCCCATGACGTTGGGGTCGTCGGAGTCGGGATCGCCCGGCCGGAACAGCGCCACCGGCCCGTCCCGGCGCAATGCCTCGAAGCGCACCACCGAACCGCCCACCTCGGGGGCGACCTCCAGGCGCAACAGGGTATTCTCGAGGGTCAGCGTCATGCCTTGGCTCCTTGATCGGTCGAATCGTCCCAGCATACCGCGCTCCTCGCTCCCGGGCCTTGCATCGCCGAGTGCAAGTGCCGAGTTCAGGTAGCGGGGCGTTTCAGCGTCATCAGGCCAAGACCGAAGAGCAACATCAAGCCGCCACTGGCCCGATTGAACCACTGCATGGCCTTGCCGCTACGCAAGTATTGGCCGATCTTGCTGCCCAGGACGGCATAGATCGCGATGGCCAGCACTTCCATCATCAGGAACAGCCCACCCAGGACCGTGAAGCTCAGCGCGTAATGTTCGGGTGTCACGAACTGCGGCAGGAAGGCGGTGAATATCAGGATCGCCTTGGGATTGCCGGCCGCGACCAGAAACTCCTGGCGCATCAGGCGCCATGCCGACTGCGGCGCCGCGTCCTCGAACGTCACCGCCTGTGGCTTGCTCATCAAGAGTTTGACGCCCAGCCAGGCCAGATAGGCCGCACCCAACCATTTCAGGGCCAGGAAGAACCACATCGATGTCGCCAGCAGTGTTCCCAGGCCGACGCCCGCTATCGTGATCATGGGGATGAAGGCGGCGATCCGACCCAGCGAGGCGATGATGGCCTTCAAGGGACCGACACGGGCGGCATTGGTCGTCGCCAACAGGTTGTTGGGGCCAAACGCCATGTTCAAGGCAAAGCACGCCGGCAGAAATGCCAGCAACAGCATCATGTCCACACTCCCCTCCTTGTCTCTTATCGTCGAACCCAAGCGCATTCTGTTCTTCATGGCCTTCATGCCGCAATTCGTCAATCCCGCCACCCCCCGTATTGCCCCAGCTGGCGATCCTCTTCTCGACGTTTCTGGGTGTCGGCATCGTCTCGGACCTGGGCTATACCCTGCTTTCCACCACGGGAGCCCGGTGGATGACGGCGCGCCTGCGCCGCTGCCTGCATCGCTGCGGTGCGGGCAGTCTGGTGGGTGCCGGCCTGTTGATGGCACTGGCACGCCGGCCGGCCGCCTAGCGCAGGCCGCCGCTGCCGCGACGCAACTCGCCCCCGACAGCGCCCCTCGGCCGGCTCAGTCGTGATGCACGGCGCCGCGCCCGCCGTCGATGGTGATGCAACTGGCGTTGATGAACGGCGCCTCGTCCGAGGCCAGGAACACGGCGGTCATGGCGACCTCCTCCGGGCGCCCCAGCCGCCCCGGCGGCAGCAGGGCCTCGATGCGCCCGCGCGCCGCCGCCGGGTCGTCGAAGGTCCGCCAGTGCGCCTCGACCGCCGGCGTGGCGATGTAGCCCGGCGCGATGGCGTTGACCCGCACACCGCGTGCCGCGTACTCGACGCCCAGTGCCCGGGTCAGACCGATCAGGCCGTGCTTGGCGACCGGGTAAGGAAAACAGCCGCGAATGATCGAGAAGGCATGGGTCGAGGCGATGTTGACGATCGTCCCGCCACCGTTGGCGAGCAGGTCCGGCAACACCGCCCGGCTGCACAGCCAGGCCCCTTCGAGATCGACGGCGAGACAGCGCCGCCAGGCATCGTCGGGCATCGCCAGCGGCTCGTGGAAGACGTTCATGCCGGCGTTGTTGACCAGCGTGGTCAGCGGCCCCAGCCGTTCGCGGGCCAGCGCCACGGCCATCTCGACCGAGGCCCGTTCAGCGATATCGCACTCGACGGCCAGCGTCCGATGCCCGGCTGAGGCTAGCTCCCCGGCCAGGCGCCGCGCGCCGTCAAGGTCGATATCGGCGAGACACACCGCCGCGCCCTGTTCGGCACAGGCCCGGGCGATCGCCGCACCGATGCCCGCCGCGGCGCCGGTGACGAAGACCCGCTTGCCGGCCAGCCGCGCGCTCACGCCGGCGCCCTCGCGGCCAGCCGCGTGGCCACCCGCGTGGCCACCCGCGCCGCCGGCAGGCCGCGAACGCCCGGGGTGACGCGGAACAGGCCGCCGGCCAGCGCCTCGCCATCGCGCTCGACGGCCGCCGTGGTGATGTAGAGCCGCTCGAGTTCGGGCCCGGCGAAGCAGCAGGAGGTCACCCGCGAGGCGGGTACCGGCAGCGTCTCGTCGAGCCGGCCGTCGGGGCCGAAGCGGCTGATCCGGCCGCCGTCCCAGTGGGCGACCCACAGCCCGCCCTCGGCGTCGCAGGTCATGCCGTCCGGGTAGCCCTGGGTGTCGCCGAAACGGATGTGCTCGCGGCGATTGCCGGGGGCGCCCCACTCGTCCAGGTCGAAGGCGTAGATCGTGCGATTGGGCGTATCGCTGTGATAGAGCGTCCGCCCGTCGGGGCTCAGCGCCGGTCCGTTGGCCACCCGGTAGCCGGCGTCGACGCGCGTCACGCCGCGCCCGTCCCAGCGATAGAGCGAACCGCTGGCTCGCTCGGCGGCATCGTCCATCGAGCCGAACCACAGCCGCCCGCGGGCGTCCGCCTTGGCGTCGTTGAAGCGGTTGCCGGCGGGCTCCTCGGGGGTCGGCCAGTCGGCGACGATCACCGGCCCTGCCTCACCCAGGCGCAGATGCACCAGCCGCGAGCGCAGCCCGGCAACGAAACCGTCACCGTCGTCGCGCGGCACCAGCCAGCAGGCCGGTTCGTCGAGCGACCAGCTACGCGCGCTCTGCGAAGCCGGGTCGAAGGCGTGCAGGCGCCCGCCGAGGATGTCGACGAACAGCAACTCCCCCTGCGCGCCACGCTCCGGGCACCACACCGGCCCTTCGCCGAGCATGGCCCGCCCCTGCCAGACGCATTCCAGCGTTGTCGCGGCAATCATCGTCGTGTCGTCCTCAATGCGAGTGCCGCGGCACCTCGGCGCCACGGCAGCCGACCAGGAAGTCGAAGTCGCAGCCCTCGTCGGCCTGCAGCACGTGCTCGATGTAGAGCTGGCGGTAGCCGCCGCTACTGGCGATCCGGCGCGACGCCGCGGTGGGGTCGTTCTCGGCCAGCCGGCGTTCGAGTTCGGCGTCGTCGACCTCCAGGTGCAGGGTGCCGGCGTAGGCGTCGAGCGCAATCCAGTCGCCGTTCTCGACCGCCGCCAGCGGGCCGCCAGCGGCGGCCTCGGGGGCGACGTGCAGCACCACGGTGCCGTAGGCGGTGCCGCTCATCCGCGCATCCGAGAGCCGCACCATGTCGGTGACGCCCTGCTCGAGCAGCTTGGCGGGCAGGCCCATGTTGCCGACCTCGGCCATGCCGTGATAGCCACGCGGCCCGCAGTGCTTCATGACCAGGATGTCGTCGGCGGTGACGTCGAGATCGGGGTCGTTGATGCGCGCCTTGTAGTCGTCGAAGTCCTCGAACACCACCGCGCGGCCGCGATGGGTCATCAGCTCGGGAGTCGCCGCCGAGGGCTTCAACACCGCGCCCTGGGGGGCGAGGTTGCCGCGCAGGATGCACATGCCGCCGTCCTCGCGCAGCGGATCCTCGAGGGGACGGATCACCGCGTCGTTGTACAGCGGGGCGTCCTTGACGTTGTCCCACAGCGTCTTGCCGTTGACGGTCAGGGCGTCCTTGTGGGGAATCCGCTCGGCCTCGCCGAGGCGCTTGAGTACCGCCGGCAGCCCGCCGGCGTAGTAGAACTCCTCCATCAGATAGCGCCCGGAGGGCTGCAGGTCGACGATCGTCGGCGTGCCGCG
>NZ_JAGXFF010000001.1:426278-554305 GCF_020147985.1 Modicisalibacter sp. MOD 31.J | reverse complement strand
GGAATCCGCTCGGCCTCGCCGAGGCGCTTGAGTACCGCCGGCAGCCCGCCGGCGTAGTAGAACTCCTCCATCAGATAGCGCCCGGAGGGCTGCAGGTCGACGATCGTCGGCGTGCCGCGGCCGATGCGGTTCCAGTCGTCCAGCGCCAGGTCCACGCCGATGCGCCCGGCGATGGCCTTGAGGTGAATCACCGCGTTGGTGGAGCCGCCGATGGCGGCGTTGGTGCGGATGGCGTTCTCGAAGGCCTCGCGGGTCAGGACCTTGGAGAGCGTGAGGTCCTCGTCGACCATCTCGACGATGCGGTTGCCGGAGAGGTGGGCGAGCACGTAGCGCCGCGAGTCCACCGCCGGAATGGCGGCATTGTGCGGCAGCGATACCCCCAGCGATTCGGCCATGCAGGCCATGGTCGAGGCGGTGCCCATGGTGTTGCAGGTGCCGGCGGAGCGCGACATGCCGGCCTCGGCGGCCATGAAGTCGTGCAGCGAGATCTGGCCCGCCTTGACCTGCTCGGAGAGCTGCCAGACCACGGTGCCGGAGCCGATGTCGCGGCCCTGGTGCTTGCCGTTGAGCATCGGTCCGCCGCTGACCACGATGGCGGGGACGTCGCAGCTCGCCGCGCCCATCAGCAGCGCCGGGGTGGTCTTGTCGCAGCCCACCAGCAGCACCACGGCGTCGAGCGGATTGCCACGGATCGCTTCCTCGACGTCCATGCTCGCCAGGTTGCGGGTGAACATCGCCGTGGGGCGCAGGTTGGACTCGCCGTTGGAGAACACCGGGAACTCCAGCGGGTAACCGCCGGCCTCGAGCACGCCCTGCTTGACGTGCTCGGCGAGCTTGCGGAAGTGGGCGTTGCAGGGGGTCAGCTCCGAGAAGGTGTTGCAGATGCCGATGATCGGCTTGCCCTGGAACTCGTGGTCGGGGATGCCCTGGTTCTTCATCCAGCTGCGGTACATGAAGCCGTTCTTGTCGGCGGTGCCGAACCAGGCGGCGCTGCGCAGTGTTCGCTGCTTGTCGGTCATGGCATTCGCTCCTTACGCCTTGGCCCGGCGGGTCTGCTTCCAGCGGTCGAACATCACTGCCAGCAGCAGGATCGCCCCGCGCACCAGGTACTGGTAGAAGGTGGGCACGTTGAGCAGGCCCATGGCGTTCTGCACGCAGCCCATGATCAGCACGCCGACCAGCACGCCGGTGATCGAGGCGATACCGCCGGACAACGAGACCCCGCCCAGCACACAGGCCGAGATCACCGCGAGCTCGAGGCCCTGGGAGGTATTGGGGTCGCCCAGGCCCATGCGCGAGGTGAGCAGTACCCCGGCGATGCCGGCGACCACGCCCTGCAGCGCGAACACGGTGATCTTGAGCCGGCGCACGTTGACCCCGGCGAGGCTCGCCGCCTCGGCGTTGCCGCCGGTGGCCAGCACGTTGCGCCCGAAGGCGGTCATGTTGAGCAGCACGCCGAAGATCAGAAAGCAGACGATCATCGTCCACACCGGCAGGGTCAGCCCCAGGAAGGCGGCGCTGCCCAGGTCGAAGAAGCCGGGCACGGTGATCATCACCGCGTCGCCGCCGGAGGTGATGTAGGCCAGCCCGCGCACGAACTCCATCGCCGCCAGGGTGGCGATCAGCGAGTTGACGCCGAAGCGGGCGACCACGAAGCCGTTGAAGGCGCCCACCGCCCCGCCGGCGGCGACACCCGCCAGCACGCCGATGAGCACGCTGCCGGACGTCGAGGTGATGACTGCCGCCACGACCCCGGCGAAGGCGACGATCGAGGCCACCGAGAGATCGACCTCACCCAGCGCCAGCACCATCATCATGGTGGTGGCGATGGTGCCGATCAGTGTCACCGAAAGCAGCAGGCCGACGATGTTGCGCCCGGTCAGGAAATCGGGCACCAGCACCGACAGGCCGATGAACAGCAGCACGAAGATGGCGAGCAGCCCGGAGGTATCGAGCAGGGTGCGCAGCGGCTTGGGCAGGCCGCGGCGGCCCTCGGTAGCCGCGGCGACCGAGGGTCGGGCGAGTTTGTCAGTGGACATGGCGAAAGTCTCTCTGGAAAGTCGTCGATCGGAGGGATCAGGCCGGCAGGGCCAGCCCCAGCAGGCGTTCGGGCGTGGCCTCGTCGCGGGGCACGATGTCGACCAGCTCGCCGTCGCGCATCACGCCGATGCGGTCGCAGATCGAGCTGACCTCGGCGAGATCGCTGGAGATCACCACCACGCTCTTGCCCTGCTCGGCCAGGTCGTAGAGCAGCGAGTAGATGTCGCGTCGCGCGCCGACGTCGATGCCGCGGGTCGGCTCGTCCATCACGAACAGCTCGATCTCCTCGGCCAGCCAGCGCGCCAGGATCACCTTCTGCTGGTTGCCGCCGGAGAGCGTGCTGATGCGCGCCTTGGGGCCCGGGGTCTTGATGCTCAACTGGCGGATATAGGCGTTGGCGTTGTCGGTCTCGCGCCTGGGCTGGCGCAGCCATCCCCAGCGCTTGAAGAAGCGCCGGCAACTGATGTTGAGGTTGTCGGCGACGCTGGCCACCGGGAAGATGCCCTGCGACTTGCGGTCTTCCGGGCACATGGCGATGCCGGCGCGGATCGCCTGGTGGGGGCTGGCGAAGCGGCGCGTCTCGCCGGCGAAACTCACCTGTCCTTCGCTGGGCGGTTCGACGCCACAGACCAGGCGCATCAGCTCGCTACGCCCGGCGCCGACCAGGCCGAACAGGCCCAGCACCTCGCCACGCTTGACCTCGAAGCTCACCGGGGCACTGACGCCGGGCCCCTTGATACCCTCGAGACGCATCAGGGTCTCGCCGGCGGCGCGAGGTCGATAGCCATAGACGTCCTCGATGTCGCGCCCCACCATCTCGCTGACCAGGGTGTCGTGGTCGAGCCCCGCGAGGCTGTCGTGGGTACGAATGTGCCGCCCGTCGCGGAAGACCGTGACGGCGTCGCACATCTCGAAGACCTCTTCCATGCGATGGGTGACGTAGAGCACCACCCGCCCCTCCTCGCGCAATCGGGCAACGATGCGCTTGAGGTGACGCGTTTCCTGGACGGAGAGACTGCTGGTCGGTTCGTCGAAGGCGATGATCCGCGCATCGCGCAGCAGGGCGCGACCGATCTCGATCATCTGCTGCTGGCCGATCGACAGATCGCGCACCTTGGTGGCGGGATGGATGCCGCCCTCGCCGAGTTCCTCGAGGATCCCGAGGGCCCGCTGGCGAAGCGCGCGGCGGTCGATGAAGCCGCGGCGCTGCGGCAACTGGCCGAGCAGCAGGTTCTCGGCCACCGACAGATTGGGCGAGAGCGTGAGCTCCTGGTAGATGATCGAGATGCCCTGGGCCAGCGCCTCACGGGCATTGGCGAACACATGGCGCTCGCCGTCGATCCACAGGGCGCCGTCGGTGACCTTGTTGACGCCGCTGAGCACCTTGAGCAGGGTCGACTTGCCGGCGCCGTTCTCGCCCATCAGCGCATGCACCTCACCGGCCCGGGCACCGAAACTGACGCCGTCCAGCGCACGCACACCGGGGAATTCGACGGTGACGCCGTCGACGCGAAGATAGGGATCGCTCATGACTGGACTCCGCTGGAGTAAGACCGCCTTTCACAACCGGTAGACGAAGTGGACTGCTCCGGCGGCAGAACGTCGCGAGGGCGCTGTAAACCCCTCCCTGGGCGCTACCTTTGCCATCCATGGCAAAGGACCCTCGCTTTGCTCTGCCCCCAGCGCCCATCATCCGAGGGGTTGGAAGTGGGCTCTAAGGCTGGGCCGGCCGGAGACCGCTCCGGTCGGCCAGCGGTTACAGGTTGAGGTCCTCACGTACCTGCTTCCAGTTGTCGCGGGTCATCAGCGTCCCGGTGGTCTGGGTGTCGGCCGGCGGTTTCTTGCCGTCGGTGATCCACTCATAGAGATTCTCGGCGCTCTGGCGGCCGTGCATGGTCGAGCTCACCGCCACAGTGCCGTAGAAGCCGGTGGGCTTCTCCCGGGAGAACTCGGCGAAGGCCGCCCCCGAGCCGTTGATGCCTACCCCGATCACCTGATCGGGCGACAGGCCGTACTGCTCGCTGGCACGCACCCCGCCCAGCACGCTCTCTTCGTTGAGGGCGTAGATCACCCAGTGCTCGAAGTCGCCGTGCTTGGAGAACACCGGCGAGGCGGCGGCGAAGGCACTGCTGGTATCGGTGTTCTGCTGCGGGGCGTCGAAGATGTTGGCCTTCTCGAAGCCGGACTCGAGCAGCGCGTCGGTGGCACCGTCGGTGCGTTCCTTGGCGGTGGGCAGCTCATAGTTGGTGATGCGCAATGCGGCGACGTTTTCCGGGTCCCAGCCGCGCGCCTGCATTTCCTCGGCGATGGCATTGCCCACCTGGCGGCCGATCTTGTAACCGGACATGCCCAGGTGCGGTACGGATGCCATCGGCTTGCCGTCCGGCCCGACGAACTGGTCGTCGACGGTGACCACCTTCATGCCGTACTGCTCGGCGCGGTTGACGATCGCCGGCCCCAGCCGGACATCGGGCGGACAGATCACGAAACCCTGGGCGCCCTGGGAATTGAGGTTGTCGATGGCGCTGAGCACCTGCTGGCCATCCTCGCCGGCCAGACGTACCACCTCGAAGCCTTCTTCCTCGCCCAGCTTGGTCGCGGCATCCTGTTCGTTGATGAACCACGCCTGCTCGGGTTTCTTGACGATGAAGCCGATCTTGACGTCGTCGTCGGCGGCCTGGACGAGACCGGCACTGCCCAGGGTCAGACCGACACCAAGGGCGAGACGCGACAGGGTATGAGTGAGTGACATCGACGGACTCCTGCTCGAAAGCGTTATTGTTGTCAGCGATCCCGGGGCGGAACGCCGCTCATGCAGAAAAGACGATAAATGGCGATTGAATAACCAGCCAATGCCACTTGCCCCAAAAACTAATATTAATTTGGTTATCAAATAACCGGAAAGCCTGACGGCAGGCGGCGAGTCATCGACACTCGCGATGATCGCTTGAGACTAAAGTCGTCATCGTGCCCCACGAGGTCGGCGCGATGTCGCCGCCGACAATAGAAAAGCCCCGATCGCGCTGGCGCGATCGGGGCAAGAGAAAAGGGCAAGGGGTCACCCCGCAAGGGCATCGCCGGGCCCGGCCATGACGCCGGTCGAACCGTCAGCGCCTGGTCCATTACCATTAGTAGCGGCATACCGGAACCCGCGTGTCGCGCGGCTTTCGGCACCCCGGCCCTTCATTCCGGCAGGAACTTGTACACCGTGGTCTGGCTGTACTTGTCGCCGGCCTCGAGCGTGGTGGAGGGGAAATCCGGCTGGTTCGGCGTATCGGGATAGTGCTGTGCCTCCAGGGTGAATCCGCCCCAATGGTCGTAGGTCTTGCCGCCCTTGCCGGTGAAGGATCCCGTCAGGAAATTGCTGGTATAGAACTGCACGCCCGGTTCGGTGGTGTACATCTCGACCGTGCGCCCGGATTGCGGATCGCTGACCCGTACCGCCAGGTCGTCCAGGTTGCCCCGGGTATCGAGGACCCAGTTGAAGTCGTAACCGCCCTGCTTCGGCTCGGCATAATCGAGCTGCTGATTGTCCGCATGGATGTTCTTGCCGATGGCGGTGGGTGTGCGAAAGTCCATGGGCGTCCCCGCCACGTCGGCCAGCTCGCCGGTGGGGATCAGTGTCTCGTCGACGGGAGTGAACCGATCGGCATTGATCATCGCGACCTGATCGAGAATCGTGCCGTTGCCGGCCCCCGCCAGGTTGAAATAGGTATGGTTGGTGAGGTTGATGACCGTGTCCTGGTCGGCGACCGCCGAATAGTGGATCCGCAGGTCATTGTCGTTGTCCAGGGTATAACGCAGCGTGACCGCGAGCTCGCCGGGGAATCCCATGTCGCCGTCCGGCGAGACGTGGGTCAACTCCACGCCGACGGCCCGGTCCGTTTCGATCGGCGAAGCCGCCCAGACCGCCTTGTCGAAGCCTTGAGTCCCGCCATGCAGGGTGTTGGGACCATCGTTCTGCGGCAAGTGATAGGTCTCGCCATCGAGACGGAACTGGCCGCCGGCGATACGGTTGCCATAGCGGCCGATGGTCGCGCCGAAGTACGTATCCGCGTGGTCGATATAGCCCTGGACGTCGTCGAAGCCGAGGGCGATATCCGCGACCTTGCCGTTCTTGTCGGGCAGTTCGATCGCCTGGACCCGGGCCCCATAAGTGATGATGTCCACCGACATGCCATTGCGGTTGGTCAAGTGATAGCGTTCGACGGCCTGCCCCTGGGGCGTCTTGCCGAACCGGCTTTGCGTCACCGCCAGCGATTCGGATGTCTTGTCCGCCGCGACCGTCACGTTCGAGGCGCAGAGGACAACCGCCGCGCCCAGAACGAGAATGCCGTCTTGCCAACAGCTCGGGAAGCGTGTCCGGGTCGTCATTATTGTCTCCTTCCTTGTCATTGAAAAACGGGGCGTTGATGCGGAAAGAACGATAGACAGGGCCTATATGAGCGACTAATACTGTTTGGCCGCCCAGTTAATAGCCCTTTGATTATCAATACGACAGGAGGCCTGACGTCATGGGCCAACTCCCCGCCGACTGGTTCCTCCGGGTGAGACTAAAGTTGCGCCATTTGCAACTGATGGTGGCGCTCGATGACAGACGCAATCTGCACCGAGCCGCCGAGCACCTGGGCATGAGTCAACCGGCGGCCTCCAAACTGCTCGGCGATCTCGAGACACAACTCGGCGTGACGCTGTTCGAACGCCATTCACGGGGCGTCAGCCCCAACTGGTACGGCGAAAGCCTGATCCGCCACGCCCGCAACATTCTTTCCGAACTGCAGCATGCCGGTGACGAACTCAACGCCCTGGAATCGGGCAACGCCGGCGTGGTGGCGGTGGGTACGGTGATGGCGCCGGCGGTGACGCTACTGGCCGGCGCCATCGAGCGGGTCCATCGCGATCTGCCCGGTCTCAAGGTAGGTGTCGATGTCGACGTCAGCAAGCGCCTGGTGCCGCGACTGATGGCCGGCGAGTTTGATTTCGCCATTACCCGGATCCCCGAGGGGTTTCCCAGCGAGGCCTTCGTCTTCGAGGAGATCGGCGAAGAGGCGCTATGCTTCGTGTGCCGCGAAGGGCATCCACTGGCCGGTGTGAACAGGCTCGATCTGGCCGCCATGACCGCCTACCCCTGGGCGCTGCAGCCCCCCGGCGCCCTGATGCGTCAGCGCTTCGATCACCTGCTGTTGCAGCACGGCGTCACGCCACCGGGCCAGATCGTCGACACCCCGGACATCCTGGTGGCGCTGGCCCTGGTGGCCCGTTCGGACACCCTGACGGTGACCACCCGCGAAGTCGCCGACCTGCTCTGCGCGCCGCAGCGTTTCCGTATCCTGCCCTTCACCGAATCGTTGAGCGTACAACCCTACGGCCTGGTGAGCCTGCGCAAGCAGCGCCTGTCCCCCGGCGCCGCGAGACTGATGGGCACGTTGCGCGAATTGATCGAGCACCAGCGCCGGAACCGGTGATACGCCCCTGCCCGGGCTCTAATCGAACTCGAACGCCTCGACGATCTCCCGCCGCCCCAGCAGAAAGGCATCGGCGACATGGCGCAGCGGGGCGAGATCGACATCCGAAGCGCTGCTTTCGAGCAGCTCGGCGAAGCGCGCATAGAGGCCCGGGTACTCCTGCTCCGGCGCACTATGCTCGAGCGCGCCCTCGAGGTAGAGCTCGCTGCCACCCTTCGACAGCGTCAGCCGCCCGGCGTCGGTATCGACATGAATGTCCCAGGTCTGGGGGCCGGTCTGACGGAAGTCGAAATCGGCCTCGACCGACGTGCCACGGCCGTCGCGGAAGGCCAGTTGCGCGGCGATCGGTGCCTGGCGGTTGGCCGGTACCTGCAGGGTCGCCTCCTTGAGAAAGAAGGCCTGAGGCAGGATGGCGGTGACGATGGACAGCGCGTTGATGCCCGGATCGAAGACTCCCATGCCGCCCGGCTCGAAGATCCACTCCTGCCCCGGGTGCCAGACGCGCACGTCTTCCTTCCATTCGATTCGCACCCGGCGAATCTCGCGCTCGGCGAGCCATTCACGGGCTCGCGCCACCCCCGGCGCGTGGCGCGAATGCCAGGTGGCAAACAGCGTGCGGCCACACGCATCGGCCTTCAGCGCCAGGTGTTCGACCTCGCTGAGGGTCGCGCCGGGCGGCTTCTCGAGCATCACGTGCTTGCCCGCGGCGAGCGCCTGGAGGGCCTGATCGTAGCGTACCGCCGGCGGCGTACACAGGGTCACCGCGTCGAGTTCGGGCATGGCGTCGAGCATCGCCTCGAGCGAGGGGAAGTTGGCGACACCGTCGAGGGTCGCGTTGCGGCTGGCGACGGCCACCAGGTCGAGGTCGGGATTGGCGTCGAGCGCGGGCAGGTGCTGATCGCGGGCGATCTTGCCCAGGCCGACGAGGCCGATCTTGCGTGCAGGCATGGCGTGGCGCCTCGTTTGTCTGTCGGGTGGAGCCACACCATAACGGGCGGTCGTCACGGCTGCCAGTCGTCGAATGGACATGCCGCGATAGCCATTCGGTTATGTCCCGCTGGGTTCAGAGTCGGTTCAGGTAGGCCGTCCCGCCGAGCTGACGCATCTGCTGACGAATCCAGTGACTGCGCTCGAGCACGCGCGGCGAGGGATGCGAGGCACTCCAGCCGCGGGGGTTGGGCAGGATCGCCGCCAGACGGCTGGCCTGGGCCGCGCTCAGACGGTCGGCGGAAACGCCGAAGTAGTGGCGGGCGGCGGCTTCCAGGCCGAACACGCCGTCATCCCACTCGACGATATTGAGATAGACCTCGAGGATGCGCTCCTTGGGCCACAGGAGTTCGAGCAATACCGTGAACCACGCCTCGAACAGCTTGCGGACCCAACTGCGCCCGGTCCACAGGAACAGGTTCTTGGCGGTCTGCTGGGTGATGGTGCTCGCCCCGCGCAGGTCGCCGCCCGACTGCCAGGTGGTGATCGCCTTGCGCAACTGGTTGAAGTCGAAGCCGAAGTGATCGGGAAAGCGCTGGTCCTCGCCGGCGATCACCGCCAGCTTGGCCTCGTCGGAGAGACGCGCCCAGGGCATCCAGGTCTGGCGGATGTCGAGCGGCTCGCCATCGACCCAGGATTCGACCTTGCGCTCGACCATCACCATCGAACCGAACACCGGGACCACCCGGAAGAACAGCACCAGCGCCAGCGAGGCGAGCACGAAGGCAGCGATGCCCAGCAGCAAGTAACGCAGCAGCCTGCGCGGCCAGGGGTTTGACATGCGATGGCGATCCCGTGGGTGCGAAAGTCCCGCGAGTATAACAACTCGCGGCGCCACGGCGGGCGGACGGCCGCCAACGCACCGGGGCGTCGTCACCCCATGGCGACGCCCGTTCGGGGACGGCACGCGGCAAGCGACGGAGCTTCCGGTGGGGAGCCAGTCACCACCACGAACGACATCGCTCCCGCAAAACCCGGCCTGGGCCTTGCGGGAGGGAGGAGACCTGCCTGGGCTATGGGCTAGCGCAGGGGCACACTGGCGTAGGTCGGCTCGCCCTGCGCCTGATTGAGGGCGACCACCGCACTCGACATCGGCTCGGCCACGCTCTCGCTCAGGGTTCGCCGGGTGAAGCGCGGCATCATGAGCTCGCCCTCGCTGCGCGCCTGCCGCGAGGCGATGCCGCCACGTTCATCGCGCGGCGGGATGCCGAAGTACTCGCGGTAGCATTTCGAGAAATGCGGCGTGGAGACGAAGCCGCAGGCCGAGGCGACCTCGATGATCGACATCGGGGTCTGCTTGAGCAGTTGTCGGGCGCGGGTCAGGCGCAGCTTGAGGTAGTAGCGCGACGGCGAGCAGTTGAGATACTTCTGGAACAGCCGCTCGAGCTGACGCCGCGAGACGTCGACATAGGTGGCCAGTTCGTCGAGTCCGATGGGCTCCTCGAGGTTGGCCTCCATCAGCGCGACGATCTCCAGCAGCTTGGGCTGGGTGGTGCCCAGCACGTGCTTGAGCGGCACCCGCTGCTGATCCTGCTCGCCGCGTACCCGGTCGTAGATGAACATCTCGGAGATGCCCGCGGCGAGTTCGCGACCGTGATCGCGACCGATCAGGTTGAGCATCATGTCGAGCGGCGCGGTGCCGCCGGACGCGGTGAAGCGATCGCGGTCGATCGAGAACAACCGGGTGGTCAGCGGAACCCGGGGGAAGGCCTCCTGCATCGCCGCCAGGCACTCCCAGTGGATGCTGGTCTCGTAGCCGTCGAGCAGCCCGGCCCGGGCCAGCGCCCAGCTGCCGGTACACACCGAGCCCAGCCGGCGCGACAGCCGCGCCTGGGCCTGCAGCCAGCCGATGTGCTCGCGGGTCACGCTGCGTTGCGGGCCCACGCCGCCGCAGACGACCACCCAGTCCAGGGTCAGCGGAATGTTGGTCGCCGCATCCGGCGTGATCTGCAGGCCGTCGCTGGCCCGCACCGGCTCGCCGTTGGGCGTCAGCGTGTACCAGCGATAGAGCTCGCGCCCGGCCAGCTGGTTGGCCATCCGCAACGGTTCGATGGCCGATGCCAGCGAGATCAGGGTGAAGTTGTCCAGCAGCAGGAAACCCAGCGTCTGGGGGACGACGGCGCGGTCGGCCGCCGATGTTGCATTTACAGCCTTGGAGGATGCCATCAGGGTTCTCCTCTTCCGCGGATTCGTCCCCGGTGCCGGCCGGGGCGCCTGTTGTGTTTGTTGTGCGAAGCGGGCGAGACATCCTGCACCATCGCCGATCATGCTTTGCCGAGACCGACAACGATACGCCGAACGGCTCCCGCTGGTCGATCATTCTTGCGGATTAGCGGGTCCCGACGCACTGATAAACGACAAGAATGTCGCAAATCGACATCGCGAGGTCGCATCCCTCGTCGCAGGGAGACAAGCGCCCCAAACGCGACAGGGCCCGCCACCCTGGAGGTGGCGGGCCCTGTCACGAGGGGCCGGTCGGCGGCGGAATCAGAACTCGAAGAACACCGTCTCGCCGTCGCCCTGCAGGCGGATGTCCAGGCGATAGCGCACCTTGCCATCGGCCTCTTCGCGTGTGGCGATCAGGGTGCGACGCCGTGTCGGCGACTCGATGGCATTGAGCACCGGGCACCCGGCGTTGGCCTCGGCCTCGTCGTCGAAGTACAGCCGCGTCTGCAGTTGAATGTTGATGCCGCGGGCGAAGATCGCGAGGCAGACGTGCGGGGCCATCGGCTTGCCGTTGGCGGCGGGCACCCGGCCGGGCTTGACGGTGGTGAAGGACCACTCGCTGTCGCCGTCGGCGGTGGTGGCGGAACGCCCGAAGCTGTTGAACGGCTTGCGCAGGTCGTAGTCCGGCTGGAAGGCGCCGTGGGCATCGGCCTGCCAGGCCTCGACGAAGGCGTCGCGCACCAGATCGCCGTTGCCGTCGATCACGCGCCCCACCAGTTCGATCGGCTCGCCGTCGGCCTCGGGGGTGGCCAGGCGACTCCAGACCTCCTCGTCGCGCAACGGGATCCCGGCCACGTCGAGGGCCAGACCGATATGCACGTAGGGGCCGGCGGTCTGCGACGGCGTTTCGCGATACAGCACGCCACCGTCATGGGTCGGTTGTTGGCTCATGATCTCACCCCTGATTCTCGAAATAGGTCTGGAATTCGCCGCGCGTGACGATATCGAAGCGATAGGCCAGGTAGTCCATCGGCCGGCTGCGGGCCATGTCCAGGCGGCCGGTCAGCGTATCGACGGCCAACGGGTCGTTGAGCGTATGGACGATCGGGCAGTGGGGAATCAGCGGATCGCCCTCGAAGTACATCTGGGTGATCAGACGCGTGGCGATCGCCGGCCCCATCACCGAGACGTGAATGTGCGCCGGACGCCAGGAGTTGATGTCGTTGGGCCACGGATAGGGGCCGGGACGCACGGTGCGGAAGTGGTACCAGCCCTGCTCGTCGGTGATGCACCGGCCGACGCCGCCGAAGTTGGGGTCGAGTGGCGCCAGATAACCGTCCTTCTTGTGCCGGTAGCGACCGCCGGCATTGGCCTGCCACATCTCGACCAGGGTATGCGGCACCGGCTTGCCGAACTGATCGAGCACGCGACCGAACATCACGATCCGCTCGCCGATCGGCAGACCGTCCCGCCCCTGGCCTTCGCGGTAGTTCATCAGCAGGTCGTTGTCATGGGGGCCCAGGCGCAGCGCCTGGAAACTGGGGCCCGTCAGCTCGCTGCGGCTGGGATGCTGCATGCTGACCAGCGACTGGCGCGGCGAGCGCGCCACGGTGGTCTTGTAGCCCGGCGCATAGGCGGGCGGATGCCAGTTACGGTCGCGCGGCACGAAGCGCTTGTTATCGGAATCTTGCATGGCTGGCGTCTCGTGAGGTGGATGAAACACCCGTCAGGGGGTGAATCGGCACAGTCTCCCGCGCCCACCAACGAGGGAGAAA
Organism: Modicisalibacter sp. MOD 31.J; assembly: GCF_020147985.1. Classification (NCBI taxonomy): domain Bacteria; kingdom Pseudomonadati; phylum Pseudomonadota; class Gammaproteobacteria; order Oceanospirillales; family Halomonadaceae; genus Modicisalibacter; species Modicisalibacter sp. MOD 31.J. The sequence goes on along the minus strand of NZ_JAGXFF010000001.1, from coordinate 541,872 downwards.
TGAAATGTCGCCACGCCTCCATAACCATAGGGTTATAAGGAAGCCGGTTTGGGCCATCCCAGGACACGGGATCCCGTCAGAGCTGCAGCAGGTAGCGCAACCCCACGTAGGCGTGCTCGCGCATCAGCATTTCCGCCCGGGCGCCCTCCCCGAGGCACAGCGCCTGATAGACCATGCGGTGCTGTTGATGAGCGAACTGCAGCTTCGCGTACTCGCTGTCGAGGGCCTCGGTGTCGATGATGATCGAGTCCGCCGAGGCGAACGGCAGGTGGTCGTTGCGACCGATGGCATCGGCGATCACCTGGCTCCCCGTGGCCTGGACGATGGTGGTGTGGAAGGTCTGGTTGAGTTCGCTCCACAGACTGATGTCCTCGGTCGTTAGATAGCCTTTGTCGAGGATCCCGCGACCACGCTCGATCGCCTCCGCCAGCCGCTCGCGGATGGCGGCCGGGAGCCCCCGCTCCGCCAGGCGGCGAGCCGCCAGGCCCTCCAGCGCGCCGCGGACCTCCAGGGCGCAGAGCACGTCCTCTTCGGTGAACTCGCGCACCCGGTAACCCCGTTTGCCGGCGCGTTCGAGCAGGCCCTCCTGCTCCAGGGTGCGAAAGGCCAGCCGGACCGGCGTGCGCGACACGCCCAACTGCTCGGCGACATGCATTTCCGCCACCCGCGCCCCGGGGGCGTAGCGCCCCTCGCTGATCAGCTTGCGAAGGCTGGTCACGACACTCGAATCGTTCTTGCTCACCTGGTGTTTCACTCCCCGTTTCCGTTCTTTCGCCATTTTGGATCCAACTAAAGCATATATTGACCACCAAAGCCGTCCAGCGCTTAACTTTGGATCCATAACAGTCATAACGACACAAAAGATCCTGACCGCCCCGAGGAGACCGACATGTTCCCCAAGAACACCTGGTATGTCGCCTGCACCCCCGACGAGATCGACGCCAAGCCGCTGGGACGCACCATCTGCAACGAGCCGATCGTGTTCTTCCGCGGCGAGCAAGGCAAGGTGGCCGCCGTCGAGGACTTCTGCCCGCACCGCGGCGCCCCGCTGTCGCTGGGCTTCGTGCGCGATGGCCAGCTCGTCTGCGGCTACCATGGCCTGGAAATGGGCTGCGACGGCAAGTGCTCGAGCATGCCCGGCCAGCGCGTGCGCGGCTTCCCCAGCATTCGCGCCTATCCCGTCGTCGAGCGCTACGGCTTCATCTGGGTGTGGACCGGCGACGCCGAACTGGCCGACCCGGCCGACATCCCCGTGCTGCACTGGGCCGAGAGCGACGAATGGGCCTATGGCGGCGGCCTCTACCACGTGGGTTGCGACTACCGCCTGATGATCGACAACCTCATGGACCTGACCCACGAGACCTACGTCCACGCCTCGAGCATCGGCCAGCCCGAGATCGAGGAAGCCGCCCCGGAAACCACGGTCGACGGTACCGAGGTCATCACCAGCCGGCACATGGAAAACATCTCCGCCCCGCCGTTCTGGCAGGCGGCCCTGCGCGGCAACAACCTGGCCGACGACGTGCCCGTCGACCGCTGGCAGATCTGTCGCTTCACGCCACCCAGCCACGTGATGATCGAGGTTGGCGTCGCCCACGCCGGCAGGGGCGGCTACGACGCCCCCGCCGAGTACAAGGCCTCGAGCATCGTGGTCGACTTCATCACCCCGGAGACCGACACCTCGATCTGGTACTTCTGGGGCATGGCGCGCAACTTCAATCCCGGCGACCAGGCACTGACCGACCGCATCCGCGAAGGCCAGGGCCAGATCTTCGCCGAAGATCTGGAGATGCTCGAAGCCCAGCAGCGCAACCTGCTGGCCTACCCCGAGCGGCGTCTGCTCAAGCTCAACATCGACGGTGGCGGCGTTCAGGCCCGACGCATCATCGATCGCCTCCTCGACGCCGAGCGCCAGGCCAGCGCCGACATCGCCAGCTGACACACCACGCTCATCGCCCCCGTGCCGGCCGGTTGGCGCCGGTACGGCGTGGCGGTGACAACCATTCGCCGGTCACCACCGGCACGAGGTAACCGCATGTCCCAGGATACGCTTTCCCTGTTCGTCAGGGTCGTCCGCAAACGTTCCGAGGCCGAGGACATCGTCAGCTTCGAACTCGCCGACCCGCACGGTCGCCCCCTGCCGGCCTCCAGCGCCGGCGCCCATATCGACGTCCGCGTCCGGGATGGGGTCATTCGCCAGTACTCGCTGTGCAACCATCCCGAGGCACCCGACCGCTACCTGATCGCCGTGCTGCGCGAACCCGAGTCGCGTGGCGGCTCCCTCGCCATGCACGACGAGATCCAGGAAGGCGATCTGCTGCAGATCAGCGCGCCCAAGAATCACTTCCCCCTGAAACCGGCAGGGCGCTACCTGCTGCTGGCCGGCGGCATCGGCATCACGCCGATCCTCAGCATGGCCGACCACCTGGCCAGCACCCAGGCCGACTTCGCCCTGCACTACGCGACCCGCTCCCCGGCCCGCATGGCCTTTCGCGAGCGTCTCGAGACCGCCGCCTACGCGGACCGCGTCCACAGTCACTTCGACGACGGCGACGAGGCGCAGCGCTTCGATCTCGACGCGCTGCTCGATGCCGCGGACACCGAGACCCACGTCTATATCTGCGGCCCGGCGGGCTTCATCGATCATGTACTGTCGACCTGCAAGGCGCGCGGCTGGTCGGACGACCGCCTGCATCGGGAATACTTCTCCGGCGCCGCGGTGGATACCAGCGACGACACCGGCTTCGACATCAAGATCGCCAGCACCGGCGCCGTCTTCTCGGTGCCCGATGACAAGACGGTCCACAAGGTGCTCGAGGAGAACGGCATCGAGGTGATGGTCTCCTGCGAGGAAGGCGTCTGCGGCACCTGCCTGACACGGGTGCTCGAGGGCATTCCCGACCATCGCGACCTGTATCTCGACGACGACGAGCACGCCGCCAACGATCAGTTCACGCCTTGCTGCTCCCGTGCCAAGAGCAAGATGCTGGTTCTCGATTTGTGAACCACCGGCAGAAGACGCCCTCGGCGTCGTGACATCGGCACCCTCAACGTCCTGACAATACCGACAAAAGAGCCAACCATGACGACAAGAACGCTAGCCACCGGACTCGCGATGGGACTGACACTGAGCCTGCTGACGCCCGTCGCCGAGGCCGCCACGACATTGCGCATCGCCCACGTCTGGCCGGGCGGATCGCTGATCGACAAGGCCCTCTTCCAGGCCTGGGCCGAGAGCGTCGAGGAGGCCTCCGACGGACGCCTCGACGTGCAGGTCTTTCCGGGACAGACCCTCGCCAAATCCGATCGTACCTACCAGAGCACGGTCAACGGCGTCACCGATATCGGCTCGACCGCCCAGGGTTACACGCCCGGCCGCTTCCCGCTGACCCAGATCGTCGAACTGCCGGGGGTCTCGCACAGCAGCCGCCAGGGCTCCTGCATCCTGCAGTCACTCTACGACCAGGGCGCCTTCGAGGGCGAGTACGACGACACCCACGTGCTGTTCCTGTTCACCACCGGGCCGGGCTACCTACACACCAAGGATCAGTTGATCGAAAAACCCCAGGACCTGGCCGGCCTGCGCATTCGCCGACCGACCCCGGTCGTCGGCGACATGTTGACCCGCCTCGGCGCTCAGGCCGTCGGCATGCCGGCGCCGGACGTCTACACCTCGATGCAGCGTGGTGTCATCGATGGACTCAGCTTCAACTGGGAAGGCATGAAGACCTTCCGGCTCAACGACCTGGCCTCCTACCACACCGAAGTGCCGCTCTACGATCTGTCGCTGGTCGCCACCATGAGCCGGTCCTCCTATGACGCGCTGCCCGACGACCTCAAGCAGGTCATCGACGCGCACAGCGGCATGGCGTGGTCGATGAAGGCCGCCGCCGTTTACGACCGGCTGATCGCCGAGGGGCGCCAGGACGCGGTGGACGCGGGACACCATTTCCTGACCATCGACGATCCCCTGCAGAATGCCGACTGGGGGCCCGTCCTGCAGGACACCATCGACCGCTATCTGCAGGACGTCGGCAGCGAGTCCGACTCGGTCGAATCGATCTATGAGGAGGCGAAGCGCCTGGGACAGGAAAGCTGCCCGGCGTGAGCCGGTACCGCCCACGGCTCGCGCCCTGCGTTCGGGGTGCGAGCCGGCTTCCCATCGATGGATGCCGCCGCGGCTTCACACGCCAGTGGTCGGCGTTGCCGACGGCGGATCATGCTGCTAGACCTATCGCTATCGGCATGACGACAGCGGGAGGCACCCCATGGAACATCACGAGAAGACCCTCATGGCCTTCGATGACTTCGGTCGCGAGTACATGATCGACGTGTTCACCAGCAACAAGGAACTCAACGAGATGGCTCAGGGCGGCGCCATCCAGGGCGGCCTGCCCACCTTCCGGACCCTCGAGGGCCACACCGCCACCTACCTCGGCGGCGGCGAGTTCTCGGTGCGGGTCCCCGGCGAAGGGGAAGCGGTCACGGTGAGAACGGACGATCCCGACTACGCCTGAACGCCCGGCGGCGCAACCTCACTGCGTGGCGGCGTCGCGGCGCTCGGCCGCGACCTCGCGCAGGCTCTCGCAGAAGGCCTCCAGCGCCAGCGAGGGCTGAAGAGACGCATTGGTGCACAGACCCACCGAGCCGCCCTGCTCCTCCAGGGCAATATCCAGCACGGCGAGCCGCCCGGCCTCGACGTCCCCGGCCACCGCCTCGCGGGGCGCGGCGACCCACAAGGCGTCGCCGTCCAGCACGTAGTGACGGCTGATCGCCAACGACAGGGTTTCCACCACACGCCCGGGCACGTCAAGGCCGTGACGCACGCAGAAGCTGTCGACCTGCTGACGCAGCGTGGTCTGGGGCAGCGGCAATACCCAGGGAAACTCGCTCAGCCGCGCCGGCGCCGGGGCGACGAGCCCCGCCAGGGGGTGGTCGTGGCGCACGGCGAATACCAGTGATTCGTAGTAGAGGTGCTCGAAGGTCAAGTCGCGGATCTCCCGCGCCGCCGTCATGCGCCCCACCACCAGGTCGAGCTCCCCGGCACGCAACCGCGACAGCAGATAGGCGCTGGGGCCACCGACGACCCGCACGCCGATATCCGCATGGCGGGCATGCAGACGCTCGATGGCCCTGGGCAGGAAACGGCTCTCGACGGTGGACAACGCGCCGACGCGCACCCGCCGCTCGCGCCCCAGGCCGTTGCCGATCGCGGTGACACCCTCTTCCAGCGCACGCAGTGCCGGGCCGGCGTGGCGCAGCAGGGTCAGCCCGGCCTGGTTGAGCGACACGCCCTGCGGGGTCCGCTCGAACAGCGGCGCACCGAGATTGTCCTCGAGTTCGCGAATCGCCTTGGAGAGCGCCGGCTGGGTGATCGCCAGCCCCTCCGCGGCGCGCACGAAACTGCGCCGCTTGGCCAGTTCGAGAAAGGCCTGCAGGTGACGCAGCTTGATACGCGGGTTGAGCATGATCCGACGATGATCCCCGAGACGACGAGCCCCCGACTGTAACCCAGGTATGACGCCGGGTCAGCGGCCCGGTCCATCGGATCGAGGAGAGACGCGGGCCGGCTGTAGTGTCGTCCGTGCGGATTCGCCGGGCTCGGCGATCACCCTATCGCCGCCGAAGCACGCGTGGCCCCTGGGCGCGCCTCCCTTGCCGGGCATGGGGGGCCAGCCTCTTCCCGACCGCCAGCTTCCGCGCTCCCGGGTGGTCGATGAGGGGCCCCATCACGAAGCCTCGTCACGCGACACCGCACACCGGTCGCGCAGATCGAGTGCCTCATGATAGATGCCCTCGGCCTGGTCGAGACCCCGTTCGGCGAGACGCTCGAGATAGCGCCGGGTACCCGCCTCGAGTGGCCCGGACCAGTCGGGGTCGGCGAGCGGATCGGCAACTTCATGAATGACGTCGCCCTGCTCGAGCGCCTGCTCGCGCCCGGCCTTGTCGAGTTCGGCGAACACCCCGCCGGCCTTGAGCGACCAGGCCATGCCGCTGTTGTCATCGATCACTGTCTTCAGATCGTCGGGCAGCCGCTGGTAGGCGCGCTGGTTCATGGTCGCGACGAGCGCCCCCGAATAGTACGGGATCTGCAGGTGATACTTGGTCAACTCATTGATACGAAAGACCTTCATCGCCTCGAAGGGAAAGCTCAGGCCATCGATCACCCCGCGCTGCATGGCGCTGTAGATATCCGGTGCCGGCATTCCCACCGGCTGAGCGCCCATGCGCTCGAGCATCTCGCCGGCGACCTCACTGGGACGCCGGATGCGCAGTCCCTGGAGATCCGTCGGGGTCTCGATCTCGGTGTCGCGGGTATGCAGATAGGCTGGTCCGGTGGTGAACAGGAACAGCACGTGGGTATCGTCATACTCCTGGTCGATCCTGCCCTCGTCGTAGAGCGATTGCAGGATGCAGGAGCCCTGCACGGCGCTGCTCGAGACACCTGGCAACTGCACGATCTCGGTGAGCGGAAAGCGTCCGGCGGTATAGCCCTGCAGCGTGATGGCGATATCGGCGATGCCATTGACCGCACTGTCGTAGGCCTGGTTGGCCGGCGTCAGCGTCTGGGAGGGGTAGTTCTGCACCTCCAGCCGACCGTCGGACTCCCGCTCGATGGCATCGGCCCAGGCCTCGAAGACCTGCTGGTTGACCGCCGAACCGGCCGGCCATATGTGTCCCATGCGCAGTGTCGTTGCGGCATCGGCGCCGGAAGACACCAGTAGCGTCAGCGCCAGCAGAAGACAGGTCGCGAGACCCCGTGAGATGGCGTGATTCATGGCTACCTCGTGTTGTGCTGTTGTGGGTAGAGATATCGCCGGCCTCTTCGGCTCGGCTCGAGCGCAGCGCGATTCAGGGCTCGATGGTGGTGGTGGGCACCTCGATCAGGGTGGGCGTATCGGCCGTCAGTGCGTCGCGCAGCGCATCCTCGAACTCCTCGCGGCGTGACGTGAAGCGCGCCTCGACACCATAGCCCCGTGCCAGCGAACAGAAGTCCAGGCCCGGCACGTCGAGGCCCGGCACCTCGCCCGCATCGAACTGCCGGGTGAACCAGCGCAGCGCACCGTAGGTGTCGTTGCGCAGGATCACGAAGACCACCGGGATGCGATACTGCGCTGCCGTCCACAGGGCAGTGATCGCGTAGTTCGCCGAGCCGTCGCCGATCACGCCGATCACCCGGCGCTCGGGACTGGCGAGTTGCACGCCCACCGCCGCCGGCATGCCGAACCCCAGACCGCCAGCAGCCGGAAAGAAATAACTGCCGGGATGGCGCATCTCGACGCGCTCCCAGAACGCCGTGACCGTCGAGGTCGACTCCTTGACGTAGATGGCATCTTCCGGGGCCAGGGCGTCGAGCACGTCGAAGACGGTTTCCGGAGCCAGCCGGTCGGCCGGGTCCTCCACCGCTGCCGGACGCGGCCTTGGCTCGGGTTGCGGACGGTCGACGGCGGTCAGCCGCGTCAGCAATCCTTCCAGGGTGGCGTGAATATCGCCGACCCAGGCGTCGCCCATGGGCGCCCGGGCGGCCTCCTGGGGGTCGCTGGTCAGTTGCACCAGAGTGGCGCCCTCGGGCAGGTAGCGGCCCGGGTCGTACTGGTGATAGCGAAACACCGGGGTCCCGATGGCGACGATCAGATCGTTCCCCTCGAGACACCGCGCCAGGCCGGCGACCGCCGCCGGCAGCACGCCTCGGAAGCTGGCGTGGCGGGTCGGGAACGGACAGCGCGATGCCGAGGGCGCTACCCAGACCGGCACGGCCAGGCGCTCGGCCAGGTCCGCGACCAGGGCATTGGCCGCCACGGCGTCGACCTCGGGGCCCAGCACCAGTACCGGGTTGCGCGCGTCCTGGAGTCGCTGGGCCAGAGCGTCGAGCTGGGCCGCCGACGGCGTTCCGGCATCGCTGACCGTGCGCGAAAGCAACGCCTCGGCATCCTCGTCGGCCGGCTTGTCCCAGTCATCGTGGGGGATCGACACATACACCGGCCCGCGGGCCGGCAGTCCGGCGATGTGGATCGCCTGACTGAGCGCCCGTGGCACATCCGCCGGGCAGGCGGGTTCGTAGCTCCACTTGACCAGCGGCCTGGGCAACTGGGGCGCATCGACGTTGGCCAGCATCGCCTCGACACCGAGCATCTCGCGCGCCTGCTGACCGGCGGTGACGACCAGCGGGGTGTGGGAATACCAGGCATTGGTCAGCGCGCCCATGGCATTTCCCGAGCCCGCCGCCGCGTGCAGGTTGACCAGCGCCGGGCGGCCGCTGGCCTGGGCATAGCCATCGGCCATGCCCACGACCACTCCTTCGTGCAGGCCGAGCACGTAGCGGAAGTCCTCGGGAAAGTCCTTGAGGAATGGCAGCTCGTTGGAACCGGGATTGCCGAAGACGGTGGTCAACCCCCGACGTCTGAGGAGCTGGTAGGTGATGGCGTGAACGCTGGGCATGAGGGCTCCGGCCAATGAGGACATGGTCCCACGCTAGCCGCCGCGATAGAATCGATCAAATCGATAGTTTTTCTATAAAAAATAGACAGCCTTTATTTTATGGCACAGACCGATCTCAATCTGATACGCACCTTCGTCGTTCTTTACGAGGCCCGCAGCGTCACCGCCGCCGCCGAGCGGTTGCACGTCACCCAGCCGTCGGTGAGCTACGCGCTGGGGCGTCTGCGCGAATTGTTCGACGACAAGCTGTTCGTACGCCGCCGTGAGGGCATGGCGCCGACCTTCGTGGCCGAGCAGCTCTATCGTCAGTTCCGCGACCCGCTGGCGTGCATCGACGGTGCGGTGGAAAGCAGCCGCGACTTCAATCCCGCGAGCAGCGAACGTCGCTACCGGCTGGCACTGACGGATCTCGGCGAAATGACCCTGCTGCCCCCTATCCTCGCCCGCCTTCAGGCCCTGGCCCCGCAAGTCGAACTGGAAGTGGTGCCGCTGGAGATCGAGCGGGTCGGCGACTGGCTGGTCAGCGGTACCGTCAATGCCGCCATCTGCAGTCGGCCGCTCCATGCCCCGGCGATCGCCCGACGCGCGCTCCTTCGCGAGCGCTACGTGGCGTTGATGGCCCGCGAGCACCCCACGATCGGCGCGCACATGAGCCTCGACCAGTTTCTCGCGGCCCGTCACGCCGTGGTAACGCCCTCCTCGGGGCACGGCCTGGCAGCCGAGGTGCTGCGCGAACGGGGCATCCTGCGCAAGATCAGCCTCGAGGTGCCGCACTTCTCGATCCTTCCACGACTGTTGATCGAGAGCGACCTGGTGGCGATCGTGCCGGGTCAGATCGCCCGTCGCTTCGCCGTCGAGCTGCCCTTGAAGATCGTCGAACTGCCGTTCACGGTGCCCGAGTTCGATGTCGCCCTGCACTGGTACGAGCCAGCCACCCGGGCCCCCGCGCAGCGCTGGTTCCATGACTCGGTCGTCGCCGCAATCGACGACGCTCTCGACCACACACCGTCCTGAACACCCTCTCGCGCCGCCCGCTCGGGCAACAAAAAAGCCGCCGCGGCACGGGGCACACGGCGGCAATCTCTGGGAGTCGGAGGGTCAGACGGTCAACAGATAGGTGGACAGCACCGGGAACAGGATCAGCAGCGTCAGGCGCACGAAGTCGGAGAGAATGAACGGCGCCACTCCGCGGAAGATCTCGCCCAGCCCCACGTGGGGCGCCATCGCCTTGATGACGAAGACGTTCATGCCCACCGGCGGGGTGATCAGGCCGAGCTCGACGGTGAGCACGGTGACCACGCCGAACCACACCGGATCGATGCCCAGCGCCTGGACGATCGGGAAGACCACCGGCACGGTGATCACCAGCATGGCGATCGAGTCCATGAACATCCCCAGCACGAAGTAGAGCAGCAGGATGCACAGCAGGACCGCCATCGGCGACAGTGACAGGCCGTAGATGAAGTCGCTGATCGAGAACGAGATGCGCGACACCGAGATGAAATAGCCCAGGGTGTCGGCCCCCACCAGCATGAAGAACACCACCGTCGACAGCGCCAGGGTCTCCTGCGTGGCGACCCACAGCTCCCTGCCGCGCAGCCCCTTGACCAGGGCATAGAGCAGCGTGGCGAAGGCACCGACGCTGGCCCCCTCGGTGGGTGTGAACAGGCCGAAGTAGATCCCCAGGATGATCACCAGGAACACCGCGAAGAACGGCAGCAGGCCGCCTAGCGAGGCGATCTTCTCGCGCCACGAGGTCGGCTCGCCGGGCACCGCCAGCGAGGGCTTGAGGTGGACCACCACGGTGACCGTCAGGGCGTAGAACAGCAGGCCCATCAGGCCGGGCACGAAGCCGGCGATGAACATGTCGCCCACCGACTGCTCGGTGAGGATGGCGTAGATCAACAGCGCGATGCTCGGCGGGATCATGATCCCCAGGGTGCCGCCGGCGGCGAGCGCCCCGGTGGCCAGGCCGCGATTGTAGCCCAGGCGCTCCATCTCCGGCAGGGCGACACGGGTCATGGTGCTGGCGGTGGCCAGCGACGAGCCGGAGATCGCCGAGAACATCCCGCACGAGCCCACCGCGGCGATCGCCAGACCGCCCTTCCAGCCACCGCACAAGGTTCGCGTGGAATCGAACAGCTTGCCGGCCATGCCGGAATGCGCGGCCAGTACCCCCATCAGGATGAACATGGGCACCGCACTGAAGCTGTAGTTCGACAGCACCTCCACGGGCACCGACTTGACCATCGAGATCGCCGCGCTCCAGGAGATCACCTGGGAGAAACCGCCGACGCCGACGAACAGCATGCACAGCGCCACCGGCACGCGCAGCACCATCATCACCAGCAGCAGACCCAGGCCGACGGCACCGATCATTTCACTACTCATTCGACGGCCTCCACGCGATGGGCGAACACCGCGCCGAGCACGGCGTGCAGCAGGCAGCGCACGCTGAGCAGGGCACACAGCCCGGCGGCGAAGAAATAGATGGGCGCCATGGGCAGGCGCAGGTCCTGGGTGGTCTCGCCATAGTCGGCGGCACTCGCCCCGGAGTCCCACAGCCCCCAGCAGAGGATCGCCCCCAGCACGACGAATCCCAGCAGATAGACGCCGGCGATACGCGCCTTGAGGGTGTCGCTCAGGCCATGACTGAAGGCCTCGACCACCACCTGGGCCTTTTCGACGTTGGCGGCCATGGCCGCCAGGATCGCGAACAGCATCAGATAGCTGACCAGTTCGACGCTACCCACCACGCTCAGCGACAGGGCGCCGTCGCTGAGGCGGTAGAGGTAACGCAGGGCCACATCGACCACCGTCACCCCGAGCATGGCCAGCAGGGCCACGCCGGCGATGACGCGGCCGATGATCTCCAGCCAGCGGCTGATTCGTAGCAAGACTTGCATTCAGTCTCTCCGACTCACTGGGCGCAGGACTGACTGGCGTCCAGCGCCGCCTGATAGACGTCGCGCGCCTGATCCAGGCCCCGCGCTTCGAGTTCGCTCAGATAGTTGTCGATCCCGTTGCGCAGCGGCTGCTGCCAGTCGGGGTCGTCCAGCGGATGATCGACGACACGGATGGTGTCACCGGCCTGCTCGGCCTGCTGCTTGCCGGCCCGGTCCTGGGCGGCGAACACGGCGCCGGCCTTCTCGGCCCACTGCATGCCGGAGTTGTCGTCGATGACCTGCTTCTGCTCGGGGCTGAGCCGGTCATAGGCCTGCTGGTTCATCGTCGCGACGAAGATCAGCGTGTAGAACGGCACCTGGGTGTGGTAGTGGAGCTGCTCACCCAACTGGAAGCTATTGATGCCCTCCCAGGGGAAGCTCAGACCGTCGATCACGCCACGCTGCAGCGAGGTGTAGATGTCCGGCGCCGGCATGCCCACCGGCTGCGCGCCCATGTTCTTGAGAATCTCGCCGGCCACCGCCGTCGGGCGACGGATACGCAACCCCTCGAGATCGCTCGGCTTCTGCACGTCGGTATCCTTGGTATGGATATAGCCCGGCCCGGTGGTGAACAGGAACAGCACGTGCGAGTTGTCGTACTCGCTGGCGATCTTGCCGTCGTCGTAGAGGGTCTGCAGCACACAGGCGCCCTGCGGCGCGGACTCCGCCACGCCCGGCAGCTCGACGATCTGACTCAACGGGAAACGGCCGTTGGTATAGCCCTGGGCGGTGATGCCGATGTCGGCGATACCGTTGACCGCGGCGTCGTAGGTTTCATCGGCCTGACTCAGTGTCTGTGACGGAAAGTTCTGGATCTTGATCTCGCCGTTGGACTGCTCCTCGACGCGCTTGGCCCACTGCTCGAAGATCTGCTGGTTGATGGCCGAGGCGCCCGGCCAGAAATGCGACAGACGCAGCGTGGTCGACGCCTGGGCCGTGGTGGCACCCGCGGTCAGGCCGGCGACGGAAAGCGCGAGAAGGCAGCGTGCAAAGGTACGATTCATGATGGGTCCCTTCCAATTGGCGATGAGCCTGATCGAGGCGCTCGGATTGGCGCTTATCGTTGTCGGAGGCGGCCGTTTTGTCTATTAGACGAACGTTAGTTCGTCTGACGAACTCACGACCCTGCCGCGTATTCTGGCACGCCCGTGGGCCATGAAAGCAGCGAAACCGCATATAAACTTGTCAATTTGCAAGATCGGCGACCGACATTGGTCGTAGGCCGACCGCTCGACGACGAACGCCCGGGCCACGCGGACCCGGCCCGGGCGCTTCGTCGCACCGACACGCGCTATCGGGCGTCGCCCCACCCCAGCGTCTTGGCCAATGCAAAGGCATGGTTGGCCGCCGGCACTCCGGCGTAGATCGCCACGTGCATCAGCACCTGACGCAGCTCGGCCTCGCTCAGGCCGATACGGCGGGCGGTCTTGAGATGCAACTCCAGCTCCTCACGGCCCAGCGCGGCGAGGATGCCGGTGGTGATCATGCTGCGCTCGCGACGCGTCAGGTCGTCGTTGCTCCACAGCTCGCCCCAGGCCAGGCGGGTGATCATCCGCTGGAAGGGCGCGTCGAGAGAGGTGGCGTTGTCGGTGGAACGCGCGACATGCGCCTCGCCGAGCACCTGCTTGCGCGTCTCGAGCCCGGTGGCGTAGTCCACGCCGTGCGCACCGACATCGCCCAGATCCACCGCCAACGCCTCGAGCAGCGCCGCCGCGAAGCGCTCGGGGACCTCGATCGAGGGCACATGACCGACCCCGTCGAGGATCGTCAGCGGCGCGCCGTCGCACTCCCCGGCAAGCGTCTCGAGGGTGGCCGGCGGGGTCGCCGCGTCCTCGCTGCCGCCGTAGAGGTGAACCGTCACCCCCTTGCCGCTCAACCGGCCGGTGAAGGTATCGCGTCCCAGCATCTCGCAGAGTCGCGCGTAGGACTCGTCGTCGCCGCGGCCCATCGACACGCACCAGCCGTCCTTCAGCGCCGGGTCGGCCTCGACCCGCGCCGGCGCGAACCAGCGCGGCACGATCTCGCCGGCCATCGCCGCCAGGCCTTCCTCGCGCACGCGCCGGGCCCGGGTGTTCCACAGCTCGGCATTGCCGATCACCGCGCCGGTGTTGGTCAGGGACGCGGACAGCAGTCGCTCGCCGTGGGCGGCGATCAGTTGCTGGCCGATCACCCCGCCGATCGAGGTGCCGACGACGTGAAAGCGCTCGGCCCCGGCGTGGTCGGCCAGCGCCAGCGCCTCCCGGGCCAGCTCGGCCGGGGTGATGTCGCCGCCGTCCGCCGGCCAGGCCTGGCTGGCGCCGTGCCCGGGCAGGTCCCAGGTCAGCACCCGGTAGCGCGGCAGCAGCCGCGCCAGGATGTCGTCCCACACCGCCTGGCTCATGCCCAGCGGATGCGCCAGCAGCACCAGCGGATTGGCCTCGGCGCCCAGCAGGCGATAGGCGACGCTGCGGCCGTTGATGGTCAGAAAAGCCATTCATATTCTCCCATGGCAAGGCGCCGAGACGAGGCTCGGCGCCCGATTCGACTGAGACGGAAGAGCGCGGCTTCGCCGCTCGAGACGCAGGCCCGGTGCTTGGCACCGGAAAAAGGAACACCTCGATGTTCCTCTGTCTTCTTCTCTCTTCCCTCTTTTCTCGTGCGTCAGACCCGCTCGATCACCGTGGCAATACCCTGCCCCACGCCGATGCACATGGTGCACAGCGCGAAGCGCTTGTGGCTGCGCGCCAGTTCATAGGCCGCCGAGCTGACGATACGCGCGCCGGACATGCCCAGCGGGTGGCCCAGGGCGATGGCACCGCCGTTGGGGTTGAGCCGGGGGTCGTCGTCGGCCACACCCAGTCCGCGCGCACACGCCAGCACCTGGGCGGCGAAGGCCTCGTTGAGCTCGAGCACGTCCATCTGGTCGATGCTCATGCCCAGCTTGTCGAGCAGCTTGCGCGTCGCCGGCACCGGACCGACGCCCATGATCCGCGGCTCGACGCCGGCGGTGGCCATGCCGTGGATGCGCGCCACCGGCTCCAGGTCGAAGCGCTCCAGCGCCGCCTCGCTGGCGACGAACATCGCCGCCGCGCCGTCGTTGACCCCGGAGGCGTTGCCGGCGGTGACGGTGCCGTTCTCGCGGAACGGGGTGGGCAGCTTGGCGAGCTTCTCGAGGGTGGTCTCGGGACGCGGGTGCTCGTCGCGATCGAAGATCAGCGGCGCCTGCTTGCGACGCGGAATCTCGATCGGCACGATCCCCTCGCCGAGCCGGCCGGCCTCCTGGGCCGCCTGGGTCAGCTGCTGCGAACGATAGGCGTAACGGTCCTGATCCTCGCGCGAGATATTGAACTGTTCGGCGACGTTCTCGGCGGTCTCGGGCATCGAGTGGGTACCGTAGCGCTTCTCCATCAGCGGGTTGACGAAGCGCCAGCCGATGGTGGTGTCCTCCATCTGCTGACCGCGCGAGAACGGCGTCTCGGCCTTGCCGATCACGTAGGGCGCCCGCGACATCGATTCGACGCCGCCGGTCAGGATCAGGTCGGCCTCGCCGGCGCGGATCGCCCGCGCCGCGGTGCCGATGGCGTCCATGCTCGAACCGCACAGGCGGTTGACGGTCGAACCGGGCACCGAGGTCGGCAATCCGGCGAGCAGCGCCGCCATGCGGGCCACGCTACGGTTGTCCTCGCCGGCCTGGTTGGCGCAGCCCATGATCACGTCGTCGATCGCCGCGGGATCGACCCCGGGATGCTGCGCCAGCACCGCCTCGAACAGCCGCGCCGCCAGGTCATCGGGGCGCACGCTGGCCAGGGTGCCGCCAAAGCGGCCCACCGGGGAACGCAGCGGCCGGCACAGATAGACATCGTTCATGCGTTCTCTCCCCTTCACTCGCCGGAATGATGGCGTTCGGTCCGCGCCTTGAGTTCGCGCAGCACCTCGAGTTCCTTGTCGCTGGGCTCGGCCGTGGTCTCGAGCCGCTCGGCGAAACGGATCTCCCAGCCGGTGGCGTCCTGGACCTGCTCGGTGGTGACGCCCGGATGCAGCGACACCACCACCAGCTCCTTGGTCTCGGGGTCGGGTTTCATCACGCACAGGTCGGTGATCACCCGCGTCGGGCCCTTGCCGATGTGGGGCACGCCGTCGCGGGCGGTACCATCGCGGCCGAAGCCCAGGGTGGTGACGAAATCGACGCCATCGACGAAGGTGCGCTTGGAGTGCTTGACGGTGATGAACACCTCGCCGGCATTGGTGGCGATCTCGGGCGCCCCGCCGCCGCCCGGCAGGCGCACCTTGGGCTCGCGGTAGTCGCCGATCAGGGTGGTGTTGAGGTTGCAGTAGCGATCGATCTGCGCCGTGCCCAGAAAGCCCACGTCGACCTTCCCGCCCTGCAGCCAGTAGCGGAACATCTCGGGGACCGAGACGGTGGTCAAGGCGGTCTCGCACAGCTCGCCATCACCGATCGACAGCGGCAGTACCTCGGGCTTGGTCTGCAGCGTGCCGGACTCGTAGATCAGCACCACGTCGGGGGCGTGGGTCAGGCGTGCCAGGTTGGCGGCCTCGCTGGGCAGGCCGATCCCCACGAAGCAGGTGGTGCCGTTCTCCAGCGCCCGCGCCGCGGTAACGGTCATCATTTCCGCAGAGGTGTATTCGAGAGTCATCAGGACGCTCCTCCGGCGTTGTAGACGTTTTCCTCGAGCCAGGCGTTGAAGCTGTCGCGGTCACGGGCGATGGCGTCCCACTCCTTGTAGAAGCGATTGTGGCGCGGGTAGTAGCCGTGCGCATAGGACGGGTAGGCGCCCTGCTCGGCCACGGCAATGGCATCGATCGCCCAGCCGGGGATCACGCAGGCGTTGGGCGTGGCCTCGAGGTCGTCGACGATCTCTTCGACGGTGACGATGCTGCGCCTGGCCGCCAATACCGCCTCCTTCTGCACGCCGATGATCCCCTCGATGAGCACGTTGCCCTTGCGGTCGGCCTTCTGGGCGTGGATCACGCCGACATCGGGCCGGATCGACGGCACCGCGGCAAGCCGCTCGCCGCTGAACGGGCACTCGATGAACTTGATCTGGTCGTTGACCTTGGGCAGATCGCTGCCGATGTAGCCGCGCAGTACCGCCAGGGGCAGGCCGGCGGCACCGGCCTCGTAGGCGCAGGCCATGGCGGCGTGACTGTGTTCGAGGATCTCGACCGGGTGCGGCCAGCCCTTCTCGACGGCGTCGCGCAAGCGGTGCAGCGAGCCCACGCCGGGGTTGCCGCCCCACGAGAAGATCACCTTCCGGGCACAGCCGGCACCGATCAACTGGTCGTAGATCAGATCCGGCGTCATGCGCACCAGCGTCAGGTCGCGCTTGCCCTGGCGGATGATCTCGTGACCGGCGGCGAAGGGGATCAGGTGGGTAAAGCCTTCCATGGCAACGGTGGCGCCGTCATCGACGTAGCGCGCCACCGCGTCATGCAGGGTGAGGACTTCGGCCATGGTGTGGTCTCTCTCAACACGAATTGTTCGCTAAGTGAACATGGGTTTGTGATACGAACAAAGTAATCGCGAAGTCATCGATCGTCAAACCGCACGGCGCGCCACGACGGGCCCCTGGTGGCGGCGTGAGAACCCCGTGATCCCCTGCGCAAACAGTCACTTGTCAGCCGCCGAGCCGCTCCAGGACGCGTTCGACCAGTTGCCGGCTACTACCAATGTATGATTCCGGATGCACCGCCCGGCGCAACGCCTCGGCGTCGATGCCGCTGCCCGCCACCCGCTCGTGCGCCAGCAGCGCCTCGGCATAGGTCACGCCATCGCGACGCGCGGTTTCCGAGGCCTCGCGGGCGACACGCCGGGCATCGTCGCTGTCCAGCACGCTCTGCAGGAAGCGCGCGGCCGGCTCGGCCATGATCGCCCCGCCGGTGACCGCCAGGTTGCGTGCCATGGCCTCGGGGTGGACCTCGAGCCCGCCGAGCAGCTGGCGCAGGGTCTCCAGTGCCCCCTCGAGCAGCAGCACCGCGTCGAGTAGCGGCGCCCATTCGGCGTGCCATTCGCCCAAGCCACGCTCGAGCGGCTGCGCACCGGCGTTGGCCAGCACGTTCAGCGCGGCATGGATCTGGCGCGCCGCGGCACGAATGCGGGCGCAGCCCACCGGATTGCGCTTGTGGGGCATCGACGACGATTCACCGACGCCCGCCTCGGCGGGTTCGGCGAGTTCGCCGATCTCGGTCTGGGTCAGCAGGGCGACATCCAGCGCCACCTTCTCGGCGGCCACCGCCACGGCGTCGAGGGCACAACCCAGGGCATGGATCGGCTGACGCTCGGTGTGCCAGGGCAGCCACGGCTCGGCCAGGCCCAGGCGGCGGGCCATGCCGCTCATGATCGTCACGCCGGCGTCGTCGAGCCCGGAGTGCACGCCCACGGCGCCGCCGAACTGCACGTAGAGCCCCGCGTCGATCACCGCATCCAGGCGTTCGCCGGCCTGGTGCAGCCCCCACAGCCACTGGCCGACCTTGGCGCCGAAGGTGATCGGCAGCGCCTGCTGCATCAGCGTGCGTCCGACCATGGGCGTCTCGCGATGCGCGATCATCAGCCCCCGCCCGCCGTCGATGGCCTCCCCCAGAAGGTGTCGGCAGCGTGTCAACCGCGGCTTGATCAACAGCATCAATGCGCTGTCGACGATGTCCTGGCTGGTTGCCCCACGGTGGAAATACGGCTTCAATGCATCGGGTAGGGCCGCCTTAGCCTGCTTGACGAAGGGGATCGCGGCATTGCCGCCCTTGGCGGTGTCGAGCGCCAGGGCCTCGGTGTCGAAGGCCTCGAGCGGCAGGTGCCGGCCCAGCGCCTCGGCAGTCCCGTCGGGCAGCAGGCCCAGGTGCTCCTGCTCGGCGGCCAGGGCCAGCTCCACGTCGCGCATCGCCGCGACGAGGTCCCGGGCCCGGCAGTGCTCGCGACCGCTGACGCTCGTGAAGGGGTGGCGTAACAACTGCTCGTACATGGATTTTCTCCGTCGGCTCCTACCACCAATGGCGCATTGGCGGACACATGTTCGCAATTCGAACTCTATGCTAGAGTCAGCCCGATGACCGAGCAATACAACGATCAGAGACACGATGGCGCCAAACCGATGACCACACCGACCAAGGACGAACGCCTCAGCCCGGACGATCGCGATTTCGTGACCGCGCTGGCCAGCGGCCTGGACGTCATACTCGCCTTCGATCATGCCAATCCGCGCATGACGCTCAGCGAGGTCGCCGCCAAGACCGGCATGAACCGCGCCCGGGCCCGGCGCTTTTTGCTGACGCTCAACGCCCTGGGCTACGTGCGCAAGCAGCACCGGCATTTCGAACTGGCGCCCAAGACGCTGCAGCTCGGTTACGCCTTTCTCTCGGCCAACAACTATCGCACGGTGATCCAGCAGCACCTCGAGGACATCACCCAGGAGACCGGCGAATCGTCGTCGCTGGGCGTGCTCGACGGCAGCGACGTGATCTACGTCGGACGCTCGGCGGCACCGCACCGGCTGATGGCGATCACCCTGGCGATCGGTACCCGCCTGCCGGCGGTGTCGACCTCGATGGGGCGCGTGCTGCTTGCCCAACTGGACGACGACGAACGCGACGCCCTGCTCGAGACGGTGACGCTGGAGCGGCACACCGAGCGGACCATCACCGACAAGGCCGAGCTTCGCGACTGTCTGCGCCGGGTCCGCGAGCAGGGCTACTGCATCGTCGATCAGGAACTGGACTCCGGCCTGCGCTCGCTTGCCGTGCCCGCCTTCGACGCCCACGGCAAGCTGCTCGGCGCAATCAACGTCAGCACCAATGCGGCGCGCATCGACCTGGCCACGCTGACCGAGAATTTCCTGCCGCTGCTGCGCGAGAAGGCCCGGCAGATCGCCGGCCAGGTCAGCTGACGCCGCGCCGGCCGCCGACGTCGCGGGTCGTGTCCAGAGAGTCGGCGAGCGCAGGCCTTTTGTAGACGCTCTCTAAGGAAGGATAGATGGCAGGCAGCCTCATCGAACGCACCCTGCGCGTGCTCGAGACCCTCTCCAGCGAACCCGACGGCATTCCCCTGCAGCGCCTCGCCGAGCGCCTCGAGATTCCCAAGAGCGCCGCGCACCGCATCTGCAACGAGCTGATCCGGCTCGGCTACGCCCGTCAGGAGACCCGCACCGGCCACTACCGGCTGTCGACCCGGCTGATCGCGCTGGGCTTTCGCTACCTGGGCAGCACCGGCGCCAGCGACGTACTGCAGCCGATCCTCGACCGGCTGGCGGCCGAGACCGGCGAACTGGTGCGCCTGGGGGTGATCGAAGGCGATCGTCAGACCTGGATCGCCAAGGCCCAGGGCACCCGCACCGGGCTGCGTTACGACCCGGACATGGGCCGCGAGGCGCCGCTGCGCTACACCGCCTCGGGGCAGGCCTGGCTGGCCTGCCTGGACGATCACGCCGCCCTGGCGCTGCTCGCCCGTCAGGGCGACGCCGACCCCGATCCCGAACGCTTCGGACCCAACGCCCCGCGCAGCGATGCCGAGCTGCTCGAACGGCTGGCACGAGCACGCGAGCGTGGCTATACCTGCTGCGTCGACAGCTCGGCGCTGGGCACCTCGGCCTTCGGCGCGGTCATTCGACACCCCACCCAGGGTCATCCGATCGGCGTGATCAGTATCGCCGGCCCCAGCGTGCGGCTCACCGAGCCCCGCATGCACGAGCTCGCCCCCAAACTGCTGCAGGCCGTCGAGGAACTCTCGCAGTGCAGCCAGGCGTCTCAACTCTTCTCCGAGTGACCCGCTCGCCGACAAGGACGCCGCCGTGCTCGACATACTCGCCATCACCGCGCCGATCTTCCTGCTGATCGGGATCGGCTATCTGGCCGTGATGACCCGGCTGCTGAGCAAGGCTCAGGTCCAGGGACTGGGGGGCTTCACCCTCAACTTCGCCCTGCCTTCGCTGATCTTCCGCGCCCTGGTCGAGCACCCCCTGGATGAGGTCTTCGACCCGGTCTACCTGGGCGCCTACGCCCTGGGGTCGGCGTCGGTCTTCCTCGGCGCGCTGCTGTTCATGTCCCGGGTGCGCCGCCGGTCGCTGGGCGACAGCGGCATCATGGCGCTGGGCATGTCGGTATCCAACAGCGGCTTCATCGGCTACCCCATCGCCGCCATGGTCGTCGGCTCCACCGCCGTCATCGCCATGGCACTGAGCATGGTGGTCGAGAACCTGCTGATGATCCCCACGGCCCTGGCGCTGGCCGAAGCGGGCCGCCAGGAGGGCGCCACGTTCTTCGTCACCCTGCGCCGGACGCTGGCCCGGCTCACCCGCAACCCGCTGGTGATCGGCATCTGTGCCGGCATCCTCGTCGCCGCCACCGGCATCGAGCTGCCCGCCCCGCTGTTCAAGGCGATCGACATGCTGGCCTCGGCCTCGGCGCCCACCGCGCTGTTCGTGATCGGCGGCACCCTCTACGGGCTGCGCGTCGGTGGCCTGCTCGGCGATGTCGGCCAGATCGTCGTCGGCAAGCTGCTGCTGCATCCGCTGGCCGTCTTTCTGCTGCTGCTCTGGCTGCCCCCCACCGACCCCGCGCTGACTACCGCGGCGATCGTCACCGCCAGCGCGCCGATGCTCAGCGTCTATCCGATCCTCGGCCAGCGTTACGGCCACGGCGAGCTGTGCACGGCTTCGCTGATGCTCGCCACCCTGCTGTCGTTCGTCACCATCAGCAGTCTGTTGTGGCTGCTCGAGGCTTACCCACCGGCGTTCTCCTGATTCTGCGCTGTCGCTTCTCTCGCTCCGACACGGCACCATCGACCTCGCCCTCTACTACGAATGGCGAACACCTGTGCGCATTGCATATATCGGAACAACGTTCTAGTTTCACGGAAACGCTTACCAGGAGCTTCTCCATGCCTCTGCGCATCGCGCTGATCGGCGCCGGCGCCATGGGTCGCCAGCACCAGGCCGTCATCGCCGCCGAGCCCGACACCGAACTCTGCGCCCTGGCCGACCCCGGCGAGGCCGGCCGGGCCTTCGCGGCCGACTGCGGCGTGCCCGCCTTTGACGACCACCGCGAGCTGCTCGAGCGAGTCCGCCCCGAGGCGGTGATCATCGCCAACCCCAACCCGCACCACGTCGCCACCGCCCGGGATTGCCTGAACGCCGGCGTCCCGGCGTTGATCGAGAAGCCGGTGGGCATCGACCTGGCCGAGGTCAGCGCGCTGATCGAGGCCGCCCGGCATGCCGCCACACCGCTGCTGGTCGGCCATCACCGCCGCCACAACCCGCTGATCGGCCGAGCCCGCGAGCTGCTCGCCGACGGTGTGCTGGGCGAGATGACCAACGTCACCGCGCTCTGGCAACTGCGCAAGCCCGCCGACTACTTCGCGGCGTCCTGGCGGCGCACCCCCGGCAACGGCCTGCTGCACACCAACCTGATTCACGATCTCGACCTGCTGCGACACCTGTGCGGCGAAATCGTCGAGGTCCAGGCAATGGCCAGCGACCGTCGGCGCGGCCTGCCCTACGCGGACACCGCCGCCCTGCTGCTGCGTTTCGCCAACGGCGCCCTGGGCACGCTCAACGCCTCGGACAGCGCCAGCGCCCCCTGGAGCTGGGAACTGACCAGCGGCGAGAACCCCGTCTACCCCCACCAGGCCGACCAGCCCTGCTATCTGTTGAGTGGCACCGAAGGGGCGCTGGCCCTGCCCGGGCTCACCACCTGGCGCTACGCCGCAACGCCGCACTGGCACGCGCCGCTCGAACGCCTCGAAACGGCCGCGGCGCCCGGCGCGGCCCTGGCCCGGCAACTGCGCCACTTCATCGCCGTGGCGCGCGGCGACGCCGAGCCGCTGATCGGCGTCGAGGACGCGGGGCGCACCCTGGCACTGATCGATGCCGTGGAGCGTGCCGCCGCCAGTGGCCGGGCGACGACGCCCCACGCCCCCTGGGAGACCTGAACCATGACCTCACGCGAACGCCACTGCGATCTGGTGGTAGTGGGCTCCGGCGCCGCCGGGCTTTCGGCGGCGGTGACCGCGGCGCATCACGGCCTCGAGGTGATCGTGGTGGAGAAGGACGACGTACTGGGTGGCGCCACCGCCTGGTCCGGCGGCTGGATGTGGATCCCGCGCAACCGCTTCGCCCGCGAGGCGGGCATCGACGAGGACGTCGAGACGGTCCGCACCTATCTGCGTCACGAGCTCGGCGAGCGCTTCGACGCGACGAAGATCGACGCCTTCCTCGAGGCCGCGCCGCGCATGGTCGACTTCTATCAGGAACACACCGCACTGCGGTTCCACGACGGCAACGCCATCCCGGACATCCATGGCGATACCCCCGGTGCCGGCACCGGCGGACGTTCGGTGATCGCCGCGCCCTTCGACGCCCGGGAGCTGGGTGCGAGTCTCCACAAGATCCGCCGGACCATGCCCGAGACCGCCTTCCTGGGCATGCCGATCCAGGCCGGCCCCGATCTGATGGCGTTTCTCAGCGTGACCCGCTCGCTACGCTCGGCCGCTTACGTGGCACGACGCGTCACCCGCCATCTCTACCATCTCGCCCGCTACCGGCGCGCCATGCACTGGGTGAATGGCGTGGCGCTCATCGGGCGGCTGGTCAAATCCGCCGATGTTCTGGGTGTGGAGACCTGGACCGCCTCGCCCGCCAAGCGCCTGATCATCGACGACGGTCGCGTCCGCGGGGTGACGGTGGCCACCCCTGACGGCGCCGAAACGACCCTGCACGCCCGGCGCGGCGTGGTGCTCGCCGCCGGCGGCTTCCCCAATGACGTCGAACGACGCCGACGCTACTTCCCGCGCACCCCGACCGGCCGCGAACACCTGGCGCTACCGCCCGCATCGGCGAACGGCGACGGCACCCGCCTGGGCGAATCCGCCGGTGGTCACGTGAGTACCGGCCTGGCGTCGCCCGCCGCCTGGTGCCCGGTCTCGGCGGTGCCCTATCCGAACGGCCGCACCGGCCATTTCCCGCACATCATCGACCGCGGCAAGCCCGGCATCATCGGCGTGCTGGCCGATGGCCGGCGCTTCGTCAACGAGGCCCACGGCTATTACGACTACGTCGCTGCGCTGATCGAGGCGGTGCCGAGAGGCCAGGCGGTCGAATCCTGGCTGATCGGCGATCACCGCTTCCTGCGCCGCTACGGGATGGGCATCGTACGGCCGGCGCCGGTGCCCTACCGGCACTGGATTCGCCGCGGTTATCTCGAGCGCGGTCGCACCCTCGATCAACTGGCCACGCAATGCGGTATCGACCCGGCGGGGCTGGTCCGGACCGTCGAGGCCTATAACCGACATGCCCGCCACGGCGAGGACCCCGAGTTCAGTCGCGGATCGACCCTCTACAACCGCAAGCAGGGCGATCCGGCCCATGCCCCCAACCCCTGTGTCGCGCCGATCGAGCGTGGGCCGTTCTACGCCATCAAGGTGGTGCCGGGCAGCTTCGGCACCTTCGCCGGTCTCGAGACCGACGCCCATGCCCGGGTGCTCGACGCCGACGATCGGCCGATCCCCGGGCTCTATGCCGCCGGCACCGACATGGCCAGCATCATGGGCGGCTTCTACCCCGCGGGCGGCGTGAACCTGGGCCCGGCGATGACCTTCGGGTACATTGCCGCCCGCCACGCCGCCGACCAGGAATGAAAGAGCCTCTTGCGGCGAAGACGCCTGACTCCTCCCTGAAGGGCCCACTTATGACCGAACGCCTCTTCTCCCTCGCCGCGCTGACCGTGCTCGAGCTCTCGCCGCCCGAGATGGTCGAGGTCGCGGCCCGCGCCGGCTACGACCGGGTCGGCCTGCGCCTGATCCCCGCCACGCCCGAGGAGCATCACTTCCCGCTGGTCGCCGACCCCGGCCTGCGCCGACGAACCCGACAGCGCCTGCGCGATACCGGCATCGCGGTGCTCGACGTGGAGATCCTGCGCCTGACGCCGCAGACCGATGTCGGACGCGACTTCACCCGGGTGCTGGACGTGGGCGCCGAGCTGGGCGCCAGCGAGGTGCTCGTCGCCGGCAATGACGACGACGGGGTCCGGCTAGCCGACAATTTCGCCGCGTTGTGCGACCTGGCGTCCGGCGTCGGCCTGCACCCGCATCTCGAGTTCATGCCCTGGACCGGCGTCCGCGACCTGGACCAGGCGCGGCGTATCATCGCCGCAGTGAACCGCCCCAACGCCGGCCTGCTGGTCGACGCCTTTCACTTCGACCGTTCCGGCAGCCGCCTCGACGCACTCGGCGAGGTGCCCCGACGCTGGATGCGCTACGCCCAGCTCTGCGACGTCGCCGGTCCAAGGCCCGACACCATGGCGGCGATCATCCACGAGGCCCGTCAGGCGCGCTGCTTCCCCGGCGAGGGCGACATTGATCTCATCGGCCTGCTCGCCGTGCTGCCCGACGACGTGCCGCTGAGCCTGGAGATCCCCACCCAGGCGCTGCGCGACCGTGGCGTGAGCGCCTTGGAGCGGGCCCGCTCGGCACTGGAAAGCAGCAGACGGCTCGTGTCGACGCCGCCCTGACGGGGGCGGCAGGCCCCGCCGAACGGGATTCCATTGCCCTTCTTCCCTGTCGGACGCCGAACCGGCCCAGCTCGGGGCCACGGCGTCGCTTCTCCTCTCCCGTGACCATGAGGCGGCGCGTCTTGAAGAGCGCGAGTCTCAGGCGATTATTATCCGAAAACTAATTAATCGAATAACTTTTACTGGGTTAATTAAAACTCCTCCCCCTCCGGCTGTCGCCACCCCTGTGGCACGAACGCCGAGTCGGAGACGACCACTGCCAATCCCCGAGAACTAGTTAAAAAAATAACTATTTTTACCATTTTATTCCTATAAAACAGATACTTAATGTATGGTTATACGTTAGTTTTGTTTACTTCGTTGTATTTTGAAACGATATTCGAAGCGTCATAGCGAATGATGGTTCGCCAGGCGCACACAATCATCGTGACAACGATAAACAAGGACAAAAGATGTCAAGAACCAACAAGATATACGCCAGCCTCGTGTTTCTGCCCTGCCTGCTGACGAGTACCGCCCAGGCTTTCGATGTCGTCGAGGCAGGCCAGCCGGTCGTGACCGGGGAACCGAGTCGCGTGGGGCCTCCCTGGAATCATCGCTCGACCCTGCGCATCCCCGGCACCCAGACCGATGTCGCCTTCGGGGGCTACGTCAAGCTGGACATGACGTACGACTTCGATTACGACATGAGCGCCCCCTACGACGCGGGGACGGACCTGTTCACGCTGCTCAATCCCGCCAACGAGACCGACGGCAGAACCCACTTTTCCGCCTACGAGACCCGGCTCAACTTCCGCACGCATACGCGCACCGATCAGGGGGATGTGACGACGTATTTCGAAGGCCACTTCATGCCCGAGGGCGACTTCAACATCCGCCATGCCTATGGGCAGATGAACGGCTTTCTGGCGGGCCAGACCTGGTCGAACTTCATGAGCTTCGTGGGGGGCACCCGGACACTGGCGCTGGGCGATCCGCGCGGCTACTCGTTCGATCGCAACCCGCAGCTGCGTTACACCACCGACCTCGCCAAGGGGCGCTTTTCCGTTGCCCTCGAGGACTCGGAAACGGTGATTGCGCGGCAGGCGGACACCGAGACGAGTGACGAGAGCCATCTCCCGGACCTGACCCTGCGCTACGAGTACCAGCGCGCCTTCGCGATCTCGGCGCTGGCCAGGGAACTGTCCAGCAACGGCCAGGTCGCCGCGGTGGACGACACCACGATGGGTTACGGGGTCCAGGCTCAGGCCAGCCTGCCGCTCGGCACGGCCACCAAGCTGAACGGCAGCGTGACGTACGGCAGCGGCATCGGCAACTACATGGGCAATCCGGGCAACACCGGCCACCGCAGCACTCCCGATGTCTACCTGGACGGCGATCAGCTGGAAGCCGTCGACACGCTCGGCTTCGGCGTGTCACTCAGCCATTACTGGTCGAACGAATGGTTCAGCTCGGCCGGTTACTCGCGGCTCGAGCAGGACCTTCCCGACGACGCCATCTACGCCCGGAACTTCGACAACGCCGACTATATCTTCGTCAACACGCTCTGGGACGTGACCCATCGCACCACGGTGGGGCTGGAATACCAGTATGCCGATGTCGAGAACGTCGCCGGCGATGCCGTCGATGCCAGTCGCCTGATGGCCAGCGCCATCTTCCAATTCTAGCCCGGCGGAGGGGGTCGCAACCCGCCCCGTTCGATCGTTCCTTGGCTGGCCCTCCGGGCCAGCTTTTTCATGACCTCTTCCTGCCGCCACATCCACCGAAGCCGGGGACGTCAACGCCCTTGCGGCCATTCCCCGTGGCCCACAAGGCCGTGACCACCGGCCCTCGCCGGACCGACTCAGGCCGGGCGAGCCGCCGCGCCTGCAAGCCCGGGAATCAGCCATAGAAGCCAGAGGGAAGAGGGAAGAGGGAGAACGATGGCACAGGAGCGTGCCGACGTCGCGGGCCTGACGGCGATCCACCGCGTACGGAAGACGCCGACCACCAACGCCCCTGACCCGGGACCGACGACATGGCGTCCGTTCCGGGTCAGGGGCGTCGATTCTTTCGTCAGGCGGCCGTCAAGCCCGTGGCGGCTCATCCTCACGCGGCGTGATCACCTCGGCGGGCGGGGGCGTGGCGTACAGGGCATCCACCCGACTCGCATACCCCTCGCGGACCAGACGCTGGTTGACCGACCCCTTGTCGGTGACCTCTCCCTTGTCGAGCGATAGCGGGGTATCCAGCACGAGCAATCGCTCGACACGCGTGGAGCTCGACTTTCCCCGGCGGTGCGCGGCCAGCCGCTCGGCGAGGAACGCCCGCAGCGCCTCGTCGTGGGCCAGTTCCTCCAGGGGCTTTTCGGCCCTGCCACCCAGTTGCTGAACGCAGCCGGCGGCATTCAGGACCACGAGTCCCGTCAGGTAATCCTGACCTTCACCGACCAGAACCACATCCTGCGCTACCGGCGCGAATTCTTCGATCAATCCCAGGCGCAGGGTCCCGACATTGACCCAGGTGCCGGTCAGCAGCTTGAAGTTCTCGCTGAGCCGGCCGTCGAACAGCAGCCCCTTGTCGGGGTGGTCGGGGTCGATGAGACGCATGGCATCGCCGGTGCACAGATACCCCTCCTCGTCGAAGGCCTCGGCCGTCCGCTCCGGGTCCCGCCAGTACCCGGGCGTGATGTTGAGCCCTTTCAGGCGCGCCTCCCACTTGTTGCCAGCGCGGACCAGCTTGACGTCCAGGCCCGGCACCGGCGCGCCGATCAGTCCCGCGACCCTCTCGGGCTGGTCCGTGCAGAACGCCAGACAGGCCTCGGTGGAGCCCAGCCCCGTGAGCATCGGGGTAGCCTCGCCTTTTTCGCACCGGCTCAGTGCGTCGAGCGCGTCCCCGACATGCGTGGGCAACACCGCCCCGCCAAAGTGCATCATCTTCAGCTGTTTGAAGAAGGCGCGACGCAGCCGCTCGTTGCCGTTCAAATGATCGACAAGCACCTCGAATCCCTTGGGAACGTTGCAGTAGAAGGTCGGCGACACCTCGAGCAGATTCTCGACGGTTCGCTGGACACCCTCGGGGGTCGGGTTGCCATCGTCGATATACAGTGACCCGCCGTTGTGGAGCGTCATGCCCAGGATCGTGTTGCCACCGAAGGTGTGATGCCAGGGCAGCCAGTCGACCAGCACCGGTACGTTGTCCCGCAGGAAGGGCAGGCGCAGCAGCAGCATCTCCTGATTGCTGCAGAGCATGCGCTGGGTATTGATGACCGCCTTGGGCATGCCGGTCGAGCCGGACGTGAACAGGAGCTTGGCGATCGTGTCCGGGGTCACCCGGGCATGGGCGCGTTCCACCCCGTCACCCACGACCGGCGTCTCGGCCAGGGCGTCGAAGGCCAGGGCCCTGCCCGCCGGCCGGGAGGACACGATCACGGCCTCGTCGGCGATCGCCGCAAGCGCCGTGGCGAAGCGGGCCTCGTCGTCGACGAAGATCATGCCCGGCGTCACCAGGTCGCGCACGTGACGCAGCTTGGCGAAATCGCTGGACAACAGCGAATAGGACGGTGACACCGGTACATAGGGGATCCCTACATGCATCGCGGCACAGGCCAGCAGGGCATGATGCAGGTCATTGCCCGACAGCACCATCAACGGCCTTTCGGGCGTCAGCCCCTGATCGAGCAATGCCTGCGCCAGGCGGCGAACCAGCGGCAACGCCTGGGCATAGGTCAACGACAGCCAGCCGCGTCGGTCTTCGCCGCGCTGAGCGAGAAAGATCTGCTCGGGGCGCTGCTGCTCCCAGAGGCCGAGACGTTCGGTCAGACAGCGGGGATAGTCGTCGATCCGGGGGCCGCTCAGTCGGTAGACGTTTTGCGTCGCATCCCGGGCGTCCTCGTGCTCCGGCATTCTGCCTTCGTCAGGCAACATGACATACTCCATCAGTTGATCAGCGGCTGGAACTCTGATGCCGATGGAAAATAGTTATAATATGCAACTAATTTTATTGCTAGAATGACAAGGTGAGACTTTAGCCTAACGTCACCACCACGATAGCCACTCGCGCGGCGGCCACCCGGGGCTCACACGGGAACGCCAGCGGACGCGGGTGCGAGAGTGATCCAACCCACCCATTTGCGAGGCAGAGGCATGCGGCCCTCCGATCAGGACACATCGATACGTCAAACCGCCGTGGAGGAATCGAGCACCGATCCCGTCGATGGCCTCATTCTCGAGGAACGTCTGGGTTATGCGCTGCGTCGCGCACAGCTCAAGGTTTTCAAGCACTTCGATGAAGTGATGCGGGGGCACGGCATTCGTCCCGCCCAGTTCTCGGCGATGGTGATCGTCGAGGGTTACCCCGGGGTCACGCAATCCAGCCTGGCGCAGACGCTGGCCATCGACCCCCCGAGGGTCGTCAATGTCGTCAACAGCCTCGAGGAAAAGGGTCTGGCGATGCGCGTGCGTTGCAAGCGCGACCGCCGCTCCCACGGCATATTCCTCACCAAGCAGGGGGAATCCCTGGTCAATCGGCTCAAGGAACTCTCGGCACAGAGCGACCGCGAGTCGACCCACCGCTTGAGCGAAATCGAAAGGCGCCAGCTGCTGACGCTGCTGCGCAAGATCTACGCCCCCGGCGAGTCGCCCGACGACCGGGACTGAGGCCTCATCCGATCGGCACAAGCGAGCGCCCGGTCGCTTGTGCGCCCCTCCCCGCACGACCCACCATCCATGCCCGCGCCTCATCCTTTAGCCGCAATTCTTGGCGATCTCGGCGAGAGGCCTTGCATACGCTCGACCGGATAATTAATTATTGAAAACAACTATCTCATCGAACGATGGATCACAGGCCCGGAGAGGGACGCGAAGAATCGATATGAGCGGCTCGACGATGACACAAGAACAAGTCGGCACCACCCTGGCGCGACGGCTGCTGAGCGGATGCTGCCAGGGGGCGGCCACACTTGGCGGACTGATGGTCCTGGCAATGGCCGTCATGACGGTGTGCAGCATAGCGGGACGCTGGATCGCCGGCGCCCCCTACCTCGGCGCCCTGCCCTGGCTGGACGGCATCGGCCCCGTCACGGGGGATTACGAAATCGTTCAGATGGGCACGGCCACCGCCGTCTTCCTGTTCCTGCCGTATTGCCACCTCCGCGGGGGCCACGTCACGGTGGACCTGCTGGTCATGCACGCCCCCCGCATGATTCAGCGCGCCACGGCCATCCTGGCGGAGACCCTGTTCATGGGGGTTTCCGCGCTCATGACCTGGCGTCTGTTTCATGGCCTGCTCGACAAGCAGCGCTACATGGAAACCAGCATGCTGCTCGGCATCCCGCTCTGGTGGGGGTACGCCGCGGGCATCGTCGGCTTTGCCCTGTTGACCCTGGTCTGTCTCTACCGCTCGATCGCCGCACTCACCGCCAACGATCAGCACGACACTCTGGCAGGAGGCCCGCGATGACCCCCATGACCCTGGGCATCAGCGGATTCGCCCTGCTGCTGGCGATGATGGGCGCGCGCATCCCCATCGGCCTGGCCATGCTGGTGATCGGTGCGCTGGGATCGGTGCTGATCATGGGGCCGACGGGCGTCCTGAACGGCCTCAAGACCCTGCCCTACGAGCACTTCTCGAGCCACACCCTGTCGATCGTCCCGCTGTTCATCCTGATGGGACAGTTCGCCGCCCACGCCGGCATCTCGCGCGGCATGTTCCAGGCCGCCAACGACTGGCTGGGGCATCGTCGTGGCGGGCTCGCCATGTCTACGATCGGCGCCTGTGGCGCCTTCGGGGCCATCTGCGGCTCGTCGCTGGCCACGGCGGCCACCATGACCCAGGTCGCACTCCCGGAGATGGAGCGCCAGGGCTACAAGGGCAGCCTGGCCGCGGGCGCGCTGGCGGCCGGCGGCACGCTGGGCATTCTCATTCCCCCCTCGGTGGTGCTGGTGATCTACGCGATCCTGGCCGAGCAGAACATCAACGAGATGTTCGCCGCCTCCCTGGTCCCCGGGATCCTGGCCGCCGTCAGCTACATGGTGGCCATCTCGCTGTTCGTGCGCGTCTTTCCCGACAGCGCGCCGAGCAAGGCCAGGACACCGCTGCGCGACAGGCTCCATTCGCTCGTGCAGGTCTGGCCCGGTGCCAGCATCTTCGTGCTGGTGATCGGCGGCATCTACACCGGCATCTTCACCCCCACCGAGGCGGCCGCCGTGGGCGCCGTGGCCACCGGCATCCTGGCCGTCACGAAAGGCGGCCTGCGCTTGAGCGGGTTACGCGACTGCCTGCTGGAAACCGCCGTGACGTCGGCCATGATCTTCTTCATCGTGCTGGGCGCCAGCGTCTTCAACAGCTTTTTGGCCCTGACCCAGCTCCCGCAGACGACCGCCGGCTGGATCATCGGCCTGGAGATCAGCCCCTGGATCATCCTGGGCGGGGTGCTGCTGTGCTACCTGGTGCTGGGCTGCTTCATGGACAGCCTGTCGATGATCCTGCTGACCGTACCGATCTTCCTGCCGATCATGATGGGCATGGATTTCGGCATGCCCGCCTCCGATGTCGCCATCTGGTTCGGGGTGCTGTCGCTGGTCGTCGTGGAAGTCGGCATGATCACGCCGCCGGTCGGCCTGAACATCTTCATCATCCACTCCATGGCGCCCCGGGTCCCGCTGGGCGAGATCTTCAGGGGCATCCTGCCCTTCCTGGCCGCCGACATCGTCCGCATCGTCCTGCTCGTCAGCTTCCCGGCAATCACGCTGTGGTTCGTGTACGTCCTGTACTGAGAGGGCATTCCCTCATGGTCACGCGCCATTCCTCGGCACGCCGGCACCGCCTCCATCGGGGTGCCCGGCGACGGTCATCGGTCGGTTTCGACCAGCCCCGCGCCGAGCGCCTTCAGGCCGTCCTTGAGATGGCGCTGGAACTGGACGCGCTGCTGGCCGCTCATGCTCTCCATCAGACAGTTTTCCAGCGCGATCACGGCCCGGTCGCATTCGGCGAGCAGCTCCCGCCCCTGGGCGGTCATGTCGATCAGGATGATACGCCCGTGGTGGGGGTCGGGGCGCCGCTCGATCAGCCCCTTCTGTTCCATGAGCTTGACCATCTCGTTGGCCGCCTGGGGCGAGACCAGCGACCGATCGGCCAGTTGGGCATTGGACAGCGGGCTGCGCCGCGCCAGCACGGACAGGGCCGTGTACTGCTGCATGGTCAGGCCGAGCGGCCTGACGACATCGCCGATGTGCTTGCGAAGGGCGCGATCCAGCCGTCCGATCAGATAGGCGACACGCACGACATCCCCGCTGTCGTCGTCCGACGCCGCGGGGTCATTGCCAAATGGTCGGGTCATGGGCGATTTCCTCTTTTCAAGCGCAGAGTAGCGCACTAGGATAGATCAGGTAAACATCAACCTACTTGATACTAAGTTGACAGGAAACTTTATGAACGACTACGCGAATCGCTGGGAAACGGTCAAGGTCGACGTCGAGGACGGCATCGCCTGGGTGACTCTGAACCGCCCTGAAAAGCGCAACGCCATGAGCCCGACGCTCAACCGGGAAATGATCGAGGTGCTGGAAGCCGTCGAACTCGACCAGAACGCCCACGTGCTGGTGCTCACCGGCGAGGGCGAGTCCTTTTCCGCGGGCATGGACCTGAAGGAATATTTCCGCGAGATCGACGCCAGTCCCGAAATCGTGCAGGTCAAGGTGCGCCGGGATGCCTCCACCTGGCAGTGGAAGCTGCTGCGCAACTACGCCAAGCCGACCATCGCCATGGTCAACGGCTGGTGTTTCGGTGGCGCGTTCTCGCCGCTGGTCGCCTGCGACCTGGCGATTGCCGCCGACGAATCGGTATTCGGCCTGTCCGAAATCAACTGGGGCATTCCCCCGGGCAACCTGGTCAGCAAGGCCATGGCCGACACCGTGGGCCACCGTCAGGCGCTGTACTACATCATGACCGGCGAGACCTTCACCGGGCCCCAGGCCGCCGACATGGGGCTGGTCAACCGCAGCGTGCCGCGCGACCAGTTGCGTGAGGTCACCCGCGAACTGGCCACGACGCTGCGCGACAAGAACCCGGTCGTGCTGCGCGCCGCCAAGATCGGCTTCAAGCTGTGTCGCGAACTGACCTGGGAGCAGAACGAGGAATACCTCTACGCCAAGCTGGATCAGGCCCAGTTGCTCGACCCCGAACATGGCCGGGAGCAGGGGCTCAAGCAGTTCCTCGACGACAAGAGCATCAAGCCCGGCCTCGAAAGCTATCGCCGTTGAGGTCCTGGATGCCGCTCGGCGTCGTGCCTGCAGGCGTGGCCGACGTCGACGGCCCATCGAGTCACCGTCAGCCGGAGAATTGACGACATGAACGTGCAACTATCGATCGGCGGCCGGCAATGCGCCGCCCAGGGCGATGCCACTTTCGAGCGCCACAACCCCTTCGACGACAGCGTGGCGACCCGGGCCGCGGCGGCCTCGGTCGCCGATGCCCGGGCCGCGGCCGACGCCGCCGGCGAGGCCTTCGCCGGTTACTCGAACAGCGGGCCGGGCGAACGCCGCGCCAAGCTGCTAAAGGCCGCCGAGCTGATGGAAGCGCGCCAGGATGACTTCATCGCGCGGATGGTCGCCGAGACCGGAGCCACCCCGGGCTGGGCCGGCTTCAACGTTATGGTCGCCGCCGGCATGCTGCGCGAGGCGGCGGGCCTGACCACCCAGGTAGGCGGCGAGACGATCCCTTCCGACGTGCCCGGCAGCCTGGCCATGGGCGTGCGCGTCCCCTGCGGCGCCGTGCTCGGCATCGCGCCCTGGAACGCACCGATCATCCTCGGCACCCGTGCCGTCGCCACCCCGCTGGCCTGCGGCAACAGCGTGATCCTCAAGGCCTCGGAACAATGCCCGGCGACCCACCACCTGATCGGCGAGGTCCTGGTGGAGGCCGGGTTCGGCGATGGCGTGGTCAACGTGGTGAGCAACGCCCCCGAGCAGGCCGCCGAGGTGGTCGAGGCGCTGATCGAGCATCCGGCGGTACGCCGCGTCAACTTCACCGGCTCCACCGGCGTGGGTCGGATCATCGCCGAGAAGGCGGCCCGCCAGTTGAAACCCGCGCTGCTCGAGCTGGGCGGCAAGGCGCCGTTCCTCGTTCTCGACGACGCCGACCTCGACGCCGCGGTGGAGGCCGCCGCCTTCGGCGCCTTCTTCAACCAAGGACAGATCTGCATGTCCACCGAGCGGCTGATCGTCGATGCCTCGATCGCCGACGAATTCGCCGAAAAGCTGGCGAACAAGGCCGCCAGCCTGCGTGCCGGCGACCCGCGCGATCCTGGCAATGCGCTGGGCACCCTGATCAGCCCTCAGGCGGGGGAAAAGCTCAACGCGCTGCTCGACGACGCCGTGGCCCACGGGGCGCGCGTGGCCTCCGGCGGCAAGGCCGAGGGGGTGATCATGCAGCCGACCCTGGTCGACGGCGTGACCGACGCCATGCGGCTGTATCGCGAGGAATCATTCGGGCCGCTGGTGGCGATGATTCGCGTCGACGGCGAGGAAGACGCGATCCGTATCGCCAACGACAGCGAATACGGCCTCTCGGCGGCAGTGTTCAGCCGCGACTCGGCACGCGCGATGCGCGTCGCCCAGCGCATCGCGTCGGGAATCTGCCACATCAACGCGCCGACCGTCCACGACGAGCCGCAGATGCCCTTCGGCGGGGTCAAGGCGAGCGGCTACGGACGCTTCGGCGGCAAGGCGGCGATCGCCGAGTTCACCGAACTGCGCTGGATGACGATGCAGTTGGGACCGCGTCACTACCCGATCTAGCCTCACCACCCCACCCAACAACAATACCCACGCCACTCACCCATGAAGGAATCGACGACATGATGACAAGAAAAACATTGCTGGCCGGCCTGCTGATGGCCGGCGGCATGACGATGGCGACCACGAGCCCGGCACAAGACACCGTCACGCTGCGCCTGCATCATTTCGCCGCGCCGACCACGCCCGTGCAGACGCAATATCTGGAGCCCTGGGCCAAGCGCATCGAAGAACAATCCCACGGCGCCATCAAGGTCGAGATCTACCCGGCCATGCAACTCGGCGGCTCGGCCCCCTCGCTCTACGATCAGGCCAAGGACGACGTCGTCGACATCGCCTGGACCCTGCTCAGCTACACGCCCAATCGCTTCCCGGCCTCCGAGGCCTTCGACCTGCCCTTCGTGCCGACCACCGGCGAGGCCACCAGCATGGCGGCGTACGACTATGCCATGCAGCACATGCAGGATTCACTGCAGGGCGTCTACCCCATCGCCGTCTTCGCCCATACCCCCGGCAAGATCCATACCCAGGACGTCGAGATCGCCAGTGCCGGCGACGTCAAGGGGCTGACACTGCGGGCTCCCTCGAAGGCCATGAACCGCTTCTTCGCCAATCTCGGTGCCCAGGTGGTCGGCATGCCCTTCCCCCAGATCCCCGAGGCCCTGTCCCGCGGCGTGATCGACGGCGTCACCCTGCCGTTCGAAAGCGCCGACGCCCTGGGGGTGCTGGACATCGCCCGGAACCACACCTTCTTCGACGGCGAGCACGGGCTCTACACGGCGATGATGGTCCTCGCCATGAATCAGGGCGCGTACGACGAGCTGTCCCCGGAATTGCAGCAGGTCATCGACGACAACTCGGGCATTCAGGAAGCCCAGCGCATCGGGCGGGTCATGGATCAGGCCGAGCAGGCCGCGATCGACAAGACCGACGCCAGCGGCGAGGCCAAGATGATCCACATCGCCCGGGACGACCAGGGCGAGTGGAAAAAGGCCGCCGACAAGACCATCCAGCAGTGGATCGACGGCATGAACGACCGCGGCATGGACGGCCAGCAACTCTACGACGACGCCACCGCCCTGGTGGAAAAGTACACCGAGCAGACCCAGGCATCCCAGTAAACCTCACGAGGCCCCGAGCGGGCCTCGTCTTCCCCTCTCCCCCAGGACACCCATCATGGCCTGCCTCGCGGGCAGCCGGATCGACGCCCCCGCGCAATCAGTCCAGGGAATCGAGCGCCAGCAGATAGCCGCGACTGCCCAGCCCGGCAATCACACCGTCGGCACGCCGCGAGACGTAGGAGTGATGACGAAACGCCTCGCGCTTGTGGATGTTGGAGAGATGCACCTCGATGACCCGCCCCTCGTAGGCGTTGAGGGCATCGAGGATCGCCACCGAGGTATGCGTATAGGCGGCCGGGTTGATGACGATCAGGTCGGTGCCGTCGATCCGTGCGGCGTGGATGGCATCGATCAGTTCGCCCTCGTGGTTGCTCTGCCGGCAGGCGATGTCCCAGCCGTTGATGGCGGCCTTCTCGAACAGCCGGTTGTTGATGTCGTCGAGCGTCTCGTGGCCGTAGATCTCCGGCTGGCGCGTACCCAGCAGGTTGAGGTTGGGGCCGTGCAGCACCAGGATCTTGTGTGCGCTCATGTGTCTTTCTCCTGCAGCAGGGCATGTCGGTAATGATCGAACAGGGTCGCGGCCTGGGCATCGGCCAGCGCCCGCTTGTCGGCATCCTCGCAGAAGACCTTGAAGGCATCCACGCCCTGGAAGACGAACAGGCTGACGCCGCTGATCACCTGGGCCCCCGCCGCCCGGGCGGCGGCGATGAATTCGGTGACCGCGGGCACGTAGACGGCATCGAAGATCCACTGGTCGGCGCGGATCAGCGACGCGGGCAACGGGCAGCCCGGGCTCTTCTCGTGGCCGATCGGCGTGCAGTTGACCAGCCCGTCGCAGTGCGCCGCGGTCGTCTCCAGGGCCTCGGGGGCGACCGCCGAGGCCGGGAAGCCGGCGTCGACGAGTTCGCGGGCGAGGCGTTCGGCCTTATCGCCGTCGAGGTCCATCAGCCGCACCTCCTCGGCGCCCAGCTTGCCCAGGCCGAAGGCGACCGCCTTGCCTACCCCGCCGGTGCCGATCAGCAGCACGCGACCGGGCCGACGCTCGCCGACGGTGGCCCGATAGCCGTTGATGAAGCCGGTGAAGTCGGTGTTCTCGGCCCGGATCTCGCCATTCTGGAAGACCAGGGTATTGGCGGCGCCGACCAGACGCGCGCCCTCGCCGACGCGGGTGGCCAGTCGCACCGCCTCCTCCTTGTAGGGGAAGGTCACGTTGACGCCGCGATAGCCGGCGGTCATGACGTCATGGACCTGGCTGTCTAGCGACGCGATCGGCGTCACCAGCGTGTCGAAGAGGTCGTAGCTGGCGGGAATGCCGGTCAGCTCGCCCAGCCGCACGTGCAGGTCGGGCGAACTGGAATTCAGGATGCCCTTGCCGATCAATCCAAGGCGCATGGATCACTCCTTCAAATGTCGGGTCCGGCGGCGCACGGCGGGCGCCGGGGATCAGCGTTGCTGGCCGGCCTGAGCCGCCAGGCGAATCGGCGCATTGACGGCACCGAACTGCGAATAGCCGCCACGCCGTTCGACCACCTCGAAGAAGAAGCGCCCCATGAAGGTCTCGGTGTAGGCGTGGAAGAAATCGCCGTCGTCGTTGCGATCGAAGAGGATGTTGCGACTGCGCATCGCCTCGAGCAGGGCGTCGTCGATCTCGAAACGCGCCGCCAGGTCGTCGTAGTAATTGGCGGGAATGCGCAACATCGGCAGCCCCCGGGCGCGCATCGCGTCGATGGTGGCGAAGATGTCGCGGCTGGCGAAGGCGATCTGCTGGACGCCGCCCTGGTGCTCCGAGAGGAAGCGCCCCGGCAGCGTCTCGCGGGCCGAGGTCACGGTCAGCGGAATGCGGATCGAGCTGTCGGGACTGGTCACGGTCTGGCTGACCACCATGCCGTGCGGATCGGCGATCTCGTGCTCGGCCCCGGCGTCGAAGCCGAACACCGTACGGTGGAACAGCAGCCAGCTCAGCAACTGGGTCGGCGGCAGCACGTAGGAGATGTGGTCGATGGCGACCAGCCCGGCGCCATCGGCCTGGTCATCCTCGAAGAGGTGGAAGTCGGTCTTCCACTGCATCTCGCGCGCCCGGGCGTCGTCGACCAGATAGACCAGGCTGCCCTCGATGCCGCGCAGCGCCGGGATCTCCATCTCGCCCTCGCCCACCGGACCGTGGAACAACTGCGCCCGGTAGTGCCGTGCCCGGGCCACCGCGGCGTCGAGATCGCTGACCCGGAAGCCCACGGCGCAGACCGCCGTGCCGTGCAGCAGCCGGAAGGTATGCGCGAAGCTGTCGGTCTCGAAGTTGAGCACCAGATGGATGTCGCCCTGGTGCCATAGCTCGACGTTCTTCGAGCGGTGGCGGCCGATGTGACGAAAGCCCAGCGCCGAGAGGAACTCGCCGAGTGGCGCGGCGCTTTCCTCGTCGAGGGTGAACTCGATGAAGTGCACGCCGTCGTAGCCCACCGCGGGCGGCGGCGCCTCGGACCAGGGCGCGCCCTCGGCGAGTTCCTCGACCGCGATCAACGAGCGCAACCCGTCGATCGCGGTGGCCTCGGCGGGCGCCGCGCGGAAGGCATCGTTGAAGATCTCCAGCGACAGTGGACCATTGTAGCCGGTGCGCGACAGCGCCTGCATGAAGGTCGCCAGCGGCAGTCGCCCCTGGCCGGGGAAGCAGCGGAAGTGACGGCTCCACTGCAGCACGTCCATGTCGAGCAGCGGCGCATCGGCGATCTGCACGAAGGCGATCTTCTCGGCGGGGATGCCGGCCAGGGTCTCCAGCTCGTGGCCCCGCGCGAGAATGTGGAAGCTGTCGAGGACCACCCCGAGGGCCGGATGGTCGGCGCGTTGCACGACATCCCAGGCGACCCGGTAGTCGCTGATGTGGCGCCCCCAGGCAAGCGCCTCGAAACCGATGCGCAGCCCGCGTCGCGCGGCGCGTTCGGCCAGCTCGCGCAGGTCGTCGGCGGCGCGGTCGAGATCGTCGTGGGCCTGCGGCGAGACGTTGCTGCAGACCAGCAGGAAGTCGGTGCCCAGTTCCTCCATCAGGTCGAACTTGCGCTCGGCACGTTCGATGTTGCGCCGCCGCTGTGGCTCGGGCATCGCCTCGAAGTCGCGGAACGGCTGGAAGGCGACGATCGCCAGGCCCAGCGACTCGCAGAGGCGGCGGACGTCGCTGGGTGAGCCGTCGAAGGTCAACAGGTCGTTCTCGAAGATCTCCACGCCGTCATAACCGGCCCGGGCGACCGCCTCCAGCTTGCTGCGAAGATCACCGCTCAGGCACACGGTGGCGATGGCGCGCATGACAGCCTCCTGATTGTCGGGCAAGGTAACGTCGGCGACTTTGGCATCCCCTGGGCAGGATAGCGGCCGCTGGATGACACAGTGTTCGCATAGCGTTCGTTAGTTCGCATTATGGGCTTTCCGCGCACGAGCTTGTCAAGCACGTCGGGGGCGCAACCCCCGGCGGATCGGGGGCTGGAGCCCCGCAAATGCAGTTCTGGCACGATGTTCCAGATTTGCTTCGACATTGGTCGTAGTCGGACGTGCGTCGATTGACAGGGCCACCGGCCGGCCCTAGTTTGTTCGCAGATAGGACGGTAATTCGCCTAACGAACATAAGCCTCGAGTCCTGCTGACCCCGTCAGCCGTCGCCACAACAATTCCATCCCTCGGAGGACAACGCCATGCTCAAGCAGATTCTGGCAACTCTGGCCGTGTCGGCCGGCACGCTGGCCGCCACCTCGTCGGCCTTCGCCGACTACCCGGAGCGCAACATTCAGGGCATCATCCAGTGGGGCGCCGGCGGTGCCACCGATAACGTCGCGCGCAGCCTGACGCCCCACGTCGAGGACGCACTGGGCACCCGCATCATCCTCAACAACCGTCCCGGGGGCACCGGCGTCATCGGCATGAACGCCGTCATGCAGCAGCCCGCCAATGGCTATACCGTGCTCTACGGCGCCGAGAACCCGCAGCTCTACCCGATCATGGGGCTGGCCGACTTCGACTACAGCGACATGACCCCGGTCAACGTGATCGGCCAGGGCCTGGTGGTGATCGCGGCACCCGCCGACAGCCCGTTCGACGACTTCAAGGACCTGCTCGACTACGCCCATCAGCACCCGGGCGAGCTGCGCATGGGGGGCACCGGCGCCGGCGGACTGCCGAGCACCGTGCTGGCGATGGTCAATTCGGTCGACAACCTCGACGTGCGCAACGTGACCTTCGGTGGCGACGGCCCCGGCATCACCGCGATGCTGGGCGATCATATCGACTTCATGCCGTTGAGCCTGGCCGCCGCGCAGGATCAGATCTCGGCCGGCCGCCTCAAGGGTCTGGCCGTGCTCACCAAGGAGACGATCGAGGAACTGCCCGACACGCCGCCGATCACCCAGGCGCTGCCCGAGATCGAATCCTACCTGCCCTGGGGGCCATTCTGGGCCGTGGCGGTTCGCAAGGATACGCCGGATGACATCGTCGCCACGCTCAGCGAGGCCTACCGGAAGGGCGTGGCCGACGAGGACTTCCAGAAATTTCTCTCCGAGAACGGCGGCAAGTCGCTCAACCTGCAGGGCGAAGAGGCCGAGAAGTTCCTCGCGCACTGGCAGTCGGTGACCGCCTGGGCCCTGCAGAAGGCAGGTGGCGCCAAGATATCCCCGGAGGAAGCCGGCATCCCCAAGCCGTGATCCCGACCTGATTCGACCCGACGAAGCGACGGCGGGCGCCCCCGCCGTCGCTCGCATGGAGACTGCCATGTCCAACCATCAACCCCTCAAGGCAGGCGAGCGGGCCTTCAACGTCCTGCTGCTGCTGCTCAGTCTGGGCGTGTTCTACGAAGCCTACCGGATCGCCGGTTTCGACCTGCCCAACTCCGCCGGGGCCTTTCCCCTGCTGCTCGGCGCGATCATGACCGGCTCGATGGTCGCCATCCTCTGGGGGCAGCGTCATCATCCCGGACCCGCCACCCGCGGCGCCCTCGACGAGGTTCGCCAGTTCCTCCACGAACACTTTCCGCTGCCCATCGTCGTCTTCTCGGCCATGGCCATCGCCTACCTGTTGCTGCTGCGCCCCCTGGGCTTCATCGCCGCCACGGCGCTGTTCCTGTTCGTCGCGCAGGTCTACCTGCGCCGTGGTCGTTTCCTGGCCGCCCTGATCATCACCGCGGTGGCGACCGGCGTCATCTACGCCCTGTTCAAGCTGCTGTTCCAGGTCTATCTTCCCTGACCGAGGTTCTTCCCCATGGGTGACACCCTTTCCCATTTCCTGATGGCGTGGCTCGACCCCTCGCTGCTGATACTGACGGCCATCGGTACCCTGGCGGGCATCTACGTCGGCGCGATCCCCGGCCTGTCGGTCACCATGGCCACGTCGATCCTGATCTCCTTCACCTTCTCCTGGGACGTCAACGACGCCCTGGCGCTGATCGTGGGCATCTACACCGGCGGCGTCTACGGTGGCTCGCGCACCGCGATCCTGCTCAACATCCCCGGCGCGCCCTCGTCGGTGGCGACGGCGTTCGACGGCTATCCGCTGGCCCAGCAGGGCGAGGCCGGGCGCGCCATCGGCCTGAGCACCGTGATGTCGGTGATCGGCGGCCTGCTGGGCACCCTGGTGCTGGCCAGCGTCGCCCCCTTTCTCGCCGACATGGCCCTGAAGTTCGCGCCGCGCGACTATTTCCTGATCGCCGTCCTGGGTCTGCTGCTGGTGGGCAGCCTGGCCGCCGAATCGCTCTCCCGGGGCATCTTCGCCGCCGCCCTGGGCGCGGTGATCGGCCTGGTGGGGCTCGATCAGGTCACCGCCACGCCGCGCTTCACCCTGGGCAGCATGCAGTTGATGGGCGGCATCCACTACGTGGTGGTGATGATCGGCATGTTCGGCGTCGCCGAAGCCTTCTTCCAGTTGCACCAGCTCAATGCCCGGCCGGTGCGCCAGAAGGTCGACAAGATCATTCCTTCGCTGCGCCTGGTGCTCAAGTACCTGCCGCTGTCGATCCGCACCTCGCTGATCGGGGTGATCGTCGGCGCCCTGCCCGGTACCGGCGGCGACATCGCCTCGCTGTTCGCCTACGACCACGCCAAGCGTTCGGTCAAGAACCCCAGCAAGCCGTTCGGCAAGGGCGCCTACGAGGGCCTGGTGGCCCCCGAGACCGCCAACAACGCCGCGGTGGGCGGGGCCTATGTGCCGATGCTGACGCTGGGCATGCCGGGTGACGCGGTGACCGCGATCATCATCGGCGCCTTGACCATTCACGGTCTCAATCCGGGGCCGATGCTGGTGATCGAGACGCCCTACATCTTCTGGTTCACCGTCGGCAACCTGGTGCTGGCCAACCTCTTCCTGCTGTTCTTCGGGCTGACCGGCATCAAGGTCTTCGCCAAGGTGGTGGAATTGCCCAAGGCGGTCCTGATTCCGCTGATCGTGGTGCTCTGCACGGTGGGCACCTACTCGCTCAAGGGCAGCATGACCGACGTCTACTGGATGCTGGGTTTCGGCCTGCTCGGCTATTTCATGAAGATCTTCCGCTTCCAGATGGGCCCGGTGATCCTCGGGGTGATTCTCGGTCCGCTGATGGACGAGACCTACCGCCAGGCGATGGCCTCGGTGGGCGACGACAGCGGCGCCTTCCTGCTGTCGCTGGTCAGCAACCCGCTGTCGCTGGTCCTGACCCTCGCCGTGGTATTGCTGTTGCTGGGCAATACGCCGCTCAAGCACATGTTGCGGCGCCGCCGTCAGGCATAATCAACCGGGCCCGGGGTCGCCCGGGCCCGTTCAGGAATCCGCTCGCGAGTCTGCCATGTCCGATGCCATCGAGCCCCGTTTCGACGCCCTGGTCTTCGACTGCGACGGGGTGATTCTCGACTCGGCGGGGCTCAAGCGCTCGACCTTCGCCGATTTCTACCGCGACCAGCCTCCCGCTCTCCATGAGGCGATTCTCGCCTATCTGGCCCGCGGCGGCGGCCAGCCCCGCGACGTCAAGTTCCACCACATCGAGGCGCACATCCTCGGCCGGCCGGTGGACGACAAGCGTATCCGTGACCTCTCGACGGCCTTTGCCGAGCGCATCGAGTCGCGGGTCGCCGAGACCTCAGCGCTGCCGGGCGCGGTCGCGTTCCTCGAGCGCTGGCAGGGTCGGCTGCCGCTCTACCTGCTCTCCGCCACGCCCCAGGCGGAGCTGCGGCGAATCATCGCCGCCCGCGGCCTGGACCGGCTGTTCGACGACGTTCTGGGCGCCCCGCCCGACAAGGTCAACGGGCTGCGCAACCTGCTCGATGCACGGGGCCATGCCCCGGCACGCACGGTGATGATCGGCGATTCCTACAACGACTACCGGGCGGCACGCTCCAACGGAACCCACTTCGTGGGCATTCTCGCAGCCGACGCCGAACACTCGCCGTTTCCGGCGCACACCGTGACCCAACCGGACCTGATCGATCTCGAAGCCAGCCTGGCACGGCTGCCCGATCCCGCCGCGGACTGATCACTCCTCGGTGCGTCCGAAGGACGACGCCACGCTGAAGTTGGTCGAGTTGAGTTGCTGGACCCGCTTGCGCAACTCGCGACGTTCGCGCTTCGAGGCCAGCCGTCGAGTGTCCCAGGTGGCCGGGGTCAGCGAGCAGTAGCGGTCGTTGTCCTGGAGCAGGAATTGACGCTCGGCACCCACCGGCATGTCCTCGGGACCATAGATGCCGATCAGGCGTATCGTCAGGCTCTTGAAGGCAAGATCGCCCTCGGGCCGATGGTCCTGCATCTCGATGCCCTCGTCGCGGGCCATGCGCCGGATCAGATCGTCGAAGGTGCCGATGTGCAGGAAGTCCCCCGAGCCCAGGGGCCCCTGGCGGGTATTCTCCTTGACCGAGGAGTCGCTCAACTTGCGACGTCCCTCTTCCCGGGAATCGATCTCCTCGCCTTCGCTGTATTGCTGCTCGAAGTCGGTGACGTCCATGGTGATCGTCCCCTGACTGGTCTCGAGTTCGGCGATGATGTATTCGATGAAGATCGACTCGGCGCTCATGTTGCTGATGATGCACAGCGCGTTGATGTCCTTCTTCTTGCCGCGATTGATGATCAACCGGGGCCGGCGCTGGCGGCGAAAGCCCCAGTAGAGCAGCTGGGCATAGACCAGCCAGATGCACAGCGTGCCCAGATTGGTGAAGACGGTGAGTACGTCCTTGTGTTGCGAGATCCAGTGGAACATAACGCTCCTTGTCGTGAACAACTGGTCCTGTCGTGAAACGCGGGTGACAACGGCAAGACACTAATCCGCCGTTGGCCGCGCTGCCCTGTCATGCAGCAAGCCTAGACGAAAAAGCCCCCGACGGCCGAGCGGCAATCGAGGGGGCTGTGCCCGGCCCGGCCGCGCTACCCGGCCGCCTCGGGTTCGAGCCAGCGCCGCCACAGCGCCTTCACCGCCTCGCGGTGGCCATGGAACTCGGCCTCCG
The DNA here is from genome assembly GCF_020147985.1 of Modicisalibacter sp. MOD 31.J. Taxonomy (NCBI): domain Bacteria; kingdom Pseudomonadati; phylum Pseudomonadota; class Gammaproteobacteria; order Oceanospirillales; family Halomonadaceae; genus Modicisalibacter; species Modicisalibacter sp. MOD 31.J. The sequence goes on along the minus strand of NZ_JAGXFF010000001.1, from coordinate 497,677 downwards.
CCACCGGGCCCTCCGCCTTGGCCAGCGCCCGGCGATGGTTGGTGTCGCGATAGGCGAGATAGGCCTCGCGCAGCCGTCGGGCGTCCTCGGATTCGAGCCGGCCGGTTTCCTCGAGGGTCTCGAGCAGGCGCATGTTGTCGCTCCACCCGAGCAGCGCCGGCTCGTCGTGACTCATCGCCAATACCGCGTACTGGCAGAGGAACTCGATGTCGATCATGCCGCCGGCGTCCTGCTTGAGATCGAAACGCCCGGCCTCGCGGTCACCGGCACTGCTGCCCAGATGCTCACGCATCTTGTGACGCATCCTCACCACCTCGTCGCGCAGGGTTTCGGGATCGCGTCGGCGTGCCAGCACCTCGCCGCGGATCGCCGCGAACCCCTCGGCCAGGGCCTCGCTGCCCGCCACCACCCGCGCGCGGACCAGCGCCTGATGCTCCCAGGTCCAGGCCTCGTGGCGCTGATACTCGGCGAAGGCATCGAGACCGGTGACCAGCAGCCCCGAATTGCCCGAGGGACGCAGGCGCATGTCGACCTCGTAGAGCGTTCCGGAGGGCGTGACCGCGGTCAGCAGATGGATGATCCGCTGCCCCAGCCGGGTGAAGAACACCGCGTTGTCGATCGCGCGCTTGCCGTCGGTACTGCCCTGCAGGGCGGCATCGTGGATGAACACCAAGTCGAGATCCGAGCCGTACCCCAGCTCGATGCCGCCCAGCTTGCCGTAGCCGACGATCAGAAACTCCGGCGTGTGTCGGTCGGCCCGCGAGCCGTCGCGGCGCTGGGGGCGGCCGTGCTTGCGAACCAGATGCCGCCAGGCCATCGCCAGCACCTGCTCGAGCACCACCTCGGCGATGAAGGTGAGGTAGTCGCTGACCTTCATCAGGGTGCGCGCGCCGGCGATGTCGGAAGCCGCGACATGCAGCACCTGGGCGTGCTTGAAGACGCGCAGCGCCTCGAGCTGGGCTTCCTCGTCGTCCTCGGGAATGCGCGCCAGGGCCTGTCGCAACTCGTCGGCCAGCCGGGTCTTGTCGGCCGGCGAGTAGAGCGTCGCCGGCGTCAGCAGCTCGTCGAGCAGCACCGGGTGGCGGGCGAGCTGCTCGGCGATCCACGGGCTGGCGCCGCACAGCCGCATCAGATGCGCCAGGGCGTCGGGATTCTCGCGCAGCAGCGCCAGGTAGGCGGTGCGCCGCAGTACCGCCTCGACCAGCGGCAGCACCCGGGTCAGCGCTGTGGCGGGGAAGTCGCTGCCGGCGGCGGCATCGATCAGCATCGGCATCAACGCATCGAGGCGCTCGAAGCCGATCCGCTGCATGCCCTGCACGGCGCGTGACTGACGCAGCGATTCGATGCGCCGCCGCGCGGTGTCGACGTCGTCGAAGCCGCCGCTGGCGAGCAACGAGTCGGCCTCGTCGTCGGCCAGTTCACCACGCCACAGGGCACGCCACTCATCGAGGGGCACGGTCCCCTCCCCGGCGGTTTCGTCCGCCTCGACCGGTGTCTCGGTCTCCTCCTCGGGATCGGCGATCACGGCATTGAAGTGGCCGCGAATGCGCTCGCGCACCTCGGCGAGCTCCGCCATCAACGCCGGCCAGTCCTCGAAACAGCGTTCGCCCCGGCTCATGCCCAGCGCCACCCGCTCGCGCGTCGGGGCATCGTCGGGCAGCATCTGGGTCTGGCGGTCGTCGAGCGCCTGCAGGACGTGCTCGAGATCGCGCAGGAAGACGTAATCGGGCGTGAGCTCGTCGACCACCGCCCGGGGCAGCAATTCCAGCCCGGGCAGTTGTGCCAGCGCCTGCTTGAGCGAGGTGGCCTGCAGTTCGGTGTCGCGCCCGCCGCGGATCAACTGGAACGCCTGGACGATGAACTCGACCTCGCGAATCCCCCCGGGGCCGAGCTTGATGTTCTCGGCCATGCCCTTGCGCCGCACCTCGCGATTGATCAGCGACTTCATCTCGCGCAGCGACTCGATGGCGCCGAAATCCAGATACTTGCGATAGACGAACGGGCGCAGGCTCTCCAGCAGGGCATGGCCGGCCTCGCGATCGCCGGCCACCGGCCGCGCCTTGAGCATGGCGTAACGCTCCCACTCGCGGCCCTGGTCCTGGTAGTAGCTGGCCAGCATGGCGAAACTGCCCACCAGCGGCCCGCCGTCGCCGAGCGGGCGCAGGCGCATGTCGACGCGAAACACGAAGCCGTCGGCGGTGATGGCATCGAGCGCAGCGATCAGCTTCTGACCCAGGCGCGTGAAGTACTCCTGATGGTCGTACTCGCGCCGGCCACCCCGGGTGGTGCCCTTCTCGGGGAAGGCGAAGATCAGGTCGATGTCCGAGGAGAGGTTGAGTTCGCCGGCCCCCAGCTTGCCCATGCCCAGCACCACCAGCCGCTGGGGCGTGCCATCGGCGCAGGGAGCCGGGCTCCCCCAGCGCGGCGCGAAGTGCGCTTCGAGCCAGCCAAGCGCCCCCTCCAGGCAACACTCGGCGAGTTGCGAGACACTCGCCGCGGTCTGCCACATGTCGTGACCGGCGGGCCGCGCCAGATCGCGCCAGACGATGCCCAGCATGCGCGCGTTGCGAAAGCGCCGCAGGGTGGCGTGCATCGGCTCTTCGCCCTCGACGCCTTCCAGGGCGTCAGCGAGCAGCGCATCGAGCGTCGCGCGGTCGGGGGCGGCGTCGAGCTCGTTCTCGGCATCGAGCAGCAGCAGCCAGTCGGGGTGGCGCGCCAGCACGTCGAGAGCGAAGTCGGACACCGCCAGCACCCGCGCCAGCGCCGCGCGCCGGGCGTCGGTCAGCGCCGCCCAGCCTTCGCCGGGCGGCTCCGCGCCCTGGCGCTCGGCCTGACGGTCGGCCTCGCCGAGCGCCTCGCGAAGGCGCTGCTCGGCCTGGCGCAGGCGTGCCTGGAGCGGCGCGGGGATATCCGTCATCGGCAGAAGAGGGTCGGGCAGCGCCATGGGGTTCGTTCCGTGTCGTGGCTGATGACCCCAGCATAACCAACGCACCGGGGACACTGAACCGCCGGGCACGCATAAAAAACGGCGGCCCGATCGCTCGGGCCGCCGCGGTATCGCCGGACAGGCCGGCCGGTTACAGCAGCATGCGGCGGATGTCGGTGAGCACCTGACCCAGATACGCGGTGAAGCGTGCCGCATCGGCGCCATTGACCGCACGGTGGTCGTAGGACAGCGACAGCGGCATCATCAGCCGCGGCTGGAAGGCCTGGCCGTCCCATACCGGCTTCGTCTGCGACTTGGAGACCCCGAGGATCGCCACTTCCGGCGCGTTGACGATCGGCGTGAACGCCGTACCGCCGATCGAGCCCAGACTGGAGATAGTGAAGCAGCCGCCGGTCATCTCCTCGCGCTTGAGCTTCTTCGACTGCGCCTTCTTGGCCAGTTCCACGGACTCCTTGGCAAGCTCGATCAGCGACTTCTGATCGGCATTGCGGATCACCGGCACCATCAGGCCGTCCGGCGTGTCCACGGCGATGCCGATGTGCACGTACTTCTTGTGCACCACCGTCTCGCCGTCGCTCTTCAGGCTGACGTTGAACTGCGGGTACTGGCGCAGTGCCAGCGCACAGGCCTTGATCAGGAACGGCAGCGGCGTGAGCTTGGCGCCCTGGGCCTCGGCCTCGGCCTTCATCGACTTGCGGAAGGCCTCCAGCTCGGTGATGTCGGCCTCGTCGAACTGGGTGACGTGCGGCAGGTTGACCCAGCTGCGATGCAGGTTGGTGGCGCCCATCTTCATCAGGCGGCCCATCGGCTTCTCTTCGACCTCGCCGAACTGGCTGAAATCCTGATCGGGGATCGGCGGGATGCCCGAGCCACCCGCCGCGGGGGCGGCGCCCGCGCTCGCTCCGCCGGCCGGCTTCTGGCTCATCACCTGCTTGACGTAGGCGTGCACGTCCTCCTTGAGCACGCGGTCCTTGGGACCGCTGGGCTTGACCTGCGCCAGGTCGACGCCCAGCTCGCGGGCCAGCATGCGCACCGCCGGGCCGGCGTGGACCAGCTTGCCGTCGCGGGGTTTCTCGCTGGCCATCTGCGCCTCGGGGCTCGGCGAACCGGCCGGCGACGCCGCCGGTTTCTCGGCCTGGGCCGCCGGCTTGCCGTCGCCCTTGGGCGCTTCGGCCTTCTTGGGCTTGGGCTTGGCACCGGCCACTTCCACATAGCCGATCAGGTCGCCCTCGGAGACGGTGTCACCCACCTTGACGCTGACCTCGACCAGCGTGCCCTTGTAGGGACTGGGCACGTCCATGGAGGCCTTGTCGGACTCCAGGGTGATCAGCGGGTCTTCCTCGTCGATCTCGTCGCCGGCCGACACCGCGACCTCGATGATCTCGACGTTCTCGCTGCCACCGATGTCGGGGACACGAATCTCCTGACGCTGGGGCTCGCCCGCGTCGTCCGCGGACTCGTCGTCCCCGGCATCGTCGTCCTGGGCCGACGCCGACTCGGCCGGCTCATCGGCGTCATCGCCGGCGGCCTGCTCGGACTCGGTCTCGTCGCCGCCCTCGCCCTCGATCTCCATGGTGCCGATCAGGTCGCCCTCGGAGACCGTGTCGCCCTCCTTGACCGCCAGCGACACCAGCTTGCCGGTGTGCGGGCTGGGCACGTCCATGGAGGCCTTGTCGGACTCCAGGGTGATCAGCGCATCCTCGGCATTGACCTCGTCGCCCTCGGCGACGGCCACCTCGATGATCTCGACGTTCTCGCTGCCGCCGATGTCGGGGACCTTGACCTCCACCGTGCGCTTGCCACCGCCCGAGGATTTCTTCGCCGCCTGACCGCCGCTGTCTTTCTCGTCGGCCTTGTCGTCCTTGGCGGGTTCCTCATCCTTGTCGGCCGGCTCGGAGGACGCCTCGTCCTGGTCGGCGTCGCCGCCGCCCTCGGCCTCCAGCTCGAGGATGTCATCGCCCTCGGAGACGGTATCGCCCTCCTTGACCAGGATCTTGACGACCTTGCCGCCCTTGGGCGCGGGGACGTCCATGCTGGCCTTGTCGGACTCCAGGGTGATCATGGTGTCCTCGGGCTCGATGACGTCACCCACGGACACTGCCACCTCGATGATCTCGACGTCTTCACTGCCGCCGATATCGGGAACTTTGATGATTTCGCTACTCAAGGTCGCGCTCCTTCCAATTCATGCTCGGCGCCAGGCGGGCCACCTCGTCTCAGCGTAGCCCGTCCGGCGTCGGGTCAGCAGATCACCGCTCTCAAGAGACCAGCGGATTGGGCTTGTTCGGATCGATGCCGTACTTCTCGATGGCATCGGCGACGACCTTGCGGTCGATCTCGCCACGATCGGCCAGCGCCTTGAGGGCGATCACGGTCACGAAGTGACGGTCGACCTCGAAGAAATGGCGCAGCTTCTCGCGGGTGTCCGAACGACCGAACCCGTCGGTGCCGAGCACGTGGTAATCGGTGGGCACCCAGGCGCGCACCTGATCGGCGAACAGCTTCATGTAATCGGTGGAGGCGATGGCCGGGCCCTTGCGCCCTTCCAGGCAGGCCGTGATGTGCGGCTTGGCGGGCTCCTGCTCGGGCTTGAGGAACGCCTGGCGATCCAGCTCGAGCGCCTCGCGACGCAGCTCGTTGAAGCTCGGCACGCTCCAGATGTCGGAACCGACACCGTAGTCCTCCTTGAGGATCTCGGCGGCCGCCTCGACCTCGCGCAGGATGGTGCCGGAGCCCATCAACTGGACATGGCCCTTGCCCTTCTTGCCCGAGACCTCGCGCAGCAGGTACATGCCCTTGATGATGTCGTCCTCGACACCTTCGGGCATCTCCGGATGCGCGTAGTTCTCGTTCATCACGGTCAGGTAGTAGAAGCAGTTCTCCTTGTCCTGATACATCCGCTTCAGACCGTCCTGGATGATCACCGCCAGCTCGTAGGAGTAGGTCGGGTCGTAGCTGCGGCAGTTGGGGATGGTCGAGGCCTGGATGTGGCTGTGACCGTCCTGGTGCTGCAGGCCTTCGCCGTTGAGCGGGGTGCGACCGGCGGTACCGCCGACCAGGAAGCCGCGTGCCTGCATGTCGCCGGCCAGCCAGGCCAGATCGCCGATGCGCTGGAAGCCGAACATCGAGTAGTAGATGTAGAACGGCAGCAGCGGCATGTGGTGGTTGGAGTAGGAGGTCGCCGCGGCGATCCACGCCGACATGGCGCCCGCCTCGGTGATGCCCTCCTCGAGGATCTGCCCGGCCTTGTCCTCGCGGTAGTACATGATCTGGCCGGAATCCATGGGCTCGTACTTCTGGCCCTCGGAGGTGTAGATGCCGAGCTGGCGGAACATCCCCTCCATGCCGAAGGTGCGTGCCTCGTCGGGGATGATCGGCACCACCTGCTTGCCGAAGGCCTTGTTCTTGACCAGGCCGTTGAGCACGCGCACGAAGGCCATGGTGGTGGAGACTTCGCGATCGCCGGAACCGGAGATCTGGCTGGCGAACATCTTGTCGTCGAGCCCGGGGATCTCGATGCCCTCGAAGTCGTGCTTGCGCGCCGGCAGGTAGCCGCCGAGCTGCTCGCGACGCATGTGCAGGTACTTCATCTCCGGGCTGTCTTCGGCCGGCTTGAAGTAGGGCATGACGCCGCTGTCGAGCTGCTCGTCGGTCACCGGGATGGCGAAGCGGTCGCGGAACGCCTTGAGCGCCTCGGTATCCATGGTCTTGATCTGGTGGGCTTCCATGTCGGCTTCGCCGCTGCCACCGCCCATGCCGTAGCCCTTGACGGTATGCGCCAGGATCACGGTGGGCTTGCCGTTGGCGTTGCTGACCGCCTCCTGATAGGCCGCATAGACCTTGTAGGGGTCGTGGCCGCCACGGTTGAGCTTCCAGATGTCCTCGTCGGACATGTTCTCGACCATCTTGGCGGTTTCGGGATACTTGCCGAAGAAGTGCTCGCGGGTGTAGCCGCCGCCGTTGGCCTTGCAGTTCTGGTATTCGCCGTCGACGGTCTCGTCCATCAGCTTCTGCAGCACGCCCTTGGAATCCTGCTCGAACAGCGGATCCCAGAAACGACCCCAGACCACCTTGAGGACGTTCCAGCCGGCACCGCGGAACACGCCTTCCAGCTCGTCCATGATCCGCGAGTTGCCGCGCACCGGGCCGTCGAGGCGCTGCAGGTTGCAGTTGACCACGAAGATCAGGTTGTCGAGCTTCTCGCGGCTGGCCAGGTGCAGTGCGCCCAGCGATTCCGGCTCGTCGCACTCGCCGTCGCCGAGGAAGGCCCAGACCTTGCGATCCTGCATCGGCTGCAGCCCGCGGGAGTCGAGGTACTTCATGACGTGGGCCTGGTAGATCGCGGTGATCGGGCCCAGCCCCATCGACACGGTGGGGAACTGCCAGTAGTCCGGCATCAGCCAGGGGTGCGGATAGGAGGACAGGCCGTTGCCGTCGACTTCCTGACGGAAGTTGTCCATCTGCTCTTCGGTCAGCCGCCCTTCGAGGAAGGAGCGGGCGTAGATGCCCGGAGAGACGTGGCCCTGGATATAGAGCAGGTCGCCCTTGAAGTCACCATTGGGGGCGCGGAAGAAATGGTTGAAGCCGACCTCGTAGAGGGTCGCGCTCGACATGTAGCTGGCCAGGTGGCCGCCCAGCCCCTTGTGCTTCTTGTTGGCACGGATGACCTGGGCGGCCATGTTCCAACGAATCAGCGAGCGGATCTTGCGCTCCATGAACAGATCGCCGGGCATGCGCGCTTCGCGGTGCACCGGGATCGTGTTGCGATGGGGGGTGTTGACCGAGAAGGGCACCTGTCGGCCGTCGCGACGAAACCGGTCGGCCAGCCGGCTCATCAGGTACTGGGCGCGCTCCTCGCCCTCTCGATCCAGGACCGATTCCAGGGATTCAATCCATTCCATGGTTTCGGTCGGATCGATATCTTCTCTTGCCTCCAGACTCATAGACGTCTCTCCGAATGAAGATAGGGTGTCAGTCTGCCCCCCACATCGGCGGCGGGGCATGTAGCGCTCTTCAGTGCGGGCCGACCTTCTTGTGGGTCGTCTTTCCGTAAAATTCGCGGTTGTAACCGTATTACAGACAATGATGGTCAGGTTACAAATTCCGGCCACGAAGATACCGCAATCCCCGCTCCCTGCCAATTACGCGAAACATGGAAATCCATTCCATGTCGCACATTGCACTGCAATATTAGGCGCTTGCGAGCGCCTCGCACGCACCTTGCAGGTTGTAGCCTAGCTACAAATCGGCACTTGCGCGGCGAGACATTGACGAAAGTAGGCCCAGTCGAAGGCCGGCCCGGGATCGCTCTTGCGCAGCGGGGCGATCCGCGCGTGGCTGGTGATGCGCGTCGCGTCGAGGCCCGGGTAGTGCGCCATGAGCGTGCCCACGACACCGGCCAGGCGGCGATACTGGGCATCGCGGTAGGGGTGGATCTCGTCGCCCTCGAGCTCGATGCCGATGCCGAAGTCGTTGAGTTCGCGGCGTTCGCGCACGCCGTCGAACCAGCGCGAACGCCCGGCGTGCCAGGCTCGCGCGTCGAAGGCGGCGAACTGCACGGCCTCGCCGTCGCGGCGAATCAGCAGATGCGCGGAGACGCGCAGCCCCGCGAGCCGGCGATAGTACGGGTGCGCGCCGGTATCCAGGCAGTTGGTGAACAGCGCCTCGATGGCGTCGCCGCCGAACTCCCCGGGCGGCAGGCTGATCGAATGCAGCACCAGGGCCGATATCTCGCCCTCGGGCCGGGCGTTGACGTTGGGCGAAGGCACCCGACGTGCCACATCCAGCCAGCCATTCTCGATCTGCATTGCGTTCTCCCCTGCCGAAGCGGCGCACCATTCCCTATAATGGCGGCATTGTCGCACACCGGAGAGCCAGTCAAGCCATGCGTTATTACGAGGCCCTCGCCGAGGAGATCCGAACCAGCACCGCGCGCCTGCTCGCCGAGGACGTGGGCCCCGGCGACATCACCGCCCAGCTGATCCCCGAACGCCAATGGGCAAAGGCCCGAGTGATCACCCGCGAGGATGCCATCCTGTGCGGCGTGGCCTGGGTCGACGAACTGTTCCGCCGACTCGATCACCGCGTGCGGATCGACTGGAAGGCGGCCGACGGCGACCGGCTCGAGGCCGATCAGGTCTTCGTCGAACTCGAGGGGCCGGCACGCAGCCTGATGACCGGCGAGCGGGCCGCGCTCAACCTGCTGCAGACCCTCTCGGGCACCGCGACCCGCGCCCGTGCCTATGCCGACCGCGTCGCCGGCACCGGCGTGCGCCTGCTCGACACCCGCAAGACCCTGCCCGGCCTGCGCCTGGCGCAGAAATACGCGGTCACCTGCGGCGGCTGTCACAACCACCGTATCGGTCTCTACGATGCCTTCCTGATCAAGGAGAATCACATCGCCGCCTGTGGCGGCATCGCCGCGGCGGTGCGCGAGGCACGCCACATCGCCAGCGACCTGCCGGTGGAGGTCGAGGTGGAGAATCTCGAGGAACTGGAGCAGGCCCTGACGGCCGGCGCCGATGTGGTGATGCTCGACAACTTCTCGCTCGACGACCTGCGCGAGGCGGTGTCGCGCAACGCCGGCAAGGCGACCCTGGAAGCCTCCGGCAACGTCAGCGATACCACCCTCGAGGCGATCGCCGCCACCGGCGTCGACTGCATCTCGATCGGCGCGCTGACCAAGGACGTCAAGGCGATCGACCTGTCGATGCGGGTCGATCAGGTCGAGACGCGCTAGACATCGCCTGACAGCCGACCGTTTGCCTCCCGAGCCCCAGGGCGGCCGAATGGCGCCGCCCTCGGCTCGGCCATCACATCAGCGGTTTCTCCAGGCGTATCCGCATCAGCGGCTCGCCCTGACGCTCGACCCACTCCTCGCCGAGCCGCTGCCAGCCGCGGCGTTCCAGACCGTCGGCGAGCACCAGGCTGGCCTCGATGCGGGCCCGCGAGGCACCGCGTTCACGCAACTGCGCCTCGGCGAGTTCGAGCAGGCGTGCGCCGATGCCGCGCCGCGCCAGCGATGGCCAGACGTAGAGCGTCTCGATACGCGCGTCGAGGACATCGAGCTCGGCGAAGCCCACGCAACGCCCGTCGCACTCGGCGACCAGCGTCTCGTAGAGCGCCTGACGGGCGGCCCAGGCGGAAGCCTCGCGTGGCAGCGCGCTGGCCCAGGCCTGGCGCTGTACCAGCGAGTAGCGCCCCGCCGCGCCCTGCATCACCGCGTGATGGAAGACTTCGGCCTGATCCGCTGCATCCCGCGGCAGCGCCTCGCGATAGCGAATCCGTTCACGCATGTCGGCCTCTCCTGTTCGTCATCCCGGGCATCATGCCATGCCCGGCCGGCGCCCGACACGCCGGAATGCGGTTGTCTCGCCCGTCGGCGGTCGGCTCGCTCTCGCCGCCGGCGGCGTGCATAATTCGCCCATGTGCGAGCCCGATCCGACCTTCGATGCCCCCTATGCGCTGCACCCCATCGGGCGCATCGCCAGCGACTACCCCGACAAGTTCGGCATTCCCCGTCAGCCCGGCCTGGCCGCCGAGGCGCACGCCGTGCTGCACCTGCTGCCACCCTACGACGACCCCCTGGCGGTACGCGGGCTCGAACGCGTCAGCCACCTGTGGCTGACCTTCGTCTTTCACCGCAGTCCCGAGCGCTGGACGCCACTGGTCCGCCCGCCGCGTCTCGGCGGCAATGCCAGGCTCGGCGTGTTCGCCACCCGCAGCACCCACCGCCCCAACCGGCTGGGGCTGTCGCTGGTCGAGCTGGCCGGGATCGAGACCCGGGGCGGCGTGCGCCTGCACCTGCGCGGCCATGACCTGGTCGACGGCACCCCGGTGCTCGACATCAAGCCCTACCTGCCCTGGGCGGAGGCGCGCCCCGAGGCCGAGGCCGGGTTCGCCCCGGCGCCCCCGCCGCAGCGGCCGGTACACTTCACCTCCGACGCCGAGGCGTGCCTGAATGCGCGCAACGACGGCGACTCGCTGCGCCGGCTGATCATTCAGGTGCTCGCCCAGGATCCGCGCCCCGCCTACCGCCGGGGCGCGGAAACCCGGCACTACGGCGTGGCGCTGCGCGATGTCGACGTGCGCTTCCAGGCCGTCGAGTCGGATGGCGAGCTTGCCTTCCTGGTCGGCGAGATCGTCGCCCTGGCGACGCCGCGCGACTGATCGCCGACCAGAGCCGCAACGCAAGGAAGCGGCCCGAGGGCCGCTTCCAGTGCATCTACGTCATGCTTGCGCTCAGTCGAAGGCGATACCCAACCGACGCCCCACTTCCTCGTAGGCCTCGATCACCCCGCCCAGCCCCTGGCGGAAACGGTCCTTGTCCATCTTCTCGAGGGTCTGGGCGTCCCACAGCCGACAGCCGTCCGGCGAGAACTCGTCGCCGAGGACGATCTCGCCCTGGAACAGGCCGAACTCCAGCTTGTAGTCGACCAGCAGCATGCCGCCGTCCAGGAACAGCTTCTTGAGCACGTCGTTGACCTGGAAGGTCAGCTCCTTCATGCGCGCGAGCTGTTCCGGCGTCGCCCAGCCGAAGGTGGTGGCCAGCGACTCGTTGATCATCGGGTCGTGATGAGCGTCGTTCTTGAGGAACAGCTCGAAGGTCGGCGGATCGAGCTCGAGGCCCTCCTTCACGCCCAGGCGGCGCACCAGGCTGCCGGCGGCGCGATTGCGGACCACACACTCGACGGGAATCATGGCGAGCTTCTTGACCACGCACTCGGTATCCGAGACCAGGCCGTCGAAGTGGGTGGGGATGCCCGCCTCGGCGAGCTTGCCCATGATGAAGGCATTGAACTTGTTGTTGACCATGCCCTTGCGCGCCAGCGATTCCATGCGTTCGCCGTCGAAGGCACTGGTGTCGTCGCGAAAGTGCAGGATCAAGCGGTCGGGATCGTCGGTTCGGTAGACCGATTTGGCCTTGCCGGCGTAGAGCACGTCACGTTTTTCCATGGGAGCCATCTCCGAAGTCGAGCCTGGGACAGGATGCTTGCCTGCCCGAAAAGTTAGCCAAGGCCGGCCGCCGCCGACAGCGACGAGCCCGCCGTCACGCCACCGCCTGCCAGTCGAAGCCCCGGTCCTGTGCCGCCACCACCAGCCGCGACTCGTCGCCGTCGAGTAGCGGTGTCAGTGCCTCGCGGGCCAGGTCGGGGCGGTTGTTGTGTTCCGAGAGGTGCGAGCAGACCACCGCCTGCAGCCGGTCGAGTCCCAGGCGCCGCAACAGGGCGTGCGCCTGGGCATTCGCCAAGTGGCCCCAGTCGCCGCCGACCCGCCGCTTGAGCCGCGGTGGATAGGGGCCTTCGGCGAGCATGCGCGGGTCGTGGTTGCACTCCAGCACCAGGGCGTCACAGCCGCGAAAGCTCGCGACCACGTGCTCGGTGGGGTGGCCCAGATCGGTGAGCACGCCGAGCGAACGCTGTCGGGCGTGAAAGCGAAACTGCACCGGCTCGCGGGCATCGTGGGGGACGGTCACCGGGTCGATCTCCAGCCCGGCGATGGCGAAGCGTGCCTGGGGGGCGATCAGGGTGTGTCGCGGCACCTCGCCGAGGCGCCGCGACAGCAGGGTCCCGGCGGTCAGGTAGACCGGCAGCCCGTGACGCCGCGCCAGTGGCCCGACCCCGGTGATGTGATCGCCGTGCTCATGGGTCACCAGAACCGCCGCCAGTTGCCGCGGATGCAGGCCGAAGCGCGCCAGACGACGCTCGGTCTCGCGCAGACCGAAGCCGCAGTCGACCAGCACGTGGGTCTCGCCGTCGCTGACCAGCGTGGCATTGCCCTTGCTGCCGCTGCCCAGCGAGGCGAAACGCAGGGCACGGGAATCCGGCGCCGCGGCATCGGCGTTCATCAGCGCAGCGTGGCTGCCAGCGCGTCGAGCACCTCGCGCGCTTCACCGTCGTCCAGGGTCCGGTCGTCGGTGGCGGCCACGGTGACCCGGGTCTGGTCGTTCGCCGCGGGCGTCACGCTCAACCGGTAACGCCGAGGCTGATCGCTGCCGAACCAGTCGAACCAGCCGCCGTCCTCGTCCCGCGGCTTGTAATCGATCAGGAACTCGCCGGCGCTGCGATTCTGGTCGACCAGCTTGCGGCCGTCGCCGGTGAAGTCGTTCTCGAGCTGATAGTGCAGCTCCGACCAGGCGCGCTGCATGTCCAGCGCCAGCAGCAGTTGCCAGCGACCGTCCTGATGCTGCAGGCGAACCCGCTGCTCCTGGGAGAGCTTCTGGGCGGCGAGCGACACGCCCTGGGCCTGGGCACCGCTGCTGTCGAGGTAGCCCTGCAGCGCCGCCAGGCACTGACCGCCGGTCGCCGCCGGCCCGCTGCAGCGGACTTCGCTGGTGTTGCTGCGCAGCCCCTGACGAATGCGGAAGTCGGCCTGGTCGGTGGCAATGCGACCGCTGGACGCATTCAACTGGGTCACCTGCAGGCCGCGACTCTGGACGAAGCCCTGCAATTGCGGCCAGACACTCCCCGGCGCGGCGTTGACCAGCAGCCAGCGGTCGCTGCCGGCCTCGCGCAATTCGACGTAGGGCGCGTCCTCGCTCTCGCCGCCGGCCAGCGGCTGGGGCCGCGGTGCCTCGAAGTCGTCCTCGGCGGCGAAGTCGTTGCTCACCGACGGCACCGGCATGGCGTCCTGGAAGTCGCTCTTGCGCCGCGTGTCCGGCAATTCGAGCGGCTCGCTCATCTGCGCGCTGCGGTATTCGTCGTTGCGATCGTAATAGTAGCCGTCACGGCCGCATCCACTCACGACCACACCCATGGCGACGACCAGCGGCATCCATTTGAAGATGGGGTTCATGCTTCTACCTTCTTGTGCGTGAGCCGTGGCTCAGTCCTCGAGGACGCCGGCGAGCTGCAGGGCTTCGCCCACGGTGGAGTGATACTTCTCGGAAAGCCAGGTCAGCGGCAGGCGGATGCCCTGCTCGGCATAGCCCATGCGGTTGAGCGACCACTTGACCGGAATCGGGTTGGCCTCGACGCCCAGTGCGGTGTGCAGCGGCATCAGCCGGGTATTGATCTGGTGGGCGCGCTCGGTGTCGCCGGATACCGCCGCCTCGCAGAGTTCGTGCATGGCGTGCGGCGCGACGTTGGCGGTCACCGAGATGTCGCCGTGGCCGCCCATCAGCATGAAATCGCAGGCGGTGGGATCGTCGCCGGAATACAGCGCGAAGCCGCTGCCCTTGAGACGCTCGACCAGTTCCTCGGCACGCTCCAGGTTGCCGGTGGCATCCTTGAGGCCGACGATGTTGTCCAGCTCGGCGAGCCGGAACACGGTCTCGTTGTAGAGATCCGAACAGGTCCGCCCCGGCACGTTGTAGAGGATCACCGGCAGCTCGCCGCCCTCGGCGACGGCCTTGAAGTGCTGATAGAGGCCTTCCTGGGTCGGCTTGTTGTAGTACGGGCAGACGGAGAGGCAGTAGTCAGCCCCCACTTCCTTGGCGTAACGGGCGAGTTCGACCGCTTCCGAGGTGGCGTTGGCGCCGGTGCCGGCGATCACCGGGATCCGCCCGTGCACCTCCTCGACCACGGTACGAATGACGTCGAAGTGCTCGGCGAACGACATGGTAGTGGGCTCGCCGGTGGTACCGGCGGCGACGATGGCGTCGGTGCCATTGTCGAGATGGAAGCGCACCAGACGACGCAGCGCCTCCCAATCGATCTCACCGGACGCTTTCATGGGGGTCGCCAGCGCGACGATGCTGCCTGTGATCATCCTGTGGTGCTCTCCTGTCAGTCGCCCGTCCGGTCAGGTTCGACCGGGCCAGCGCAAACCATCGTTATCGATATCCGGGCCAGGGGACAAATGGTACTCAGGCGGCCAGAGCCTGTACAGGTGCGAAGAGGCCCCGAACGCCTCGCGCTTTACAGTCGCACGCGGCTTGCGTGTAATGCTCGACGATCCCTTTATGCTTCGAGGAGCCTTCCATGAGCGTCAGCCCCGGCGAGCCGGTCCCCGATTTCACCGCCCAGGCCACCAACGATACCACCGTGACGCTGTCCGAGTTGCGCGGCAAGCAGGTGGTGATCTACTTCTACCCCAAGGACAGCACCCCCGGCTGCACCAGAGAAGGCGAAGCCTTCCGCGACAACAAGGCGGCCTTCGACGCGGCCAACACGGTGATCCTGGGGGTCTCCCGCGACGGCCTGCGCGCCCACGAGAACTTCAAGGCCAAGCAGGGTTTCAACTTCGAGCTGATCTCCGACAAGGACGAGTCGCTGTGCCGGCTGTTCGACGTCATCAAGCTCAAGAAACTGTACGGCAAGGAGCACCTGGGCATCGAGCGCAGCACCTTCCTGATCGACAAGGACGGCAAGCTGGCCCGCGAGTGGCGCAAGGTCAAGGTGAAGGGTCACGTCGACGAAGTGCTCGAAGCGGCCCGCGAACTCGACGGCTGAGGGGCGGCACCATCACGCCCGCCCTCTGAGACCGAGCGTCAATTTCGTTCAAGCCCCGTCGCCCGGCAGTGCGGATAGTGAAACCCTCGGAACGCACGGGAGACGGGCCTACCATGCATCGTTGTCACTACACGCCGGCCGGGCTGCCCGGCGTCCACCTGATCGACCTCCGCTCGGATCGTCGCTTCCCCCGCCATGCCCACGACCAGTACGGCATCGGCGTGATGCTGGACGGCGGGCATCGCTCGTGGAGCGGGCGCGGCCTGGTCGAGGCGGGCCCCAACGACGTCATCACGGTGAGCCCCAATGAACTCCACGACGGCATCCCGCTCCGCGACGCTCCGCGTCACTGGTGCATGATGTTCGTCGAACCGTCGGTGGTTGCCCGGCTCGCGGGTGCCGACATGGCCGCCCGCGAGTTTCATCACCCGGCGCTGGCGGACCCGTTGCTGGCGAGGCGACTGACCACCGCGCTGCGGGACCTGCCGCAAGCGGGCGCCGACGAAGGCGCCGAGATCGTCACCGATCTGTTCGCGGCGCTGCTCGACGACGCACACGAGGCTCCCGCGACCGTGGCGCCCTCGCCGGGCGTGCACCGCATGCTCGAGCGCATTCACGACGACCCCGTCAGCGCCCCCTCGCTGGCGGCACTGGCCGGCATCGCCGGGCTCACGCCGTACACGGCACTGCGCCGCTTTCGACGCGAGGTCGGCACGCCGCCTCACGCCTACCTCAAGCAATACCGCGTGCGCCTGGCCTGTCAGGCAATCGCCGCGGGCCACCCGCTGGCGGAGGCGGCCCTGCGCGCCGGCTTCGCCGACCAGAGCCACATGACCCGCGCCTTCGTCCGCCAGCTCGGCGTCACCCCGGGGCAATGGCGGCCCTGAGCGCCGAGCCCTCAAAGCCTCTCGCATCCGCCTCACGACACGGGACATCGACATGCCTGGCGACTTTCTGCTGACCGCCCTGATCGTGGTGTTGCTCCCCGGCACCGGCGTCTTGTATACCCTGGCCACGGGGCTGGGGCTCGGGGGGCGCGCGGCCGTTCTCGCCGCCCTGGGCTGTACGCTGGGCATCGTGCCGCAGCTGATGCTCGCCACCCTGGGGCTGGCGACCCTCTACGCGACCAGCAGCGGCGTCTTTCGCGCGGTGCAGATCGCCGGGACGCTCTATCTGCTCTTCATGGCCTGGTAGGTGCTGCGCGATGACGGCGTGCTGGCCGTCGACGCCGATCGCCGGCCCCGCAGCCCGGGTCGACTGCTGGGCATGGGCCTGTGGCTCAACCTGCTGAACCCCAAGCTGGGGCTCTTCTTCGTCGCCTTCCTTCCCCAGTTCGTGCCGGCCAACGCCGAGCGGGCGCAGGCCACCTTCTTCCTGCTCGGCCTGGTCTTCGCGGGCATGACGCTGGTCGTCTTCATCGGCTACGGGCTGCTGGCGGCCTGGGTTCGCGATCACGTGATCGGCAAGCCGGCGGTGATGCGGGGCATTCGCTGGGGCTTTGCCACGGCCTTCCTGCTGCTCGGCGTTCAGCTCGGCCTGGGGGCGATCTGATCGCCCCCCAAGACGGCCGCGTCGAGGCCTCGTTCAGTCCTGCAGATCGACCTGATGCAACGGCTGGTCCTGCAACGCCACGCTGCGCGGCCAGGCCCGCACCAGCGCCTTGAGCAGCGTGGCCAGCGGAATCGCGAAGAACACCCCCCAGAAGCCCCAGATGCCGCCGAAGAACAGCACGGCGAGAATGATCGACACCGGATGCAGGTTGACCGCCTCGGAGAACAGCACCGGGACCAGTACGTTGCCGTCCAGCGCCTGAAGCACCCCGTAGGCCACCACCACGTAGACGAACTGCTCGCCCAGCCCGAAGTGGAAACCGGCCACCGCGGCCACCGGGATGGTCGCCACCGCCGCGCCGATGTAGGGCACCAGCACCGACAGCCCGACGACCAGTCCCAGCAGCGCCGAATAGGGCAACCCGAACCACCAGAAGGTGATGAACGCCGCGCCGCCGACGATGGCGATCTCGATCGCCTTGCCGCGCACGTAGTTGGCGATCTGATCGTTCATCTCGTACCAGATGCGGGCCATCAGGGTGCGTTTCTGCGGCAGCAGCGACAGCGTGAACCGGGTCAGCACCTCGCGATCCTTGAGCAGGAAGAACACCAGGATCGGCACCAGCACCAGGTAGATGATCAAGCCCAGCAGGTTGCCCAGCGAGGCCAGCGAAAAGGTCAGCGCGCGCTGGCCGAACTGGGTCGCCTCGCGCCCCGCGGTGGCGATCCAGCCGTTGATCTGCTCGGGGGTGATCACCGTGGGATAGCGCGCCTGCATGTCGTCGAGCAGGGTCTGTACGCTGGCGAACATGCGCGGCGTCTCCTGGACCAGATCGACCAGCTGGTTCCACACCAGCGGCATGACGATCAGCGCCAGCGCCAGCACCGCGCCGAGAAACACCAGGAACACCAGCAGTACCGACAGCAGCCGCGGCAGGCCACGGCGCTCGAGCCAGGCGACCACGCCCTGCAGCAGGAAGGCCAGGATCAGCGCGGTGAAGAACGGCGCGAGCATCTTGCCCAGCCAGATCACCGCGGCGAAACCGAGGATCAGCACCAGCAGCAGGACGACCGCTTCCTCGTCGGAGAAGTAGCGTTCGAACCAGGTCTTGAAGACCGCTTTCATGCTCATGCGCCGCTACCGCCCTTGCGAATCCAGTAGTGATACTCACCGTCGCGCGCCTCGCGCTCGACGAGGCAATGCACGCCCTGCGCGGCGAACGACTCGAAGTCGCGCCATGAGCCGGGATCGGTGGCGGTGACGTGCAGCGTCTGCCCGGCGTCCAGGCGCGACAGCGCCTGCTTGGCCTTCAGCAGGGGCAGCGGACAGTGCAGACCACGCGCGTCCAGCTCATCATTCGGTTGCAGGCCCATGCGGACTCCCGGGACAATGATCGAAAAAACCGCCTCGATTTAAAGGCACTTTGCCCCCCGAATCAATGTCGGACAGGGACGCGCGACGATGACGAGGAACGCCATGCTGCGGGTAGTGACGACAACGCTGGTTGCGGGACTATTGGCCTTCGTGCCGCTGACGACGCCGGCCCAGGCACTGGACGATGACGGCCTTCCTTCGCTGGGCGGCGACGCCGCCGGCATCTCGGCCGGCGACGAGTTTCGCATGGGCCGCGCCTGGCTGCGCCAGTTCCGTGCCCAGACCCAAACCTGGCAGGACCCGATCGCCCAGCACTACGTCGAATCGCTGGTCTCGCGCCTGCTGCCCTATAGTCACGTCGGCGGCCTGGACTGGACGGTGACGCTGGTCGACAGCCGCCTGCTCAACGCCTTCGCCGTGCCCGGCGGGGTGATCGGCGTCAACGAAGGGCTGTTCGCCTTCGCTCCCGACGAGGACGCCTTCGCCTCGGTGCTCGCCCACGAACTCGGCCACCTCGCCCAGAACCACTTCGCGCGACGCATGGAACGCGTCCAGGAAACCCAGATGCCCACCATGGCGGCGATGCTGGCCGGCATGGTGCTCGCCGCGGGGGGTGCCGGCAATGCCGGCATGGCGGCCATGGTCGGTTCGCAGGCGGCCTTCATCCAGGACCAGTTGGCCTACTCGCGGCGTTTCGAGCAGGAGGCCGATCGCGTCGGGCTGCAGGCCATGGCCGACGCCGGCTTCGACCCCCAGGCGATGCCGGCGATGTTCCGTGCCATGCAGCGCCTGACCAGCCTGCAGGGTGGCAACCCGCCGGAATTCCTGCTCACCCACCCGGTCACCCAGTCGCGCATCAGCGATACCCAGGCCCGCGCCGACCAGTTGCCCTCCCCCGAGACACCCGACGACAGCACGGCGTACGACATGATCCGCGCCCGCGCGCTGCTCGACGAGAACGCCGACGATCCGGCCCAGGCGATGACCCAGTTGCGCCAGGACGACGCCCCGCCGGCCGCGACGGCCTATCTCGAGGCGCTCACCGACGCCCATCGCAACCGCACCGATGCCGCCCTGCAGGCCCTCGACCGGCTCGCGGCCCAGAAGCCCGACCTCACCCTGATCCCCGCCAGTGCCGCCGAGATCGCCCTCGACGCCGGTCGCCGCGACGACGCCCTGGCCCGCGCCGAGGAGATCCTGCGCCTGACGCCCGACTACTATCCGGCGCAACTGATCCGCGCCCGGGTGCTGCTGCAGCGCGCGCCGGCACAGGCCTTCCAGGTGCTGCGCGACATGAGCCGCGATCACGCCGAGGACCCGCAGGTCTTCGACCTGCTCGCCGAGGCGGCGGGACGCAGCGGCCACAAGAGCTGGGGCTTGCTGGCCCGCGCCGAGGAACTGCAGCTCACCGGGCACATCGATCGCGCCATCAAGCAGCTCGACATCGCCGAGGACAACGCCAAGCAGGAAGGCGACTTCGGCATGGCCAGCCGTATCCAGGAACGCCGCAAGGACTATCTGGGGTATCGGGAAGCGCTGCAGCAGTTCTGACGAGACGGAAGATGGAAGATGGAAGACGGAAGACGGAAGACGGAAGACGGAAGACGGAAGACGAGGCTTACCACCTTGCAAACGCAAAAAAGCCCCTGCTGAATTTGGCGGGGGCTTTTTCTGAGATCTTCGCTCTTACCTCTTACCTCTTACCTCTTACCTCTTACCTCTTACCTCTTACCTCTTACCTCTTCGCTCTTCGCTCTTACCCGAGCCTACCCCTTGAAGTTGAGCATCCGTTCCAGCGGCTTGAGGGCCTGCTCGCGCAGCGCGGCATCGACGAACACCTCGCCGGTGGCATCGCGCAGCGAATCGGCCAGGTTGTCCAGGGCGTTCATGGCCATCCACGGACAATGCGCGCAGCTCTTGCAGGTCGCGCCGTTGCCGGCGGTGGGTGCCTCGAACAGCGTCTTGTCGGGCACCGCCTGCTGCATCTTGAAGAAGATGCCTCGGTCGGTGGCGACCACCAGGCGCTGCTGGGGCAGCTCGCGGGCGGCACTGATCAGTTGCGAGGTGGAACCCACCACGTCGGCGATCTCGACCACCGACGCCGGCGATTCCGGGTGCACCAGCACCGCGGCGTCCGGGTAGAGCGCCTTGAGGTCGGTGATGCCCTTGGCCTTGAACTCGTCGTGGACGATGCAGGCGCCGTCCCACAGCAGCATGTCGGCGCCGGTCTTGTCGCGGATGTAGCCGCCGAGGTGCTTGTCCGGGGCCCAGAGGATCTTCTCGCCGCGGGCATGCAGGTGCTCGATCACGTCCACCGCGATCGACGAGGTCACCACCCAGTCGGCGCGCGCCTTGACCGCCGCCGAGGTATTGGCATAGACCACCACGGTGCGCTCGGGATGCTGATCGCAGAAGGCGCTGAATTCGTCCGCCGGGCAGCCGATGTCCAGCGAGCAGGTCGCCTCGAGCGTGGGCATCAGCACACGCTTCTCGGGCGAGAGGATCTTGGCCGTCTCGCCCATGAAGCGCACCCCGGCGACCACCAGGGTCGAGGCCGGATGGCGGGCGCCGAAGCGCGCCATCTCCAGCGAGTCGGCCACGCAGCCGCCGGTCTCCTCGGCAAGCTCCTGGATGGCATCGTCGGTATAGTAGTGAGCGACCAGCACCGCATCGCGCTGCTCGAGCAGGTGCTTGATCTCGTCGATGCGCGCCTCGTCCTCGGCGGCGATCCGCGTCGGGCAATAGGTACGCGTCAGATGCTCTCGGACGAGAGCGCGGGAAGTCATGGTTGTCATCGTGTCTACCACTGCGACAGGCAGGGGCTCCCCCTGCGTTCACCGGAAGTGCCGCCGACGATCGACTCCGTCGCACGACACACCTGAAACGACCATGGTACTGCGCGGCCGTCACGCTGCCCAGCCCTTCTCGTCATCCTCGAGGCAACTTCCAGCGACGAACGATCCCCGACGACACACACGAAAACGCCCCGACAGCACGGCTGCCGGGGCGTCGATTCGCAATTCTGGTGGGTCGTGTAGGATTCGAACCTACGACCAATTGGTTAAAAGCCAACTGCTCTACCAACTGAGCTAACGACCCTT
Organism: Modicisalibacter sp. MOD 31.J; assembly: GCF_020147985.1. Lineage (NCBI taxonomy): Bacteria > Pseudomonadati > Pseudomonadota > Gammaproteobacteria > Oceanospirillales > Halomonadaceae > Modicisalibacter > Modicisalibacter sp. MOD 31.J. Next base: position 476,312 of record NZ_JAGXFF010000001.1, on the reverse strand, counting down.
GAGACACCCGAAGGCGTCAAGGCGGCGAGAGTGGTGGGTCGTGTAGGATTCGAACCTACGACCAATTGGTTAAAAGCCAACTGCTCTACCAACTGAGCTAACGACCCGCCGCCGGATCGTCGGAACCGCCACCCGAAGCCGGGCGCGGATGGTGGGTCGTGTAGGATTCGAACCTACGACCAATTGGTTAAAAGCCAACTGCTCTACCAACTGAGCTAACGACCCGTCCGACAGGGCGCACATAATACTTTCAGCGAGACGTCGTGGCAAGGCTTTTCTTAGCCGATTCAGCGCCTAACGGCCAGCGAGCGACGCAGCCGGCCTGACACCGCCCCCGACCCCGTCGACAAAATCATTAGCCATCGAACGGGAGACCTGATAAAACGTTAAGAAACGCTGTTCTATATCTATCAGGCGGCCATCACTGCGCTCCGAGGTGCCAACCATGTCGATCAATCGCATCCTGCTGCTCAACGCCCTGGGCATCGGCCTGCTGCTGAGCTGGGCGCTGCCCGGGTTCACGCTCTGGACGCACCTCGACGATGGCGTCTTCTGGTTCTTCAACCACACCATCAACGCCGGCAATCCGCACTGGGACGCGGTGCTCGCCGCCCTCAACAACCGCAAGTACGACGCCCTGATCATGCTCGCCATGCTGGCGATCATGGCCTGGGCCAGCAAGCGCGACCGCCAGGGCGGCTGGCGGCGCTGGCTGGGCATCGGCCTCACCATGCTGGTCACCGCCGCGCTGATCAACGAGTTCGTCCGCCACCTGGTGCCCTATGCCCATCCCAGCCCGACGGTGGCCTTTCCCGACGCCAGCCTGGTCTCACGCTTCGTGCACTTCGCCACCAAGGACCAGGCGGGCAACAGCTTTCCGGGCGATCACGGCATCATGGCGATGATCTTCGCCGGCTTCATGCTCAGCTTCGGCGACCGCGTCACCCGCATCGCCAGCCTGATCCTGGTGGTCTGTGCCGTCACCCCGCGCATCATGGTCGGCGCGCACTGGCTGAGCGACGTTCTCGTCGGCTCGCTGTCCATCGCCCTGCTGCTGTTGCCCTGGGTGCTGTGCACGCCGCTCGCCCGCCGCAGCAGCGCCGCCCTCACCGGGCTCGTCGAGCGGGGGATCGTGGCGTATCGGACGCGGCGCTTCAGGGGGTGAAGCCGGCGCCAGCCGGCGATCATGGCGGGCAGGCAGGCGGGCGCGTGACGCCCGCCACGGCAATCCTCAGAGGGCATCGCCGCGCAAGACGCCCCCTCAGCGCCGGGTGGGCGATTTCGGCTTGCGCATGGCACGCACCGGGCGGCGCTTGCGCTTGTCGCGACTCCAGCGGTTCTGCTCGTCGGGGGTCAGGCTGGGCACCTTGCGCGGCTCGAGTCCGGCCATCGTCGACAGGTCGTCGATCTCTTCCTGGCTGAGCTCGACCCACTCGCCGGCCTTGGCGCGCTTGTCGAGGAAGATGTTGCCGTAGCGCACGCGCTTGAGGCGGCTCACCGTCAGCCCCTGGGATTCCCACAGCCGACGCACCTCGCGGTTGCGGCCCTCCATGATCACCACGTGGAACCAGGTATTGATGCCTTCACCGCCGAACTCCTGGACGTCGGTGAAGCGCGCCGGGCCGTCCTCGAGCATCACGCCCTCGACCATGTTGACGACGTGCTCGCGCTGGACCTGGCCCATCACCCGCACGGCGTATTCGCGCTCGATCTGGGTCGAGGGATGCATCAGGCGATTGGCCAGTTCGCCGTCGGTGGTGAACAGCAGCAGACCGCTGGTATTGATGTCGAGCCGGCCGATGGCGATCCAGCGCTCGCCCTTGAGCCGTGGCAGGCGCTCGAAGACGGTGTGGCGCCCTTCCGGGTCCTTGCGCGTGCACAGCTCGCCCTCGGGCTTGTTGTACATGATCACCCGGCGCGACACGTCGGCGTCGGCGCGCAGGTTGACCGGGTTGTCGTCGACGCTCACCCGGTCGCGAACCTCGACGCGGTCGCCGAGCTTGGCGACCTCGCCGTTGACCTTGACGCGCCCGGCGCTGATCGCCGTTTCCATTTCGCGGCGCGAGCCCAGCCCGGCGCGTGCGAGGACCTTCTGGAGTTTCTCGGTGGTGCTGTTCATGAATCGGATGAGGTCTCGTTTGAAGAGTGTTCCGCGCTGTCGCCGTCGTCGGCATCGCCCTCGTGGGCGCTGCCGTCGCGCCGGCGGGCGCGATCGGCCAGGCGGGCTTCGAGATCGGCGAAGCTCAGTCCCGGCCGCGCGGACGCCGTCCCGGCGTGTGTCGTTTCGTCGGCCATCCCGGCCGTCGGGTCGTGCATGGTACCTGCGGCATCCGACGCTGTCTCGGGTGTCTCGCCGTCGTCGACGGACTCGGCCTCGCCCCCCTCGTCACCAGCATAGTCCGAGCCGGCGGTCTCCGGCACATCGCCATCGCCTCCTGGGCTGGCCGGCACCTCGGTATCCGGCGATTCAGCGGCCGTCTCCTCGGCGAAGGCGAAGCCCTGCAGTTCGTGCATGGGCGGCAGCGCATCGAGGGTCTTGAGGCCGAAGTCGTCGAGAAACTGGCGGGTCGTGGCATAGACCGCCGGGCGCCCGGGCACGTCGCGATGGCCGACCACGCGGATCCAGCCACGCTCGCCGAGAGTGCGCATGATCGAGCCGCTCACCGACACCCCGCGCACCTCCTCGATGTCGCCGCGGGTCACCGGCTGACGATAGGCGATCAGCGCGAGCGTCTCGAGCAGCGCCCGCGAATAGCGCTGCGGACGTTCGTCCCAAAGCCGCGAGACCCACGGCGACAGGCGCTGACGGATGCGCATCTGATACCCCGAGGCGGATTCGATCAGCTCCAGCGCGGAACTCTCGAGTCGCGTCTCGAGCACGCCGAGCGCGTCGCGCAGATCGCGACGCGGTGGGCACTCGTGGGCATCGAAGAGCCCCTCGAGGCGGTCCAGCGACAACGGCTCGCCGGCGGCGAGCAATGCCGCCTCGAGGATCTCGTCGAGTCTCGCGCCGGCCATCAGGACTCCTCCTCGAAGGCGCTCTCGCCGCCTTCGTCGTCGAGACGCTCTTCCTCGCCGCCCGCGGTCTGGCGGGCGCGCACGTGAATCGGCGACAGCGGTGCATTCTGGACGATCTCGATCATCGCCTCCTTGGCCAGTTCGAGGATCGCCATGAAGGTCACCACCACCCCGGCGCGGCCCTCCTCGAGGGTGAACAGCGACTCGAAGGTGACGAAGCGGTCGTCGGCCAGCCGATCCATGATCCGCAGCATGCGCTCGCGGGTGGAAAGTACCTCGCGACTGATGGTGTGCGCCTGGTTGAGCTCGGCACGCTTGAGGATCCCCGAGAGCGCGTGGAGCAGTTCGTCGAGCTCGACGTCGGGGTGCACGACGCGGGTCTCCAGCGACGGCAGGGCGGCCTGGGCGGGGAACCAGTCGCGCCCCTGGCGCGGCAGCTCGTCGAGGGATTCGGCGGCGAGCTTGAGCCGCTCGTATTCCTGCAGGCGGCGGATCAGCTCGGCACGCGGGTCCTCCTCGTCGTCCTCGGCGTCGCCCTTGGGCGGGCGTGGCAGCAGGGTGCGCGACTTGATCTCGGCGAGCATCGCGGCCATCAGCAGGTACTCGCCGGCCAGGTCGATCTCCAGCGCCTTCATCAGTTCGACGTATTCGATGTACTGGTGGGTGATCGCCGCCACGTCGATCGACAGGATGTCGAGGTTCTGGCGGCGAATCAGATAGAGCAGCAGGTCCAGCGGGCCCTCGAAGGTCTCGAGGAAGACCCGCAAGGCCTCGGGCGGGATGTAGAGATCCTCCGGCAGCTCGTGCAGCGGCTCGCCGGCGACCAGGGCCATGACCGCACCGAAACTGCCGGCCGAGGCCGGTGTCATGTCGTTGCCCTGCTGCGTGTCCATCGGCGCGTGCCCACACTACTCGCTCGTCGAATCCGCCAGTCTACCAACGCCGCGGGCCGGAAACACCCTCGTCGAGCGTGCCTGCCACCGGCGTGTCACCCCGCCGCGTCGGCCTTGCGATAGCGCCCCGTGTAGTCGAAGAGCTTCTCGCGTACCTGCCAGTAACGGCCCACGCGCCTGCCGACCACGAAGTCCGGGGCCTTGAGGCGGTGTTCGCCGGCGATCACCGCCTCGGGCGATGCCGGCTCCCAGTTCGCCCCCGGCGCCCGCAGATGGCGGCGCAGGAAGGCCGCGGCGAAGGCACGCCGCTGGGCCGGCGTCTCCAGGGCGAACCACTCGTCGAGAGTCACGCCATCCTCGTCGTGATAGGTCACCTTGAGCCGCGCCAGCCCGCGCCCGTTGACGGTGGCGGCCAGTTGCATGCCGGCGACCCGCAGCACCCGCGCGTCCTTGAGGCGCAGTGCCTGCTTGAGCTTGTCGTCGGGGTCGACCAGCCGTTCGCCGCAGCCGTGGCAGGCCCGCGCGGCGATGTCGTTCTCGGCGCCGCACTGCTCGCAGGTCTTGAAGCGAAAGCGGAAGGTGCACTGCTGTCTACCGGCGCCCGACGCCGCGCCTCGCCGCTCACGGTCATCCTCGACGAGCCCCTGGCAGCGCCGCCCGAAGTGCTCGATGACGATATCGCCGTCGCGCTTGCCCCAGAACAGGTTGGCGTGACCGCAGGAGGGGCACTCGACCTGCACCGGCTCGGCGTCGGAATCGGGGCGTGGCGCGCCCACCTCCGGCGCGTAGAGATCCCAGGGGTTGCCGGCGTAATCGAGGATCAGGCAATCCGTCTTGCCCGGCGCCAGGCGCAGGCCGCGACCGACGATCTGCTGGTAGAGGCTTACCGACTCGGTGGGCCGCAGGATGGCGATCAGGTCGACGTGGGGGGCGTCGAAGCCGGTGGTCAGCACCGCGACGTTGACCAGGTACTTGAGCTGCCCGGCCTTGAAGGCCTCGATAGTGTGCGTGCGTTCCCGCGAGGGGGTGGCGCCGGTGACCAGCGCCGCCTCGGCGGCGGGCAGGTACCCCAGGATCTCCTCGGCGTGGGCCACGGTGGCGGCGAAGATCATCACCCCGCGCCGTTCGCGGGCGCGCTCGACGATCTCGGCGATGATCGTCGGCGTCGCCCGGTGACCGCAGACCACGCGATTGAGGTCCTCATCGGCGAAGACGCCCCGCGAATTGGGCGTCAGCCGCGAGAAGTCGTAACGGTCGACGGCGGCATCGATGCGCCGCGGTTCGGCCAGAAAGCCCTGCTTGACCATCAGTCGCAGCGGCTGCTCGAACACGCAATCGCGGAAGAAGCAGTCCGCCTCGCCACGCACCATGCCGTGGTGATGGCGATGGTAGATGAAGCCCTGGCCCAGGCGATACGGCGTGGCGGTCAGGCCCAGTACCTTGAGGCGCGGATTGGCGGCCCGGAAGTGCGCGATCACTCGCCGGTAGCTGGCGTCCTCGTCCGGCGAGACACGGTGACACTCGTCGATCACCAGCAGCGTGAAATCGCCGCCGCCGAAGGCCTCGAGGTTGCGCACCACCGACTGCACCGAGCCGAACACCACCTGGCGCTGGGCCTCCTTGCGGCCCAACCCGGCGCTGAAGATGTCGGCCTCGAGACCGTAGGCCCGGTACTTGGCGTGATTCTGCTCGACCAGTTCGCGCACGTGGGCCAGCACCAGCACCCGCCCCCGCGCCAGGCGCGCCAGCTCGGCGATCACCAGCGACTTGCCGCTGCCGGTGGGCAACACCACCACCGCCGGTTCGTCGCCGGCGCGGAAGTGCTCGACCACCCGGGCCACGGCCTGGCGCTGGTAGGGACGCAGCGTCGGCGGTGTCGGAGACGTTGTCGCGGCATCGGAGGTCATGGCAGGCGTCGTGCGGGGTGGCATGGGGCCGCCCATGGTAATGCATGGTGCGTCACGACGCAGCGCGACCTCGCGGCAGCGCCGCTCAAAAATACATTCATCGATCGGACCACTCTGAAAGCTTCACGCTATCGAAAATCCCCGCGTCTCATCGCCCTGGTGCAGTCACGCCATCGGCGCACCGCCACGCAGCGCCCGCCTCCGGTGAACTTGCCGTTCCCGCACAAGGCCTTGGTGACGCCCGAGGCAATCTCGGCGCCGCCACCGGCACCATCCGGGTGCACGGCGCGACCGCCCCTTTTCGATACCCCGCAGGATGCCACCTTGACGCGCCGGTCTTTTTGATCCAATAAATATATTTATTCGCATAAATACAAAGACAGGCACTCCATGACCGCGGAACCGACGCGCCGTCGCAAGCTGGCCGACCTCATCGGCGAAGACATCAAGCGCGAGATCGTCACCGCCCAGTTGCAGCCGGGCGACCGGCTGCCCAACGAAAAGGCGCTGATGACCCATTACGGCTGCGCCAAGGCGACCATTCGCGAGACCCTCAAGGTGCTCGAGGTGGAGGGCCTGGTCACGCTGAAGACCGGCCCCGGCGGGGGCGCCTTCATCAAGGCCCCCACTACCGACCCCGCCAGCCGGGCCCTGCGCAACTTCCTGCATTTCCAGCACCTCGATGGCGGTCAGGTCTATCAGTTGCGACGCCTGGCCGAGGTCGAGATGGCCGTCTCGGTCATCGGTCATCTTTCCACCGAGGACTTCGTCGCCCTGGAAGCCAACATCGAGCATTGTCGGCAGCCTCACGACGGCGACGAAGGCCATCGCCACCATCGCATGCTGGAACTCGAGTTCCACAACATCCTGGCGCGCGCCTGCCCCAATCCCCTGCTGCGCTTCCTGTGCGGTTTCCTCAACGATCTGCTGCGCGACCTGGTGGTGCTCAAGAAGGCCTACAAGCCGGAACGCAAGCAGTTCGACCAGGCCAACATCGACTACCACGTCGAGCTGGTCGCGGCCCTGCGCGAACGGGACGTCCTGCGGGTACGCGAGTTGATGCACGACCACATGTGCGATGCCGAGCACCACATGACGGCCCTCGAGGGCCAGGTCGCCGACCAGTTCCTGGTCAATCCCCGCCAGGGGTTACCGATCCCGGGCTAGGCATCCGCCCCCGGCCAATCGCTGCAACGACAACGACAATCATTGCGAGGTTCATGATGCGACGCGATACGCTGTTTTCCACCAACCGGTTTTCCATCAGGTGGCTTCCCACCACCCTGCTGGCCGTCACCCTCGGCCTGGCGGCGGGCCCGAGCCAGGCCCAGGACGCGACCCCGATCACCGTCTACGGGGTCAAGTCCCTCTCCGGCGGCAATGCCAGCTACGGCAAGTACGCCGAGATGGGCTCCAAGCTGGCGGTCGAGGAAATGTCCGCCAAGCTGGGGCGCCAGATCGACTATGTCTCCATCGACACCGAGGGCAATGCCGGACGTGCCGTGCGCAAGGTCCAGGAAGCGATCGAGCAGGACGGCGCACGCCTGTTCAATGGCGCGACGCTCTCCTCCACCGCACTGGCGGTGGGCAAGGAAGTCAACGACGCCGGCGGGGTCTTCATGACCCCGGCCGGCGCCGACGAGATCACCGGCAGCGAGTGCAACCCCGCCACCTTCCGCTGGTCGGTGCCCACCTATGGGGCGATCCAGCAGACCCTGGTGCCCTACATCGACAGCCACCCGGACGCCAAGCGTTTCTATACCATCACCCCCCAGTACGTGTTCGGCGAGGCGCTGCTGCGCAACGCCAAGCAGGTCTTCGCCGACAAGGGCGTGGAGCACGTCGGCAACAGCTACCACTCGCTGCAGGAGCAGGAGTTCTCGGGCTATCTGACCAATGCCATGGCCGCCAGCCCAGACGTCCTGGTGCTGCTCAACTTCGGCTCGCAATCCTCGAATGCCCTGCGCCAGGCGATCAACTTCGGGCTCGACCAGCAGATGGACATCATCATGGTCTGGTCGTCCGGCCTGGAGCAGCTGCAGGAGCTGGGCAACGACAACATCGACGGGATCTATTTCGGTGCCCAGTACTGGCATGAGGTCGACACCCCCGCCAACCGTGAGCTGGTGAAGAAGGTCGAGGACGCCTACGGCATCACCCCCAACTACCCGCTGGCCGCCGACTACACCATGACCAAGACCCTGCTGCAGGCGGTGGCCGACAGCGGCGCGACCCAGGGCGAGACACTGATCCACGCCCTCGAGGGGCGCACCTACCAGGGCCCCACCGGCGAGGAGACGATTCGCGCCGCCGACCACCAGGTGCTCAAGGACTACTACCTGCTCGAAGGCAAGGGCGCCGTCGAGATGACCGACGCCAGCGATTACGCCGACGTCGTCAGTTCCGGCCAGTCATTCCTGCCGCCGGAGAAGAGCGGCTGCCAGATGTGACCGCTGCCGCGGGGGTGACACATGTCGTCCCCGCGGCCTGGCGTCAACCCCTTCCGCTCCCGGCGAGGTGCCACCATGCTCAACGTCTATCTCTTCCAGATCCTGAACGGGCTGGGGCTGGGGATGATCTATTTTTTGATCTCGGTCGGTCTGACCCTGATCTTCGGCCTGCTCAACTTCGTCAACTTCGCCCACGGCGCCTTCTTCCTGCTCGGCTCGTACCTCTGCTACACCACGGTCACCCTGACCGGCAACTTCTGGCTGTCGCTGCTGGTCGCGCCGCTGGTGGTGGGGCTGCTGGCCTGGCTGCTGGAGCGCAGCCTGATCCGCCGCATCTACCATCTGCCGCACACCTTCCAGATCCTGGTCACCCTGGGCATTGCGCTGATCATTCAGGAAGTCTCGATCATGCTCTGGGGCCCGGTGGGCAAGAGCGTGCCGACGCCGGACCTGCTGCGCGGCATCGTGCGGCTGGGCGACTTCGCCTACCCGCAGTACCGGCTGTTCCTGATCGGCTTCGCCGCCCTGGTGGCGGTGGCCCTGTGGCTGCTGCTGGAACGCACCCGCTTCGGCGCCCTGGTGCGCGCCGGCAGCGAATCCACCGAGACGGTGTCGCTGCTCGGCACCAATATCTTCCGCCTGTTCTCGATCACCTTCGCCCTGGGCGTGGCACTGGCCGGGCTGGCCGGCGTGCTCTCCGCGCCGCTGCGCGGTGCCAATCCCTTCCTCGGCCCCGAGATCCTCGGCGTGGCATTCGTGGTGGTGGTGATCGGCGGCATGGGCTCGTTCGGCGGCGCCCTGGCCGCCGGCCTGATGGTGGGCGTGGTACAGAGCCTGATGGCCAGCCTGTGGCCACAGGGATCGAGCCTGATGATCTATGCCGCGATGGCCGTGGTGATCCTGCTGCGGCCCTACGGCCTGTTCGGGAGGGCCTGAGATGACCCCCAAGCTCACGACACCGGCGCGTGGCGGCGATCGCCACGCCGCCACACCCCGGCGGCGCCCGGCGGCGACGACCCTGGCCATGTTCGCGGTGGTCATCGCCCTGCCGCTGGTGGTGCCGTCGGCCACCCTGGCCTGCGAGATCCTGATCTTCGCCATGGCCGTGCTGGGCTGCAATCTGCTGCTCGGCTACACCGGCCTGCTCTCCTTCGGCCAGGCGATCTTCTTCGGCAGCGGCGCCTACGTGGCGGCCCTGGCCATGATCCACTGGCAGGCCGGCTTGTTCACGGCGCTGCTGCTGGCGGTCGCCGCCGGGGGGCTGCTGGCGCTGCTGGTCGGCGCCCTGGCGATTCGCCGCAAGGGGATCTACTTCGTGATGCTGACCCTGGCGCTGACCCAGATGGCCTACTTCATCGCCTATACCCTGAGCGACTGGACGGGCGGCGACAACGGCCTGCTCGACGTCCCGCGGCCCCCCGTGGCCATCGGCGGCGTCACCCTGTTCGACCTCGCGTCGCCGCTGGCCTTCTACGGCCTGGTGGCGGTGCTGTTCGTGCTCCTCTACCTGGGGGCGCGTCGGGTCATCGACTCGGCCTTCGGCAGTACCCTGCTGGCCATTCGCGAGAACGAGGCGCGCGCCGCCGCCGTGGGCTACGACACCCGCCACTTCAAGATCCTCGCCTTCACGCTGTCGGGCGCCGTCACCGGGCTCGCCGGGGCGCTCTACGCCATGCTGCTCAACTTCGCGCCGCTGTCGAACATCGAGCTGCCGATGTCCGAGCAGATCCTGATCATGACCATCATCGGCGGCACCGGGTCGCTGTTCGGCTCGCTGCTGGGTGCCGGTGCCATCGTGATGCTCGGCGACCTGCTCTCCGCCCTCTGGCCACGCTGGATGCTGCTGCTCGGCGTGGCCTTGATCGCCGTGGTGATGTTCATGCGCGGCGGCCTGTGGGGCGGCCTCGAAGCCCTGGGGCGCCGGCGCGCCGGCGCCGCTCGCACGACGCAGGAGGACGCATGACCACGCCATTGCTGGAAACCCGCGACCTGACACTGGCCTACGGGGCCTTCCGCGCCGTCGACGGGGTCGGGCTGCGTATCCGACCCGGGACCATCCACACCGTCATCGGCCCCAACGGCGCCGGCAAGACCAGCCTGTTCCACTGCCTGACCGGCGAGCGCCGCGTCAGTGGCGGGCGCATCCTGTTCGACGGTCGCGACATCACCCGCCGCCCCGCCCATGGCCGGGTGGCGCTGGGCATGGCGCGCTCGTTCCAGATCACCAGCCTGTTCCAGAACCTGAGCGTTCGCGAGAACCTGCGCCTGGCCGCCCAGGGCACCGCCGGCTGGCGGGCGCTGGACTTCTGGCGGCGCCTGGACGGCCACCGCCGCCATGCCGCCACCGCCGACGAGATGCTCGAACGCCTGGCGCTCACCGCACGCGCCGAGCTGCCCGCCGGCACCCTGTCACATGGCCAGCAACGCATTCTGGAGGTGGGCATGGCGATGTGCGCGCGGCCCCGCCTGCTGCTGCTCGACGAACCGACCTCGGGCATGGGGGTCGACGACATTCCCACCATGACCCGGCTGATCGCCGAGCTGGGGCGCGACCATACCGTGCTGTTGATCGAGCACAACATGAGCATCGTGATGTCGATCAGCGACACCATCACCGTCATGAACCGCGGCCGGATCCTGGTCGAGGGAACGCCACAAGCGGTGCGCGAGGACGAGCGGGTGCGCACCGCCTACCTGGGGGAGGCCGCCTGATGCTCGAGGTCGACGACATCCACAGCTACTACGACAAGAGCCATGTGCTCGAAGGCGTCTCGCTCAAGGTCGAGGCCGGCGAGCTGGTCACCCTGCTGGGGCGCAACGGTGCCGGCAAGACCACCACCCTCAAGAGCATCGTCGGCCTGGTGCCGCCACGGCGCGGATCGGTGCGTTTCGACGGGCGCGTCATCAACGGCCAGGAGCCATTCCGCATCGCCCGGCAGGGGGTCGCCCTGGTGCCGGAACATCGCGGGATCTTCGGCCTGCTCAGCGTCGAGGAAAACCTCAAGATCGCCGCCCGACGCAGCAGCCGCTGGCAACTCGCCGACATCTATCGCCTCTTCCCGCGCCTCGAGGAGCGGCGCCGCAACGGCGGCAACGCCCTCTCGGGGGGCGAACAGCAGATGCTCGCCATCGCCCGGGCATTGATCAACGACCCGCGCATCCTGCTGCTCGACGAACCCACCGAGGGGCTCGCGCCAGTGATCGTCGACGAGATCGTGCGCATCCTCAAGGAGATCCGCGACCTGGGGCTGCCGGTGCTGCTGGTCGAACAGAACCTGCGGGTCTGCGAACAGCTCGCCGACCGCCACTATGTGCTCGAACAGGGCCGGGTGGTCTATCACGGCAGCGCCCAGGCGTTCCGCGACGACCCCGCGATCCGCGACCGCTTTCTGGCGCTGAGCGCCTGAACGCCGCCGCCCCGCAACACGATCCTCATCAACAAGGACAAGACCATGACCCCCACTTCCTCATCCCAAGCGACCCGACTGACCATCGACGGCGAGCGGCTATGGCAGACCCTGATGGAGCTGGCCACCATCGGCGCCACCCCCAAGGGGGGCTGCAACCGCCAGGCGCTGACCGATCTCGACCGCCAGGGTCGTGAACTGCTGACCCGCTGGTGCGAGGCGGAAGGTCTGACGGTCCGCTTCGATGCCATCGGCAACCTCTTCGCGCGGCGCCCGGGGCGCGACGACACGGCCGACCCGGTGGTGATCGGCAGCCATATCGACACCCAGCCCACCGGCGGCAAGTTCGACGGCTGCTTCGGCGTGCTGGCGGCGCTGGAAGTGATCCGCACGCTGAATGCCCAGGGCATCGAGACCCAGCGGCCGCTGGAGCTGGTCTCCTGGACCAACGAGGAGGGCTGCCGCTTCTCGCCCTGCATGATGGGCTCCGGCGTCTTCGTCGGCCAGTTGTCCCTCGACGACGCCCTGGCGCGGCGCGATGCCGAGGGCATCAGTGCCGGCGAGGCGCTCGAGGCGATCGGCTACGTCGGTGACGACGCCCACCGACCGGCCCGCTTCGCCGGCTACCTCGAGGCGCACATCGAGCAGGGGCCGATCCTCGAGGACGAGGGCGACACCATCGGCGTGGTCACCGGCGCGCTGGGCATCCAATGGTTCGACGTCACGCTGACCGGCATGGCCGCCCACTCCGGTTCGACGCCGATGCACCTGCGCCGCAATGCGCTGCTCGGCGCCACCCGCGTGATCGAGGCCGTCGACGCCATCGCCATGGCCCACCAGCCCGACGGCCGCGGCACCGTCGGCGCCTGCCAGGTACGGCCCAACTCGCGCAACGTGATCCCCGGCGAGGTCACCCTCAGCGTCGACCTGCGCCACAGCGACGGCGAGGTGCTCGACGCCATGGTCGCCGAGTTCCGCCGGACCCTGGAACGGATCGCCACCGAGGGTGGCCTGGAACTCGCCGTCACCCAGACCGCGAACAACCCGCCGCAGCATTTCGATACCGCGTGCATCGACGCGGTACGCCGGGCGGCGCAGGCGGGCGGCCACGCCCACCGCGACATCGTCAGCGGCGCCGGGCACGACGCCGTGCTCGTCGCCGGCGTGGCGCCGACCGCGATGATCTTCATTCCCTGCGAGAAGGGCATCAGCCACAACGAGGCCGAATACGCCAGCCCCGAGGACGTGGCCGCCGGCGCCGACGTGCTGCTGCATGCCACCCTCGAACTGGCCGGTCGGCCCGGCGAGGATGCCTGATCATGACCGACACCGACCTGGCCGGCCTGAGCGCCGTCGATGCCGGGGCCCTGCTGGCCGCCGGCGAGATCTCGCCGGTGGCGCTGGCACGTGACTGCCTGGCGCGCATCGAACGCCACAACCCCACCATCAACGCCTTCTGTCACGTCGACGCCGACGGCGCGCTGGAGGCCGCCCGCGCCGCCGAGGTGCGCTATCGACGCGGCACGCCGCTGGGCCCGCTCGACGGCATCCCGGTGACCATCAAGGACCTGACCCCGACCCGCGGCATGCCCACCCGCAAGGGCTCCGCGACCACCTCGGCGGCCGGACCCTGGGACACCGACGCCCCGTTCGCCGCCCGCCTGCGCGAGGCCGGCTGCGTGCTGCTCGGCAAGACCACCTCACCGGAGTTCGGCTGGAAGGGGGTGACCGACAATCCCCTCCACGGCATCACCCGCAACCCCTGGAATCCGCGCCTGACACCGGGCGGCTCGTCCGGCGGGGCCGGCGCCGCCGCGGCGCTCAACCTGGGCCTGCTCCACCAGGGCAGCGACGCCGGCGGCTCGATCCGCATTCCCTGCGCCTTTACCGGTACCTTCGGCTTCAAGCCGACCTTCGGCTGGGTGCCGCAGTGGCCGGCCAGTGCCATGACCACGCTCTCGCACCTCGGCCCGATGACCCGTACTGCCGAGGACGCCGCGCTGATGATGACGGCGATCGCCCGGCCCGATCCGCGTGACGGTTACGCCGGCCCGCCCTGCCCCTTCGACTGGCGCCGCTCCCCCCCGGACGACCTGCGGGGCTGGCGGATCGCCTACAGCCGCGACCTGGGCTATGTCGAGGTCGCGCCGGACATCGCCCGGGTGGTGGATGACGCCGTCGCCGTGCTGCGCGACCTGGGCGCCGAGGTGACGGAGATCGACCCCGGCTTCACCGACCCCCAGGCGACCTTCAACACCCTGTGGTTCGCCGGCGCCGCGCGGCTGGTCAGCGGCCTGGACGACGCCCAGCGCGAGCGCCTCGACCCGGGCCTGCGGGCCATCGCCGAACGCGGGGCGCGCATCTCGCTGAGCGACTACCAGGGCGCCGACGAGGCGCGCGCCGCGCTGACCGCGCAACTGGCCGAGTTCCATCGCCACTACGACCTGCTGGTGACGCCGACGCTGCCGATCGCGCCCTTCGCCGTCGGCAGCAACGTGCCCGAGGGCGGTCGCTACCGACAATGGATGGACTGGACGCCGTTCAGCTACCCGTTCAACCTCACCCAGCAGCCGGCGGCGTCGCTGCCCTGCGGCCTCGACGACGGCGGCCTGCCGGTCGGCCTGCACCTGGTCGCGGCGCGTTTCGACGACATGCGGGTGATGGATGCCGCACGGCTGCTCGAGCGGCGCCTGCCGCGCCTGGTGCCGCCCGAATTTCCCGATTGCGTGACATGGCCGACCGCAGAGTTGAAGAAACGGACAACGACCCGACATACTGGTCATTAGACGAAAGCGGCAACAGGGACATTGCCGACGCAATTTTGACTACATCGCAAGAGGAGAAGGCCGACATGAAAGCACCCACAGGTCCCGAATGCCCGGAATGCGGCAGCCGCGAGAAGCGTTTCCCGCCGGGTCGTGAGGGCCAGTATCACGTCTTCTGTGACAACTGCGACCATGACTTCGGCCGCTATGACCAGATGGTCGGCAACTTCCGCCACGTGCTCCACGACCTCGAGGAGATGCTGAATATCGACGACGCCTCGCCACGCAGCGCCCCGGACGCTCCGGACGCCGACCGCCACTGACCCCGGCGCCGACACTTGCCGCGTTCCTGCACAACGACGGCCGCCGTCGCCAGACGGCGGCCGTCGTGTGTCATGGCCCCGGGCCGATCGCCCTCGGCAGAGGCCCGGGGTTGAACGTACACTGGTGCGTGCGACATCCGTCCAGCGACCGACAGGGAGGTCATCATGACCGATAGCACACGCTTCGTGGTCATTGCCGAATTCCGCATCAAGCCCGGCCAGGTACCGGCCTTTCTGGCCCTGGCACACAACGACGCCAGCGAATCGCTGGCCAACGAGGAAGGCTGCCTGACCTTCGACGTGCTGACGCCGGAGGGCGGCGGCGAGCATGTCGTGCTGCACGAGGTCTATCGCGACCGCGCCGCCTACGAGCACCACAAACAGATGCCCCACTACGCCCCGTTCAAGGAAGGCAGCGCGGCGCTGCTCGATGGCGAACCCAGCGTGCGCTGCTTCTACACCGCGATACGCCCCGAATCGGACTGATCCCCGGGCACGCCGCCGTGCCCGCCAAAGGCAGACGGGCCTGCCAACCGGCAGGCCCGTCGCCCGATCGGGTCACGCCGACACTCAGCCGAGCCAGACCCGGGCGTTGCGGAACAGCCGCATCCAGGCCCCGTCGCGGGTCCACTCCGCCGGGCGCCAGGAGTTGGTGACCGCCCGCGCCACCCGCTCGGGGTGCGGCATCATGATGGTCACCCGGCCATCCGGCGTGGTCAGGCCGGTGATACCCGACGGCGAGCCATTGGGGTTGGCCGGGTAATGGGTGGTCACCTGCCCGTAGTTGTCGACGTAGCGCAGGGCGATCTGCCCCTTGCCCTGCATGGCCCGCAGATGGCCGCTGTCGCGGAACTCCGCACGCCCTTCGCCGTGGGCCACGGCGATCGGCAGCCGCGAGCCTTCCATGCCGGCGAGCAGGATCGACGGGCTGTTCTCGACCTGGACCATCGACACGCGGGCCTCGAACTGTTCGGACTCGTTGCGCACGAAGCGCGGCCAGCTCTCGGCACCGGGGATCAGTTCCTTGAGCTGGGCGAGCATCTGGCAGCCGTTGCACACCCCCAGGGAGAAACTGTCGTCGCGCGCGAAGAACGCCGCGAACTCGCTGCGCGCGCGTTCGTTGAACAGCACCGACTTGGCCCAGCCACCGCCGGCGCCGAGCACGTCGCCGAAGGAGAAACCGCCGCAGGCGGCCAGCCCCTTGAAGGTCTCCAGCGATACCCGGCCGGCGAGGATGTCGCTCATGTGCACGTCGTGGGCCTCGAACCCCGCCTTGTCGAAGGCCGCGGCCATCTCGACGTGGCCGTTGACGCCCTGTTCGCGAAGGACCGCCATGCGCGGGCGTGCCGTGTTGACGAACGGCGCGGTGATGTCCTCGTCGACGTCGAAGGTCGGCTCGGCGGATAACCCCGGGTCGCGCAGGTCGAGCAGGTCGTCGTACTCGGCCTTGGCGCACTCGGGGTTGTCGCGCAGCGCCTGCATCCGGTAGCTGGTCTCGGCCCAGGCGCGCTGGGTCAGCGCGCGGGTGGTCTCGAGCAGCGGCTCCTCGAACAGCGTCACGCGCACCTGATCGTCGTAGCGCGGGCGGGCGATCACGCCGCAGGTGTCGATGCCCGCCGCGGCGAACTGGGCGAGCACGAACTCGGTGTCGTGGCGGTTGACCTGGATCACCGCGCCGAGCTCCTCGGCGAACAGCGCACTGGCCGCCGAATAGCCGTCGTCGATCAACCAGTCGAGCTTGATCTCCAGACCGCCGCGACCGGCGAAGGCCATCTCCAGCAGGGTCACCAGCAGCCCGCCGTCGCTGCGATCGTGGTAGGCGAGCAGCTTGCCGTCGGCGTTGAGCCCCTGGATCACGGTGAAGAAGGCCGCGAGATCCTCGGCATCGTCGAGGTCGGGGCAGGCGTCGCCCACCTGGCCGTAGACCTGGGCCAGCGCCGAGCCACCCAGGCGGTTCCTGCCGCCACCGAGATCGATCAGGATCAGGTCGCTCTCGTCCTGATCGAGGCGCAGCTGCGGGGTCAGGGTCTTCAGGGCGTCGGTCACCGGGGCGAAACCGGTGATGTTGAGGCTCAGCGGCGCGGTCACCGCCTTCTCCTCGACGGCCTCGTCCTCGCCGGCCTGCCAGGCGGTGCGCATCGACATCGAGTCCTTGCCCACCGGGATGGCGATGCCCAGCCGGGGACACAGCTCCATGCCCACCGCCTGCACGGCATCGTAGAGCGCCTGGTTCTCGCCCGGGTGATCGGCGGCACTCATCCAGTTGGCGGAGAGCTTGACGTCGGAGAGCTTGGCGATGGGGGCCGCGGCCAGGTTGGTGATCGCCTCGGCGACCGCCAGACGGGCGCTGGCGGCGGGGTCGATCAGCGCCACCGGCGGGCGTTCGCCCATGGCCATCGCCTCGCCGGCGTGGGTGTCGAAACTCGCCGTGGTCACCGCGCAGTCGGCCACCGGCACCTGCCAGGGGCCGACCATCTGGTCGCGGGCGACCTGGCCGGTGATCGAGCGGTCGCCGATGGTGATCAAGAAACTCTTGGACGCCACCGCCGGCAGGCGCAGCACGCGATCGAGAGCCTCGCGCAGGTCGAGGTTGTCGAAGTCGGCGCCGGGCATCGGCCGCGCTTCACGCGCGAAGCCGCGCTGCATCTTGGGCGGCTTGCCGAACAGCACGCTCATCGGCAGGTCCACCGGCAGGCTGTCGAAGTGGCCGTCGTGGACGCGCAGGTGATGGGCCTCGGTGGCCTCGCCGACCACCGCGTAGGGGCAACGCTCGCGCTCGCAGAGCGCGTCGAAGGTCTCGAGGTCCTCGGCCGCCACGGCCAGCACGTAGCGTTCCTGGGCCTCGTTGCACCAGATCTCCAGCGGGCTCATGCCCGGCTCGGCGTTGGGCACCTCGCGCAGCTCGAAGCGCCCGCCACGGCCGCCGTCCTTGACCAGCTCGGGCAGGGCGTTGGAGAGCCCGCCGGCACCGACGTCATGGATGAAGGCGATGGGATTCGCCTCGCCCAGCGACCAGCAGCGGTCGATGACCTCCTGGGCGCGGCGCTCGATCTCGGGGTTGTCGCGCTGCACCGAGGCGAAGTCGAGATCCTCGCTGGAGCTGCCCGAGGCCATGGACGAGGCCGCGCCGCCGCCCAGCCCGATCAGCATCGCCGGCCCGCCCATCACGATCAGCCGGGCACCGACGGGAATCTCGCCCTTCTCGACGTGGTCGGCGCGAATGTTGCCGTAACCGCCGGCGATCATGATCGGCTTGTGATAGCCGCGCCGCTCGATGCCGTCGGCGCCCACCGCGTCCTGCTCGTAGGTGCGGAAGTAGCCGGTCAGGTTGGGGCGGCCGAACTCGTTGTTGAACGCCGCCCCGCCGATCGGCGCCTCGAGCATGATCTCGAGCGCCGACTGGATGCGCTCGGGCTTGCCGTAGTCGAAGGCTTCCCAGGGCTGGACGAACTCCGGAATGCGCAGGTTGGAGACCGCGAAGCCGGTGAGCCCCGCCTTGGGCTTGCCGCCACGGCCGGTGGCGCCCTCGTCGCGGATCTCGCCGCCCGAGCCGGTGGCCGCGCCGGGATGCGGGGCGATCGCCGTGGGGTGGTTGTGGGTCTCCACCTTCATGAGGATGTGAATGGGCTCGCGACTCGCCGCGTAGCGGGCCTCGGTGTCGCCCAGCCGTGGCGCGGCGAAGAACCGCCCGGCCTCGCTGCCCGCGATCACCGCCGCATTGTCGCTGTAGGCGGAGAGGATGCCCTCGGGGGCCGCGTTGTAGGTGTTCTTGATCATCTGGAACAGCGAATGCGGCTGCGCCTCGCCGTCGATGGTCCATGCGGCGTTGAAGATCTTGTGGCGACAATGCTCGGAGTTGGCCTGGGCGAACATCATCAGCTCGACGTCGCTGGGGTTGCGATCCAGGCCCTGGAACGCCTCGACCAGGTAGTCGATCTCGTCCTCGGCCAGCGCCAGGCCCAGTTCGCCGTTGGCGCGGGCCAGTGCCTCGCGGCTGCCGCCGAGCACGTCCACCTGGCCGAGCGGCGCCGGCGCCTGGTGGGCGAACAACCGGGCGGCGTCGCTGGCATTCGCCAGCACCGACTCGGTCATGCGGTCGTGCAGGGTGGCGACGATCGCCTCGAAGGCCGCCTCGCTGAGCACGCCGTCGAGCTTGACGCGATAGGCGATGCCGCGCTCGATGCGCCGGACCTGCGACAGGCCGCAGTTACGGGCGATATCGGTGGCCTTGGACGACCACGGCGACAGGGTGCCCAGCCGCGGCACCACCAGGAACAGATGACCGTCGCGCGCCGCGCCGGGATCGGTCTCGGCACCGTAGGCCAGCAGGCTGTCGAGTACCGCACGCTCGCCGGCATCCAGCTCACCGTCGAGATCCACGAAGTGGAGGTAGTCGGCGTGCAGCGTCTCGACTTCGGGGACCCGATCGCGCAGGGCGGCCAACAACTTGGCATGACGGAAAGCGGAAAGGGCGGGCGCTCCTCGCAGTTCGAGCATGTCGAAAGAAGCCTCTGAAGAAAGCCGAAAATGGGGACCGCGGACGGCGGCGACGAGCGCACATGATACTGGAAAGCCCGTCCTTCGAGAAATCCGTGGAATCGGCCGGGATGACAGCCCACGGGGGGCCGGGTATGGTGAGCCGCTCACTGCAACCGACGGCAACGCATGCTCAAGGCCCTCGCCCGCCACCCGCGCCGGACGACGCTCATCGTGCTGGGATTGCTGCTGCTGGGCTGGCCGGCCTGGCAGGCGACGCCCGGGGACCCGCTGCTCGATGCGATCCGCGCCCGGGATTTCATCCAGGTCGCCACGCGCAACACCCCGACCACCTACTACCAGGGGCGTCAGGGGCCGACCGGCTTCGAGTTCGAGCTGGTCAAGCGCTTCGCCGACCGCCTCGGCGTCAGCCTGGCGCTGGACAGCGACGGCAACATCGACGACGTGCTCGCCGCGGTACGCGACGGCGACGCCGACCTGGGCGCGGCGGCGCTGCCCCTCGACCCGACCCTGACGGGGGTGCATTTCAGTCGCGCGATCATGACGCTCAAGCCACTGGTGGTGTATCGCCGGGGCCTGCCGCCGATCGACAGCACCCAGGATCTGGTCGGCCGTTCGGTCGGCGTGCTCAAGGGCTCGGGCGCCAGCCTGGTACTGCGCGAACTGCAGAACGACCTGCCCGAACTGACCTGGAAGGAATCCGCCGACATCGAGGTCGCCGACCTGCTGAGCCTGGTCGAGAACGGCGAACTCGACGCGGCGGTGATCTACCAGCACCAGTTCAAGCTCAACCGGCTGTTCTTTCCCGGCGTCGAGAACGGTTTCCTGATCGGTGACCCGCTGAGCCTGGCCTGGGCGCTGCCCGCCGACAGCGGCCTGGGGCTGCTCGAGCGGGTCAACCGCTTCCTCGACGACATGCAGGCCGACGGCACCCTCGACGACCTGGTCGAACGCTATTTCGGCCACGACGACTACCTGGAATACGTCGGCGCCCGTACCTTCATCCAGCAGGCCAACCAGCGACTCGACACCTACAAGGCCGAGTTCGTCGCCGCCGCCAAGGACACCGGCTTCGACTGGAAGCTGCTCGCCGCGCTGGGTTATCAGGAGTCGCACTGGAAACCCAGGGCCACGTCACCGACCGGGGTGCGCGGGCTGATGATGCTCACCGAGCGCACCGCCGAGGAAGTCGGCGTCGACAACCGCCTCGACCCCCGTCAGAGCATCGAGGGCGGCGCCCAGTATCTGCTCGAGACGAAACGGCGCCTGCAGGAGGAGATCACCGAGCCGGACCGCACCTGGATGGCGCTGGCCGCCTACAACGTCGGCCTGGGCCATCTCTACGACGCCCAGAAGATCGTCGACATGCAGGGCGGCGACCCCTACAGCTGGGCCGACGTGCGCGAGGCGCTGCCGTTGCTGCAGAAGCGCGAGTGGTATTCGCGGGTCCGCCACGGCTACGCCCGCGGCGGCGAGCCGGTGATCTACGTGCGCAACATCCGCCGCTACTACGAGATCCTCAACTACATCGAGCGCACCGAGCAGCAGTTCTTCCAGCTCAACCAGCGCGAGCCCAGCGACGAGGACACCCAGCAACTCTTCGACGTGGTACCACCGGTATTGTGATCCGGGGGCGGAAAAATTCCGCCCACGGCTGCATAATGGGCGTCACTCGCCGATAATGCCCGGCGAGCCTGGGAATCGGGCATCGCCCCGTCCCTGAAAAACGATAGCCACCGACAGAGTGGCCCAGTGCTTCCCGTCCGACCTTGTCCGGCCATCGAGCCGGGATCATTCAACGCACAGCGACAAAGGAACGCCTTACCATGCGACGCGCACTGCTCGCCACCGCCGCCGCCGGCCTCTTGCTGGCCGGTTGCGGCGACTCATCCTCCGGGACCTCCTCGCCGCTGGCCCACGTGCCGGCCGACACGCCCTACCTGTTCGCCACCTACGAGACGCCCGACGAGGCGGCCCTCGAGACGCCGCTGGCCTCCCTCGATGCCCAGATCGACGAGCATCGGCGGCAACTGACCCAGGCCGCCGATGCGCTGCGCGACGACGGTGCCGAGTCCATGGCCGGGCTCCTCGCGGCCCTCGCCGGTGAACTCGAGGGCAAGCAGGGCTACCGTCAGGTGGCCGACTCGATCGGCGTCGACCTGTATGGGCTCAGTGCCTTCTACGG
Organism: Modicisalibacter sp. MOD 31.J; assembly: GCF_020147985.1. Classification (NCBI taxonomy): domain Bacteria; kingdom Pseudomonadati; phylum Pseudomonadota; class Gammaproteobacteria; order Oceanospirillales; family Halomonadaceae; genus Modicisalibacter; species Modicisalibacter sp. MOD 31.J. Next base: position 454,867 of record NZ_JAGXFF010000001.1, on the reverse strand, counting down.
CCTCGGTCTGACACCGGTACTGCGGTTGGGCGTCGACGATCCCCAGCGTTACCGGGACTTCCTCGATCGCCTGGCGAAGGCCGCCGGCGCGACCTTCGAGACGCGCGACCTGGACGGCACGGACTATCGCCGGGTGCCGCTCGCGGACACGCCGCTGCAACTGATCAGCGCGGTCCACGACGGCCGGGCGGTTCTCGCCCTGGCGCCCGACACCCTCGATGACGCCCTGTTGTCGGAACTGCTCGGCGACAGCCTGCCCGAGAAGAGCGCCAGCGACACCTTGACCAAGCTCGCCGACGCCAAGGGCTACCTGCCCTACGGCACCGGCTACATCGATACCCAGCGTCTGGTGACCCTGCTCATCGGTGACGAGGATCCGCTCGTCGATACCGTCAAAGCGATGCGCGAGCAGGCCACCGGACAGGCGCCGACGGCCGTTTCCGCGGCCTGCCGCGCGGATGCCGAACGTATCGCCGGCTGGGTACCGCAACTGAGTCTCGGCTACACGGCGCTCGAGGCGGATCATGTCGAACAGCGTATGGACGTGTCCCTGATGTCGGACATCGCCAAGCCGTTCGCCACCTTGCATACGCCGCTGCCCGGTCTCGGCGCCGCCACCGACGCCCCCTTCGATCTGGCCATGGCGCTGCCCATGCCGACGCTGCGCACGGTGCTGCGCGAGCAGATCGACAGCCTCCAGGCCAAGCCCTTCGAATGCCCGCAACTCGCCGAGCTCAACGGCCAGCTCGACGAGCTCGGACAACGCATCAACATGCTGGCGATGCCGCCGTTCGGCGACCTGCGCGGCGTGCGCCTGATCCTCGACGCCATGGATACCGCCACGAACGGCATCCCCGACGTCAAGGGCGCGGCCATCATCGCCGCCAGCAATCCCGACGGCCTGCTGGCCATGGGCCAGAGCATGGTGCCGCAGCTCGCCGAGCTGCGCCTGACACCGGACTCGGGCGCGGTCTCCCTGCCGCAACAGTGGCTCGCCATGCTCGACGGCCAGCCGGGCTGGGCCGCCATGAGCGACAAGGCCCTGGGCGTGGCCGTGGGCGACGGCGAGAAGACACGGCTCACCGATCAGTTGCAGGGTGACGACGCCGACGCCGGCCACCTGATGCACCTGCGTATCTCCGGGGCAATGTATCTGCAATGGCTGGACATGACCCAGGGGCTGCTGGCCATGCAGGGCAACCGGGAGCTCGCCGACGAGCTGGACAGCGAGCTCGCCAGCGCCCGCGCCCAGTTCGAGCACATCGATGCCATGAACATCGATGCCCGTATGGCCGACAGCGGCCTGGTGCTCGAAAGCCGGCTCGACTGGAAAGAGTGACTCCAGGCGCGGCACCCGAGGGTGCCGCGCTTATCCTTCCCGCCGTCTCCCCGACTAGCTAGGCGATTCGTCCGCCTCGGGCGACTCATGCGGCCCCTGCCCCCGGCGCTCGGCGAAGAACGCCTGCAGCAGCCGTCGCGACTGCACTGCCAGCAGCCCCCCCTCCACCGCCACCCGATGATTGAACCAGGGCTGCGCGAACAGATTGGCCCGCGATTCGACCATCCCCGTCCGCGGCTCCGCGGCGGCATAGACCACCCGCGCCAGTCGGGCATGAATGATCGCCCCGGCGCACATCATGCAGGGCTCGAGCGTCACGAACAGCGTGCAGCCATCGAGGCGATAGTTGGCGAGCCGCGCGGCGGCATCGCGCAGCGCGCGGATCTCGGCGTGGCCGCTCGGGTCGTGGCTGCCCAGCGGGGCATTGTAGCCACGCCCCACGATCTCGCCGGCGATGTCCACCACCACCGCACCCACCGGCACCTCGCCGGCGGCCTGCGCCACCCGGGCCTGGTCGAGGGCACGGTGCATGTAGTAGTTATCGCTGCGCATGATCGGGGTCTCGGGTATTCTGTCGACGCGCTCATCGTACACGTAGGGAGAGGACGCATGACACACGCACTCGATGCCCTGGTCGACCTGCTGGGCCTGGAGATGCTCGAGGAGAACCTGTTTCGCGGTCGCAGCCAGGATCTCGGCTTTCCGCAACTGTTCGGCGGCCAGGTGCTCGGCCAGGCGCTGTCCGCCGCCTGCCAGACCGTCGATCCACAGCGCCGCGTGCACTCCCTGCACGGCTACTTCCTGCTCGCCGGGGACGCCCATCACCCGGTGGTCTATCAGGTCGACCGGGTGCGCGACGGCGGCAGCTTCGCGACCCGCCGGATCAGCGCGATCCAGCACGGCAAGACGATCTTCTTCTGCAGCGCCTCGTTCCACGTCGACGAGCCCGGCTTTCATCACCAGCCGAGTCGGCCCGTCGTCGACGACCCCGATACCCTGATCGGCGAGGGCGCCCGGCCGCAGCAGTTCGCCGGCCACCCGATCGAATTCCTGCACCTGCCGGATGGCGAGCGCGACGGCATTCCCACCAAGCGGTTGTGGTTCCGGCTCGCCGGCGATCTGCCCGACGACGCCATCCTGCACCGCTATCTGCTCGCCTACAGCTCGGACTTCAACCTGCTGACCACCAGCCTGATCGGCCACGACACGCACTTCGGCGACCCCAGGCTGCGCATCGCCAGCCTCGACCATGCGCTGTGGTTCCACCGCGACGTGCGCATCAACGACTGGCTGTTCTACGACATGGAAAGCCCCTGGGCCGGCGGCGGGCGCGGTTTCTCGCGCGGCAACGTCTACGACCGGCAAGGCTACCTGGTCGCCTCGTCGGCCCAGGAAGGGCTGACCCGGCTCAAGACGTCGTGATCCAGGCCATGAAACGGAGCGCCGGGGCGCCCGTGATCCTCGCCGCCCTGCTCGCCCGACCGTAGCGGCGGCGCACGCCGATCCGCAACGCATCCTCGATATCGGGTCCGCCAGGCTCGGCTACTGCCATTCGTCCAGCCAGGCGCTGCCCCGGCACTGCTCCGCGAGTATCGCGAACGCCGCTTCGAGCGACGCCATGCAAGCGGCACTGTCGCTGCCGACATGCATCGCCTCGCCCACGGCGACATCGCAATTGCGCGGCACCAGCAGCGCCTCGCCCTTCGGCAGGGCCCGCCCCAGGCCACGCAGCATGACTGGCGTCAGCGGTATCTCGGGACTCTCCTTGAGCAGATGAAAGACGCCTTTCTTCAACGGCTGCATCGCTTCGGGCCGGCCTCGGCTCCCCTCCGGGAACAGGATCACGATATCGCCCGCCGCCAGCGCCGCACGGCAGTCGGCCAGCGGATCGCCCCGGTCGCCTCGGCCATCGCGGTGGACCGGAATGATGTCGAGGACCCGGGTCGAAAACCAGGCCAGCCAACGGTTGGCGAGAAAATAATCCGCCGCCGCCACGGGGCGCACGCGCGCCAGGTCCCGCCACGAGAACAGGCTCATCAATACCAGCGTATCGAGATGACTGTTGTGGTTGGCGACCAGCACGTGCGGGCCGTGTCGCGGCAGCCGCTCGCGCTGGAACACATTGAGACCGATGACGAACACGATCAGCGGCCGAACGACCAGTAGAAAGAAGAGCACTTTCAGCCAGCGCTGCATGACGCCACCTCAGTAGGCGAAGAAGCGATAGAAATGGAAGAAGACCGGCGCCGTGTAGATGATGCTGTCGAGCCGATCGAGCACCCCGCCGTGCCCCGGGATCAGTTGTCCGGTGTCCTTGATGCCGAGATCGCGCTTGACCGAGGAGATCACCACGTCGCCGAAGAAGCCGCACACGGCGATCAGCACGCCCGCACCCAGCGACAGCGTCCAGGACATGCCGGTCAGGTAGGGCCCGGCCAGCCCGGCGCAGAGCGTCACCGTGGCGACGCCGCCCAGAAAGCCGCCCCAGGTCTTGTTCGGACTGACCTGCGGCAGGATCGGGCGCTTGCCGACCCGCTTGCCCCAGACGTACTGGCAGACGTCGTTGAACTGGGTGATGAAGACGACGAACAAAACCGGCCCCAGGTAACCCGCCGCCGGATTGAGTACCGGCAGCGTCAGCAGGGCCGCCAGGTAACCGATGCAGTAGATCGCCAGCATCACCATCCAGTGGATCACCCCCGCCGCGCGGATGAACCCCTGACTGTCGCCGAGCAGCAGCATGCGTACCGGCAGGAACAGGAAAACGTAGACCGGCACGAAGATGCTGAACATGCCGTACCACGCCTGCCAGATCCACAGGTACTGCACGGGAATCGCCAGGTAGGCCCAGAACAGCACGCGGCGATCCACCAGGCGCGTCGGCACGATCGAGAAGAACTCCTTGAGCGCCAGGTAGCTGAGGCAGGCGAAGAAGACGATACCGGCTTCGCGGTTCAACAACAGAACGACGAACAACAGGCCGATCATCCACCACCAGGAGCGGATGCGCTGCTTGAGCTCCAGCCAGTCGCGCTGCGGATAGCGCTGGCGAAGCCACACACGCGACAGGCTGGCGACGCACAGCAATCCCAGCACCACGATGACCACCGTCTCGACGTGGGGCGCGATATCAAACATCCTCGCCCCTCGCCGGCCGGTCGGCGGCGGCCATGCAGTGGGCGTGGATCGCCCGTGTACGCCGGACGATGGTCAGGGCACTGCCGACGACGACGACGCCGAGACCCAGCAGCAGCGCCCATCCCTTGGGCCAGAGATAGGGTTCGAGCACACTGAGCAGGCAGACGCCACTCAGCAACGCCATACGGTGCGGCTTGGCCATCGGCCCGATAAAGGACATGGGCGCGCCCATCGAAGCGCCCAGCATGCGCACGTAGGCGGTCGCCACGGCCAGCAGCGCCGCCAGCCAGCCGAGCCAGATACCGCCACTCCAGAGTGTGCCCGCCGCATAACCCGCCGCCACCAGCAACAGCGCATCCGCGATACGGTCCGGTATATCGTTGTAGAGCTCTCCGTCGGGCGTCGAGCGCCCGCCCTCCACCGCGACCATGCCATCGAGCAGGTTACACAGTAGACGCCCCTGGATACCCACGATGGCGAGTAGCGGCAACACCCACTGCGCCCCGCCCGTGGCATGCCGCCAGGCCACCAGCACCAGCGTGGCGAAAGCGGCGAAACCGATACTCGCCAGCGAGATCTGGTTGGGCGTGCAACGACGCCGGCTCAGCCAGGCAGCGGCGCGCTGCGCGAGACGATGATTGCGACTCTTGAGCGGCCTGCGATTGTCAGAGGATGGCACGCGGGGTCTCCTGTTCCAGAGGGGTAGTGTCGACGTCAGTGCCACGATGGCGCACGACCTGCCAGCGACATCGACGTTATGGGGCCTGCCGCCCGTCGACTGGGGTCGGCCTGGCGACCGGCGATCAAAAAAGGTCGCACCGAAAAGCTGAAAAGACCAACGCAACCAGCCGATTCCCTTCCGTAGAAACCAGACCTCTCCATTCTAAAACCGCTCGCTATTTGACTGAGCATTGATCACTAACGCGACCTCAACTTTACCTCAATACCGCCACTTGCCCGCTTGATGCTGTAAGCTATCGGGATACGCGGCCCTAGAGAAGTGATTACTACTGCCTGGCATGATCTGACATCAGACGTGTTTGTTACCTGCTGGATATTCGCGAGCTCTTCCGCCTTCATGTTCTGCCCAAAACCTGAGTATTCATTGTAGTGGTAGGGACTACCGTACTTGGCGCCCAAGGCATTCTGAAGTGATCTCGCCATACTTGCGTAAGAACTTCTATTTTCCCGCATAGCGTCGTCGAAGATCTGCTTGTTCGTATCGATGACCATGGAGCTCGAGCACGAGGGTAACGGGCGAAGCGATGGCAAGAGATAGCCGCCGTCGACGACACCGAAGACGACGATTGCATAAAGCAACGATGAGGCAAGCCATAGCCAGAAAAAACGAACACCTCGCTTGAGCTTGCTGGCTCTTACCGCGAGATAGACGGGTGTTATCCAGAACCAATAAAGAGGGGCCTTCCCGCGACCACTGTCCCGAATTCTCAAGGCATCCACCAGTGCTATTAGCGAATAGACCATGGGCACGCCAAATATATAAAAATTCGAAAAAGCAATGGGGCTGTAATTATAAATCAGTATGCTATCAATGAACAGAAAGGCGACAGGAAACAATGCCAACACCCAAGCCAACCGATCCGAGACGGGCTTAGGCGTATATTTTTTCCTGGCTTCGTCCGTTAAATAGTCACTGAAGGACGTATCGCGCAGCGGCTTTGCCGGAGTGGCGTCAGACCAACTCGTATTCCAAACCTGGGTATCAGGGCCTATCTCGTGGTCCATAATGGAGACTATCATTGCCTCTTTTTTGAATGGACCACGGATACGGCCATTATCCTGATAATACCAGTGATTCTCGAAGATTTCTGGTTGCGACACGGACTGCCCTTTCTATCTATACTCAATAAACGCCATGGATACTTAACAATCGTCAGCTATCGAACTTTTCTTGGGCTCTCTGGTCTTGCATAGACTTACTCATGAGACGTTTCGCCCCAAATATTGCAACGAGCCCCCCAGGCACGAAAATGACCGAACCAACAATCATCATGACACCACCGAGCCGGACATTTCGACTACTCACGGCGACCAGGAAGCCGATGACAGTTGCTGCCAGAGAAGCCCCGATGAGGGAAAGAAACACGGTCGAAGCCGTTCCCGAAAGATCCTGGGTGACGTTGAAGGAAACGGCTGCCGCCAACAACACATTCAAGGTGACACCAGCAATAGCCAGCCCCATGAAAGACCTCCACTATTTATTTAACACGTAGAAAACATAAAGACTTACAGCACCGAAAAATAACACAACCTCACTATTCACTCAAGCAGGACGCCACGCCGTTACTCAACCATAGTTTTTTCGACTCAATCTTGCCTCCAGCCAACTTCCCGCACCGATAATGGCCAATTTCTCACACCGATAATGGCTGATTTCCTACAGCACTCATGGCTATTTTCTCAAGAAGGCAACGACCTGCGATCGCCGAGTCAGGCCCGGCAAATGGGATTGCTGGATCGTTTACTCAATAACGACCCGATAACGCAATAGCGGAACCACACGAATAACGTCTATAGGCGACCCGATCATCCGCCCCAACTTACTGACGTACACACCACACTGTAACTTGCGGTACACTGCCTGCCCGACTGACAGGGAGTGTGGCCATGGGTGGGGTTATTATCTTTGCCCTTGTTCTATTTGGCATAGTGGTACCGGGCGCGATTCTGGGGTGGATCGCCTTTTTTCAACAACGTGACCTGCGCGCTCAGGTTGCGGCTTTGCAGGCGCAGTTGAACCGGCCTGAGCGCAATGCCGTTCCCGACCGGTCGGAACCGGCGTCGCTGGAGCAACCGGCCGGCGATTCGTTGTCCCCGGAAAGGACGGCCAGCGACGCTCAGGCGGAACAAAGCCCACCCCCCGAGTCACCTTCGGAACCACCACGACCTGCCGCCGAAAAGCCGGTCTCTTCCGGGCGTGAGCCCGACACCGGGAAGACAGGCGCCGACAACACGGAACCCCTCGAGAATCACGCCCCCTGGCTGGCCCACCTGAAGGAGAACTGGATGGTGTGGCTGGGTGGCGTGAGCGTCGGCCTGTCCGGCATTTTCCTGGTCAGGTACTCCATCGAGGCCGGTCTGCTGGGGCCAACGGCCCGCATCGCGCTGGCGATCCTGTTTGGCCTGACCTTCCATGGCGTGGCGCTCTGGAAGCGGCGCCAACTGGCGCACTACAACGATGTGCTGGCCGCGCTGGCCGGTGGCGCGAGCATTATCCTGTACGCTGCCCTGCTGGCGACCCTCCATCTTTACCAACTGTGGCCGGCCGGGCCGGTCTTCAGCCTGCTGCTCGTGGTGTCGCTGGTCACCATGGGCCTGTCACTGATCCATGGCCCGGTACTGGCCGCCCTCGGCATGCTGGGGGCCTATGTGGTTCCGATACTGGTCGACACCGGCAGCCAGAACATGCTCGGGGCCCTGATCTACAGCCTGGTGATCACGGGCTCGTCACTGGCACTGCTGCGTCATGTCTATCGCAACTGGCTGTGGCTGGGCATCATGGCGGGCGCCACAGGCTGGTGGGCCCTGTCATTGACCTCGACGGTTGATCCTTCGGTACAACTGATCTACCTGGCGCTGGTCACCTATGGTTTCCTGGCCATCCCCGGCTCCGACTGGCGACTGGTCAACAGCCAGGTGAAGGAAGAGCCGCCCCTGATGGCCTGCTGCCACCGGAACATGTTCATTTCCCCCCTCACCCGGAACGTCTATACGCTGGCAACCTTCGTTGCCGCCGCCGGTCTCAGCATCGCCGTGTCCGACCCCTCGCCGGTGATCGCCCTGTGGATCCTGCCCGCACTGGTACTCTGGGTCTGCCGTCATCATCCCGGGTTCAGCCTGATCGCCTGGCCTGCATTCGCGATCACGGCCATCGGCATACTGGCATCAGCACTGGCTTCGGATACCGGGGTGCATGTGCGCCACCTGTCTTCGAGTGAAGCCAGCCAGTTCGCCGGCGCACTGGCCGTTCTGGTCGGCCTGTTCACCCCGGGTGCTCTGTGGAACATCAAGGTCAGCGAGCACAAAGGGTACTGGTCGTCGCTGGCCTTTCTGGCGCCGGTGGCGGCCCTGTCCATTGCCTATATCGGACTGACGGACATGAACACCCACTGGCAGTGGGCCGTCGCCATGCTGGTGTTGGGCGCGGCCTATCTTTCTATTGCGAACCGGCAGACAGCTAAAGAGGTTCCGGCTTCGGTCACCGCGGCACTGGTCATCAGTGCCCATCTGGCCTACTCACTGGCGGCGGTCATGGTACTGCGGGAAGCCACGCTCACCCTGGCGCTGGCCCTGCAGGTGGTGACCCTGTCCCGGCTCCACCAGCGGTTTGCCCTGCCGGTGCTGCCGTACCTTGTAAAGGCGGTACTGGGCCTTGTCATCGTACGGCTGACCCTGAATCCCTGGCTGCTGAGCTATCCCACCGATTTCCACTGGAGCCTGTGGGTGTGCGGGGGCTCCGCCCTGGTGGTCTGGGTGGCGGCTTACTTCACCCGGCCGGAGGATCCCCTGCGGCAATGGTTGCAGGGCGCGGGCCTGCACCTGCTGGCACTGACGCTGATCTATGAAACCCGTTACCAGTTGTACGACGGCGATATTTTCCGCCAGACCTACTCCTACCTGGAAGCGGCCCTCAATATGGCGGCCGCGGGCCTGATCGGGAACGTGTACATGTACCGTGCAAAAAGCGCGCACCACCTGCAGGCGTTCTACCGGGTTTGCGGGCACCTGTTACTCGCTGTCTGCGGCCTGATCTATGTGGGCGGCCTGTTGCTGTTGAAAAACCCGCTGTGGGAGCCCGCATCGATTGCCTCCACGCCCCTGCTCAATAGCCTGCTGCTCGCCTACGGGCTGCCGGTGGTCCTGGCCGCCACCAGCTATTGCCTGCTTGCAGGCCAGCTCCGCAAAATTGCCGGGGCCACTGCCGGGGCCGCCCTGCTGTATTTCGTGTCCATCGAGATCCATCACCTGTGGCAGGGAGGGCTGAGCATCCACAACGTCATCAGCGACGGCGAACACTACACCTATTCCATGGTGTGGCTGCTGATGGCGGTGGTCGGCACCATTGCCGGTATCCGCTTCCAGGCGCAGCCGCTTTACAAGGCGGCGATGCTGTTGCTGATGCTGGTGATCGCCAAGATTTTCCTGTTCGACATGTCGGACGTGACCGGGCTGTGGCGTGTCGCCTCGTTCATGGGCCTGGGGCTTTGCCTGTTGGGCCTGGCCTACGTTCACCAGATCATCCGCAGAAACCTGCAACCCGCCCCGGCCCGGACGGTGGGTGGGGTGGAGTAATCCAGGGGGCTACGGTGATTACCAGTAGCCCAGGATTTTCCACCATAGGCCACCGACGACCACCCAGAGCAGGAGGTTCACCAGGCTCATCACGAAGCCGGCCTTCCACCATTCGCCCAGCCCCACGTAACCGGAGCCGAAGATCACCGGTGACGTGCCGGTGGCGTAGTGGGTGAGCGTCATCATGATCGAGGACGTGGCCGCCATCATCAGCACAAATGCCATCGGCGGTGCGCCAAGGCCAAGGCCGACCACCAGGAATGCCCCCATCATCGCGGTGATGTGCGCGGTGGTGCTGGCAAAAAAGTAATGGGAATAGAGGAACACCAGCACCAGAAGGGCGGTGGAAGCCGGCCAGCCAAGACCGGTGCTGACGATCCCCTGCTGAATGGCGCCGGAGAACCAGTCGATCACACCCAGCGTGTTCAGTTGGGTGGCCATCATGACCAGCGCGCCAAACCACACCAGGGTGTCCCAGGCACTCTTTTCAGCCAGCACATCCTTCCAGTTCAGGACCCCGGTCACCAACAGAATGGACAGACCGACAAACGCGGTGGTGGTGGAGTTCAGCTTGAAGGCATCACCCAGGATCCAGGCCGGCACATCCGCCCACAGCAACAGCAGCACCAGAAACACGCCAAGCATGATGCCCTCGTCCCGGGACAGCTTGCCCAGGTTTTCCAGCCGCTCGCGGGCGAAATTGACGGCATCCGGCGTGGATTTGATCTCCGGCGGGTACATCAGATAAAGCACCAGCGGCATGAGCGCAATGGCCACGAGACCCGGCAGCAGCATGGCCAGGGCCCAGGTCGTCCAGCTAAGACTGATGTCGCCCCCGGTGGCATCGGCAATCAGCTTCACCGTCAGCGGGTTGGGCGCGGTGGCGGTAATGAACATCGCCGAGGTGATCGGATTGGAATGGTAGTTCACCAGCGCCAGGTATTTGCCGATCCGATTGGTGTTTTCGTTGTCCGGCGTGCAGCCGAAACTCTTGGCGATGGACAGCATGATCGGATGGATAATCGCGCCGCCGCGTGCGGTATTGCTGGGCGTGACCGGCGCAATCACCAGTTCCGACAGCGCCAGACCATATCCGATACCCAGCGTCCGTTTGCCGAACAGCGCAATGAAGTAGTAGCCGATACGCTCGCCCAGGCCGGTCTTTATCAAGCCCCGGGCGATCATGATGGCCACGGCGATCAGCCAGATCAGCGAATTGCTGAAACTGCCCAGGGCGTCACGAATGGCGGTGCCGGGGTTGTCACTGGTGACGCCACTGACAGCCACCACCGTGATTGCCACGATCGACACAGCCCCGATGGGCATGGCCTTGCCAATGATGGCGGCAATGGTCGCCACGAAGATGGCCAACATCAACCAGCCCTGGGAGGACACACCCTCTGGTGTGGGGACGAACCCGATCGCAATCCCGATGGCGATAGCGATGAGAGCGGGAATCGGGCGGAAGTCACTTTTCGCGGTCGGTTTCACGAACAGTCCTTATCGGTTTGGGCAGGTGTGCCAACCCATTCCAATGGCCTGGGACAGGTGGGAACCCTTTCAGACTATGTGCCGACGGCCGGGACTGTAAATGATCTGGGACAGTTTACGTGGACACTCAACTGCCGGAATGCCCTCTGGCGATGAGCGCTTCGACCAGGCGCGTCACGTGTGCAATGACGACGCCGCCGACAACGATGTCACGGGGAATTGAGCTCTGTCAGAAAAATCGGTGAGCGATGGCCAGACAAGGCAAAAATTGACGAAAAAGCGGAGTTTACAAGTCGTAAACGAGCATTTGACCGGGCTGGCGCACCAGTCGATTTTTAACACCGTACGGGCGAGCGCAGACATTTTTCAGACAAAGCGTAATGATAGAGCCGGCACCCCGAAGGGGGGGCGCCGGCTTGGAGCATTGCGGGAGCGCCGGAATCAGTTGGCGTCTTTGAGCGAGGCCATGTCGATCACGAAACGGTAGCGGACGTCGCCCTTCTGCATGCGCTCCCAGGCCTGGTTGATGTCCTGGATGTCGATCATCTCGACATCGCAGGTGATGCCCTTCTCGGCGCAGAAATCGAGCACCTCCTGGGTCTCGGGGATGCCACCGATCAGCGAACCGGCCAGCACCCGGCGGCGGAAGATCAGGTTGGCGCCCATCACGGCCGGCTCCAGCGGCTGCAGCTGTCCGACCAGGATATGCGTGCCGTCGTACTTCAGCGCCTGCAGGTAGGGATTCAGGTCATGCTGATTGGGCACGGTATCCAGCATGAAGTCGAAGGTCTCGGCGACCGCCGCCATCTGGTCGTCATCGGTGGAGACCACGACGTGATCGGCACCATTGCTCCTGGCCTCGTCGACCTTGCCTTGCGAGCGGGTGAACAACGTCACCTCGGCACCCAGCGCCTTGGCCAGCTTGACGCCCATGTGACCCAGGCCACCCATGCCGATCACCCCGACCTTGTGCCCCGGCTTGACGCCGTAGTGCTTGAGCGGCGAATAGGTGGTGATGCCGGCGCACAGCAGCGGCGCGGCGGACTTGAGGTCGATGCCCTCCGGCATGCGCAGCACGAAGCGCTCGCTGACCACCACCTTGTCGGAATAGCCCCCCTGGGTGAGCGTGCCGTCGTGACGGTCCTCGCTGCCGTAGGTCATGGTGAAGCCTTCGGCGCAATACTGCTCCAGGCCGTCGTCGCAGGCCTGACAATGCCGGCAGGAGTCGACCATGCAGCCGACCCCGACGAGATCGCCCTCCTGGTAGTGGCTGACCTCGGCGCCCACCGCGGTGACGCGACCGACGATCTCGTGGCCGGGCACCACCGGATAGGCCGCCATGCCCCAGTCGTCGCGGGCGAAGTGCAGGTCGCTGTGGCAGACGCCACAGTAGAGAATGTCGATCGCCACGTCGTCGCCACGCAGTTCGCGACGCTCGAAAGCATACGGCTCGAGCGGCGATTCGGCGGAATGGGCGGCATACCCCTTGGCGTTGGTCATGATGAACTCCCTGTGGATCACGAGTGTCGGCCGATGCCCTCGGCCGAGCGCAAGACGCCTGTCATTCTGGGCGTCGAGGGCCACGCCGACCATGCTCGATACTGTGCGATTTCTGCACGATCCTGTGAAAATTCACCGCAAGGGGACAGTACACGGGGGATTTCATGCCGGAAAATACGCTAGGCTGAAAACCCTGTCCTTACCGAACGACTGCGATCGCCACCATGACCATTGCCATCCCGTCTCCGGAACCCCCTTCGCTCGCCGCCCGACCCGATGACCTGACCCGCATGGCCGAGCTGATCTCGCCATTGGTCGAGCACGACGGCTTCCAGCCGACCCGGCTGCCCGGCGTCCACCTGGTCGCGTCGCATTGTGGCCATGCCCGCACGCCCCTGATCTACGAACCGGGCCTGATCGTCGTCGTCCAGGGCGGCAAGGTCGGTTATCTCGATGACCGGGTGATCCACTACGGGGCCGGCCACTACCTGGTCCAGGCCCTTCCCCTGCCCTTCGAGTGCGAGACCCATGCCAGCGCCGACGAACCGCTGCTCGGCGTGTCGATCCGCCTCGACCGGCTGATGCTCGGCGAGCTGGCCCAACCCTGGCTGAAGGACGCCGGGCAACCCGCGACCCGCCCTTCGCCGATGGCCGCGGTGCCGCTGGCGGGGCGCATGACCGACAACGTGCTGCGCCTGCTCGAGTGCCTGCACGATTCCCGGCTCGCCGAGGCGCTGGGCGACGCGCGCATCCGCGAGGTGGTCTTCGAGGCGCTGCGCGGCCCCCAGGGCGATTCGCTGCGGCAATTGCTGGCCGAATCGGGCCAGTACGCGCGCATCGGGCAGGCGCTCAACTACCTGCACCGCCACTACACCCGCCCATTGAGCGTGGAAGTCCTGGCCGAGCAGGCCGCCATGAGCGCGTCGCACTTCCACCACCACTTCAAGCACACCACCCACCTGGCCCCGATGCAGTACCTCAAGCGCCTGCGACTGCTCAAGGCACGGGCGCTGCTCGATCAACAGGGCTGGCAGGTCGGACGCACCGCCAGCGAGGTCGGCTACCAGAGCGCGTCGCAGTTCAGTCGCGACTACAAGCGCTACTTCGGCATCAGCCCCGCCGCACAACGGCGTGGCGCAGGCTGAGTTCAGATCAGCTCGACGAGGGCCTGGAAAAAGTACACGGCACCCACGACGGTGACGATCCAGCGCGTCCAGTAGCGGAAGTTGGCGTCGGTCAGGCGACGCAGAACGCCGTTGCCGGCCCGGGTGCCGAGGAAGGCGATCGGGATCGCCAGGGCGATGACGCTCCACTCGCCGGCGCCCAGCATCATCGCCGAACCGGCATAGAAGACGATCTTGATGGCATGCGAGATGACCTGGACCGCCGCCTTGGTGGCGACGATCTGGCGCCGGTCCATCGAGGTGCGGATGAAGAACAGGTCGATGCTGGGCCCCGAGACTCCCGAGGCGATGGTCAGGCCGCCGGCGACCACACCACAGACCAGGGCATGCCCGGTGCGCGAGGCGTCGAAATGGAACCAGGCCCGGGGAATCCAGACCAGGACCGGCATCAGACCGATCAAAAGCGAGACGATGGTGGTGTCGGGATGGTAGTCGAGCAGCGCCAGTACCACCGCCGACACCGCGCCCCCCGAGGCGATCAGGGCAACGATGCGCGCATTGATGTATTGCCGCGACAGCCAGGCGCGCGAGGCGTTGGCGCAGAGCTGGATGACCCCATGGACGACGATCGCCACGCTCGCCGGCAGTGCCAGCAACAGGAACCACAACAGGATCAGCCCGCCGGCCATGCCGAAGATGCCCGACAGGGCCGAGGTGAGAAACACCACGACCAGAAAAGCGGCGGTCACGAGAAGGCTCACGGAAGTCGTCCTTGAACGAGCGGCCCCGGGCGGCGACACACCGCGACAAGCCACCGGGGCGGCACAAAAGGGAACATATTAGCAGCCCGCCGGCGACGGCGCAGCGCACCCCGTCGCCACCCCGCTGAACAGCGGGACGCCATCCCGCCTGCCCGGGGGTTGGCACAGCTCAGCCGCGCGCCGTCACGTGTCGCGGTTCTTGAGGTTGCCGGCTCACCCGGTCCGGCTAAGACTCCCTTAAGCAAGACCCGACACCCTGAGCCTCCCGCCCACTCAGCCATGCGACGTGCCATGCCCCTCACCCGACTCGACACCCGCCCCCGACTCGCCGTCCTCGCTCGCCCCGGGGCCGCGCTGGCGGTGGCGCTCGCCGCGCTGTTCTGCGTGCTGCGGATCGGCCACCTGCCGCTGATGCCCATCGACGAGACCCGCTACCTGTCGGTGGCCTGGGAGATGTGGCAGCACCAGAGCTTCCTGGTCCCGTTGCTCAACGGTGAGCCTTACCCCCACAAGCCACCGCTGCTGTTCTGGGTGATCCAGTCGGCCTGGGCGCTGTTCGGCACCTCGGACTGGGTATCGCGGCTGGCGGTGCCCGCGGTCGGGCTGCTGGCCTATCCGCTGCTGGCCACGATCCTGCGTCAGTTCGACCCCGACGCCCACCAAGAAGCCCGCTGGGCGCCACTGGTCCTGATGAGCCTGACGCTGTGGTTCGTCTACCAGGCGTTGAGCATGTTCGACGTCCTGTTCACCACCTGCTTCCTGGTCGCGGTACTCGGCTGGGTGCGTTACGTGCGCTCGGGGCGCACCACGATGCTTCTGCTGGCCGGGGTCGGCGTCGGCCTGAGCGTGCTGGCCAAGGGGCCGGTGGTTCTTCTCTACTGGCTGCCGCTGGCGCTGGGCACGCGCTTCTGGCGGCCCGCCGGTGCGGCGCCGGCCCGGCGTTACTGGGCTGGCGTACTTGCCGCCACCCTGGTCGGCGCGGGTATCGCCCTGGCCTGGGCGATACCCGCCGCGCTCGCCGGCGGGAGCGATTACGCCGAAGCGATCTTCTGGGGCCAGTCGGCCGGGCGTGTCACCAACGCCTTCGAGCACGCCCGCCCCTGGTACTGGTACCTGCCGCTGCTGCCGCTGTTGACCCTGCCCTGGTCGGGCATGGCCGTGTGGCGCCGCCCCTGGCTGGCCACGCCGATGCAACGCTTCGCCGCCTGGGGAAGCCTGCCGCCGCTGCTCCTGTTGAGCCTGGTCAGTGGCAAGCAGATCCACTATCTGATGCCGATCCTGCCCTTCCTGGCCACCTGGATCGCCAGCCGACTGGCCGCGGGACGACCGCATCGTGCCCGGGTAGTGAGCCTCGTCCTGGCGCTGGTCACCCTGCTGTTGGCGGCCCTGCCCGAGATCGCCGGGCACTTCTATCCACAGGCGCCCCTGCCCGGGGCGGCGCGACTGGCGGCACTGGTGCCGGCGGCCTTCGCCGTGCTGCTGTGGCGCCGCGCGCACCGCCTGACGCTGACGCTGGCCTGGCCCCTGAGCCTGCTGACTCTGCTGCTGGCGGTCTCGCCGGCGATTCGCGGCTACTACGACATCCAGCCCGCCGCCCGTCAGTTGGCCCGTCTCGAGGCCCGCCACGTACCGGTCGCCTACCTGGGCAACTATGCCGACCAGTTCCGCTTTCTCGGTCGCACCCAAGAGACCATGACGGTGTTCGGCTCCGATGCCGCCTTCGCCGCCTGGCGCGCGGCCCACCCGCAGGGCGTGATGATCGAGGTGCTCAAGCGCCCCGACGCTGACCTGCTCGCGGCGGCGGTCTATCAACAGCCCTACCGCGGCAGCCACCTGCTGCTGATTCCCGTCGCCGCCTGGCCACTTCTCGCCGACGCACACTGAGCGTCTGGTAACGCCCTGCGACCCGGCGCAAGCAAGCCCGGCGGGAGCTAATCCCGCCGGGGTTCATCCAGGGCCCTCTGGTCGGCGCCATTGCTCAGACGATGTCGTCCGGGCCGGGGGCGCGCTTGTGACCGGTGATCATCGCCCGTGCCAGGTTCTCGCACTGCAGCCAGCTCGAGGCCACGACCCCGGCGACGTGCAACCCGACCAGTGCCAGCAGCAGGTTCCCCAGGAAGCCGTGAGCCTCCTGGAGCCAACCCACGCCCCAGAAGGCATCGGTGGTCGACAGCCAGCCGCTGAAGGTCTGCAGACCCAGCCCCGTCAACAGCGCGACGATCATCCAGGCGCCCGCCGGGTTGTGCCCCAGGTAGCGGGGCTCCCGGCCGTGGCGCATCGACGCCAGATGCTTCAGGGCCGTCACGGGTGAACGCACGAAGCCGCTGAAACGCACCTGACGGGGCCCCACCAGGCCCCACAGCACCCGCCAGGCGACCAGCGCCGCCACCGCGTAGCCGGACCACTCGTGGACGCTCTGCCAGGTGCCCGAGGTCAACCAGGCGGTGGCAAAGCACACCGCCAGGCTCCAGTGGAACAGCCGCGTCCACAGATCCCAGACACGCACCGTGGAAGACGTTTCGGCGGCCATGGCTCAGTCGTCCTCGCCGCCCACCGACTCGAGGGTCGCGGGGTCGAAATAGACCTCGCGCCGTTGACCCTCGGCATCGAGCGCGTAGACCTCGTAGCAGCCTTCCTCGTGCTTGATCCGCTTGATCTCCCAGCCCATGGCCGTGAGTTTCTTCTCCAGCGCGGCCTGGGGCTGCCACTGATCCTGGGGAACATCGCAGCGTTCCCCGGCCAGCGCGGTGCCGGTCATGCTCAGCAGGGCCAGTGCAAAAAGGCTTGTCAGCTTGGCGCTCATGGTCTTCTCCTCGTGAGTTCGATGGTCCCGTCACCCGCGGTGACACGACCACGCTAGAGCGCCAAGCTGAAGAAGAACTTAAGCAGTAAGGAAAAGAACCGCCGTAATCAAAGAATCAGCACATTGCCCAGCATGCCGACCAGAAAGCCCAGTACCGCGCCCAGCGGTGGCGTCCAGTGGTTGCGCATGCGCGATTGCGGCGCGATGTCCTGAAAGATCAGGTAGAGGATGCCGCCGGCGGCGAAGGCCATCAGCGAGGCGGTGAGCGCCGGGCGGGTCTGCAGGAAGGCATGCCCCAGCCAGGCGGCGACCGGCCCCAGGAGGCTGACCCCGAACAGCACGACGAGGATGCGACGCCTGGCGAGTCCGGTCTGGCGCATCTCGCGAAAGGCATTGAATCCCTCGGGCAGGTTCTGGATGCCGATAAAGCCGGCCAGCAGGATGCCCAGCCGCCGGTCGTGACTGAAGACCGCTCCCAGCGAGACCGCCTCGGGCAGAAAGTCCATCAGCATCGCCATGAACTGCGCAAAGCTGCCGCCGCGCCGTTCGAGCCAGGCATCCAGCGCGCAGAACAGACCGCCCCCCAGGCAGAAGGCCAGCGCCAGCCCCCAGGGCGGCAGAACCGCCATGCCCACCGGCATCAGGGCGAAGGCCACCGCCGCGACCAGGGTGCCGCCGCCGAAGGCGATCACGCCGTGAATGATCTCCCGCTTGGTCTCGGTGTCGGCGTTGCCCTCGTGCCAGGCGAACAGCCCGCCGACGAAGGCACCGAGCCCCGACAACCAGGCGATACCCACGATGACTTCCACGGCATCGGTCACGCGTTCCTTGCTCCCTGCAGGCTGATCGAGTCGACCGGCGTCGCCGGCCCCCGGCCAACTTACACGACTTCACGGAAACGCTCGACACCCGCGGTGGTGGCCGGCCGGGTCGGCCATGGATCGCCCGACCCGGCCGGCTGTCACGCCGATCGCTCACGAAGCCAGGCGCGGTACCGGGCTGCAGGCCTCGGCAATGCTCGCGATGTGCCGCTGGTCGGTACCGCAACACCCGCCCAGGATGGTGAACTGGGGCAGCCGGGCACGCAGGGTAGCGTAATCGGCACCCAGCGCCTGCGGATCGCCGCTGTCCAGTTCGGTGGCCGCATCGAGTTCGGCGTGGCTCTTGCGCGAGGCATTGGCGCGAAGTCCCTTGAGCCGCGCCAAGCCGCCCTCGCCGTCGTCGAAGGCCGCGGTGAAATGACTGGGGTGGGCGCAATTGATCATGTAGTAGGCGGGATAGGCGTCGCTGTCCGCATCCACCCGCTCGATCGCCTCGCGCAGCGTCTCGCCGGTGGGCAAGCGGCCATCGGTCTCGACGGTGAACGACAGTGCCACCGGCATGTCGAGTTCGCGGGCAAGCTGGGCGATGCCCGTCGCCTCGTCGGGGTAGTTGAGGGTGATGGCGCTGAGCATGTCGGCACCGGCCTCGGTCAGTGCCTCGGCCTGACGACGATGATAGGCCCTCGCTTCGGCGACGCTCATGAGTCGTTCCGGCGAGTAGCCGTCACCGCGCGGCCCCAGACAACCGCTGACCACCAGGTCCACCCCTTCGGCCGCGTCGTCGCGCAGCGACTCGAGCAGGGCGATCGCGCGTCGATTGAGTGCCGCCAGGGCCTCACCGTCGTAGCCCTGGCGGCGCCCCCAGTCGGGGCTGGCCCGCCAGGTCGCACTCTCCAGAATCAGTCCCGTGCCATATCGGCGGGCGACATCGATATAGGCACGGTAATAGTCGTTCAGCGCTCGCTCGCCCGCCGGGTCGTCGAGCAGCACGAAGGCGGCGAAATCGGGCAGGTCGAAACCCTCGTGATAGATCAGCGTGGTTTCCAGGCCACCGTCGGTCAGGAACAGGCGATCCCCCGACTGTGGAAGGGCATTGCGATAGCGGGTCATGGCAGCTCTCTCCGAAAAGAGCGTCCCCTGCGCACCCTCGCTAAGCATAGCGCGCCCCTGGAACGGGGTGACGATTGTTGAGCGTCGACCTGCGAGAAAGACGTCATGCACCGCTCTTTCCAGCGACTCGTCATCATGACCGGGCTGGGCCTGGCAGCCTTCGCCATCCGCGCACTTGTCCGGAGCGACGACGCGCCGCTCCAGACCACGCTCAACGGCACTCCGGCGGCGACCGCGTCTCGCGCCAGGCTTGGCACAGCCAGGCCCCGGCGCGGGCGATCTCGGCCTCGTCGGCGCCGGCATAGCCCAGCACCAGCCCCGGGCGTGACGCCTCGCCGAGATAGAAGCGCGACAACGGCGCCAGCGTCACGCCGGCCGCCTCGCCGCGCGCGACGAGATCGCGCTCCTGGGCGTGATCGTCGAGCCACGCCACCAGATGCATGCCCGCCTGGCCCTGGGTGAGTTCGAGCCCTTCGGCGAGAGCCGGCGCCAGGGCCTCGCGCAGACAGACCTGGCGCTGCCGGTAGCAGTGGCGCATGCGCGCCACGTGACGCGCGAAATGCCCCTCGGCGATGAAATCCGCCAGCGCCGCCTGGACGGCATACCCGCCCTCGCGATGCAGCCGGGCATTGGCCCGCCGGAAGTCGTCGACCAGCGCCTCGGGGAGCACCAGATAGCCCAGTCGCAGTCCGGGATAGAGCACCTTGCTGAAGGTGCCGACGTAGATCACCGGCGCCTGCGTTGCCAGCCCCTGCAGCGATGCCACCGGCGGCGTGGTGTAGCGGAACTCGCTGTCGTAGTCGTCCTCGACGAGCCAGGCGCCGTGGCGCTCGGCGGCCGCCAGCAGCGCCAGCCGGCGCGCCAGGGTCAGCGTTGCGCCGGCGGGATACTGATGGGAGGGCGTGGTGTAGATCAGCCGCGGCGACGGCGAGGCGGGCGCGGCGGCGGGATCGATCCCCTGGTCATCCACCGGCACTGGAATCCGCTCGAGCCCCGCTGCGGCGAAACAGGCCTGGGCGCCACCGTAGCCCGGCTCCTCGATCCACACCGGGTCATTCGGATCGGTCAGCAGCCGGGCGATCAGCTCGAAGCCCTGCTGCGCACCCTGGGTGATCAGGATCTGTTCCGGGCGACAGCGCACCGAGCGGGAAAGCTGCAGATAATCGGCCAGGGCGGCCTTGAGCGCCGGCAGCCCGCCCTGGATCTGATAACCCAGCCAGGCCGTCGGGACGTGACGTTGATGACGCCGCAACAACCGCGCCCAGAGGGCATGCGGGAAACGATCCAGCGCCGGGATCCCCGGTGCGAAGGCCCGGTGGCTGCCGCGCATGTCGCCGCAGCGTTCCAGCAGCTCGCGGCCCCGCCGCGACAGCGGCGGCAGCTCGACACGCGCCTCGCCGGGCGGCGAGGTGACCGGGGTCAGGTCGAGAGCGGCAACGAACAGCCCGGCCCCCTGCCGGGCCTCGGCGAAGCCCTCCGCCACCAGCCGCTCGAGGGCATCGAGGACCGTGTTGCGCCCCAGCCCCAGTTCCCGGGCCAACCGTCGCGACGAGGGCAGACGCGTGCCCGGATCGAGCTCCCCGGCCTGGATCCGTTCACGCAGGGCGTCGTACAGCCGGCGGGCCAGGGTGCCGGCCGTCTTGTCGCTCAGTTGCATCGCCAGTGCCTCGATGACCCAGGCGTCCCGCTCCCGTTCGTGCGCCAAACTGGTTCCCCCAAATCGCCATGAACTGGCTCTTAGTTTGACACCACTTCGCTTGCACAATCGAGCGAGTCCCCCGTCACGGAGTTCATTCTCATGCCTACCATCCGCCCCGCCACGATCGATGATCTCGCCCCGTTGAGCCAGTTGCTCGATGGCTACCGCCGCTTCTACGGCCAGCCCGGCGACATCGACGCCGCGCGCGACTTCCTGATACAACGCCTGGGCCTCGGCGACGCCCATCTACGCGTCGCCGAGAGCGCGACCGGACGGCTCGTCGGCTTCGTTCAGCTCTATCCGCTGCTGTCGACGGTGGGGCTGGCCCCGCGCTGGCTGCTCAACGACCTGTTCGTCGCCCCCGAGGCGCGCGGCCAGGGCGTGGGGCGGGCACTGATGCAGGCCGCGGCCGCACTCGCCGGCGACCACGGCGTTCCGCAATTGACGCTCAGCACCCAGGTCGACAATCACGCCGCCCAGGCGCTCTACGAGTCCCTGGGCTGGCAGCGCAACGACGACTTCTTCGGCTATCGGCTGGCACTCGCGCCGCGCGCCGGGGAGGCCGCGCAGTGACCGCGACCAACGCCTTCGGCCAGCCGGTGGGCCCCATCGTGGCGGAGTGGCGACCGCCCTGCGTACCCGGCGACACCGTGCTGCACGGCCGCACCGCGCGCGTCGAGCCGCTCGACGCCGCGCGTCATGCCCCGGCGCTGTGGCGGGCCTGGTCCCGCGCGGATCCCGACCGTCCGGGCGACACCGACGGCGCCGCGCGCTGGACCTACCTCGGCGGCCGCCCCTTCGCCGACGAGGCCGGCTGCCAAGACTGGCTCGAGCACCAGAGTACCCAGCGCGACCCGCGCTTCCTGGCCGTCGTCGACATCGCCACCGGCGAGGCACTGGGCACGCTGGCCTGGCTCAACATCGTTCCCGAGCACGGCTCGATCGAGATCGGTCATGTGAGTTTCTCGTCGCGACTGTCACGCACCACGCTCGCCAGCGAGGCCTTCTACCTGCTGATGCGCGAAGCCTTCGCGCTGGGCTACCGGCGCCTGGAGTGGAAATGCGATGCCCTGAACGCGCCCTCGCGACGCGCCGCCGAGCGGCTGGGCTTGGGTTTCGAAGGCGTGTTCCGTCAGCACCGCGTGGTCCAGGGGCGCAATCGCGATACCGCCTGGTACGCGCTGCTCGACGGCGAGTGGCCGACCATCGAGCGCGCCTTCAGAAAATGGCTCGCTTGCGACAACTTCGACGCCGAGGGTCGCCAGCGCCGGTCCCTGGCGACCTTCATCACCGCTGCTTCAGCGACCGACCGGAGACCGTGACGCCATGTACCGCCCTCGCCCTTTCGCCCTCGACGACGCGAGCGCCCTGCACGCGACGATCGATAGCCATCCCTTTGCCAGCCTGATCAGCGTCGGCGACGCTGGCCCCAGCGCCGAGCACCTGCCACTGTTGCGCCAGGCGACGACGAGCGACGTGCTCTATGGCCATATCGCCCGGGCCAACCCGCTGTGGCAGGGCGGCGAGCGCGATGCCCTGGCGATCTTCCACGGCCCGCAGGCCTACGTCTCCCCCGGGTGGTATCCCGAAAAGCGCGCGCATGGGCGGGTGGTACCGACCTGGAACTATCTCGTCGTTCACGCCCACGGTCGGCTGCGTTTCATCGAGGATCGCGACTGGCTCATGCAGTGCGTCGATGCCCTGACGAGACGTTTCGAGCAGGGGCGCGAGAGGCCCTGGTCGCTCGCCGAGGCGCCGGCGGATTACCTCGACGGCCTGTGCCGAGCGATCGTCGGCGTGGAACTCAGCGTCGAGCGCCTGGTGGGCAAGCACAAGGCCAGCCAGAACAAGCCCGCGGCGACCCGCGAGGCGGTGCGCCGGGGGCTGCGGGACGACGCCCGCGGCTCCGCCGACGAGGTCGACTTACTGAGCGGCGCTCTCCCTCGCTAGCCGTGGCACGACTTATCCGTTAAGCTGCAGGCCCGCTGCCCCGCCGGCGCGTTCGCGACGGCCCCATCCTGCAGCTACCGAGAGATTCCATGAGCTTTGCTTCCCTGGGGCTGTCCGCCCCACTTCTGAAAGCCGTGGCCGAACAAGGCTACGACACCCCTTCGCCGATCCAGTCCCAGGCGATCCCCGCCGTCCTCGAAGGGCGCGACGTGATGGCCGCCGCCCAGACCGGCACCGGCAAGACCGCCGGCTTCACCCTGCCGCTGCTCGAGCGGCTCAAGGAGGGCCCGCGCCCGCGTCCCGGCCAGGTGCGCGCCCTGGTGCTCGCGCCGACCCGCGAACTGGCCGCCCAGGTCGGCGAGAGCGTGGCCACCTACGGCAAGCACCTGCCGATGACCAGCACGGTGGTCTTCGGTGGCGTCAAGATCAATCCGCAGATCGCCGCCCTCAAGCGCGGTGTCGACGTGCTGGTCGCCACCCCCGGTCGGCTGCTCGACCTGCACGGCCAGAAGGCGGTGTCCTTCGACTCGCTCGAGGTGCTGATCCTCGACGAGGCCGATCGCATGCTCGACATGGGCTTCATCCACGATATCCGCCGGATTCTCAAGGTGCTGCCGGCCAAGCGTCAGACCCTGATGTTCTCGGCGACCTTCTCCGACGAGATCCGCCGGCTTGCCAAGGGCCTGGTCGAGGATCCCCTGGAAGTCTCGGTCACCCCGCGCAACACCGCCGCGACCACGGTGGCCCAGTGGGTCTGTCCGGTGGACAAGCCGCGCAAGCCCGCGCTGCTCAGTCACCTGATCCACGAGCACGAGTGGCACCAGGTGCTGGTCTTCACCCGCACCAAGCACGGCGCCAACAAGCTCACCCGCTATCTGGAAGGCGAAGGCATCGAGGCCGCGGCGATTCACGGCAACAAGAGCCAGAACGCCCGCACCAAGGCGCTGGGCGGGTTCAAGTCCGGCGAGATCCGCGTGCTGGTGGCCACCGACATCGCGGCGCGCGGGCTGGACATCGACCAGTTGCCGCAGGTGGTCAACTTCGAACTGCCCAATGTCGCCGAGGACTACGTCCACCGCATCGGCCGCACCGGCCGGGCCGGTGCCAGCGGCCAGGCCGTCTCGCTGGTGTGCCATGAGGAATCCAAGGAACTCGCCGGCATCGAGCGCCTGATCAAGCAGACCCTGAAGCGCACGCCGATCGCCGGCTTCGAACCCGGTCAGGCGGTGAGTTCCCCCGCGCCCGAGCGGCGTGGCAACGGCGGTGAACCGCGTCGTCGCCCGACCGGCGAGCGCAAGGACGACGGGGCCAGTGCCAAGCCGCGCCGCCGCCGGGGCGGACGTGGTCGCCGGCGCAGCTCGCCCTCCGGGGAGTGAACCGGCGTCTCGTCAGCGCCACACGTTGACGTTGTCGGCGTCGGCGAAGTCCGCGCGCTGCGGTTCGACGATGCAGAAGCGCTGACCGCTCGGCGCCTGCATCACCACCCATTCGGCCAGGCGCTCGACGACCCGGGCGCCGAGCCCCTCCATTCTCGCCACCTCGGCGTCGATATCGTCGGTCTCGATGTCCAGATGCACGCGACTGGGATGATCGACCCGCTGCAGCAGCACCTGCGGCTGGTCGGCCGGCGTTTGCAGACACACGTAACGCCCGTCGGTCTCGGCGATCTCGTAACCTAGGGCCTGCCCCCAGAAATAGGCGGCTTCCATCAGGGCCTCGGTCCGGCTATCGATCACCAGACAGGCCAGTCGACTCTTGTGCATGGCGGGGGTCTCCGCGGCGGGGCTCGTCTCTACTATAGGCCGTCGCGCGCCACCTCGTAGGACAGGCGAATGTGCTCGTCGAGCAACGCCCGCGCGTCATGCGTGTCGCGCGCCAACGCCAGGTCCACCAGCTCGCCGTGCTGTCGGTCCAGCCTGGCACGCACCCCCGGATTGTCCGGGGCCATGCGCCGGTAGCGATCGAACTGATCGTGCAGTTGTTCGACGAAACGCAGCAGCCAGGCCGAACCGCAGGCGGCGAGCAGCGCGCGATGGAAACGCAGGTGCGCCTGCTCCCACTCCTCGACGCGCTGTGGCTGCTCATCGGCACGCTTCAGGCGATGGTGTGCCGCCAGCAACTGCGACTCCCACTCGGAATCGCCGTTCTGGAACGCCTGGGTCAGGGCCATGCACTCCAGCTGCCGGCGCAGCCTGGCGATGTCGTCGAGTTCCTCCCCATGCATGGCCGGTACCCGGAAGCCGCGCTGATTGACCTGTTCGAGCAATCCATAGGCCGCCAGGCGATTGAGCGCTTCGCGCAGGGGGCTCAGGCCGACCCCGTAATGCGTCTTCAGCGCGCTGATGGCCAGCTTTTCGCCGGCCGCGAAGCGACCCCGGATCAGATCCTGCTTGAGCGCCTCGAAGACCTGGCTGGACGCCGTGACGCCGGCGGTGGGCGAGGTGGTCATGGGGCCCCTCCCGTTGATCGGTTGTGATGAGGCAAAGCGTGGCTGTTGACGTTATCCCAGTCACGGGTCATAGTCATTCCCAGAAAATCGATTTTTTCATCAATAACGATTTATACCACAACAATCGATTGGAGACGGCATGCTGACGCCCTTTTCCCCCGCCACGCCCTACCCTTCGCAGCGCAGTGTCACCTACGCCCGCCACGGCATGGTCGCCGCCTCCCAGCCCCAGGCCAGCCAGATCGGCCGTGACATCCTCGCCCAGGGCGGCAACGCCGTGGATGCCGCCATCGCCACCGCCGCGGCATTGACGGTGGTCGAGCCGACCGGCTGCGGTATCGGCGGCGATGCCTTTGCGCTGGTCTGGATCGCCGACGACGACCGCGGCAAGGGCAAGCTTCACGGCCTCAACGCCAGTGGCACGGCGCCCCAGGCGCTGACCCGCGAGGCGGTGACGGCGGCCGGCCATACCGAGATGCCGCTGTGCGGCTGGACGCCGGTCACGGTACCGGGGACCCCCGCCGCCTGGGCCGAACTGTCCCGCCGCTTCGGCAAGCTGGATTTCGCCACCCTGCTGCAACCGGCGATCCGCCTGGCCCGCGACGGCTTCCCCGTATCGCCGATCATCGCCGGCCTGTGGCAGCTCGAAGAGGCCCAGTTGCGCCGCTACCAGGACCTTCCCGAACTCGCCCCCTGGTTCGAGACCTTCCTGCCCGACGGTCGGGTGCCCGCACCGGGGCAGTGGTACCGCTGCGAGGATCAGGCGCGGACCCTGGAAGCGATCGCCGAGACCCGCGCTGAGAGCTTCTATCGCGGGGAACTGGCCGAGCGCATCGACGCCTTTTCACGGGACACCGGCGGTTATCTGCGCGCCACCGACCTGGCCGGCTACGCGCCGGAATGGGTCGCGCCCATCGCCGCCCGCTACCGGGGCGTGGATGTCTGGGAGATCCCCCCCAACGGGCAAGGGTTGGTGGCCCTGATGGCCCTGCGCATCCTGGAAGGCTTCGAGCCGGTGGGGCGCGACGACCCGGGAACGCTGCATCGTCAGCTCGAGGCCATGAAGCTGGCCTTCGTCGATGGCCAGACCCATATCACCCAGCCCGATCACATGACCCACGACGTCGCCGCCCTGCTGAGCGACGCCTACACCCGCGAGCGGCGCGCACTGATCGGCGAACGGGCGCTGGATCCCAGCCCCGGCCAGCCGCAGGCCGGCGGCACCGTCTATCTCGCCACCGCCGACGATGACGGCAACATGGTGTCGTTCATCCAGAGCAACTATCACGGCTTCGGCTCCGGCGTGGTGGTGCCGGGTACCGGGATCGCCCTGCAGAATCGCGGGCACAACTTCAGCCTCGACCCTACCCATGACAACGTGCTGGCACCGGGCAAGAAGACCTTCCATACCATCATCCCGGGCTTCCTGACCCGGGCCGACGGCATGCCGCTGGGTCCGTTCGGGGTGATGGGCGGGTTCATGCAGCCCCAGGGGCACGTCCAGGTGGTGACCAATCTGGTCGACTTCGGCCTCAACCCGCAGGCGGCCCTCGACGCACCGCGCTGGCAGTGGATGGGCGGCAAGCGCATCGGCGTCGAGCACCATTTCCCGGCCCACCTGGTGCGCGACATGGCCGAGCGCGGTCACGACATGCGTGTCGAACACGACAACCGCGAATTCGGTCGCGGCCAGGTGATCATCCGCGATCCCGACACCGGCATCTACTGCGGCGGCACCGAACCGCGCACCGATGCCAGCATCGCGGTGTGGTGAGCATGGCCTCGCAACGACAACTGTTCCTCGCCTTTCTGCGCGTGGGCCTGTTCGGCTTCGGCGGCGGCCCGTCGATGATTCCGCTGGTGCATCAGGAAGTGGTCAAGCGCCACGCCTGGCTGGACGACGACGCCTTCGCCGATGTGCTGGCGATCGGCAATACCCTGCCGGGCCCCATCGCCACCAAGATGGCCGGCTACATCGGCTACCGGGTCGGTGGCGCCCTGGGCGCCGTCAACGCGGTGATCGCCGTGATCGCCCCGGTCGTGGTGGCCATGATCGCGCTGCTCGGACTCTACGCCCGGCACGGCGACCAGCGCTGGGTGCAGGGCATGGGGCAAGGCGTGGTGCCGGTGGTGATGGTGATGATGGCCAAGCTGACGCTGGACTTCTTCAACAAGGCCCGGGCCGGCCTCGGCTGGCTGCTCACCGTGATCATGGGCGCCGTCGCGGGTGGGCTGATCTACGGCCTGGGCGTCCACCCCGGACTGGTGATCGGCGCCCTGCTCGTCGCCGCCCTGTTGCGGCCCGAGCGGCACGCCTCGGCCAAGGAGACCGGCTCATGATCTACTGGCAGCTCTTCGTCGCCTTCTTCGTTCCCAACATCGTCGGCTACGGCGGCGGTCCGGCGATCATCCCGTTGATCGAGAACGAGGTCGTGGGCCGTTACGGCTGGATGAGCGCCCAGACCTTCGCCGAGACCCTGGCCCTGGGCAATGCCCTGCCCAGCCCCATCGCCACCAAGATGGCCGGCTACATCGGCTACGACGTCGCCGGCGTCGCCGGCGCGCTGGTCGCGCTCTTCGCCACCGTGGCGCCCTCGCTGCTGCTGATGCTGGTGGCACTGGGGACCCTCTACCGCTATCGCGACTCGATCAAGGTCAAGTCGATGAGTCAGTGGGTACGCCCGGTGGTGATGGTGCTGATGGCGTTTCTGACCTGGCGCTTCCTCGCCGAGGGGCTGGAAACGGCCGGCGTGCTGCACACCGCGATCATCGGCGGCGTGGCCGGGATCCTTCTGCTGGCGACCCGGGTCCACCCGGCGTTCGTCGTGTGTTTCGGGCTTGGCTACGGGGCGCTGCTCCTCGGCTGACCGATTCCTGAACCGACAAGACAAGAACAAGAGAGACGTCTCATGACCTCTTCCAGACTCATCGACACCCCCCGCGATACCCGAGCGCCGTCGACCGCGACCCTGCCGCTCGACGTGCGCAACCTCAAGAAGCGCTTCGGCGACAACGAGGTCCTCAAGGGCCTGTCCCTCGAGGCCCACCAGGGCGACGTGATCTCCCTCATCGGGGCCTCCGGCTCCGGCAA
>NZ_JAGXFF010000001.1:388398-426268 GCF_020147985.1 Modicisalibacter sp. MOD 31.J | reverse complement strand
CCGCTCGACGTGCGCAACCTCAAGAAGCGCTTCGGCGACAACGAGGTCCTCAAGGGCCTGTCCCTCGAGGCCCACCAGGGCGACGTGATCTCCCTCATCGGGGCCTCCGGCTCCGGCAAGAGCACCTTCCTGCGCTGCATGAACCTGCTCGAGATGCCCAACGAGGGCGAGCTGATCGTCCACGGCGAGGCAATCCGCTTCAAGGAGACCCGCCACGGTCGCGAGCCCGCCGACTGGAAACAGGTCGAGCGCATCCGCGCCAAGCTGGCGATGGTCTTCCAGGGCTTCAACCTGTGGGCCCACATGACGCTGATCGAGAACGTCATCGAGGCCCCCGTCCACGTCCTCGGCAAGCCCAGGAAGGAGGCCGTCGCGCATGCCCGCGACCTGCTCGAGCGGGTCGGCCTGGCCGAGCGCGCCGACTACTACCCCGCCCAGCTCTCCGGCGGCCAGCAGCAGCGCGGGGCGATCGCCCGGGCCCTGGCCATGGAGCCGGAGGTGATGCTGTTCGACGAGCCCACCTCGGCGCTCGACCCGGAGCTGGTCGGCGACGTGCTCAAGGTCATGCGCGATCTGGCCGACGAGGGCCGCACGATGATCGTGGTGACCCACGAGATGGCCTTCGCCCGCGACGTCTCGAGCCAGGTCATCTACCTGCACCAGGGGCGCGTCGAGGAAGCCGGGCCCCCCGCCGAGGTGCTGGGCAATCCGCGTTCGGAGCGTCTCAAGCAGTTCCTGGCGCCCAAGTTCTGAGCCCACCGGAGACACGTCTCATGATCGACCTGCAAGGTTACGGGCCGCGCCTGTTCCAGGGCGCCCTGGTCACCCTCGAGCTGGGCCTGCTGTCGCTGCTGCTGTCCATCGTCCTGGGGCTGGCGACCGCCACCGCCAAGATGTCGCGCAACTGGCTCCTCCATCGCATCGGCACGCTCTACACCACCCTGATCCGCGGGGTGCCGGACCTGGTGCTGATGATGCTGCTGTTCTTCGGCGGCCAGATCGGCGTCAACCTGATCACCGACTGGCTCTACGACCAGTTCGACATCGACATCTTCATCAACATCAACGAGT
Organism: Modicisalibacter sp. MOD 31.J; assembly: GCF_020147985.1. Classification (NCBI taxonomy): domain Bacteria; kingdom Pseudomonadati; phylum Pseudomonadota; class Gammaproteobacteria; order Oceanospirillales; family Halomonadaceae; genus Modicisalibacter; species Modicisalibacter sp. MOD 31.J. The sequence continues at coordinate 425,197 of NZ_JAGXFF010000001.1, read as the reverse complement.
TCGTCGCCGGGGTGGTGACCATCGGCCTGATCTTCGGCGCCTACATGGGCGAGACCTTCCGCGGCGCCTTCATGGCCGTGGAGGGCGGCCAGATCGAGGCGGCCCGCGCCTACGGCATGTCCGAGTCGCTGATGTTCCGCCGCATCCGCTTCCCGCAGATGATGCGTCACGCCCTGCCGGGGCTGTCCAACAACTGGATGGTGCTGCTCAAGACCACCGCGCTGGTCTCGGTGATCGGCCTGACCGACATGGTCCGCGTCGCCGAGGAGGCGGCCAAGGCCACCCACGAGCCGTTCACCTTCCTGATCCCGGTGGCGGTGATCTACCTGCTGATCGCCAGCGTCTCGGAGTGGGCCTTCGCGCGACTGCAGAAACGCTACAACGTCGGCTTCGGGGAGACGAGCGCATGATGGAACGACTCGACGCCTGGTTCACCGAGCTGCTCGCCGGCAACGAGATCTTCACGGCGCAGACGCTGGGCTACTACCTGCACGGCCTGGCCAATACCGCCCAGCTGGTGCTGCTGTCGCTGCTGATCGGCCTGGTCCTGGCCGTGCCGCTGGCCATCGGCCGCAGCTCGTCCCGGCCCTGGCTGAAGTGGCCGATCTTCGCCTACACCTACGTGTTCCGCGGCACGCCGCTGCTGATCCAGCTCTACATCATCTACTACGGCGTGGTCTTCGTGGAGGGCATCCAGGACACCTGGCTGTGGGTCATCCTCGACAAGCCCTTCTACCCGGCGCTGATCGCCTTCACGCTCAACACCGCGGCCTACACCACCGAGATCTTCCGCGGCGCGATCAAGGCCACGCCCCGCGGCGAGATCGAGGCCGCCCGGGCCTACGGCATGTCCCGGGCCAAGATGATGCGACGCATCGTGCTGCCCAGCGCCTTCCGTCGCGCGCTGCCGGCCTACGGCAACGAGGTGATCTTCATGCTTCACGCCAGCGCCATCGCCAGCGTGGTGACCATCATGGACCTCACCGGCGCGGCGCGCTTCGTCTATGCCCGCTTCTACGCGCCCTTCGATGCCTTCCTGTTCGTCGCGGCCATCTATCTGTGCCTGACGTTCGCCATCCTCTATCTGTTCCGCTTCCTAGAGGGCCGGCTGCTGGCGCATCTCAAGCCGCAATCCTGAATCACGAGATCGAACGCGCGTTGGAAACCGTCAGCCCATGACACGACATGAGGCCCTGAACAACAAAAAATCAGGCCCCATCGTGAAAACCAGTGAAACAACAAGGAAACAACGTCATGAGACAGCTGTTGGCAAGTTCATTGATCGGCCTGGCTATCGTCACGGGTACGGTTCACGCCGATGACACGGTACGCATCGCGCTCGATGTCCCCTATGAACCTTTCGAACACCGGGATGCCGATGGCGAACTGACGGGATTCGACATCGATCTGGGCAATGCGCTCTGCAAAGAAGCCGGCGTCGAATGCGAGTGGGTCATCCAGCGTTGGGATGGCCTGATCCCCGGGCTCATGGCAAGGAAGTATGACGCCATCATGTCGTCGATGGTGATCACCGCAGAACGCGAGCGCAAGGTGCTTTTCACCCACCCTTACTCCGCCACGCCACGCGCCTGGATCGCGCCGGCCGACCGGACCATCGATATCGACGACAAGCCACAGTTGGCAGGCATGACCGTCGGCGTCGAGCGCGCAACCCTGCAGGATCGGTACATCACCGACCTCTACGGCGATGCCATGACCGTACGCCGTTACGACACGGTCGACGACATGATCGTCGACTTGCAGACCGGTCGCTTGAAACTGGCGTTCATGAACTATCCGATCGCCGAAACCCATCTGCACGTCGATGCCCAGGGCAGCGAGTTCAAACGGGTCAGCGGGTTCATCAAAGGGCCCGAGAAGTATTTCGGCAAAGGCGTCGGCATCGCCTTCCGCAAGCGCGACAAGGCCCTGGTCGAACGCTTCAACGATGCGCTGGACACCCTCAGGGACAACGGCACCTACGACGAGATCATGAAGACCTATTTCAGCTACGACATCAGCCCGTGACCGGCGGGCCCCGGGCCTCTAGCAGCGCTGAAGGGCCTCCCCTTCGGTGCTGATCGCAGCAATGCAACACAACCGCGAAAGTGCAACAACAAGGAGACGACTCATGAAAAAGCTCTTGGCCAGCACCTTGATCGGCCTGTCCGTCATGGCGACCGGCGCCCAGGCCGACGACACGGTCCGCATCGCCGTGGACGTGCCTTACGAACCGTTCGAATACAAGACACCCGACGGGACCCTGGAAGGCTTCGACATCGACCTGGGCAACGCCCTGTGCAAGGAGGTCGGCGTCCAGTGCGAGTGGGTGACCCAGCCCTGGGACGGGATCATTCCCGGTCTTCTGGCCCGCAAGTACGACGCCATCATGTCATCCATGGTGATCACCCCGGAACGCGAGCGTAAGGTGCTGTTCACCCACCCTTACTCCGCCACGCCACGCGCCTGGATCGCCCCGGCGGACAGCAAGATCGATATTCACAACAAGCAGCAGCTCGAGGGCCGGAGCGTCGGCGTACAGCGCGCCACCCTCCAGGACCGCTACGTGACCGAGCTCTACGGCGATGTGCTGGACGTGCGTCGCTACGACGATATCGATGACGTCATCACCGACATGCGAGCCGGGCGGCTGGATCTGGCCTTCATGAACTATCCGATCGCCGAGAAGTACCTGGAGATCGATTCGGGCAAGAGCGAATTCAAGCGCATCAGCGGCTTCATCAAGGGCCCCGAGAAATTCTTCGGCAAGGGCGTCGGCATCGCCTTCCGCAAGCGCGACAAGGCACTCGTCGAGCGGTTCAACGAGGCGCTCGCCACCATTCGCGACAATGGCACCTACGACAGGATCATGAAGAAATATTTCCGCTACGACATCAGCCCGTGACCGCCAGGTACCCGCTGATGTGATCCCCTCGTGAACGGACTGCCTTCGGGCGGTCCGTTTCCCGTTTGCGCTCTCCTTTCGGCTCGACCACTAAGCTCTGTCTGAAAAGTCGGCGAGCGATGGCCAGACAAGGCAAAAATTGACGAAAAAGCGCAGTTTACAAGTCGTAAATGAGCATTTTGAGTTAATTTTTAACGCCGTATGGGCGAGCGCAGACATTTTTCAGACAAAGCGTAGCCGAGGGAATGGCGTTCACCCGTTGTCGAGGTACTCGAAGATCGCCGCGAAGTCGTCGCGACCGCGTCCGGCCTGCTTGGCGCCGGCGTAGAGCTCCTTGGCGAGGTTGGCCAGATGCATCGGCTGGTCGTGTTCGTAGGCGGTGAGCGCGAGCAGGTGCAGGTCCTTGTGCATCCACTCCAGCGGGAACTGGGGCGGGTAGTCGCCCTGGCGAATCAGGCCCGCCTTGCCGGCGAGAAACGGCGCCGATACCGGCAGCCCGGGCAGTGTCTGCATGAGGAAGTCCCGCGAAAAGCCGAGCTTCTCGCCGAGCAGCGCGGTCTCCGAATAGACCGCCATCGACTGGGCGAGCATGGCATTGACCAGCATCTTGAAGCTCGCCCCCTGGCCGGTATCGCCGACATGCAGGATCTTCTCGCCCATGCTCCGAAGCAACGGCTCGAGGCGCTGATAATCGGCGCTGTCGCCCCCCACCAGGAAGGTCAGGGTGCCTTCCTCGGCGGGCTGCCGGGTGCCGGCGACCGGCGCGTCGGCGAAACGCCGGCCGTGTTCGCGGGTGCGCTCGGCCATGCGCCGGCTGAACGACGGGTTGACCGTGGAGCAGTCGACCCACAGCGCTCCGTCGCGCATCGCCGCCACGAAACCGCCGTCGCCGAAGGCCACGGCCTCCACCACATCGGGGCTGGCGAGCATGGTGAAGACCACGTCGGCGTCGCGCACCGCCGTCGTCCAATCGTCGGCCGCTCTGGCCCCGGCCGCCTCCAGCTCGGCGACCGGGCCCAGCGAGCGGTTGCAGACGGTCAGGGTCACATCCGGGTTATCGAGCAGGTTGGCGGCCATGCGCCGCCCCATGATCCCCAGGCCGATGAAGGTCACGTTCATGTCGTGCTCCTCGTTCGTTGGCTAATCACCGGCTCCAAGGATGGCAAGCCCTCCCGCGAACGACAAGCAAGGCGCGGCCCCGGCTGCGATACCGCTTAGAGGGTGTTTACAAAATGCCTGCGCTCGACAATACGGCGTTAAAATCGGCCTCGTACGCGAGCCCGGTCAAAATGCTCATTTACCCCGTGTAAACTGGAACGCCAGCCCGGTCCTTTTTTCGGCCGATTTTGCCTTGTCTTGCCTTCGCTCGCCTAATTTGTAAACACCCTCTTAGAACTCCAGGCAGATCTTGCCGAAGTGCCTCTGGGCTTCCTGATGGCGGAAGGCGTCGGCGATCTCGTCGAGGCGGAAGGAACGGTCGATCACCGGGCGAATGCCGCTGATCTCGATCGCGCGGATCATCTCGATCTGCTCCTGATGGCTACCGACGATCAGCCCCTGCAGCCTGGCCTGCTTGGCCATCAGCTTGGCAGTGGGCACTTCACCGCCCCGTCCGGTAAGGACACCGATCAGCGCGATATGGCCACCGATGCGCACTGCGTCGATCGATTGCGGCAGGGTACCCGGCCCGCCGACCTCGATGACGTGATCCACGCCGCGACCGTCGGTGAGCGCCTTGACGCGCTTGCCCCACTCCGGCTCGTCCTTGTAGTTGATCGTGTGATCGGCCCCCAGCTCCCGCAGGCGGGCGATCTTCTCGTCGGAGGACGACGTGGCGATCACGGTCGCGCCGAGTTGCTTGGCAAACTGCAAGGCGAAGATCGACACGCCACCGGTCCCCAGGACCAGCACGCTGTCGCCGGGCTTGATACCACCGTCGACCACCAGTGCCCGCCAGGCGGTGAGACCGGCGGTGGTCAGCGTGGCCGCTTCGGCATGGCTGTAGCCCGCCGGGGCGTGGGTGAACCATTCGGCGGGCCGAATCACCTGCTCGCGGGCATAGCCGTCGACGCCATCGCCGGGCACCGTCTTGAAGTCGCCCACTGTGGCGGGCCCCGTCTCCCAGGTGGGGAAGAACACCGAAACCACGCGATCACCGGTAGCGAACGCCTCGACACCCTCGCCGACCGCTTCGACGACGCCGGCGCCGTCGGACATCGGAATCCGCCCGTCCTCGGTGGGCATCGCCCCGGACACCACGCCGTAGTCGTGATAGTTGAGCGAGCTGGCGTGAAGGCGCACGCGAATCTCGCCCGGGCCGGGTTCGCCCGGCGCGTCACGCTCGCCGAGCTGCAGGTTGTCCAGGCCACCGGGCCGCTTGAGTGTCACCACTTTCATGCGTGTCTCCTGCTCGTGTGAGTCATTCTTCCCTTACGTGCCATCGATAGCGGCAAACTTCAACGTCGCCTCCGCTTTTTCCCATCAGCGAATCGGCGGTCATCGCGCTGGTCGGCGGCACGGCCGGAAGGCCCTGCCGCTGGCACGCACCGCGCCGTCTCGGCTAGTCTGAAGCCTCCGGCACCTGGGGCGTGTCGCTCGCAAGGACCCCGGACGGCTCACCCGGCGCTGGCACCCGGCGATTCGAAAGGAGTTCGAGTCGCCTCGCGTGCCCGAATGGCGCCCCGGCGAGTACGCTCCGATACTGAGCCGAGGACCGCGAGACCCATAGTCCCGCCCCAGACAGCCCGGCTTTCCCCGAATGGACGCACAGCGGATGGCTCGATGACGATGAACAAATTCCCCACCAGCAAGACCCCCGACACCGAAAAACGCCCCTGGATGGAAGCCATGCCCCGATGGGTCGGCATCGGGATCTTTCTCTACCTCTCCATCTTCGCCCTGGGCTTTGCCCAGCTCTTCCTCGTCCCCGTGGTGCTGGCGTTTCTGCTCTCGATGGTCTTCAGCCCGATCCGCCGCTTCTTCGACCGGCGCGGCGTCTCCCAGGGCTGGTCGGCGGTCATCATCATGTCCACCCTGCTCGCGGGGCTGCTGATGATCGCCACCGCCCTGGCCGTGCCGGTCAGTGGCTGGATCAACAACGCGCCGGCGATCGAGCGCAAGATCGAGATTCGCTTCAACGAGGTGTCCGGCCCCTTCAGCGGCTTCTTCTCCGCCAAGGAGAAACTCGAGTCGATGACCCAGTCCGACAATAATCAGGTGCAGCAGGTCGAAACCCAGGACGACAGTCTCACCAAGAAGCTCGCCAGCCTGATTCCCACCTTCATCACCCAGTCCCTGTTCACCCTGGTACTGCTGCTGTTCCTGCTCGCCTCGGGCGACATGTTCTACGAGAAGATCGTTCACGTCATGCCGACCCTGCGCGACAAGAAACGCGCGGTACGCATCACCCAGGACATCGAGCGCAAGCTGTCCCGCTACCTGTTCACCATCACCCTGATCAACGCCGGCCTGGGCATCGCGGTCGGCACCGCCATGTGGGCGCTGGGCATGCCCAGCCCGCTGAGCTTCGGGCTGATCGCCTTCCTGTTCAATTTCATCCCCTATCTCGGGGCACTGGCCGGCATCCTCATCGCCTCGGTGGTCGCCATCGTCTCCTTCGACTGGCTGGGGTGGCCGCTGATCGTCGCCGGCACCTACTTTCTCCTGACCACCCTCGAGGGTCAGCTCATCACGCCCTATTTCGTCGGGCGCAGCCTGCGTCTCAATACCGTGGTGGTCTTCTTGACCATCTCCTTCTGGGCCTGGCTGTGGTCGGTCGTCGGCATGATCGTCGCCGTGCCGTTGCTGGTCGCGGTCAAGACGCTCAGCGAGCACATCGAGGCCCTGGAGCCGCTGGGCCACTTTCTCGCCGAGCGCCACGCCGAACTGATCCGCAACGACGCGGACGATGGCTCGGCAGCCCCGTGAGACGCCATGGCGACGACCAATTGCCCCTGTTCGCGTCAGCGCTTGTTGAGTAAGATTCCCCCCTTCAGATGACGTGACGGGACAAGCACGATGGGCAGGGCCTTCCAGAACCGCAAGGAATCCATGGCCAAGACGGCCGCCGCCAAGACCAAGGTCTACAGCAAGTATGGCCGCGAGATCTATGTCTGTGCCAAGTCGGGCGGGGTCGACCCCAACGGCAACCTGGCGCTGCGCGGTCTGATCGATCGCGCCAAGAAGGATCAGGTGCCCTCGCACGTGATCGACAAGGCGCTCGACAAGGCCAGGGGCGGCGGCGGCGAGGACTACTCGCCGGCCCGCTACGAGGGCTTCGGCCCGGGCAACTGCATGGTGATCGTCGACTGCCTGACCGACAATCCCAACCGCACCTTCGGCGACGTGCGCGCCTGTTTCAACAAGGCCAAGAGCAAGCTCGGCACGCCGGGCAGCGTCAGCCACATGTTCGATCACTGCGCGATCCTCGCCTATCCGGGCGAGGACGAGGAAACCGCGCTGGAAGCCTTGATGGAAGCCGACGTCGATGTCACCGACATCGAGAACGAGGACGGCCGGATCACCGTCTTCGCCCCGCACACCGACTACGCCAAGGCCAAGCAGGCGCTGACCGACGCCTTCGGCGAGATCGAGTTCGATGTCGACGAGATCCAGTTCATCCCGCAGACCACCACGCCGGTGGAGGGCGACGACGTGGCGATGTTCGAGAAGCTGATCGACACCCTCAACGACCTCGAGGACGTGCAGAACGTCTATCACAACGCCGAGCTGCCCGAGACCTGAAACGTGCCGCCGCTGCCTCTCGCTCCGCCCCCCGGCCTTGCGCCGGGAGCGGCGTCCGACGATTGGCATGACGCGCCCCGCCGGCTAGTCTGAGGGTCAGCGGGCGACCCGCCCGCGATGGTCATTCGGCGCCACCGGACCGGCGCCCCGGACGACAGGAGGTCATTCCCATGCCCGCCAAATCCGCAGCCCAGCAGAAGGCCGCCGGCGCCGCGCTCGCCGCCAAGCGCGGCGAGAAGAAGGCCAGCGAACTCGACGGCGCCGCCAAGTCGATGTACGACTCCATGAGCGAAGACAAACTCGAGCAGATGGCCTCGGCGTCGCAGAAGCAAAAGCCGAAGCACAATGCCAAGTCGTCGTGACCCTCTCTGAACCACCGGCCCGGTCGCACGCACCGGGCCGCCCAGACGGCACGCGACTCTCCTCCCGGAAATCTCCATAGAATCGGACACGCATTCAGCAGGATCGCGCTATTCGCCGGCGGCGGGTGACGACCATACTGCAAGGCGGAAAACGATTCCCGGCCTGAAGAGGAGCCATCGCATGCGCTATCGCCAGTTCGGCAATACCGGCCTTTTCGTCTCCGAGTTGTGTCTCGGCACCATGACCTTCGGCGGCGAAGGCGAACTGTGGAGCCAGATCGGCGACCTGCAGCAGAAGGACGCCGATACCCTGATCGGCCGCGCACTGGACGCCGGCATCAATTTCATCGATACCGCCGACGTCTACTCGCAGGGCAAGGCCGAGGTCATCACCGGTCAGGCGCTGAAGAATCTCGACGTGGGCCGCGACGACGTGGTCCTCGCCACCAAGGTGTTCGGCGATACCGGCCCGGGCGTCAATCAGCGCGGCCTGTCGCGCTATCACATCATGAACGGCGTCAAGGCCAGCCTGAAGCGCCTGCAGGTCGATCATATCGACCTCTATCAGGTTCACGGCTTCGATCCGGCCACGCCCATCGAGGAGACCGTGCGCGCCCTGGACAACCTGGTCAGCCACGGCCACGTACGCTATGTCGGGGTCTCCAACTGGGCGGCCTGGCAGATCATGAAGGCGCTGGGCATCGCCGAACGCCACGGGCTGGCGCGCTTCGAGTCGCTGCAGGCCTACTACACCCTGGCCGGGCGCGACCTCGAGCGTGAACTGATCCCCCTGCTCAACAGCGAGAATCTCGGTCTGATGGTCTGGAGCCCGCTCGCCGGCGGCCTGTTGAGCGGCAAGTACGGGCGCGACACGCAGGCCGAGAGCGGCAGCCGCCGTACCCACTTCGACTTCCCGCCGGTGAATGTCGAGCGCGCCTACGACTGCATCGATGCGATGCGCGGCATCGCCGAGGCTCACGGCGTATCGGTGGCACAGATCGCCCTGGCATGGCTGCTGCATCGCCCGGCGGTGACCAGCGTGATCGTCGGCGCCAAGCGCATCGACCAGCTCGACGACAACGTCGCCGCGACCCGGGTCCGGCTCAGCGACGCCGAACTCGCCACGCTCGATGGCGTCAGCGAACTGCCCCCCGAATACCCGGGCTGGATGCTCGAGCGCCAGGGCGGAAACCGGCGCCAGCAACTGGCCGACTCGACCGGCGAATGAGGCGCTGACGGCACGGCGGCCGGGCAAGCCGCCGCGCCGTTCTCCCGGTTCCGGCGGCGCCTTCCCCGTCGCCGGCCCCCTTTCGGTAAGCGGTGCGGTGGTCTAGGGTGAGATGAACAGCGTTGCCAAACGCTTTCGCGAACCAAGAGCGCCACCCATGAAGCCCGACGAGCCGACCCGACGCCAGTCCCCCCCTCCCCGCCACCGCCAGATGGCGCTGTTCGCCCGCAACTTCTTCAAGCACCCGAAAATGCTGGGCTCGATCATCCCCAGCTCGCCCTTTCTGGTGCGACGCATGCTGAGCCATATCGACTGGCAGCGTACCCGGGTGCTGGTCGAATACGGCCCGGGCGTGGGCACCTTCACCCGCGAGATCCTCCGCCAGATGCCCGCCGATGCGGTGCTGATCGTGATCGAGACCAATGCGGACTTCGTCGACTACATCCAGCGCGTCTATCCCGATCCGCGCATGCAGGTGGTGCATGGCTCGGCGGCCGACATCGAGCAGATTCTCGCCGAGCGTGAACTGGGTCAGGTCGACTACGTCATCGCCGGCATCCCCTTCAGCACGCTGCCCGGCCCGGTCGGCGAAAGCATCCTCAATGCGACGCGCCAGGTGATCTCGCCCGCCGGCACCTTCCTGCTCTACCAGTTCTCGCCCAAGCTGCTGCCCACGCTGCGCAAGACCTTCTCCAAGGTGACCCGCGAGTTCGAGCCGATCAATTTCCTGCCGGCCCATTTCTACCGCTGCACGCCCTGACGACAGCGGCCCGCCAGCCGGGTGGCTGGCGGGCCGCTGGAGGTCCCGGTCTCGGTCAAGGCGACCGGATCAGTTCAGCTTCGCCTTCACCCCCTCCTCGATGCGCCGGCCGATGGTCGCGTCGATGTTCTTCCAGTACTCGAAGACCCGCGACAGCACCGGCTCCTTGACGCCGCCCAGCACGTGACCGACCACGTTGTCGACCAGCCGGTCGCGGGCCGCCTCGTCCATCACCTTGTTGATCAGGTCGTGGGCCTGGCCGTAATCGTCGTCGTCCTGGCGCAGCGTGTAGGGCGCACGGACCATGTCGCCGCTGGCCTGCCAGGTGGAATCGGTGGGGTAACGCTCGCCGTCCGCCGCCGGCCCGCCCTTGGAGTTGGGCGCATAGACCGGGTCGCTGACGTTCTTCACGCGCATCGCCCCGTCCTTGCTGTAACTGTGTACCGGCGCGAGCGGCGAGTTGACCGGGATCTGCTTGTAGTTGACCCCGAGCCGCGCACGGTGTGCATCGGCGTAGGAGAACACGCGGGCGATCAGCATCTTGTCGGGGCTGATGCCGATACCGGGCACCAGATTGTTGGGCTCGAAGGCCGCCTGTTCGATCTCGGTGTGATAGTCGGTGGGGTTGCGATCCAGCGTCAGCTTGCCGACCTTGATCAGCGGATAATCGTCGTGCGGCCAGACCTTGGTCAGGTCGAAGGGATTCAGACGATAGGTATCGGCATCCTTGAACGGCATGATCTGCATGTACAGCGTCCAGCTCGGGCATTCACCGCGGTCGATCGCTTCATACAGGTCGCGGGTGTGGTAGTCGTTGTCCACGCCACAGAGGCGGTCCGCCTCGTCCTGGGTCAGGCACTCGATCCCCTGATCGGTCTTGAAGTGATACTTGACCCAGAATTTCTCGCCCTGGGCGTTGGTCCACATGTAGGTGTGGCTGGAATAGCCGTTCATGTGCCGCCAGGTCTTGGGGATGCCGCGGTCGCCCATCAGCCAGGTGACCTGATGGGCCGACTCCGGTGACAGCGTCCAGAAATCCCACTGCATGTCATGGTCACGCAGGTGATTGTCGGCGCGGCGCTTCTGCGAGCGGATGAAATGCTGGAACTTCATCGGGTCGCGTACGAAGAACACCGGCGTGTTGTTCCCCACCATGTCGTAGTTGCCTTCGCTGGTGTAGAACTTGACCGAGAACCCGCGCGGATCGCGCCAGGTATCCGGGCTGCCGCGCTCGCCGGCGACGGTGGAAAAGCGCATCACCACTTCGGTTCGCGTGCCTTTCTGGAACACCGCCGCCCTGGTGTAACGGCTGACGTCCTCGGTGGTCTCGAACCGGCCGAAGGCGCCGCCGCCCTTGGCGTGAGGCTGACGCTCGGGGATCCGCTCGCGGTTGAAGTTGGCCATCTGCTCGATCAGATAATGATCGTGGAGCAGCAGCGGCCCGTCGGGACCGACGGACAGAGAATGCTCGTCGCTGGCGACCGGGATCCCGGCATCGGTTGTCGTGGGCTTGCGATCATCGCTGGTCACGGTAGTTACTCTCCTGTCATGAAAGCGTGGCACGCCGCCACGCCGTGGCTCTCGATCGGCGGTCGTGGCCGTCCATCCTTGCTCCCGCGCAACCCGACAGGCGATGCCTGGCGATGTTGTCCCTCATCGGCGAGACCGGGCGCGACGCGTCGTGGGAGGTATAGTGTGAAACCACCGGGGCTGTCCAACGCGCCCGGCCGACCGGGACGCCCGAAAAGCGTGCGACACGCGCGAGCCACACGCCGGCCACCCCGGCGACACGCCCCGCGGCGCCCGTCCTGCCTGGGCTGGCGGCGAAGCGATCGCCCCGCGAGCGTAACGGCTCATAGGCGGCCTCGATCCCGGCCATGGGCAATATTCATCGTCCGACCGGGTCGCAAAACCGCCGCCGCACGGGTCCCGCGAATTTTCCGGCGGCGCTCCTTTACGGCGGCCCACGGGGCTTTCTACATTCAAGGGGACCCTCCCACGCGAGGAACCCACCGCCCCCGCTCGTCGGGGTGGCGACAGGGAAGCCGCCATCGATAGCGTCGTCGCCAGGGCATACCGAGACGTCGCACTCAAGCCAGCCTACCTCCGGTCGATATATTGCAAGAGCGTTACTGCCTCGGTGATGGCGGTATGCGGCTGATACGCTCCAGGAACACTGCCTGATCCCCTGGCCGCTGACTTCCGGCGAGGAGCCTCCGATGGATACGTTATCGATGACGATCGAACTGACCGACGACCTGGTCGCGACGACCCTGGCGCGCCGCCTGGCCTGCGCCAAGCTGCGACTCGACCGCCTGGAACGCGACTTTGCGTCGAAGGATGAAAGCGCCCTGGCGGCGGCACGGGTGGAGTTCGCCCTGGCGTCCCGGGCGCTGGCGGATGCGCTCGTCGCCCAGGGCCTGCACGCCTCGGCACCGTGACATGAAGTGACGACTCACTGCCCATGCAGCTCGGCAAGATCGGGCCCACCTGCGCCGAACCGGGATTTTCGCTATGCTGGGCCCGGCAACATCATCAAAGAGGGAGTAGCGGTCACGATCCAACAGTGATTACCAAGCCGATACAGGAGGTTCTCATGAAGGTCTACAAACCTGAGTGGCAATGCACGTTAAGCGTCAGCGACGGGGCAGAAGAATCATCCAGCTGGAAGGAACGCATCGCCTGGCGTCTGCGATCGCTCGCCGACAGGCTGGACGGCGGCGGCAGGACCTTGAAGATCGATTACGACGTCACCCCCATCGTCAGCCGCACTGACGTCGATACCTGTCTCGGCAAGGGATTCGAGGTCACCCAGGGGCTGCTCACCCAGCTCGCCCATCAGGCCGCCTGCGAGGACGTCATGCGCGATGCCAAGGCGGAACTCTACGACTGAACCGACTCCCGGACCCTGGGCCACGTCCCTGCGATCACCCCGCGCCATCCGGCGCGGGGTGGTTCGTTGATGGGCTATTGATCGCCACCCAGGCGAGTTACCATCGCCGCCCCATCCTCAGCCAGGCGAGTGTCATGCCGATTATTCACAGCATCGTCCACCGTATCGACAAGCCCGGGAGCGACGCGCCGGCCAGCCTGGCCAGCGCCTCTGCCGTGTTGACCGACGCGGGCCCCGTGGACGATCTGCTGGCCAGCCTGACCAGCAGTTTCCACGCCAAGGCCAAGGCCTGGGGCTACTTCGCCGAGGACGCCCCGTCGGCCACCCTGGCGGCGATCTTGCCGCGCTATCTGGCCAGCGCCGACGACCACGGGACGCCGCCGGCCGAGGCCTTCGTCGACGTCACGAAAGCGGCAGCGGAGAGCCTGCGGCCCCTGCTCGACGACCACCTGCCCACCGGCGGGCACCTGCTGTTCGTCCACAACCGCCAGGGCGAGGCCGAGTTCCTGACCCTGGCGCTGCTCCACCATCGCGAGGGCTTCGGCATCGACGAACGGCTGGCGGTGGCCCCCGTGTCGCAGCTCAACGTCGCCCAGGCGACGCTCGCCGCGCGCATCGACCTCGGCCAGATGCGTGCCGGCAACTCCCGCCAGTACGTGGCCTACAACAAGGATCGCGGCGGCAAGAAGCTCGCCGAGGGCTTTCGCGACTGGCTGGGCTGTGTGGAGGGCGTGGATGCCACCGGCGAGACCCGCACCCTGCTCAAGGCCTTCAGCGACTACGTGGAAAGCGAGGACCTGCCCGAGGAACAGAGTCGCGAGAAGACCGAGGCACTGATCGACTATGCCAGCGATCAGGCCCGGCGCGGCGAGCCGATCACCCTCGACGAACTCTCCGAGCTGGTCGACGAGCAGCAGCCCAAGGCCTTCTACGACTACATCCGCAACCAGGACTATGGCCTGGCCCCGGAAATCCCCCCCGACAAGCGCACCCTGCAACAGTTCAAGCGCCTGACGGGGCGTTCCGGCGGCGTCTCGATCAGTTTCGACTCGCACCTGCTGGGCAACGGCATCGAATACGACGAGAGCCAGGACCGGCTGATCATCAAGCAGGTCCCCGGCGCGCTCAAGGAACAGATCAAGCAGCGCCAGTCGTGAGCGCTGGTGTTCGTGACATGGCGGCGCATTGCGTTAGGCTGTAAGCCGTTAGCCACCAAACGACAGGCCATTGCCATGGAATCGAACTACTTCACCATCATCGACTACCCCACCGGCATGCCGTCGCGCGACCTGTTCGCGCTACGGCATCGCGAACTGCCCGAGCTGGCCGACGGCGAGGTGCGCATTCGCAACACCTGGCTGTCGGTGGATCCCTACATGCGCGGACGCATGAGCGGCCAGCGCACCTATATCGACCCCTTCGTCGCCGGCGAACCGCTCGACGGCGCGGCGGTCGGCGAGGTGATCGCCTCGCGCGATGCGCGCTTTCAGGAAGGCGACAAGGTCAGCCACGGGGCCGGCTGGCGCGACGTCGCCCAGCTTTCCGGCGAGGCCGTGCACAAGCTGCCCGACCTGGGCGTCCCCGAGCAGGCCTATCTCGGCGTGCTGGGCATGCCCGGGATGACCGCCTGGACCGGCCTCAATCGCATCGCGGACATGCGCGAGGGCGACAACGTGCTGGTCAGCGCCGCCAGCGGCGCGGTGGGCTCCCTCGCCGTGCAACTGGCCAAGGCCAAGGGTTGCCGAGTGGTCGGCATCGCCGGCGCCCCGCAAAAGCTCGAGTGGCTGGAATCGCTCGGCGTCACGCCGGTGAGCTACCGGGGCAAGGATGCCCGCGAGCTCGCCGCCGATCTGCACAAGGCCTGTCCCGACGGCTTCGACGTCTACTACGAGAACGTCGGCGGGGCCTGCCTGGAAGCAGCACTCGACAACCTGCGCCTCGGCGCGCGCATCGCCGTGTGCGGGCTGATCGACAGCTACAACGCCCAAGGCCCCACCCCCGGCCCCAGCAACCTGTCGAAGCTGCTGTTCCACCGGGCGCGCATGGAGGGCTTCATCGTCATGGATCACTGGGACCACTATCCCCGGTTCCTCGAGGAGGTCGGCCCGCGCGTGGCGAATGGCGAGATAAGCTACAAGGAAACCGTCGAGGAGGGCCTGGACGCCACCCCCGACGCCTTCCTCAAGCTCTTCGAAGGGGGCAACACCGGCAAGATGCTGGTCCGGCTGTAACGCGTCCGAGAGGGCGGCCCTGCCGCCCTCTCTCTCCGGGCTAGTCACTCGCCTCGGGGACGGTCTCGTCCGATCGACCGGCGTTGCCACGTTCACTGCGGGCGATGATCGCCGTGCCGACCAGATCGCCGGTGACGTTGAGCGCCGTGCAGCCCATGCCGACCAGCGCGTCGATGGAGGTCAGCAGCGCGACCGTCTCGATCGGCAGTCCCACCTGGGTAAAGACGGTGGCGATCATCACGATGCCGGCGCCCGGCACCCCGGCGGTGCCGATCGAGGTCAGCGTGCCGATCACCACGATCTCGAGCATGCTGGTCAGATCCAGCGGTGCGCCGATCACGTTGGCGGCGAATACCGCCGAGATCGCGATGCGGATCGCCGCGCCATCCATGTTGATGGTCGCCCCCAGCGGGAGGCTGACGCCGTAGATGCTGCGCGGCAGTCGCAGGCGGCGCGCGGCATCGAGGGTCAGCGGCAGCGTCCCCGAGCTGCTCTGGGTGGCGAAGGCCGTGGCCATGGGCGTGCGTGCCTCGCGGAAGAAACCGCCCGGGCGCACCCCGAACAGCCCCATGAGCCCGGTATAGATGACCAGTTGCACCGCCAGGGCGATGTAGAGCACCGCCACCATGTCGCCCAGCGAGAGAATGGTGTCCAGCCCCTGTCGGCCCACCGTCCCGGCGACGATCGCGAACACCCCGATGGGCACGTACTGCAGCACCCCGCCCATCACTCGCAGAGTCACCTCGTTGAGCCCTTCGATCACCCGATAGAGGTGCTCGCCCAGTTCCCGCTGATGTTTTGATGCACGCAGCATCAACAGCGCGATGCCGAAGACGATGGCGGTGAAGATGATCCCCAGCAGGTTGACCTCGGCGAACGCCGAGACGATGTTGTCGGGCACGATGCTCAGCAGTACGTGGACGAAACCCGGATTCTCGGGCACCTCGATTCGCGCGCTCTGATCCAGGGTCATGCCGCTGCCCGGCTCGAACAGCGTGGCCACGGCCAACCCGACGACGATCGCCAGGGCCGAGGTGACGACGTAGTACGCCAGAAGCTTGCGGCCGGTGCGGCCCAGGCTGCCGCGTTCGCCCTGGTTGATACCCACCATCAGCGTGAACAGCACGATCGGCACGATCAGGAACTTCAGCAGCCGCAGCAGCAGCTCGCCGAACGGCGCCAGCCAGGTGGCGGCCGTCTGCCCGCCGACCAGACCGACGATCACGCCGAGTATCAGGGCGAGGGTCACCCGCAGAATCAGCGAGCTGTTCAGGTAGCCCTGCCAGAGTGTCTTCATCGCTCTTTCTCCTCGTCCATGAGTCGCGGCTTGCGCTCAGTCACTGTAGACGCTCGGCGCCCCGGAGCGCTGGAATTCCCGGCACTGGTGAATGTCCACGGCCAGGGTCCGCCCCTCGGAGAGCGGCGGCAGGGCGTCGAGCGCGAAGAAATCGGCGGCGTCGGTCTCGTTGTTGGGCACGAACTCGCCGCCGTCGTCGTCACAGACGTAGAACAACTTGTAGATGTGATCCGGCGAGACCGGCGTATAGGGGTGCAGGCTGCGGTCCTTGAGCATCGCCAGGCGCGGGTTGCTGGCGCGGCGTCCCGCCTCCTCGGCGATCTCGCGCAGCACGCAGCTCGAGGGCCCCTCGTTGACGTCCGCCCAGCCGCCCGGCAGGGTCCAGCGTCCGTCCTTGATCTCGCGCACCAGCAGCACGCGGTCGCCGTCGAACAGCGCGCCGCGCACGTCGACCTTGGGCGTGGCGTAGCCGCGGTCGGGGACGATGAAGTTTTCCACCCGCTCGATCGGCACGTCGCCGAGCACCGCGAACATCTGGTTGGTCAGCGTCTCGAGCTGGCGGTAACGCTCGAGCTCGTACTTGTTGGTGGTGTAGGTCTGCCCGGTCTGGGCGATGGAACGCAGCTGCTTGGCGAAGGCCACCCAGTCGTGAGCCATGGACTTCCCTCTTGCTGTTTCTTCGAGAACGGCCGCGCGGCTGCAGAGCGCCGCGCTTGAACGTATTCTGGACCCATCGACACGACGACAGGACACCCGGCATGACCCAAAGGACGATCGACTGCTGGCTCACCGACATGGACGGCGTACTGATACGCGAGGACCGCGCCCTGCCCGGCGCGGCCGAACTGATCGAGCGATGGCGCGGCCAGGCCGCGCCGTTTCTGGTGCTCACCAACAACTCCATCTATACGCCACGCGACCTGAGTGCCCGCCTGATGCGTATCGGCATCGACGTTCCCGAGGATAGGCTCTGGACCTCCGCCCTGGCCACCGCCGCCTTCCTGCGCGACCAGGCGCCCGGCGGCTCGGCCTTCGTCATCGGCGAGGCCGGCCTGACCACGGCGATCCACGAAGCGGGCTTCGTGATGACCGACGTCGCACCGGACTTCGTGGTCCTCGGCGAGACGCGCACCTATTCCTTCGAGGCGATCACCCGAGCGATCCGGCTGATCGACGCCGGCGCGCGCTTCATCGCCACCAACCCCGACGTCACCGGACCCAGCCCCGAAGGGCCGCTGCCCGCCACCGGCTCGGTGGCCGCCTTGATCACCGCCGCCACCAAGCGCGAGCCCTACTACGTCGGCAAGCCCAACCCGATGATGTTCCGCTCGGCGATGAACAAGCTCGGCGCCCATTCGGAGCGCACCGGGATGATCGGCGATCGCATGGACACCGACGTGATCGCCGGCATCGAGGCCGGCCTGCACACGATCCTCGTGTTGAGCGGGATCTCGAGCCGCGAGGACGTCGAGCGCTACCCCTTCCGACCGCGCGAGATCCTCGACTCGGTGGCGGATCTGCTGACCTGAAGGCCGGACATCGAGCCCGCGTCAGGTGCCGGGCTCGACGAGAACGTTACCGCTGCGCCTCGAGCTTGTCCTGGGTCTTGGTCTCGAAGTCGCTGGCGTCGTGGCGCTCGTGGAGCTGGCTCGACGGCTCGCCGAAGGTGCGGTTGACCATGCGCCCGCGCTGGACCGCCGGACGGGCATCGATCTCCTCGGCCCAGCGCACCACGTTGGCATACGTCTGCACCTGCAGGAACTCGGCGGCATCGTAGAGCCGGCCGAGCACCAGTTGGCCATACCAGGCCCAGTTGGCGATGTCGGCGATGGTGTACGCGTCGCCGGCCAGATAGCGCGACTCCGCCAGCCGCCGGTCGAGCACGTCGAGCTGACGCTTGGTCTCCATGGCGTAACGGTCGATCGGGTATTCGAGCTTCTCCGGCGCGTAGGCGTAGAAGTGCCCGAAGCCACCGCCGAGGAAGGGCGCGCTGCCCATCTGCCAGAACAGCCAGTTGAGCGTCTCGGTCCGGGCACCGTGTTCCCCGGGCAGGAAGGCGTCGAACTTCTCGGCCAGATACAGGAGAATCGAGCCGGACTCGAACACCCGGGTCGCCGGCGTGGTGCCATGGTCCATCAGCGCCGGGATCTTGGAGTTGGGATTGACCGCGACGAAGCCGCTGCCGAACTGGTCGCCCTCGCCGATATCGATCAGCCAGGCGTCGTACTCGGCGTCGTGGCCCTGGGCCAGCAGTTCCTCGAACATTACCCCGGCCTTGACGCCGTTGGGCGTGGCCAGCGAGTAGAGCTGGAACGGATGCTTGCCCACCGGGAGTGCTTTCTCGTGGGTGGGCCCTGCCACCGGGCGGTTGATGCTGGCGAACTTGCCGCCGCTTTCCTTGGGTTCCCAGACTTTCGGGGGAGTGTAGCCGCTGTCCTGGCTCATGAAGCCTCCTGAACGATGTGCGATGTCGGCCGTCATTGTGACCCTCGGCCGACGAGTGTGTCAGGGAAAGATAGCGGGTTAAGGATTTCTGTTCGAGCCATTCCGGGCAGCGGCCCTCGCACGCCGAGTTTGACAAGGCGGGCACCATCAACAAAAATAATAATCAGTCTCATTGAAAAGCGCTATGGCATTCCCATGACGGCAGAACGCTCCCAGCTCTACTACACCTGTGTCTTTCTGCATGTCTCCTTCCAGGCGGTCCAGCGCTCCGTGGCCGCCAAGACGGGAGGTGACGACACCCCCTGCTGGCTGGATGCCGGGCTGCTCCAGATGCTCTCCGGGGAACTGCAACGCTGCCGCCAGGAAGCCGCGCCCTTCGCGGAGGTCGGCGACGCGCTGGATACCGCCATCTATCACTGCGGACTGCTGATGGCACAGTGCCCGGGCGCCGTCAGCCGGCGACTCTGCCAGCATCACCTCGAGGCGATCATGGAGCCGCTCAGACTCGCCGCCGACCGTCTGTCCGGCAACCCCGAACGCACGGTGGCCGGCCCCGCGTCGCCGGGGCAGCGGCTGCGCAGCTGGCTGGGCTGGTAATCGCGCCCGGCGTCACCCGTCCAGCGTCGTCCTGCCCTCGTCGTCGATCGGGAAGAAGGGATTGTAGGCCACCTCCCAGAGATGCCCGTCGGGGTCGGCAAAGTAGCCCGAATAACCGCCCCAATCGGCCTCACGGGGCTCTTTCACCAGGCGACCACCGGCCCGCTGCGCCTCGCTCAGTACCGCGTCCACGTCCTCGCGTCGGCGTGCGTTGTAGGCCAGCGTGATACCGGAAAAGCCACTGCCCGACGTCTCGATCCCGGCATCACGACCCAGGGCATCACGTGGGTAGAGCGACAGGATCAGGCCATTGAGTTGAAAGAACACCACCTCGTCGGCGACGGCCTGCCCGACTCGCCACCCCAGCCCCGTCTCGTAGAATCGGCGTGACCGTGTCAGATCGGCCACCCCCAGCGTGACCAGGCTCATGCGCTGTTCCATGTCCACCTCCTCCTTGGCGTGCCGCGTCTTCTCGGCGGCCGACTCGACCACCGGTCACGCCTCACTCGGTCGGGCATTGTGTCTCGCGGCGATTGGGCGGCACCAGGCCGTGGCGGCGCATGCGCCGATAGACGGTGGGCCGCGATACGCCGAGCCGGCGCGCCACGCGGCTGACGTTCCAGCCGGCATCCTGCAGCAGCGCCTGCAATTCCCGGCCCTCGTGCATCGTCATCGCCGGTGGCGCGGCATCGATGAGCTGCGGCGCGCCGGCCAGCTCGCCCTGACACGTCTCGGGCAGGTCGTGGACGGTGATCTCGTCGCCCTCCACCGTGGCCAGCGCGAAGTCCAGTGCGTTGCGCAACTGGCGAATGTTGCCCGGCCAGGCATAGGCCAGCAGCGCACTCATGGCATCGGCACGCAGCCGGACGTCGCTGCCGCGCTCGGCCACCAGGGCATCGTAGACACAGCGAATCACGTAGTGTCGGTCGGCGCGTTCGCGCAGCGCCGGCAGATGCAGTTGCGCCCCGTTGAGCCGGTAGTAGAGATCCTCGCGAAAGCGGTCACCGGCGATCAACGCGTTCATGTCGCGATGGGTCGCGGTGATCACCCGCAGATCGACGCGCACGGCCTTCTCGGCGCCCAACGGCATGACCTCGCGCTCGGCCAGCACACGCAACAGCCGGGTCTGCAGCGACAACGGCATGTCGCCGATCTCGTCGAGGAACAGCGTGCCGCCGTCGGCCTGCTGGATCAATCCGCGCATGCCCTTGCTACGCCCGCCGGTGAAGGCTCCCGGCAGATAGCCGAACAGCTCGCTCTCGATCAGCGATTCGGGGATCGCCGCACAGTTGACCGCCACGAACGGGCCGCCGGCGCGACTGCCACTGTCATGCAGGGCCCGCGCCAGCACCTCCTTGCCGGTCCCGGTCTCGCCGGTGATCAGCACGCTGACCGCCTCGTTGCGCAGCCGCCGCGCCAGCTTGAGCAGCCGATGCATTGCCGCATCGTCGGCGGCCAGGCGATCCAGCGCCGGCACCGGCGTGGGCGATGACGGCGTGACCCGCGCCGCCGGTCGCCGGCTGCGCGGCTCGATCAGCGTGGCGAAACAGGACGTGTCGCCGGCACGCACGCGAAAGGCGCGAATGTGATCCTCGCGGGTGGCGGGAATGCTCAGCAGCTCGCCGAGTTCGGCGTCGAACAGCTGCGTGACCGCCGGCACCCAGCCCGGTGTCCAGGCCGGCCAGCGGCGCAGGTGTGCCTCGATCAACGCGCGCCCCTCGCCATTGGCGGCGATCACGCTGCCGTCCTCCTCGATGGCGATGAGCCCCCGGCCATTGAGGTGGACGAACTCGCGGGCGGCGTCGAAACGCAGGATCAGACAGTCGCGGTAGCGATGCAGGAAGTAGGCATCCTCGATCATCCGCGCATAGAGGCTGACCAGCGGCAGCCCGAAATTCTGGCTCGCTTGGCTGCGCGGCGATTGCAGGGCGGAGATATCCAGCACGGCGATGACGTTGCCCTGCGGGTCGGTGATCGGCGCCGCCGTGCAGGTCAGGCCGATATGAGTGGCATCGAAGTGTTCGCGTTGGTGACAGGTGATGGCCTGGGCGTCGTGAACGCAGGTGCCCACCGCGCAGGTCCCCGCGTAACGCTCGTCCCAGTCGGCCCCCAGGTAGAGCCCGGCCCGGCGCAGCTCCGCGTCCTGGCCGCGCTGCCCCCGAAAGTCCACGGTAATGCCGCGCCGGTCGGTGAGCAGCAGCACATAGCCCAGCGGCGCGATCTGGGTGAAGAGCTGGTCGACACCGGCACGCGCCACGTGCAACAGCTCGTCCACCGACTCGCGGTGTTCCCTGAGCGCCTGCTGGGTCAGCACGCGTACCGGCCGGGGGCGCCCCGGGTCGAGGCGGTACTCGTCCACGCAGCGCTCCCAGGAGCGCCGGATCACCTCGCGACAGTCGTCCAGGCCACCCGTCTGGCCGGCGCTGAGGCGCACCAGGGTCTCGATATGCTGGCGTTGCTCGTTGCGTAGCGGCATCGCTACCTCTCCACGCCCGCCTTGCCGTGCCGTTCGTCGCCGGCGACGGGCCTTGTCGTTATCCGATCGAACCCCTTTCAGACTATGCCGCCCGGGCCGGGCGTCAATCGGCACTCGCTCCATCCTTGGTCGAGCGTTACAGGTGTAACGCCAGGGCCCGGGCGTTACATGGCAGGTGTCACGTCTCAGGGCCGGAACGAGGTGACTCCGCGACGCCGATCCGACCTATCATCCTTCGCTTTTCAATGAGTTATCGTCGGTTTCGGCCGTGCGCGGAGCGTTGGCACGCTTTCTGCGAGGGCCGGGGTGTGTCACCCCTGAACAAGCGGAGAACAACGATGACGACACGCACGCCAACCCAGGACGCCCAACACTGGCTGGACGACGTCGAGAGCGCGTTGAAACAGCGCGACATCGACGGGGTCCTGGCCCTGTTCGACGAGGAGTGCTACTGGCGCGACCTGGTCGCCTTCACCTGGAACCTCAAGACCCTGGAAGGCAAGGACGCCATTCAGTCGATGCTCAACGCCACGCTGGACGAGACCCGTCCGTCCCACTGGCGGATCGACGGCGAGGCTACCGAGAGCGACGGGGTGACCGAGGCCTGGTTCACCTTCGAGACCGCCGTGGCCCGCGGCAAGGGCCTGCTGCGCCTGAGAGCCGGCAAGTGCTGGACCCTGCTGACCACCCTGCAGGAACTCAAGGACCACCCCGAGCCGCTCGGCACGCGCCGCCCCAAGGGAGCCGAGCACGGTGCCGACAAGTCGCGCGAGACCTGGCTGGAGGCACGCCAGCGCGAGGCACGGGAACTCGGCTACAGCCGCCAGCCCTACTGCGTGATCGTCGGTGGCGGCCAGGGCGGCATCGGCCTCGCCGCGCGCCTGCGCCAGCTCGACGTGCCGACCCTCGTCGTCGACAAGCATCCGCGCCCCGGCGATGCCTGGCGCAATCGCTACAAGTCGCTGTGCCTGCACGATCCGGTATGGTACGACCACCTGCCCTACCTGCCCTTCCCCGACAACTGGCCGGTGTTCGCGCCCAAGGACAAGATCGGTGACTGGCTGGAGATGTACACCCGGGTCATGGAACTCAACTACTGGAGTTCCACCGAGTGCGAGAGCGCCAGTTTCGATGAGGCCAGCGGCGAATGGACGGTGCACGTCGACCGCGACGGCGAGCGGATCACCCTCAAGCCCAAGCAGTTGATCCTGGCCACCGGCATGTCGGGCGTGCCCAACGTGCCGCACTTCCCCGGTGCCGAGACCTTCGAGGGCGAGCAGCAGCACTCCAGCCAGCACCCGGGGCCGGATGCCTACCGCGGCAAGAAGGTCGTCGTGGTGGGGGCCAACAACTCCGCCCACGACATCTGTGCGGCACTCTGGGAGAACGACGCCGACGTCACCATGCTGCAGCGCTCCTCGACCCACGTGGTGAAGTCCGACTCGCTGATGGAACACGCGCTCGGCCCGCTCTACTCCGAGGAGGCGGTGGCCAACGGCATCACCACCGACAAGGCGGATCTGATCTTCGCCTCGATTCCCTACCGACTGTTGCCCGACTTCCAGCGCCCCGCCTTCGACGCGATCCGCGAGCAGGATGCCGACTTCTACCGGCGTCTCGAGCGCGCGGGTTTCATGCTCGACTTCGGCGATGACGACTCCGGGCTGTTCCTCAAGTATCTGCGCCGCGGCTCCGGCTACTACATTGACGTGGGCGCCTGCGAACTGGTCGCCGACGGCGAGATCAAGCTGCGCAGCGGGGTTGGCATCGAGCGCATCAACCCGCGCTCGGTGACGCTCACCGACGGCAGCGAACTGCCCGCCGACCTGATCGTCTACGCCACCGGCTACGGCTCGATGAATGGCTGGGCGGCGCGCCTCATCTCGCAGGAGGTCGCCGACAAGGTGGGCAAATGCTGGGGACTGGGCTCCGCTACCACCAAGGACCCGGGCCCCTGGGAGGGCGAGCTGCGCAACATGTGGAAGCCCACCCAGCAGCCGGCGCTGTGGTTCCACGGCGGCAACCTGCATCAGTCGCGCCACTATTCCCGCTATCTGGCACTGCAGCTCAAGGCGCGCATGGAGGGTATCCCCACCCCCGTGTACGGCCTGCAGGACGTCCATCACCTGGCCTGAACCACTACGGGCCGGAACGCGAGTCCGGCCCGCCCAACGACACCAGCGAGGTCCTATCATGAACCATGCTTCCACCATGCAGGCCGCCGTGTGGTACCGCGCCCGCGACCTGCGCGTCGAGTCGGTCGACGTGCCCACCCTCAGCGATCCGCACCAGGTCAAGGTGAAGGTCGCCGCCTGCGGCATCTGCGGTAGCGATCTGCACGAGTACGCCGCCGGACCGATCTTCATCCCGGTCGACGCACCGCACCCGCTCAGTGGCCAGCGCGCACCGATCATCATGGGCCACGAGTTCGCCGGCGAGGTGGTCGAGGTGGGCGAGGCGGTCAGCCGCGTCAAGCCGGGCGATCGCGTGGCCATCGAACCGATTCTCTCGCCGAACCGCGATGGCGCTTATCTGATGGAGCGCTACAACCTCAGCCCGCAACTGGGCTTTCACGGGCTCTCCGGTGGCGGCGGCGGCTTCGCCGAGTACACCGTGGTCGGCGAGCACATGGTGCATCGGCTGCCCGATGGGCTCTCCTACGAGCAGGGCGCCCTGATCGAGCCCGCCGCGGTCGGCCTGCACGCGGTGCGCCAGAGTTCGCTCAAGGCAGGCGACAGCGCGGTGGTGTTCGGCGCCGGGCCGATCGGACTGATGGTGATCGAGTCGCTCAAGGCCGCCGGCGCGGCATCGATTCACGCCGTCGAGGTCTCTGCCGCGCGCAAGCAGCGCGCCAGCGACCTGGGCGCGATCGTGCACGACCCCAGCGAGGGCGACATCGTCGAGCGGCTGGCGGCGGCAAGCGGCGGTGGCTTCGACGTCGCCTTCGAGGTCACCGGCCTGCCCGCCGTGCTCAACCAGGCGATCGCCAGCACCCACGCCGGCGGCGAGACGGTGATCGTCAGCATCTGGGAGTCGGAAGCGGCGATCCACCCCAATCAACTGGTGATCCAGGAGCGTACCCTCAAGGGCATCATCGCCTACCGGCATATCTACCCCGCGGTGATCGCGCTGATGCAGCAGGGCTACTACCGTGCCGAGGACCTGGTGACCGCGCGTATCGCCCTTCGCGACGTGGTCAGCCAGGGCTTCGAGGCGCTACTCGCCGACAAGGCGCAGGTGAAGATCCTGGTCGACCCCAGCACCTGAATCGAGCCCCGGCAGGCGCGGCCTCGACACGGAGTACGAGGCCGCGGCTTTTCCGTTCTCAGAATTCGCCGCTACTGCAGGTTTTCTTGCCGTTATCGTATCGACACTCCGTCCACTGGACCTTCATCGCATCGCTCTTGGCGGAGGTCCACGCGAAGTGGATCGTCCGGTCCAGGCGGCCGTCAAGCGTATCGCGCTGGGTATAGGTGCCGGAGCAGTCCGGACGCTCGAGGAATTGAATGGTATCGCCATTGCTGCTTTCGGCCCGGTAATGCTCCGTGCCGTCGGCATCCCGTGTCAGTTGTTGGTCGGTGGTCTCGCCGCCCTTGGTCACCGACATCGTGACCGTGTTGTAATCGCTGTCTCCGATGGTCATCCGGTATACGCTATCGTCCTTCTGGCTCCGAATGACGTAGCTCAGTTGCCCATCGTCCATCGTCACGTCTTCCAGCGTCGCCTTGCCGCCGAACGCCATCGACATGCCTTCACAGCCGTTTTGCGCATACAGGTCGTGATTGCACAGGGCGGTGGCCAACGAGAAGAAGAAACTGTTCATGGGCAGCAGAGCGAATACCCCCATCATTCGTGCTTCATCCATCTGCGCCCCGAGCGCCTCCATGGAGGTGGCATCGCCGGGATCTTCGAGCCCATCCGTCTTTTTCTCCATTACCGGGTAGGTGGGGGAATCCAGCGATACGAAGGGCGCCCCATCGGCCGGATCGAAGTCCGGCGCGAGGCACGCCTTCAATGCCCGTTCCCCCACCTCCGCCGAGACATTCAGGCTGGCGCCGACGATGCCCATCAAACCCACGGACAACAGATGGCGTATTGTCGGTTTGTTCATGATGATCCCCACTCTGATCGACGTTAAACGATCGGCAAAATCTGAAGTGCAAAATATAATCACTGCGAATAACGTCATGCAATGGAGCCTTCGGGGCAATACCGTGGTGCGAGGCGTCTACGTTGACCGGGGCGATATTATCGACGCAACGATCGCCCATGCACCGGCACAGCACGGCCATGACGCCATGCGTGCTCAAATGCCAGCAGAGTCTCTATTTCGCCAGTGACGCGGACGACATCGACAGCCTGAGGCGGGAGTGAGGGTATCATCGCCGGCACGACGTCGATGCCGACTGGCTCGACCGACGACGTCCGCGAGTCTCCGCTGTCCGCGTCGCACCTCAATCGATTTAAGCTTCAACGACGCCGGCCGATAACCCCCCACAACAGACAAACAACACCCGTCACAACAATAAACACGCCTCTCCCTACCGCTATCTCCAAACGCTGAATCAGCTGAATCAATAGGGAACATCTCTCATGAGGCATGTCATGCAGCACCTCTCGATGAAGTGCAAATTCCTGCTGGTGCTCGCGCTACCCATCCTGGCGATGCTCTATTTCGCCGTCAGCGGAGCGATCGAGCGCCAACGCGTAGCGACGGGTATGGATCGACTCTACACCTTCACCTCGTTGGCCCAGCAGGCGGGCAATCTGGTTCACGAGCTGCAGCGCGAACGCGGGATGACCGCCGGTTTCCTCGGCAGCCAGGGAAAAAGTTTCGGCGATAAGCTGCAAGCGCAGCGCAGCGCCTCCGACCAGCGGGCCGAGCGCCTGCTCGACACCCTGGCCGCGATCGACCGTGGGCAACTCAGCCAGAAAGCCGTAGAAAGCATCACCAAGGCGGAGAAGGATCTCGGCGAACTCTCCGCCATGCGCCAACGCGTGGACACCCTGCAGGTCCCGCTGGCGCAGGCCCTGACCTACTACACCGGGATCGACGATGCCCTGGTGAGGCTGGCCGGTCAGCTCGCCCACCAGACCGCCAATGCCGACATCGCCAGGCGCCTGACCGCCTACTATGAACTGCTGAAAGCCAAGGACCTGGCAGGAATCGAACGCGCCCTGCTGGCCAATACCTTCGCCGCCGACCGGATGACGGACGCCACCTACGACCGCTTTCTGCGCCTGTTGGGCACCGAAGCCGCGGCCCTGGACAGTTTCCAGGTGCTGGCCCGCCCGACACTCGTCGAACGCTACCGTCAGGCGCTTTCCGGCCCCGAGATCGATCGCCTCGACAAGCTGCGCCAGCTCGCCATCGAGCGCGCCGACCAGGGCAACTTCGGCGTCGATCCGCAGCAGTGGTTCGACTGGCAGACCGTCAAGCTGGAACGCCTGAAGCAGGTCGAGGACGCGGCTTCGTCGGGTATTCTCGCGCAGGCCGATCAGTTGCGGACCACGGCACGCAGCGACCTTTGGGTTTACATCGCCGTGGCCCTGGGCGTTCTGCTGCTCACCCTGACGCTGGCGCTGCTCGTCGTACGCAGCATCCTCGGGCCGCTGACGCGTAACCTGCAGGCCATCAACGCCCGCGGCGGCGATCTGACCCAGCGTCTCGATGCCGCCGGTAGCGACGAACTGGCCAACCTCTATCAGGCCTTCAATCGCGCCACCGAGGAAACGGAAACCCTGGTCGCCGGTATTCGCAGCAACGCCCGATCCATCGATCTGGCCAGCGGCGAGATCGCCCAGGGCAACCAGGACCTGGCCCAGCGCACCGAAGAGCAGTCGGCGTCGCTGGTGGAGACCGCCTCGAGCATGGAACAGATGACCTCGACCGTGCACAACACCGCCCAGCATGCCGCCGAGGCGCGCACCCTGGCCACGCAGGTCGCCGAACAGGCCGTCCAGGCCCAGACCGTCGCGGATCAGGCACGCGACGCCATGCAGGCCATCCATACCGCCAACCAGACCGTCGCCACCATCGTCGGCGCCATCGACGGCATCGCCTTCCAGACCAACCTGCTGGCCCTGAACGCCTCGGTCGAAGCCGCCCGCGCCGGCGAGCACGGCAAGGGGTTCGCGGTGGTCGCCGACGAGGTGCGCCAACTGGCCAGTCGCAGTGCCGACGAGGCCAAGCGGATCCGCGACCACATCGCCCATAACGTCGCCACCATCGACAGCGGCAACGACCTGGTCTCGACGACTCACGACACCCTCGCCGAGATCGTCGCGCGCATCGAGAAGGTATCGTCACTGGTCACGGATATCTCGCATGCCGCCACCGAGCAGTCCGGTGGTATCGAGCAGATCAATCAGGCCGTGGCACAGCTCGACGAGGTCACCCAGCAGAACGCCGCCCTGGTCGAGCAGGTCGCCGCCGCCAGCCGCTCGCTGAACGAGCAGGCCAGCGACATGGTGGTCAGGGTCGAGCATTTCACCGTCGGCGACGACGGGCGGCCGATGCCCGCCGCGCTCCCCCAGGCACGCGCCGAACGCCCCCGCCGCGAGGCACTCGCGGAAGCCTTCTGAGCGCGGGCCGGTCAGGCGACGACGCCTGGCCGGCCACCTGTCTCATCCCGGCCGTGGGGGCGGACGACACTCAAGGGCCGGTCGCGATCCGGATCGTGCCCCGCAGATAGGGCGCCACCCGGCCGATGAGAATCACCCGCTCGCCCGCCATCTCGCAGCTCAATTTCCCGCGACGACGCCCGCCCTGCCGCGCGGTCAGCTGCGTCCTGCCCAGCCGCGCGGCCCAGTACGGCACCAGCGAGGTATGCGCCGAACCGGTCACCGGATCCTCCTCGACCCCCACCTTGGGGCCGAACCAGCGCGTGACGATGTCGAAGTCGTGCCCCGGCGCGGTAACCGCCACACCACGCCCGGGTAGCGCCATCAGACGGGTCATGTCCGGGATCACGTCATCGACGATGGATTCGTCCTCGACCACGACGAGCAGATCGTCGGCCATCATCACCTCGCCACGCTCCAGCCCCAGGGCGCTCAACACGGCCTCGGACGGCACCATCGTGCGGGGATGCCTGGCCGGAAAATCCATCGCCAATCCCGCCTCGTGGCGATGCACGCGCAATTCGCCGCTGCGCGTCATGAACGCCAGGGTATCGGCGGTATCGCCCAACTCGTTGAAGATCACCCATGCCGCCGCCAGCGTGGCATGACCGCACAGGTCGACCTCCACCGTCGGCGTGAACCAGCGCAGCCGGTATCCCGTCGCTTCCCGCACGAAGAACGCGGTCTCGGACAGGTTGTTCTCGGCCGCGATGGCCTGCAGCGTGGCGTCATCCAGCCACTCGCTCAGCGGGCAGACGGCGGCGGGGTTGCCCTCGAAGGGGCGGGAAGCGAAGGCATCGACCTGAAAGAGGGGAATTTCCATGAGGGACTCTCGAAGGGACTCGGGGCACTCATTCTACCCATAGCCTCGTTCGAGTGCTGTCGAGCGTGTCGACGCACCCGGGCGTGCCATGGGGCCGACTGTGGTGACAGGCCTGTCGAGCCACAAGACCTCGCAGTGCCGGCGACGCTCAAACGCCACGTCCGCCTGAGGGTAGCAACTGCCAGGCCACTTCCACGAAGCGGGTCACCCCGGCCTCGCGAAATGCCGGCTGATGGGCGATCACGTCCTTGCGCGACAGTTCTGCCAGGGCATGGGGGCCGGTATAGAGCCGCTCCAGCTCGTCCGGCAGCACCGGGAACGGCGGGCCGTCCATCTCGCGGGGGTCGTATTCGAAGCTGATCAACAGCTGCGGCGCGTCATCCGAAAGCGACGACACCTGGGCGACATAGCTCTTGCGCATGGGGGCCGGCATCGCCACCAGTGCCGCCCGATCGTAGACCAGATCCACCGCCCCCACCTCGCCGGGTTCCAGCGCGAAGATATCACCCTGGAAGACCGTCAGGTCGCCGTGTCGAAAACACCGTCCCCCCTTCCAGGCCTCGATATGCGGCTCGACGCCCAGCTCGACGAACAGCTCACTCACCGCCCGTTCGCTCAGCTCGGCACCGATCACCCGGTGGCCCTGCGCCAGCAGCCAGCCGATATCCAGCGTCTTGCCGCACAACGGCACGAAGACGCCCGCGACTTCGGGCAGGTCATAGGCAGGGAGATATCGCGTGAGAATCGGGTGAACGAAGGGCAGATGAAAGCCCAACTGGCCCTTGTGCCAACGGTCGTGCCAGAACGCCTGCTCCATGTGCGGGACTCCGAATGCCGGTAGGAAGAATCCCGATTATGGCGAATCCGCTCCCGGAAGACACTCACGCCGCCGCCGTTTCGACCGGCCTGAAGACCTCGCCGACAGCGCGGATCGTCACCCACTCCATGGGAGCACGGCCCACAGAAAAGCCCCGCCGAAGCGGGGCTCATGCGACGCCTCGGACGATCAGGCCTGTCCGATCAGCACGAGTTCGTCACGCAGACGGCTCGGCACGTCTTCCAGAAGGACGATATTCAACGCCCCTTCATCGGCGGTGGACGTCGCCAGCTCCTGGTGCAACTCGGCATTGATCTCATTGGGAGACAGGTTGTACATCGCCCCCGTCATGGGATCCACGACCAGCCAGCCGATCAATCCGCCGAACAAGAGATTACCGCCGATATACCAACCGTTGGCCGTCGAATCGATCGTCAAGGTCCGCGCTTCGTAACCCGCCTTGGAAATCTCGACGGTATAGGTCTTGCCACCGAAATAAGAGCCGTCCGACTTCTTGAGCTGCGTCGTGGTTGGCGTGGTGCCGGAAAAAATCGTCTCGCCCCGTTCGTCGGTAATGACGATATCGGCATCGGCAGGCTGACTTTTCAGCGTAATGGTCTCGTCACGGTCACCGACAATCGTTGCGCAGCCAGACAGCATCACGGCGCCAAGCACGGCACCAATAATGAACTTTTTCTTCATGATTCCCTTGCGTACTTTTTTGATTGGTCAAAACGAGCGCGGCATCCTGCCACAGACCACCCTGAAAGCAAACAGGAATTTTATGGTTCTTTTTCCCGGATTAACCCGGGTTATCAAACCCCATTAAGCATCGGAAATATCTTACAGGATTCCAGGACGTTTCCCATTGACAAAACAGCATGAACGGCAACTCAATCGAAAAAATCGCCAACAAGGAAACGCCGACAAGGCAGCAAGAAAAAGACGGTCTATCGCCCGACAGCGAGGCCATGGCGTCCATCACCGCCCACTTCGCCCCGAATCACCGTCGCGATTCTGATAATCTAGACCCCTTGACGCTTCACGACGCTGGCGTCGATCGGACCGATGCCGGCCGCCACACGGGCACAGCGACGCGCCCCGTCCCAGACAAGGAGTCCACGCCATCCCCATGCCGTCCCGTCGTCACGTTATCGCCATCCGCCAGCCATGAGCGACACCCGACTCTTCCGCTCGTTGCGGATCTACAACTATCGCCTGTGGGCCGCCGGCGCACTGATCTCCAACACCGGCACCTGGATGCAGCGGGTGGCCCAGGAC
This sequence comes from Modicisalibacter sp. MOD 31.J, assembly GCF_020147985.1. NCBI lineage: Bacteria > Pseudomonadati > Pseudomonadota > Gammaproteobacteria > Oceanospirillales > Halomonadaceae > Modicisalibacter > Modicisalibacter sp. MOD 31.J. The sequence goes on along the minus strand of NZ_JAGXFF010000001.1, from coordinate 393,715 downwards.
TGGTTGGTGCTCACCGTCTTGACCCAGCACAACGCCAGCGCCGTGGGCATCACCATGGCCCTGCAGTTCGGGCCGCAACTGCTGCTGTTGCCGCTGACCGGCTATGCCGCCGACCATTTCGACCGACGCCGCCTGATCCTGCTGACGCAAGCCCTGCTGGGCCTGCTCGCACTGGGGCTCGGTCTGGTCACCGTCACCGGCGTGGTCACGCTGTGGCAGGTCTACGCCTTCGCCCTGGGGCTGGGCTGCGTCAGCGCCTTCGATGCCCCGGCGCGCCAGACCTTCGTCAACGACCTGGTGGGCGAGCAGTATCTCTCCAACGCGGTGGCCCTCAACTCGACCTCGTTCAACGCCGCGCGCATGGTCGGCCCGGCCGTGGCCGGCTTGCTGATCGCCGCGGTCGGCACCGGCTGGGTGTTCCTGATCAACGCTGTCTCCTTTGCCGTGGTACTCGGCTCGCTGTGCCTGCTGCGCGTCGACGAACTGCACCGCACCGAGCGACCGCCGCGCCAGGCCGGCGACCTGACCGAAGGCTTCCGCTACGTCTGGCGGCGCCGGGACCTGATGGCAATGCTGCTGATGCTGTTCCTGATCGGCACCTTCGGCTTCAACTTCCCGATCTATATCTCGACCATGTCGGTCAGCGTCTTTCACGGCGACGCGGGGCAGTATGGAATCTTGACCTCCTGCCTGGCGGTCGGCTCGGTGGTCGGCGCGCTGCTGGCCGCCCGCCGCGAACGCCCGCGCGTACGCCTGCTGTGCTTCGCCACCCTGAGCTTCGGCATTTTTTGCGCCGCGGCGGCGTTCGCCCCCAACGAATACCTGTTCGCCGCGGCGCTGACGGTCATCGGTCTCTCCGCATTGACCTTCATGACCGCTGCCACCGCGCTCATGCAGCTCGCCACGGCCCCCACGATGCGCGGGCGCATCATGGCCCTGCGCATCGCGGTGACCATGGGCGGCACGCCGATCGGCGCCCCCATCGTCGGCTTCATCGCCGATCATGCCGGCCCGCGCTGGGCGCTTGGCGTGGGCGCTGCGTCGGGTCTCGTCGCCGCGTTAATCGGCGCACGACTGATGCTGAGAATGCGCCGACAGCGCCAAGCGGCCCCAGATCGAACCTGAAGGGCGCTCACACCATGCCGCCGTTGACGCGCAGAATCTGGCCGTTGACCCAGCGCCCCTGGGGCCCGGCGAGAAAGGCCACGACATCGGCGATCTCCGCCGGCTGGCCCAGGCGCTCGAACGGCGACAGGGCGGCGATGTTGGCGACCTGCTCGTCACTCTTGCCGGCGAAGAACATCTCGGTGGCGACCGGCCCCGGGGCCACGGCGTTGACGCTGATCCCGCGCCCGCGCAGTTCGTTGGCGAGCACCCGCACCAGCCCCTCGACGCCGGCCTTGCTGGCGATATAGGCGCCATAACCAGGGAACGACTTGCCGAGTACCGACGAGGAGAAGGCAATGATGCGCCCGCCTTCGCTGAGGCTCTCGGCGGCCCTGGCCATCACCAGCCAACTGCCGCGCAGGTTGGTCGCCAGGGTGCGGTCGAGAATCGCCAGGTTGTCGCTGGCCACGTGGCCCATCTCCAGTACCCCGGCGCTGTTGACCACCACGTCGAGACGGCCGAACGCCTCCCGCGCGGTCGTGAACAGCTGTTCCACCGCCGCCGGGTCGGCGATATCGGCCTGTACCGCCAGCGCCCGGCCGCCCGCGGCCTCGATCTCGGCGACGGTCTCCTCGGCGCGCCGGGTATTGCCGGCATAGTTGACCACCACGGCGAAGCCGTCGGTTGCCAGCTTGCGTGAGACGGCGTAGCCGATGCCGCGGGAACCGCCGGTGACGATGGCCACCCTTTGATCGGTGTGTGGCGTATTGGCATGACTCATGATCGGGCTCCTCGGGAAAGTGTGTTGCCTGTGGAACCAGTATCGAGATTCATCCAGGGAAAATAATTGCCGCTATACTGGCAACACCATTCAGCCTGACATAACAATTGCCATGGACCGCTTCGACGCCCTGACGCTGTTCACCCGTATCGTCGAGACCGGCAGCTTTACCCGCGCCGCCAACGGCCTCGACATCCCCCGGGCCACCGCTACCCTGGCCATCCAGCAGCTCGAAGCGCGCCTGGGCGCCCGTCTGCTGGCGCGCACCACGCGTCAGGTACACCCCACACCGGAGGGCGCGGCCTTCTACGAACGCTGCGTGCATCTGCTCGCCGAACTCGAGGAGGCGGAGGCGGCGCTGGGCCCGGTCGCCGCAAGCCCGACCGGCACCCTGCGCGTCGAGATGCACGGCGTGCATGCCCGGCATATCGTGCTGCCACGCATCCAGGCATTCCGCCACCGCTATCCAAAGCTCGACGTGGTGCTGACCAGCGGCGACCGCCGGGTCGATCTGGTCGGCGAAGGCATCGACTGCGCCCTGCGCGCCGGAGAACCGGCGGACTCCAGCCTGGTCGGCCGCCGGCTCGCCGAACTGCCCCAGACGATCTGCGCCAGCCCGGCGTATCTGAACCGGGCCGGCCGGCCCCGTCATCCGGACGAGCTGACGCAGCATCAGGTAGTGCGTTTCTTCTCCGGCAGCAACGCTGCGGACGACACCCTCGATCTGCTCATCGACAGGCGGGTACAGGGATTCGCCGCCGGCGGCTGGCTCACGGTCAACGACGCCGGCAGCTACGTGGAAGCCGCCCGCCAGGGTTGCGGGCTGATCCAGTTGCCGCGCTTTCACATCGAGGAGCAACTGGCCCAGGGCGTGCTCGAAGAGGTGCTGGGCGAGTGGCAGAAGCCGAGCCTGCCGCTGTGGGCCGTCTACCCGCAGCGGCGCCAGCTCGCCGCTCGGGTGCGGGTGTTCGTCGACTGGGTGAGCGAGCTCTACACGGCGCGCTTTCCCGCCTGAGCGGGTCACATACCGGCCAGGTTAGCGGCGCAAAGGTAAGCACCGAATACCGTCAGTTTCACTTCACCGCCGGCAGCGCCGCCGAGGCCGACATCGGCTCATCAACGGCGACCGGGCCGATCCAGGTCATGGTGGAAAGCCTCCCACGCTACGATCAACGTCACGACTCGGCGGGAGCGTTCATGCAGCTCGGCCTATGTGCCAACGCTACGGTGCCGTTCTTTGACAGCCATCCGGTAACATATTTTTCAGACCCTCACTCCAGCATGCCCAATCGAGGTCGATGAGCTTCCCATGCCCGTCGAATCGAGGATACGGTGTCATGTTCAAACTCTGGCCGGTATGGCTATAGCCCACAAAGGTGTAACGAAGCTCGCCCTCGATCGGGTAGACCATAGAAAAATTCACTTTTGCCCTCCATCCAAGAATGGCTTTTGATCATGATCAGCAACGGATCTACTGCAGATCTCGGATGATAAAAAACCATCGAGCGACCGGCGCAATATGCAGGTACTGAGTCGACCTGAAGTTATGATACCTATTGCCCCATTGAATTCCACAAGGTATAGGACACTCCATGTTCAGCCACAGTGATAGAGTGCGGAGGAACCGCTGATGAAACGAGAAATATGGATAGCACTCATGAGCTTATCGGCTACGCAGATAAGCTGGGCAACACCGGCAACGCAACGCCTGCCCGAGGCGATGGTCATGGTTGCACCGCCACTCGATAGCGTCGGCAAAGGCCTTGAAATCCAGCGTCTCGTGCATGGGCAGTTCAAGCAGGACGGAGACCAAGCAGTGGCAGTTCTGCATCTCATTCGACGCCCACTCGGGCAATCGCCGACTTGTGAGCCAGGCACTGAAGGCTGCTTGCCCAACGTATCAGATGCACTGACGCTGAAAATCAATATCGATGATTCTGACTCACAGCATACGCTGCCATCTGACACTCGCGGTGAACCTATTACCACTTCCAGCTCCAGACGAACTCCCATTTTCCGCGAACTTTTCCAGCGGCTCGCCATTGAAAAACTCGACATCCGGCACCGAGGCGACACCTGGATGATAACTCCCGAGGGCGGAGTAACCACGATATGGCAGCCAATGAGTCTCGAGCAGGCATCGAGCGCCTCCTATTTCGCCGAAATCCTGGGGCCGCCTGTTCATGAGATCGAGCAGTGCGTCGCCTCTCAACTGGCTGACGTTCTTGCGGCCGAATCTCCCACCGCCGCCCAGCGCTACCTGCTCGATGCTGTCTCGGTGAATGCGGACGTTCAACGTCTAGACGGCAATGAGAACTCGACTCGCTATCGGCAGGCCCTAAACGTCGAGTTTGCGTCCCAGTTGCTGAGCAGATCGGCAGACGTTCCGGACAGCCCCGCTGCCTTCGTCTCCACCTCGCCATACAACGCCCTGTCGCAAGACTCCGAGTCGCGCGCATGGCTGATGGATAACTTTTCGCGTATCGAAGGCGCCGCTCGATACTGGCGCCGACTCGATCGACTATCCCATGACGTTGCACCGGGTGCCCAGTCACGCATCATCTGTAACGATCTGGTGACGCTGGACTCGCCCTGAACGCTAAAAACTAGTCTCATGAGCCATCGAAACACGGCATGGGTTACAAAACACCATACAGCTACTTTTTCGGCCTGCAGCGAAAAATTGCCAATGTGCATCTTACAAAGTTAATACTTATGCAAGCCAGACGGGCATATCCCTTCAACTCAGAAAGCGTTCCTCTCTTCGTCGTTGAGCTACAGTAGGATGAAGCCGATTTCGACTGTAGCTCCCACTATCTCGGCTTCATGCGAAGTCAGGACTTGGTGATCATCCAGATTACCTTCAGCAATCCCCGCAATTCGACTCAAAAACAGGCGCTCTATCAGCGCCTGCCGCTGTGGGCGGTCTACCCGCAGCGGCGCCAGCTCTCGCCGAGAGTGCGAGTATTCGTCGACTGGGTGGTGGCGATCTATGGGGAGTGCTTTTCCTGAAGCGAACGTCATACCGCTGGCACGGCTTTCCCCCGATCTTCAATACCGCTCACTCGCTGTGATCTCTCGGGAGGCCGCTCATCCGCAGCCTCCGGCCTCGCCGTTTCCGCTACCGTGCCTGCTGCTCTGACGCATGCCGATGATTGCGCCTCGAACGTTCCACATCCCGGCCGGAATTGACTCAATATCACACGGGTTCAAGACGCCCCCGGGATGTGGTCCTCCGGCATCACGAACATGCCGGCTACCCCGGACGCAGGAGATTCTCGCCGCCCATCAAAGCAGCCAGCGGCGAATATCGGTGAGCACCTGACCCAGATACGCGGTGAAGCGTGCCGCATCGGCGCCATTGACCGCACGGTGGTCGTAGGACAGCGACAGCGGCATCATCAGCCGCGGCTGGAAGGCCTGGCCGTC
>NZ_JAGXFF010000001.1:0-388388 GCF_020147985.1 Modicisalibacter sp. MOD 31.J | reverse complement strand
TCGGTGAGCACCTGACCCAGATACGCGGTGAAGCGTGCCGCATCGGCGCCATTGACCGCACGGTGGTCGTAGGACAGCGACAGCGGCATCATCAGCCGCGGCTGGAAGGCCTGGCCGTCCCATACCGGCTTCGTCTGCGACTTGGAGACCCCGAGGATCGCCACTTCCGGCGCGTTGACGATCGGCGTGAACGCCGTACCGCCGATCGAGCCCAGACTGGAGATAGTGAAGCAGCCGCCGGTCATCTCCTCGCGCTTGAGCTTCTTCGACTGCGCCTTCTTGGCCAGTTCCACGGACTCCTTGGCAAGCTCGATCAGCGACTTCTGATCGGCATTGCGGATCACCGGCACCATCAGGCCGTCCGGCGTGTCCACGGCGATGCCGATGTGCACGTACTTCTTGTGCACCACCGTCTCGCCGTCGCTCTTCAGGCTGACGTTGAACTGCGGGTACTGGCGCAGTGCCAGCGCACAGGCCTTGATCAGGAACGGCAGCGGCGTGAGCTTGGCGCCCTGGGCCTCGGCCTCGGCCTTCATCGACTTGCGGAAGGCCTCCAGCTCGGTGATGTCGGCCTCGTCGAACTGGGTGACGTGCGGCAGGTTGACCCAGCTGCGATGCAGGTTGGTGGCGCCCATCTTCATCAGGCGGCCCATCGGCTTCTCTTCGACCTCGCCGAACTGGCTGAAATCCTGATCGGGGATCGGCGGGATGCCCGAGCCACCCGCCGCGGGGGCGGCGCCCGCGCTCGCTCCGCCGGCCGGCTTCTGGCTCATCACCTGCTTGACGTAGGCGTGCACGTCCTCCTTGAGCACGCGGTCCTTGGGACCGCTGGGCTTGACCTGCACCAGGTCGACGCCCAGCTCGCGGGCCAGCATGCGCACCGCCGGGCCGGCGTGGACCAGCTTGCCGTCGCGGGGTTTCTCGCTGGCCATCTGCGCCTCGGGGCTCGACGAGCCATCGTCCGAAGACGGTTCGGGTTTGCCAGCCTTGTCGCCACGTGCCTCATCGGCCTCGGCACGCTCGTCGTTTGCCTCCTCGTCGGCCGCCGCTTCGGGCTCGGCATCGTCGCCGCCCTCGATCTCCATGGTGCCGATCAGGTCACCCTCGGAGACGCTGTCGCCTTCCTTGACCGCCAGCGATACCAGCTTGCCGGTGTGGGGGCTGGGCACGTCCATCGAGGACTTGTCGGACTCCAGGGTGATCAGCGCATCCTCGGCATTGACCTCATCGCCCTCGGCGACGGCCACCTCGATGATCTCGACGTTCTCGCTGCCACCGATGTCGGGTACGTATAAGCTTTTCTCAACCACGGTCTTTCCTCGTCCTCTCGTCCTGTTCCCGCCCACCTGGCACGGGCCTTGCCATCGCGCTCAACTGACGAGCGGACTGGGCATACCGGGATCGATGCCGTAACGCGTCATGGCCTCGGCAACCAAGCTCGGCGCTATCTCGCCACGTTCGGCCAGGGCCCAGAGCGTCATGACCACCACGTAATGGCGATCCACCTCAAAGAACCGTCGCAACGCTTCGCGGGTGTCGGAGCGACCGAAGCCATCGGTACCCAGCACATGGAAGTCCGTCGGCACCCAGGCCCGGATCTGGTCGGCATACAAGCGAATGGAATCGGACGCCGCGACGACGGGCCCACCGCGATCGGCCAGTTGCCGCGTCACCCAGGGGGGCTCATGGTCTTCGAACGGAGCGAGAAAGCGTCGACGGTCGTAGTCGAGGGCGTCGCGGCGTAGCTCGTTGAAGCTGGTCACGCTCCAGACGTCTGCAGCCACGCCGTGCGCCTCGCGCAGTATCGCGGCGGCCGCCTCGACTTCGCGAAGGATGGTGCCACTACCCATCAGTTGAACGGCAGGGCGACCGTCATCGGCCTCATCGGCATCGAGCAGGTACATGCCACGCACGATGCCTTCCTCGCAGCCGTCGGGCATGGCGGGGTGCGGGTAGTTCTCGTTCATGACCGTCAGATAGAAGAAGACATCCTTGCCACGCTCGTACATCTCCCGCAGGCCGTGGCGCACGATGACGGCTATCTCGTAAGCGTAGGTCGGGTCGTAGGTGCGGCAATTGGGGATCGCCGACGCGAACAGATGACTGTGCCCATCCTGATGCTGCAAGCCTTCCCCGTTGATGGTGGTCCGCCCGGCCGTGCCGCCGACCATGAAACCCCGGCACATCATGTCGCCGGCGGCCCAGGCGAGATCGCCGATGCGCTGGAAGCCGAACATGGCGTAGAAGACATAGAAGGGAATCAGCAGCGTGCCGTGATTGGCATGCGAGGTCGCTGCGGCGATCCACGACGACATGGCGCCGGACTCCGTAATGCCCTCCTCGAGAATCTGCCCGGCCCGGTCCTCGCGATAGAACATGATCTGCCCGGCATCGGCCGGCTCATATTTCTGGCCTTCCGGGGCATAGATGCCCAGCTGACGGAACATGCCTTCCATGCCGAACGTGCGCGCCTCGTCAGGCACGATCGGCACGATTCTGTCGCGCAGCGGCTTGTGCTTGGTCAAGCCGCTGAGCACACGCACGAAGGCCATTGTGGTCGAGACGTCGCGCTCGCCCGTGCCCTTCAACTGGGCGGCAAACGGCTTGTCGTCGAGCTCGGGAATCACCAGCGTCTCGTGGTGGGTACGTCGAGCGGGCTGGAAGCCATGCAGCCGTTCGCGACAAGCATGGAGATAGCGCATTTCGGGCGAGTCCGGCGCCGGCCGGTAGTACGGCATGCCGCCGTCCTGAAGCTGCTCATCGCTAATCGGCACCTCGAAGCGATCGCGAAGCTGCTTCAAGCCTTCCGGCGTCATGGTCTTTATGTTGTGGGCTTCCATGTCTGCCTCGCCGTGCTCGCTGCCCATACCATAGCCCTTCACGGTATGCGCCAGGACCACGGTGGGCCGGCCGTTGTCGGAGGCCATTGCGGCCCGGTAGGCGGCATGGACCTTGACCGGATCGTGTCCGCCACGAATCAGTCCCTGGATATCCTCGTCCGACAGGGAATCGACCTGCTCCGCCAGGGCATCGTACTTGCCGAAGAAATGCTCGCGCGTGTAGGCCCCGCCCTGCGCCTTGAAATTCTGGTACTCGCCATCGACGGCCTCGTCCATGCGCCGCTGCAGCAGGCCGCTGCGGTCGTCACGGAGCAAGCGATCCCAGGCACTGCCCCAGACCACCTTGAACACGTTCCAACCGGCACCGCGAAAGGTTCGTTCCAGTTCGCGCATCACGCTGCCGTTGCCGCGTACCGGCCCATCGAGACGCTGCAGATTGCAGTTGATCACGAAGATCAGGTTGTCCAGCCGTTCCCGACTCGCCACATTGAGCGCGCCCAGCGTCTCGGGTTCATCGCACTCCCCATCACCGAGAAAGGCCCAGACCTTGCGCTGCTGGAGCGGCTGTAGCCCGCGGTTATCCAGGTATTTCATCAGGCGCGCCTGATAGATCGCCTGAATCGGCCCCAGCCCCATCGATACCGTCGAGAACTGCCAGTAATCCGGCATCAGATAGGGGTGCGGGTAGGACGACAGGCCGCCGCCACCGACTTCCTGCCGGAAACGGTCCAGTTGCCGTTCGGTCAGCCGCCCCTCGAGAAAGGAGCGAGCATAGATGCCCGGCGTGATGTGGCCCTGGAAATAGATCAGGTCACCGGCGAAGTCCTCGGACGCGGCCCGAAAGAAGTGATTGAAACCGACCTCGTAGAGCGTGCAGCTCGACATGTAGCTGGCCAGGTGCCCGCCGAGGCTCTTGTCCTTGGCGTTGGCGCGCACCACCATGGCCACGCTGTTCCAGCGTACCGCCGCGCGGATCTTGCGCTCCAGCGTCAGGTCGCCGGGATAGCCTGGCTCCTGATCGGGAGATAGGGTATTACGGTGATGCGTCGCGAAGCCGCCCTCGAACGACACGCCGCTGTCACCGGCCGCCTCGAGCAGGCGATGAATCATGAAACGCGTCCGCTCTTCGCCCTCGCATCGCGTTAATGAGGACAGGGCATCCAGCCATTCGCGTGTTTCAATGGGATCCGGATCGACGAGGTTGCTGACAACGTCGCTCATAGTGTCGAGCCTCTTTCAAAGGAAACGATCAAGGGTGCTGTACAAGAGGCCGGCCGCCGACTTGCCGAAGACACTACTGTCGTGCCCCGGCCCTGACAACGCGGCGGAACTGGAAACACTTTCCCGGATTTGAGCCCATGAATCTCGATTACCTCAAAGTCTTCGTCGCCATCGCCAGACAGGGCTCCATACTGGCCGCCGCGAAGGCGCTGGGCATTCCCAAGTCGACGGCGGCGAGACACCTGGGGCAGTTGGAGACGCAGTTAGCCCATCAACTGGTGCTGAGAAACACGCGACACCTGCGGCTCACCGACGAAGGCCAACGCCTGTACCAGCGGGCCAAGGATCTTATCGGCGAGCTGGAGGAAGTCGAACATGACATCAAGGGGTGTCACGGTACCCTGAGTGGCCGGATCACGGTCGCCATTCCGTCCGAGTTCGCGGTGCAATGGCTCAATGAAAGCATCGCCGAGTTCGCCGCCGACAACCCGAGTATCGCCATCGACTGCATCACCAGCATGGCGCCGCTCGATCCGGTGCGCAGGGACGTGGACGTGTCGATCTGCTATCACCGGGGCAAGCTGGCCGACAGCAGCATGGTGGTTCGCCCACTGGTCAACATGCGAAGCAGTGTGGTCGCCGCGCCATCGGTGATTGCCCGCCACGGCAGGCCCACTGGCGTCGCGGAATTGGGTCACCTGCCCTGCATCTCGACGCTGACCGCACTGCAGGCCAACCCTTGGCATTTCGTCGACGGGCAGGGTCGGTTGATCGCCCTGGAGGTGCCGACCCGCTATCGTGTCGACAGCAGTCAGATGCTGATCGCCGGCGCGCGTGCAGGTATCGGTTATGCGATCATCCCCCATGAGTTCTGCCGGGAGAGCATCGCATCGGGCGATCTCGTCGAGCTGCCACTCGATCTCTCCCCGGCGCCGCTGGAGATCGTGGCGATACACCCGAGTCGGGGAAGCCTGTCACCCCGTACACGGGCCTTCGTCGATATCGTCGAGGCACGGCTACGCGAACGCCACGGCTCGCCTTCTTGAAGGCGAGCCATCCATTGGCTGAGGCGCCGGCCATGACAGGCGATCTTCGAGTATTCATCGCGCATCATCGAACCGGAAATTCCCGTGATACACAGCACCGACTCGCCGGCGAAAGCGGCTTTTCACCACCCCATTCCCGCGACGATCGCGGCGGTCATTCGGGAAGGTCATGTCCTGCTGGTCCGCCGCAAGAACCCACCGGATGCCGGCCACTGGGGCTTTCCCGGCGGCAAGATCGAGTTCGGCGAAAGCGTGGAACACGCGGCTCTACGCGAACTCCACGAAGAGACCGGCGTGCGCGCCGATGCCCTGGAAACCTTCACCGCGGTCGATGTCTTCGATCACGACGAATCCGGAAATGTTCGACAGCACTTCGTGCTCATCGCCGTGTTGTGTCGCTGGCTATCCGGCGACCCCGTGGCCGGCGATGACGCACTGGACGCCCGGTGGTTCCCGGTAGATGGCCTGGCAAGTCAGGACCTGGCACTGAGCCTCGATGTCGTCGAGGTGGCCGGAATGGCGGCCGAGCGGAAAGCGCGAATCGCCAACCGTCACGGCTAGACGAATCGGCAAGGCCGAGCGATTCATGGCCAGGGGTTCTACCCGAGGACACGGGCCGTCAGCGTGGAATCGCCCCGGCTGGGCCCGGCGCCTCAATCGTGGAATAGTAGGGCCTGCGTTACGCCCACCACCCACGACGAGGAATACGATGCTCTCTGCCCTCCACAACGACGCGCTCGGCAAGCTGCTGCTGAGGCTCGGCGTCGGCGGCCTGATACTCCTGCACGGAATCGCCAAGCTGCTCAACCCGGGGACGCTCAGTTGGATCGGGGGGCTCGTCGCCGATCACGGCCTGCCCACCTTCCTGGCCTATGGCGTGCTGCTCGGCGAGGTGGTGGGGCCGGTCATGGCGATCCTCGGCTGGCAGACGCGCATCGCCGGGGCGCTAATGGCCGGCAACATGCTCGTCGCCATCGCCCTGGTACATACCGGGCAACTGCTCGCTCTTACCGACCGGGGCGGCTGGGCGCTGGAACTGCAGGGCATGTTCCTGATCGGCGCCCTGACCTTGATCTTCCTGGGCAGCGGGCGGATGGCCGTGCGCCCGGACTGATCAGGCCCACCCCAGCCGGCGCGCGGCATCGAGCGATTCGAGCCGCGCCGCCAGCAGCTCCGGAAAGCGCTTGTACCAGGTCTGGTTGAGCGGTGACGGGTGCGGCAGCGGGTGCAGCCGGAAGGTCGCCTGGTGGCCGTTTTCCAGCGTCAGCGTGGTGTCGTGGTGAGTCTCGAAACGGTCATCGCGTTTCCAGAACGCCTCCAGGGCCTGGTGCGTCTCGCGCGACTGGCCGATACCGAACCACAGAAACGCCTCGCGGCCCAGGGTGATCAGCTCCCGCCCCTGCCAGCCGTCGATCAGAACCGCCGCCATCAACGGCTGGAAGCGGCGCTTGACGGCCATCGACCAGGCCTTGTTGCCGGTCGGCTTGTAGGGCACGGTGTTGGCCCAGAACGCCGACCGGCCGATCTCGCGGGAGGCCGCGAAATCGGGCATCGCCGTGCCGTGAATCGCCCGATACAGCCCCTCACGAACCTTCTGGCCGCCGGCGCCGATGAACGGCTCGCCCCAGCGCACTTCCTGTTCGCCCGGATCGCGGCCGAAGAAACCGATCGGCGCCTCGCGCGGACCCAGGCCGATGATCGGCTCGCACGGGTCGCGATCGTACTTCTCGTAGGCCGCGAGATCGACGCCATCCAGGTGCTCCGCCTCGCGGCGGAACGCGGCGTGCAGGGTCTCATCCAGTTGCATGGGCTCCTCCCTGAGCTTGAGCCAATAGCCTCTTAGCTCTTATTTCTTGACTCTCCCCTCTTCGCTTACCAGCTGCCGGTATTCTCCATGGACGCCCAAGGCTCCTGCGGCTCGAGCGCATCGCCCTTCTGCAGCAGTTCGATGGAGATGCCGTCCGGCGAGCGCACGAACGCCATGTGGCCATCGCGCGGCGGGCGGTTGATGGTTACGCCATTGGCCTGGAGGTGCTCGCACAGGGCGTAGATGTCATCGACCCGATAGGCCAGGTGGCCGAAGTTACGCCCGCCGGTGTATTCCTCGGGGTCCCAGTTCCAGGTCAGCTCGATCATCGCGGTGCGCTCCTCGCGAGCCCGCGGTTCGTCCTCCGGGGTGGCCAGGAAGACCAGCGTGAAGCGCCCCTTTTCACTCTCCTTGCGGCTGATCTCCTTGAGCCCCAGCAGGTTGCAGTAGAAATGCAGCGACTCGTCGAGGTCACTGACCCGGACCATGGTGTGCAGGTATTCCATGTTCACTCCTCCCTGGTTCTGGCGGGGCGTCGGACAACTTTCCCCGACGCCATGTCCTGGGGCATGATGCCCGATGATCGCCGCGTCGTCACACACGGCGCCTCATTCACCTCGGCGCGGGAACCCGACATGGCCGACTACTGCGACCTGGCCCCCGGCCATCCCCATCATGGCCCCTACCACGACCACGAGTACGGTTTTCCGGTCACGGACGACGACGTGCTGTTCGAGCGCCTGGTGCTGGAGATCAACCAGGCGGGACTATCGTGGCTGACGGTGCTCAAGAAGCGCCAGGCCTTCGACGCCGCCTTCGAGGGCTTTCGCATCGCCCGGGTCGCCGACTACGGCGAGGCCGAACGCGCCCGACTGCTCGCCGATGCCGGCATCATCCGCAATCGCCTGAAGGTGGATGCCGCCATTCACAATGCCGGGGTGGTCCGCGAGCTGCAGGCGACGCACGGCAGCTTCCAGGCCTGGCTGGACAGCCACCACCCACTGGCCCTGGCCGACTGGGTCAAGCTGTTCAAGCGCACCTTCCGTTTCACCGGGCCCGAGATCGTCAACGAGTTTCTGATGAGTACCGGCTACCTGCCCGGCGCCCACCGCGAGGATTGTCCGGTGCAGGCCCGCATCCGCGCCGAACGGCCGCCCTGGACGCGCGCCGAGGCCGTCGCGCCGCCGTCATCGTCGTGACACAGTGGCATGCTAGTCTGATCGATTCGTGAATCCCGTTCGGCACCGCCGGCGCGTCACAAGAGAAGGCACCGCATGTCGCAACCGCTGACCCAGCACAATCGTCCCCGCCAGGTGATGGACGCCATCACCCAGGCCAATGCCCACCTCGCCGAGGCCGACCGCGAGGCCAAGTACGCCAAGCTGGCCGAATCGCCCTATCGCTTCTTTCGCGGCACCAACCACCTCTACTGGGACGATGTCTGGCACGACTGGCGCTTCGCACTGTTCGGCGGCATCGCCGAAACCCAGACCTGGCTGCAGGGCGACGCCCATGCCTACAACTTCGGCGCCTACGGACATCACGACGACCGCGTGCGCTACGGCATGGACGACTTCGACGACGCGCTGATCGGCGACTACCAGTACGATGTCTGGCGCCTGGCGATCAGCGTGGTGCTCGACGCCCGCGAGAATGTCGGCCTCTCGGCCAAGGCCACGCGCAAGGCCGTGGCCACCCTGCTCGAGCACTACCAGGCCGAGCTGGCCCGCCATGTCGAGGGCGAGATCCCCGGCGCGGTCGACCTGGACACCGCCAAGGGCGTGCTCAAGGGGTTTCTCGGCGAGGTCAGCGCCAAGCAGAGCCGCTCGCGCATGCTCGCCAAGTGGACCCGCCGCGACGCCGACGGCCGACGCTTCGCCGAACGGCCCAACAAGCTGGCCAACCTGCCGGCCGACCGCGCCAGTCAGCTGCGCAAGGCGGTGGAAACGGAATACCCGCAGACCCTCGCCGGCGGTGCCGCCAAGAGCCCCACCGGGCATTTTCGCGTCAAGGACCTGGCGCGCCGGCTGGATGCAGGCACCGGCTCGCTGGGACTGGAGCGCTTCTACGTGCTGATCGAGGCCGACGAGGCTCATGGCCACGACGACGTGATCCTCGACGTCAAGCAGCAGACGCCGCCGGAAGGCTGGCGACTGATGAATCGCGCGGAGAAACGTGCCTGGCGCTCGGCCTTCCCCCACGAGGGGATCCGCCACGCCGCGGCGTTTCGCGCCATCGCCGAACATCCCGACATCTACCTGGGGTGGCTGCATCTCGGCGACACGGTGTTCTCGGTACGCGAGCGCTCACCGTTCAAGGCCGACTACCCGACCCACAAGATCGATGGCGGCAAGGCCTACCGCAAGCTGGTCCGCCAGTGGGGACGGATTCTCGCCCGGGAACATCTGCGCGGCTCGCGCGCCCTGAATCCCGGCGAGCCGGCGCGCTTTGCCAGGCATGCCTGTCGCCGTCTGGAGGGCCGCATGGAGGCCTTCACCGACATGGTGACGACGCTCGCGATGAGCTATGCCGACTGTGTCGCCCAGGACCACCGGACGTTCGTCGAGGCGCGCACCGGACACGACGACGCCGGGCGCTGAGGCCCGGCGTCGGCGGGTAAGAAACTAAGTTCATCGCATTATGCTGGGAAATGCGGCGCGATTCATCGCGAACAAGCTCCCTCCCACAGCCCCCAGTTGGCTTGTCCTTGTGGGAAATGGAATGGACCCGTCCCCCCTTGTGCCAAGATGAGCTTGTAACGCCATCTATCGGTGCATGGGGCACCCACGGCATCCCGAGAGGAGGGTCCATTCATGAACAAGATTAGCATTGTGGGTATCGATCTCGCCAAGCACGTCTTCCAACTGCACGCCATCGATGCACACGGCCGCAAGGTCTTCGGCAAGTCGGTGAGCCGCCAGCAACTGCGCCTGACACTGAGCCAGATGCCGCCGTGCCGGGTCGCGATGGAAGCCTGTGGTTCGGCCCATTATTGGGCGCGTGAGATCCGCGCGATGGGGCATGACGCGCTCCTGTTGCCGCCCCAGGCCGTGAAGCCCTTCGTCCAGGGCCACAAGAACGACGCCCGCGATGCGGCGGGGATCGCCGAGGCGGCGGCGCGTCCCGCCACGCCCCACGTGGCCATCAAGACCGAGGCGCAACAGGCGCTTCAGGCCATACATCGGGTACGCACACGTCTGGTTCGCGAGCGCACGGCGATCGGCAATGAGTTGCGCGGTCTGATGGGCGAGTTCGGACTCGTGGTGGCCCAGGGCCACGCGGTGCTTCGCCAGGGCGTCGCCCGAGAGTTGATCGAGCGACACCGCGAGCGACTGGGTAGCGCCCTGTGCCTGCTGCTGGAAGACCTGATCGCCCAATGGCGTGACGTGGACGAGCGGCTCAAGGGTTATGACAAGCAGCTGATGGCACTGGCCAAGGCCTCGTCGGATGCCGAACGGCTGATGAGCGTGCCCGGCATCGGTCCGGTCAATGCCACGCTGTTGCTGAGCCATCTGGGCGATCCCCGGCGCTTCCCCAACGGCCGCCAGTTCAGTGCCTCGATCGGTCTGGTACCGCGGCAGTTCTCCAGTGGTGGCAAGGCGCGGTTGAAGGGCATCACCAAACGGGGCAACGGCGAGGTGCGACGCCAGTTGGTGCATGGGGCCCGGGCGGCCTTACGCCAGTTCCAGCGCCAGGCGGCTCCCGACCGGCTGGCCCGTTGGGTCTGTGAGCTGGCGGCACGCGTGGGCCAACGCAAGGCGATCGTGGCGCTGGCCAACAAGCTGGCCCGTATCTGTTGGTCCGTGCTGGCTCATAGCCGGCCTTATCAGCCTCAGGGCCAGGTGATCTGAGGGCCGGACGGGAAGAAAGGCAAGAAGCGCAAGCGGATACAGAAAAGCGTTTTCCGAGGTTGCGCGGGCAAGTTGCCTCGATGACATGGTCGGCAAGACCGGCTCTCTGGCACACTGATAATTCGCTAGGCCCGTTGGAGGCCGTGTGGGAGATAAGAGGCCAGAGAGCGCGCATTCCATCAGGGCCCGGCGCCGCAGGCGCCACAAGAGGCCGGATATAAGCGTGCAGTCTCACCTCATGTCTCGTCGCTGCTGGCTTGCACAACGGGACGGGTCCATATAAGCGAATTTATTCGCGATCGCGGCGGGCACTATCCCCCGGACACGCCGGGCGCCTGCGGCGTCAATCGGGAACAAGTTCCCTCCCACAAGAATCCCCATGCGCCAGCGGGCCATCCAGCCCGGTTTTCGTGGGAGAGAATTTTGCCCCATAGCGGTGACTTAGCGTTTCATGTCGATCCGCGAAGAACCAGAAATTACAGCCGGTCGACGAGGGCCTCGATCGCCTGACGCGCCTCGCCCAGCGCCCTCTCGCGGGCTTCGTCGCCCATCGCCAGCCCCTCGGCATAGACGAACTCGACGTCCTGGATGCCCATCAGTCCCAGCATGTGGGTCATGTGCGGCGTCTGCGAGTCGAGTTCGGTGCCCGCGTACTGGCCGCCGCGCGCCGCCAGCACCACGGCACGCTTGCCCTCGACCAGCCCCTGCGGGCCTTTCTCGGTGTAGCGGAAGGTCCGCCCGGCGCGCAGCACGCGGTCGAACCAGGCCTTGAGCTGCGTGGGAATCCCCAGGTTGTAGAGCGGTGTCGCCAGCACGATCACGTCGTGGGCGAACAGTTCGGCGAGCAGCGTCTCGGACCGCGCGGCCAGCTCACGCTGGTCGGCGTCGCGCTCGGCCTCGGCGACCATCCAGCTGCCCAGCTCGGCACCGTCGAGGTGCGGCAGCGGCTCGGCGACCAGGTCGCGCTCGGTGATCGTCACGCCGCCGCGGCGCTCGGCCTGCGCCTTGAAGTGTTCGGCCAGGCCGCGGGACTGGCCGTTGTCGCCGAGGATCGAACTGTTGAGCAGCAATACCTTGGTCGGGGTGGTCATCGTCGTGTCTCCGGTAGTGAAGCGTCGATGCCACCCATGCTACTTGGTTTTTTTGCAATGAAAATCGCAAAAAACTCCCCAACTCATTCGATGAAATCGAATCAACGCGGTGCCCTTTCGATCCCCTGCCCACAACCGCGAAACACCCGCTCGCCGACCTGGAGCCTGACCCGTACCGGATAGGGCTTGCCGCTCATGGCGTCGAAGCAGGCGCGGGCCTGCATCTGCACGGCGACCGGCTCGGCGGCGCCGTCGGCCCGCAGGGTGACGCTGGCCTGCTCGCCGTTGTCGAGGGCGACCAGCCGATAGTCCAGCGTCCGTGAACGTTCGCCATTGTCGGTGACCAGCGTCATCGACGGGGCATCGCGATCGAGATCCAGCGTCCAGCCGGGCTCGTTGCCCAGCGCATGAAAGATCGACTCGGGATGGTCGGCCCGGGTCAGGGTCCGGCGATGGACGTCCTCCCGGCAGGTAAGCCGACCGTTGTCGCTGGTCACCACCGCCTCCTTGCCCTTGTTCCAGAAGGTCAGATCGTCCTTGACGTAGCGCGCCCCGGAAGCCACCACCGCCCGGTCGAGCAGGTAATGCCCCTGCGCCGACCACAGGCGCAGTTGATCGTCGGGGAAGGCCGATATCAGGTCCTGGGCCGGCGTGCAGCGCCAGGCGATGAAGTCCTCGGCGCCGTCGGCGAAGAACGCCGAGGGCAGCAGTGGCGACCGCGGCTCTGCGGCAGGCTCCTGCTGGACCGCCCGGGAAGCGCTCGCCGCCGACGGCTGTACCGTCCGGTCGGCGACCGATGGACGCTTGACCTCGGGAGCGGGCGAGGTGGCACAACCGGCCAGCACGAGCGTGATGGAGACAATGGCCGCAGTACAGGTGACGGGATTGAGACGCATAGGAACTCCAGACTGACGAAAATCGATCCGTGACGCCTCAAGCATACCAGTCGCCGGGCCCGGGTAGTCGCCGAAAAAGGGCCACCCGCTATGCGGGTGGCCCTTTTGACGACCGATGATGGACGCTATGCGGCGCGCGCTACCCCAGACGGCGACGCAGCACGCCGGCGGCCTCGACCATCGCGGTCAGAGCCGGTTCCACCTCGGCCCAGCCGCGAGTCTTGAGCCCGCAGTCGGGGTTGACCCACAACCGCTCGGCGGGAATCTTCTCGGCGGCCTTCTCCATCAGGGCGACCATCCAGTCGACCTCGGGGATGTTCGGCGAGTGGATGTCGTAGACGCCCGGACCGATCTCGTTGGGGTAGGCGAAGTCCTGGAAGGCATCGAGCAGTTCCATGTCCGACCGTGAGGTCTCGATGGTGATCACGTCGGCATCCAGCGCGGCGATCGCGGCGATGATGTCGTTGAACTCCGAATAGCACATGTGGGTATGGATCTGCGTCTCGTCGCGGGCCACCGCCGCGCTCAACTGGAAGCAGTTCACCGCCCAGTCGAGATAGCCCTGCCACTGGCTCTGGCGCAGCGGCAGCCCCTCGCGCAGCGCCGGCTCGTCGATCTGGATGACCCGGATGCCCGCCGCCTCGAGATCGGCGACCTCGTCGCGCAGCGCCAGGGCGATCTGCCGACAGGTGGTCTCGCGCGGCTGATCGTCGCGCACGAAGGACCACTGCAGGATGGTCACCGGCCCGGTGAGCATGCCCTTCATCGGCTTGGCGGTGAGCGACTGGGCGTACTCGCTCCAGGCCACGGTCATCGCCCGCGGGCGGCTGACGTCGCCAACGATCACCGGCGGCTTGACGCAGCGGGAACCGTAGCTCTGCACCCAGCCGAAATCGGTGAAGGCGAAGCCGTCGAGCCGCTCGCCGAAGTATTCGACCATGTCGTTGCGCTCCGGCTCGCCGTGCACCAGCACGTCGAGGCCCAGCGCCTCCTGGCGCTCGACGACATGGGCGATCTCCTCGCGCATGCGGCGCTCATAGTCGGCCGCCGGGAGTTCGCCGCGCTTGAAGGCGAGCCGGTCGGCACGGATCTCGGCGGTCTGCGGAAACGAGCCGATGGTGGTGGTCGGAAACAGCGGCAGCTCGAGCCGAGCGCGCTGCGCCCGAGCGCGCTCGGGGTAGGCACTGGCGCGGCGGGCGTCCGCCGGACGCAGCGCCGCGAGACGCTCGGCCACCGCCGGCTGGTGGATCCGCGTCGACTGCCCTCGCGCGTCGAGCGCCGCGGTGGCTGCCTCGAGCGCGGCATGGTCGTCGCCGTCGCCACGGCCGTCGAGCAGCCGGGTCAGGATCGCCACCTCGTCGAGCTTCTGGCGGGCGAAGGCCAACCAGCCCTTGAGCTCGGGATCGAGCCGCGTCTCGCTGGCGAGATCCACCGGCACGTGCAGCAGCGAGCAGGACGGTGCCAGCCACAAGCGCTCGCCGAGCCGCATCCGCGCGGTGGCCAGGCGTTCGCGCAACGCCGCCAGATCGGCGCGCCAGACGTTGCGTCCGTCGATCGCCCCCACCGAGAGGATCTTGTAGGTCGGCAGGCGGTCAAGCACCCGCTCGAGCTGGTCCGGCGCCCGCACACAGTCGATGTGCAGCGCCTCGACCGGCAATCGAGTGGCCAGCCCCAGGTTGTCGCCCAGGTCACCGAAATAGGTGGCCAGCAGCACCTTGACCGGCGCCGACTGCAGCGCGTTGTAGGCGGACTCGTAGGCCTGCTGCCAGTCCCGCGGCAGATCCTGGACCAGCGCCGGCTCGTCGAGCTGGACCCAGGTCACGCCCTGGTTGCCCAGTCGGGCGAGGATCTCGCCGTAGACGGCGACCAGTTCATCGAGCAGTTCGAGGCGCTCGAAGCCCGCGTCCCGGGCCTTGCCCAGCCACAGCCAGGTCAGCGGCCCGGTGAGCACAACCTTGACCGGATGGCCGGTGGCCAGGGCCTCGTCGACCTCGTCGAACAGCCGCTGGCTGGCCACCCGGAAAGTCTGCCCGCGATGCAGTTCGGGGACCAGGTAGTGATAATTGGTGTCGAAGTACTTGGTCATCTCGCAGGCCGCCGCGGGGGTGCCGGTCGGTGCCCGCCCGCGGGCCATGCGGAAGCTGGTGTCGAGATCGACCTCGCCGTCGACGGGGCCGAAGCGTGCCGGTACCGCGCCGATCAGCGTGGAAACGTCGAGCACCTGATCGTAGAAGGCGAAGTCGCCGGCGGTGATGAAATCCAGGCCGGCGTCACGCTGCGCCTGCCAATGGCGTTGACGCAGTTCGCGGCCGGCGGCCTCGAGGTCGGCCTGGGCGGTCTCGCCCTTCCAGTAGGCCTCGACGGCCCGCTTGAGTTCGCGGTGGGCGCCGATACGGGGATACCCCAGAGTATGAGCCAGCGTCATGATTATTCCTTGCCATCGTTAACCGGGTAAGATGCGAACAGGTTTCGCCATCCGCGCTGACGGCAAGTCTCACTGGCCAGGCAAGGTGAATCAAACTAAATTATCTAATCATCAACTTGAATGGCTTTCACG
Source organism: Modicisalibacter sp. MOD 31.J (assembly GCF_020147985.1). Taxonomy (NCBI): domain Bacteria; kingdom Pseudomonadati; phylum Pseudomonadota; class Gammaproteobacteria; order Oceanospirillales; family Halomonadaceae; genus Modicisalibacter; species Modicisalibacter sp. MOD 31.J. Next base: position 373,079 of record NZ_JAGXFF010000001.1, on the reverse strand, counting down.
ATATGCTCGAGCTTCGCCATCTTCGCACTCTGATCGCCCTGCGTGATGCCGGCTCGCTGGTGGAAGCCGCCGAACGGGTCCATCTCACCCAGTCCGCCCTGTCGCACCAGATCAAGGATCTCGAGGAGCGCCTGGGCAATCCGCTGTTCCTGCGCAAGACCCGTCCGGTGACCTTCACCCGCAGCGGCGAACGGCTGCTCGCCCTGGCCGACCAGGTCCTTCCCCAGGTGCGCATGGCCGAACGCGACCTGGCGCGCCTGGCCGGCGACGAACAGGGCCGGCTGCACATGGCCATCGAATGTCACAGCTGCTTTCAGTGGCTGATGCCGACCATCGATCGCTTTCGCGATCACTGGCAGGAGGTCGAGGTCGACATCCCCAGCGGCCACAACTTCGACCCGCTGCCGGCGCTGGCCCGCGAGCATCTCGACCTGGTGATCACCGCCGACCCGCAGCCGCTGGCCGGCGTCCACTACGAGCCGCTGTTCCGCTACGAGGGGCTGCTGGCGGTGGCCAAGCAGCACCGGCTGGTCGACCGCCCCTACGTGACGCCGGAGGAACTCGCCGGCGAAACGCTGATCACCTACCCGGTGGAGCACGCCCGGCTCGATGTCTTCACCCAGTTTCTCGACCCGGCCGGCCTGGTACCGCGCGAGGTGCGTACCGCCGAGCTGACGATCATGATGATGCAGCTGGTGGCCAGCGGCCGCGGTGTCTGCGCGCTGCCCAACTGGGCGTTGACCGAATACCTGGAGCGCGACTACGTGCGCGCCCTGCCGCTGGGCGAGCAGGGCGTGTGGAGCACGCTGTTCGCGGCAATCCGCGAGGACAGCCGCGAACTGCCGTGGATGGAGGATTTCCTGCGCACCGCCCGCGAGACCTCGTTCGCGGTGCTGTCGGGGATCAAGCCGGCCTAGGCGTGTCGTTCAGTCAGAGCGCGTCGCGGGTCCACTCGAGGATCGTCGTGTAACCGCCCTCCGGGAGCTGCGGGCTGGGCGCGTCGGTGGCCAGCACCAGGCGATTCGCCTCGAGCGTCACCTCGCGCGTCAGGCGGGCGCCCTCCCAGAAGGGCAGGCTGGCTATGTCGACGTCGTGATGCACCGCGCGGCCGGACAGCGACCAGTCGCCGCCATAGGCGAAGCCGCTCTGGAAGTGGGCGGCCAGGCTGGCGTCGCTGCCGAGATCGAGCGGCGGCCGCTGGCGGGCGGCTACCTGGACCGCCATGCGCGCCGGCCGGCCGCCCTCATCGAGCAGATAGAGGAGCTGGCCGACGGCCTCGCCGAGGGGCGCCCGCTCGCGTCCGTCGGGCCAGCGGTAGATGAAACGCTGCAATCGCCAGGCGCCGGCCAGCGCCTCGGGGGTGGGAAGTACGGGGTCGGGCATGGCGAATCTCCATTCTCGGAACGTCAGACGGGGCCGCCGAGCGTGGGCTGGGTGGTCGCCGGCAGCAGCAGGCTGAAGCGGGCCCCGCCCAGCGTGTGGCTCTCCTCGACCACCACGCTGCCGCCGTGCCAGAGCATGATCTTCTGGACGATCGACAGCCCCAGCCCATAGCCGCCGGAACGTCGCGTGCGGCTGTCGTCGAGCCGCGCGAAGGGCTTGAAGACCTCCATGCGCTCGTTCTCGGGCACGCCGGGGCCGTCGTCCTCGACATCCAGGCGTACCGCCCGGGTATCCCGCGAGATCACGATCATCACCCGCAACTCGGCGTGTCGGCAGGCATTGGCGACCAGATTCTGCAGGGCACGCTGCAGATAGCGCGGCTCGGCGACCACCTCGATCTCGTCGCCCGGGGCGATCGACAGCGCGATGTGCGGGTGCAGCGAATCGAGCGCCTCGACGACCCGCTCGGCCATCGCCCGGCAATCGATGCTCTCGGTCTCCAGGCGCACGCCGCTGGCGTTGTCGCTGCCCAGCTTGGCGTAGGTGAGAATCTCGTCGACCAGTTGATCGAGCTCCTCGATGTCACTGTCGATGCCCTTGAGCTGGCGGCGCACCGCGTCATCGTCGGTCATGTCGTCGACCATCTGCACGGCGAAGCGGATACGCGCCACCGGCGTGCGCAGCTCATGGGAGACGGCACGGATCATCTCCTGCTGGGCGCGGATCAACGACTGCACCTGGGCGGCCATGCCGTTGAAGGCCATCCCCAGCCGGCCCATGAAGTCGCTGCTGTCGACCTTGACGCGGGTGTCGAGATAACCGCCGGCGATGCGTGTCGCTGCCTTCTCGAGTCGCGCCATGCGCGCCTCGACGCCACGCACGATCAGGTAGATCGCCCCCGCCAGCAGCATCAGCGACGCCAGCACCAGCCCCAGGGTCAGCGTCAGCGGCATGGTGTCGAAGGCGTGCACCGGGCCCACCTGCAGCCAGCGTTTGCCGCTCTCCTCCGAGTCGCCCAGCAGCAGGACCCGGGCGTGGGCCGACAGGCTGCGCTCGACGGGCTCGAGACGCAGCACCACCTCGCCACCGCGCAGACGCTCGCGCTGGCGCTCGTCGAGCCCGTCGGGCGGCTGGTCGGTCAGGGTGATCGGCAGGGCCTGCTTGTCGGCCAGGGTCTTGAGCGGCACCTCGGGGGCCGGCATCGACTCGAGCCAGCCGCGCAGGCTGTCGACCAGACCGCGCATCTGCTGCTCGGTGAGCTCCGAGAACATGGCCTCGAGAACCAGCGGCTCCTTGGGCAGTCGCCGCCACAGGTGCCAGGTGCCCAGGCCATCCTGCCTGACCAGCGGACGTCCCTCGTCGAGCCGGGCCCGCTGGAAGTAATTGAAGTCGACGCGCTCGGCGGGATGCAGAATCAGGGCGATGTTGAGACGCGCGCTCTGGCGGGCCAGCCAGGCCGGCCGCTCGCTCTCGGGGACCTCGCCGATCAGCGTGGTGAGCAGCGCCATGGGCGCGCTGGCCAGCCGTTCCCGATAATGCTCGCGGCGCACCTGATCGACCACCAGGTATCCCAGCATCGCCAGGCTGAAGGTCAGGATCAGGGCCAGCAGCAGCGACGCATAGACGCGCAGGAACGTGCTGTCACGCAGGGTGCGGCGCATCGGACTCAGGCGTCCTTGACGAATAGATAACCCTTGCTGCGAACCGTCTTGATGCGGTGCGGCTGGTTGGGATCGTCGCCGATCTTGGGCCGGATGCGCGACACGCGCACGTCGATCGAGCGGTCCTGGCCGTCGTACTTGATGCCGCGCAGCGACGAGAAGATCTCCTCGCGGGTCAGCACCCGACCGGCATTGTCGGCGAGCAGCCACAGCAGATCGAACTCGGCGCTGGTCAGGTCGACCCGCTCGCCTTCCAGCCAGGCTTCGCGCGTGGCACTGTCGATGGTGAGGTTGCCGAAGGTCAGGCGAACCGCGCCACTGCCGCTCTCGGCAGGATCGCTGCGACGCATCAGGGCCCGCATGCGCGCCAGCAGCACGCGGGGCTGAACCGGCTTGGGCACGTAGTCGTCGGCGCCCATCTCCAGGCCCAGCACCTGGTCCATGTCGTCGGTCCGCGCGGTCAGCATCAGGATCGGACCGGCATACTGCGGGCGTACCCGCCGGCAGATCGACAACCCGTCCTCGCCGGGAAGCATCAGGTCGAGGATCACGATGTCCGGCTCCAGCTCGACGATACGCTCGACGGCATGCGTGCCTTCCGCCTCCAGCGTGACCTGGAAGCCGTTGGCCTCGAGGTATTCGCGAGTCAGATTCGCCAGGCGCTCATCGTCCTCGATGATCAGTACGTGGTCCTTGTGTTTGCTGTCCAAGCTGTCATCCATCCTGTTGACTGGGGCGGCGCGCCGCCGCTGACGATCAGGTCTTGTCGACCCCCCGCAACTCCTGCCAATGCTACACCGAGCAACAGGGCGTTACGAGATGGTCACCCTCAACCTTAGCGAATGGCCGAGGATGATACCTGAAATCATTCTTGTTCGTGGCGCCGGTCGCGCAACCCCCTGATCCGTTATGACTTTTCCCTGTCGTCACGAGTATGGGCCATGGCGTGGCGGGCGGCCACGCCGAGTGACACCCTTTATCGACATTTTAATGCCGATAAATTTCCCGACAAACGCTCTTTGGCCCTTCGAAAAATTCGTCTTCCGCCACGAAAGGCGCAACCATGCCGCCCCGCGCCGGACGCCAGAAATGCCCCCAGACGAGGCACAACTTATCCACAAGTTATCCGCTTGCTGGGCACTCAAAAGCACATTATCTTGTGTCCCCACCTAGCACGGCCACAAGATGATGTGGCGACTAACAATTTAGCGAAACGCTGTCAATGAGCGTCCCGACGACGCTCCTGGCCGCGTTTTCACGCCCCGCGAGCCGGGGCGTACGTCTTTCCTACAGCTTCCTCACTACGGATGACCGGCGCCATGGAAACCACTCTCGCTCCCGATCCGACGGGCATGAACGTGACCGCCCCCAAGCAACTGCGAGTCATCAAGCGCAACGGTGACGTCGTTGCCTTCGACGCCAGCAAGATATCGGTGGCCATGACCAAGGCCTTCATCGCCGTCGAGGGCGACAACGCCGGCACCTCGTCGCGCATCCGCGACTTCGTCGCCGAGGCCGCCGCGCAGATCGTCGAGGCCTTCGAGCGGCGCACGCCGGACAACGGCACCCTGCACATCGAGGACATCCAGGACCAGGTCGAACTGGCGCTGATGCGTGCCGGCGAGCAGAAGGTCGCCCGCGCCTACGTGCTCTACCGCGAGGAGCACGCCCGCGCCCGCCAGGCCGCCGGCGGCGACATCGCCAAGCCGCACCCCACGCTCAACGTCACCCTCGCCGACGGCACCGTGCGTCCGCTCGACCTGGGCCGCGTCGAGACGCTGGTGCATGACGCCTGCGCCGAGCTCGAGAACGTCAACGCCAAGAAGATCGTCGACGACTCGCTGAAGAACCTCTACGACGGTGTCAGCGTCGACGGCGTGTCGCAGGCGCTGATGATGACCGCGCGCACGCTGGTCGAGAAGGAACCCAACTACACCTACGTCACCGCGCGACTGCTGCAGGACAACCTGCGTCGCGAGGCGCTGGCCTTCCTGGGCATCGCCGAGGAAGCCACCTATCAGGAGATGGCCGAGCTCTACAAGCCGGCCTTCCAGGCTTACATCGCCAAGGGCATCGAATTCGAGCAGCTCGACCCGGCACTCGCCGAGTTCGACCTCGAGCGCCTGGGCGATGCGCTCGATCACACCCGCGACAACCAGTTCACCTATCTGGGCCTGCAGACCCTCTACGACCGCTACTTCATCCACCGCGACGACGTCCGCTACGAGCTGCCGCAGGTGATGTTCATGCGCGTCGCCATGGGCCTGGCGCTCAACGAGGACGATCGCGAGGCGCGCGCCATCGAGTTCTACGAGCTGCTCTCCAGCTTCGACTACATGGCCTCCACGCCGACCCTGTTCAACGCCGGCACCGTGCGCAGCCAGCTCTCCAGCTGCTACCTCACCACCGTGCCCGACGAGCTCGACGGCATCTACAGCGCGATCCGCGACAACGCCCTGCTCTCCAAGTGGGCCGGCGGCCTGGGCAACGACTGGACCCCGGTACGCGCACTGGGTTCCTACATCAAGGGCACCAACGGCAAGAGCCAGGGCGTGGTGCCGTTCCTCAAGGTGGTCAACGACACCGCGGTGGCCGTCAACCAGGGCGGCAAGCGCAAGGGCGCGGTATGCGCCTACCTCGAGACCTGGCACCTCGACGTCGAGGAGTTCATCGAGCTGCGCAAGAACACCGGCGACGACCGCCGCCGCACCCACGACATGAACACCGCCAACTGGGTGCCGGACCTGTTCATGAAGCGCGTGTTCGACGACAAGGACTGGACGCTGTTCTCGCCGTCCACCTGCCCGGACCTGCACGATCTGTACGGCGCCGCCTTCGAGAAGCGCTACGAGGAGTACGAGGCGATGACCTACACCGGTCAGCTCAGGCTCTTCAAGCGCGTCAAGGCCAAGGACCTGTGGCGCAAGATGCTGTCGATGCTGTTCGAGACCGGCCACCCGTGGATCACCTTCAAGGACCCGTGCAACCTGCGCAGCCCGCAGCAGCACGCTGGGGTGGTTCACTCCTCCAACCTGTGCACCGAGATCACCCTGAACACCAGCGCCGACGAGATCGCGGTGTGCAACCTGGGCTCGGTCAACCTGGCGCAGCACATCGTCGACGGCAAGCTCGACGGCGACAAGCTCGGCAAGACCGTCAGGACCGCGGTGCGGATGCTCGATAACGTCATCGACATCAACTACTACGCGGTGCCGCAGGCGAAGAACTCGAACTTCAAGCACCGTCCGGTGGGGCTCGGCATCATGGGCTTCCAGGACGCGCTGTACAAGCAGGGCATTGCCTACGCCTCGGACGACGCGGTGAGCTTCGCCGACACCTCCATGGAGCTGGTCAGCTATCACGCCATCGAAGCCTCCTCGGATCTCGCCGCCGAGCGCGGCACCTACCAGAGCTTCGACGGCTCGCTGTGGAGCCAGGGCATCCTGCCGATCGACTCCATCGAGAAGCTCAAGGCCGAGCGCGGCGCCGACTACATCGAGGTCGACACCTCCACGACCCAGGACTGGCAGCGCATCCGCGACAAGATCGCCAGCCAGGGCATGCGCAACTCCAACGTCATGGCGATCGCCCCCACCGCGACGATCTCCAACATCTGCGGCGTCTCGCAGTCGATCGAGCCGACGTACCAGAACCTGTTCGTCAAGTCGAACCTGTCCGGCGAGTTCACCGTGGTCAACGCCTACATGGTCCGCGATCTCAAGGAACGCGGCCTGTGGGACGAGGTGATGATCAACGACCTCAAGTACTACGACGGCAGCGTCCAGCCCATCGACCGCGTGCCGGACGACATCAAGGCGCGCTACGCCAGCGCCTTCGAGGTCGAGCCCAAGTGGCTGGTCGAGGCCGCCGCGCGCCGCCAGAAGTGGATCGACCAGGCGCAGTCGCTGAACCTCTACATCGCCGGGGTCTCGGGCAAGAAGCTCGACGTCACCTACCGCATGGCCTGGTTCCGCGGTCTCAAGACCACCTACTACCTGCGCGCCCTGAGCGCCACCTCGGTGGAGAAATCGACCGTCGACCGCGGCAAGCTCAACGCCGTGGGCAACGCCGGCGGCAGCACTGGCGAACCGGCGCCCGCCCCGGCCACCGAGGCGCCGAAACCCGAGCCGCGCGGCATCGACGACTTCCTGACCGGTAAGGGCGGCAGCGGGTCGCGCGCGCCGTCGGCCGGCGAGATCGACGAACTGGGCTGCGAGGCCTGCCAGTAACGACCAAGAAGGAAGAGGGAAGGCGGCGCTTCGCGCCGACGCAGCAGGAAGGCTCATGGCCGCCTGCTCTTCCGCCCGAAGGGCGCTTCCCTCTTGTCTCTTCCACCTCCGAGGAACGAGGACGATCATGCTGAACTGGGACGATTTCCACGAAGACGACGCCCCCACCGCCGAACAGCCTAGCCAGTCGAAGGCTCCCGAGCCGGCGCCAGCCGCACCGGCCGCGGAACCCGACGCCACGGCGGTGAAGGAAGCGGCCGGCCGTTACCAGGCCGCCGACAGCGACCGCCTGGCGCGTGCCCGCGCCTCGCTCGAGGAGCTCGACGTCGCCGCCGGCCTGGAAGAGCTCGAGATGGGTGCCGCGCGCATCGATGTCGATGACAAGCGCATGATCAACGCCCGCGCCGACCTCAACCAGCTGGTGCCCTTCAAGTACGAGTGGGCCTGGCAGAAGTACCTGGATGGCAGCGCCAACCACTGGATGCCCCAGGAAATCAACATGAACGCCGACATCGCGCTGTGGAAGAGCAGCGACGGCCTGACCGCCGACGAGCGGCGCATCGTCGAGCGCAGCCTGGGCTACTTCTCCACCGCCGACTCGCTGGTCGCCAACAACCTGGTGCTCGCCGTCTACCGGCTGATCACCAATCCCGAGTGCCGCCAGTACCTGCTGCGCCAGTCCTTCGAGGAAGCGATCCACACTCACGCCTATCAATACTGCGTGGAATCGCTGGGCATGGACGAAGGCGAAGTCTTCAACATGTACCGCGAAGTGCCGTCGGTCTCCGCCAAGTCGGCCTGGAGCCTCAAGCACACCCAGTCGCTGGCGCGCCCGGACTTCCATACCGGCACCCCGGAGACCGACCAGGAGCTGCTGCGCAACCTGATCGCCTTCTACTGCGTCACCGAAGGCATCTTCTTCTACTGCGGCTTCAGCCAGATCCTCTCCATGGGTCGGCGCAACAAGATGACCGGCGTCGCCGAGCAGTTCCAGTACATCCTGCGCGACGAGTCGATGCACCTGAACTTCGGCGTCGACATGATCAACCAGATCAAGATCGAGAACCCGCACCTGTGGACCGCCGAGTTCCAGGACGAGGTCACCCAGATGATCCTCGAGGGCACCGAGCTGGAGGTCGCCTACGCCCGCGACACCATGCCCCGCGGCGTGCTGGGCATGAACGCGGCGATCATGGAGGAGTACCTGCACTTCATCTGCAACCGCCGCCTCGCCCAGATCGGCCTCAAGGAGCAGTTCCCCGGTGCACAGAACCCCTTCCCGTGGATGAGCGAGATCATCGACCTGCGCAAGGAGAAGAACTTCTTCGAGACGCGTGTCACCGAGTATCAGGTCGGCGGCGCGCTGAGCTGGGATTGAGCCCCGACGCAAGCGACCACGAGCCCCGCCACGGCGGGGCTTCTTCGTGTCATCCCCCTGGAGCCCCCATGCCTGCCCCCACCGTTCTGCCCATCGCCGCCGCCGTGATCGTCGACGACCGCCAGCGCCTGCTGCTGGTGCGCAAGCGCGGCAGTCCGTGGTTCATGCAACCGGGGGGCAAGATCGATGAGGGCGAAACGCCCGAGCAGGCCCTGCATCGAGAGCTTCGCGAAGAACTGGGATCGGCGGTCACCGCGTGCCGCCACCTGGGCGCCTACCGAGCCCCGGCGGCCAACGAACCCGGTGTCACGGTGCACGCCGAGCTGTTCCGGGTGACGATCGACACCCCACCCGTGGCGGCCGCGGAGATCGAGGAAGTGCGCTGGGTCACGCGGCACCAGGCCGGGACACTCGCCCTGGCGGCCCTGACCCGGGAACACGTCCTGCCGCTGGCGTATCCCGAGTGGACAGCGTGAATCGCGTGGGACGGTCGTGCTTTGCGTCCCGCCCCGGCTGACGGTAGGCTTGCCGCCGTCCCGACTCCCCATTCCGTATCATCGAGGAATCCGCATGCAACTCGGTATCATCGGTCTCGGCCGCATGGGCGGCAACATCGCCCGCCGGCTGACTCGCGGCGGCCATACGGTCATCGCCCACGACCAGAACCCGGCCACCGTGGCGGCGCTGCACGACGACGGCATCGGCCACGCCGAGAGCCTGGCCGCACTGGTCGCCGGCCTGGAGGCGCCGCGCGCCGTGTGGGTGATGCTGCCCGCCGGCGAGCCCACCGAGACCACCATCAATGCCCTGGCCGAGCTGATGACGGCGGGCGACATCATCATCGACGGCGGCAATACCTTCTACAAGGACGACATCCGCCGCGCCCGGGCGCTCGCGCCCAAGGGCATCCACTACGTCGATGTGGGCACCTCCGGCGGCGTCTGGGGGCTGGAGCGCGGCTACTGCATGATGGTCGGTGCCGAGCGCGAGGTCTTCGAGCACCTCGATGCGCTGTTCGACACCCTGGCACCCGGTTATGGCGACCTGGAGCGCACCCGCGGCCGCAACGCCCCGGACGACCGCGCCGAGCGCGGCTACATCCATGCCGGCCCGGTGGGCGCCGGCCACTACGTCAAGATGGTCCACAACGGCATCGAATACGGTTTGATGCAGGCCTACGCCGAGGGCTTCGAACTGATGCAGAGCAAGGCCTCGCCGGACCTGCCGGAAGGCGAGCGCTTCGATCTGAACCTGGCCGACGTCGCCGAGGTGTGGCGGCGAGGCAGCGTGGTCTCGTCGTGGCTGCTCGACCTCACCGCCCAGGCGCTGGCCGGCGATCCGCGCCTCGATCACTACACCGGCGCCGTCGCCGACAGCGGCGAGGGGCGCTGGACCGTCGACGCCGCCGTCGAGCAGGGCGTTTCCGCCCCGGTGCTGGCCAATGCGCTGTTCGCGCGTTTCGCCTCGCGCCAGGAGAACACCTACGCCAATCGTCTGCTCTCGGCCATGCGCTTCGGCTTCGGTGGCCACGTCGAACCGCCGAAGTAGCAGCGTGGCAAGGCCTGCGCGTCAGTAGCGCCTTCAGAAATCCGCGAGCAGCCGGCCCAGGGTCGCCATGGCCCGCTCACTGCGCGCCGTCCAGGGGTGGCCGTAGCTCAGCCGAATGCAGTGGCCGAACCCTTGGGTAGCGGAGAAGATCGGCCCCGGCGCCAGGCTGACACCCGCCTTCAGCGCCCGCCGAAAAAGCGCCAGGGAGTCGACCCGTTCGGGGAACTCGCACCACAGGAAATACCCGCCCTCCGGCCGGGTGATGCGGGTATCGGCCGGGAAGTGGCGGTCGGCCGCCGCCAGCATGGCCTGCTGCTGCGACTCCAGGGCGAGTCGCAAGCGACGTAGATGGCGGTCGTAACCACCACGTTGCAGGTAGTCGGCGATGGCCGCCTGCGCCGGCACCGAGGGGGAAATGGTCGTCATCAGCCTGAGCCGCGAGACCGCGCCAGCAAAGCGCCCCGCCGCCATCCAGCCGATGCGATACCCCGGCGCCAGGCACTTCGAGAACGAGCCGCAGTGCATGATCAGCCCCTCGTCATCGAACGCCTTCACCGGCCTGGGTGGGCGGGCGCCGAAATGCAGCTCGGCATAGGCATCGTCCTCGAGCAAAGGAACCTGATACCGCTTCAGGAGCGCGTAGAGATCCCGCTTCGCCGAGTCATCAAGGCTTGCGCCCAACGGATTCTGCAGGTGGCTCATCAGCCAGCAGGCCCGCACGGGTAGCGTCGCCAGACGCTCGGCCAGCACCTCGAGATCGATGCCGTGGCGGGGGTGAACGGGAATCTCGACCGCCCGCAGGCCGAGGCGCTCCAGCACCTGCAGGCAGGCATAGAAGGCCGGCGCCTCGACGGCTACCAGATCCCCCGGTCGGGTGACGCACTGCAGCCCCAGGTTCAGCGCTTCCATGGCGCCGTTGGTGACGACGAGTTCCTCGGGCGCCGGCGACAGACCGTTCAAGGCGTAGCGCAGCAGGATCTGGCGGCGCAGGTCGACGTGGCCATCGGTCATGGCGGTGGTGATCGCCTCGGCCGACAGCCCGCGCAGGCCGCGCGTCATGCTGCCGGCCAGGTGCGCCAGGGGGAACAGCTCGGGGGCGGGAAACGCCGAACCGAAGGGCACCGTGTCGCTATCGCGCAGGGAATCGAGCACCGAGAAGGCCAGCTCGCTGACCGCCACCTCGGCGGGATCGGCACGCTGGGCGGCGACGCCCGGCTCGGCGAACAGCCGCCGGGCCTGTTCGCGCACGAAATAGCCCGAGCGCGCCCGGGCGACGATCAACCCCCGGTGCTCGAGCCGGTAGTAGGCCTGGAAGACCGTCGACGGACTGATGCCATAACGGCGACTGGCCTGTCTGATCGAGGGGATGCGCTCGCCCGGCGCCAGCACACCGCTGCGGATCAGGGCGGCAATCTCCTCGGCGAACTGCTCGTAACGTTTCATGGAACCCGGGTCGTGGCATATCGACCGCTCAGCATACGTCAACAATGGCCACGCCGCCGACTCGCCGAACCGGGAATCCGCACTCTGGCGAGACGCCCCGCAAACCCTGACCGATATCAACTGATCCGGTTTTTTCGGACGCAGCTGATTCTGTTACAGACCCGCCCGCTGACTTACCCTAGGCCGAAACGGCAATGGAGACCTGCGCCATGCTCGACGCCTTCGCCCTGCTGATGATCTTCGCCGGGGTCGCGTTCTCGATCTATCAGCTCTACGACATCTACTATGACCAGAACTTCGGCGACGACGAGCGCCACGCCAACGGCGACGTGCCCAACGTGGACGCCCTGTCCCGGCTGCTGGCGGCGACCACCGGCAGCGACGAGACCCGGGTGCGCCGGGTGCTGGCCGACGAATCGCAGCGGCTGTCCACGGAGTCGCTGCGCCGCCGTCAGCAGCGGCTCGTCGCCGCCAACGGGCTGCGGATCCGCCATCTGGCGTTCTGGCACACCCGCCCGCCGCGCCGGGATTGCCGCACCCCCTTGCTGATGCTGATCCTCGCCTGCTGTCTGGCGGTGCTGTTCGTCGGCGGACTGAGCGTCTATACCATCGCCTACGAGGTCACAAGCCCCGGGCTCGCCTGGGTCAACGAACCCTGGGTGCTGATGGGCGTGACCTATGGCCTGATCCTGGTCACCCACCTGCTGGCCAAGCTCGACAAGTACCTGCACGACCTCTACGAGATCGGCCGGCTCGACGAGACGCTGGCCCACGCCTGAGACATCGCCAAGCGTCAGATCAGCACGCGCAGGCACTGCCCGGCATGGTAGAGGGTGAAGCCGCTCTCGTAGCCGGTGCTCCACAGCGGCCGGGCCGGGATCGGCCGGTGGGCGCGGATGGGCAGCGGCAACAGGCTGTCGTCACCTTGGGTCAGATAGTGTGCGAAGCCCTTGCCGACCACCGTGCCGGTGGTAATACCGCGGCCGTTGTAGCCGGTGACGCCCAGGATGCCCGGCGCCGGCTCGAACAGCCGCAGGGTGTGGTCGGGGGTGAAGGCGATCCGCCCCGACCAGGTGCACTGCCAGTCGACCCGGCCGAGTTGCGGAAAGTAATGGCGCTGGATACGGTCCGCCCAGCAGCGGATGTAGGACAGCGGGCGGCCCTCGCCGCGCCCCAGGCTGCCCAGGATCAACCGTCCCTCGGCATCGAGGCGCATGCTGCTCAGGACCATGCGCGTATCCCAGGCGCCCTGCCGCTCCGGCAGGATCTCGCTGGCGAGTTCGTCCGGTAGCGGGTGCGAGGCGACCTGGAAGAAATGCCCGGGGAAGAAGTGCTCGCGAACCCGATTCCAGTCCGCTTCGGTATAGGCGTTGGTGGCGAACACCAGCCGCGAGGCGAGCACGCTGCCGCGCTCGCTGGTCGCCCGCCATCGGTCGCCTTCACGGGTCACCCCGGTCACCGGGCTCTGCGTGTACAGCCGCGCGCCGGCCGATGCGGCGGCTCTCGCCAGTCCGCGGGTGTAGGCCGCCGGGTTGATGGTGCCGGCACGCCGATCGAGCAGCGCGCGACGGATGCGCGGCGTACCGATACGCTGCTGGCAAGCATCGTCCTCGAGCAGCTCGACGGGAGAACCGCGACGCTGGAACTGTTCGGCGCGCCGCGCCAGTTCCTGTTCGCCCTTGGCATTGTGGGCCAGGTGCAGGGTCCCGGTGCGCGTCGCGTGACAGTCGATACCGTGACGCTCGATCAGCGCGAAAACCTCGCCCGGCGCGCCGCCCAGGATGGTGTTGGCGCGCTCGCCGTCGGCCTCCCCGAGCGCCTCGCGAATATCGTCCGGCGGAATCCACAGCCCGGCGTTGACCAGGCCGACATTGCGTCCCGAGCCGCCGCTGGGGATCTCGCCCGCTTCCAGCAGGGCGACATCGACGCCCGCCTCGGCGAGGTGCAACGCCGTACTGAGACCGGTGATGCCCCCACCGACCACCACCACATCGGCATGATGGTCGTCCTCTAGCGTCGGCAATGCCGGCGCCGCTTCGGGGGACGTCGTGTGCCACAGGCATTGCTCTTGCATGCTACCTCCTCTCGCGGCACCGCCCGGCAAGGTGCCGGACGGGCCTCTCGGTCAGGGCGTCAGCCCGGTTCAGGAATGCCGGGTACTACCGGCCGGCCACTGTCACGCCGATCACATCGCGTGGGATGGCGTCTCGATCACGCCGCGCGCTCAGGCGCCACCTGCCCGCGTCGCGCCCCCGGGCACGGCGCCGGTCCAGCCAGCCTCAGTCGCCGCGTGTGCCGGCGCCGATTCACGCGGAACGAAGCGACCGAGCAGCGCCCACAGCAGGCCGAACAGCGGCGACAGCCAGCAGGCAAAGGCGAACGGCGCATAGAGCAGCGTGGGCACGCCGGTGGTGGCGGCGACGAAACTCCCGCCCATGTTCCAGGGGATCAGCGGCGACAGCAGCGTGCCGTTGTCTTCGATGGTGCGCGACAGCACCGAGGTGCGGTAGCCCATCTGCTGGTACTGCCCGTGCAGCAGCCGCCCCGGCAGCACCAGGGTGGTATAGACGTCGCCGACCACGGTTCCCACCGACGCGGTGGTGACCGAACTGGTCAGCACCATGCTGAAGCGTCCGCGCATCAGTTTGGCCAGGTGCATCATGATCGCGTCGATGGTGCCGTAGGCCTCGAGCATCCCGGTGAAACCGAGTGCGAACAGCGTCAGCGTCACCACCCAGGTCATCGACATCGCCCCGCCCTTGGAGAGCAGCGTATCCATCGCCTCGTTGCCGGTTTCCGCGACATAACCGTTCTGCATCACGTCGAACACCGCCTGCACGTCGCTACCCTGCAGCAGGATCGCGGCCACACCGCCGAGCGCGGCACCGCCGAAGATGGTGGGGAACGGCGGCAGTCTGGCCATCGACAGCGAGATCACCACCACCGGCGGAATCAGCGTGACCCAGCTCAGGGTGAAATGCTCGGCCAGCGTCCGACGCAGCGTGTCGATACTGCCGGCTTCGACCAGTTGATCGGCGTAGCCGGCACCCAGCCAGGCATAGGCCAGCAGCGCCAGCGTCATCGCCGGCACCGTGGTCGCCATCATGCTCTTGATATGGGTCCACAGGTCGGTCTCGCAGACCGCCGGGGTGAGATTGGTGGTATCGGAGAGCGGTGACATCTTGTCGCCGAAGAAAGCCCCCGAGACCAGCGCCCCCGCGGTCAGATAGACCGGGATCCCCAGTCCCTGGCCGATGCCCATCAGCGCCAGGCCGACGGTGCCCACCGTGCCCCAGGAAGTCCCCACGGCGAGCGAGATCAGCGAGCTGATCAGACAGGTGGCGACCAGGAACCAGCCCGGCGAGACCAGGTTGATGCCGTAGTAGATCAGCGTCGGCACCGTCCCCGAGAGAATCCAGGTACCGATCAGCATGCCCACCGCGAGCAGGATCAGGATCGCCGGCAGGCCGAGCTTGATCACCTTGAGCATCGACGCCTCCATGCGCGTCCACGCGATACCGCGCAGGCGCGCGAAGAAGGCGCAGATCAGGATGCCAAAGGCGAGCGGAATATGCGGCGTGAAATCGCCGAAAACGAAGAACTGCGTCATCAGCAGCGCCACGGTGAGCAGTAGCGGTGCCAGGGCCATGGGCAGGCTGGGAATGGCGCCCACACGAACGTTGTCACTCATCGACCTTCTCCCGGAGTTGTTATTGGCGCGCGGATCGGGGATCGCGTTTTAGACGTACTGGAAGGAACGCCGGAGCGCGACGCGCTCCGGCGTGTCATCAGTCGAACTTGATGCCCTGGGCCAGCGGCAGTTCGCGGGAGTAGTTGACGGTGTTGGTCTGGCGGCGCATGTAGCTCTTCCAGACGTCGGAGCCGGACTCTCGGCCGCCGCCAGTCTCCTTCTCGCCACCGAAGGCGCCGCCGATCTCGGCGCCGCTCGGCCCGATGTTGACGTTGGCGATGCCGCAGTCGCTGCCGATGTCGGAGACGAAGGTTTCCGCCTCGCGCACGTCGGTGGTGAACACGCACGAAGAGAGCCCCTGGG
This sequence comes from Modicisalibacter sp. MOD 31.J, assembly GCF_020147985.1. NCBI lineage: Bacteria > Pseudomonadati > Pseudomonadota > Gammaproteobacteria > Oceanospirillales > Halomonadaceae > Modicisalibacter > Modicisalibacter sp. MOD 31.J. Next base: position 357,383 of record NZ_JAGXFF010000001.1, on the reverse strand, counting down.
GCACGTCGTTCTGCAGCGCCAGTGCCTCGTCGAAGTCGTGATAGCCAATCACGTAGAGGATCGGGGCGAAGGTCTCGTTCTTGACCAGTTCGTCCTGGGCGTCGACCTCGACGATGGCCGGGGAGACGTAATAGGCGTCGGGATGGGTATCGGCCAGCTGGCGTTCGCCGCCGAACACCCGGGCGCCCTGCTCGCGGGCCTTGCCGAGCACTGACTGCATCTGATCGAAGGCCTGGGCGTCGATCAGCGGCCCCACCAGATTGCCCTTCATCGGATCGCCGATGCTGACGTTGGCATAGGCCTTCTTGACCCGCTCGACCACCTCGTCGCGCACCGATTCGTGAACGATCAGGCGGCGCAGGGTGGTGCAGCGCTGGCCGGCGGTGCCCACCGCCGAGAACAGAATGGCGCGCACGGCCATGTCCAGGTCGGCGCTGGGCGCCAGGATCATGGCGTTGTTGCCACCCAGTTCGAGAATGCTGCGGCCGAAGCGCGCGGCGACCCGCGGCGCGACCTCGCGGCCCATGCGGGTGCTGCCGGTGGCGCTGATCAGCGGTACCCGCGGGTCGTCGGTGAGGACTTCGCCGGCCTCGCGTTCGCCGATGACCACCTGACTGAGATCCGCCGGCGCCTCGTCGCCGAATTCGCTCATCGCCCGCTCGAGCAGTGCCTGACAGGCCAGTGCACACAGCGGGGTCTTTTCGGAGGGCTTCCACAACAGGCTGTTGCCGCACACCAGCGCCAACGCGGCGTTCCAGGCCCAGGGCGCGACCGGGAAGTTGAAGGCGGTGATCAGGCCGATCGGCCCCAGCGGATGCCAGCTCTCGCGCATGTGGTGGCCGGGGCGCTCGGAGGCGATGGTCAGGCCGTAGAGCTGGCGGGACTGGCCGACGGCGAGATCGCAGATATCGATCATCTCCTGCACTTCGCCGAGGCCTTCCTGGTAAATCTTGCCGCACTCCAGGGTCACCAGGGTGCCGAGGTCTTCCTTGTGGCGACGCAGTTGCTCACCGAACAGCCGCACCAGTTCGCCACGGCGCGGCGCGGGCACCCGCCGCCAGGCCTCGAAGGCCGTCTGGGCGCGATCGATGCGCTGCTGGACCTGCTCGCCGCTCTCCCGGTGAACCCGACCGATCTCGGCGCCATCGGTGGGCGAGTACACGCCGTAATCGCCGCCGCGGTACAGGGACTCGGCCACGCCGAGGCGCTGCATGATGGTGTCGATCATTCTTCCTCCTACTGCTGAACGGGGGTGAGGGAAATCACCAGCAGTATCGTCACGCCACTTGACCTGCCTCAAACGACGTTTTATACCGACATCATTCCTTTTTTTCTTGTCAGGAGGGCCGCATGGGCCGTCGTCACCTGCCGACTCTCACCGCCATGCAGTGCTTCGAGGCCGCGGCCCGCCATCTGAGCTTCACCCGCGCCGCCGACGAACTGAGCCTGACCCAGAGCGCAGTGAGCAAGCAGGTCGCCCAACTCGAGTCGATTCTCGAGCACCCGCTGTTCCGGCGTGTGCGCAAGCGCCTTCAGGTCACCCCGGAGGGCTCGCTCTACCTCACCGAGGTCCGCAAGATTCTCGCCCAGGTCGAGATGTCGACCCGCTACATGCAGTCCTACGGCGGCCAGAGCGAAGTCCTCCACGTCACCACCCTGCCCACCTTCGGCGCGCGCTGGCTGATCCCGCGCCTCAACGGCTTCCGCTTCCGCCACCCCAACGTCTATCTCGATATCAGTAACCGGGTGGAGCCCTTCGACCTCGAAGCCGAGCGCGTCGACGTGGCCTTCTTCTTCGGTCATGGCGCCTGGCCCCGAGCCGAGTGCATCAAGCTGCTCGACGAACGGGTGGTCGCCGTCTGCGCGCCCGCCTTGGTGCCCGCCGAAGGGCTCGACGATCCGCTCGACCTGACCCGGCTGGTCCTGCTGCAGAGCGCGACACGCCCCGAGGCCTGGCACGACTGGTTCGAGGCCCAGGGCTGCTACACCACGCACAGCTATCACGGTCCGCGCTTCGATACCTTCTACATGGCCATGCAGGCGGCCCGCGCCGGCTGCGGCGTCGCGCTGGTCCCGCGCTTTCTGGCCGAGGAGGAGCTACGCGCCGGCCAGCTGGTGGTCCCCTGGTCATTCTCGATGCTCAGCCGCAGCGCCTATTACCTCGCCTATCCCGAGCACAAGGGTGACGTCGGCAAGGTCAGGGGCTTCATCGACTGGATACTCGAACACGTCGACGGCCCGGAACTCTCGGCACGCCCACCCCGTCCTGCCATTCCATCGGCGAATGAGCTCTGAAGGCGCCCTTCATGCTGATGTGCCGGCCCGGGGTCCCACACCGCGAGATTCAGTCTTTTTTGGAATGCACTGGCCAGTTTTTTTCGTTTGAAGCGCGACGCCGGCGTCTGCTTTGATCGATGCACCCCTCGCCCTCCGCTGAATCGACAGGACTCCGGCATGACCTTCCCTTACGTCAGTGACTCGCTCGGTATCGTTCATCCTCTGTGCCTCGAACGCGGCCGCAATGCCGAGGTCTGGGACGAGGACGGCCATCGTTACATCGACTTCGTCGGCGGTATCGGCGTGCTCAACCTGGGACACGGTCATCCGGCCGTGGTCGAGGCCGTCAAGGCGCAGGTCGATACCCTGATGCACAGCGCCTTCAATGCCGTGCCTCACCGCGGTTACCTGGCGGTCGCCGAGGCACTCGCTGCCTTCGTGCCGGTGTCCTATCCGCTGACCTGCATGCTCACCAACAGCGGCGCCGAGGCCACCGAGAACGCCCTCAAGGTGGCCCGCGCCCGGACCGGGCGCCAGGCGGTGATCGCCTTCGACGACGGCTTCCACGGGCGCACCCTGGCCGCGCTCAACCTCAACGGCAAGGTCAAGCCCTACAAGAACCGGCTCGGCGCGCTGCCGGGCCCGGTACACCACCTGCCGTTCCCGAGCCGCGACGGCGGCGTCGACGCTGACACCGCCCTGGCCGCTCTCGAACGACTCTTCGAGGTCGAGTTGCCGGCCGACGAGGTCGCCGCGATCATCGTCGAGCCGGTCCAGGGCGAAGGCGGCTTCCGGCTACTCGATGGCGACTTCGCCGCCCGCCTGCGCACACTGTGCGATACTCATGGCATCGTGCTGATCGTCGACGAGATCCAGTCCGGATTCGGCCGCACCGGGCGGCGTTTCGCCTTCTCGCACCTGGCGATCGAGCCCGACCTGCTGCTGATGGGCAAGAGCATGGCCGCCGGCCTGCCGCTGGCTGCGGTCGCCGGCAAGGCCGAGATCATGAACGCCCTGCCCAAGGGCGGGCTGGGCGGCACCTATTCCGGCAACCCGGTGGCCTGCGCCGCGGCGCAGGCGGTGATGACGCTGATGAGCGAGGCGAACCTCGCCCGCTGGGGCGAACATCAGGAGCGGGCGATCGTCGCGGCCTATCACGACTGGCAGACCGCCGGGCGCTTTCCCATGCTCGGCCGGCTGACCGGCATCGGCTGCATGCGTGGCATCGTCTTCGAGGACACCGCCAACGCCACCGGCGGCGAGCATCTCACGGCGTTGCTGGCCGCCGGTCGCGAGCACGGCGTGCTGCTGATGCCCTGCGGGCGCAAGCGCAACGTCCTGCGCCTTCTGCCCCCGCTGACCATCGAGCCCGAGCGGCTCGATGACGGACTGACGCGCCTGGAGCGGGCAATGCAGACGCTGCAGCCGTGATCGTTCCGGCGTCGACCTCGCGTCTCACGGCAGCTTTCGTACAACACCAACCATCACGGAGAGAGCCCGATCATGACTCAGCCCCACCTACCCAGCGACGAGATTCGCGACCGCTTCTCGAAAGCCATGTCGGCCATGTACCAGAGCGAAGTGCCCCAGTACGCGACGCTGCTCGAGCTGGTCGAACAGGTAAACCGCGAGACGCTCGAGCGGGATAGCGCCCTCGCCGAGCGTCTGGCGGCCCACGACGAGCTCCACCGGCTGGGTGTCGAGCGCCACGGCGCCATTCGCGTCGGCAGCGCCGACGAACTCGCCATGCTGCGCCGCCTGTTCGCGGTGATGGGCATGTATCCGGTGGGCTATTACGATCTCTCCGAGGCCGGTGTGCCGGTCCACGCCACGGCCTTCCGCCCGGTGGACGACGCCGCCCTGGCCCGTAACCCCTTCCGCCTGTTCACCTCGCTGCTGCGCCTGGAACTGATCGACGACCCGGCGCTGCGCGAGCGCGCCGCGGCGATCCTCGAAGAGCGCGACATCTTCACCCCGGGCGTGCGCGAACTGATCGCGCGTCACGAGCAGCAGGGCGGCCTGGATGAGGCGCAGGCGGAGCGTTTCGTCGCCGAGGCGCTGGAGACGTTCCGCTGGCACAAGGACGCCACCGTCGATCTCGACACCTATCAGGCGCTGCACGAGGAGCATCGCCTGATCGCCGACGTGGTGTGCTTTCGCGGTCCGCACATCAACCACCTGACCCCACGCACCCTCGACATCGACGAGGTCCAGCGGCGCATGCCCCAGGCGGGCATGAACCCCAAGGCGGTGATCGAGGGGCCGCCCCGCCGCACTTGCCCGATCCTGTTGCGCCAGACCAGTTTCAAGGCGCTGGAGGAAACGATCCGCTTCGCCGGCGAGCGCCAGGGCTCGCATACCGCCCGCTTCGGCGAGATCGAACAGCGCGGCATGGCCTTGACCGCCGAGGGCCGCGCCCTCTATGACCGGCTGCTCGGCGAGTCGCGCCAGCGCACGGCAGGGCTCGACGACAACGCGGCGCACCAGCGCGAGCTGGCCGAGGTCTTCGCCGCCTTCCCGGATGACGAGGCAGAACTGCGCCGCCGGGAGCTGGCGTTCTTCGAGTACCGCCCCACTCAGGCCGGCCGGGACGCCGCGCCGGTGGATACCGACGACCGCGAGGCCCTGCTCGAGCGCGGCCTGATCACCGCGCGGCCGATCACCTACGAGGACTTCCTGCCGGTGAGCGCGGCGGGCATCTTCCGCTCCAACCTCGGCGATGGCACGCACGAGGGCTATACCGGCAACGCCAATCGCGAGGCCTTCGAGGCGGCACTGGGTGCCCCGGTCACCGACGAGCTGGCGCTGTATGCCGAGCGCGAGAAAACCTCCTGGCGCGCCACCCGGGACGCCCTGGGGCGCTGACGCCCGCCACCGGCGACATCGCGATCAGCGATCGGTTGAAGGAACGCTTATTGGCCGAACCGTCGTGGATGGAACGCCGCGACATCCAGCGCCAGGGAGTCATCATCGACCAGTTGCGCGATCAATTGCGCGCTACCGGCCGAGAGCGTCCAGCCGAAGGTGCCGTGGCCGGTGTTGAAATACAGGTTGTCGAGCCGCGCCCGGCCGATGATCGGCGGGCCGTCGGGGGTCATCGGCCGAAAGCCGGTCCAGGATTCGGCCCGCTCGAGATCGGCGGCGCCGGGAAAGCGCGAGGACACCGCCTCCCGGATGGTCGCCAGGCGCGACTCGGGAATCCACCGGTCGAACTCGGCCAGCTCGACGAAGCCGGTGGCACGCAGGCGGTTCCCCAGGCGGGTCGCCACGACCTTGTAGCGATCGTCGATCACCGTCGAGCGCGGCGCCCGGGCGGGGTCCAGGAGCGGCGCCGTCAGCGAATAGCCCTTGACCGGATAGATCGGCAACCTGACGCCGACCGCCTCGGCGAGCCCCGGGGAGGCGCAACCGGCGGCGATCACCAGGGCGTCCACCGAGAGGTCTTCGCCGCCGTCCGCCGCGTCCACGCCGGTGGGAGCGAGTCGCAATGCCTGAACCACGCCACGCGCGCGGACGATCTCTCCGACCTCGGTGGCATAGCGGAAGGTCACGTCGAGCCGCCGGCACTCGTCGGCCAGCGCTTGGGTGAAACGCTGGCAGTCCCCGGTGCCGTCACCGGGCAGCCGTAACGCCCCGACCAGCGGAGCATCGCCGCCCATCCCCGGCTCGACCTCGGCCAGTGCCTCGGGGGTCAGCCACTGATGATCGATCGCCATCTCCTCGAGCAGGCCCATGGTGGCCTTGAGACTCTCGGCGGTGGCTGGGTCGCTGGCCAGATCGATCAGTCCACCGTGCGAGCCGTCGAAAGCCAGCCCCCGGTGTTCCTCGAGTTCGAGAAAACATTGCCGGCTGTAAGCCCCCAGGCGCAGCATCGCGCGCTTGTTGGCCTCGAAGACGCCCGGCGCATTGGCGAAGCGCCAGGTCGCCGCCAGGAAACGCAGGGTCCAGGGCGTCGGCGGTATTCGCATCTTGAGCGGGCCGCGGGGCTTGATCAGCCAGGGCAATGCCTTCTTGATCATCGCCGGCGAGGCCCAAGGATAGACGTAACCGTAGGAGCGTTGCCCGGCGTTGCCCCGACTGGTTTCGAGTCCGGCGGCGTCGAGCCGTTCGATCACGGTGACCCGATGGCCACGGCTAGCCAGCGCATGGGCGGTCGTCACGCCCACCACCCCCGCACCGATGATGCCGATATGCATGGTCCGCTCTCCGTCGAGGCCGCCACCGAGCGACGATCAAGTCGCGTAGCCGGCAGCCGCGTTCATGCCAGTGATAGCCGGCCTGGGGCGTGTCAGGACGCATCCCGCTGATCGGCCAGCCGCTCCCAGACCTCGATCGCCGCGGCCAGGTCCTCGAGCGAGGCGCCGACCGACTTGAACACAGTGATCGCCCGCGCGTCACCGCGCCCCGATCGCTCGCCGCGCAGCAATTCGGCAAGGTCGCCGCGAATCGATTCGAACGTGAAGGCCCCCTCCTCGATCGCCTGGTGGATATCCCCCGCCTCCCCCCGAGCGCCGGCGTAGGTATCCACGAAGACCTCGCCGCGCGTCAGGCAGGCGGCGTCGCTCTCGCGCATGGTCGGCCGGAAGGCGCCGACCAGGTCGAGGTGCGCCCCGGGCTTGAGCCATTCGCCATGGATCAGAGGGTCGCTGGCCAGGGTCGCGCAGCTGACGATATCGGCCTCGCCCACCGCCGAGGCCAGATCCTCGACCGCCGCGCAGTCGAAACGCCCGGCGTATTCCTCGGCCAGTCCGGCGGCCTTGGCCGGATTACGCCCCCAGACACGCACGCGCTTGATGGGGCGTACCGCGGCATGGGCCTCGATCAGCATCGGCGCCAGCTTGCCGGTGCCGACGACGAGCAACGATTCGGCGTCCGCGCGGGCCAACCGGCGACAGGCCAGTGCCGACGCCGCCGCGGTCCGCCGGCGCGTCAGCTCGCTGCCCTCGATGCAGGCCAGGGGGCGGCCATGCTCGCCCTCGCAGAGCAGATAGACCCCGGCGATCGCCGGCAGTCCTTGGTCGGCATTCTGCGGGAAGACATTGACCATCTTCATGCCGATGTAGCCGCCCTTCTCCCAGGCCGGCATCAGCAGCATGGTGGCCTCGCCGTCGCTGCGCGGGATGGCGTGATGATGGCGCGGCGGCGACTCGATGCCCTCGACGAAACAGCGCTCCAGACGATCGACCAGCGGTACCCAGGGCAACGCCCCGGCCACGTCCTCCGCGGTAATCATGCGCATGTCGGCCCTCCTCCTGAGCGGATGTCACCATGCTTCCGGCGCTGCATGCCGGCCTGGCCAGCCGAATCTCGACGCAGGCACGCACCGCAGGATTGAGAAAGCCGAAGCCGCCGACAGGCGTCGGTAGCAGAACGATTGCGTAGGGTCATGCGGAATTCCTTGCCTGGCTCGTTGTTGTCACGCGCCTCGACAGCGCGTTGCCCTTCAGACTAGCCAATCAGGGCGTCCGTGGCATGCCCTCTCCACTGGCCTTGAGCGGGTATGTTCGGCCCCGCGGAGTGATGGCCTGGCAGACCCCGAAACAGCGCCACATGCCGGTGGACAGGGCGACTCTCTGCGTAGCCGGCCTCGACCGGCCCGACTCGCAAGCGGGCCGGTTTTCGACGCCCGATGGGCGCGCCCATGGCGCATCGGCTGAGGCCATTCACCAGACCTTGAGGATTTCGCCGGTCACCAGCGACTCGACGCTGCGGCTGTAGGCCAGGGCGACATCGGCCGCTTCCACTGGCTTGAAGCCACGAAAGAACGGACCGTACTTGCCCAGGGACTGTCGTAACACGCTGGGGCTGACGCTATTGATGCGGATACCCCGCGGCATCTCCATGGCGGCCGCCTTGACGAAGGCATCGAGAGCGCCGTTGACCATGCTGGGAGAAACACTGCCAGGTACCGGATGTTCGTTGAGGATGCCTGTGGTCAAGGTGATGGAACCGCCATCGTTGAGTTCATCCCTGGCGACCTGGGCGACATTGACCTGGCCCATCAGCTTGTTCTCGATCCCCAGCAAATGACGGGAGTGGTTCAACTCGGCCGGTTCGAGCTCGGTGAAGGGAGCAAAGGTCGCCTTGCCCAGCGTCATGATCACCGCATCCAGCGGTCTCAACTGCTCGAAGGCCTGCCTGATCGAGGCCACATCCGTGATATCGATCTGGATGTCACCACTCTTCGTGCCGGCCGAGATGACCTCGTGGCGCTCGGAGAGGTGCTCCTTGACGGCACTGCCGATCGTGCCGCTTGCCCCGATAAGCAGAATCTTCAGACGCTTGTCACTCATTCTGTCGTCTCCGTTTCCTGATCGATCCAATCGAGGGAAAGCTCGCTGGAATGGCTCTTGCTCAGATAGTCGATGAAGCGTTTACGAAATAGCTCGGTATGCTCGTGCGCGGCCTTTTCGGCCCAGTCGGCATCACCAGCCGTGATCGCCTGGATGATGTCTTCGTGATCGTTGCCGATCTGGCGATCCATGTCGCTGACGATGAAACTCAGTTGTAGATGAATCAGGCGCTGCCCTTCGTCGAGTAGCGTCTCGTAGTACTGAGTGAAATAGGGATTCCCGGCCGCCAGGGAGATTCTCAGGTGAAACTCCTTGTTCTTTTCCGACATCAGGCAGAAATCGGATTGTTCCACGGCCGCCATGTATTCCTGATTCTTGGCATGGATGGCTTCCAGATCGGACGCGGTCCGCTGCCCTGCCGCAAGCCGTGTGACGGCACGCTGAACCAGATCCAGCGCGTCGATATAGCGAGGCAGTTGATCGAACTCGATGGGTTTGACGATGGCGCTGCGATTGCTCAACACGGTGACCAGCCCTTCGCTCATGAGCCGAGCCAAGGCGTCCCGTACGGGCGACCGGGATAGATTGAAATGTTCCGCCAGCGACACCTCATCGAGAGGACTACCGGGTTTGATCTCCAGTGTCAGGATGCGCCGTCGCAGGGTCTCGTAGATATAGCGGCCTCCGTGCCGCTTTGCTGTGCCAGCCATAGTCGTCTCCTGCTAGCCTCGAAAAGGGGGCTCTACACTGACACCCGGCTGTACAGGGCGCTTACCCGGCGCCCCAGGTGTCAGACAATGTAAAGCCGTCGGACAAGGGATCACTCGGATCGACCCCGAGCTGGTGGAAACCATAGACCCAGGCGCGGCCCGTCACCGTCGGCAAGGCCGCCGGCCGGCCGGCGATTTCACCGATATCGCGTAGCCCGATCTGGAACTCGCCGCCGATGATCGATCGCGAGACCAGCGTATCACCCTTCTCGACGAGCCCACGGGCCACCAGCGTTGCCAGATTGGCAGCACTCCCCGTGCCGCAGGGGGAGCGATCGACCCGCCCCGGCGGAAGCGTGGTGCACGTCTGGTAGGTCTTGTCGGCCACCCGATGCCGGAACATGACGTAGGCTACGCCGCGAATCGACTCCAGTTCGGGGTGTTGCACGTCGATTTCACGATTGACGACCTTCTTGATCGCCGCCCCCAGTTGGGCGAGGCGGTGAGCGTTCTCGGGAATGATCTCCACGTCGATCTGGTCGACATCGACCAGCGCATAGAAGACGCCGCCGAAGGCGATGTCCAGCGTGATGCGCCCTACCCCGGGGACATCGACTTCCCGGTCGAGGGTGTCGACGAACGCCGGCACCATGTCGAGGCTCACGCTGTTGCACCGGCCGTTTTCACATTGAGCCCGAGCCGTGATCAGCCCGGCGGGCGTGTCGACGCGCACCTGGGTCAATGGCTCGACCATCTCCACCATGCCCAGCTCGAGCAGGGCCGTCACCACGCAGATGCAGTTGCTGCCCGACATGGGATGCGCCTTGTCGGCCTGGAGGATAATCATGCCGGTATCCGCCTCCGGGCGTGTCGCCGGCAATAGCAGATTGACCGACATCTGGAGACAGCCACGCGGCTCCCGGGTCACCAAGCGGCGCAAGGAATCATCCACATCGTTGATGTAGTCCATCTTGTCGAGCATCGTCTTCCCGGGGATGTCGAGCACGCCGCCGGTAATGACCTTGCCCACCTCACCTTCGCAGTGCACGTCGACCAACTGTAGAGCCTTACGCCAACGCATATGTCCCTCCCGGTACGATACCGCTGTCGAGCGGGCCGCTCGGTGGCAACGACCGGCCCGCCGGCTTACTTGATGAACCAGCCCCAGGGCTTGTCGCTGATGTAACGGGTGATCTGCTTGGTCTCGAAGTAGTTCTCGTAACCCCACTCACCCAGTTCACGGCCGATACCGCTCTTCTTGTACCCGCCCCAGGGCGCTTCCACAAAGGTGGGCTGCGAGCAGTTGATCCAGATGATGCCCGCACGCAGCGCGCGGGCGACCCGTTCGCAACGCTCGAGATCCTTGGACATGACGGCGCCGGCCAGGCCGTACTCGGAATCGTTGGCCACACGCACGGCCTCGTCCTCGGTGGCAAAGCGGCGGATCGCCACCACCGGACCGAAGACCTCTTCCTTCCAAAGATCGCTCTCCTCCGGCACGTCAACGAAGATGGCGGGTTCCAGATAGTAACCCTGGTCGAGCCCGGCCGGGCGCTCGCCCCCGTACAGCAGAGTGGCGCCGGCACGCTTGCCCGCCGCGATGGCTGCGGTCACCTTCTCGTACTGGGCGGCATTGACCAGTGGCCCGAGCAGAACTCCCTGTTCCAGGCCGTTGCCGATCTTCTGCTTGCGGGCCTCCTCGACCAGACGATCGAGCAGTTTCGGATAGAGGTCTTCCTGCACCAGCACGCGAGACGTCGCGGAGCAGACCTCCCCCTTGTTCCAGAAGATACCGAACATCAGCCATTCGACGGCCTCCTCGAGATCACAGTCATCGAAGATGATCAGCGGTGACTTGCCACCGAGCTCCAGACTGATGTTCTTGATGTCCTGGGCGGCCACCTTCATGAGCCGGCTGCCGGTCGGCACGCTGCCGGTAAAGGCGATCTTGTCCACCAGCGGATGTTCGGTGAGCGGTGCCCCCGCTTCGGCCCCGGTTCCGGGCAGGATGTTGACGACCCCGGGGGGGATCTCCGCCTCATCGCAGATAGCCGCCAGTTCCAGCGCGGTCAGCGAGGTGACCTCCGACGGCTTGAGTATCACGGTACAGCCTGCCGCAATGGCCGGGGCGACCTTCCAGGACGCCATCAGCATCGGGAAATTCCATGGCGTGATCGCGGCGACAACGCCCACCGGCTGCTTGATGGCCCTGGAAACGAAGCCGTCATCCGCCAGCGTCACCGGCTTCTCGAGCGCCTCGTCGCCTCGCTCGGCCAGGTCGGCATAGAAGTCGAAGCAACCGGCCGTATCTTCGATGTCCCAGATGGCTTCGGGCAGGGGTTTGCCATTATCCCGGACTTCCAGTTGGGCCAGCTCGTCGATACGCGCCCGGATCCCGTTGGCGACGCGACGCAGATATCCCGCGCGCGCTTCGCCGCTCATCGTCGGCCAAGGCCCATTGTCGAAGGCTGCCCGCGCGGCCCGGACGGCAGCGTCGACATCCTCGACAGTGGCAGAAGCCACCTCCGCGATAAGCCCCTCGTCACTGGGATCAATGGCCGGGAAGGTCTTGCCCAGAACGGGCGCGACCCACTGCCCATCGATGTACAGATTCGTATACGTTGTCATGACGAAACCTTATTTCGAAGCGGTTCAAAAACGGGAAGCCCGGAAGGGGCCCAGGTCCAGGGCAGTTTGCCGGCCCTGCACCATATCGGCGATCAAGCGCGCCGTGGTGGCACCGAGGGTCAAGCCGAGCTGGCCGTGGCCAAACGCCATGTAGACGTTTTCGAGGGCTGGTGACCGGTCGATCACCGGCTTGGTGTCCGGCAGAAAAGGCCGCCATCCAGTGCCGAACTCGACATCGGCGGTATTCATCGAAGGAAACAAGCGCTTGGCCTTTTCCAGAATGATCGCGCAGCGGTCATGATTCGGCTCGGCGTTATCGCCGGCGAACTCGATCGTCCCGCCAATCTGCAGACCACGGCTCATGGGAATGAAGCCGAAGCCCCCATCGGCATAAACCGTGGCATGCCGCAGGTCGAGACCAGCATCGCGCACCACCACCTGATAGCCACCAATGGCCATCAGCGGCACCTTGACACCAAGCATCTTGAAGAACGCCTTGCTGCCATTACCGGCCGCGACCACGACATGGTCAGCGGGAAATGATTCACCATTGTCCAGAACGACCCGCTCGGCCTTGCCTTGACGCGCCCCAATCTCCTGAACCTTGCCCTGCACCCGGCTCCCGCCCTGAGCGAGGAAGCTCCGGGTCAACGCCACCATGAAGCCTTGGGTGTCCTTGACGGTTCGCCAGTCCTCCAGCAACAAGCCGTGTGAGAACTTGCCGGCCAGTACCGGCTCCAGGTCAGCGATCTCCTGGGCACCCAGCGGCTCCACCTTGTAGCCAAGTCGGCGGCGAAGCGCGATGTACTCCTGTTCTTCCTGCAGTCCCGCGGCGTCACCGAAGACTTCCAGTGTCGGCGTAGTACCGAACAGTTGCTTGTCCTCACAGTTATCCAACAGCGGCTGGTAGTCTTCATAGGCCGTGGCCGTGAGGCTGGCCAACTCTTGCGCGATCCGCTCGATACGGGAACGCCGCGCATTGGCCATGAAGCGCAACATCCAGGTCGCCAGCTGTGGAACAGCCGCGGGTCGCAGGGCCAGCGGCCCTTTCTGATCCAGCATCCAACCCGGAATCTTTCTGATGATGCCGGGTTTGGAGAGTGGGATGATTTCACTGACCGCCATCTGCCCACAGCTCCACTTGGCGGTGCTGTCGCCCGGCTCGGCAGGATCCACCAGGGTGACGTGCATGCCCTCCCGCTGCAGGTAAAGGGCACAGCAAATGCCCACGATGCCACCGCCAATGACGACAGTCGATGGAGCCACGCTCATCAGTTGACCTCTCGCAGTAGAGACAGGCACGAACGACTCCTCGCCCGTGCCAGACGACCCTCGGTATCAGACCTGCTCGTAGGCCTTGCGGAACTCGGCCTTCTCGGCATCGCTCAGCGGTTGCAGTGGCATGCGGGCCTTGCCCACCGGGAAGCCATTGAGCTCACAACCGTACTTGATCTTCTGAATGAACTTGCTGGTTTCCAGGCTGTTCATGACCGGAAAGATTCTCTGAGAGATGGTCTTGGCACTCTCGATATCACCAGCCATGAAATCCTTGTAGAACTTGTTGATGCTCTCCGGCATGATGTTGGCCGGCGCGCTGATCCAACTGGTAGCGCCCCACAGGAAATAATCCAGCGCGATATCGTCGGACCCGCAGCACAGATCGATCTTGCCCTTGTACTTGGTACCGATATCGATGGCACGCATCAGCTCACCACTGCTTTCCTTGATGGCGATCACGCGCGGGTCGTCCTGGAGGCCATCCAGTACGCTGTAACCGAGTTCGATGGCGACACGCATCGGATAGTTGTAAAGCACCAGCTCGACATCGGGTACCGCATCCAGAATGGCACGGTAGTGTCCCAGCAACTCCTCGTCGGACGGCACGGAGTAGAACGGCGGCGCGATCAGCACGGCGTCGTAACCCGCGTCACGGTTCTGCTTGACCTGCTCGATGACTTCGCGTGTCGAGGGCGCGTTGGCACCGGCAATCAACATGCCGCGGCCACCGACCACTTCCTTGACGGTCTTCAGGACCTCACGACGTTCCTCGTTGGTCATTGCGTAAGACTCGCCGGTGGAGCCCAGCGGGGCGAAACCGCTGGCCCCCATCTTCAGCTGGTGCTCGAGCAGATCGGCCAAGACCTGATGATTGATCTTGTCGTCGTCATCAAACGGCGTCACGAGAGCGGGAATGATACCTTCGAGCTTCATGGATTTTCTCCTTGTTAATACCTGACAGCGTTGTCATCAACGAAGATCTTATGTAATGAATCGCTTATGTGTAGCGGCTCAACATCTTTTTCTCGAACACGTCAACCAGGCGTGTCAGAGGAAACGCGACGGCAAAGTAAATCACCGCGGCGGCGGACAAGAACTCGACGGGGCGAGCCGTACTGGATGAAATGGTCGAGCTGACGAACATCAGATCGGCAACCCCCACGGACGAAATCAAGGCACTCTCCTTGAAGAGCGACACCACGTTCGACAGCAGCGGAGGAACCGAGCGAAGCAGGGCCTGCGGAAAGACGACATAGATCGACTTGACTCTGAAATTCAGACCCAAGGCGACACAGGCGTCGTACTGCTCACCGGAGATGGATTTGAGCGCACCCCGGAATGTCTCGCTGGTGATGGCCGCCATGAACAAGACCATTGACAGCAATACAGACAGGTACGGGGGGATATCCTGCCCAATCACCAACGGCAGACAAAAGAATATCCAGAACAGTTGTATCAGCATCGGGGTCCCGCGGAAGAACTCCACATACAACCGTGCCGGCCACTTCAGCGCGCGGTTCGGCGCCATCCGGATGAGGCTGACAACGAATCCCAGCAGGGTGCCGATGACCGCCGAGGTCACCGTGAAGAACAGCGTGATCCCCAAGCCATGAAGGAGCACATCCCAGTAGTCGAAGACGCGGAAGAAATCGAAATTCATGATAATTACCTCAGCGTTCCACAGCGGCATCTTGGCGACGCTCGATCATGGTCACCAGTTGCGATATGGGTAATGACATGAGGAAATAGATAACCGCCACCACCGTGTAGACTTCGAGCGGTCGATACGTATCCGTTGCCAGGATTTTTCCCGCGTACATCAGATCCGCCACCGCCACGATGGCGACGAGTGCACTTTGCTGAAGAATGGTGATGCCGTTGGTCATGAGCACCGGGATTGCATTTCTCAAGGCCTGAGGCAAAACGACATAGACCGTCCTGTTCCAGGGCCCCAAACCCAGTGCAACGCACGCATCGAGATGCTCCCTCGGCACTGCCTGGACACCGGCACGATAGGCTTCGGCGTTGAAAGCGATGAGATTCAGCCCCAGGGCGAGCACCCCCATGGTCATAGGGTCCAGGTACACGTTGAAGAGAATGGGAACGCAATAGAAGAACCAGACCACCTGTATCAACACCGGCGTGCAACGAAAAAACTCGATGAACAACTTCGCCGGCGCTCTTAGAATCAAGAATGGACTCAGGGTCATGAGACAAACGATGAAGCCCACCGTCAACCCCAGAGCATTGGCACCCAGGGCAAGCAAAATCGTGGTTTCAAGCCCTTCGAGGAGAGGCCAGAAATTGTTGAAAACCACACTGAAGTCGAAATCATAACTCATGTCGATTTACCTCATTGCAAGTGAAGGACCTTGTTGAGGAAATCCTGAGTACGCTCCTCCTTGGGGCTCGTGAACATGATTCTGGGGTCACACTTCTCCACGACATTCCCGCCTGCCACGAAGACCGCCTCGGTCGCAATCTGCTTGGCGAAGTGCATATCGTGAGTCACGATCATCATCGCCATTTTCTGCTCGGCAAGATCGACCATTACCTTCTGAACTTCCGCGACCATTTCGGGATCCAGGGCCGACGTCACCTCATCAAACAGCATGAGCCTCGGTTCCAGCATGAGTGCGCGGGCGATGGCCACGCGTTGCTTCTGACCACCTGAAAGCTTGCTGGGATAGCTGGATATCTTGTCTTCCATGCCCAGGCGGGCCAGATATTCTCTGGCGCGATCCTCGGCCTCCGACCTGGCCACACCGTGCACCTTGACCGGCGAGAGCGTCAGGTTGCTCAGGACAGAGAGGTGGGGAAAAAGCGTATAATGCTGAAAAACCATGCCTATCTTGTTCCGCACTGACAGGTCGGTATTCGTTCTCCCCTTCTTGTCGACGTTGATATAGGGCGTCGAGTCGAAATGGATTTCACCCTTGTCGATCTTTTCCAGCCCCATCAAGACTCTCAACAGCGTGCTCTTGCCACTGCCACTGGGACCTATGATAACCAGCCTGTCGCCCGGCTCCATCTTGAGATCCATGTCATCCATGACACAAGTATCACCGAATTTCTTACACACCCCTCTAAAATCGACCAAAGGATTCAAGCCAACCTCGGGATTCTCTATACCCGATTTCACGTTTTTCCTGTCGAGTCTTTCCGCCATGTTCATGAGCCTCTCCGACCAACATCTTATTCGTCTAATATCGGATATTTTTCGTAACCTTCTGATTTCACCAGCGGCCTCGATAAGCCCCGGTGAAACTGAGAAACCAGCCTTTGCGCCAGCGCGCTACGAAACTGCTGCTACTTGTTCTTGGAGTTCCTTCAGGGGTCTACCCGTTGTGTGCAAATCTGCATACAAATGTAGGCACCACCTTCAACAGGTGTCAAGAGATCCCCTGAAAAAGCTCTCCCAAAGCGGAAAATGCTGGCCTATTATTTTATAAGTATTTGAAATAAAAGGAATTATACGAAGAAATTCGAATCATGACCATCGACGAAACACCCCCTCCACCTGTCTGGGGCAGCGCCCCATGAGGCGTCACTCGACGAAAGTTCAAGCCAGAAAAGCGATCATTGGTCGGCACAGACAAGCGTGAGACCGGCTCCCGAGCCGCTAGACACTCAGCAGGGAATTATTGACTTTCCAGAATCGGAATCCTACGTTGTATGCAGGTCTGCATACCTAGAATAATGTGACCTGAAATCCCCCAGGCAAGAAGGTGAACTCACTCGACCTTTGTCTAACGACATTCTTAATCCTCATTAACAGTCATAAAAAATAAGGACTTATGAAATGATCAACCTCAAGAATCTCTGCTCGTTTGCCACGGCATGCTGTGTGGCCTCTCTCGGTTTAGCCACGACCTCCACGGCTTTCGCCGCCGACAGTACCTGGGAGGCCGTCAAGGATTCGGGAGAGTTGCGGTGCGGTGCCGCCATCGCGGCTCCCTATGTCATGAAAGACCCCAGGACCAACGACTACAGCGGCTTCTTCGTCGAGATGTGCCGGGAATTCGCTGATCATCTCGGTGTGGAGGCCACTTTCGTCGATACCAACTGGGACAACCTCGTAGCAGGCGTCCAGAGTCATCGCTGGGATCTCGGGATGGCACTCAACGAGACACCGCAACGCGCCAAAGCCATCCAATTTTCGGAGCCCGTCTCTCTCTACCAAGTGTCCTTCCTCTACAACAAGGACAACCCAAAGTTGTCGGGCGACATAGACTCCCTGGACGACATCGATAAGCCGGACATCACCATTGCGGTCATGTCAGGCACAGTGCAGGACAAGACGGTTACCCAGAGTACCGACAAGGCCAAGATCATGCGCCTGCCCGGCATGGACGAGACACGCCTGGCAGTCATGTCCCACCGCGCCGACGTCTTGGCCGACGCCAACGATACCAACCTGCTCTTTCAGCATGCCAACCCCGATTGGGCCAAGGTCATGACGCCCACGCCCCCCTTGGCTAGCCAAGGAGTTGCCTTCGGTGTCAACAAGTCGACACCGGAAGCGGATATGCAGGAGCTGAACGAATTCATCGCTCAGAAGAAAGAGTCGGGAGAAATCCAGAAAATGATCGACGAGGCCGCACAGACCGCAGTCGAGC
This sequence comes from Modicisalibacter sp. MOD 31.J, assembly GCF_020147985.1. Lineage (NCBI taxonomy): Bacteria > Pseudomonadati > Pseudomonadota > Gammaproteobacteria > Oceanospirillales > Halomonadaceae > Modicisalibacter > Modicisalibacter sp. MOD 31.J. The sequence goes on along the minus strand of NZ_JAGXFF010000001.1, from coordinate 339,578 downwards.
AGATGGATTAGAACGCCTTTCACAACTGGTAGGCAAAGTGGGCTTCTCCGGCGGCAGGGCGTCGCGAGGGTGCTGTAAACCCCTCCTGGGCGCTACCTCTGCTATCTGACCGCCATGGATGGCGGGAATGCCGGAATGGAAAGGAGCATTTTCCGGCCATGACAAAGGCCCCTCGCTTTGCCCTGCCCCCGGCGCCCATCATCAGAGAGTTTGGAAATGAGCTATTAGGCCTTGCCCGAACAGTCGACGCGCGAAGGCGACATCGGGGCGCGACACCCAGGCCGCAACCGGTCAAGCGCGGGCCGGGCGGGCGCGCCCACTCAAGCCTCTACCAGCCCCAGCGAGCGCTGCCAGCGCGCTTCCAGAGTGTCGGGGCCGGTGGGGCCGAACAGCGCCCGGGGCGCGTCGCGGTACCAGGCCCACATCTGATCGCCGTAGCTGTAGTGCCACCACTCGCTGGGCAGGTTGGCGAAGCCGGCATCACGCATGGCGTGGTAGAGGATGCGACGTCGGTCGCGCCAGGTGCGCGATTCGGCGTCGTCGGCGTGGTGCTCGAAATGCACGGTATGCGAGGCCGCCCGCGCCTCGTCGAAGGCCGAGCCCATGTCCAGCAGCAGTCCGTCGGCATCGCACAATGCCACGTCCACCGCCCCGCCGGTGAGGTGCGGACTGGGGCAGTCCGGGCGCTCGCTGGGCGGCGAGACGAAGGCACGGGTCAGTGCCCGGCGATCGCCGGCGTCGAGATCGGCGTAGCGGGTCTCGACCATGCCCAGCAGGGTGTCGTAGAGGTAGCGCTGCACGACGTAGGGGCGCCAGGCGTCCAGCACCACCAGGCCGATGCCCTCAGGCAGGCTGCGCGCCACCGCGAGCAGGCGGCGATAGAGCGCCTCGCGGGTCCAGCACTCGGGTACCGCCCGGGGCACGCCCAGGGTGTGGTAGATGGGCAGGGTGCGCAGCGCCGGCGCGGCAAGACTCAACGGGTGCAGCGGCGCGCCCTCGTCGACGATGGGGATCGCCGCGATGGCCTCCCACTGCGGCTCGGCGATGTCGGCGATGGGTCGTTGGGTCGAATCGGTCACGTTCACGCGGTTGGTTTCCAAGATGCAGTCAGCCCAGGGTTTCGGGTAGCCAGGTGATCAGGCCGGGGAAAAGGATCAGCACCAGCAGGACCGCCACTGCCGTCAGGATGAACGGCCAGATGGTACGGAACAGCACCGTGATGTCGAGCCGGCTGACCGCCGCGGCAATGAACAGGCAGGCGCCCATCGGCGGCGTGATCAGGGCGATGGTGATGTTCAGGGTGATGATGATGCCCAACGCCACCGGATCGATGCCAGCCGCCAGCGCGACCGGCGTGAACACCGGCGAGAGCAGCATCAGCGCCGAGACCTCCTCCATGAACATGCCGGTGACGAAGGTGATCGCGCTGAGCAGCAGCAGCACGATGACCGGCGAGTCGATGAATGGCTCGAGCAGCCCGGCGAAGCGATCCGGCGCCTGGGCGTAGGCCAGCTCCCAGCTGATCACCGAGGAGATGCCGATGATCATGAAGATCGCCGCGGCCAGCCGGGTGGTCTCGATCACCGCCCGCCAGAAGGCGCCCGGACGCAGCTCGCCCATCGCCAGACCGCACAGGGCCACGTAGAGCACGGTCAGCGCCCCCGACTCGGTGGGCGTGACGAAGCCCAGCACGATGCCGGCGACGATGATGAAGGGTGCGACCAATGCCGGCAGCGCGCCGCGCACCGCGGAGGACACCTCGCGCATCGCGGGCAGCGACGTGCGCCGCTCGAGGCCGGCGCGCCGGGCATGGAAAGCGTTCATGGCCATGAAGGCCAGCGCCAGCAACAACCCCGGCACCACGCCGCCCAGGAACAACTGGCCCACCGAGGTGTTGGTCTGGGCGCTGTAGAGGATCATGAAGATGCTCGGCGGGATGATCGGCCCGATCAGCGAACTGCCGGCGGTCAGCCCAGCGGCGAAGGCGGTGGAATAGCCCTCGCGAGTCATCGCCGGCACCAGCAGCGCGCCCAGCGCCGAGGCATCGGCGGCGGCCGAGCCGTTGACCCCGGACATGAACACGCTGCCCACCACGTTGACGTGACCGATGCCGCCGCGCAGATGGCCGACCAGCAGCCGCGCGACGCGCATCAGCCGCTCGGTCATGCCGCAGGCGTTCATCAGGTTGCCGGCGAGGATGAACAGCGGTATCGCCATCAGCGAGAAACTGTTGAGACCGCCGAAGAACTGCTGGGGCATCATGCGCGCGACCATCCCCGGATCGACGAACACGAAGCCCACCAGCGCGGTGACGATCAGCGTCAGGAACAGCGGAATGCCCAGCAGGGTGTTGGCCAGCAGGCTGGCAAACATCGCGGCGACCATCATGAAGCAGCCCCCTCGGCACTGGCCGTGTCGTCGGCACCGGGCTGGGGCAGCGGGCGCGGGCCATGGACCAGTACCTGCAGCGTGAGCAGGCCGAAGCCCAGCGGCATGGCCAGCATGGGGATGGTACGGCTGATGCCCAGGCCCTGGGAGGTGAAGTAGCCGACCGACAGCGCGTAGTGCCAGCTCCACCAGGTCATGGCCACGGCCAGCGCCAGCGTCAGCAGCCACTGGTAGGCCAGCAGCACGCGGCGGGCGGTCGCGCCGAGGCGGCGTTCGAGCAACGCCACGCGCATGTGCTCGCCGCGCACCCAGACATTGCCGGCGATCAGCAGCGCCGAGGCGATCAGGCAGTAACGGGCGAGTTCGTCGCTCCAGATCGGCGCCTGACCGACCACGTAGCGGGTAACGACACCGTAGAGGATGTCGAGCAGGGTGATCAGCAGCGCCAGGCCGCCAAGGCCGGTGGTGACCCGCCCCAGCAGCGTCAGCAGGGTATCTCGGAACATGATGGTGTCACGCGCTCATGGCCGACGAGCGGCCATGAGTGCGTGCCTCGTCGAGTGAATGGGAGCGGTCAGTCGGTGAGCAGGTCGCCCTGCCCGGCATCCTCGAGCGCCGTCTCGATCCACTCGTCGCCGATATCCTTCTGCCGGAGCCAGTCGATGTAGGCCGGCTGGCCCTTCTCGCGGAAGGCGGCGAGTTCCTCGTCGCTGGGTTCGATCACCTGCATGCCGTTGTCGGCGAGGAACTGGATGCGCTCGTCGACGCGTTTCTCGACGTCCTCGCGGTTGAGCGCGTTGGCCTCCTGCACGGCCGCGTCGATCGCCTGGCGATCGGCATCGGAGAGGCCGTCGTACCAGCTGCCGTTGGCGATCAGGAACTGGTCCGAATACTGCACGTTGGCCAACGTCAGGTACTTCTGCACCTCGTAGAGGCTGCCCATGATGATGTACATCGGCGGGTTCATCTGGCCGTCGGCGACGTTGGTCTTGAGTGCCATGTAGGTATCGGTCCAGGGAATCGGCGTACCGGACGCACCGAAGGCCTCGTAGAGCGCCACCTGGCTGGGGTCCATGGCGCGGAAGCGCAAACCCTCGAAGTCATCCGGGCTGCTGATGGGGCGCTTGGAGTTGGTGAAATCGAGGAAGCCGCCCTCCTCGATCACGCCCAGCAGTTCGGCGCCGGTGCGCTGCTTGAGGGTGTCCTCGACCTTGTTCCAGTAATCGCCCTCGTCGAAGAACTGGTGGGCGGCGTCGTAATCCTCGAACAGGAAGGGGATGGCGCTGACGTAGATCTCCGGGACGATCGGCGACAGGCCGGCGAACGAGGCGATGTTCAGGCTCGGCGTGTTGATCACCTGCTCCATGCGCTCCTGCTCCTCGCCGAGCATGGAGTTGGGGTAGAGCTTGAGCTGGATGTCGCCGTCGGTCTTCTCCTCGACCAGCCGCTTGAGGTTGGTGGCGAACAGATGCACGGCGTTCTTGTCGGCATCGGGCGGGCCGTTGTAGCTCAGATTGAGGGTGGTGGCCGCGTTGGCCAGGCTCGCGGTGGCGAGCAGGCTCGTCGCGGCGGCGGCCAGCAGGGCGTTGTGCAGGGCGGGAATGCGCATGAAGGGCTCCTTGTTGTTGTGCGATTCACAGCACGACCGGTGTCGGGCTGCGATGACACCTCGACGCTAGCCGTTGCGCCGTTGACCTTTCAAGTCGGCGCATGTTGCCTTCAAGGCAACGCCCGGGCATCCAGCACCCGCGGTGCATCGGCACTGAAGAAGCGCATGCTGTGCCGCAGGTGATGGATGAAGGCCTGGGCGGCCACCGTCAGCGGCCGCTCGGCCTGACTGACGATACGCGCCCGGGCATGACGCAGCACATCGGCCTCGACCTCACGCACGACGATACTGCCCTCGTGGATCTCCTCGAGGACGGTCAACTCGGGCATGAAGGTCACGCCCAGCCCAGAGCGCACGAAATTCTTGAGCACCGACACCGAGTTGGTGGTCATGCGCGGTCGGTAGGAAAGATGCACCGCGTAGAGCGCCATGTCGACCAGCTGGCCCATACCGGTCCGGCCGTCGATCAGTGCCAGCGGATGATCGGCGATCGCCGCCAGCGACAGCGGCGCCGGTGCCTCGGCCAGCGCATGCCCGGCGGGCACGATCAGATCCAGCGGCTGGCAGCGGTCGATGTGCGAGACCAGTTGCCGATCGTCGGGCGGCGCATAGAGCAGCGCCAGATCGACGGCGTCCTCCTTGACCAGCAGCATCGCCTCGGAGAGGCCGGCCATGCGTACCTCGATCTCCAGCCCCGGGTAGGTGGCCAGAAAGTTCTGCAAGGGGGCCGAGATCAGATCGGCGATGAAGCCCTCGCCCACGGCGATGCGCACTTCACCGCGCTCCAGGTTCTGCAGTGCCTGCAGGCGCGACAGGGTGGCCCGTTCGGCGGCGCGCTGATCGCGGTAGTGGCGCAGGATCAGCTCGCCGGCCGGGGTCAGCGCGACCCGCGAGGCGCGTACCAGCAGCAGGGTATCCAGTTCCTCCTCGAGGGCGCGCAACTGGCGACTGAGCGCCGACGGATTGACGCCCAACTGGGCGGCGGCACGGCGCAGCGAACCGTAGTGGACGATGGCGTCGAGGTATTCCAGGGCGCGGGTCTTGAAGGGGCTCATGAGTCACTCGGCCAGGTGGAGCGAAAGACCGCCGGGCGCGGTCGGTTGCGTATTATCCACCCATGGGACGCCAGCGCCCATGCCCCAGCGGCGCCGGGCGTCCCGCAGCCTCCTGCCACCGAACGCCGCCCCGCTGGCTTCCCGCCCCGCCCTGCAATCCGGCCTCCGCCCGAAGAATCAAACGAAAGGTTAATAGCAGAAAGTCTAAGGGCAGTTTCCATTCACGCCCTTTAGACTCCACCAATTATCGAAAACGAACATTTTAAAGGGATTCCTGACCGAAAACGAACTTGCCGGGTATCAGTATCGAACGACTTCCACTACCCGGCGCACGGAGACGACCGGCATGTGCGTATCGCTCACCGGCCGCATCGACCAACCTCGACAAGCACGCACAGGAGAACCCTCATGTCCCCGTTTCTGGGCGAGATTTTCGGCACGATGATCCTGATCATCTTCGGCGGTGGCGTCGTCGCCGGCGTGTTGCTCAAGCACTCCAAGGCCGCGGCCGGCGGCTGGATCGTGATCACCTTCGGCTGGGGGCTGGGCGTGGCCATGGCCATCTATGCGGTGGGCCAGATCAGCGGCGCGCACATCAACCCCGCGGTCACCGTCAGCCTGGCGGTGATCGGCGAATTCCCCTGGTCCAAGGTGCCGCTCTATCTGCTGGGGCAGATGATCGGCGCCTTCCTCGGCGCGGTGATCGTCTGGCTGCACTACTATCCCCACTGGGAAGCCACCGAGGACAAGGCGGCCAAGCTGGCGGTCTTCTGCACCGATCCGGCCATTAGCCACTGGCCCTCCAACCTGCTGAGCGAGATCATCGGCAGCTTCGTGCTGGTCCTGGGCATTCTGTCGATCGGCGCCAACACCTTCACCGACGGCCTCAATCCGCTCATCATCGGGCTGCTGATCCTCGCCATCGGGCTGTCACTGGGCGGCACCACCGGCTATGCCATCAACCCCGCCCGGGACCTGGGCCCCCGCCTGGCGCACTGGCTGCTGCCGATCGCCGGCAAGGGCGACTCGAACTGGAAGTACGCCTGGATTCCGGTCGTCGGACCACTGATCGGCGGCGTGGCCGGCGGGCTGTTCTATCGCCACGTCTTCGTCGATGGCAGTGAGCTGGCCATGGCCATCGCCCTGGCGGTGGTCGTGGTCTGCCTGGCGCTGGACGTGATCGTCGTGCGACGCGGCTCGCATCGCCATGCGGCATCCCGGCACGCGGCGTCCCGCCACCAATAAGACACAGCTTGACCGGGCGCCAACGACGCCGAGGCGCCGGACGCACGCCCCCATTCATCGCCACAACAAGGAAGCACGCCCATGGAGACGCAATACATCCTGGCCTTCGATCAGGGCACGACCAGTTGCCGCGCCATCCTCTTCGATCGCGATGCGCGTATCGTCGGCATCGCCCAGAAGGAGTTCAACCAGTACTACCCGACCCCGGGCTGGGTGGAACACGATGCCATGGAGATCTGGGGCAGCCAGATGGGCGTGGCGCGCGAAGTGCTGGAGACCTACGGGGTCAAGCCGTCGCAGGTGGCGGCCATCGGCATCACCAACCAGCGCGAGACCACGGTGATCTGGGACCGCCACACCGGCAAGCCGGTCTACAACGCCATCGTCTGGCAGGACCGGCGCACCGCGCCGCTGTGCGACGACCTCAAGGCCCGCGGCCTGGAGACCTACATCCGCGAGACCACCGGCCTGGTGGCGGACGCCTACTTCTCCGGCACCAAGATCCGCTGGATCCTCGACAACGTCGAGGGCGTGCGTGAACGGGCGGAACGCGGCGACCTGCTGTTCGGCACCATGGACAGCTGGCTGGTCTGGAACCTGACCCGCGGCGAGAGTCACATCACCGACTACAGCAATGCCTCGCGCACCCTGCTCTACGACATCCGCAACCTGGATTGGGACCAGCGAATGCTCGACGAGCTGGGCATCCCCTCCAGCCTGTTACCGGACGTGCGCTCCTCCAGCGAGGTCTACGGCACCACCGACGCCGAGATGTTCGCCGGCGCGCGGATCCCCATCGCGGGCATCGCCGGCGACCAGCAGGCGGCGCTGTTCGGCCAGACCTGCTTCGAGAAGGGCATGGTCAAGAACACCTACGGCACCGGCTGCTTCCTGTTGATGAACACCGGCGAGACGCCGGTCCCGTCCGCTTCCGGCCTGCTCACCACCATCGCCTGGGGCCTGGACGGCCGGGTGTCCTACGCCCTCGAGGGCGCCATCTTCATCGCCGGCGCCGCCGTGCAGTGGCTGCGCGACGAGCTCAAGCTCATCGACTCGGCGGAGGACTCGGAATACTTCGCCGGCAAGGTCGAGGATGCCGGCGGCGTCTACGTGGTACCGGCCTTCGCCGGCCTGGGCGCGCCCTACTGGGACATGTACGCCCGCGGGGCGATCTTCGGCCTCACCCGCGGCACCCGCAAGGAACACATCGCCCGTGCCACCCTCGACTCCCTGGCCTACCAGACCAAGGACGTCATCGACGCCATGCAGACCGACTCGGGTATCGCCCTGAAGTCCCTGCGAGTCGACGGCGGCGCGGTGGCCAACAACGTGATGATGCAGTTCCAGGCCGACATGCTCGGCGTCGCCGTCGAACGCCCGGAGGTCACCGAATCCACCGCCCTGGGGGCGGCCTATCTGGCGGGCATCGCCGTGGGCCTGTGGACCCAGGACGAGGTGGTCGGCAAGGGCCGGCTGGAACACACCTTCGAGCCGGTGATGGAAGCCGCGCAGCGCGAGCGCCACTACAAGGGCTGGAAGAAGGCCGTGCGGCGCACCATGGACTGGGAGCGTGAAGACGCCGACGAGGCCTGACGACCGCAGCGGTGCCGCCCGACTCGCCGGGCGGCCCACTCGTCGGGAACCGGCACTCGCATTGACGAAGGCCCGCTACCCCGTGCGATGCCGCGAGATCGATGATCAGCGCCTGACCTTACCGGAGAGAGGGCTTTCATGCACCGTCCATCGGCATCAGCCGCTCTCGTGCGGTCCCGGGCTGACACAATTGCGCCCGCCCTCCACCTTGGCCCGATACAGCGCCCGGTCGGCCGCCTCGACGAGTTCCCGATGCGAGTCCGTCGCCGTCGGCACGACGGCCGCACAGCCAATCGACACGCTGAACGCCGGGGCCGATGCGCCGGCCCCGCCACGCTCGACCACGGCCGTTCTCAGCCGATTCGCGACCAACACCGCCTGGTCGATATGGGTGTTGGGCAGAATCGCGGCAAACTCGTCGCCGCCCAATCGACACACGACATCGCCGGCACGCGCCAGGGCTTCCTTCATCAGGCCGGCCAGCAGCACGAGACACTGATCGCCCGCCTGGTGGCCGTGAGTGTCGTTGATCGCCTTGAAATTATCGAGATCGATCAACAACACGCTCAACGCTGCCTGGTGGCGAAGCGCACGCCGCCACTCGAGTTCCAGTTGCTCGTCGAAGGTACGCCGATTGGCGATCGCCGTCAGCGGATCCGTGTAGGCGGCGGAGGCCATCAGCTCGGCTTTCTTCTTGAAGTCGATAAAGGTCGAGACCTTGGACTTGAGGATCACCTGGTTGAACGGCTTGGCGACATAGTCGATCGCGCCTTTCTCGAAGGCGCCTTCGATATCCGCCTCGCTGTCCGAGCCCGAAATGACCACCACCGGCGTGTGCAAGAACTCGGTTCTGTCTCGAACATGCTCCAGCACGCTCAACCCGCTTTGATCATCGAGATACAGATCCAGCAGAACGAGATCGACATTCGCCGGCATCACCCGTTTTGCCTCCTCGACACTGCGCGCGATCACCAGTTCGAACTGCCCACCCAGGATGCCGGCGAGGCTCGCAATGCCAACGGGGTCATCTTCCACGATGAGAACGACCGGACGACTCGCGTCATCGACACTCGTGTTCATGGCATTCCATCTCCCTGCGAACCTCTTGAAGGGTCTGCCTGGCCACCTCGAAATCGAAGCGCTCCAGGGCCGTCTTGAAGCGCTCGGCCAGCGCCTCGCGATTCGCGTGTCGTAAAAAGCCGAGGATACTGTCGACATCCGCCTCATCGACCAGGCGATTGCCGCCGAGGCGCTGCTCGACACGGCCCAGGGCCTCCCGACACTCGCCGATATCCGTACTCGCCGGCTGGGGCTGCGGGTCTTCCAACGAGTGCAGATAGGCTTCTATATCGGCCAGGTCAGCGTTCAGTGCAGTGACCAGCGCCCGCCCCTCGTCGACGATCAAGGCATCGTCGTGGGTCCCTTCGACATGGCCCGCCATGCGCTGCAACCTGACATGGGCGATATTGCCGGACGCCCCCTTGAGCCGGTGTGCCAGGCGCCTGATGCTCTGGGCGTCCCCCTCGGCAAGGCTCTCCGTCAGGCGTTGCACGATGTCGCGCGCACTCGCCGCATAGCTGTGCAGGCATTGCGCGAACAGCTCGGGAATCTGGCCGAACATGGCCGCATGTCGCTCGGCCGATATACAGTCCGGCAACCCATTCGCGGTTTCGCGATCCTCGAGTGCGCTGGAGACCGCGGCCCCCGTCACCTTGGCGGATGAGAAAAACCGCGCCAGCATCCGCTGGATATCGGCGGGCAAGGCGGGCTTCGTCAGATAGGCCTCCATCCCGCTGTCTTTCGCGCTCTCCCGGTCCTGGTCCAGTACGGAGGCCGACAAGGCGACGATATAGGGCTGTCTGGCCAGCGGGGCACGCCGAATGCGGCGGGCAACGTCCTGTCCCGTCTCGCGTTCGAGGTGCAGGTCCATGAACACCAGATCGCAAGGCTGCTCTTGCAGGTACGCCAGCGCCTCGTCCCCCGTGTTGACGGACGTGGCGGACACGCCGAAGCGTTGGAGGTAGCTTTCGACGATTTCGCAATTGATGGACAGGTCGTCGACGACGAGCACCCGCACAGTCGGATACTGGGGAACGGCGCCATCGCCCTCGGCACTCGCGAGTGCCGACGCTCCGCTGCCTGTCGAAACGTCACCGTCGCGGCGATCCTGGCACTCGCCGCCAATGACCCGGGCCTCATCCCCGAAGACCACGGGGATCTCGACGGTGAAGGTGCTGCCCGCGCCCACCCGGCTGGTGACGCTCAGACGGCCCCCCATCAACTCGCAAAGCCTCTTGCTGATCGCCAGCCCCAGCCCCGTACCGCCAAGACTGCGACGTTTCGACCGCTCGGCCTGCCTGAACGTCTCGAAGATATACGCCTGGTCGCTTTCCTGAATGCCGATGCCGGTATCCTGCACGGCAACGACCAGGCATTCCGTGTCATCCGTCCTGGACGTCCGGCTCAAACGAACCGCGACACGCCCCGCCTCCGTGAACTTGACGGCGTTACCGATGACATTGATCAATACCTGCGAAATCCGCAGCAAGTCGCCCTTCATGCTACCGGGGATCGCCGGTGCCACGTCGACGACCAGGTCCAGTCCCTTTTCTTCCGCGGCAATCGCGAAAAGTTCGACACTACGCTGCAGGAGCTCCTGCACAGCGAACTCCCGACAGTCGACATCGACATGGCCGGATTCGATCTTGGAAATATCCAGGATGTCGTTGAGCAGTGACAGTAGCCCCTCGGACGCGGACAGAGCCTTCCTCGCCAGGCTCCGGGGATACTCCTCGATGTTCGTATCCAGCATCAGCACCAGCATGCCCAGGATCGCATTCATCGGCGTTCGTATTTCGTGGCTCATATTGGCCAGGAAAGCTGCCTTGGCGGAGGCCGCCGCTTCGGCTTGCCGGGTCTGAACTTCGAGTTCCGCGTTCAATTGCTCGAGTTCCTTTTCCCGCGCCTTCAACTCCGTGACATCCAGGGCGATGGAAACGAAGCACGGCTTTTCTTTCATGACGATAGGGAAATACTTGAGGCTGACTTCGCGTGGTTCACCCGCCCTGTCGGTGAATCGGGCACTGCTGGAAATCGTCTCACCGTGCAAGGCTCGCTGATAAAAATTCCGACGCTCGGCCACCACGTCCTCGCCGATGAAGTCGGAGAGCGGCCGGCCAATGGCCGTTTTTGGGGAAGACAGCAGCATATTCCTACCGTATCCATTCAGGAACTGGCATTTCAGGTCCGAATTCCAGACGCCGATGGTCACCGGCAACTGGTCGGTCAGCGTTTCTATGAAGTCCAGACTCTCCCGCAGCTCTCGCGTTTTCCTTTTCACCTCGGCTTCCGCGCGGACCCTGGCATTCTTGAGAAGCAGGATGACCAGTATGATCAGGACTTCTATGACGATACCCGCCGCCAGAATGATGGCGGGCTGCTTGCTCGAATGAATACGCTCGAACAAGGCGTTGGTCTGAACGTCGAAATCCCACCGACGGCCATAAAGGTCCAGCGAATACGTTTTCGCGAACATCGGCGTCGCATCGACGTTCTCCCCGCCATCGCCGAATTCGTCATACATCACGCTGCCGTTGTCGCTAATTCGCACCTGGATCATGCGTGTCACATTGGCCAGCGCGCCTTCCATCAGCCTGGACATGATGAACGGGGCATAGACCAGCCCTTCGAAGTGCGCGTCCCGTTGTCCGGCCGGCGGGGTCGACGTACTGTCGTAGAACGGCTGGAAGAAGAGAAAACCCGGGGTCTTCTGGGCGTCCTGAACGAGCACGATGGGGCCGGTGATCTGTGTCTCCCCCGTGGCCATGGCACGCCGAGCGGCCTGGTAGCGATTGGACTCGTGGGCCATGTCCAGCCCCACGGCCGCCTTGTTCGCCGCTTCCGGTTCGATGAAGACGATGGGCCAGTAGTCGTTGCGCGAATGCGCCGGGTGGATACGAAAGTCGGGGCGCTTGGCTCGCTGCGCCTCGACGAAGGCGTCGACATCGCCCGGGCTGACTCGTTTGATGATGCCGATACCATTGATGCCGGGCAGCCGATCGGTCAGCGCAAGAGACTGGCTGAATGACCGCCAGGCCTCCAGCGACATGTCACCCTCCTTGGCATGGATGGCACCCACCCCCGAGACCATGGCAAACGCATAATTTCTCATGCGGTCCACGATCAGCTCGTTGAGTTGGCCAACCTGGTGCTCGAACTCTTCCCGTGCCTTCTCCTCGGCCATGCGCGCGGAGACCTGCCAGGCAACGAGGGTGAGCGCCAAGGACAGCAGAATGACGACCCAGTGCAGGCCGTTTATCGAGGCAGGCAGAACACTGCGTTTGAATGAGGGAAAGGGCATGGCAAGTTTCCTGGGGCACACGGCCACCGCCGACGACTGAATCGGAGTATCCGGCGGCGTCAGGAAGTGGACAAGTGGCCCGGGGCGCCACGAGGCGCTTATACACAATATTCCACAAAGGCATTTCTGTGATTTTACGGCTCAACCTTTCAAACAATGCCAGGGGTAGCTGGGCGCGCCGGGGCCTTGATCCTGCTAGGGTATCGCCATGACCGATGCCGTCCATACCGCGCCTCATTTGCGCCCCGCCCGGGTCGACGATCTCGACAACGTGCTCACCTGGCCCGCCGACGCCACGGCGTGTCGGCGCTGGGCGGGGCCGCGCCTGCCCTTCCCGACCACGGCCAACACCGCCTGGATGACGCTGGAAGCCTCCCCGGAGAACAGCTTCGCGCTGGTCGACGATGCAGGCGAGCTGCTCGGCTTCGGCCAGTTGCTGGAGCGGGATTATCGGGTGGTGCACCTGGCCCGGCTGATCGTCGCCCCGGCCCATCGCGGCCACGGCCTGGGGCGCGTGCTTTGCCGGGCGCTGAGCGACCGCGCCAGAGACGCCTTCGCGGCCCGCCGGCTGACCCTCAACGTCTACGCCGACAACCACGCCGCCCTGGGCCTGTATCGCTCGCTGGGCTTCACCGAACTGCTGCGCGACGACAGCGGCGAGATGATCTTCATGAATCGGGTCCTGACGGCCCCTTGAGGGCTCGTCGCTCGGGTGCCCTTCGGCAAGCGCAATCTCGCGAAGCGCCACCGCCATCGATGATGGCGGCGGCGCTGTGGGGATTTGCCACTCGGACCGAGACACGGTAGCTTGAGCCGATGGAATACTTGAGTGGAGCACTCGGACAATGACTCAGCGCAAGAGCGTCATCACCCGCGTCTACGTCCCCACCCATGTTCGCGACCTGCCCAACGGCGAGCGGGAGACGATTCCCGGCCACTACCGCACGCCCGACAGCGGCCAGGCGTCGGGTGGCAGCGACGACAAGCCCCGCGACGCGTGACGTCGCGGCATCTCAGCGGCTCAGGTCGACCTTGACCGTCTGCCCCTTGCCGACCGTGACCTGCTTGAGAATCAGCGGGCTGCGCGACTCACCGCCGGGCAGCAGCACGCTGCCGGCGACGTAGAACACCCCTGCCGGAATGCCGTTGGCGACGAAGTACCCGTTGGCGTCGGTCTCGGCGTAATGGGTGTATTCCCGGGCCCGTGGATCGGCGGGCTCGATGCGCTTGCCGGCCAGCGCCACATCGGCGGCCTCGGCGGAGTATTGCGTCGCCGGCGCGATCGACACCGTCTCGTGGGCGCCGATCAGCGTCTGCCCGCGCGAGTCGGTATAGCGCAGACGCCCCTTGATCGTCGCACTGCCGTGCTTGTCGAGCTTGGCGTAGGTCTCGGCGGGAAACGCCACCTTGCGCTCGACCATGTCCGGCTGTCCGGCGGTGTCGCCACCGCGCTCGATGACCGTCGGGCGCGAGGTCTCGCCGCCCCCGGGCAGCATGCCCTGCAAACTCTGGCAGCCGCTGAGCAGCAGCCCCAGCAGTACCACTCCCATCCATTGGCGCATTTGCGTTCTCTCCTTTTTCCGCGTGACGCCCGATTCTTGGGAAACACTGCATAAATGCCTGCGCGGACTCGGCGTCCCCAACGAATCGCTTCGTTGCGTGGTACTGGGGCGCCAGCCCGGTCGAAAACTCGCCTAACTTCATGTTATGTCTCGTTTTCTGCGTTCCATGCGCCTCGCGCTTCATCTCGCTCGTCGATTTATTCAGCATTTCCCTTGCGGGCGAAACCCTCGTCGGGTGACGTCACGACGCCTCATGTGGCGTCGCGAGACGGCGCGCTCAGGACCATCCGCGAGCCGCGGATGCGGATATCGAAACGGCCCAGGAAGCTCATCCCCAGCAGGGCGGTGTCGCCGCCGATGCCGGGGTTGATCGAGCCGCGCACGTCGCGGGCCTCGAGACCGCCCAGCGAGACCCGGTCGAGCGTGGTCATGAACCCCTCGGCGCGCCCGTTGGCGGTGTCGAACGTGGCGCGCACCCCGCGCTCGAGCCCCAGGCGATCGGCGAGATCGGCGGGGATCGAGACCAGGCTGGCGCCGGTGTCCAGCAGAAAGGTCACCGGCTCGCCGTTGATCCGGCCGGAGGCCACGAAATGCCCGCCGGCGTTGCGCGTCAGGGTGATCGGTCCGCTGCCGTCGTCGTGCACGAGCCCGGCGTTGGGATTGTGTCGCGCGGTCAGGCGGCCCTGGAACCAGATCACCGCCAGGCCCAGCAGCAGCACCCAGAACAGGACCATCATGCCCACCCCGATGCGCCGCACGCCGTCGTTGTCGTCGCTCATCTCGCCTCGATCATCGTCCACGTCTCCCCCGCACGGCTCCCGCGCCATCACCGCCGCCAGGCAACACGATCCACCATTCGTTGATGCATGTCACATCATCGCCGCGCCGGTAACGGATAATGGGCGCACCGCTTCTCTCTCGTCATCGTCAGGATACCAGCCATGTCCCAGGAACTCCGCAAGCGCCTCGTCCGCGGCCTGGTCGTCGTCGCCATCGTGGCCGCCGTCGCCCTGCTGGCCTGGACGGCGCTGCGCCCCGACGGCCTGGGCGATGGCTTCGCCAGCGGCAACGGGCGTATCGAGGCCACCGAGATCGACGTGGCGACCCGACTGGGCGGCCGCGTCGCGGCGATCGATGTCGCCGAGGGCGACTTCGTCGAGCCGGGTCAGGTGCTGGCCCGCATGGATACCCAGCCACTCGAGGCGCGGCTGGCCCAGGCCCGGGCGCAGGTCCGCCAGGCCGAGAACGCCCTGGAAACCGCCCGCTCGCTGATCGCCCAGCGCGACAGCGAGAAGGCCACCGCCGAGGCGGTGGTACACCAGCGCGAGGCGGAAGCGACCGCGGCCGAGAAGCGCTACCGGCGCACCCGGACGCTGGTCGAGCGCAATGCCCTGTCGCGTCAGCAGCTCGACGACGACTACGCCGCCTGGCAGAGCGCACTCGCGGCACGCGCCGCGGCCAACGCCCAGGTACGCTCCAGCGAGGCGGCGATCCGCGCCGCCCACTCCCAGACCACCGAGGCGGAATCCGCCGTGGAAGCCGCCCGGGCCGCGGTCGCGCAGTTGCAGGTCGACATCGACGACAGCCGGCTCACCGCGGATCGCAACGCCCGGGTGCAATACCGCATCGTCGAACCGGGCGAGGTGCTCCCCGCCGGTGGCAAGGTCGTCAACCTGGTCGATCTCACCGACGTCTACATGACCTTCTTCCTGCCCGAGCGTCAGGCCGGCCGGGTGGGGCTCGGCGACGCGGTCCATCTGATACTCGACGCCGCGCCGCAGTACGTGATTCCCGCGCGGGTCAGCTACGTCGCCAGCGTCGCCCAGTTCACGCCCAAGACGGTGGAAACCCAGAGCGAGCGCGAAAAGCTGATGTTCCGGGTCAAGGCGCGCATCGACCCGGCGCTGCTCCGGGCCCACATCGACAAGGTCAAGACCGGGCTGCCGGGCATGGCCTATCTCAAGCTCGATGACGACGTCGAGTGGCCCGAGAACCTGAGAGTCAACGTCGCACCATGAGCGACGCCGCCCCCAGCGTGGCCCGTCTGCACGGCGTCAGCCTGCATTACGGCGATACCACGGCACTGGACGCGCTGGATCTCGCCATTCCGGCGCGCGGCATGGTCGGATTGATCGGCCCCGACGGCGTGGGCAAGTCGAGCCTGCTGGCCTTGATCGCCGGGGCCCGGCGCATCCAGCAGGGCACGGTCACGGTCCTCGACGGCGACATGGCCGATGCCGGCCACCGCCGCGCTAGTTGCCAGCGCATCGCCTACATGCCCCAGGGGCTGGGCCGGAATCTCTACGCGACCCTGACGGTGGCCGAGAATCTCGAATTCTTCGGCCGGCTGTTCGGCCAGGACGCCGCCGAGCGCCAGCGGCGCATCGACGAACTGACCCGCAGTACCGGTCTCGAACGTTTCACCGAGCGCCCGGCGGGCCAGCTCTCCGGGGGCATGAAGCAGAAGCTCGGCCTGTGCTGCGCGCTGATCCACGACCCCGACCTGCTGATCCTCGACGAGCCCACCACCGGCGTCGATCCGCTCTCGCGGGTGCAGTTCTGGGAGCTGATCGCACGCATCCGCGACCAGCGCCCGGCGATGAGCGTGATCGTCGCCACCGCCTACATGGACGAGGCGGCGCGCTTCGACCACCTGATCGCCATGGACGCTGGCCGGGTGCTGGCCACCGGCAGCCCCGCCGAACTGCTCGAGCGTACCCGCAGCGAGACGCTGGAAGCCGCCTTCATCGCCCTGCTGCCGGAATCCCGGCGACGCGGCCACCACGAGCTGGTGATCCCGCCGCGCACCAACAGCGGCGAGGTCGCCATCGAGGCCCACCAGCTGACGCGGCGCTTCGGTGACTTCACCGCCGTCGATCACGTCGACTTCCGCATCGAGCGTGGCGAGATCTTCGGCTTCCTGGGTTCCAATGGCTGCGGCAAGAGCACCACCATGAAGATGCTCACCGGCCTGCTGCCGGCGAGCGACGGCGAAGCGCGACTGTTCGGCCGCGCGGTGGACCCGCAGGATACCGATACCCGTCGCCGGGTCGGCTACATGTCGCAGGGCTTCTCGCTCTACGCCGAACTGACGGTGCGCCAGAACCTGGATCTGCACGCCCGGCTGTTCCAGTTGCCCGAAGACTCGCGCGAAGCGCGCATCGCCGAACTGCTCGCGCGTTTCGAACTCGGCGGCGTGGTCGACCAGTTGCCCACCAGCCTGCCGCTGGGCGTTCGCCAGCGTCTGTCGCTGGCCGTGGCGGTGATCCACCGCCCCGAGATCCTGATCCTCGACGAGCCCACCTCGGGGGTCGACCCGGTGGCCCGCGACGACTTCTGGGCGCTGCTGGTCGAACTCTCGCGCCAGGAGGGGGTGACGATCTTCGTCGCCACCCACTTCATGAACGAGGCCCTGCGCTGCGACCGTATCTCGCTGATGCATGCCGGCCGGGTGCTGGCCAGCGACAGCCCGCAGCGGCTGATCGAGGCCAGCGGCCTGGACAGCCTGGAAGCCGCCTTCATCGCCTGGCTGCGCGAGGCCCAGAGCGACGACTCCGCCCCCGCGACAACGCCGCCGATGGCGGACACGCCGGTGGCGTCGGCCCGGCCGCCCCAGGCCCGGTTCAGTGTGCGCCGCCTGCTCAGCTATACCCGGCGCGAGGCCAAGGAGCTCGAGCGCGACCCGATTCGCGCCACCCTGGCGCTGGTCGGCAGCCTGCTGCTACTGCTGATCATGGGCTACGGCATCAGCCTGGATGTCGAGAACCTGCGCTACGCGGTACTCGACCACGACCGGACCACCACCAGCCAGGCCTATGCGCTGAACCTCGCCGGCTCGCGCTACTTCGTCGAGCGCCCGCCCCTGCACAGCGCCACCGAACTGGCGGCGCGCATGAAGAGCGGCGAATTGAGCCTGGCCGTCGAGATCCCTCCCGACTTCGGGCGCGACCTCAAGCGTGGCGATGCCCCCCGGATCGGGGTGTGGATCGACGGCTCGATGCCGATGCGCGCCGATACCATCCAGGGCTATGTGCAGGGCATTCACGGCGACTACCTGCGCCAGCTCGCCCGCGACAGCGGCCAGGCGGTCGCTTCGCCGCTCGACGTCGCCGTGCGCTATCGCTACAACCCCGAGGTCGAAAGCCTGCCGGCGATGGTCCCGGCGGTGATTCCGCTGCTGCTGATGCTGATTCCGGCGATGCTCACCGCGCTCGGCGTGGTGCGCGAGAAGGAACTGGGCTCGATCGTCAATTTCTACGTCACCCCGGTCACCCGCCTGGAATTCTTGCTCGGCAAGCAGTTGCCCTACGTGGCGCTGGGCATGCTCAACTTCGTCACCCTGGTGGCCATCGCGGTATGGGGCTTCGGCGTGACGCTCAAGGGCAACCTGCTGGTCCTGGCGCTCGGCGCGCTGCTCTACATCGCCTGCGCCACGGCCATGGGGCTGGCGCTGTCGACCCTGTTGCGCAGCCAGATCGCGGCGATCTTCGGCACCGCCATCGCCACGCTGGTACCGGCGATCCAGTTCTCGGGCTTCCTGCATCCGGTCGCGGCCCTGGAAGGCGGCGCGGCGCTCATCGGCGCGATCTACCCGACCAGCCACTTCCTGACCATCAGCCGCGGCGTCTTCGCCAAGTCGCTGGGGCTCACGGCGCTCGCCCCGCACTTCATCGCCCTGGCGGCCACCCTGCCGGTACTGCTCGCCCTGGCGGTGGCCGGCCTGCGCAAGCAGGAGCGCTGACATGCCACGCCTCGCCAACGTCCTGCAGCTCGGCCTCAAGGAACTGCGCAGTCTCTATCGCGACCCGGCGCTGCTGCTGCTGATCGTCTACGCCTTCACCCTGGGCATCTACGCCAGCGCCACCGGCGTCCCCGAGGCGCCGCACCGGGCCACCCTGGCGGTGGTCGACGAAGACCAGTCGCAGGCCTCGCAGCGCCTGCTCAACGCCTTCCAGTTGCCCTACTTCCTGCCGCCCGAGCGAATCGACCTGACCGCGATGGACCGTGGCATGGACGACGGCCGCTACACCTTCACCCTGGTCATTCCACCCGACTTCCAGCAGGACCTGCTGGCCGGCGAGTCGCCCACCGTGCAGCTCAACGTCGATGCCACCCAGATCAGTCAGGCCTTCACCGGCGCCGGCTACATCCGGCAGATTCTCGACGACGAGACGCGGACCTTCGTGCAGCGCTACCGGCAAGACGCCGCCGCGCCGGTCGAGCTGGTGGTCCGCAACGCCTTCAACCCCAACCTGACCCGTGCCTGGTTCGGCGCCATCAACGAGGTCGTCAACCAGATCACCCTGCTGTCGATCATCCTCACCGGCGCCGCGCTGATCCGCGAGCGCGAACACGGCACCCTGGAGCACCTGCTGGTGATGCCGGTGACGCCGCTGGAAATCATGCTCGCCAAGGTCGGCTCGATGGCCGCGGTGGTGCTCGTCGCCGCGCTGGTCTCGTTGATCGCCGTCGTCGAGGGCTGGCTGGCGGTTCCGCTGCAGGGCTCGCTGGCGCTATTCATCGTCGGTGCCGCCTTGCTGCTGTTCGCGACCACCTCGATGGGCATCTTCTTCGCCACCCTGGCGCGCTCGATGCCACAGTTGGGGCTGTTGATCATTCTGGTGCTGATCCCGCTGGAAATACTCTCCGGCGGCATGTCGCCCCGCGAGAGCATGCCCGAATTCGTCCAGCGGGTGATGCTCGTCGCCCCCACCACCCACTTCGTGATCCTGGCCCAGGCGGTGCTGTTCCGCGGCGCCGGCCTGGCGGTGATCTGGCCGCAACTGCTCGCCCTGGCCGGCATCGGCGCGACTTTCTTCCTCGCCGCCCTGGCGCGCCTGCGGCGCTCGCTGCAGTAGTTACGCCACTCATGGGCGTGGTAACTGGGCGCCCTGCCCAACCGTCCACCGCCGACGCGCTCAATCGCGTGTCTCGCCGGCCCGCAAGCTCGTAGCGGGTGCCGGGCGCCCCTCGCCCGTGGTCCGGGCGGGGCGATAGTGCAGCAAGCCATGCGCGATCATGCCGATCACCACGCCCCAGAACGCCGAGCCCAGCCCCAGCAGACTCATCCCCGAGGCGGTCGCCAGGAAGGTGATCACCGCGGCCTCGCGGTGCGCGACATCCTCGACCGCGGCGACCAGGTTGCTGGCGATCGCGCCGATCAGCGCGAGCCCAGCCAGCACCGCGACGAAGGCCGCCGGCAGGGCGCTGAACAGCGCCACGATGGACCCGGCGAAGAGCGCGCCGAACAGGTAGAACACGCCGTTGGCGATGCCCGCCACATAGCGCCGGCCCGGGTCGGTGTGGGCGTCCTCGCCGGTACAGATCGCCGCGGTGATCGCCGCGACCACGGTTGTCACCCCACCGAACAGCGCCGTGGGCAGCGAGACCAGGCCCGCCACGGTGACGATCGGCCGGGCGCGGGTGGTGTAGCCCGCCCCGCGCAGGATCGCCATGCCCGGCAGGAACTGCCCGGTGAGGCTGACCAGCACCAGCGGCAACGCCAGGCTCAGCACGGCGTGCCAGCTCCACTCGGGCGTGATCCATTGCGGCGTGGCCAGTTGCCAGTGCACCCCGGTCAGCGAGGCGTCTTCCAGTCCCATCGCCAGCAGGATGCCGGTGACCAGCAGCAGGATCAGGCAGTAGCGCGGCGCCACACGCTTGAACGCCAGATAGGCGACGAGCATGCCCAGCGCCAGCCACGGGGTCGACTCGATGGACTGGAAGGCGCCGACGCCGAACTGGAAGAGGATGCCGGCCATCATCCCGGCGGCGATGCCCCGGGGAATCAGTGCCACCAGGCGATCGAAGGTGCCGGTGATGCCGATCACCACCGTCAGCGCCGCCGCGACGAGGTAGGCGCCCACCGCCTCGTTGAGCGACAACCCCGGAAACAGCGTCACCAGCAGCGCGGTGCCGGGCGCCGACCAGGCGGTAATCACCGGGACCTTCAGCCAGACGCTGAGCAGGATCCCGGCGACCGCCGCGCCCATCGAGATCGCCCATACCCAGGAGGTCATCATCGCCGGCGAGACATCGGCACTCTGCGCCGCCTGGAAGAAGATCGCCAACGGCCCGGAATAGGAGATCAGCACCGCCAGGAAACCGGCGGTGATGGCAGAAATCGACCAATCCTTGAACATCAACGTCTCCCCGTCTGGTCAAGAGGCCGGCCCCTGACACGCGTGCCATGGTCCGGCCGGCTGCAATGGAAAGGCAAAAAGGCCCGCACTGCCTGGGGCACCTGCGGACCCTTGGAGGATCTCGAACGTCTGACAGAGGCCGCGACTACGCCGTGGGCTCGTTGGCGATCCGACGAATGAACTCGAAGTCCCTGGTCTCGAAGATCAGCGAGATGAATACCCCCAGCACCAGCGCCCAGAAGGATGCGCCAATCCCCAGGATCTGCAGCCCCGAGGCGGCGATCAGGAAAGCGAAAAGCCCGCCCATTTCATGCTTGCCGGAGAAGGTCATGTACATCGCCGAGGTGATCACCTTGAGCAGGGCCAGACCGGCGACAATGGCCACGAAGTAGGAGGGCATGGCCTCGATCAGGCTGATCACGAAGCCATAGAAGGGTGCGCCCGCCACGAAGATCGCACCGGCGATCACCGCCGCCACCCAGCGCTTGTCCGCCTTGCCGGCCTCGGGCGAGGAGCAGATGCCGGTCATCGGCGCCGCGATGCAGGTACTGTGCAGGTTGAAGAACGACGAGATCATCGTCGCGAAGCCGCCTACCGCAGTGATGGCATTGGCCGGCACCTGCTTGTAGCCCATGCCCTTGACCAGCCCCACGCCGGCCGGCGTCTCCATGCCCACCAGAATCAGTGCCAACGGCAACCCGTAGGCGAGGAAGGCCTCCAGCGTGAAGGTGGGCACGACGAATTCGGGGAAGGCCACCGAGAATTCCACACCCGAAAAGTCGATGCCAGTAACGGCCATGTAGGCGATACCGGCCAGCATGGCCACAATCAGCGGCGGTACCCGACGCAGGAATCGCGCCGACAGGAAGAAGGCCAGGATCATGATCGCCGCCGGCAGGATGGCGTTCTCCAGCGGCGCGACCATGTTGAGGCCGAACTTGAGCAGGATACCCCCGACCATGCCCATGACGATGGGCATGGGAATCAGCTTCATGACGATCCCCATCACCCCGGCCAGCCCGGCCACCAGCGAGATGGCCCCGGCGATCAGCGAGGCTCCCAGCGCCGCCTCCAAACCGACCACCGGGACGATCGCCGCGAACAGCAGCGCGCCGGGAATGGAGTTGGCCATCGGCAGCGGCAGGCGGTAGTAGGCAGGCATGACCAGTCCGAACAGGCCGTTGATCAACAGGTAGGCGATGACCCAGATCATGATGAACTGCGGATCGAGCCCGGCGGCGGTTCCGGCGCCAATATGAATCACGCTGGCGCTGATGCCGAAGATACCGGCGACGATACCCGCGCTGACATTGTCGACGTCGAGATCGCGAACGAAGTCGGCAGGTGCGTGGCGCAGACTGATGCCTTTTTCGATATGTTTCACGGTGTGCTCCAGGGATTGTTGTTGGTATCAGGATGACTATGTCGTTACCGGCGCCTCTCGCACCGGATCGAGCCATGGCGATAGGAGACATCGAGCCACGCCGTCGACCCGGCCCCGATAGACCGACGCCCGTTTCTGCGTGATGAGTCCCGCAAGGGCCCGTCAGTCATGGTCTCGTTCCGTGGTGGCAGGAGTGACGATGCGGTCTCCCGACAATGCGGTCTGGATCTCGGCGATGGCGCGCTGCGGGTCGGCGGACCACAGCCAGTCGAAGCGCCTTTCCAGCTCGCGGGCGAGCACGGCATCCTCGCAGTCACGCCAGGGCCCGCGCCGTTCGTAGAGTTCGCCGGCCTCGAACGAGGTCCGCTGCACCTCGCTCGCGTGCGGGCGGCGCACCCTGTCGAACTCGGCCAGTACCGCGCTGACCCCATCCCGGTCACAGGCGGTATCGCCCAGCAGCTCGCTCAGCACCCAGGCATCTTCCAGCGCCTGACCGGCGCCGGCGCCCTGATGCGGCAGCATCGCGTGGGCGGCATCGCCGATCAGCAGCACCCGCCCACGGTGGTAGTGCGACAGCGGTGCGATGTCGTGCAACGCCCAGCGCGTGGGCTTTTCGATGCAGCCGAGAATCGCCTGCGTCGCATCGCCCCAGTCGGCAAAGGCAGCCAGCATCTGCGCTTGCGACACCTCCTCGACCCAGGCATCCGTCACGGCGGCACGGGGGCGGGGCTGGGCACTGTCGGTCTCGAACGCCACCACGTTGACCACCTCGCCCTCCTTGACCGGAAAGGTCAGGATGTGACGGTCCTGGCCCAGCAGCATCTGCGGCACCCGGGCAAGCCGCGCATCAGCGCCCCGGCGTGTTAGCTCGGCTTCAAGCGTCGTGCGCGGGATCAGCCCCCGGTAGGCGTAGGTGCCGCTGAAGCGTGGCCCGGTATCGCCGTAGCTCTCGACGGGCAGCACATGGGCGCGCAGTACCGACTTGATGCCGTCGCAGCCGATCGCCACGTCGCACTCGGCGTGGGTGCCATCGCTGAACGACAGGCGCACGCCGTCATCGCGCTGGGTCACCTCGCAACAGCGTTTGCCGAACCGGGCGATACCCTCGGGCAGGCAGGCCACCAGGCTGTCGAGGAAATCGGCGCGATGCACCGAGGACTGGCCGCACCCCGGGGCCAGCGTGGCGGTGATGTAGCGGTCGTCGGCGCCGTGGCGCCATTCGAACCAGACGTCCTCGAACGGCGCCGGCGAGCCATCCGCCACCCGGCGGTAGGCCTCGCCCAGATCGAGGCGTTCGATGGCGCGCACCGCGTTGGGGCCGAACGAGACGCCGGCGCCGATTTCGGAAAACGCCGGCGCCGACTCGAACAGCGTCACGTCGAGATCGGCGTGGCGCGACAGGCCGATGGCCAGTGCCACCCCGCCGATGCCGCCGCCGACGATGCCGACTCGAAGGCGGGCGGGAGTCTTGGTGAGTGTCATGGAGAACCTCCTTGGAACAGCGGCGCCAGATGCCTGGCCGCCGGTCGCCGTGGTGCGAACAGGGGGCCTTGAATCAGTGGCATGAGGTGCGACTCCTGGCAGTCTTGTTGGTGTTGTTGGTGAAACCGCCACCGCCGGACGTGAAGCGAATCGCGGGGCACTCGCCCCGTGAGTTACCCGCTGTCTCCGCCCGCCACCGGCACCACCGTGCCGGTGATGTAGCTGGCCTCACTTGAAGCCAGGAACAGGATCGGCGCCGCCTGCTCGTCCAGGGTGCCGTAGCGATGCATCAGGCTGCTCGCCAGGGTCTGGTCGATATGCGCCTGGAACCAGGCCCGCTCCTGCTCGCTGCGCGCTTCGGGCGTACCGCGCGAGATCCTGCGCGGTGGCGCTTCGGTGCCGCCCGGTGCGGTGGCGACGACGCGAATCCCGGCATCGGCATATTCGAACGCCAGCGAGGCGGTCAGGGCGTTGACGCCGCCCTTGGCCGCCGAGTAGGGAATGCGGTGGATGCCGCGGGTCGCCGCCGAGGAGACGTTGACGATCACGCCCTCGCCCTGGGCGACCATCGTCGGCAGCACCGCCCGACAGCACCACAGCGTGGGCATCAGCGAGCGCTGAATCTCGGCCGATATCTCGTCGGCGCTGAACTCGGTGAACGGCTTGAAGTTGATCGCCCCGCCGACATTGTTGATCAGCACGTCGATACGCCCGAAGTGCTCACGAGCGGCACCCATCGCCGACTCGGCCCCCGCGAAGGTCTCGAGATCAGCCCGAACGGCGATCGCCTCACCGCCCTGCTCACGGATCGTCGCCACGACGTCGTCGACGATCTCGGCGCGGTCGACCAGCACCAGGCGCCCACCCTCGGCCCCGGCCTGCTCGGCGACCCGCCGCCCGATGCCCTGGGCGGCGCCGGTGACCACCATCACCTGGTCCTGGAAACGCTTCATGCCGCTTCCTCCGAGGCCTGGTTGGGGGTGAACTTCTCGTAGTGGAAGCTCTGCGGAGTGATGCCCTGCGTGTCGAAGTGCTCGAGCACCGCATCGACCATCGGCGGCGGGCCGCACAGGTAGACGTCGACATCGCCGTCGTGGAGCACCTCGGCGTCCATGTGGTGGGTCACGTAGCCCTTGCGCGGATGCTCGCTCGCCTCGTCGACCACCACGGTGGTGTAGCTGAAGCTCGACAATTGCGCCTGGAAGACGTCCAGGACGTCGGTCTTGACCAGGTGATCGTCCTTGTTGACGCCGTAGATCAGGTGCACCGGATGGGCGCAGCCCTGCTCCACCAGCTTCTCGAGCATGGAAAGGAAGGGGGCCAGCCCGGTGCCACCGGCCAGCATCAGCACTGGACGGGTGATCTCGCGCAGGTAGAAGCTGCCCATCGGCCCGGTCAAGGTGAGTCGTTCGCCCGCTCGGCAGCGGTTGCTGAGGTAGCCGCTCATCAGGCCACCGGGCACGTTACGGATCAGGAAGGTGGCCCGCGAGGCGCCAGCTCGGGAACTGAAGGAGTAGGAGCGATGCTCCCCGGCCCCCGGCACGTCGATATGCACATACTGACCGGGCAGGAAGGCCAGCTCGGCACCCTCGTCCAGATCGACAGCCAGTTCGATGCTGTCCTCGGAAAGTGGCTCGACCATGGCCACGGTGCCCTCGACCTTACCGACCGCTGTCTTGCACAGGGCCGAAGCCATGGGTACCTGAATGACGCAGTCGGAGGACGGCACCATCTGGCAGGTCAGTACCAGACCATTGTCCGCTTCCTCGTCGGAAAGCGCCTCTTCCAGATACTCGTCGCCCAGGTCGAATTCGCCCGTCTCGCACCGCCCCTTGCAGGTACCGCAGACGCCGTCGGAGCAGTCCATCGGCAGGTTGACCTTCTGACGGTAGGCGGCATCGAGAACGGTCTCGCCGTCCTTGCAGCCGATGAAACGGGTGACGCCGTCCTCGAAGTTGAGTGCAATGGTGTAGCTCATGGTCGTGCTCCTCCTACCCGGTCGACGCTCAGATGTGGTAGATGTCGATGACCTGGTGGATGTAATCGTTGTTGAGAATGACGACTTTCCGCTCGATCAACGGCGCCTCGCCCGACACGTCCAGCGTGTAGAAGGAGGTGCCGAAGAACTGGTTGGTCTGCTGATAGCGGTGGCTCAGGGTGTGCCAGTTGAAGCGCAACTCGACCTTGCCGCCCTCCTGCGAGAGCACCTCGAGGTTGGAGACCTGATGCGTGACACGCGGTTCGGGAATGCTGGTCGCGCCGCTGCGCTCGGTCTTGATCCGGTAGACGCGGTCCTCGAGCCCCTCGCGGTTGGGGTAATAGATCAGCGATATCTCGCGCTGCGGATCCTCGGTCAGCCGGTCGTCGTCATCCCAGGCCGGCATCCAGAACACCACGTCCTTGCTGTAGCATTCGAGCCATTCGTCCCACTGACGGTCGTCGAGCAGGCGTGCCTCGCGATGGACAAAGGCCTGGATGTCGAGAAAGTTCATGTGCATGGTGGTGCCCTCCTCAGGATGCCGACGCAGTCGGGATGAATCGGCTGCGTTCCTTGTCGATGGCACGCAGCATCTCCTCGACCCAGTGCTGGTGGTGCAGCACATAGAGGCCCTCGTCCTCGGGAGACGCCCCGCTGAGCAGCGGTTTCATGTCGATTGCCCTGGCGTTGTCGTCGGCGCCCTCGATCCACTGCCTGGCGCCGCGACTCAGATCGTTCCACTCGGCGTCTCGCCCTTGATAGCCGTTCTGGCAGGCACGGAACTCCTCCAGGTCGTCCGGCGTGCCCATGCCGCTGACGTTGAAGAAATCCTCGTACTGGCGAATACGCAGCGCGCGGTTCTCGGCGGACTCGCCCCTGGGCGCGAAGCAGTAGATGGTCACCTCGCTCTTGTCCACGGCCAGCGGGCGGATCACCCGGATCTGGGTCGAGAACTGGTCCATCAGATAGACGTTGGGATACAGGCAGAGATTGCGGGTCTGGTTGACGATCGAGTCGGCGCGGGCCTCGCCGAGCTCGGCCTCGAGCTTGTCCTTCTGGTTGTAGACCGGACGCACCTCGGGATTGAGCAACCGCGTCCACAGCATCATGTGGCCGTTATCGAAGGAGTAGAAACCACCCAGGCTCTTCGACCAGCCGTTGGCGTCCACCGCCTTGGTGCCGCCGGCATCGTAGTTGCGTCGCTCCATGGTCGAGGCGTAGTTCCAGTGCACCGAACTGACGTGGTAACCGTCGGCGCCATTCTCGGCACCCAGCTTCCAGTTGCCGTTGAAGGTATACGACGAGGTGCCGCGCAGGATCTCGATCCCTTCCGGGGCCTGATCGACGATGTTGTCGATGATCTTGCGCGTCTCGCCCAGGTAGTCCGCCAGCGGCATCACGTCGGCACTCAGGCTGCCGAACAGGAATCCTCGGTAGTTCTCGAACATCGGCAACCGCTTGAGGTCGTGGGAACCTTCCTGCTTGAAGCCCTCCGGGTAGGCACCGGTCTTCTCGTTCTTGGCCTTGAGCAGCTTGCCGTCGTTCTTGAAGGTCCAGCCGTGAAACGGGCAGGTGAAGGTCCCCTTGTTGCCACGCTTCTTGCGGCACAGCGTAGCCCCGCGATGGGCACAGGCATTGATCAGGGCATGCAGCTCGCCCTGCTTGTCACGAGTGATGATCACCGGCTGGCGACCCAGGGTCACGGTCATGTAGTCGCCCGGCTCGGCTATCTGGCTCTCGTGGGCCAGGAACAGCCAGTTGCCCTCAAAGACGTGTTTCATCTCCAGTTCGAAGAACTCGGGATCGGTGAAGATGCTGCGATGCACTCGGTAGATTCCGGCCTCGGCGTCGTCGACCACGGCGCCGCGGACGCGGCTTTCGAGACGATCGAGCTGTGTACTCATGGTCATGCTCCTCGTTGCTGTCGAGTCTGCCCGGCGGGACCGGCAGGCGGCCCGCCGGCGTCAGCGCGGGTTCCGGTCACACCTTGGCGGAACTAGCCAGCTGGCTGGCCTGATCCTGCTCGTCTTCCTTGGCGCGCGGGCGGGCATGACGGTTCTGCAACGCGGTCTCGTCGGTCCTGGCCAGCACGATGTCGAACACCACCTCCGAGAAAGGCCCGTCCAGCTCGCGCCGGGCGATTTCGCCGGGATCGTCGATGCGCTGGGCGGGGATCACCAGTTCCTCGCGGGTGGCGAAGGCGAAGTCGTCGAAGGTATAGGGATCGCCGGCCAGATTGATCTGGGTGGTCAGGTGCTGGTGACCCGGCGCGGAGATGAAGTAGTGGATGTGCGCCGGACGCTCGCCGTGGCGACCGAGCAGCTTGAGCACCTGGTCGGTGGGGCTGCCGTTCGGCACCGCATAGCCGGAGGGGATTATGCTGCGCGCGGTGTAGCGGCCTTCGGCGTCGGTGATGATGGTACGGCGCAGGTTGTATTCGCTCTGACTCGGGTCGAAGAACGAGTAATTGCCCTTGGAATCGGCGTGCCAGATCTCGACCTTGGCCCCGGCGACCGGCTTGCCGTCGATGTCACGCACCTGCCCGGTCAGCCACATCGCTTCGCCGGCGGTGTCGCTGCCGTCGTCCATGCGCGCGAAGCCCTCGGTCTCCGGCGCGCCGGCCACGTAGAGCGGGCCCTCGATGGTCCGCGGGGTACTGCCGGTCCGCCGGGCCTCGGCGTCGATGGCATCCTGGCGCATGTCCAGATAGTGATCGAAGCCGAGCCCCGGGGAGAGCAGACCGAACTGGGTCTGGCCGCCCAGCGCGTTGAGCACGCTCACCGCCGACCAGTACTCCTCGGGGGTGACGTCGAAGTCGTCGATCAGCTTGTAAAGATCGGCGACCAGGCGGTGCAGGATCTGCTTGGCACGCGTGTTACCGCCTTGCTTGTCGAAACCGCTGACGGCGTTCAGGAAATCCTGGACCTCGGGGGTATCGAAAATCTTGACTGACATGGTCTGGCTCCTCGGTTGTTGTAATGCCTTATGGGTCTGGCTTTTTGGTTTGGCTTTCAGGGCACTCGGGCTGGCGCGGGCGTGCTCAGTGATCGCCGTCCCGCACGGACGAGGGATGGCGACACAGCGGCTTGACGTGGATTTCCATGTAGGGGAAGAGCGGCAGGCCGCTGATGATCTCCTGGAGTTCGGCGTTGTCCTCGACATCGAAGACGCTGACGTTCGAGTAACTGCCGGCCACTCGCCACAGGTGGCGCCACTTGCCCTGGCGCTGGAGGTCCTGAGAATAGGCCTTTTCGGTCGCCTTGATCTCGGCGGCACGCTCGGCCGGCATGTCGGGGGGTAGCTTGACGGTCATTTCGACGTGGAACAGCATCGGTGATCCTCCGGGTTCGATTCGACTTCAGCCGTCCTTGCGGCGGTAGAAGCCCAGCTTGTCTTCATCGAGGGCGACGCCCAGCCCCGGCCCGTGCGGCAGGTCGACGCCGAATTCGTGATAGTTCAGCGGCTCGGTGACGATGTCGTCGGTGAGCAGCAGCGGGCCGAACATCTCGGTGCCCCAGGTCAGTTCGCCGAGGGTCGCCCAGGCGTGCAGCGCGGCGGCCGTGCCGATGGTGCCCTCGAGCATGGTGCCGCCATACAAGCCGATGCCCGCTGCCCGCGAGACACCGGCCAGCTCCAGCGCGCCGCGCGGGCCGCCGGCCTTGGCGATCTTCAGGGCGACGGCGCCACTGAAGCCGGCGGCCGCCAGGCTGAAGCCGTCGCGGGCATCGGCCACCGCTTCGTCGGCGAGCATCGGCACCACGAAACGCTGCGCCAGCCGGGCCAGCCCGGCATGTTCGCGGGCCGGGATCGGCTGCTCGACCAGGGCGATGCCGGCGTCCTGCAGTGCGGCGATGCCACGCACGGCGGTGGCTTCGTCCCAGGCCTGATTGACGTCGACGCGTACGCTGGCACGATCGCCCAGCGCCGCCTTGATCGCCGCCACGTGGCGGACATCGTCGTCGACGGCGTTGGCACCGATCTTGAGCTTGAAGTCGCCATGCCGCCGGTCGTCGAGGCGCTGGAAGGCCTCGTCGATGTCCTTTCGGGTATCGCCACTGGCCAGGGTCCACAGCACCGGCAGATGGTCATGCCGCGCGCCGCCCAGCAGCTCGGCCACCGACAGCCCCAGCCGCTTGCCCTGGGCATCGAGCAGTGCGGTCTCGAGCGCCGACTTGGCGATGGTGTTGCCGCGCACCTGGGTGTGCATGCGGGCTCGCAGGGCATTGAGGTTGCTCGAGGGCTGGCCGACCAGCAGCGGCGCCAGGTAGCAGTCGATGTTGCGCTTGATGCTTTCCGGACTTTCCGGGCCATAACTCAGGCCGCCGATGGTGGTGCCCTCGCCGATGCCCTCGATGCCATCGGAGTGGCGCATGCGCACGATCACCAGCGTCTGGCAGGCCATGGTGGTCATGGAGAGCTTGTGCGGACGGATGGTCGGCAGGTCGACCAGCAGCGTCTCGATGGTGTCGATCACGGCGGACATGGATGGCTCCCGAAAAGGCGGCGGACTGGCGAATTGACTTGAGTTTGCTTGCCGCCCAGGCCTTGCACCAATATGGTTTGAGTCGCCAGCCATACCCGGGAGGTATCATGGAGCTGCGTCACCTGCGCTATTTCTGTGTCGTTGCCGAGGAGCTGAACCTCACCCGGGCGGCCCGTCGCCTGCACATGGCACAGCCGCCACTGACCCGGCAAATCAATCAGTTGGAAGAAGAACTTGGGGTAAGACTATTTGTTCGGGGGGCTCGTGGGCTGGCGTTCACCACGGCCGGGCAGTTCTTTCACGAACATACCCTGCAGATACTGGAGAAGATCGACACCACCGTCGCCGCGACACGCCACCTGGCCCGCAGCAAGCGCCAGTCGTTCGGCATCGGCTTCGTGCCATCGGTGTTCTATGGCCAGCTTCCTCGGCTGGTCCGTGAATTGCGACAAAAGGATGAGGTCGAGCTGACGCTGACCGAACTGACCACCGTGCAGCAGGTGCAGGCGCTCAAGGCGGGACGTATCGATCTGGGCTTCGGCCGGCTGCGTATCGACGATGCCGAGGTCGAGCAGGAAGTGCTGTTCGATGAGCCGTTCATGGTGGCACTGCCCGCCGGGCATCCGCTGTGCGGTACCTCCCCGAGCCTCGCCCAGCTGGCCGAGTATCCGCTGATTCTGTTCCCGGCCAAGCCGCGCCCCAGCCTGGCCGACATGATCCTCGGGCTATTCCGGCGACGCGCGCTCAAGGTCCAGATCGCGCAGGAGGCCAACGAGCTTCAGACCGCGCTGGGCCTGGTGGTCTCGGGGCTGGGGATCACCCTGGTACCGGAGCAGGTCAAGCAGTTGCAGCGCGCCGGCATCGTCTACGAGTACCTGGCGGACAAGAGCATCACCTGTCCCATCGTGTGCAGTCGGCGACGCAACGATCCGCCTTCGGCGATCATGCAGGCCGCCGATGCCATTCTCGAGATTCTCGTGGAGAACCGCCGCAGCGGACGCTATCCCCCCTGAGTCGCGAAGCGGGCGTCTCGACGTCAGCGATTAGTTTCATAGCGAAACGGCATTTCGCTTCCGGCCCCGTCTTGGGCAGAATGATCGCCCGCCAAATGGAGAGCCAGACGAAAACACCATGGTCCGAAGCTATCTGGGTAAGATGAAGGGCGCGCCGGTGCAGCGCGCGACACCGTGCTGGAAGGACGCCTGCTGGTCCTGGCTGGGTGCCTTCGTGGGCGTGGCCGGTGTGGGGCTGCTGAGCAGCCGCCTGCTGGAGACGCAGCCGCTGCTGATGATCGGCTCCTTCGGCGCCACCTCGGTGCTGCTCTATGCCGCGCCGGAGAGCCCCCTCGCCCAGCCGCGCAACGTGCTGGGCGGCAACGTGCTCTCGGCGTTGATCGGCGTGCTGTGCTGGCACTTCCTCGGCGACACCTGGCTGGCAGCGGCGGCGGCCGTCTCGACCGCCATCCTGGTGATGCAATTGACCCATACTCTGCACCCGCCGGGCGGTGCCACGGCGCTGATCGCGGTGATCGGCAGCGAGCCGCTTCACGCGCTCGGGCTGGGTTATGCGCTGATACCGGTCGCCGCCGGCTGCCTGTTCATGCTCGCGGTGGCCGTCACCGTCAACAACCTGGCCCGCCATCGGCGTTACCCGCAGCACTGGTGGTAAGTAGACCGCTCACCGCAGAACCACGGACACGAAAACGCCGCGATCGAGATCGCGGCGTTTTCGTAAGGGCGGGGCCACTGCAGGCGGCCCACCATCGTGGCGCTCCCCTGCCGGGGGTGCCACAACGTCTGCTATTCAGTCGATGCCGTAGCGCAGGCCACCTTGGGCCAGAAAGCCCTGGTAGGCGCTCTCGGTCATGGCTTCCAGCACGCGGTAAGCGGCCTTGCCGATACGCTTGCTCAGAGACAGCTTGGCCGGTGCGGTTTCTTGCGTCTTCATGATGTGTCGCTCCCTGGTTGTTTCAGGTGATGGAACCATTATGCCCGACTCTTAGACTTTAGTCCAATCAATTAACCTTTAGTCGAAGAGTCGGAGAAAGACGCTCGCATCGGCCCACCCAGCGCAGCAGTACCGCCCCGCCGGCAGGAATCGACGCAAAAAGAGGCTCGATCGCGGGGAAAATCCGCGGTGAAGAGCCCCGTGGCGGGATGTCGCGGATGGCGAGAGAAGAAGCCGAAGAGAGGCGCGAGAAGGCGCCGGACAAGAAAAACGGGGCGCCACTGCGCCCCGCGGTACTTTCTAACAGGCTATCAGGCCTCGTTCAGTCAGGGGCCTTGGGCAAACGACGCTTGTGCTCGGTCTTGCGATAACCCGCGATGATGGTACGGGCGTCCTCGTCGGCGACCGTCTCTCCCGAGAGAAAACGGTCGATGGCCTCGTAGCTGACGCCCAGCGCGTCCTCGTCGCTGCGCTGAGGACGCAGCGATTCGAGATCCGCCGTGGGCACCTTGTCGACCAGCCACTGCGGTGCGCCGAGGTGGCTGGCGATGTCGCGCACTTGCCCCTTGGTCAGCCCGGCCAACGGCGTCAGGTCGCAGGCACCATCGCCGAACTTGGTGAAGAAGCCCATCACCGCCTCGGCGGCCTGATCGGTACCCACCACCAGGCCACCGTGAGTCCCCGCCACCGCGTACTGGGCGATCATCCGCTGGCGCGCCTTGATGTTGCCCATCACGAAATCGCGCTGCTCATCGTCGCGAAACGTCACCCCGCCCGTCTCCAGGGACTCGAGCATGGCATCGCTGGCCGGCTGGATATCCACCGTCAGGACCTCGTCGGGGGCGATGAAGTCCAGCGCCTGGGCGGCCTCGTCATCATCCTTCTGGGTGCCGTAGGGCAGTCGCAGCGCCCAGAACCGGGCATCGGGCAAGGCGTCGCGCACCGCCTCGACGGCCAGTTGCGACAGGCGCCCGGCGACGGTGGAATCGATACCCCCACTGATCCCCAGTACCAGGGCATGCTGGCCGCTTTCCCGCATTTCCTGCTCCAGAAAGCGCAGCCGACGCGCGACCTGCTCGGCGGGATCACGCCGGGTTTCGACACCCAGCGCCGCGGCGATCGCGCGCTGGTCCTGCGAGGTAGGATCGTTGCTCATCAAAGCCTCCTTGCCGTTGACGTTGCGATGGTCGTCAGACCATCCGGTGGGTTGGCGCACCCGACTGCCGGCTCAAAGCGGCGCGATATCGCCGTCACAGACCTGGCGATGCAGGTCCGGGATACGCGACAGGCTCTCGTGGGCCGCGCTCAGGCGGACCTCGTTACGCTCGCCGGAAAGCCGCTGCGTCTCGCTGACGACGTAGACTCGCCCTTCGTGGCGAAATGCCCACGCCAGGCAGACGGTGCCCACCGGCGTGCCGTCGTCCCCCGGCTTGGGGCCGGCGATGCCGGTGTTGGCCAGCGCCAGATTAGCGGCACTGTTGTTGAGCGCCCCCAGGGCCATCGCCTTCGAGGTGGCCTCGCTGGTCAGGCCGTCGCGCGACATCGCCTCATAGGGCACGTTGAGATAGCGATTCTTGGCCTCGGGGGAATACACCGCCAGACCGCAGTCGATCGACTGGCCGCTCCCCGGGACACTGGCGAGTTCGGACACCACCAGCCCCGCGGTGCAGGATTCCGCGGTGGTGACCTGCAATTTCTGATCGGTCAGGTACTGAATGACCTCTTCGAGCCAATCCATGGGTTGCCTCCCTGGCTTCCTTGCTTGGCAATGAGCCGTGCGGCAGCGGGCACGGCGGACTCCCGAACAGCGTAGTCGCAGGATCGGCAGTGGACCCATAACCTGTGATGGGCCGGTAAGGGGCACCGGGCATGGCTGTCTTACCGCCAGGGAGCGTCCTCGTCGGGGCCGGGGGAGTCAGGCACGCCCCCGTCGCTCTTGAGCCGCTGCCAGAACGCCCCGGCCATGCCATTACGATTACCCAGCCAGCGCACCAGGATGATCTCGACATGATCCGCCGGCATCTGCGGGTAGATACGAACCAGTCTGCCATCGTCGATCAGCGGGGCGGACATGCTGTGAGGCATGCAGGCAATGCCCTGCCCCATGGCCACCATGGGCTTGAGGGCTTCGGACACGGTCGCCTCGAAGACCCGCTTTAGCCGAGACGGCTCGGGATGACGCTCGACCTGGGCCCGTGACAGCTCGTGCAGCTGGGCGGTCCGCGAATAGGTCAACCAGGGAATCGTCCCCTTGCCGCTTCGACACGATCGCGCCAGCGCCGGCGTCCCTACCCAATAGAGTTCGTCGTGACCCAGTGACAGCACTTCGAAGTCCTCGCGCTGGAAGTAACGCTGCGATTCATCGTCCCGATAGAAGAGAATGAAATCGCTGCGTCCCGACATCAGCGACATGTAATAGTTTTCGGTGCTCTTGTGGCCGGTATCGATACGCGTGAACAAGGGCGCTTCCGGCGTGGAGTAGCGCGAGATCCACTGCGGGAAGAAATTGCATGCCAGCGTATGCAGCGACGCGAAGGTCAGTGGCCGATCGACGACTTTCACGCTCTGCTCGCATTCATGCGACAAGCGCACCAGTTCCGCGGCGGCGGGTATCAACGCATCCCCCGAGGCGGTCAGACGGATGGGGGTCACTGCGCGATCGAACAACTGCGTGCCGAGATGGGCTTCCAGCAACTGGATACGCCGGCTCAGTGTCGACTGCGAACAATTACGAAGCCGTGCGGCGGCGGTGAATTTGCCGGTTTCGGCAAGCGCCAGGAAGTCGGCGTACCAGATGATATCCATGGCGCCTCGCTGAGTC
Source organism: Modicisalibacter sp. MOD 31.J (assembly GCF_020147985.1). NCBI lineage: Bacteria > Pseudomonadati > Pseudomonadota > Gammaproteobacteria > Oceanospirillales > Halomonadaceae > Modicisalibacter > Modicisalibacter sp. MOD 31.J. Next base: position 304,529 of record NZ_JAGXFF010000001.1, on the reverse strand, counting down.
GGGCGCGGCGCCCCGAGCACCGCGCGGACGGGGAAGAATACTGACAAAATATCAGGTCATGCGAATATTCGATAGCTAGTACAGCGGTCACGATCAATCAATGCTAGAGCCACCCGTAGGGTGTGCGTAGTGTTGACCAGACGCCGACTGGCGCCAGAGACACCTGATGCAGGGGTCGATGGCCTGGTCAGAGGCCATGGCGTAGCTTCTTTCTCACGGCTGCGTCGGTCCCGGGCTACTCGAATCAACGTCACGGAACGGAAGGTAAATAACATGCAGAACAACAAGATGCTGGGACAGATTACCGCCATGGGCCTGTTGGGCCTGAGCCTGGCCTATGCCGGTGCCGCCCAGGCCAGCCTGCTCGATGACGTCAAGGCACGCGATGCCCTGCGCTGCGGTGTCAGCAGCGACAAGGCCGGCTTTTCCTATCTGACGGATGAGGGTCGGTGGAGCGGCATGGATGTCGACCTGTGCCGCGGGATCGCCGCCGCCGTGCTCGGCGATGCCGAGAAGGTGGAATTCGTGGTGACGACGGCCAAGAACCGTTTCACGGCGCTCGCCTCGGGCGAGATCGATGTGCTGTCACGAGCCACGACCTGGACAGCCTCGCGGGATGCCAATCTGGGGGCAGACTTCACTACGCCCTGGTTCTACGACGGCCAGGGGGTGATGACGCATGCCGACTTCGGCGTCAATTCCATCGAAGAACTCGATGGCGCCGTCTTCTGCCTGTCGCCCGGCACCACCTCCGAACAAAACCTGGAAGACTACTTCGGACGACGGGATCTCAGCTATCGCACCGTGGTCATCGAGAAGAGCACGGAACTGTACAACGCCTTCCAGAAGGGACGTTGCGACGCCATTACCAACGACATGAGCGGCCTTGCCTCGCGCCGGACCCAGTTCGCCGATCCCGACGCCTATACCCTGCTCCCCGAGACGATCTCCAAGGAGCCACTGGGCGCCTACGTACCCCAGGGCGATGCCCAATGGCGAGACATCGTCACCTGGACCGCCTTCGCCTTGATGAACGCCGAGGAACTCGAAGTCACCTCGCAGAACGTCGAGTCACTGCGCGAGGAAACCCGGAACCCCAACATCGCTCGCCTGCTGGGCACCGATGGCCGTATCGGCGAGCGCTTCGGACTGAGCAACGACTGGGCCTACCAGGCCATCAGGCAGGTCGGCAACTACGCGGAAATATTCGCCCGCAACGTGGGCCCCGAGACGCCGCTGAAATTCGATCGTGGCCTCAACCGCCTGTGGAGCGACGGCGGGCTGATCTACCCGGCGCCCATTCGCTAAGCGGCCGGCTGCCCCGGTACTAGAAGACCCCGAGCGTCCGGCTCGTCCTGGCCGGGCGCTCGTCGCGCAGCATCGTCCGCTGCACCGCTGCGTTCGCGTGGCATCGTCTCGAGTAACGCTCATGTGGAACAATCCCCTGCAAAGTGCGCGCGTTCTCAGTGCATTGCAACAAGGCGGCATCCTCGCCCTCGTCGCCGGCGCCTTCTATCTTCTGATCGTCAATGCCAGCGCCAACCTCGATGCCCTGGGCATCGCCTCGGGCTTCGGCTTCCTGCAGGAACGCGCCGGCTATGCGATCAGCTTTCGGCTGATCGACTACACCCCGGATGACAGCTACTTTCGCGCTTATCTGGTCGGCCTGCTCAATACCCTGCTCGTGTCGGGCTTGAGCATCGCCCTGGCCACCCTGCTCGGCGTATTCCTCGGTGTCTGCCGGGTCTCGGAGAACTGGCTGCTGGGCCGGATCAGCTATCTCGCCGTCGAATTCCTGCGCAATGTCCCGTTGATCGTCCATCTGATCTGGTGGTACGGACTGATGCTGGCGCTGCCCGGCGTACGCCAGGCCATCTCGCTGTTCGATGTCGGGTATCTCAGCAACCGCGGCTTGACGCTCGCCTGGGCCAGCGATGGCGCGCTGGTCGGCTGGGGGCTGCTGTGTGTCGTCATTGGCGGCGCCCTCGGCTATGCGCTGATGGCGCGTTACCGGGCCGGTCTTGCCTGGAAGGGCTTCGGGCCGCCCGTCTGGCCCGCCATGCTCGCGGGCGCCGTCGTCTTGCCGGTCATCGTCTACCTGATCAGCGGCAGCCACTGGCAGTGGGATGTGCCCGTTTCACGCGGCTTCGGCTTCAGCGGCGGCGTCAACCTCACCCCCGAGCTGATGGCACTGTGGCTGGCGCTTTCCGTCTACAGCGCCAGCTATATCGCCGAAATCGTCCGCGGCTCCATCCAGTCGGTGCCGCGCGGACAATACGAGGCGGCCCACGCCCTGGGCTTTTCCGAGATGCCCACCATGTTCCGGCTGATCGTTCCCCAGGCGATCTATCCGATGATCCCTCAGGTCACCAGCACCTACCTCAACATCATCAAGAATTCATCACTGGGCGTGGTCGTCGGCTACATGGAGCTGGTGTCGTCGACGGGTGGTACCACGCTCAACCAGACGGGCCAGGCCATCGAGTGCATCGCCCTGGTCATGGCGACCTACTGTGTCTTCAGCCTGGTCACCTCGCTGTTGATGAATCTCTACAACTACCGCGTCAGCCTGCGCACGCACGGTTAAGGAGCTCCCATGTCATCGTCCTCGACCGTCTCCACGCCCGAGCAGACGCATCGTCCGGCGCAATCGCCACCTAGCCAGGGTGGCGTGCAGCGCACCAAGCGCTGGGTGAAGCGCCACCTGTTCCCGACCTCCTTCCAGTCCCTGCTGACACTCGTCACTCTGGCCCTGCTGGCATGGTTTGTACCACGCGCCCTGGACTGGCTGATCCTCTCGGCGACCTTCAGCGGCGACAGCCAGGCCGACTGTCTCGGCGACGGCGCCTGCTGGCTACCCGTGACGCAACGCATCGAGCTGTTCGTCTACGGTTTCTATCCGGACACGCAGACCTGGCGCGTCAATATCGCCTTCGCACTCTCGGCGGCGATCTTTCCTCTGCTCTACCTCAAGCGCATCGACCGCCGCTGGGTGCTGGGCTACCTGGTCGCCCTGCCGTTCGTGATGTGGTGGCTGCTCAAGGGAGGCGCGGGGCTGGCGGAGGTCTCGTCGACGAAGTTCGCGGGCATTCTGGTCACCGTCTTCCTGGGCGTCATCGGCATGCTCTTCGCCCTGCCGATCGGCATCCTCCTGGCGCTCGGTCGCCGCTCGAGCAAACCCGCCATCAAGCTGCTCAGCGTGCTGTACATCGAGCTGGTGCGTTCGGTACCCGTCATCACGCTGCTGTTCATGGCGTCACTGATGATCCAGCTGTTCTTTCCCGAAGGTTTCACCATCGACATCCTGCTGCGGGTGTTGATCGTGCTGATCATGTTCACCGCCGCCTACATGGCCGAGACCATTCGGGGCGGCCTGCAGGGTATACCGCGGGGTCAGTACGAAGCCGCCAAGGCGCTGGGCTTCTCCTACTGGAAGACCATGGGACTGATCATCCTGCCTCAAGTGTTGCGCAACACCATCCCGCCACTGCTGACACAGTTCATCGGGCTGTTCAAGGAGACCACGCTGGTCGTCGTCGTCGGGGTACTGGATATCGTGGGCATTGCCATGAGTACCACTTCCGCCCCCGAATGGTTGGGTCTCGAGCACGAGGTCTATCTGTTCCTGGCGATGTTCTTCTTCACCATCTGCTTCGCCCTGTCTCGCTACGCGCGCCATCTGGAAAAACAACTGGAAAAGAGCCGCTCATGAGCCCTGTATCGACTTCTCCCTCTGCCACGCCGTCGCAGGATTCACCCGTCGTGCGGATCCAGCACCTCGACAAGTGGTATGACAAGTTTCACGCCCTCAAGGATATCTCGCTGGATGTCCGAAGCGGCGAGCGCATCGTCATCTGCGGCCCCTCAGGATCGGGCAAGTCCACGCTCATCCGCTGCATCAACCAGCTCGAAGTCCATCAGCAGGGCACGCTCGAGGTACTGGGCGAGACACTTGACGACAACCGCCAGCGCCTGCAGCGCATCCGGCGCAGCGTGGGCATGTGCTTTCAGCACTTCAATCTCTTTCCGCACCTGAGCGTGCTCAAGAACTGCACGCTCCCCCAAACCGCCAACCTCGGCATTGCCCAGTCCGAGGCCATCGAGCATGCCCTGGCGCTGCTCGACCGGGTGCAGATGCGCGAACACGCCAACAAGTACCCGGGCCAGCTATCGGGTGGCCAGCAGCAGCGTATCGCCATCGCCCGCGCCCTGTGCATGCGCCCCAAGGTCATGCTCTTCGACGAGCCCACCTCGGCGCTCGACCCCGAGATGATCGCCGAAGTGCTCGAGGTCATGGTGGACCTCGCCAAGGAGGGCATGACCATGATCTGCGTCACCCACGAAATGGGCTTTGCGCGTCGCGTGGCCGACCGCGTGGTGTTCATGGACCGTGGCGAGATCGTCGAGGAAGCCCCACCCCGACAATTCTTCGATACGCCGCGCTCGCCGCGTACCCGGCAGTTTCTGACGCAAATCCTCGATCACGGAGTCTCTACCGCATGAATGATGTCCCCATCGCCATGGCGATTCATGGCGGCGCCGGCGTGCTGACGCCCGGCCTGTTGACCACGCAGGACGAAAGCGACATCCACGAGACACTGCGACGGGCCCTAGACGCCGGCCAGCAAATACTGGAAGCGGGCGGCAGCAGTCTGGACGCCGTGGAAGCCAGTGTCGCGGTGCTGGAAGACTCTCCCTGGTTCAATGCCGGCAAGGGCGCCGTGTTCACCGACGACGGCCGACATGAACTGGACGCCGCGATCATGCGCGGCAGCGATCGTAACGCCGGAGCCATTGCCGGCGTTCATCACGTCCGCAACCCGATCCGCGGGGCGCGTGCCGTCATGGAATGCAGCGAGCACGTCATGCTCATCGGCGAAGGTGCCGATCGTTTCCTGGTGGAACACCAGCTGCCTCAGGTCGCCAATGACTGGTACGACACCGAACTCCGCCGCCGCCAATGGCAGGACAATCGCCTCAAGGGCGGGGCCCCGACGCTGGAGCCCAGCGAGGCCGACCATCGTGGTGGTCAGGACGATCCAGCGCCGGGCCACAAGTTCGGTACGGTGGGCGCCGTGGCGCTCGACCGTCACGGTCATGTCGCCGCGGCCACCTCCACGGGCGGTATCACCAACAAGCGCTATTCGCGAGTCGGAGACACTCCGCTGATCGGCGCCGGCACCTGGGCCGATGACCGCAGCGCGGCGATTTCCGCCACCGGGCACGGCGAATACTTCATACGTGCCGCCGTGGCCCACGACATCGCCGCGCGCATGCGCCATGCCGGCAAGGACCTCGAGGCGGCCTGCCACGAGGTGGTCTTTCAGGAGCTGAAGGCTCTCGGCGGCCAGGGCGGAATCATTGCCGTCTCGCCGGCTGGGGATACCCAACTTGTCTTCAATACCCCGGGCATGTATCGCGCCTGGCGGGACCGTCAGGGGCGGCGTCACACGGCGATCTACGCCAAGGATGACCGAGTGCATGACTGAACGAGAGCGGCCGGCCCTGACGGGCCGGCCGCTGTCTCTCGGTTGCAGGCTTCATCCAACGACGTTCTCTATGCAAGGCGTCCGGTTCTCAATCCGGCGCACTCAGCCCCAGGGCCTTGCCCAGATCGATGCCGAACTGCAAGGCCACCACGAACCCGTCGTCATTGAGATCCCGCGCCGCCGGGTTGTAGACGTTGCTGGGGTTGATGACGTATTGCACCGACGGTTCCAGGAACACGTAGCCGGGCAAGCCAAGATGGTAATTCGTCTCGACACGGTACACGTTCCGGGACCCTGTATCGGTCGTCCCGCCATTGGCGATGCGAGCGGCACGCTGTGCCTCGAGCTGACGGCTCCCCAGGCGGGCATAACTCACCTTGATATTGGCCATGTCGGCCGGTCGATCAAAGGGGTTCAGATAGGTTAGCCCCGTTTCGACGAAGGCCTGGTAGGGTTGGTTGTCACCGGGCGCCGCCTCCATCGATCCGAACACGAGCAGCGCCTCCGGGTCCACGCTGTCTCCCCGTCCCCCATCCGGGCGCCAGAACGCCTGGCGGAACTTGAACATGACACCGGCGGTACCACTGCCGTCACGCTCGCCGGTACGCGGGTCGTACTGATCACTGGTGTTGTAGAACCCGATGAGTTCGTAGCGTCCGGGATACGTCGCCTCCGAGAACGTCGTCTCGTGGCCGATGGCGGCAAGAATGCTCTCCCCGGCGGAATCCGAGGGATTCCAGTCGAAGCCATGCCCCTTGTCCAGATACTGCTGAGGATCGGACTCGAAGACGCCCAGCTTCAGGCTCTTGTGGTTGCCTAGCCGGAGCTGCCCGAATGCGCCCCAGGAGGCGTAGGGTGGCGGGAGCGACCCCGTCGCATAATCCCAGATGGGGTCGTTGCAGGCCACGACACTGGAACAGTTGTTCTCGAAGAAGTAGCGCCGGGCGTTGGTACGGCCCAGCACGGTCTTCAATCGGCCATCGAAATAGGTCTGCTCATAGGAAAACTGCGACAGGTAACCGCTGGAAATATCGTTGCGCGCCGGCGATCCACCGAAATAGCCGCCCGCGGCACCGGCATAGGCGGATGTGGTAGGTTGCCCGACATTATAATTGCCGGGGAAGGCAATATATTCCAGATGGAAGGTCGCATCGGGTATGTCAAATAGCCTTTCCAGGTCGAAGTCGGCCCCGGCGAATATGTTATTGGTGACAGCGTGACTCCCTTCTCTGGGGCCGGTGGACGGGTTGCCGACCCACAGGGACCAGAGCGATAGATGCGGCTTGATGCCGGCAGCATCGAGCTCTCTTCCCAGCCCGCTGAACAGGGGTTCTTTCTGGGTCAGGCGGGGGGCCTCTTGATTGTCATCGAGTCGCTCCGATAGTGCTGACTTTTCTGCCCAGGCGTTCGAGGATACCGCCATGATGACGGCGGCCGACAAGACCGGCCTGGCCAGCGCCAGCATGCGGAACTTGGAAATGTTTCGGCGCGAAATTCCATGCCGACCTTGGAAATGACGGCGTGCAGGGATCGAGGCGTTCATTGTTATCCTTATGATTATTTGGCGTGCGTTTATGACTATTGTTTTTTCGGCACCAGGGCCGGATTCAATTGAGTGATGTCGAGGCGAGCGTCTCTTGCGACCGCCTGGCCAGGACCGCCGGGGCAGTCTCCTGAAGCCCCATGGCCAGGATGCCGGCGATCACACAGATACCGCTCATCAGCCAGAGCGGCGCGGACTCGCCAGCCACGTCGGCCGCCGCACCGGCCACCGTGGGCAGGATGCCACCGCCCAGGACCTCGCCAATGCCGCACACGAAACCGAGGGCCGTGGCGATGTAGCGTGCATCGACGGTTTCGGAGGGAACGATGGCCATGAACAGCGGGAAGATGCCGTTCAGGGACCAGCCGAAGAAGAACAACAGGGCGAGGATGAACGCATGCCCCTGGAAGTACATGGCGCCCAGGGTCAGAATCAGCCCCATGAAGGGCGTGATGATCATCACCGGCTTACGGCCGATTCGATCGGAAATACCGCTGACCACGAAGCTCCCGACGGCCGCCGAGATGCCCAGGGTCCCCATCAGCCAGCCCATCACTTCTGGCGAGTAGCCGCGCACACTGGTGAGATAGATCGGCATGAAGGACCAGCAGACCACCAGATAGCCGACCAGCAGGATCGCCATCAGCGAGCAGATGACCATGTTTCGGTGGGCGAGCATCTCCTTGATACTCGGTCGCCGTGAGGCTGGCTTGTCACCCACCGCGGACGGTACCGGAGAAACGCCGGGCTCCCGCATCAGCCACCAGATCAATCCGGCGGCGATCAGCCCCGGCACCCCGGCGAGGAAGAACGCCTCGCGCCAGCCGAAGGCCGTGGCGATGGCGACCAGCACTACCGGGGCCGCGAAGGAGCCCAGCAGGTTCGAGCCGAAGTTCTGCATCACGCCCATGGCCACGCCCCTACGCTTGGGCGTCACTTCCATGGCCGTCACCGTCTGCGATATCGGCAGAATGGGTCCCTCGGCGACCCCCATGAGCAACCGCGCACCGAGCAGCAGCAGGAAGGAGCTGGCGAGCCCCGTCAGGAAGGAGCAGAGGGAGAAAATGATGGTCGCCAGAATGAGAAAGCTCTTTCTTCGCCCGCTACGATCGGACATCGCGCCGAATATCAGGCCCGACAGGGCCCAGGTAATCGACAGTGCCGACGCCGTCAGACCTATCTGGGTGTTCGTCAGCCCGAGTTCGGGCTGGACGAAGGGCATCAGAAAGTTCAGCGCATTCCGGTCGAAGAAGACGATACCGAAGTTGAAGCTCAGCAGGGCTACCAGAATGATCTGGTAGCGTGAGCTGACAGGCGCGTCGGGGATGGCATTAGCATTGTTGTTATTCATGATTGATTAGCACCTTGCATTGGCGAGTGCGGTTTTTCAGGGACTCGAATACCGTCGGCGCGTCTTGCAGCGACACCGTCTCGGTAATCAAGTGGCGAGGTTCGACGGCACCGGCGTCGAGTACGTCCAGGGCACTTTCGTACTCGCGTCGGGAAAAGAAGGCCGCCGTCTGCAGACGGACTTCCTTCGACAGGGCGGCAAAGGGGACGAAACTGTCGGGTTTGGTGCAAAGGCCGAGGAGCAGGATCGTGCCATGCGGGCGCACCTGCTCGATGGCCTGGGCGATGAGTCCCGGCACACCGGCACATTCGAAGACGACGTCCGCCTCCCCGCCGAGCTGACGTTCCGCGGCCGCCACGGGTTCCTGCGGGGCACAGACGAAACCGGTCGCTCCCATGTAATGGGCACGCTGCTCCTGATAGCGGGCGATGTCCTGGACGACGACCTGTCTCGCTCCGAAGCGACGCGCCCAGAACGCGGCCGCCAGACCGATGGGACCGGCACCGAGGATCAGCACGCGGTCCCCGGGGCGCATGCCGGAGAGCCGGACGCCGTGGAGCGCCACGGCCAACGGCTCGACGATCGCCCCGTCGTCCGTGTTCACCCCCTCGGGCAGCGCAATGCACTGGCGTGCCGCGGTGGCCGCGTATTCGCCATAGCCCCCGCCTTCGAGCACCATCTGCCGGCACCAGGCCGGGTCCCCCGACAGGCAGGAGAGACAGCGCCCGCAACTGCGGAAGGGCATGACGGAGACCAGTTGCCCCGTGCGCAGGTTATCGACCGCGGTACCGCAGGCGACGATCTCGCCGGCATACTCGTGACCCAGCACGTCGCCGGGGCAGAGGCCGAAGACGGCATCTTCGGTCATGTGCAGATCGGACCCGCAGATCCCGCAGCGCCTCACCTGAATGACGACTTCGTCGTCGCCCGGCGTGGGATCGGGAAGCTCGCGGATCTCCAGCGGCCGGTGCAGTTCATGGAAAACGGCAGCACGCATCAGCCGACCCTCCCCAACGAGGTCCCGCCATCGATGACCAGTTGCGCCCCCGTCATGTACGAGGACGCCTCCGAGGCCAGATAGAGGGCGAGCGCCTTGATCTGCTCCGGCTCCGCCAGTTGCCCCAGGGGTACCTTGGCATCCCAGCTCTGGCGCACGTCCGAGTCTTTCAGCCAGCCGCCGCCGATATTGGTGACGAAGCCCCCCGGCGCGATGGTGTTGACGCGTATCCCGAACGCCGCGAGTTCCAGGGCCAGTTGGCGGACCATGTGCGACACCCCGGCCTTGGCCGGCATGTAGGGCAGGCCCACCACGGGCTCGGTGATGACGGCGGCGTTCGACGAAGTGACGACGATGGAGCCGCGGCGCCGGGGCTTCATGTACTTAGCCGCCATGCGCAGGGTATTGAAGGTGCCCGTCAGATTGATGGCGATCGTGCGATCCCAGCGGGCCGGGTCCAGGGTGTCGACCTGCCCGTCCTCGTTGCGCCAGCCGCCCGGATTCCAGAAGCCCGCCCCCGGATCGATACCGGCATTGGCGAAGACGATATCCAGACCGTCGAAGCGGCGCACATGCTCCTCGAACACCAGGCGCGTCTGTTCCCGGTCGGCCACATCGAGCGCCTGGACATGCACCTCGAAGCCCTGCTCCCGCAAGCGCGCCGCTTCACGTATCGCGGCGTCGACATCGATATCCGCCAGCGTGACGCGAGCGCCGTTTTCCACCAGGGCTTCGACATAAGCGAGACCCAGACCCGAGGCGCCTCCCGTCACCAATGCCGAGCGTCCTTCGACGCTGAACTGTTCCAAGACACGCATACCCACCTCACAGAAACAGTTGATCGTTGATGGGAATGCCGTTTTCTTCGCAGTAAGTGACGTAGTGATTGATGAACCAGAAGACGTCCAGGGTTTCCGCCCATTCGCCATTCTCGTCGTAGAACTCATTGGCTCCCTGCATCCAGAACAGCGCCTTCATGCCATTCGGCTCATCGGTCACCAGGGTGTGGGCCTGGCCGGGCATTTCGGTGATGAAATCACCGGGGCCGCAGGTCCAGTCGTACTCCAGATAGCGAAAACTTCCCTCCATCCCCACGGCCCAGACCATGCCACGGTGCTTGTGTGTACCGATGACACCCGGCCCCTTTATCCACAAGATATTGCAGTAGACATTGTTCCTGACATCGAAAGCCAGATGGCGTATTGCGGCATTATCGCCAAAAGGCACCCACGGGCTTTCCGCTTCCGAGCGCCCGATATAACTCCCTTCTCGCCCGAAGCGATCCTGCATGGCTTTCATCGGCTCCGGCACTTCGACGATTTTATAGGCCGTGCTTGCGGGGGCATTCGACATGGTCTTTCTCCTCTCAATGTTGCGTCATCGGGGTCTTCCATTAACCAGCAGCAAGCCACATGCCACCGATGAAGAGAGATAGACCATTGTATAAGTCACAGGCATAACCCCCCATTGAGACAACGAAATCCCATCCGCAATGAAGACCAATGACTAACGGCAAGACAGGTCACGATCCTCTAGAATTTATAAAATTCATTTTTTTCACAAAAAATTCTAAAACCGAGGCCAAATCGAACTCATATCTGCGACTTTGGTAGGGTCAATACATGCCCAGAAAACTGCGCCTTTCGGAGATCACGGCACAGGCTCGGCGAGCCAATGTCGTCGAAGATGTGCTGCATGCCGGCGACCCGCCGACGCTGCACGACCTGACGGAGAGTCTGCGTTTCACCCCCAACGACGGGCGAATCTGGTTCGACACCCGCCGCATGCTGCTGTTCGGCGCCAACTCGTTCGGCGCCCTGCGTCGTGAGCTGATCGAGGCGCTGGGCCCCATCGGCGCACGCGATCTGCTGATGCGCGTCGGCTTCTCGGCCGGGGCCTCGGATGCCGCCTTCGTGCGCAAGCACTGGCCGGATAACGACGACGCCGGGGTCTTGAGCGCGGGCGAGCGCCTGCATGCCGTCATGGGAATGGTCAAGGTCGAGACCATACGCCGCGATCACGACATCCCCAACGGCACCTTCGACGCGGAGTTTCTCTGGCACGACTCCATCGAAGCCGCCGAGCACATCAAGGCCTACGGCCTTTCCCCGGAGCCCATCTGCTGGATGCAGCTCGGCTATGCCAGTGGCTATGCCAGCGCCTTCTATGGCAAGCGCGTGATCTATCGGGAACTCGAGTGCGCCGGCTGTGGCCATGCGCACTGCCGGATCGTGGGTGAAACCACCAATGAGCGCATGGACGACTTCGACGATCTCGGCTGGCTGCAGCTCGACCGGCACACGTTGCCGAATGCCGAGGCACCGGCGCGAGCCTCCCGGCGCAAGACCGAGGTGCCACCAGCCCCGGGGAGCACCGCCGCCGGTAGCGATTTTCAGAGGATCGTGGGGATTTCCGCCGCCGTCAGCATCGCCCTGCAGAAGATCGAGCGCGTGGCCCCCACGCCGGCCACCGTGCTGCTCAATGGCGAGTCGGGGGTGGGCAAGGATCTCTTCGCCAATGCGTTGCACCGCAACAGCCTGCTGGCAGAAGGCCCCTTCGTCGCCCTCAACTGCGCGGCGATCCCCGATACGCTGATCGAGGCCGAGCTGTTCGGCGTGGAGAAAGGCGCCTTCACCGGGGCGGAACGCAGTCGCCCCGGGCGTTTCGAACGCGCCGACGGCGGGACCCTCTTTCTCGATGAAATCCCGTCATTGAGCCTGGAAGCCCAAGGCAAGCTGCTGCGCACGCTGCAGGATGGCGAGATAGAGCGCGTCGGCGGGGGCCAGCCGATCCGGGTCGACGTGCGCATCGTCGCCGCCTCGAACAAGGATCTGTTTCAGGAAGTTCAGGCCGGCCGCTTCAGAGAGGACCTCTACTACCGCCTCAACGTCTTCCCGATTCGGCTGCCGCCGTTGCGGGAGCGGCGCGACGACATTCCGCTGCTGGTCGAGCATTTCTCACGCCACTACGCCGAGCGCTATCGGAAATCGATCACCGGGCTGACCCGCAAGGCCTCCGACGCCTTGCTGGAATACGACTACCCCGGCAACATCCGCGAACTCCAGAACCTGGTGGAACGTGGCGTCATCAATGCCATGGATGGCGGGCCGATCGATGTCTTTCACCTGTTCGAGGACACCGCCTTCTCCTCGAACCCCGGCCCCCGGCTCAGAATCAACCGCGCCGGCGACCTCGAGACGACCGACGCCGGCGGCGCCAGGACGCCCGGCCAGCCCACCACAGAGCGGGAAGTCGAGATGCTTGAACGGGTGCTCAGCGACAGCGAAGGCAACGTCTCCCAGGCCGCCCGCGACCTGGGCATCACCCGCGCCAAGCTCGCCTATCGACTGCAGAAGCTGGAGCTGGACCCCAGCCGGTATCGCTATCCCAACAAGTGGTGAGCGCTGGCGATGACTCGCGCCAAGGATATCCAGAACGAGGGACGAAAGCCGCCGCTAAATGGTTTCCATGCTTCGCCAGCTCGCCATCAATGCCACGGGACCTGGATGCGCCTCGGGCTCAACCGAAGAGTTTGACAATAAGCCGGAACGAGATGGAAAAGATGGCAATGAGACCCAGGATGGCGAACCCGGTCTGCCAGGGCCCGTTCCGGAGATCGCCCATGACATCGCGGCGTTGCGTCAGCAGGAAGAGAATGATCCCCAGGAAAGGAGCGACCAGAACCGTCAACGCTTGAGCGATCAGGATCAACTCGATGGGAGACCCCTTGGACACCAGGGTGACTCCCGCCCCCCAGGCCAGAACACCGTACACCAGAATCTTGACCCGCCAGGAGGAAAGGCGGCTGTCCCAGCCCAGGGCATCCGCGAGCAGAGTACCACCGGCCGAGGCGTTGGCCGCCATAGAGGAGAAAGCCGCCGCAAAAAAGCCCAGACCGAACAGAGTGGAACCCAGTCGTCCCGCCAACGGTTCAAGTACGCTTGCCAGTTGCGGGAAGGTGGTCACCACGGCCCCCGTCGCGTTGAGCACGGCGGAAGCCACGATGATGATCAACATCGCCATGACAGCCGTCGCCATGTTGCCCGGCAACGTATCCATGAGTGTGATGGCACGATACTGCTCTCGCTTGAGCTTTCTCTCGTGGATGGCGTAGCCGGTATAGAATGCCGAGTTGATCGAGAAGTTGGTGCCGATGAGTGCGATCAGTAGCACACCGGCCTGGGCCGGGATCTGGGGTACCAATCCCTTGGCCGCGGCTACCCAGTTGGGATCGCTTAGAATCGTCGACGCCAGAAAGCCGACCGACATAAGACCGATCAACGCCACCAGTAGCCGTTCCATGGCCTTGTAGGTGTTACGCATCGCGATGAGCAGCCCCACCGCAACCGTGCATGCCAGGGTCCAACCGACGACAGAGCCGCCGAGCAGCAGGCTCAACGCCAGACCCGACCCCACCGCATTACCTACGGCGAACATCAGGGTAATGGCAAACACACCGAAACCGGCCAGGACACCGACCGCACGGCCCAACGTCCGTTTGGTCACGGCGACCACCGAGTCGCCCGAAGCCAACCCAAGACGCACCGCCATGTCATTGAAGACGAACATGAGCACCGCCGACACGAGAATGACCCAAAGCAGGGCGTAACCATATTGGCTGCCGGCCTGGACGGCGGATGTCAGCGCGCCTGGCCCGAAACGCCACGCGCCGGCGACGAAGGCCGGGCCCATGAGGGCGAGCATTTGGGGGACCGACAACGAAAAGCGGGCCTGGCGGGAAGTCGCCGACGACGCGGATCTTTCAGTATCTCGCTGGGTATCCGTATTCATCACGCGCTCCTGATAACTATTTTTATAGGAATGGAGGTATGGACGAGTCTGGCGAGACGGTGATGCCCAGAAGGCATCACCGAGGAGGTCGGCCAAGACCCGGGGGGGGATCCTGGCCGGATGCGCTCAGGCCAGCCCTGCTTGACGCATGGCATCGGCGATCTGCTTATCCGCGCCTTCGGCGAGCGGGCGTAGCGGTGCACGCACGGTCGCATGATCGAGAATCCCACGAGCGACCAGTGCCCACTTGAGGGCCACGGTGCCTTCCATATGGGAGCCACGGTGATAGACGTTCTTGGTGACCGGCATTAGACGATCATGCAGCTCGCGCGCCTTGGTGTAGTCCTTCGCCTTACCGGCCTCGATCATCTCGATCAGCGGCTCCGGGGCGATGCCACCATAGCCGACCAATGCCCCGTCCACGTCGAACATGGTGTGTAGCAGGTATTCATCGTGGCACGTCAGGATTTGCAGGTCGGGACGTTCGGCACGAATCACGGGGATTTCGGTGTCCCAGCGTTTCATGTTGCGTACACCGTTCTTCATGGCGAACACGCCCGGCTGCGCGGCGATATCGAGCTGAGTCTGCAGGTTGTAGGTGGCCTTGGTGTTATCCGGATACTGGAACAGAATCAGCGGCAGACCGCTTTCCTCGTGGATACGACGGTAACGTTCCTGCGGCGCGCCTTCCTGATAGCCAAAACGCAGCCAGCCATGCGAAGGATAGACGAGGCCCGCGGAAGCACCCGCCTCGACCGCCCGCTTTGCCTCCTCGGCGGCGACGTAATCGCCTTCACGGGTGATGCCGGCGATGATCGGTACCTCGCCCTTGACCGATTCGACGAACGCTTCGATGACCCGCGTTTGTTCCTCGGACGTCAGGAATGTGCCTTCGCCGGCATGCCCCAGGACGACCAGCCCCTTGATGCCGTCGATACCACCTAGCCAGGAACCAATCTTCTTGATGCCGGCATAATCCACTTCACCATCGCGAGTGAAGGGGGTGACCGGTGCGGGGGTCAGACCTCTGAGATCGAGAGACATGGTAATTCCTCGTCGTTGCACGAATGTGGTAACGTTACTGGGAACGTTTGCAAATGCTTGCACCAAATATTTCGGGCGCAAATACAACCTTGGTCTAAGCGGGACTGGGGGATGTTTGCATGGGTCGACGCCAGGGCGTCACCATCATCCTATTGCTTACTTATAAGACGACACGGCAGTCGCTAGAATCATTCGAGTCGACGTCCTTGGCGCCGCTAACATTCCGGCACGCAAGCTCTCTGCCTCACCCAGGGTCATGAAAAGCAAAGCAATGAACGACAAACCGATAACCATGCACGACGTCGCCAAGGCCGCCGGCGTGAGCACCTCGACCGTCTCCCGCGTTCTGGACGAGCGCCTACCGCCCTCCAGGAGCCCCGCTGCCCAGCGGGTCAGAGAGGCCGCCGAAGTCCTCGGCTACAAGCGAGACATACTGGCGTCCAGTCTGCGACGTGGGGGCACAGGGACCATCGGCGTGCTGGTCCCCCGGCTGAGCGACACCGTCATGGCACTCATTTACGAGGCAATCTCCCGGGCCGCGCAGGAACGCCATTATTTCGCCATCGTGGCGACCTGCGGCGACGACCCCGAAAGCGAACGCCAGGCGGCCGAGTCGCTGCTGAACCGACGGGTGGATGGCTTGATCCTGGCGACCAGCCGGCTAGACGACCAGCTTCCCTCGCGATTGCGCGAGCAGGGCGTGCCGCACACCCTGGTATTACGCACCGATGGCACCAGCCCCTCTGCCTTGGGCGACGATGCCCAAGGCGGCTATCTCGCGACTCGACATCTACTCGACCTCGGCCATCGAGACATCGCGCTGGTCGCCGGGCCCGGCTTCACATCCACTGCGCGGGACCGTCAGGAAGGCTTCAGGCGGGCCATGCGAGAAGCCGGCATCACCGTCCGCGAGGAGTGGGTGGTCGAGTCCGGTTTCGGTATCGAGTCGGGTGAGACAGCGGGTTTCGACATTCTCTCTCGACAGGAGCGCCCTTCGGCGATATTCGCCGTCAATGACAATCTCGCCATTGGGGTCATGGCCGCCGCGCACCGTCTCGGCATCGATATCGGTGCATCGCTTTCACTGGTTGGCTACAACGATATCCCGTTGGCGAGCCGCCTGCCGGTGCCTTTGACATCGGTTCACACGCCTTTCGACTATGTCGCTCAACAGGCCATTGAATTGTTGTTCAGCGAAAAGGCCCGGGGCACGGCCTGCATCAGGCGCGCCATGCCCAGCTTGATGCCGAGAGCCTCGTCCGTGATTCATCGATGAGCGTGCTGTCCGGCGCCCGGCCGAACCCGACCATCGACACCCGGCCGACGGCGTATCTCGATCAACTTTCCACCCTACCCGAGCAGGAAATGCCCGCCCACCAGCAGCAGCAGCACCGCGAACGTCAGCTTCAGAACCCGCGCGGGTAACCGGGAGGCGAGCCGTGCGCCGAGTCGCGCGCCCGGCACACTCAGGATGACGATGCCGAAAAAGGCCGGCCAGTAGACATAGCCCGTAGTCCAGTTCATGGCGACCGCATCACCGCCGACGAGCATCGCCGTCATCGCCCCCACCAGGGCCAGCGGGATGCCCGCCGCGGCCGCCGTGCCGATCGCCTGACGCATGGGGACGCTGCGCCACTCCAGGAAAGGCACCGTCAGCGCCCCGCCGCCGATGCCGAACAGCGCGGAGGCAATGCCAACCACGCTGCCGGCCGCCGCCATTCCCGGCCAGCCGGGAAGCGCCCGGGCGCCGCGCGGCCGGGCTCCCAGCAGCAGCTTGCCCGCCAGGCACAGGAAGAACAGGCCCAACAGCAGCGACAGGACACGCCCGGACAACGCATCGCCCAGAAAGACCCCACCGATCGCCCCGACCGTCATTCCCGGCAGCATCGGCAGCAGGCAGTCGAGACGCACGTTACCGTGACGATAATGCGCCCGGGCTGACGAAAGCGACGTGATGGCGATCGTGGCCAGCGACGTGCCTACCGCGAGATGCAGGGCGATGTCGCCCTCCACGCCTTGCCAGCCCAGCACTACCACCAGCAACGGCACCACGACGACACCCCCGCCGATACCGAACACGCCCGCCAGGAATCCGGCCAGCAGACCAATCAGGGGATACGCCACCATGGCATGTACTCTCGCTGGGAATTGCAGAAATTATCTTCGGCGATGCTCAAATGACTCGTTCATTTTCGAGCATCGACCGGATCTTGCCGCGTGGCCGTGAACACCCCGTCAAGACGGTACACTGATACGCAGGGCCCATGACGAGCGATTCGAATCCCATGAGCCCAAGCGATCAAATTTCGCCATGTCCATGGTTTCCATCGGCGCGCTGACATCTACGCCCTTGGCCAACTCCAGAAACGCGTCAAGGCTGCTCCTCATCTTCGGGTTTCCTTGGCCAGGCCCTCAAGCCTTTCCTTCGATGCTTCCAGGTTTCCCGCTCCTATCCAGGCCTTTTGCATTTTCGCAACCGCCATATTGACATGGATTCAGTCAGCCTGGCCGATGGCGTGGGCGGCCATGGACCCACCCATGCCAAGTAGAACACAAATCAGCATCCCCGTTTCTTCATGTTCTTCTCCTTGAAGGTCAGCGAGATGCAAGGCCCCAACTCTATCATCGCAGAGGAGGCAGTGCGCCATAACCGGGTCTGCCCCCATACCACTCGATGCACGCAACTAGCCATTTTACTGAACCGCCACTCTTTCCGTGAGCAGCCTTTAGAACGCATTTCCAAACCCCGATGATGATGGGCGTCGGGGGCAAGGCGAAGCGAGGGTCCTTTGCCATGGATGGCAAAGGTAGCGCCCAGGGAGGGGTTTACAGCGCCCTCGCAACGGTCCGACGCCTCGGGCCTTGCCAACGAGGAAGCCCATCCCATCCACCGGTTATTAAAGAAGCTCTTAGCCACGACTCTACACTAACCAATCACCAAATTTTAAATTCAGAAAGTTGCCACCCAAGCCACCTTCTGGAAAGGAATTAAAATGGTAAACAATTGCCCCGGCCGCCGATAAATCCTTTCGGTTGGCCAACACCGAAACAAGCACCCTTGAGAGAAATTATCAAGAGATCTGAACACCGCAGGCTCCGCGCTTATCGCTTGAATTCAGTACTAGCATCAAACCATCAGACTTCCAGTTGAGAGAAGTAATTTTCAAAAAAATCCAGACACACGCGTATCTTGGCCGAGTTGGCAGCTCGAGTTGAATAAATCGCCCAAACATCGGCACTCTGACTGTAGTCGTTTAGTATGCGTACCAAGCTGCCCTGCTTCAAAAGTGGTCCGACATCCCACATTGAACGTAGCAGGATGCCACGACCGTGCAATGCCCACTGAAGCACGATTTCACCATTATTTGAGGACAAAGGCCCCCTGACACGAATGCTCTGAGTGCTGCCGCCACATTCCAAATTCCAGACACCGAAAGCGTTATTGCGTTCTTTGATGACCAGGCAGTCGTGCTCAGTCAACTCATCCAGTGTAACCGGAATCCCGCATCGCTCCAGATAACTTGGGGCTGCACAGAGCACGCGCTGGTTCGAGATCAGATGGCGACTGATATGCTGACCGGGCAAATCGTCGCCCACTCGAATTTCCAGATCGAAACCCTCTCCTACGATATCGACCACCCTATCAAACACCTCAAAGCGGATCTCCAATTCTGGAAACTGCTTCGCGAGCCCTGCGATGGCAGGTGCCACATGGTTGCGTCCAAACCCGAAACTGCTGCAGATACGGAGCAGACCACGCGGGCTCTGGCGCGCATCGGACAGATCATCGAACAGGGTATGCATATCGTCCAGGATCTGCACCGCAGCACGCTCGGCCAGTTTCCCGTCATCTGTCAACGCGCAGCGCCGGCTGGTTCGGTGAAACAGGCGAGTATTCAACGCCTTCTCGAGGAGCCGTATGCGCTTGCTGATATAGGCGGGAGACACGCCCAGCTCAGCGGCTGCATCCGTGAAGCTCCGTTTCCTGATGACAATCAGGAATACACGGAGGTCTTCCGGAAGCGGCCATTGTTTACGAATCGTGTCCATACCTCTCACACCAAGCAGGTTACCTTCACGCAACGTGAATAATAGCATTGCTGGTGCCTGATCCTTAAACGACGTCTCAAGTAAGGCCCAGCCCTAACGACAAAACACCCCGTAGGAGCCGATACAAGCGCTGCCCAGGTGATATAGGAGAGATGCTCCATGACGAAAAATACAACTATAGTATCATCATCCTCAGCTCGTAATTTGAACGCGCACGCCAATGGGGATGGCAACACATCCAGTCACCTTGCCGCCCGGATCGGTTTCTATCTCGGGCCGATCCTGTTGATTGTGTGCCTGGTGATCCCCCCGCCCACGGGCATGCCCGTCTCAGCCTGGACAACCGTGGGCATGACGTTGCTGATCGCCACCTGGTGGTCGACCGAGGCCATCCCGATCCCCATCACCTCCTTACTGCCCATCCTGTTAATTCCGACATTGGGTATCGGCGAGATCGGCGACGCCACCGTCCCTTACGCCAACCCGATCATCTATCTTTTCCTGGGCGGCTTCATACTCGGCCTCGCGATGGAGCGCTGGAACCTCCACAGGCGTATCGCACTCAATACGCTGATGCTGGTTGGTAGCTCCCCTTCGCAACAGATAGCCGGCTTCATGCTATCCACGGCATTTCTCAGCATGTGGGTCAGCAACACCGCAACCACGATCATGATGTTGCCAATCGGCATGTCCGTGGTTCACCTGCTTGATCATGGCAAAGACGGCTCGGACAACGCAGAACGTGCGCGCTTTGCCACAGCCCTGCTGCTGGGCATCGCCTATGCAGCAAGTATCGGCGGCGTCGCAACCCTCATCGGCACACCACCGAACGCAATGCTTGCTGGTTTTTTACAAGCAAATTACGAGGTTTCTATCGGCTTCAGTCAGTGGATGCTGCTGGGTATCCCGGTCGCGGCGACGATGCTGCTTTTCACGTGGTGGTGGTTGACTCGGCGCGGCTTTAAACTCCATGACGGGAACAGCCGGGAACTGATTCGTGCGGAGATAGCAGCGTTAGGTCCTTGGTCCAAGGGTGAGAAAATGGTCTCGGCAGTCTTTTCACTCACGGCGCTTAGCTGGATATTCAAGCCGTTTATCGCAAACCACCTGCACGGTATCAACGACACCAGCATTGCCCTTACCGGCGCGTTGTCTCTGTTTCTCATTCCAGTCGATACCAAGCAGCGCATCTTCCTTATGTGCTGGAAAGACGCCGTCAAGCTTCCTTGGGGCGTGTTGCTTCTATTCGGCGGAGGGCTATCGCTGGCCGCAACCATTCAGTCGACCGGCCTGGCCGAATGGATCGCAGATAGCATCGGATCACTTGGCACCTTACCACTACTCGGCATGATTGCACTAGTGACCGCCGTCATCATATTTCTGACCGAGGTCACGTCCAATACCGCAACCGCGGCCGCC
The DNA here is from genome assembly GCF_020147985.1 of Modicisalibacter sp. MOD 31.J. Taxonomy (NCBI): domain Bacteria; kingdom Pseudomonadati; phylum Pseudomonadota; class Gammaproteobacteria; order Oceanospirillales; family Halomonadaceae; genus Modicisalibacter; species Modicisalibacter sp. MOD 31.J. The sequence goes on along the minus strand of NZ_JAGXFF010000001.1, from coordinate 283,845 downwards.
TTCCTGCCACTCCTTGCGGCGGTCGCAATATCTCAGGGGTTTTCCGTGGAAATGATCGCAATACCCGCTGCCATCGCCGCCAGTTGTGCGTTCATGCTACCGGTCGCAACACCACCTAATGCGATCGTATTTAGCACCGGCCACATGCGGATAAAGTCAATGGTCACCACCGGATTTTGGCTAAATATCGGAGGTGTATTGCTAGTAACATTTCTGAGCTATTTCATTGTAGGTTCGATCTGGATTCGCTAGACATTGGGTCACTCAAACTCATCAGGAGAAACAAAGATGTCTTCTAGTCTTTGTCAGTTGTTCCCCAGTTTTGAGACACGACGTATTGAGGTCGAACCACGGACCTACATCAACGCTCTCATCGGCGGTAGCGGCCCACCGCTACTATTATTGCATGGCCACCCCCAGACACTTGCGATTTGGCACAAGGTAGCGCCAGCACTGGCCGAACATTTCACCGTCGTCGCAGCCGATCTTCGTGGTTACGGCGATTCATCGAAGCCAGTTGGCCTGCCGGATCACTCAAACTACTCAAAGCGAGTGATGGCACAAGATCAACTGACGTTAATGCGCCGCTTGGGATTCGAAAGGTTTGACCTGCTAGCACACGATCGCGGGGCTCGGGTGGCACACCGGCTCGCCATCGATCACCCCCAAGCCGTGTCACGACTGATCCTACTCGATATCGCGCCGACACTTTCCATGTATCAACAGACCAGCGAGACGTTCGCTCGCACCTACTGGCACTGGTTTTTACTAATCCAACCCGCCTCACTACCCGAGCGTCTGATCGAAGTCGACCCCGCAGCATACATCGTTGACGTGATGGGCCGGCGTAGTGCTGGGCTTGAGCCGTTCGATCCGCGAGCACTCGATGAATACCGGCGCTGCATCGCGCTTGATGGCACTGCTCATGGCATCTGCGAGGATTATCGAGCCGCGGCAGGCATTGATATGGAACATGAGCGGGATGATATCGATGCCGGCCGACGGATCACGGCGCCTGTGCTCGTGATGTGGGGCGAACACGGCGTGATCCAGAAATGCTTCAGACCACTCGAAGAGTGGAAGAAACTGGCCGACAAGCTTGAAGGTGGGGCTCTCCCCTGCGGGCACTACATCGCCGAGGAAGCACCGGATGCACTGCTCGCCAGGGTTTTACCGTTTCTTCTTGAGGCAGACTCATGAAACCGAAGACGCTCTATCGAAAAATTGTCGATTCGCATACGGTAGCAACACTAGACGAGCATAATTTTCTGCTTTTTTGCGACCTGCACCTCATGAACGAATACACCAGCCCGCAAGCATTCGCGGGGCTTTACGAGCAAGGTCGCCCCGTATCGATGCCGGGTCAGAATATCGCCGTCGTGAGCCACATCATTCCTACGCACCCGACCAGGATTCGGGTAATCGACGACACCGCATCAGCACTTCAGGCATCGAACCTGAAGAAAAACTGCGATTATTTCCATATACCACTGTTCGACACTAACGATGCCTTGCAAGGCATCGAACATGTGGTGGCTCCAGAGCATGGAATGATTCGTCCCGGCATGGTGGTAATCTGCGGAGACAGTCACACTACGACATATGGTGCGCTCGGAGCCTTGGGCTTCGGCATCGGAACCACTGAAGTGGAGCACGTACTGGCGACGCAGACGCTGGTCTACCGGCTCGCCAAGGACATGCGCATACGCATCGGCGGTACCCTCCCCCTGGGTACCACGGCCAAGGATCTAGTACTTGCAGTAGTCGCTCACATCGGAGCCCAGGGTGCTCGTGGCTACGTGGTCGAATACTGCGGTAGCGCCATCGATGCGTTATCGATCGAGGCACGCTTCACGCTGTGCAACATGACGCTCGAAGCCGGGGCCCGCGGCGCACTCGTGGCTCCCGATCAGAAGGCGATAGACTACGTGATAGCTCGCGCGCCGGACATCACTTCTGAACATCACGACGCAGCGCTGGCAGCATGGAAGGACCTGCATTCCGACCCAGGATGTACATTCGATGCCGAGTATCGACTCGATGCCAGCGACGTCTCCCCCCAGGTCACCTGGGGTACCAGCCCCGATCAGGCGGTCGCCATCGACGAGCGCATCCCGAGGCTAGATGAATTTTCTGAGTGGCCAGCGCGAAGAAGTGCCGAACGGGCGCTCCACTACACCAGGCTGCAGGCAGGATCTGCCTTGGAAGGCACGCCTGTGCAGCACGTTTTTATCGGCTCCTGCACCAACGGACGGATCGAGGACCTGCGTGCCGCGGCCAGCATTGTGTACAAACGCCACGTCGCCCCGGGTGTCCGGGCGATGGTGGTACCCGGTTCCGGGGCCGTGAAAGCCCAAGCGGAAGCCGAGGGTCTCGATCGGATATTTATGCAGGCAGGCTTCGAGTGGCGCAATTCCGGTTGCTCGATGTGCCTGGCAATGAATGACGATGTCCTTACCGACGGAACACGATGCGCGTCGACGACGAATCGCAACTTCGAGGGGCGCCAGGGCCGAGGCGCCATCACCCATCTAATGAGCCCGGCAATGGCAGCTGCAGCCGCTGTAGCTGGATACATTACCGACGTACGTCGACTGGAGATCCTGCAATGACTGAGCACACGCGCATCAAGGGGCGCGCGGCGGCGCTTCGCATCGAGAATCTCGACACGGACCAGATCATGCCCAAGCAGTTCCTACGTGGCATCGACAAGTCAGGCCTGAAGGAGGGCTTGCTTTATGATCTTCGTTTCGATGCTCAAGAACAGGCACGACCCGATTTCGTGCTTAACCAGCATTCTTATGCAGATGCATCGATCCTGGTCGGTGGCTCCAACTTTGGCTGCGGATCAAGCCGCGAGCACGCCGTCTGGGGTCTCCAGCAGTTCGGCATTCGAGCCGTGATCGCACCGAGTTATGCCGAAATTTTCTACTCCAATGCAATGAACAACCGGTTGTTGCTGGTGACCTTGCCGCCAGAGCAGATCGCTCAGTTGATGGACGATGCAGATGCCCCCACCAGGAATACTGTCGAGATCGACATCAAGGAGCAAAGCCTTAAGAGCTATAGCATTCAGGCTAATTTTGAACTGATGCCACGCCACCTAAAAATGTTTATTGAAGGCCTGGACAGTATCGGCCTTTCGCTGACCTATCAAAGTGATATTTCAAAGTTCGCTGACCAACATTGGGCTCGACAGCCTTGGTTGCGTGACGTAGCGGCAATCACACATCAGCGCCTCTGAAATTTATAGCAAACCTTCTTCAATATTATGCGACCATCCGCTTTACTGCTGAGGATATGTTATCTTTTATTTTCTTCGAGAGATGGACGCCATCTCGACCTAACCGAGAAGAACATGTTAGATGTGTGGTCCTGCGGTGTCCCTGACCACCGGTAAGAACACGCATCATCATGATGCCAGCTCGGTCTTCCGCAAGGAGGCGATCGCAGTGAGTCATGGCAACACCGTACCTGACGGGTCACATGTTGCGCTTGGCCAACTTGGTCGTCGAGACCGCCCCCCTTGGAAGAAACCACAGCAGAGCACTGACGAGAAGCGAAGCGCCCAGAGCGAGAACAAAGGCAAGTGCAGGGGGCAGTGACTCGGCACTGGCCGCCATCACCGTACTGAAGGCCACCAGACTGAGCATCCCGAGCTGGGTATCGGCCAGGGTGGCGCGAGCCATCCCGGGCCCGTGACGCTGGTGCAGTGTCAGGGCGATGGTCAACATGCCGATGGGAAAGCTCAGGGCAACACCGGAGACGGCGGGCGCGATGGAATCGAGTACCACGGTGGCCAGGCAAACGATGATCCCGGCGAGCGAGCCACGCATCAGCAAGTCGCCCCAGCGTGGCGCTTGCGACACCGTATCGCGCGAAAGCCCCAGGGTACGCATCAGCCACCGTGCCAATAACAGAGCCAACAGAAACACGGCCAATCCCAGCGCCACACCTCCCGGCAAGGAGGCAGCCGCAGCGGCCACCGGTAGCCAGATGAGCGCTGCCAGGGCGACGCTCACCGACGCCCCAAACCCGCCGGCCAACAGCACGTAGCCCAGGCAGAAGGTCAGGGTCGCCAGCATGGCGTGCAGCGATCCCAGGGCCGCCTCGGCGACGAAAGACGCCGGCTGCTCACGCAACATGAAGAAGTATCCCGGCCCCAGCACGATGGGAGTCCCGGCCAGAACGCCGCCCAGCCTGGGCCCCAGCCGCGCCACGGCCAGGGAAACGCCGACCACCACCAACGCCGTGGACAACCACTTGATGAACAACACACCGAGCATCGCTGCTCTCCCGACCGGCTACATCACGTCGCCGCTGTTGGGCCCGAGGGTCTGGCCGACATAGAGATCTCCATCCGGCGAGGCGGCCAGCATCAGTGCCGTGGGCGCGACCTCCTCGGCCTTGCCGAAACGGCCCAGGGGCAGTTTGGCCTCCTTGTCGGCGATCCATTGCGCGCTCAGGCCCTGCAGCATCGGCGTCAGGATCGGGCCAGGGGCAATGGCATTGGTCAGCACCCCGAAGGGCGCCAGTTCGTGGGCCATGGCCTTGGTCAGCCCCAGCACCCCCGCTTTCGCCGAACAGTAGTGGGCCAGCCCGACACCGCCCTTCAGCGCCAGCTGCGAGGCAATGTTGATGATCCGGCCGCGCTTGCGTTCGACCATGTGCGGCGCGACCTGGCGACTGACCAGGAAGACGCCCCGCAAGTTGATGCCGATCATGCGATCGAAGGTTTCGGTGGCCATCTCCAGCAAGGGAGTCTCGTCCAGGATCCCGGCGCAATTGACCAACACGTCGATGACCCCATGGGCCTTCAGGACATCATCGACCATGGCCGGCACCGAGGCCTCGTCGGCCACATCCACCGCATGCAGGGTGATACCCGGATCCAGCCTGGGCGCCCATTGGCGACAGGCCTCGAGATTGAAATCGGCCACGGCGACCGTGGCGCCTTCGGCCTGGAAGCACTCGACGATGGCGCGGCCGATGCCACTGGCGCCCCCCACCACGAGGGCGACCTGGCCCTGGAGTTTGTTTGTCATGAGAATATCCCGTCTCTTGAGAGCGGGAGGCGAGACACCGGCCTCGCCTCCCTCATCAGGCGATCAGCTCGGCCAGCGCACGGTCAGCCCGCCATCGACGATCAATTGCTGCCCAGTCACATACGACGCGTCGTCGCTGGTCAGAAAGCGCACCGTGCGCGCGACTTCCTCGGCGCGCCCCACCCGACCCGCCGGGATCATGTCGCCGGCGGCGGCCAGGCCGTCGGGCCCCAGCGAGTTCACCGGATCGAGCGATTGCGGGGTCTCGATCAGGCCGGGTATCAAGGTATTGACGCGTATCCCGCGGGGCGCGAGTTCGACCGCCAGCGACCTAACCAGCCCCAGCAGGCCACTCTTGGCCGCCGCGTAGTGGGCGTGATCGTCCCAGCCATAGACGCCGCCCGCGATCGAGGAGATGGCGACCATCGCGCCGGGTCCGGTCATCACCCGAGATGCCCCGCGAAAGACGCGCATCACTCCGGTCAGGTCCACCGACAGCATGTCGTCCCACGCCGCGTCCGAGAGGTCCTCGAGCGATGCCTGACGCAGGATGCCGGCACCGGCCACGGCGATATCCAGGCGGCCGAAGTGGTCGATGGCCGACCGCGCGAAGGCCTCGCACTGTTCGCCGTCACGCACATCCACCGCCACGGGCAGGCACTCCCCGCCCGCATCCCTCACCGCCGCGACGGTTTCCGCCACATCGTGGGGATCGCCCGGATAGTAGCCTGCGACCACGTTGACGCCGGCCCGAGCGTAGCTGACCGCCAGGGCCTGGCCGATCCCGCTGGCCGCGCCGGAAATGATCGCGACCTTGCCCGCCAGACCGTCATCTCGTGTCAGTGCATTCATGCCACGGCCTCCTCGATGGCGTCATGCTGGCGATGGTCCACGTGACGAGTGCCGAACATCAGCAGGCCACTCAGGAGCAACGGCAGGGAGCCGGCCAGGATGGCCGCCCAGGTCATGGTGACCCCCATCGTCAGCAGCAGGGATACCAGCCCCGAGCCCACGATGGCCCCTACCGGCGCCATCACGTGCGCCACGTTGGCTCCGGTGCCACGAACATGAGCCGGGAAGGACTCGCCCATATAGAAGAGGATGGCGGCGAAGGGGCCCAGCAGGAAGAACAGCGTGATGGCATACATCAGATAGACGAAACCATCGCTGGCCGGGCCGAGCAGCATCAACAGACTGGCCACGCCGCCGAGCAGGAAGCCCATGAGTACCGTGTTGCGACGCCCGATGCGGTCGCCCACCCATCCGTGGGTAAGGTAACCCACGAAGCCCACCGCGTTGGCCAGGATCAACACATACAGCGAGCTCTCGAAACTCACACCCTTGGCCTCGACCAGGACCGTCGTGCCCAGCACGGCGAAGACCTGGATCGCCATCCAGCTGAACAGCCAGACCAGCGACAAGGAGATGGTATGGCGACGCAACTCCGGCGCCAGCACGCCTTTCAGGCCCAGATTATTGCCGGTATTGACTACCACGTCGTGCTCGGCGGCCAGTTGCGCCGCCCCCTCGGCATCGCCGGACTTGCGCCGACGCTCGACTTCCTTCATTGCCGCGAATACCGGCGACTCCGGCAGCTTGAGCGCCATCACGATGACGATGATCGACGCGCAGGCAGCGACGAAGAAACTGCCGCGCCAACCCACCACGGGCAGCAGCAACGAGGTCATCCCCGCCGCGCACAAGGCGCCGACCGGCCAGCCGCTCTGGACCAGGCTGTACATGAAGCCACGCCCCTTGGCCTTCTTGTAGATCTCGTTGAGATAGACGGCATTGACCACCTCTTCGGAAACCGCGAAGCCGGAAAAGGCCCGGATGATGACCAACGAGGCCGCCCCGATGGCGACCCCCGACAGACCGGAACTGACCGCCCCGCCGATGACCAGCAGGATCAACGTCTTCTTGCGCCCGAAGTGGTCGAGCATGGTGCCGACCACCAGAGACACGAAAAACACCCCGATGGTCGCCCAGGTGTTGACCGCCGTGGCCTTGGCCGGACTCCAGCCGAAATCGTCGGCGATGACGGGTAGCAAGGTGCCGAACAGGGTGTAGTCGTAGACCGACGCCACCCAGGCAATGAAGCAGACCAGCGAGGCATAGCCGATCTGTTTCTTGGTGATGACTCTATTCCAGGGCTCGTCGGCACTGCCGCGATGCCCTGGGGAAGAAACGCTCGAGGTTGGCTCGGTCATCGACGTCACCCTCATTTTCGATTGTCGTTGTGTGGTGATGCGGAAGCGATTACGGGGTTACTTCCTCGGGTTGCGCTTGGCGAAATCGTCGGCGATCTCGTCGAACGTGCAGAAACGCACGCCCTCGTGGCTCTGCATGTGCTCGATGAGACGCTCGAGCATCATGAGCACCTGGGGGCGCCCCGACACGTCGGGATGGATGGTCATGGTGAAGACCGCGTAGTCGTTCTCGCGGTAGACCCAGTCGAACTGGTCCTGCCACATCTCGCCAAGATGCCGGGGGCTGACGAAGCCATGGCTGTTGGGGGATTTCTTGATGAACATCATTGGTGGCAGATCGTCGAGATACCAGTTGGCGGGAATCTCGATCAAGTCGGTTTCCTGCCCCCGGACCAGCGGCTTCATCCACTCCTTGGCGGGCTTGGCGTAATCGATCTTGGTCCAGGAATCACCGACGCGTACGTAGTAGGGGTGGAAATCGTCGTGCATCAGGCTGTGGTCGTACTTGATGCCACGCTCGAGCAGGAGCTCGTTGGTCACCGGGCTGAATTCCCACCAGGGGGCCACGTAACCGGTGGGTCGCTTGCCGGACAGGTTGGTGACCAGCTCGATGTTGTAATCGAGCACGTCGCGTTCCTGTTCACGGGTCATGGCAATGGGATTTTCGTGGCTATAGCCATGGACACCGACCTCGTGCCCGGCATCGACGACGGCCTTCATCTGCTCGGGGAAGGTCTCGATGCTGTGACCGGGGATGAACCAGGTCGTCTTGAGACCGTAGCGCTCGAACAGCTTGAGCAGACGCGGCGCACCGACTTCACCGGCGAACAGGCCGCGGGAGATATCGTCGGGTGAGTCCTCGCCACCATAGGAACCGAGCCAACCGGCAACGGCATCGACGTCGACGCCAAACGCGCAGAGGATCTCTTTCTTGGCCATTTCGAACACCTCGTTGTTGAGTCTTGGGAAGGGTGTGCTGGTACGGACGACGACAGCCGCCACGGCCGCCGATTTACTGAAGACTGGATACAAAGGTCATTTTTGTCAAGACAAGCCTTCCACACCCCCTTGATCGTCTCTTTCTTGGGAAAGGCCATAAATTCAGGTTTTAAACCTGATATTCCAAATAAAACTAGGATTAATCCCTGTAAAATCGGAATTATTGAACGATTATTCTGAATAGATCGACTCAGCTCGCGATCCCGGCAAGGAAGAGACAGCGCCAACCCAATTCTCGAAACGTCATTTTCAATCACTTGAATACAAAAGTCGTTTTACGCCGAAACAAGCCGCAACGACCTGACGCCCCGCCGCTCAGGGACGCACAGGAGAGAAACGGAAAAGCAGGGAGAAGCTCAGGTGATCTTGAGCAGGTAGGGGGGCAGGCTGGGCTCGGGGAAGACCGACAGCACCTTCAGCCGGCGACGGGAACGCTCGGCCGCCGCCTGGAGGTGCGACTGCAGACTGGACGCCGCCGCGTCGAAGGCGCCGAACAGCAGGTGATCGAGGACCAGCTTGTGCTCCATCAGCAGTGGCTCGTCCGGCGGCACGCCCAGCGTCTGGAAGAAAATGCGATTGACGATGACAGGCAACTGGCTCTGGCCGATCATTTCGCGAGCCTTGCGATTGGGATAGAGACGCAGGCAGCGCTGATGCAGGTCCTGCTCCAGCCGAGTGATGGCGGCGGCGCTCTGGCGCTCCGGATGGTCGATCAGGCGCTGAACCTCCTCCCGCATCGCCTCCAGCTCGGCGCGATCCAGCAGGGGCCCGGAGACCTTGAGCGCCGCCGGTTCCAGCAACACGCGAATCTCATAGTCCTCGGCCACCGCCTGGGCCGTCAGCGGGCCGGCCAGCCAGTGCGAATGGCGATCCTTTTCGATCAGCCGCTGATTGCGCAACCGACCCAGCACCTCCCTGGCCACGGTACGACTGACCCCGTGATGTTCGCTCAACACGGTCTCGATGATGCGAAAATGACCGAAGGCCAGGCAGGTCGCCACGGCCTCCTCGACCTGGGGGTAAATGCGATCGGCGGCCGACCGGGTATCCACGGCGGGCTGCTCGCCACTCCCCAGGCCCAGCATGTCGGGCGTCAACGGGTCACGTACCGGCTCCACCGACTCCGGGTCCGACGTCGCCAGAAAGCCCCGCCCCTCGAAACGGCTGATCAGCCCCTGCTGGTGCAACAGCTCCAGCGCCTTGCGCACGGGGCCGCGGCTGGTGCCGAAAAGCCGGGCGATGGGGCCCTCGAGCAGAATCTGATTGGACGGCAGGCGCCGCGCCTGGATGGCCTCGCGCAACGTCTCCTGGATCATGACATACCGCGGCGCACGCCCCTCCTGCCGCTTGCTCGAACTGTCTGCAGTGGCCAGCACCCACTCCTCCCTGACGTCATCGACTCGTTCCTCGCGCTCGGCACGTTCGGCGCGAAACGCCCCATCACGGGCGCCGGCCTATTTTGACACTTCCCCCCAGGCCTTTCGAGGTCAAGAAAAACGACCCATGGAACCGATCGTCATTTTTCTCACATCGTGAATTCATGGCCAACCAGAAAACCGCCAATAAACAGTCTTTTGAAGGCGCTACGAGATGTCCTGAAGCAAAACCTCCTCGCCACCCCTTGGCATAAAATGATCTTTGTATTCATACTGCAATTACTGCACGACACCCGCGACGGCTTGCCGTCGACGGGTGCCGGCCTACAACAAACACACAACATCTCGAGGAACGCTGCAGTGGCCCATCAACAACGCAACCCCGACAGTCGCAGCACCGCCGAAGGCGGCGGCGCCCGGCAACACCTGCTCGAAGCCGCCATCCTGCCGGTCTGGCTCAACCAGCGCACCATCGGCTTCTTCGGCTTCATCTGGCTGTGGATCGGCATGGCCGTGATCATCGCCACCTTCCAGCTCGGTGCCGGCGGCGTCGCCGGCCTGCCGCTACTTCACGTCGTCGCCATCATCTTCTTCGCCAACCTGGTGCTCGGCGTCGTCATGAGTCTCACGGCGGATATCGGCACCGAACATGGCCTCTCCTTCGCCGTCTACCTGCGCGCGCCCTTCGGGATCAAGGGCACCCACCTGCCTGCGGTGTCGCGCGGCATCGTCGCCGCTATCTGGTTCGGCGTGCAGACCTACCTCGGCGCGCTGGCCCTCAACGGGATCGTCGAATATCTCTGGGGGTTCGATAACTGGCCTCTGTGGTACACCCTGTTCGCCGTCGTGCAGATCGCCAACACCGCGCTCGGCATCCGCGCCGTGGAGCTGCTGGCCTCCATCGCGGCGCCCTGCATCGTGGCCATCTCGGTGTGGATGTATTTCACCCTCGACGTGCTGGCCAAGACCCAGGGCATCAATATCTGGACCTTCGTCGGCGATCAGGATATCGCCGCCCTGGGACTGTTCTTCGCCAACATGGCGTTCTGGTCGGCGCTGGCGGTGGACATCCCCAACCTGACGCGCTTTCTACGCACCCCCGGCGGTGAGCGCAATTTCTTCACCCGCAACCGCAACGTGTTCGTCGCTCAGTTCCTGGCGCTGCCCGCCACGCAAGCCTGGATCGCCCTGATCGGCGGGGTCTCCTTCATCGCCGCGGGCGACTGGAATCCGGTCACGGTCATTCAGGGCCAGGGCGGCGGCCTGACCCTGATCGCATTGCTGCTGATGGTGATCCTCGCCCAGTGGTCCACCAATAACGCCGCCAACCTGATCCCCGCCGCGCTCACCTTCGTCAACGCCGGGGCGCCGCGGATCAGCTACCCGGTCGCCCTGGTCATCGCCGGGGTGATCGGTACCGCCGCCATGCCCTGGCTGATCCTCGATCATCTGTTCACCTTTCTGAGTTACTACGGTGCCATCCTCTCGGCCGTCGGCGGCATCATGGTGGCGGACTATTACCTCCTGCGGCGCCGGCGCCTCAACGTGCCCGCGCTCTTCGACACCGAGGGCCAGTTCCGCTTCGCCAACGGCTTCAACCCGGCCGGCATCATCGCCTGGGTGGCGGGCGGCATCATGGCGCTGGTGTTTCTGGAATACGCCTATGCCGTCGGTTTCGTCACCGCGCTCGTGGTGTATCTGGTACTGATGAAGGGCTGGATCCTGCGCCGCTACCCCCAGCAGGAACTGGTCTCCGATTTCGATGACCGCTTTCTGGCGACGTCCGTGGGGCGCAACTGGGTCTATACCGAGCAGGGGCGTTTCGAGCGCCTGGGTACCGACGACATTCCTGCCTCGGCGCTGAAGCGCGAGGATCGCTGAGCATCGGCGGGCGTTACCGGGTGACGCCCGCCCAACCGGGAGACAACCCATGGATCCTCTTCCCTGCACCGCGCTGGCCATCGGCCAGGCCCTCCAGGCCGGCGACATCGACCCGGTGACGTTGACGCAGCACTGTCTGGAGAAGGCCAGGGACAGCCACGCGGTGTTCATCTCGTTGACACCGGACCGCGCCCTGGCGGAGGCCGAGGCTGCCGCCCACCGCCGGCGGCTCGGCATCCCGCTGAGCCCTCTCGACGGGGTCCCGCTGGCCTGGAAGGACCTGTTCGACATCACCGGCACCCTGACCACCGCCGGCAGCCGGGTGCTCGCCAAGGCGCCCGCCACTCACGACGCCACAGCGGTCCGCCATGCCACGGGAGGCGGCCTGGTGTGTCTCGGCAAGACCAACCTGACCGAGCTGGCGTACTCCGGTCTGGGCCTGAACCCGCATTACGGCACCCCTCACCATACGCCGGCGGGATCGCCCCCCCGGGTGCCCGGCGGCTCGAGTTCGGGCTCGGCGGTCGCCGTGGCCCAGGGTATCGTCCCGGCCGCCATCGGTACCGATACCGCAGGCTCGCTGCGCGTTCCCGCTGCCTTCAATGGCCTGGTGTCCTACCGCCCCTCCCGGGCACGTCACGATCGCCGGGGTGTCACGCCACTCGCCGCGAGCCTCGACACCATTGGGGCGATCGCGACGTCGCTGCCGGACTGCCTGGCCATCGACGACCTGCTGCGCGGCCAAGCCGTCGAGACGCGAGAGCCGGCGGACCCCGGGCAGACGGTGATCGTGCTCGACACGACCTGCCTCGACGACGAACGCCTCGAGCCAGGCGTGCGACAACACCTGGAAAGTAGCGCCGAGCGACTCGCCCGGGCCGGCTTCCAGGTGATCAGGCGGCCCATTGGCAGCGTCGGCGACACCCTGGATCTCATCCAGCGTCACGGCTGGCTGGGCGCCGCGGAAGCCTATACCGAGTACCGGGATCTACTCGAGCGCGACGAAGCCGAGCGCATGGACCCCCGCGTGCGGCAGCGACTGCTGGCCGCGCGACACATGACCCCGGATAGGGTCGTGACGCTGTATCGTCAGCGCCGGGAACTCCAGACGCGCCTGCGCCAGGACCTGGCGGGCGCGACGCTACTCACCCCGACCGTGGCCCACGTCGCCCCCCTGCTGTCGCCACTGGAGGCGGACCCCGAGCGGTTTGCCGAGGTCAACCTGGCCACGCTGCGCCTCAGCATGGTGGCCAGCCTGCTGGACTCCCCGGCGATCGCGCTGCCGAGCGGGCGCGACGACCAGGGCCAATACACCAGCATCCAGCTCAGCGCACCCTGCGGCGAGGACGAGGCGCTCTTGCGGGCGGCCCTGGCAGTCGATGCGTGTCTGAGCGACACCCCCTAACCCGATCACGTTTCCACGTTCAAGGAGATCCCATGTGCGGACTTTGTGGTGCCCTCGGCGGTGACGATCACTGGAGCACGCATATCGAAGACCCGGAACGGGCCCATCACGAGCGCCGTCGGGCCCGCGCCTACCGGGCCAGGTTGATCAATCGCGTGCTCGGCCCGAGTCGTCTGGCGGTCGAGGACTTCCAGGCGTCGAGCTTCGTGCTGGCGACCGCCACCGGCAAGCGGGAGATGGTCGAGGACCTGGGCGGCGTCTGGCGCCAGGCCGAGCAACTGAGCGGGCGCGAGCTCGATCCCCTGGATGCGGCATTCCTGGCGTCCCTGGGCTGACGCCGCGGCGAGGAGACTCTCGATGACCGACACGACTGCGTTGCTACCGGTGCATGTGATTTCGGGCTTTCTGGGCAGCGGCAAGACCACGCTGCTGAAGTCGGTGCTGGCCAGCGAGGCCTTCGGCGACAGCGCCGTGCTGATCAACGAGTTCGGCGACGTGGGCCTCGACGACCGGCTGCTCGGCGAGATCGCCGAGGATGCGGTGCTGCTTGCCAGCGGTTGCGTCTGCTGCACTATTCGCGGCGAGCTGTCGGACGCCCTGCGGCGCTTGCTGTCACGGCGGCAGAACGGCGAGATTCCCGCGTTCCGGCGCATCGTGCTGGAAACCACCGGCCTGGCGGATCCCGGCCCGATCGCCTCCACCATTACCGCCGACCCTGTACTGCGCCACCACCTTCGTCCGGGGACCAACCTCACGCTGGTCGATGCCGTCAACGCCATCGACAGCCGCCGGCACCACCCCGTGTGGGAAGCGCAGGTCGCGGTGGCCGACAAGCTGGTCATCAGCAAGACCGATCTGGTCGATACGTCCCGCATCGACCACCTCCACGACCTGCTGGATACCACCAATCCCGCCGCGCAACGACTGGGCCGCGAGGCCCTGGACCAGCCCAGCGACGCGCTGTTCGCCAGTGGCCCCCATCTCGAGCGTTTCACCCGCGCCCGGGTCAGGACTTGGCTCGGCCCCTGGCGCGAATCGGCCAGCCCCGAGACACGAAGCCACCTGGGCGATGTCAGCGCCTTCCGCCTGGCCTTCGACGGCGAGCTGGACTGGACCTGTTTCGGCCTGTGGCTATCGATGCTCCTCAACCGCCACGGCAACGACATCATGCGGGTCAAGGGGGTGCTGCACGTCAGGGACGATCCTCGGCCGGTCATCCTCCACGGCGTACAACACACCATTCATCCCCCCGAGCATGTCGAGGCCTGGCCCGACGACGACCGCCGCTCGGAGCTCGTCTTCATCACGCGTGGTATCCCGGCCAGCCGCGTGGCAGACTCGTTGCAAGCCTTCATGAGCGCCGTTAGCGACCACCCTTGCCCCAGGATTTCCCATGCCTAACGCCGTACCTTCACCCGCTTCGGGCGGCCCCTACGTTCAACGCGGCCCGGTCAACCTGCGCGTGCTGGGTACTTCGGTCACGCTGCTGGAAAGCATTCGCCGGCAAGCGCGCGCCGACCTGGGCATTCGCCTGACGTTCGACGTGCTCGACGGTGTCGCCGCGCAACGGGCCGGCGTGCTGGCCCCGGACAGCTTCGACATCTACGACCAGTGGTTTCACAACGTGGATTTCGTGTGGCCGGCCAACGCCATCCAGCCCATCGATATCGCGCGCATCGACAATTGGGACAAGATCAACGCCCTGCCGAAGACCGGGCGCCTGACGCCACACGCGCCGCTGGGCGCCGGCAGCAATCCGGTCGATCGTCTCTATATCCAGCCCGATGGCAGTTGCGGCTCTCGCCCCAGCGGCCACATCACCATGCTGCCGGTCAGTCATAACGTCGACAGCTTCGGCTACCGCCTGGACATGCTGCCGGACGGATTGAGTCGCGATCAGGAGAGCTGGGCCTGGCTGCTGGACAAGCGCTGGCGGGGCATGGTCAGCCTGCAGAACGACAGCGCCATCGGCGCGATCGACGCGGCGCTGGCCGCCAAGGCGGCGGGCCTGGTCGACTTCAAGGATCTGGGCAATCTCAGCGTGGCTGAGATCGACAACCTCATCGACTGCCTGATCGCACTCAAGCGCCAGCAGCACTTCCGGGCGTTCTGGAGCAACCAGGACCAGGCCTCCTCCGACATGGTGCGCGGCCGAGTCGGTATCGAGAGTCTATGGTCGCCGGCCATGACCGACCTCAAGAAACGCCATATCAAGGTGCGCATGGCTTCGCCCATGGAAGGCTACCGCGCCTGGTACGGCGGCATGTCGATCTCGCGCCATGCCAAGGGCCGCACGCTCGATGCCGCCTATGACTACCTCAATTGGTGGATCTCCGGATGGCCCGGCGCCGTCATGGCCCGCCAGGGCTACTACATATCCACCCCGGAGCTGACCCGCCCCCACCTGTCGCCCGCCGAATGGGACTACTGGTACGCCGGCAAGCCCGCCGCCGAGAACCTGGCCGACCCATCCGGTGCCAGCGGGCTGATCCACCGGGGCGAAATCCGCGATGGCGGTGACTACCTGACGCGCATGAGCCGGATCGCCGTATGGAATACGGTCATGGACGAGCACAACTACCTGGTCCGGCGCTGGAACGACTTCATGTCGGCATGACGGAGGTAAAGGAGCGCGGGAAAGGGGCTGTGGAAAAGCAACTTCTTGATGGCGCGCCCAGCAGCGAGCCCCTGTAACGTCAGTTTACCGATATCCGCCCATTTCCCAAGTGATCGTCTCGACGCTCAACGCCCCGAAACCCTTGATGTTGCGGGGCGCCAGCACCGCTTCATGCTGGATGCAGGTAGCCACAATCTGGGCATCGGCAATATCGATCTGCCCTCCTGCACTCTCGCTCGCAGCGACCTTCTCCGCGTAATGAATCGCAGCCCCGCTATCGAACGGCAGGATGCGTCCCGAGAAATCCTCCTCGAACATCGCCGCCGCCATGGCGGCAAGACCACGTTTGCACCCACGTCGATCTCGTCCTGGCTGCGCGCCCCGCGACACCATCAGGCCGCGGGGTCAGGGGCTGCCGCGGCAAGCCGCTGGAAGTGCGACATCATGCGATCGGCATCGGCGGGCCGTCCGCTGATCAGCTCGAAGGCCTTGACCGCCTGGAACACCGCCATGTTGGTGCCGTCCATGGTGGTACAGCCCAGCGCTCTGGCCTTGCGCAGCAGTTCGGTCTCCATGGGAAAGTAGATGATGTCGGCGACCCAGAGGTCGGCACGCAGCAGTGGCTCGGGGACCGGCATACCGGGCAGCTTGTCCATGCCCACCGGGGTGGCGTTGACCAGGCCATCGGCGGCGGCCATCTCGGCCGTCAGGTCGGTACCGACGCGTGCCCGCCCCGTACCGAAGCGGCCTTCCAGGGACGCGATCAGCTCGCGCACCTTGCCGGCATCGGTGTCGAAGATCACCAGGGTCTCGACGCCCTGCTCCAGCAGGGCGTTGGCCACGGCGGCACCGGCGCCCCCGGCTCCCATCTGGACGACCCGTCGACGCGGCGCCTGTCCCAGGTTGCGTCGGAAGGCCTCACCGAAGCCGGTGCAGTCGGTGTTGTGGCCAATCAGCTTGCCATCACGGAGCACCACGGTATTGATCGCGCCGATGGCACGCGCTTCATCGGAGAGGTCGTCGAGGCAGGGAAGGATCGCCTGCTTGCAGGGAAAGGTGACGTTGAGGCCGTCGAAGGCGCCCAGGCGCACGGCACGCAACAGTTCCGGCAGAGCCTCGGCATCGAGTCCCAGGCTGTCCAGATCGATCAGCTTGTAGACATAGGCGAGCCCCTGGCGGCGACCCTCCTCCATGTGCAGGTCCGGCGTCTTGGAGCGCTGGATGCCGGCACCGATCAGCCCGACCAGCACGGAATGGTCATTGACGGCGCTCATCGGGTGGTTGCCTCCAGCCGCTGGGAGAAATGCTCGATGGCCAACGCATAGCCATGGGTACCCAGTCCACAGATCACCCCGACGGCCACATCGGAGACATAGGAGTGGTGACGGAAGGCTTCGCGCTTATGCACATTGGAGATATGCACTTCAATGACCGGCAGCTCTGAGGCCAGGATGGCATCGCGGATCGCCACCGAGGTGTGGGTCCAGGCCCCCGGATTGAGCACGACGCCGTCCACCTTGCCGCGGGCCTGGTGCAACCAGTCGATCAGCTCGCCTTCATGGTTGGTCTGGCGGAAATCGATGGTCAGGCCGCAGGTCTCGCCCCGACGCTGGCAGAGGGCCGCCACATCGGCCAGGGTCTCATGACCATAGAGTTCCGGCTGACGGGTGCCGAGCATGTTGATGTTGGGCCCGTTGAGAACGAGTAGCGTGGCTGTCATGGGTATCTCCCGAATGGAAAAGGTATCAGGTGCCGAAGGCACGGTATTCGCCGACCTCGAGCATGAGATGGGGGTTGCCGGGAACGGCTAGCCGCAGGAAGACGTAGTCTTGCCCCTCACGCTGCTCGTATCGCAGGGCATAGGTCTCGAGCAGGATGCGATCGCGTTGAGACACGGCCTGGCGCGCGATCAGATCGTCGTAGTCGTTGAACGGCGTCGGCTCCACGGCCAGGCCAGCGGCACTCAGCCGCTGGGCGGTGGCCACCACATCGCCGACCTCCAGCCGCAGCTCCCGGCAGGTGCCGTGCTGGGCCAGGTCCGGTGAAGGGACCAGGCTGCGTCCGGTCGAGGTACCGGCATGCGAGGTGGTCTCCAGGTCGATCGCCACGCCACCCTCGACACTCTGCCAACGGCGCCGCCTGACCACGCCCCGCGGCTCGTGGCGCACGCCGGTGCTCGCTGCGGGCAGCCCCATCAGGTGGCGCCAGAAGCCGGCCTCGCTCTCCACCAGGCTGCGGGGCAAGGCGAAGGCGACGCCACGCAGCCGGCCACGCGACGAGCTCTTGGGGAGAGGAACGGCTTCGAAGCGTGCCTCGATGTCGCCCTCGGGGTCGAGGCGCAGCGTCAGGCCCGCCGGCGTGGTCAACAGACGCCCTCCCAGGGCATCATCGCCGCGAGTGGTTTGGCCATAGGCCTTCAGGCGCATCGGCAGGGCCTGGGCAGCGACGCCATCGAGACCCAGGCTGCCCAGCGTGACGACCCCGCCGTCTTGCGTTTCACGCAGGTAGACGCTGAATGCCTCGCCAGTGAAGCGGACGATCGGCGCTTGCGGGTGTCGGCCCGCCTCGACCAGCCCCAGGGCGCCGAGCAATGTCTCCACGGCCTGGCGATGAGCGGGCGGCACGGCCAGCTCGAGGCTGGTGAAACCGCCGAGATCCGCTGCCCCGGGGGGCCCAAACAGCGGGCGATCGGCCTGGGTCGGCACCCGGGCGTCGGCCTGCAGGCGTTCCTCCAGCCACAGCAGCGACTGACGGGCGGCCAGCGCCGTGGGGCCGGACGGCGCGGCACGGAACTCGTCGTTGAACATTTCCAGCGACAGCGGGCCACGGTAGCCGGCCTCGAGTGCTGCCGCGACGAAGCCGGTCATGTCGTATTCCCCCAGGCCCGGGAAGGAGCGCAGCGTACGGCTGTACCAGGGCGGACGAGCACTCTCCCGTGGCGCATCGGAGAGCTGCAGGAAGAAGATTTTCTCGCCGCGTAGCTTGGCGATGGGAGCAATGTCGTCGTCAAGGGCCAGGCTATGGTAGCTGTCGAGGATCAGCCCGAGGTTCGGGTGGTCCGCGGCCTCGACGGCGGCCCAGGCCTGCGCGAAGCGGTCGATGGCACTGCCCCACGAGAGGGCCTCGAAGCCCACCCGAAAGCCCCGTGCCGCCGCGCGTTCGGCCAGACGATGAAGCTGCTCGCCCACCACGGCCGGATCGCCCGAGACACCGGGCTGGGCATTGGAGCAGACCAGCATCAGCTCCACACCGAGCTGTTCCATCAGATCGAACTTGGCCTCGGCTCGCGCCAGGTTACGCGCCAGCTGTTCGGGCCCGACGCCCTCGAAGTCACGGAATGGCTGGAAGATCTCGATGGTCAACCCCAGGTCCTCGGCCATTCGGCGGATCTCGCCGGGGTACCCCGGGTAGGCCAGGAGGTCGTTCTCGAACAGCTCGAAACCATCGAAGCCGGCGGCGGCGATGGCCTGGAGTTTCTCCGGCAAGGTGCCGGACAGCGACAGCGTCGCGATGGAATGACGCATGAGGGGCTCCCTGCAGGCGGGCCGGAGCCCGTCCGCATCGTATCGGTTGGTTGCAGAGAGTAGCGCCGGCTGGGCCGGCGCTCAGTCCGGCTGGACGTTGAACTCTTCGTCTCGCTGGCGGGCCAGCATGGTGCGAATGTTGTCCGTGGTGCGCTGGGTATGCTGGGCCAGCAGGGCACACGCCAGATCGGCGTTGCGCTCCAGGGTCGCCTCCACGATGGCCGCGTGTTCGCTCCGGGTATCCCTGTCGAAGGGGTTTTTCTTCAGGTAGAGGCGGCGATACCGGTCATTGAGGTCGTGGAGCGTACGGCAATAGTTGAGCAGCAAGGGCATGTCGCAGGCTTCGATCAGCTTGAGGTGAAACTGGCGATGGGCTTCTTCCCAGACTTCCTGCTGCTCCAGGTTCATGTTGTCGGTACGCTTGATGCCGTCCAGCTCGTATTGGGCGGCGATGATGCTGGCCTCCCAGCGCCGGTCGCCCTTGGCAATCGCCTCGCGCAGCGCCAACCCCTCGAAGTGAATGCGCAACTTGGCGATCTCCTCGAGGTTCTTCTCCGATACCGGCATGACACGATAGCCACGCTTGTCCTCGATCAGCACCAGCCCTTCGGCACCCAGTCGCGACAGCGCCTCGCGCAGAGGACTGCGGCTGATGGTCAGGTTCAACTGATCGCGCAGGGCCTCCAGACGCAGCTTGGCCCCGGGAGGAAGTTCACCGCTGAGAATGGCCCGACGCAGGCGCTGAACCAGAGAGGTGGCCAGGGTGAGGCCCCCTTCCGGGCTCTCGGGGGCAAGACTTTCCACCATCCTGTTCATGATCAGAACCTCCGATTTGCCGGCGTCATGACGCCTTTCCAATAGCGAGAGAGCGGTCTTCAGTATACTGCGACTGCCCCTGACCTTCAGTGGCTCCCCGCATTCGGCACCCTTTATGCTCCTTAGAGCAGCGGCGTGGCATGCTCGTGAAAGCTTGCCGGACACTCCAGCCCCCAGGCGGTGGAACGCCCCTTGGTCTCGGTGCCCCAGGTCACGGGCTCCCAGTCCGGTTCGAAGATATGGAACCCGCCGGCGAATACCTCGATGCGGTTGCCGCCCGGCTCGTAGACATAGAGGAAGAACCCCTGGGTACGCGAGTGCTTGGCCGGCCCGAACTCGATGAAGACATCGTTCTCCATGAAGATCTCGGCGGCGCGCAGCACCTCCTCACGCGTGCTGGCGTAATAGGCCAGGTGATGCAGGCGGCCGCTGGCGCCCGCCGCCGGCTCCTTGGTGATCGCCAGATCGTGGGCCTTGTTCATCAGGCTCATCCAGGCGCCGACCTCTTCGCCCTGGCCGCCGGGGATCAAATGCTCGCGAAGCTTGAACCCCATGGTATCGGCGGCGAAGGTGCGCATCGCCACCACGTCCCGGGTCAGCAGGTTGATATGGTCGATACGTTCCACGGCCGCGCCGCGGCCATGGTATTTCTGCGGCTGGTTGGGCAGGTAGGCCCGCTTTTCCGCCGGCGCTTGATACTTCTCGGATTCGAAGTAGAGCTCCATCTCGTGGCCACCGATGCCGGTGAAGCGGTAGGCCTTGCCGTGCCCCACATCGCCGTCTATCCAGCGCCCCTGGATACCGGAGGCCTCGAGAGCGGCAACGCGACGCTCCAGGGCCTGCGGGCTCATGGCCCGCCAGCCGACGTGACCGAGCCCCGCCTGACGGGAGGCAGTGAGCTTCAGCGATGTGAGGTCATGGTCACCCCAGGCGCGCAGGTAGGCGCTGTCGCCTTCCGTTGCCACCACGTCGAGACCATAGACCTCGGTGAAGAAATGCAGACTCTCGTCGAACCTGGGGGTGAGAAGCTCGGCGTGGCCTAGCTTGGCGACGTCGTGAATGGGTTCCTGGTAGGACATTTCCGGACTCCCTTAGAGTGGGTCAATGACTGCGATTGCTGGGAAAAGACGCCTCGGCCGCGGCGTCATCGACGGGTCATGTCCAGCGCCACATCGACGATCATGTCTTCCTGGCCGCCAACCATCTGACGCCGCCCCAGTTCCACCAGGATGTCGACGGTCTTCAGTCCATAACGCTGCGCGGCGGATTCGGCGTGGCGCAGGAAGCTGGAATAGACACCCGCATAGCCCAGCGCCAGGGTCTCGCGGTCGACCCGCACCGGGCGGTCCTGAAGGGGGCGCACGATATCGTCGGCGGCATCCATCAGGGTGTAGAGATCGCAGCCATGTTCCCAGCCCAGACGATCGGCGGCGGCGACGAACACTTCCAGCGGGGCATTGCCGGCGCCGGCCCCCATGCCGGCGAGACTGGCATCGACCCGGTCGCAGCCTTCCTCCACGGCGACGATGGAGTTGGCGACCCCGAGGCTGAGATTGTGATGGGCGTGAATGCCGGTTCGCGTCGCCGGGTCGAGCACATCCTTCAGCGCCCGGAAGCGCTCACGCACATCGTTCATGGTCAGAGCACCACCCGAGTCCACCACATAGAGGGTCTCGGCGCCGTAGCTCTCCATCAGCCTGGCCTGTTCGGCGAGGCCCCGGGGCGTCTGCATATGGCTCATCATCAAAAAACCCACGGTATCCATGCCGAGCTTGCGGGCATGCTCGATATGCTGACGGGAGACATCTGCCTCGGTGCAGTGCGTGGCGATACGAGCGCCGCGAGCGCCTGCGGCATAGGCGGCGTCCAGATCGTGGACAGTGCCTATCCCCGGCAGCAACAGCGTGGTGATCATGGCATGCTCGACCACCTCGGCCACCGCTTCGATCCACTCGAGGTCGGTATGGGCCCCGAAGCCGTAGTTGAAGCTGGATCCCTGCAGGCCGTCGCCGTGTGCGACCTCGATGGAATCCACGCGGGCGGCGTCCAGGGCCCGGGCAATGCGCCTGGCATCATCCAGACTGTACTGATGACGTACTGCATGGCTGCCGTCACGCAAGGTGACATCGGAGATATATAGTGTCTTGCTCATGGTCTTTCTCCCTCAGGCGGTGGCGGCCAGCAGACGCGTCTCGGCCAGACGCTCGGCACACGCCTTGGCGGCGGAGGTCATGATGTCCAGGTTGCCGGCGAAGGCGGGCAGGTAATGGGCGGCACCCTCGACCTCGAGATAGATCGATGTCTTGAGACCGCTGACCCTGCCGATACCGGGGACATTCTGCGGCGCTTCGGCCGGAATCTCCTCGAATTGCACCCGTTGCTTGAGGTGGTAGCCGGGGACGTAGCGCTGGACGGTATCGACCATTGCCTCGATGGAACGCTCGATGGCCTCGCGATCGGCCGGCTCGGAGAGCACGAAGACACTGTCACGCATCAACAGGGGCGGCTCGGCGGGATTGAGGATGATGATGGCCTTGCCTCGCTCGGCCCCGCCGCACACCTCGATGGCCTTCGAGGTGGTCTCGGTGAACTCGTCGATGTTGGCGCGGGTGCCCGGTCCGGCGGACTTGCTGGAAATGGAAGCGACGATCTCCGCGTAGTGCACCCTGGCGACCCGAGAGACGGCGGCGACCATGGGAATCGTGGCCTGCCCCCCGCAGGTGACCATGTTGATGTTGGGGGCGTCGAGATGCTCGTCCAGATTGATGGGCGGCACCACATAGGGGCCGATGGCGGCCGGCGTCAGGTCCACCACCCTGATGCCGCGGGCTTCGAGCAGCTCGCTGTGGCGCTGATGGGCACCGGCGGAGGTGGCGTCGAAGGCGATCCTGATGTCGTCGATGCCATCCAGCGCCAGCAGGCCATCGATGCCTTCGGCGGTCGTCGGCACGCCGAGCTTGGCGGCCCGCGCCAGGCCATCGGAGGCGGGATCGATGCCGACCATGGCCCCCATCTCCAGGAATTGCCCGTGGCGGAGGATCTTGATCATCAGGTCGGTGCCGATGTTGCCGGAACCGATGATGGCGACCTTGATTTTCTGACCCATGATGATGCCCTCACTGCTGCCGCGCGCGGCGTTGCTGCATGGTTTCCCCACTCACACCCCAGTGGGTGGCAGGGTACTCCTGGACCAGCACCCGCACGCTCTCCAGGGGGGCGTCCAGACTTTCGCTGATGGCGCGGGACACGCTCTCGATCAGCTGCTGCTTCTTCTCTTGGCTGCGACCTTCGATGATGTTGATGGTGGCGATCGGCATGGTCACTCCTCCACATGGAAACCGAGACTGCCCAGTTGCTGCATTTCCAGGCGCACGTACTGGCCGGGCTCGAGCCACTCGGCGGCGGTGGCGCCGCCTGCAAGCACGATGTCGCCGGCACGCAGGGGCTCGCCGGCCTGGGCGGCCAGGCGCGCCGCGGCGACCAGCGAACGGATGGGATTGCCCAGAATGGCGGCAGTGGAGCCCACATGACGGGGCTGGCCGTCAAAGCTCATGACCAGTCCCAGGTTGGTGAAATCCCCCCTGGGGTCTCCCCAGTCGCCGACCACGAAGCCAGTGGATGAGGCGTTGTCGGCAATCACGTCGGGCAGCGAGAACTTGAAGTCGCGGTAGCGCGAATCGATGATCTCCAGCGCCGGGGCGATGGCGTCGATGGCGCCCCGCGCCTCGGCGGCGGTGATCCGCTCCGGCAGGTCGCGACCCAGCAGAAAGGCCAGCTCGGGCTCCACCCGGGGGTGGACGTAGTCGGCGAGAGACAGGGACGTGTTCTCCTCGATGCGCATGGCACTGGTCAAGCGCCCCCAGATCACGTCGTCGATGCCCATCTGGACCATCTTGGCGCGACTGGTGAAGCCCATCTTCATGCCCACCCGTGTCTCGCCACGCTGCAAGCGCTGCTGAATGGAGGCCGCCTGGATGGCATAGGCCGCTTCCAGTGACATTCGCGATTCGGGGTCGAGCTGCTCCACGGCGGTAGCGGTGCGGGCCGCCTCGTCGAGCCGAAGGGCGTGCTGCTGGATATCGCTCATGCCGCCACCTCATTGTTCGCCGTCTGTTCGAAGACAGCCTGGACACTGCCCAGGCCGTTGATGCGCGCCTCGATCACGTCACCGGGTTGCACCGACACCATGGGGCCCAGGGCCCCGGAAAGCACCAGGTCGCCGGCCCTCAACGGCTGGCCGAGCTCCACCATCCTGCGGGCCAGCCACACCACGGCATTGAGCGGATTGCCCAGACAAGCCCGTCCCACGCCGACCGAAACCGGCTCGCCGCGCCGCTCCATGACCATGCCGCACAGATCGAGATCCAGATCGACGAGGCGACGCGGGGCGCTGCCCAGCACATAGGCGCCGGACGACGCGTTGTCGGCGATGGTATCGGCGATGCCGATCTTCCAGTCGGCGATGCGGCTGCCGACCACCTCGATGGCGGCCACGGCATGGTCGATGGCGCGGATCACATCCACCTGGGTGGGATTGGCCATGGTCAGATCATGGCTGAGCACGAAGGCGACCTCGGCCTCCACCTTGGGCTGATGCAGGCGGTTCCAGGGGATCGGCTCCGCGTTGCCATAGCCCATGTCGTCGAACAGGCTGCCGTAGTCGGGTTGGTCGACGCCGAGTTGCGCCTGGACCACCCGGGACGTGAGTCCAATCTTGCGACCGACGATGCGGCGTCCCGCTGCGAGCCGAACGTCGGTATTGCACTGCTGGACGGCATAGGCCGATTCGATGTCCAGGCCCTCGAACCGCTCACCCAGCGGGGGAATGAAGTGGCCGCTGGCGGCGGCATCACGCAGTTGCTGGGCAGCCTGCTGCAGGGTTTCCGGCGTCATGATGCGCTCCCGGCTCATTGTTCGTCAGAAGAATGGTTGGCCCGTTCGGTCTCACGGGCGGCGACGCTGGCCAGCATGTGGGCGCCGCGATTGGCGGCAGGCAGGCCGCGGAACAGGAAGCACAGATTGATGGTGGCCTGAAGCTCCTCCCAACTGGCACCGCAGCGGCGAGCGGCAATGCAGTGGGTCTGAGCAGCATCGTTGCCGGCCATCAGCAACATACCGAAGAGAATGATCTGCACCATCTTGGGTTCGAGATGCGGCGTCTCCAGCGCGTAACTGCGGATCTTCTCCTGCAGCTCCACCATCGTGGGGTCCATGACACCGGTCGTGCCGAAGCGAGCTTCGATACGCGGCGGCACGAAACCGAGCAGGTCGAGATAGGGTTGCTTGTGGGTATTGATGGCGTCCTGCTGGGCGGCGCCTGTCAGGCCCATGGCCTGACCGACGGACTCCAGATCGAGTCGGGGTGATGACATCGTGATCGCTCCTGTGGGCTACTTCGCAGCTGCCAATTTTGCATGCAAAAATAACATTGAGTGCAAATTAGCCATCACGCTACCAAAACGTCAATAGCCTGCGACTAAAATCTATCTCATGATGCGGTTGACGGATATTTCTGATTTTCAAATTTAAAATCAATTATTTATAGAAAATGACCCATTGGTTGTTAAACAATGGTCTAAAGCGTATTGACCGCATCTTTTTGCGGCCATAGATTCTAATTTGCCGACACGGCAGTTTTTGCATGCAATATGGCGAGAACGGTCGGTCACTCAATGCAGCGGTGCTTCCGGGACGAGGCGGCACATCCGGCAAGCCCCCATAACGATAACGAGGAAACGACAATGACAAGGACACCCATGCTCTTGAAGCACGCCCTATTCGGAACGGCACTCGTCCTTGGCGTGAGCGCCCTGGCTCAGGCTCAGACCATTCGCTTTGCTCACGTCGATCCCGCCGACTGGCAGAGTTCCAAGAAAGGGGCGGCGGCGGAAATGTTCAAGCAGGTCGTCGAGGGCAGGACGGACTTCGACGTCAAGCTCTACCCGGCGGCCTCCCTGGGGGACGAGGACGAACTGGTCCAGCAGGCGATGGATGGCACGACCCAGGTGGTCATGGTCTCGGGCGCGATGTCCAAGATCTGCCCGGCCGCGGGGGTGCTCGACATTCCCTACATGTTCGACTCCGCAGTCACCGCCTGGCGAGTCCTCGATGGCGAGTTCGGCGAACAGCTGGCCCAGCACTGCCTCGAGCAAACGGGATTGCGCACGATCGGCTATGGAGAGACGGGCTTTCGCAACTTCACCAACGACAAGCACGCCATCAAGACGCCGGCCGACATGAAAGGGCTGAAGTTCCGGGTCCAGGATATTCCACTGTACGTCAAGATGGTCGAGGGGCTTGGCGGCGAACCGACCCCCATTGCCTGGTCCGAGACACCTACCGCCCTCTCCACCGGGGTCGTTGACGGGCAGGAAAACCCCGTCAGCACCATTTACAACAACAACCTCTATGAGCTCCAGGACTACATGACCCTGGACCGGCATATCTATGCCACGGACTTCATTCTAATCAACGATCAATTCTTCCAATCCCTGACCAAGGATCAGCAGGCAGTGATCAAGCAGGCGGGGGTCATCGCCGGCAACATGGGCCGTTCCATGCAGGAATTCACCTCGGCTAAGGGCCTCAAGGCCGTCCAGGAAGCGGGTATGAATGTCTATACCCCGACACCCGAGGAACTCGACGAATTCCGCCAGGCGGCACAGCCGCCGGTCGTCGAATGGCTGAAGAAGGACCTGGGAGACGAGGCCGACTGGATTCAGCGACTCCAGGAAGCTGTCGGCAACGCCAGTAACTGAGCCCTCACGGCCGTGCCGAGATGTCGGCACGGCGCTCTCGTTTCGCTTAGAGGTGGAAAGCCATGGCCGCCATCTTCGATGGGATAAAGCACTGGGCTACGAGGATCTTTGCCTTTGGCGCAGGGTTCTCCATGGTGCTGATATTCCTGATCGTTTTTTGCAATGCCTTCATTCGCTACGTGTTCGGTAGCTCGTTGGCCTGGGGGGACCAGATCCCGGTCTTCCTCGGTATCTATGGCGTCATGTTCGGTACGGCCATGGCCTATCTGCAAGATCGCCATGTCCGCCTGGGGGTGATCGTCGACTTCATTCCCGAGCGGCCCAAACGCGCCCTGTTCCTGATCGTCGATCTGGCCGTCATCGCCATCGGCTGTCTACTGGCATGGTCCGGCTATCTGTTCATGGCCAGCCGGGGCGGCATGCGAATTTCAGGAATGAACGATCTCGTGGGGTCACTGTACGAAGCGACGGGGTTAGACGTCGTCAAGCTGTTCGGCACCATGGCCCCCTACCAGTTCGCGATCTCCCTGGGGGGCGGAATGCTGACAGTCGCTGCCGCGATCAAGTTCGTCGAGCGTCTCCAGGAACCAATCCATAGCGGTAACGCACACGTTTCGCCCCAGGAGGTCTCCTGAATGGTCTACGTCATCCTGATCGGCGGGCTGGCCATCGGCCTTCCCATCGCCTTCGCCATCATTGGCTCGCTGATGTACTTCATGGCGACGGCAGGCTTTCCCTACAGCATACAGAGTGTCGCGACCCAGATGTTCTCGGGCATCAGTTCCTTCGCGCTGCTCGCGATCCCGCTGTTCATTCTCGCCGGCGAGCTGATGAACGAGAGCGGCATCACATCACGCATCATTGCCTTCTCCAAGGTGCTGGTCGGGCGCGTCCGCGGCGGGCTGGCACACGTCAATATCTGGGCATCGGTGATCTTCGCCGGGCTCTCCGGATCCGCCGTCGCCGATACGTCCGCCCTGGGCCGCGTCTTCATCCCGGAGATGGAGAAAGAGGGCTATCCTCGCGACTTCGCAGCGGCCCTCACCGCGGCATCGTCGGTCATCGGCCCGATCATCCCGCCCAGCATCCCGGTCATCATCTATGCCCTGATCGTCAGTGGCGTTTCGGTGCCGGCCCTGTTCATCGCAGGTATCGTCCCGGGCATCCTGCTGGCGATCTTTCTCTCCGGTTACGTGATGATCTTCGCCAGCAAGTATGAGAAGCGGGCGGTGGAAATGCCCAAGGAGGAAAAGCTCACCATCCTGATCGACGGTATCATTCCACTGCTGATGCCGGTCTTCGTGGTGGGGTCGATCCTGCTGGGGATCGTGACTCCGACCGAGGCGGCCGCCTTCGCCGTTGCCTACGCGCTGTTCGTGGGTATGGTGGTCTTCCGCAAGATCCACTGGCGGGACCTGCCCGGCATCTTCTCCCGGACCATGGTCGACAGCGCGGTGATCATGCTCATCATCGCGGCGGTAGGCGCGGCCAACTGGCTGTTGACCTATAACCGCATCCCCAACATGCTCACCGAGCTGACGCTTTCCTACATCAACGTCCAGTGGACCTTCCTGCTGGCGGTGATCGTGCTGTTCCTGATCGTCGGGCTGTTTCTGGAAGGCATCGCGGCGATGCTCGTGCTGGTGCCGATCCTGCACCCCATCGCCACGAGTCTCGGTGTCGACCCGACGCATTTCGGCATCATCGTGATCTTCAACCTGATGATCGGACTGATCACGCCCCCCATGGGGCTATGTCTGTTCGTCGCCGACTCCATCGCCAAGGTCGGCCTGGCACGACTCTCGATGCGGGTGTTGCCCCTGTTTCTGGTCGAGGTACTGGTACTGCTGATCATCACCTTCTTCCCGGTGACCGTGACCGGCTTGCCGAGGCTGCTTGGCTACTAGGGGGCACTGACCCCGCCAGCTCACCCACGACAATCCCAGCCTGCTGAGGGGAGGTCGATGATTCAGGCTGGCGGGGCTATCTGAATCGCTTTCGGATTCACACCGTTCCGATCGCCAAGCTGCCGGGATGATTTACCAAGCGAGGGCTAATCACGCGGGATCCGATAGCTAACCCTCTAATCGAAAAACACGATACGCTGGTCCAGCTATCGTTTTTTCGAATACCTTACCATGACACTGAAGCAAATACGCTACTTCATCGCCGTCGCTGAGCTGGGGTCCATCTCGGCGGCCGCCCAGGCCGTGTTCGTTTCCCAGTCGACGCTGACGCTGGCCATCCAGCAACTCGAAGATGAGCTTGAAGTGTCGCTGTTCACCCGCAGCGCAAAAGGCATGACGCTGACCCACCAGGGCCACCAGTTCCTGCGCCAGTCGCACCTGATCCAGAGCACCGTCGAGAACGCCAAGCGAAATCTCCAGGAAGCGACGCATCAAGAATCCGGCCAACTGGTCATCGGCGTCACCAGCCTGGTCGCCGGCTACTTTCTCGCCGACTTGCTGACGCGCTTTCAGCTCGCTTACCCACGGGTCGAGATCAACGTGGTCGAAGACGAGCGGCACTATGTCGAGCATCTGCTGGTCAACGGTGAAATCGACGTCGGCGTCCTGATCCTCTCCAACCTGTCCAATCGCCAGGCGCTGCAGACCGAAGTGCTGGTGCACTCCCCCTACCGTCTCTGGCTGCCCGCCCGTCATGCCCTCCTCGAGCATGACAGCATCTCTCTGGCCGATGTCGCCAGGGAGGCTTTGATTCAGTTGAACGTGGATGAGATGGAGCATAGTGCCCGCGCCTTCTGGCAGCGCCTGGATACCCCGCCGAACATCACCATGCGCACCAGCTCCACCGAGGCCGTGCGTAGCCTGGTGGCCGCTGGCCTGGGGCTCTCGGTTCAGCCGGACATGACGTACCGCCCCTGGTCACTCGAAGGAGACATCATCGAGGCCCGCTCGCTGCATGACTTGAACGACACCCTGGATGTCGGTCTGGCCTGGCGTCGGGGTTCCCAGCGCCCTGCTCTGGTGGATGCCTTTCTCTCAGTCGTGCGCGGCGGGCACGGTGACACGCGCCGCTGATACTGCAGACATACCGGTATCCCAACCGGCTCGGAGCGGTCGCTGCCCCGCCCGGTCGGCATCACGCCACCACCCCTCAGAAAAATCGATACCAACCCTCGAAAATAAGAAATTGTCGATACTTAACCACCCGCCTAGTCTCTGCGTACTGCGTCCAAGGGCGCGTAGGCAGGACCCGGCGACCAGCTACCAAGCGAGAACCCCATGTCCTCAACCCCATGCACCGCCTTAGCCAACCGGCTTCTGATTGATGGCACTCTCGTCGAAGGCGAGGGCCGAGCTGAAGACATTCATGATCCCAGCTCGGGGCAGGTGATTGCCCAGGTAAAGGAAGCCAGCCTGGAACAGGTCGAACTGGCGATCGCGGCCGCCCGACGCGCCTACACCAATTGGTCGCGCACCACCCCGCAACAACGCTCGACAGTGCTGCTCGATATCGCCGACTTGATCAAGGACAAGGCGTCCGCTCTGGCTCGCATAGAATCATTGAACTGTGGCAAGCCGCTGTATCAGGCATTGAACGATGACCTGAATGCATCGGTGGACGTCTTTCGCTTCTTTGCCGGGGCGGTACGCTGTCAATACGGGCAACTGAGCGCGGAGTACGTCCCGGGCTACACCAGCATGGTCCGCCGCTCCCCGCTCGGCGTCGTTGCATCGATCGCCCCCTGGAACTACCCGTTGATGATGGCCGCGTGGAAGATCGCCCCGGCGCTCGCGGCGGGAAACACCCTGGTCTTCAAGCCCTCCGAACATACCCCACTATCGGTACTCGAACTTGCCACCCTCCTGCAAGGGGTGATCCCCGACGGATGTCTCAACATCGTCTGCGGTGGTGGAGAAAACGTCGGCAGCCTGCTGGCGCGGCATCCAGATGTCCGCATGATCTCGCTGACAGGCGATATCGTCACCGGACAGAAAGTCCTGAAGGAGGCGGTCAACTCCCTCAAGCGTACCCATCTCGAGCTCGGCGGCAAGGCCCCTGTCATCGTCTGCGACGATGCCGATCTGGAACTGGTGGTTGAGGGCATCACCCGGCACGGCTACTACAACGCCGGGCAGGACTGCACCGCCGCTTGCCGCATTTATGCCCAGTCAGGGATTCATGATCGCCTGGTGGAAAAACTCGGCAGCGCCGTTTCACGCTTGAGGTTCGCCCAGCGCCGTGATGACGACAACGATATCGGCCCATTGATCAGCCTTCGCCAGCGCGACCGTGTCGCCAGCTTTGTCGAACGTGCGCTGACCGAGCCCCACGTGGAGAGAGTTACCGGAGCCGCCACGCCTTCCGGGAGTGGATTCTTCTACCAGCCGACATTGCTGGCAGGCTGTCTTCAGGCGGATGAAATCGTCCAACGGGAAGTCTTCGGCCCGGTCGTGACGGTCACTCGATTCGACGAGATCCCCCAGGCCCTCGATTGGGCCAACGATACCGAGTATGGACTCGCCTCTTCTGTGTGGACAACCAACATGGACAAGGCCATGCACCTTGCCAGCCGACTCGAATATGGCTGCACCTGGATCAATAGCCATTTCATGCTGGCCAGCGAGATGCCTCACGGTGGGCTGAAACGGTCAGGCTACGGGAAGGAACTATCGAGTGACTCGCTGCAGGACTACAGCGTGGTAAGGCACATCATGGCCAGACACGCCAGCATTGATTGACCCAAGCATGACATTCACGCGACCCCACAAGCCCAGCGCATAACAATAGATCAGGAGATCTCATGAACTTTCCCTTTGTACTACCTACCAGAATCGTGATGGAGCCGGGACTGCGTTCGAAGGTAGGGGGCTACCTCCAAGAGCTCGAAATCGGACGCGTCCTGATCGTTACTGATCCGGGTATAGAGGCCGCGGGGCTTCTCGCTCCCATCTACTCAAGTCTTGAAGATGCCGGAATCGGCTTCCAGATAACGACCGACGTGAAGCCCAACCCGCGAAGCGACGATTGCAATCGTGTGGCACGTGAGCACAAGGGATCGGCCATCGAGGGCATCGTGGCGGTGGGCGGTGGCAGTGCCATTGATGCTGCCAAGGCTATTGCAGTCTTGATGACACATGATGGGATCATCGAGGACTACGAAGGGGAAAACACGCTCTCCAACGACCCTTTACCACTGGTAGCCATCCCAACGACGGCAGGCACCGGAAGCGAAGTCACGTTTTTCTCGGTAATCACCGACCCGGCTAGACAGTACAAGATGAGCCTACTGGATGTCCGGCTAGCGCCTGAACTGGCACTGCTCGATACCGAAGTCACCGCCCAGTTGCCGCCTGCCATCGCCGCCGCAACCGGAATGGACGCGCTGACTCATGCCATCGAAGCCTATACGGGAAAAATGGCCAACCCGATCAGCGACGGCTTGGCACTGCACGCCATCCGCCTGATCAGCGCGAACCTTATTCCCGCCGTAGAGGAGCGCAACAACCAAAGCGCTCGAGAGCAGATGATGGTTGCCAGCTTGATCGCCGGCATGGCTTTCGGCAACGCCGACATCGCCAGCGTGCACTGCATTTCCGAAGCTATCGGCGGCATGTACGACACCCCTCATGGCGTGGCCAACTCCATCTTTCTTCCTTTTGTCTTCCGGCATAACTGTGACGCGGACCTGGAGCGGCATGCTCAGGTCGCCTTTGCCCTGGGCATTGATCCCGGGCTCTCTCATGAAGACGCCGCCAATGCAGCCGTCGACCTGCTTTTCAGCATGAGCCAACGGCTTGGCATACCCAAGTTTTCGGAGGTTCCTGGTGTCAAGGAAGTCGACTTCCAGTCCATTGCCGAAAAATCGCAACAGAATATTTCCAATGCCAGCAATGCCAAGGAAATGACTGTCGACAGCTACCTGGAGATCATTCGCCAGGCCTACAACCACTGAATAGTCGATGGGATCCGTAAACCAAGGCGATAGAACAACGCCCGCCTGAAGCCATGATTTTCTTAATACTAAACTCATGCACTGTAGAGGTTTTCCATAACCCCGTATTGCAAAAAAACCCTGAAAGCAATTACTAAAAAATCACGACAAAT
This sequence comes from Modicisalibacter sp. MOD 31.J, assembly GCF_020147985.1. Classification (NCBI taxonomy): domain Bacteria; kingdom Pseudomonadati; phylum Pseudomonadota; class Gammaproteobacteria; order Oceanospirillales; family Halomonadaceae; genus Modicisalibacter; species Modicisalibacter sp. MOD 31.J. The sequence goes on along the minus strand of NZ_JAGXFF010000001.1, from coordinate 251,142 downwards.
CCGTAAAAAGCTCCATACCTTACAATTCAAGCCACAATGGAAAGACAAAAATGAGTAACGAACTCGTAAGAACGCTAGGCTTCTGGAGAGCCTTCTCAACCTGTACAGGGCTAGTGGTAGCCGGCACCACGATGGTGACTCTTGGCTACAGTATGGGCTTGGTCGGGCCAGCTTTCATCATCAGCGCCTTTATCGCGATGGTCGTCAGCATCCTGGTATCGTTTTCCTATTCCGAGCTTTCGTCCTTCATGCCGGGCGCGGGAATGATCGGTGACTACACCATGGTGGCCATGGGGCCGTTCATGGCGATCGTCAGCGTTCTTGGTGGTTACATCGTACTGGTCTCGGCCGCCGGCGCGATGGAATCCATTACCGCCGGCCTGGCGGCACATAGCCTGGCTCCCGGGGTCAGCGCCACGCTGGTGGCCATCGTTCTTCTGGTGCTATTTCTGGTGGTAAATCTGGTCGGGGTCGGGGTCTTTGGTTCCGTCCAGGTATTTACCACGGGTTCCATGATCATTGGCACCTCGGTCATGGGGTTACTGGGCCTCATGGAGTGGGGGACCCAGACAGCTCCACTCGAGGTTGCCTTCAATCCCAAGGGCTGGGATGTCGTTCTTCAGTCCCTCGCACTGGGTATCTGGCTGTTTGTGGGTATCGAATATGTCGCCCCGATGGCCGAAGAAGTCAAGGAGCCGGAAAAAACCATTCCCAAGGCGATGCTGTTCGGTCTACTGACCATCTTCGTGGCCGACATGCTGTTTGGCCAGGCTATCGCGCGTTATGTGCCGCTCGATGCTCTCGAGTCCTCGACCGCCCCACAAGTTGACGGTGCCGGCGCTCTGTTTGGCCAGACGGGCAAGGTGCTCATGGTCATGATCACGGTACTGGCCAGCGCGAGCTCCATTAACTCACACATGGCTGCCGTACCTCGCATGTTATACGGCCTGGCGCGTGAGGGCTTGTTGCCGAAAGTCTTCACTTATGTCCACCCGCGTTTTCGCACTCCCTGGGCGGGCATCTTCAGCGTCTTCCTGCTGCTATGCATCCCCTTCATGCTCAGCATCAGCATGGATCTCATCGCCACCATGATCCTGGCGTCGTGCGTTACCTGGCTGCTTTCTTATGTCATCGCCCAGATCAATGTGATGATCCTTCGTAAGCGCTACCCCGACATCCACCGTCCCTTTTCCACGCCCTTCTTCCCGATCCCGCAGATCGTGGGTATTGCGGCCTGCATCTACATGATCGTCACCATCCATCCCGATGGCGCCATGAAGACTCAGATCTACGCCATCGCGGGTGGCTTCATGGCGGTCATCGTCGTCTACGCCATTGCATGGCTGAAATACAAGAAGATCCCGCTCTTCTCGCCCACACCCCTCGAGTCTCTCTACGCCCAGCACACCGGCACAGACACCGGCACCGGCGCAGAAGCTCCAGCACCTCGGGTCTCGGTCCGGTGAGGCTTTTCAGCAACGTCGACAAGCGCGCGAACATCGCCTTCGAGCTGATGGCAAACCAGCTTGGCTGCAGCGAAGTGATCGCGCCCCTGGAGCGCTCGGGCAGCTTCGATGGCGGGGTGATGACCGTGCGCTATATCGAAAAACGCCGCTTCTTTTCGCGGATCTACAAGCTGCACATCACCCTGGCGCTAAGCGGCCACGACGCGCCTGCGGGTGAGGCGCACTGGAAAAAGGGCAGGCACTGGACGGGCAATCCCGCGGTAAGCGACTGGCTTGCCGGGCATGCACAGCTCTCGGGGCTGTCATCGCTTATCGATATCGAAACGGCAAGCTATCGGCGTAAGACCTCGGACGCCACCGCTACGGTCGATCTTGTCACCCTGCCTGGCTGCTTCATCTGGACCCTCGTCCCGCCCATGCATTATTTCGTCAAACTCAACGGCAAAGAGATCGATGGGCTTCGCCGCCTGCTTGGTCGTTACCTCGATATCAACCACGTCTAAGGATACTCCATGGATTACTCGTTACTGATCAACGGCACCCTGTGCCAGGGAAAGGGAACTGGGCTGGACGTACTCGATCCTGCCAGCCACAAGGTCCTGTTTACGCTCAACGAGGCCTCTCCCGAGCAGGTGGAAGAAGCCGTTCAAGCCGCCGATGCGGCCTTCGTCAGCTGGTCGATGACGACCCCGGCAAGTCGCGCTGCCAGATTGCTGGCTCTAGCGGACTGGATCGACGCCAATCAGGAGACGTTGGCCCGCCTGGAGTCCGATAATTGCGGTAAGCCTTATCGTCAGGCCCTGGAAGAAGAAATCCCGGGCGCCTCCGACGTCTTTCGTTTCTTCGCTGGCGCCGTGAGATGCATGAGTGGTTCTGCCGCTGGCGAATACATGGAGGGACACACCTCCATGATCCGCCGTGATCCACTTGGCGTCGTGGCCTCCATCGCGCCCTGGAACTATCCGTTGATGATGGCCTCGTGGAAGCTCGCTCCCGCCCTGGCGGCAGGCAACACCGTCGTGCTCAAGCCCTCCGAACACACCCCGCTGACCAGCCTGGCGCTGGCGGGCGCCATGGCCGAGATCTTTCCACCCGGCGTGGTCAATGTGGTCCATGGCCGGGGCAGCGTGGTCGGCGAGCCGCTTACCCACCATCCGAAGATTCGCATGGTGTCACTGACCGGCTCGATCGCCACCGGCAGCGCCATCGTGTCATCCACTGCCGCAAGCGTGAAACGCATGCACATGGAGCTTGGTGGCAAGGCGCCGGTCATCATCTTCGATGACGCCGACCTCGATGCCGCTGTCGAAGGTATCCGCAACTTCGCCTTCTACAACGCCGGTCAGGACTGCACGGCGGCCTGCCGACTGTATGTGCAGCGCGGCGTACATGATGACTTCGTCGCCCGCTTGAAGGATGCCGTGGGCCAGATCACAGTCGGCAGCCAGGACGAGCCTGGGGTTGAAATGGGACCTTTGATCACCGCCGACCATCTTCAGCGCGTCAACGGCTTTGTCGAACGTGCCGCCGCGCTGCCTCACATCACGATAATCAGCGGCGGCCAAGCCCTCGACCGGCCTGGCAACTTCTTTGCGCCTACCATCATCGCCGGTGCACGCCAGGACGACGAAATCGTGCAACGGGAAGTGTTCGGGCCGGTGGTGTCCATTACAGCCTTCGAGGAGGAAGACCAAGTGCTGGCCTGGGCCAACGACTCCGACTACGGTCTGGCCTCTTCCGTCTGGACGGGGAATATCGGCCGTGCCCACCGTCTGTCGAGCCGCCTGCAGTATGGCTGCACCTGGGTGAATACTCACTTCATGCTGGTCAGCGAAATGCCCCACGGCGGTCAAAAGCTCTCCGGCTACGGCAAGGACATGTCGATGTACGGCCTGGAAGACTACACCTGCGTCAGACATGTCATGATCAAGCACTGAAATATACCGACCTCCCCTGGGGATCTTCAGGCGGCCCTTTGTGGCCGCCTGACGTCGGTTTTACTGCCCATGGCTCGACATGGCATACGGCACCTTGCAGATACCGGTTCAGCAATCCTGACCGCAACAGTGGGTCGCATGAGTCATCGCGGCAATCGCCGCGACAACGCTGTTATCGAAAGTGTCTCCCAACTCCTCAGGCGAGAATCCCTTCATCGCCGAACCTATTCGGGGAGATTGCCGGCGCGATTTGTTCCAGCATCGCAAGATTTTCTGCGCCCCGGGCACCACCTTGGCACGAATGACGCGCTCCTCCCCACGAGAATGAACAGCATTACACCCAGAGCCTGACGCATGTCAGAAGTCCCGGTGCGGCTCAATCAGGCCCGCCAGTCACATGTGGAAAATCGCCCCCTCGCCGCAGACAAAATGCGCCCCACGCCAGCGGCGCCGTTCAGGGACGCACTGGAGATCAACCACGAACCACATTAAAATTAGGAACGTGCAAGCATTCCGGCTTTGTCCGATGGGCTCGTGAAAGGAATCCCGATAGCATGGCCACGATCATCCCCGCGTTGAGCACCATATCCCGGATGACCCGGGGAGAACGCCGCCTCGGCCGCCGCCTGGAAAGCCTGCTGGAAGACGACTACCTCGTCTGGTATGACATTCCGCTGGGTCGTAGCCGCCGCTACCCAGACTTCATCATCCTGCATCCCGGACGCGGCTTGCTGTTTCTCGAGGTCAAGGACTGGAAGATCGATACCCTTCGCTCGATGACGCCGGATAGCGCGGTGATCGACACTCAGGAAGGACGCAAGACGGTCAGCAACCCGCTGGCCCAGGCTCGCCAGAGTGCCTTCGCGGCCATCGACCAGCTGAAACGCGATCCCCAATTGACCCAGACGGATGAGCGCTACCGGGGAAAGCTGTGCTTCCCCTACGGGCACGGCGTGGTCTTTCCCAACATCACTCGCCGTCAGTGGAACCAGGCCATCCCCGAAGAAGAGCAGGAACGCCTGCTTCCCGCCCACCGCCTGATCTGCAAGGACGAGATGGCCACCACCATAGACCCGGAGGTATTCCAGCAGCAGCTCTGGGATATGTTCGACTACCGCTTCGGCGAACAGCTCAGCGTCCCGCAGATCGAGCGAATTCGCTGGCATCTTTTCCCGGAAGTGCGCATCGACTCTCCCACACAGGATCTGTTTGCTGACGACGATGAGGCAAAAAACGAGCCGGCGAGCGACCTGGTACCCGATATCGTCCGCGTCATGGATCTCCAGCAGGAGCAGCTAGCAAGGAGCATGGGCGATGGCCATCGGGTGATTCATGGTGTCGCCGGGTCCGGCAAGACCCTGATCCTCGGCTATCGCTGCCTGCATCTCGCCCAAGCGATCAGAAAGCCGATTCTGGTTCTGTGCTTCAACATCACCCTGGCGGCGCGGCTGCGCCGCTTCATCGTCGAGAAAGGCATCGAGGACAAGGTCAGGGTGCACCATTTCCATGAATGGTGCGGACTGCAGCTGAAAACCTACCAGGTCAACCTGCTACCGGGTAAGCAGCCCACCTGGGAGCGTCAGGTGGAAAGCGTCATCCAGGCCGTCGACCGGTCGCAGATCCCCCGAGCGCAATATGGCGCGCTGATGATCGACGAAGGCCATGATTTCGAACAGGCCTGGCTCAAGCTGGTGGTGCAGATGATCGACCCGGACACCAATTCGCTACTGCTGCTCTATGACGATGCCCAGTCCATCTACCAGAAGTCCTCGCTGAAGTTTCCGCTCTCCTCCGCCGGCGTCCAGGCAAGGGGGCGCACCACGATTCTCAAGCTTAACTATCGCAACACGCGAGAGATCCTCACTTTCGCCTACGACTTCGCCAGGGACTTCCTGCAGGCGCATGAAGAAGATGAGGATCATGTCCCGCTCATCGCTCCTGAGGTAGCGGGCGTGAGCGGCCCCGAGCCAGCCTTTCGCCGCTTCCGCAATGCCGATGAGGAAGCCCGCTACGTCGTGCGTTGCGTCACGACCTGGCAACAGCAAGGGTGCGATCTCAACGGCATCGCCATCGTCTATACGAGCAATGCCCACGGGCGACATTTCCATACCGCGCTGCAGAGCGCCGGGATCCCGAGCCGCTGCCTGCAAAACACCGCTGACAAGCGAGCCTATGATCCGCAGGCCAACCAGGTGGTGCTACTCAGCCGACAAAGCAGTAAGGGCCTGGAATTCGACACTGTGATTCTCTGCGGGCTCGGAACATTGGCTGACGACGAGGAGGATCGAGCACGAGAAACTCGCTTGCTATATGTCGGCATGACACGAGCTCGCCGACGGCTGCTGGTGACGAGCAGTGGCAATAACTGGTATGCCACCAGACTTGGAGAAATGACCGCGGCCTGACTCGCTCAAAACTGCTGCGAGAACGAAGTCCGCCGCAGTTAATGCAATCGTGGTGGGCCCAGCAGGATTTGAACCTACGACCAAGGGATTATGAGCTGTCTCTAATGCGTGCCAATATCTTCTAACAGATACCAAATCAAGCCACTACGGAGAGTGAGAATGGCATAGCTGGCCATTGGTAGCCTGGCCCCTGGACACCTTATGGACACCAAACCGGTGGATTTTGACGACAAAGGAAAGCATGCCAACGCATGCCTTCACCCACACAGTCATAAAGCTGAAAGCGCCAAGCCGGGCTATACCCGCTTCTTTTAGCTATTTCGAATGACGCTTTATTGACACTGCCTTCGTCGTGGCAAGTTAACAAATTCAAAAAAATTTATTCATCATCCAAGTCATCGAACAGACTTATCATCTCTCCTACCTTTTTATCTCCTACAAAAATATTGTAGTCATCCACCTCTTTCGACATTTTCTCTAGCAACTCTGCCACACAACTATTCCCAGCCCTTTCCCAAGTAACAGTGTGATCATAAACAGAGTTTCTGGCCACAAAAAATTCCACGTGATCACCAAAAGAGTTTTTAACAATATCTCTGACAAAGACTGCTTTATCAGGATCACACTTGTAGCCAAAATATACTGCTCGAAGCTGATCTTCTTGCAAGTCGTAGAAAGAGTTTTTTGATATCATCCTATACTCCCTCTCATACTTCCAATCTAAGCTCTTCCTTAGAAAGGTTCTTTCTACCTCACTTTCAGCCTGCCCTTTCAATATCTTCTCAATGTCTACCCTGTGTGCCCCGCCATACCTTACTCTTTCCACGTCTTCACTTGGAAGCTCATATTCAGCACATACGCCACGCATACCATCGGCGTAATGCCCCCACATAAGTGGATTAGTCTTATTTTGTGTAAAGCTTGCAACCCTGTATTCTTTTTGCACACCTCGAATAAGCTTAAAGCAAAAATCCTCTATAGTTGAATTATCCACCACATCCAAAATATTTTCTTGCTTCACAAGTGCACTGACATAACTAAGCATATCAGCAGCAGAATATTGCTTTTTCTTCCCACCGTCCTCTACAATCTGCTGATTTAATAGAGATGCGACAAGCTCTTTCTTATACCTATTTCCATTTTTTTCCACGCGACTCCTTTCGAGCCCCTTTATAGAAAAGTTGTTCTCTGTCGGATCATTAAATCTTGAAGGCTCGTTCAAGAATATCCTCTTCTGGAAAAAATTCTGTGGCAACCACTCATTGAATCTACAAAACTGATAAAGCTTCATGGGGAACACTTCAGGCAATCACAAAATAGAAAAGGGCAGGCTATGCCTGCCCAGGCCATCTTAAGAATCGATTTCAATATTTTGATCAACTTCAACACTGTACTCGACATCATTCCCCAAGTCTTTAACCATAGAGTTAAATAGGGCGTCACCGGCCCCCTCTTTCTTGAATGTCAGCACGAAGGCCACTTCCTGTTCATCAAGATCATGGTGAGACCCCATATCATATTGATATAAGTCTCTCGCGTAGATTCTTGCATAGACTCTAGCAGTATCGGGTTTTATTCTCGTTGAAAGTCGACTTCTTTGGTGCCTCACCGGATTCCATTTTAAATCCTCTTTTTCTTTATTACTTAGATGCTTAGCCGGTTCTTTTTTTATAAGATTGTCAATTCGCCCTGATGCAGTTTCAGCTTGCAGTGCAACCTCTAGACGAGTAGAAAAATAATGCCTCCCTAACTCTTCTGACTTCTTTGGATTGAGGATGGCTGTAAATATTGCCTCACCTGACAACTTATTATTCTCATCCAGCATGTCTTCTGGAATTGGAATATCGCGCCAGTAATGTGCAAATCCAGCTTTTAACTTAGAAGTCCACGCAAGTGTCACAGTATCATGTGAACAAATCCATGGTAGATGCTCTTGGTTCCAGGGAGTGCCATAGCCTAGTGATGTGTCATGACGCTCAATCTCAGACCGATTGATTAACAGTGCCTTCACCAAGTCTGGAGTAGCATTTTTTAGCTTTTGAAACGTATGGGCAGCAAGTGAGGAGACTAAAGGCGCACTATAGCTAGTTCCAGTCTCAGTCACACCTCCAATGACTCTTAATTCAGAAAACCATGATAATTCAGGCTTTTGCATTCCGGAAGGACCAGGCCCTCTAAGACTCACATTACAAGGTTCATCTGGAACTCCGTCTTTTGCCTGCCTCCCACTAACTGTTAAAGCTGCCTCACAATCAGCAGGTGGGCATAGCTTGCCATCAGCATTAGAAGGCGACACGTTTCCAATAGAAATAATCGGAAGAATATTATACTTTCGTGCAATATTGCTAATCTTGTGGCCCAAAAGACTAACATCATCTGCGTAGGGGGTTGGCCCTTCTTCGTTAAACGACAGATTCCATACAGATGAATGCTCACTACTATGCTTGGCTACTGCATCCAAATACCCAACAAATTGCTCAAGCGTTGGTTGCGATGGCACACCTACTTTTGTAATTGCTTGGGCAGCAACAAATTTACAATCTAGCTCTGGTAATTTCAGATTATTATTCCATGCATGCCCATGGACAACGACTGAAGCAATCTGATTGCCATGCTTTTGGTCAGCTTCATGATCAGGCACAAGAGGAGGAATTTTTAAAGTCTCAAGAATTTTATAGCTCTTAGCCGAATGCCCTCCGTCAACAATAACTACAGTTGGCAGACCCTCCGCATCAATATCACTTGGTACAGGTTCTTCCCCTGCACCAGGCGCAACCTTATTAGTTTTTAAGGGAGAAGCTCTCTCTACACGGTAAACAGCCCCAGAACTAACAATTTTACCAAACGCTTCTTTACTTTTTACTTTGACGGAAACTGACGCTCTACCGTTGTCAACATATTCTGAAAGAGTATTTTCAATACCCCCACTTGAATCATACCCTTTAACAAAATCAATATCATATTTTTCATCGCCAAACGAGATATCTTCAGAGCCATATAACTCCCGAATCTCATTCGCCACAAGGTTCCTTGCCTCAGAGCTATTGAAGGGCATCAACCAAATATTAAAGTGAGGTTCTTCAGCCTCATCCCCTGGCCACAAGCTATCAGCGTCGCGCCCTCTAAGAACATCTTCACTAGAGAAACACTTAACGCTTTCCACTCGCGATATATCTACTTTATCTTTTATACTTGTACTGGTTCGAATCTTGTTGGCGATTTCATTAAGAGACGAAACCTCTGCCTCAACCATATATCCGTCATAAGAGGGCGCAACAATCTTGCATCCAACCTTCTCATTAAAAAGGTCGGCAGGAGTATATGACGGGGCATTTGAATCCTCAAACATCCTTACTACGAGATGAGACTTCCCTGCCCGTGATACCGCCTCTTTAATTTCAATAGACTCTATAGCATTAGAAAGCGATTTCCGCTGTTTCTCCAGCCTAACCCCAACGATGCTATCCTCGCTCTTCCCTCCCCCTGTGACACTTTTCGGGGTTGCATCTTTTAAAAACCTCAAAACGGGATTAATGACATTGCGTCCATTTCTTTCAGCCATTTGAAGCTCCCTTCAGATAATTTGAAACTGCTTGTCTACTTACAGATAGCAATTTCCCTATATCAGCCTGCGATATCTTGTACTTTGAATATAGCTCTATCGAAAGAGCTTTCTTTTTTTGAGATTCCAGCTCACCCTTCATAGGAATCATGATTTGGCTCGAAGAACTTCCAATCACAGCCTCAACCACCCGAGGCAAGTTTATTTCTTTATCTTCTAGAACACTCCTCCTTCTTGCCGCATGGGAAATGTTTTCAATATCTGCTCCTGTCAGCCCTTCAGATATTGTTGCAAGGCCCTTAAGGATCTGAGAATCCCCATTATCAGAATATAAGAAAAACCCCCACATAACGTGACGAAGATCAATATCGGGGTGAGAAAACTGTATCGAGTACGGAAACCTTCTCCAGATTGCCGGATCTAATAGCCCTGCATGATTAGTCGCAGCAATGACAATGGATTTATCATCTAAAGAATCCAAACCTTGTATCAAGGTATTTACTACTCTCTTTAATTCTCCCACTTCATGCTTGTCATCTCTTAACTTGGCCAAAGCATCAACTTCATCAAGAAATAACACACCACCTTTATTTGCAGAAAACTCGAAAACGTTGCGAATGTTTTTTGCTGTATCACCTAGTAAAGATGAAACCATTGCATCCAGCCTAACTGTATAAATAGGCTTGTTTAGCTTTGCAGCCACATGTCCAGCAATCAAGGACTTCCCTGTCCCTGGAGGGCCAGAAAGCATTAGATTGAATCGCCCCGCTAAGCCATGCCTAATCAACTTATCTGCATTCGCCACATCACCCGAAAACGTTTCAAAGATATTTTTTTCGCCCTCATTTAAAAAAAGAGGAGTTACAGACCAAGAAGTCTCCTCAACTAGATCCATTTTTGATTTCGGATCAGTTGGAAGCTTTTCCATGTAGCCTGAACTGCGAAGTGGAACACCCTTCCTACGCACTAAAGACTTAATTTGTTTTGCTGTATCAGCATCCTCAGTATTCATTTCTTGCGCAATTTTGTTCGCAGCTCTTCTTACTTCAGAATAATTAGCATCAAGTGATGCTTCTATCAAGCTAAGCAAGCTATCTTTTAATGCGTTCATAAGCTGCCTTAATCAACAAAATGTCAAACGGTTGAGGCGAATTGTCATCGAAAAACATTGATGCGTCAATAAAAAAGCCACCATTGTCAACCTCTAAAAAAGGCTGAAATAGTGGCTTAACCAATTGAAAATAATGAGTTAATTGATATTTTTTCTCAAGGCTGACCTCCTATCCTTGGAGCCTGCCGCCCTGGTACCACCTCGCCGCTGCCTTTCCGGCTAGTCGGTATCCGTCCCTGTCTGCTTGAGCGTCTTCCGCGCCTGTGATCTTACCCAGCAATCGTGGACACCGATCTAAGCGATCATTCGGGCCTCGAAGGCCTCCGGGCTGATCATCCCAATCGCACTGTGCCGGCGCTGCCGGTTGTAGTCCATCTCGATATACTCGAACACTTGCCGCCGCATGGCGTCCCGGGTCTCGAATCGCTCGCCATGGATCGCCTCAACCTTGAGGCTATGGAAGAAGCTCTCGGCACAGGCATTGTCGTAGCAGTTGCCCCTGGCACTCATTTTATGCACTGACTGGAGGTCGCGCCGGGTCCGCAGCGACTGGTACAGGGTCGAACAGTACTGGCCACGGACGACCTTCTTGGACATCTTACGGCGCCACAACGCCATCTGGAGCGCGTCCCCGGCCAGGTCGGCAGTCATTCGCTCGCTCATCGCCCAGCCGATCACCTTGCGTGAGAACAGATCGATCAGCACCGCCAGGTAGAGCCATCCTTCACCGGTCGCCAGATAGGTGATGTCGCCAACCCGTTTCTCGTTCGGCGCCGTGGCGGTGAAGTCTTGCTCCAGAAGGTTGGGTGCCACCGGCAGCGAGTGTCGTGAGTTCGTCGTTGCCTTGAACTTGCGCGCCGCCTTGGCGCGAAGACCCTGGCGTCGCAGGCTGGCAGCGATGGTCTTGCGATTCACCGCCAAGCCATCTTGGGCCAGGTCCGGCACCAATCTGGGGGCGCCTGAGCGCCCCTTCCGGCGCTTGAAGGCCTCGGCCACTCGCTGGTCGAGAACCGCCTGCTGGCGGCGTCTCGGGGACGGTTCACCGCCACACTGTCGCCAAGCGTAGTAGCCACTGCGAGCCACCCCGAGAACGCCGCACATCCGCTGGATGCTGAATGCCTGACGATGCTGGTAGATGAAGGCGTACTTCACTTGAGGTGTTTGGCGAAGTACGCGGCCGCCTTTTTTGTGATTTCAAGCTCTTCCGACTTCTCGGCCAGTTGCCGCTTGAGCCGGGCATTCTCGTCGGCCAGCGCTTGCTCACGTGCTGAAGCGCTTTGCTGCTGTTGGGCCTTGGCTCGCCACTGGTAGAGCTGGCTGGACTGAAGGCCAAGCTCTCGGGCGGCGGCACTAATGCCAACACGGTCGGCGAGTGCCAGCGCCTCGCGCCTCGGCCTTGTAGTCCTGGGAGTAGCGGGTACGGGTCTTCTTCATCGAAGCTGCTTGCCTTGCCATGGGTCACCTCGTCTCAGTGTACTGCCTTAACGGGGTGTCCACTGCTGCTGGGCAAGATCAGTCGCGGGCGAAGTGCAGATTGTCGTCGTCGCTGACCTCGGCGCCGTAGAGATCGTTTAGCCGGTCGATGATCTCGGCCAGGCGCTGCTTCTCGGGGTCGTGGGGCTTGCCGGATCCCACCTCACTGACAGGGGTAAGGCCGTAGTCGCCCTCGGCCTCCTCCAGGCGCAGGCGCTTCTCCTCACGCTTGGTCAGGCGGTAATGGGTCAACTCCAGCTCGCTGACGTACTCCCAGCCGCCGGCAGACATGGCCTTGGTGATGTTCCACTGGAACAGAGCTTCCCTGCTGTTGCCATATCATCCCCTGCGCGTAGCGTAATTATGCGTAACAGCCTAGCGTTTAAAGGATATGAGGAGAAGTCTACTTAGGCCATTAAACCGCTAGTGTACGCCGCATCATTGGCGAAGCCTGCCCAAGGCCTGCTCCAATAGCTCCAGTGATTGACGGTGCTTGTCCGAATGCATCTTATTAATGTTGGCGAGCTTCCAGCGCACGGCAGGCAGCCGATCGACGTCCGGCAGCGGAAGCAGCGCCCAGTCAGGCGCCACCTGCTTGAAGGCCAGCAGAAAGCGAACATCTTCATCCGTCATCAGCTGCCCCAGCCGCGACAGCAGCTCATCACGGACGCTCTCCAGCTCCTGCAAAGGAAGATCAATCCTGGCCATCCCGACAAATTCCTGTCGGTAGACGTCGTCCAACGGTTTCAGCCGAGGGTTGATCACTTCGCTCAAGGGCCTGGGATGCCCCAGCAGATAGACCAGGAAGCCTTCGAATACGCTTCGATCGAGGCCGCCCTGGTTCAGAAGCAGCTTCACATCGAAAAGGTCCCGGGGGTGCTGGCGATCCAGCGCGGCGCAGATCTTGCCGCCATACAGGTCCGGCAGTGACACCACCTGCACCGCAGCAAAGCCGTACTCGTCCTCCACGGCTTCCACGACATCGCGCTCCTGCGGCGGGTGCAGAGTGCCACGCAGCACCGGCGATACCTCCACCTTCACCTGGCTACGCCCTCGGCGCACCAGGATCCTCAGCTCATCTCGGCGATTATCCTGAAGCTCGGCTCGCACGCCTGGCAGTCGGGCGCTAAAAGTCCCTGCCAGTCGCTGCAGCGCCTCGCGACAGCGTCGCAGTGCCTCGTCACGGGGCCCAGCGGCAAGTAGGCCAGGTCGATATCGACCGATAGGCGAGGTAATGCCTGAACGAAGAGGTTGATGGCCGTGCCCCCCTTGAGAGCAAAGCACGGCTCGTCATTGAGAAAAGGCAGCAGTGAGACCAGCAGACTGACCTGTTCGTGGTAGCGAGCTTCAATCGGCATGCAAGAACGCCTCCGGCACCGTCACGTGAAATTCCCTGTCCAGCTTGCCGCCCTGGCAGAGCTGCCGCTTTCCTTTGCCGAGGTCCAGTCGACGTGGTTCCAGACGACCGTACCAGGCATGCCCGGCGTGGCGAGCCAGCACCAGAAAGGCCCGCTTGGTTCTCACCGAACGGCACCCCTCCAGCAATGCCTGCAGCCGGCGCGGGCGCAGCGTATTGAGCCCGCTGAAGGTATCCACCAGCTCGCTGCCGAATAGCAGCGCATTCGGCGTCACAGCGATCCACTCCAGGACCGCTCGCTCTGGGGTCGATATCAGCAAGCTGAAGGCCCTGCTATCCGGCGCGTAGTCAGTGAAGCTACCGGGAAGCTGCACTGGCAGACCCTTTTCAGAGTGAAGCACCATCCGCCCTACCCAATCGGCATCACTCAACCATCGGGGCAGCCGAACGGCTTCCTTGCCATACAGGTGCGTTGTGCTCTCCCCCATGGGCAGATAGTGGGCAAAGCCATGCAGTGCCAGGGCCGTCTGACCACCCGGCCAAAGCGGTGGCATCTCCGTGTCGTCGCTCGTCTGCAGGGCGAAGACAGCGCTCTCCCAGGTAAGAGGCTCCCCCGCTTGGCAGTAGGCGCCGTGCCCCACGCGTTGCAGCCAGCCACTGCCGGCCAGCTTACGCGCCTGATCTGAGGTGACGCCGTGTGATGCCAGCCAGGTGGTCGTCACCACGGCGCCATACGGGATCTTGTGCAGCAGCTGGTTTATTTTCACGTCAAAAAGCGGCCTTAAATTCCGTCTTCAGTGTGAAGAATAAACCACAGCGGTTTATCTTCAATCATGAAATCGCCATCTATTGCCGCTTTTATCGAAAAAATTAAACCTCGGCGCGCGTCATCAGCGTTGCTAGAGCCCTAAGCGAGCCGACCAGTTTGCCATTTCCAGAGCCCGCTGGTGGCGTCTCGGTGCGGGCGAAGCCCGCCGCCATGGCCTGGCGATGCTGCTCGAGGGTGATGCAGCCGATACGCTCGGGCCGGTAGTGCTCACCCAGCTCGATCAGCAGGAGCTGAGTCCAGCCAGGTGTCAGGCGCACGCTGCGACCACGCTGATTCTCGTGAGTGATCGCCTTCACCTGGGTCAGGCAGTCCCCTTCGATGAGGTCATAGCCGAGGTTGGATACGCCTTCACCCTTCCGGGGCTGATGCCCCAGGGATTCCAGAAAGCGCAGACCGATGAATTCCTAGCCGTATCGCATGTCTAGCGCGACATAGGCAGTTGCTCGTCGTGTGCCTGGTCATCAGCTTGATCAGGGGCATCCTCGCCAACCAGTAAAGGCTTATCGTCCTGCCAAATAACAACGTAGTGGCCAAGTCGACGCTTGCGATCAAGAGTCTCAGCCACGGTGGCGCGCAGACTATCCAGCATTTCCTGGGTATCAGGTGTGAGCGGATTCATGGATTGCCTCCTGGACGAGAACATCAAACAACCTGTCATCAAGAATATGCCGATCTGCACCGCACTGTTCGAACACAGGTTCCAGTGTGCCCCCGCCGTTCATAAAGCACCGTGTACGGCTGACCAGGGGAGCATACAGCGTTAAAAGATTATTCAAACTGCGTGGGAATCGACGTTGAATATCTTTCAGCGGTATATCATGGCCACCGTGTGAAACTCGTTCGGCAACACGTAGACGCGACATTTCTACCAATGGGGGCACCGTCGCATCACTCCAAAGGGCACACTGAAAAGATTGGTCAAACTAACCGTATTCGCTGCTCACCAAGCCTATGCTATAGGGCCTATCAAGGCAGTAAGCAAGATGATTAATCAGGAGACGAGTGGTGGGCCCAGCAGGATTCGAACCTGCGACCAAGGGATTATGAGTCCCCTGCTCTAACCGCTGAGCTATAGGCCCGTGCAACGCGGGCGGTATGATAGCGAATGCCAATGGCTGAGACCAGCAGCCGGCTGGTATTCTCGCTGCGTACCCTTCCAGGGAGGAATCGGCATGGATGTCCGCTTCGCTCACGCGCGTTCTGCGCTTTCACGCCGCTGCCTGGCGGCGGCCGGATTGGCCGGCCTGCTGCTGGCCGCGCTGCCCGCCCAGGCGGCCTGGCAACTGGCACCGGATCAGTCCCAGGTCACCGCCACCATCGTCGAGATCACCCCCAGCGGTCCGGTGCCGCATACCCACCGGGTTCGCCGTCTGCAGGGCGACCTGAGCGGCGAGGGCACCCTGCGCCTGCCGCTGCGTCTCAACCAGACCGACGTGATGGACAAGCTGGGTCAGTTGCCCACCTGGCTCTCGGGCCTGGCGGACACCCCGCTGGCCACGGTGGTCACGCAGTTTCCGCCGTCGCGGCTCGATGCGCTGGGCGTGGGGGAATCGCTGACCGAGACCCTGATGCTGCGCGTGCAGAGCGACAAGGGGAACCGTCAGGAGCCGCTGGAGATGCGCTTCACCCGTGAGTCGACGGACACCATCCACGTCGAGAACGCGCAGCGGGTGGTGCTCGACGGCCAGGCGCTGATGAGCGACCAGAATGCGCGTTCGGTCCTGATGTTGCTGGGTTACGAGCAGATCGGCGACGAGGTGCCGATCCGCCTCGACGCCACCCTGATCGATCGCTGACGACGTCGCATGGCCGACACCAACACGCCCCTGCCCGGCTGCTGCGGGCCCTGGCTACCCGACTGGCCATGGCCACAGCCGCTCGCGGGGGCCCACTGGATGGGGCTGCGCTTTCAGCGCGAGCGCTTCATGCCCGAGCCCTGGGCCGGCGGGCCGGTCGAGCCACCCGACAGCGTGCGTGGCGCGGCTCCCAAGCGCCAGCTGGAATACCTCGCCGGGCGGCTGTGCGCCCACGCCGCGCTGCACCGGCTGACCGGACGTGCCACGGTCCCCGGCAGCACGCCCAGCCGGGCGCCCGCGTGGCCGGCGGGCGTGGTCGGTTCGATCACCCACAGCGGCGACCTGGCCGCCAGCATCGTCGCCAGGCGCTCTGCCTGGCGCGGCCTCGGCCTGGACGCCGAGCTGCCCATGAATCCCGAGCGGGCCGAGCGGCTGGCCGCGCAGATCCTCACCCCCGGGGAAAGGGAACGATTGACCGCCATGGACCCGGCGGATCGTGGCATCTTCGTCACCCAGGTCTTCTCGCTCAAGGAAAGCCTGTTCAAGGCGCTGTTTCCGCTGGTGGGCGTGCGCTTCTACTTCCAGGATGCCCGGCTCGTCGCGCGTGACGAGGCGATGACCACGGCGACGCTGGAATTGCTCGCCTCGCTCTCGCCGGACTGGCCGGCGGGAACGTACCTGACCGGGCAGGTCGGCCGGCTCGGCGATCACCTGCTCAGCCTGATCACCATCCCCGCCTGACGCCGCGCCCCTGCCGGCGAGCATGGCACGAGCGGTGGCGCTATTGGCGCTCCTCCAACAAACGATTATCATTCTCAGACCATTCCCGTGTCCCGAGACGTGCGCGCCCGCTGATGGCGCGGCACGGCCATGGCGACAGGAGATCGTCGAACCCATGTCATCCCCCGCGACCGCCACTCACGCCGCGACGCCCACACCCCGGCGGCTGACGATTGCCGATTTCACCGCCTACGAGCGGCGTTATCACCTGACGCACCGCTTTCCCGTGGCTCCGGACGATCGGTGCGGTGACGAACTGACGATCGCCGAAGGCCGGGTCGACGAGCATCGCCCCGGACGCGGCTGCCAACTGGTCGGCTCCGATCTGGTCGTGCATCGCACCTACGAGACCCATGCCCGGCGGGACGCGCCGGCGCACCTGTCGATCATCGTGATGCTGGAAGGTCGGGCCGAGCTGGCCCTGGATGAACACCGCCAAGCGATCAGTGCCGGCGACGGGCTGGTACTGGCCTACGGCCGTGATCAGGCGCTGCGTGCCCGGCACGTCGCCCAACCCCGGGTGCGCGCCGTCAACCTGACGCTCACGGCGGACGCGCTCGCCGGCGACCCGCGCCTGGCGGCGCTGGCCCGGGCACCGTTCGAGGCGCCGGCGACCGGCATGTGGCGGCTGTCGATTCCCGCCGGGCTGCATCGATCGCTGGGCGACTGGCTCGACGCCCCGCCGCCGGGCGACGCCGGGACCCTGCTGTCGGAAGGCCTCGCCCTGCAACTGCTCGCCTGCGGCGTCTCCCAGTGGCCGCGAGCCACTGAATCGCCGGCGCTCCTGCCCTGGCGCGATCGGCGCCTGCTCGATCGCGTGCGCCAACGGCTCGAGGCCCAGCCGGGCCAGCCGCACTCCCTGGCCTCGCTGGCCGAACTGGCCTGCATGAGCCCCAGCACCCTGCGCGAGAAGTTTCGCCTGGCCTATGGCCGCTCGGTCTTCGCTTACCTGCGCGAATGCCGCCTGGCACTGGCCCACCGCCAGCTGCGCGCGGGTCTGAGCGTCCAGCAGGTCGCCCTTCAGGTCGGTTATCGTCATGCCACCAACTTCGCCACCGCCTTCCGCCAGCGCTATGGGGTCTCGCCCAGCGAGATCGGCTGAAACTCCCGCCACCCTGAAGCCCCATGATGTTGCCCCGCGACACCCGGCATCCCCGAAAGCTCCCGTGTCCAGCCGATACCGGCATCCGGCATAGCCGGTTCGGCGCCCGGCATAGGCGAAGCGGATCTCAACAGTGAATAATTCTCAATAACAGAATAACCGGCATCCGACACAAGGAGTCTTCATGCAGGGCCATCGCTTCCGCCGACCGACCACCGCCTGGCTGCTCGGTGCATCGCTGCTGCCGCTCACCGCCGCCGCGCAATCCCCCGACGGCGATGCCGCGACGCTCGATACCGTCACCGTCACCGGCCAGGCGGCGACCAAGACCGAGACCCCGGCACTCGAGACGCCGCAATCGGTGTCCAACGTCGGTCGCGAGGAAATGGACGAACGCGGCGTGCGCACGCTGCGCGAGGCGACGCAGTACACCCCCGGGGTCTACACCAACCAGGTCGGTGCCTCCAACCGCTACGACTACCTGGTGATGCGCGGCTTCTCGGACGGCAGCCTGAGCAACACCTACCTCGATGGCCTGAAGGTGATGGGCGACGCCAACGGCTACAGCTCGATGGTGATCGATCCCTACTTCCTGGAGAACGTCGAGATCGTCAAGGGACCGGCCTCGGTGCTCTATGGCCGCTCCTCGCCCGGCGGCCTGGTCGCGCTGACCAGCAAGAAGCCGCTGTTCGAGGACCACCGCGAGCTGCGCTTCTCGATCGGCGACAACGCCCAGCGCAGCGCCGGCTTCGATGTCTCGGGCCCGCTCGACGACGAACGCCGGGTGGCCTACCGGCTGGTCGGCCAGGCCAGCCGGGCCGACACCCAGTTCGGCCCCATCGAGGAAAAGCGCTACGCTATCGCGCCCTCGATCACCTGGGACGCCACCGACGACACCAGCCTGACCCTGATGGCCTACCTGCAGAAGGACCCGGAGGGCGGCTATCACTCCGGCGTGCCCTACGAGGGCTCGGCGGTCTCCCACAACGGTCGCAAGATCGACAACACCTTCTTCGACGGCGAGGACGACTACGACACCTTCGAGCGCTACCAGCGCATGGTCGGCTACGACCTCGAGCATCGCTTCAATGACAGCCTGACCGCGCGTCAGAAACTGCGTTACCTGAATGCCGACGTGGAACTGAATCAGGTCTACCAGTACGGCTGGATCGGCGAGTCGAACGAGCTGAGACGCTACTACTCCGGCGGTCGCGAATCACTGCAGGCCTGGACGGTGGACAACCAGCTGGAAGCCGATTTCCGCGGCGGCGGCATCGAGCATACCGTGCTGGCCGGCCTGGATTACCAGCACCGCAAGAACGACGTGGTATGGACCTCAGGTTCCTTTCCGGCCATCGACCCGTTCGACCCCCACCACGGCGCCGAGCCGATCGGGGAGATCGGTGTCACCAACGACGAACGCCACGCGCTGACCCAGACCGGGGTCTACCTGCAGGACCAGATGGCGATCGATCGGTGGCGCCTCACCCTGGGCGGTCGCTATGACTGGGTCGACATCGAGAACACCGATCACCTCACCGGCAACGACAGTACCCTGGACGATACCCAGTTCAGCGGTCGTGCCGGGATGCTCTACCTGTTCGACAACGGCGTCGCGCCCTACCTGAGCTACAACACCGCCTTCACGCCGACCAGCTTCGTCGACGCCGACGGCGATTTGCTGGAGCCCATGGAGGGCGAGCAGTGGGAGACCGGGATGAAGTACCAGCCCCCCGGCACCCGGGACCGCTACAGCATCGCCCTGTTCCGCATCGACCAGGAAAACGTCGCGACCAAGGAGCAGCCCACCGATCCGTATCGCTCCGTCGGCGAGATCGAGTCCCGGGGCGTCGAGCTCCAGGCCCGCACCCACGTCACCGACAACTTCCGCCTGCAGGCGGGCTACAGCTACACCGACATCAGCTACGCCAGGAGCGACGTGCCGGGCGAGCAAGGCAACCAGGCGATCTACGCGCCGCGCCACCAGGCCAGCGTGTGGGGCAACTACCGCTTCGACCAGGGTGCGCTCGACGGCCTGGATGCCGGGCTCGGGGTGCGCTACTACGCCGACATCCAGGCCGATCGCGCCAATACCGAGCAGGTCCCCGACTACACCCTGGTCGACGCCACGCTGGGTTACGACCTGAGCCGGGTCGGTCTCCAGGGCGTCAAGGCGCGTCTCAACGTCGGCAACCTGCTCGACGAGGAATACATCGCCTCGTGCAACTCGCTGGAATACTGCTACTTCGGTGCCGAACGCAATGTGCGCGCCACCTTGAGCTATCGCTTCTAGGAATGGCTTGAGCCCCAACCGATGCCGTCCGGCCCACCCCGCGGGCCGGACGTTCGGATTCGGCACTTTTTGATACGCATTCGTATTTCTATTAGGATTGCGTCTCGACCTGCCAGCCCCGCGGGGAATACCGCCATGTTCGACGTCAACGCCGCCAGTTTCTCGGTCAACGGCAAACGCCTGCTCGAGCCGACCGACCTCACCTTTCAGGAAGGTCGTGTCTATGGCCTGATCGGCCACAACGGATCCGGCAAGTCGACGCTGCTCAAGCTGCTGGCGCGCCAGCAGGCGCCGAGCGATGGCGATATCCAGTTCGACGGTCGGCCGCTGGACGCCTGGGGCAATCGCGAATTCGCCCGCCAGGTCGCCTACCTGCCACAGCAGTTGCCCGGCGCCGAGGCGCTGACCGGCCGTGAACTGGTGGGCTTCGGGCGTTATCCCTGGCAGGGCCTGCTCGGCCGCACCAGCGACGCCGACCGCCAACAGGTCGAGCGCGCCATCGAACTCACCCATACCCAGGCCTTCGCCGACCGTCTGGTGGACACCCTCTCCGGCGGCGAGCGCCAGCGCGTGTGGCTGGCCATGCTGCTCGCCCAGGAAAGCCGCTTCCTGTTGCTCGACGAGCCGCTGGCGGCGCTCGACATCGCCCACCAGGTGGAGGTGCTGGCACTGATCCGCCGGCTCTGTCACGAGCTGAACCTGGGGGTGATCGTGGTGCTCCACGACGTCAACATGGCGGCACGCTACTGCGACCATCTGGTGGCACTGCACAGCGGGCGGCTGCTTGCCGAAGGCGCGCCCGACACCCTGATGCGCGACACCACCCTGGAAGCGATCTACGGCATCCCCATGCACGTGATGACGCACCCCGGCGGGGATCATCCGATCGCCGTGCTGAATTGATGGTCAACGCGCTTACCCGTGGGCCCGGACTGCCCGTCGGCCGTCTCGCTTACCGCTCCTCGCCGCCCCGACCACGACATTCATGGGATCACTGCCGGTGGTTCGTCGGGCTCATGGTCCTGACGCTCCTGCTGGCGGGGCCGGCGGCCGCCGCGCCGCGCCTGGTGACCCTCGACTGGACCATCGCCGAAACGCTGACGGCACTCGGCATGCCGCCACAGGGGGTCGCCCAGACGGCGGCCTACCGCGATTGGGTCGCCGAGCCGTCACTGCCCGACACGGTGGTCGATCTGGGCCTGCGCGTTCAGCCCAACCTGGAGCTGCTCGCCGATCTCGACCCCGACCGCATCCTGATCTCGCCGATGTTCGCCAGCCTCGAGCCACGCCTCTCGCACATCGCCCCGGTCACCACGGTGAGCCTCTACGCCGGCAGCGACGCGCTATGGCCCGACCTGCTGGCGGCCACCCGCAAGCTGGCCCGGCTCGGCGGCAGACCCGAGGCCGCCGAACGGCTGATCGCGACCACCGAGGCACGCATCGCCGATCTGCGCGAGCGGCTGCCCGAGGGGGAACGGCCGCTGCTCATGGTGCAGTTCATGGACGCCCGCCACGTGCGGGTGTTCGGCGAGCATTCGCTCTATCAGGCGGTCGCCGAGCGCCTCGGCCTCGACAACGCCTGGCAGGGCACCACCAACGCCTGGGGGTTCTCGCTGGTCGGGCTGGAGGCGCTCGCCGGCATCGACGCCCAACTGGTCGTCGTCGATCCGCTGCCGGTGGGGGTCGAGCAGGCGCTGGCCGATAACGGCCTCTGGCAGCATCTCGCCGCGGTCCGGGAGGGTCGGGTGTTGCACCTGCCGCCGGTGTGGAGCTTCGGCGGCCTGCCCTCGGCCGAGCGTTTCGCCGAACAGCTCGTCCCGGCGCTCGAGGCATCACGGAGCCGCGACTCATGAAAGTGATCGCCGCCCGCTCGCCTCTCCACCCCCGGCTGACGCCCGCGCGCGCCTGCCTGCTGCTCGCCCTGCTGACCCTGGCGCTGGCCGGTCTGACGCTGCACGACGGGATCGGCCTGGACGCCGCCTGGCAGGGGCTCGTCGCCCCGCAAGCCGGCCGGGAGGCCCAGTGGGTCGCCCATTTCAGCTGGTGGCCGCGGCTCGCCATGGCGCTGCTCGGCGGCGGCGGGCTGGCACTGGCCGGGGTATTGATGCAGCAGGTGCTGCGCAACCCGCTGGCCGCGCCCACCACCCTGGGCGTGGCCAGCGGCGCCAACCTGGCCCTGCTCGCCGCCACGCTGCTGGCCCCGGGGTTGCTCGTCGGCGGCCGCGAATGGGTGGCGCTCGCCGGCGGCGGGCTGGCCATGGGGCTGGTGTTCGCGCTGGCCTGGCGACGCGGCCTGGCGCCAATGGTGGTGGTGCTCGCCGGGCTGGTGGTCAATCTCTACTGCGGCGCGCTGGCCATGGTGCTGCTGCTGTTCCACCAGGAGGCCCTCAAGGGGCTGATGATCTGGGGCGCCGGTTCGCTGGCGCAGACCGACTGGAACGGCGTGGTCTATCTGCTGCCGCGACTGGCGATCGCCGCCGCCCTGGCCGCCGCCCTGCTGCGCCCGCTGAGCCTGCTCGAACTCGACGATGCCAACGCCAGGAGCCTGGGTGTCTCGCTCAAGCAGTTGCGCCTGGCCGGGCTGGGCCTGGCGGTGTTCGTCACCGGCTGTGTGGTCAGCGTGCTCGGCGTGGTCGGCTTCATCGGCCTGGCCGCGCCGGCCATCGTGCGCCTGCTCGGGGCACGCCGCCTCGGCGCGCGGCTGCTGTGGGCGACGCTGCTCGGCGCCTTGCTGCTCACCGCCACCGACCTGCTGCTGCAACGTGTCTCCGGCGCGCTGCCGACCCTGATCCCCACCGGCGCGACCACCGCCGCGCTGGGCGCCCCGCTGTTGCTGTGGCTGCTGCCGCGCCTGCGCCTGAGCGGGCAGCGCCCGGCGGTCTCGACCGGCGCCCCCGTGCGGCGTCATCCCGCGCCCGTTCGCCGGGCGGGGCTGCTCGGCGTGGCGCTGCTGCTCGCCGGCGTCGTCGCGCTGTGCCTCGGCCAGGGTGCCGACGGCTGGCAATTCAGCCTGCCCGGCGAGGCGCCGGCCCTGGCCTGGCGCGCGCCCCGGGTCCTCGCCGCCGCGGGCGCCGGGGTGCTGCTGGCGCTGGCCGGCACGCTGATCCAGCGGCTGACCGGCAACCCCATGGCCAGCCCCGAGGTCCTGGGCATCAGCGGCGGTACCGCGATCGGACTGATCCTGGCGATCTACCTGCTGCCGCCGATGGGCCCGCTCGGCCTGCTCGCGGTGGGCACCCTGGCGGCACTGGTCACCCTGCTGATACTGCTGGCGCTCAACCGCCGCCACGGCTTTCGGCCCGAGCCGCTGCTGCTCACCGGCGTCGCCGTCACCGCCCTGTTCGAGGCCGTGCGCAGCTTCGTCCTGGCCGGCGGCGACCCGCGCGGTCAGCAGGTGATCGCCTGGATGTCGGGCTCGACCTACTACGTCGGCCCGGGTTCGGCGCTCGCCGTGGTCGTCCTGGCGCTGCTTCTCGCCGCCGCGACGGCGCCCTTCGCCCGCTGGCTGGACCTGCTGCCGCTGGGGGCCTCCACCGCCCAGGCACTGGGCCTGCCGGTCGGCCGCGCCCGGCTGGCGCTGCTGGGGCTGGTCGCCCTGCTCACCGCCTGCGCCACCCTGGTGGTCGGCCCGTTGTCGTTCGTCGGCCTGCTGGCCCCCCACCTGGCGCGTCTGCTGGGCTTCTCGCGGGCCCGCGACCACCTGCTCGGCGCGGCGCTGGTCGGTGCCCTGCTGATGGTCGTCGCCGACTGGCTGGGGCGCCAGTGGCTGTTCCCCCAGGAGATTCCCGCCGGGCTGGTCGCCTCGCTGGTGGGTGGGG
Source organism: Modicisalibacter sp. MOD 31.J (assembly GCF_020147985.1). Classification (NCBI taxonomy): domain Bacteria; kingdom Pseudomonadati; phylum Pseudomonadota; class Gammaproteobacteria; order Oceanospirillales; family Halomonadaceae; genus Modicisalibacter; species Modicisalibacter sp. MOD 31.J. The sequence goes on along the minus strand of NZ_JAGXFF010000001.1, from coordinate 227,213 downwards.
CGTATTTCCTGTGGGGGCTGCGAAAGCTCTAGGCTCCCACCATCTCGCTGCCGCCTCTCCTCCCACGCGACTAAGAACGCATTTCCAAATCCTCTGATGATGGGCGCCGGGGGCAGGGCAAAGCGAGGGTCCTTTGCCATGGATGGCAAAGGTAGCGCCCAGGGAGGGGTTTACAGCGCCCTCGCGACGCCCTGCCACCGGAGAAGCCTACTTCGTCTACCGGTTGTGAAAGGCGTTCTAACGCCCCTGCCGGTTACCCGTGACTGACAAATCCCTACAAGTTGACAAATAGGGATAATTTTCTTCATTAAAGCTTCTCTAATGAACGCCGATAGTCTTTTTCGGTTGCGAGGTATGCATTCCATGGAAGTTCCACTGGGCGACTGACTGCCCCTCTGCCGCTCTCTCTTCGCCGTCTCCGGCCTCTTGCGGTAGCGCCTCTCGATAACCCAAGCGAGGACATTGCCCGCCCCTTTCGGTGCGAGCGATGCCAGGTGAGTCATGTCTTCTTCAGGTGGTCATCATGAATGCATCGATCGACGTAAAGACCCACAGTCAGTGGAGCACTGGCGCCGTCATGGAAATCTTCGTCACCAACAACGGCGACAGCCCCATCGAGGATTACCGCCTGGGCTTCGATCTGCCCGGCACCATCACCGATATCTGGAGCGCCTCGATCGCCTCGCACGATGCCGATCGCTACCTGATCGGTGAAACCGGCAGCGACAGCACCATCGCGCCGGGGGATACGGTTCGCTTCAAGTTCAAGGTCGCCAGCGATGCTCCGCAACGACCCGACGGTTTCACCCTCAACGGTCATGCGCTGACCACCACCGACGATGACGCGGTCGCCCGCCCCGAGCCGGTCGAGGAACCGACTTCGGAGGACGACGGCGGCCTCTTCTCGGACATCGGCGATCTCATCGATGCCATCGGCGATCTCATCTCGGGGGGCGGCGATACCCTCGCCGACGACATCACGGTCGATGCCGACATCACCGCCGCGCAGTTGCAGGCGCTGATCGACCAGTCGCCGGAGGGTGCCACTATCCATCTGGGCGCGGGAACCTATCGCTTCGACGATTCGATCACCGTCTCGCGTTCCGACATCACCCTGGCCGGTGCCGGCTCCGACGCGACCCGCATCGTCTTCACCGACGAGGCGCTCGACAACGATGCCGACACCGGCATTCTCGTCGCGGGCGGCAACACCCGCTTCGCCGGCCAACTGGAAAGCGATGCCGTCGAGGGCAGCCGGACCCTCGATCTCGCCGCCGATCACGGCCTGACCGTCGGCGACACGGTGCGTCTCTGGCAGGACAACACCGCCGAGTACTTCGCCGAGATCGGCGACGACTCCTGGCAGAAGTACAACGCCCCGCTACGCACCAGCATGGCGAAGGTCGTGGCCGTCGACGGCGATCAGGTCACCCTGGACCGTGGCGTTCACTTCACCTTCGCGGGCGGCGAGGCCAGGATCGAGAAGATGGATGCCCTCGACAAGGTGTCCCTGTCAGGCTTCTCGATCGGCTATGAACTGGGCGAGCCCGACCCGGGCAAGTTCGCCAACACCCTGTCGGATTTCAAGGATTACCAGGCCGTCAAGTTCGACGCCACGACCGATGCCCGCCTCGACGACATCCAGGTGATCAACGGGCCGGGCACCGCTTTCGAATTCGCCCGTTCGCTCGACCTCGAGGCCGAGGCACTGGGCGCCCACGGCAGTTTCAACAAGGGCAGCGGCGGCATCGGCTATGCCTACGAACTGCGCGAGATGTACGACGGCACCCTGACCCACCTGGAAGACTCGGGCATGCGCCACAGCGTGCTGTTCGCCTCCTGGCGCTCCTCGGTCGGCAACGACGTTCACGTCTCGTCGACCGACCGGGACATCAACTTCCACGGCGGGCGGGATCACCACAACACGGTTCACGTCGAACGCTCGATCCGTACCGAGGCCAACGACGGCATGTCGACCTCGCTGTGGACCAACTCGGGCGGTGAAAGCTTCGGCGCCATTACCGACATGTCAACCAACCGGGTCACCTTCGACTACCTGATCGGTTCACGGCGCGACGACGTGATCCACGGCTCCGACGACGGCGTCTATCTGGACGGCGGGCTGGGCGACGACCGCCTCCATGGCGGCGCCGGTGACGACATCCTGCGCGGCGGCGACGGCTGGGGCGACAACCTTCTCGACGGTGGCGAGGGATTCGATATCGCACTCTTCGGTGAGGCCCTGGCGACCTACACCCTCGAGCGCAATGCCGCGGGCCACTGGCGCGTGGACGGCACCGGCACGGACGACACGCTGATCGACATGGAAGCGGCCTACTTCGCCGACGGCAAGGTACTCGACCTGCGTACCGGCGAGGTCCGCCAGGGCGAGGCCTTCGTCACGCCCTCCCCGGAAGCGATTCTCGGCGACGGCGATGCCCAGCCCGCCCCCATGCCCGTCCATGACGAGCAACCGGGCCCCGATGCCACGCCCGAGGTTCCCGTCGAGCCGCCGCTTGACGCCCCGGCGCCCGACGACACTATCGAGATCCCGGCCCCGCCGGCGGATGGCGACGATGCCGGCGCCCTCGGCTATGAACTGACCCCGGTCCATCGCTGGTCGACCGGCTACGTCATGCGCGTGACGGTGACCAACCATGGCGACGAGGACCTCGTCGATCCGACGATCGCCTTCGACCTGGATACCGACCTGGATCAGCTTTACAACGCCAGCCTGGTGAGCGCCGATGATGGCCGCTATACCGTCGCTTACGAGGGCGCCACCACGGTCATGGCGCCCGGCGAGAGCATCACCTTCTCGTTCAAGGCCTATGCCGCGGAATCCCTGCTGCCCGAGGCGCTGACCCTCAACGGCCGGTCGGCCACGCTGGAAACGGAGGGCCTCTTCGCCACCGACGCCAACCCGGGCGACGCCCTCGACGCCGATGCCGTGACGAGCATCACCACGCATATCAAGAGCGAATGGAGCAGCGGCTATGTCGGCGAGGTGTTCGTCGAGAACACCTCCGCGGCGACCCTCGACGACGTCACCCTGGCCTTCGACCTGCCTTCCGGCCTCAGCAGCCTGTGGAACGCCGAGATCGTCGCCGACGACGCGGCCGGCCACTACGTGATCGGCGACGACCAGCCGCTGAGCCTGGCCCCCGGCGAGACCTGGCGCTTCGCCTACAAGACCTATGACGCGGACAAGACGCCGCTCGCCAACCTGGATGTCGAGGGCGAGGTGTCCCCGGGTGGGGTTTCCGGGCCCGTCGTCCACACCGGTGGTGACGGCGCGGACATCTTCGTGTTCCGCACGCTGCAGGCCGCCGGTCCCGAAGCCCCGGCACGCATCGAGGGCTTCTCCCTGGACGAGGGCGACGTCATCGACCTGTCGGGCATCGATGCCGACCTGACCCGCGACGGCGATCAGGCCTTCGTCTGGCGCGACAAGGCGGGATTCACCGGTCGTGCCGGCGAACTCCGCCTGGACGAGGACACCCTGCACGGCGACGTCAACGGCGACGGGGTCGCCGACCTGGCCATCGAACTCGGCGGTGTCGCGGCGCTCGACGCCCAGGGCCTGTTGCTGTGAACCACCCACATCGACGAATCGTCGCCAAGCGGTTGAAATATCTGCGCCAACCCCTATGTTGAGAAAGACGACGTAGCAGAATGTGAGGCAACGTTACGCCATTCCGGAAGCGGCCAGGGCCGGCCGCTTCCGGGACGCCTCTCCCGCACCGCGGGTCGCTGCATCGGCGCCTCAGGACACGAGGCGACATCCACGAAACGGAATTTTCACAAGGAGCAACGATATGGCTATGCGCAAGCCCCTCGACAAGGCGATTCTCACCGCGCTGCTCGCCGGCGGTCTGACCCTGGCCACCGCGGCCACGGCGGCCCCGCAGGGCCTCTACTCCGCCGACGAGCTGACCGACGCCGAGGTCTACGGCAAGGACAATCCCTCCGAGGAGATCGGCGACGTCGAGGACGTGCTGCTCGACGACAACATGCAGGTTCAGGCGCTGGTGATCGACACCGGCAACCTGCTCGACATGGGCTCCAAGCAGTACGTCATCCAGACCGGCCATTTCACCGTCGAGACCGAGAATGGCGACGATCTCGACAACATCGAGTACAAGGTGCACGTCGACCTGACCGAACAGGAGATCACCCAGCAGCCCGAGTACACCAACGACTGGTGGAATCAGACCAAGCAGGCGACCGCGAAAGCCTGGCAGAACACCAAGCAGTCCGCCGAGAGCGCCTGGCAGAACACCAAGGCCGCGACCTCCGAGCTGCTGATGGATGCCGGTCAGGCAATCGACAAGGCCGGCGAGAAAACCCAGCAGGCCGCGGATGACGCCGCGGACAACATGGACGGCAACAACTGATCGTCTCGGTGATGTCTCGCACCACGCAAAAGCCCGGTCATCGACCGGGCTTTTTGCCGTCACGGCGTCACTGAAGGCCCGCTACCAGCGGTACTTCAGGCTGCCGATCACGCTGCGCGACTCGCCGTAGTAGCACCAGTAGTCGCAACTGGCCACGTACTCCTCGTCGGTCACGTTGTTGACATTGACCTGGGCCGTCCAGTGGCGGTTGAACGCGTAGCTGGCCATGGCGTCGCCCACGGTGTAGTCGGGCACCGTGGCGCGCGACGTGCCATCGATCGACTCGCCCACATGACGAACGCCCGCACCGATCTTCAGGCCGTTCAGGGCGGTGCCCTCGAAGTCATAATCCAGCCACGCGGACGCCATATGGCGGGGGATCAGCCCGGCACGCTCATCGTCTTCGTCACGCGCATCCGTGTAGGTATAGGCCGCCGTCAGCTTGAGCGCATCGGTGAGATACCCCACGCCCTCCACTTCGAAGCCGGTGGAGGTCCTTTCCCCTTCCTGGGTCTGGTAGCCGGCCGGTGTCGTGGCGAAGGAGTTCGACTCTTCGATGTCGAATACCGCCGCCGTCACATAGCCATCCCAGGTCGATGGCGCGTACTTGACGCCCAGCTCCCACTGCTTGCCCTTGATCTCCTCGAAGATCGCCCCGGCCGTATTGGTCTGTGCCTCCGGCTGGAAGGACTCGGTATAGCTGAGATAGGGGTTGAGGCCGTTGGCGCCGAGATACATCACGCCGCCGGACCAGGAGGTCGCCGCCTGGGTCTCGTCGACCGTGGTGTCTTCGCGTTCGGACACGTTGCGCACGTCCGCGTGGTCGTAGCGAACGGCGCCCAGCAGCACCCAGCGATCGTCGATGCGCAGTTGATCCTGCACATAGAGACCCAGTTGATCCTTGTCGATCTGGCGACGCGTCAAGCGATCGCCGGGAACGGCGACGATGTCCCCCTGGGGGTCGAAGATGTCGACGATGTCGTAGGCATAATCGTCGAACTCCTGGCCATCCAGGCTCAGGTCCTGATAGTCCACCCCCAGCAGCAGGGTGTTTTCCGTGCGCTCGGTATACCACTTGCCGACCATGCGGTTATCGATGGTGAAGCTATCGATATCGCCCTTGCGCTGCAGATGACCGCGATACGCCGTCCGGCCATCGCCGGTGGCGAAGTCCATGTAGGTGCTGCGCAGGTCCAGGTCCAGATGGCTGTAGCGGAAGTCCTGCTCGAATTGCCAGGTGTCATCGAAACGGTGCTCGAACTCGTAGCCGAGCGCCGTCTGGGTGTGTTCGTCCTTGTCGTAGTCGGGCGCCCCGTAGTTGGTCCGGGGGTCGACCTTGCCGAAGGGCGTGTCTTCCAGCGTGCCGTAGGCCAGCTTGAACGGATTGACGGGAACGCCGTCGTCCTTCTGGAAACTGGTCAGCACCGTCAGTCGGGTGTCATCGGAGATATCCCATTCGAGGCTCGGCGCGATGTAGTAGCGCTCGTTATCGGTGCCGTCCAGATCGCCGTCGCGCTCCTTGTAGAGCCCCACGAGGCGATAGCGCACATCGCCGCTCTCGGTGGCCGGCCCCGAGGTATCGAAGGCGAATTGCCGATGGTGGCGGTTACCGGCCTGAATCTCGACCTCGCCGCGGCGCTCGGCGGTGGGGCGCTTGCTGACGGCGTTGATCAGCCCGCCGGAGGGCGCTTCACCATAGAGGATCGACGCCGGTCCCTTGAAGACGTCGACGCGTTCCAGCCCGTAGGGTTCGGGTAGCCACTGGTAGTAACCGGTGCGGTAGATCCGCAGACCGTCCTGATAGGTGGCCTGATCGAACCCCCGGATCTTGAACCAGTCGGTGTTGTTATCGGCGCCGTACTGGCCCGACAGGACGCCGGAGCGGTAGCGCAGCGACTCGTCCAGCCGCTGCACGTTGCGTTCGTCGAGTTCGTCACGGTCGACCGACGACAGGGCTCGCGGTGTCTCGACCAGCGGCGTGGCGACCTTCAGGGCCGTGGCGCTGATGACCATGGTGTCGGGATCGCCAGCGGCATCCGCCGCGTCCTGGGCGAAGGTGGCCACGGGCAGGGTCAGCAGCGTCAGGCCCAGGGCATGGCGGACCGCCAGCGGCAGCCGCGCTGGCCTGGCGGCCGGAATCGGGAATGGGGGCATGGGAAAGGCCTCGGATGATCGTCTGAATGTTTTCTAGTTGTGGAAGAAAATGATAAGGATTGTCATTAGCTACTACAACTGAAAAAGTCATCCGGCTTCCCGGCCTGTCCTCGCCGCACGGCTTCCTGCGCGGCCGCCGACTATTCGATGCGCGAGACCGCGTCGCGAGTGGCGCGCTCGCGCTGGTCGCCGGTGAGTTCGGCGAGCCGGCCGTCGCGCATCTCCAGCAGCCGGTCGGCGTGCACGAAGTAGCTGTCGTCGTGGCTGATCGCGAACACCGTCAGGCCGCGCTCGCGCATCGCCGGCAGCAACTCGCGATAGAACACCCGGCGGAAGACCGGGTCCTGGTCGGCGGCCCATTCGTCGAGCAGCAGCACGTCGCGCTGCTCGCAGATCGCCAGCAGCAGGGCCAGACGCTTGCGCTGGCCCTGGGAAAGCTGCGTGGACGTCACCCGCCGGTCGACGAACTCCAGCTTCTCGCGCATGCCCAGCCGTTCCAGCCAGGCATCGAGCAGCGCGGCATCCGCCGCCTCGCCGCCCGGCCCGAGCAATTGATCGAAGAGATGGAAGTCGGTGAAGACGCTGGCGAAGTACTGCCGGTAGGCCGGCCACTGCTCGGGCGCGAGCGGCTCGCCGTCGATGCGGATCTCGCCGGACAGCGGCCGATACAGCCCGGTCAACAATCGCGCCAGGGTCGACTTGCCGCTGCCGTTGCCGCCGATCAGGAAGATCTGCTCGCCACGCCGCAGCGTCAGGTCGATCGGCCCCACTTCGAACCCGGGCGTCTCCCCGCGGCTCGGATAGCGATAGGTGACGTCGCGCAGTTCCAGTGTCTGCCAGTCGTCCTTCACCGTGCCGGGCACGAAGCCCGGCTGCGCCTCGGCGAGCGCCAGCGCCTCGAGCTTGTCGAAGGCCACCTGGGCGCTGAGCAGCGTGGGCAGCGCCCCCACCGCCTGGATCAGCGGCGTACGCAGGAACAGCAGGGTCAGCGCATAGGTCGCCGCCACCGTGGTGTCCGCCCAGCCCAGGCCATTGGCCAGGTAGAAGGCCACCCCGATGGCGCCGAGCATCATGATGTTGGCCCAGTTGTTGGCGCTGAGATGAAAGGTGTCGGCGCGGATCACGTGGTGGCGATAGTCCCGGGCGTCGAGGTCATAGACCTCATGATAGAGACGCCGCGCGCGGTGGCGGTTGAGCGCCAGCTCCTTGCGCCCGTCGATCACCGCCTCGAAGTCCTGATAGAGCCGGTCCTCGGCGTCGCGGACGTGACGCAGATGGGCGTAGACCCGCGACACCATCCACCAGCCGACCAGCAGGGTCACGAGCACCCACAGCGCGGTGACGGCGAGCATCGCGCTCGAGAGATAGCCGAGATAGACGACCGAGGCCACGGACAGGATCACCCCCTGGACCAGCTCCGGCAGGCGCACGAAGGCGACGGTGACGTTGCGCACGTCGCTCGACAGGCTGGCCAGCAGGTGGGCGCTGCCCAGCGATTCGAGGCGTTCGACGTCGGTGTCGAGAATGCGCTTGATCAAGCGCCCGCGCAGGCGATAGACGAAATCGTGCCCCAGGGTGGTGAGCGCCAGCTGGGAGCCGAGCGACACCCCCAGCAACAGCACCAGCAACCCCAGGAAACCGGGCAACGCGGAAAGCGCGGCATCGGTGCTGGCGATCAGCCGCTGGTTGATGAAGGCGATGATGCCGATGCCCAGCCCGGCACTGGCCAGACTGAGCAGCATGACCCCGATGAACGGCCAGCGGTGATCGCGGAAGACGACGCGCAGCAGCTCCATGCGGACCTCGATGGATAGCGGGTGAGGCGCACACCATTGAGGAAAACGCCGCCTGCGTCAACGAATCATTCTCATTCCCCGCCGATAGCGGGGCACGTTACTGCCAATGGGCCCATTGCGCCAGATACGCCCGCCGGGCCGCGTCCGGCGTCTGCGCCGCCAGTCGCAGGGTCTCCCCCGGGGCGCACTGGGCGAGCCGCGCACAGGCCAGCGGCGTCAGTGCGCCGAGCCGCGGATAGCCGCCGATCGTCTGGCGGTCGTTGAGCAGCACGATCGGCTGGCCGTCGGCCGGCACCTGCACGGCGCCCAGCGGAATGCCTTCCGAGACCATCCCGGTCAGCCGGCAGGTCAGTTCGGGGCCGGTCAGTCTGACCCCCATGCGATCGGCGCGGGTGTCCACCTGCCAGTCGCTGTTGAAGGCGGCGAAGACGCTCTCGCCGGTGAAGTGCGCGATCTGCGCGCCCGGCACCAGCGCCAGATGCGTCCCGGCGGAGGGCGGCAGCACGACGCCCCGCGGCAGGTAGCGCGCGGGCCCCGCGGCACCGCGCCAGCCCAGGCGGTCGCCGGCCTCGAGCGCGCGGCCCCGCCCGTCCAGGCCGCCGAGGCCCTCGCGGACCACGCTGGCGACACTGCCCAGCACCGGCTCGGCGTCGATGCCGCCGGGCACCGCCAGATAGGCGCGCAGGCCGCTGACCGGAAGCGCGAAGGCCAGCCGCTGGCCGGCCTCGACCTCGAAACCGGCATTGAGCGGCAACGGATGACCGTCGAGGGTGGCGTCGAGATCGGCCCCGGCCAGCGCCAGGCGGCCGCTGGTCTCGATATGCAGTTCCAGCCCGCCGACGGCGATCTCCAGCGCCGCGGCATCCGGCGGATTGCCGAGCAGCCAGTTGGCCCAGCCCATCGACACCCAGTCCAGCGCCCCGCCCTGGGTCACGCCGAGATGGCGCACGCCGAAGCGCCCGGCGTCCTGAACCAGCGCCTGGGGGCCGGCCCGCTCGACGCGCAACCCCTGAGTCGTTTCACGCGTCATTGGCGCTCCTCCAGCGGGGTTGGGTCGCCGCCCTGGTCGATGAATGCCTGGCGGCTGACGGCCTCGAAGCGCACCCGATCACCGGGACGCAGCAGGCTGTAGCCGTCGCGTTCGCGATCGAACAGCGTCACCGCGCTGCGGCCGAGGATGTTCCAGCCGCCCGGCGAGCGCAGCGGATAGATCGCGGTCTGCCGGTCGGCAATGCCCACGCTGCCGGCGGCCACCGTCTGGCGCGGCGTCTTGAGCCGCGGCGTGGCCAGCGCTTCCTCGACCAGCCCCATGAAGCCGTAGCCGGGCGCGAAGCCCAGGGCGAAGACACAGTAGTCGCGGGCACAGTGCCGATCGATCACGGTTTGCTCGTCGACGCCGAGGCGCTCGGCAATCCGCGAAAGCTCGGGGCCGACGCTGGCGTCGTACCACACCGGAATGACGTGACGCTGCCCCTGCTGGCTGCTCGCCGGCTCGAGACCATCGAGGGCTTCCAGGATCCGGGCGCGCGCCTCGCCGTGGGAGAGTCGCGCCACGTCGAACTGCACCAGCAGGGTGGTATAGGAGGGCACCAGATCGATCAGCGCCGCGTCGAAGGCCGCGCGCAGGGCGCTGTCGGCGGCGGTCAGCCAGGGCATGTTGGCCTCGTCGATGGCGTCGAAGAGGCGCACGATCAACGCATCCATGCCCACCGTCTCGAGTCGTGGTGTCATGCGCGCTCCAGCGCCCGGAAGGCGTCGCGAATGGCGCGCACCGCGGCCACCGATTCGGCGTTGTCGCCGTGCACGCAGAGGGTATCGGCGATCAGTTGCAGGGCGCTGCCGTCGTTGGCGACGAGCGCCTCGCCGCGCGCCAGGCGCACCGCCTGATCGACGATCGTCGCCGGGTCGTGATGCACCGCGCCGGGCTCGCGGCGCGAGACCAGATGCCCCTTCGCGTCGTAGGCACGATCGGCGAAGGCCTCGAACCACAGGGTGACGCCCATTTCCGCGGCCAGCTCCCGCGTCGGTCGCGGATCCGCGGTGGCCATCACCAGCAGTGGCAGTTCCGGATCGAAGGCGCGTACCGCACGCATCACGGCGCGTAGCAGTTCGCTATCGCGGGCCATGTCGTTGTAGAGCGCGCCGTGGGGTTTGACGTAGGCCACGCGCCCCCCTTCGGCGCGGCAGATGCCCGCCAGCGCGCCGATCTGATAGAGCAGCATCGCCTCGACCTCCGCCGGCGAGCAGGCCATCGAGCGCCGACCGAAGCCCTGCAGGTCCGGGTAGCCGGGATGCGCGCCGATTCGCACGCCGCTGGCCACCGCCAACGCCACGGTGCGACGCATGACCATGGGGTCGGAGGCATGAAAACCGCAGGCGATGTTGGCACAGTCGACCTGCGGCATGACCTCGTCGTCGAGCCCCAGCGTCCAGTTGCCGAAGCTCTCGCCCATGTCGCAGTTGAGTAATGGAAGGGGCATGCAGTCTCCTCGTCATTGTTGTCATGAAGCGGTGCAACGCCGGGTTTTCCACTGTAGGAACCGCCAGGAAGCGGGTCCAATCGTTTTTCGTGATGCCCAATATCGACGGAACTTTTCATGGCCGGGCGAGCCACGAAAAGCGTTGACGATGCGCGCCGGCGAGGGGAAGAATCCTAAGAGTTAGTTTCCAAATCGGGTGCCGGGGACAAGGCGAAGCGAGGGCCCTTTGCCATGGATGGCAAAGGTAGCGCCCAAGGAAGGGTTTACAGCGCCCTCGCGAAGCCTTGTCGTCGGGTGGCCCATCCCGTCTACCGGCTTTGAAATGAGCTTTAAGCCATCACTCCCAACGATAATCACGCAAGAGGATTCCACCATGGCCGTCAGCGATCCGTTCCATCTCGCCGTCCAGGTCCGCGACATCGACGAGGCCCGCCGCTTCTACGGCGATTTCATGGGCTGCCCCGAGGGCCGCTCCTCGGATTCCTGGGTCGACTTCGACCTGTACGGGCACCAGTTCGTCTGCCACCTGAATCCGGCGCTCAGGGACACCCCGGTCGCCAGTCACAAGAACCCGGTCGACGGCCACGGCGTGCCGGTGCCGCATTTCGGTATCGTGCTGGAAATGGACGCCTGGCAGGCACTGGCCGACAAGCTGCGCGAGAACGGCGTGGCCTTCGAGATCGAGCCCTACGTGCGCTTCAAGGGCGAGCCCGGTGAACAGGCCACCATGTTCTTCTACGACCCCTCCGGCAACGCCCTGGAATTCAAGGCCTTCAAGGATCGCGAGACGCAGCTGTTCAAGAAGGCCTGAGCGGCCCATGACCTTCGACTTCAAGGAACTCGAGGCCTTCGTCTGGGTCGTCAGGCTGGGCTCGTTTCGCAAGGTCGCCACCCGGCTGCACCTGACCCAGCCGTCGATTTCCGACCGCATCAACCGGCTCGAGTCGGCGGTCGGCGAGTCGCTGCTCGACCGCGGCGCTCGCCCCATCCAGCCCACGTTGCGGGGGCGCGAGTTCTTCGCCCATGCCGAACGCCTGCTGGAAAGCCGCGAGGAAGCCCTGCGCCTGTTCCAGAACGAGGAAGCGTTCTCCGGCACCCTGCGCCTGGGGATCATCGAGACCATCGCCAACAGCTGGTTTCCCGATTTCATGCGCCGTCTCGCCGAGCGCTATCCCCAGTTGACCCTGGAACTCACCGTCGACATCTCCCCCCAGCTGCATCAACGGTTTGCCGACAACGATCTCGACATGCTGTTCGCCATGGACGGCGTGGCGCCGGGCCTGGCCGTGGAGGAAACGCCGCTGTGCACCTACGAGATGGGCATGTTCGTCGCCCCGCAGCACGTCGAGCGCCTGCACGCCGAGGGGCCGGGCGCCCTGCCGTTCATCTCCTTTTCCAAGCAGGCCCGGCCCTATACCGAACTGGTCGCCTATCTCGCCGAGCAGGGCATGGATGCCCCCAAGATCCACTGCGCCAGCACCCTGATGACCATCGCCCGGATGAGCATCGAAGGGCTCGGCGTGGGCGTTCTGCCGGTTTCCACCGTCGCCGACAGCGTGCGCCGCGGCGAACTGGCACGACTGGCCCTGCCGCGGCCCCTGCCGGCGATGGTCTACGAGACCGTATGGCGGGCGGCGAGCTACCCCCGTTTCAGCCGCAGCGTGGCGCATCTGGCGCGACAATGCGCCGCCGACTACGACCGGAATCATGCCGACGATGCCAGCCTGCCGCAGGTGAAAGCCTGGGCCGATACTGGGAATAAGAATTAACGATTTGACCCTCGGCCGCGGGCGCCGGAAGAATGACTCGGCACCTTTTCAACAACAACACGAGGTCTCTGCCATGCGTCATTCGCTGTCTCCGCTGGCCGTGCTGATGGCCGCCGGCGCCCTGTCCGCCGCCGTCTCCACCCCCGCCCTGGCCGCCGAGCAGTGGAACCTGGCCACGCCCTACGGCGATGCCAGCTTTCACACCAAGAACACCAAGCAGTTCGCCGAGGACGTCGAGAAGGCCACCGATGGCGAACTGGCGATCACCGTGCACAGCGGCGGCTCGCTGATCTCGCACGCCGAGATCAAGCCGTCGGTCCGCCGGGGCACCGTCCAGGCCGGGGAGATATTCCTCTCGACGCTCTCCAACGAGTCGCCGATCTACGAGGTCGACACCCTGCCGGGCCTGGCCAACAGCTATGAAGACGCCTACGCCCTGTGGCAGGCCTCCAAGCCGATCATCACCGAGCTGTTCGCCAAGGAAGGCCTGATGCCGCTGTACGCCGTGCCCTGGCCGTCGCAGGGCATCTACACCGACTTCGAGCTGACCGATGCCTCGCAGTTCAAGGGGCTGCGCGTGCGGGCCCCCAACATCAACACCCAGCGCTTCGTCGAGAATCTCGGCGGCAACCCCACCGAGACCGAAGAGGCCGACATCCCCACCGCGTTCAGCACCGGCCGCGTCGATGCCATGATCACCTCGGTCTCCACCGGCAAGTCGATGGCCGCCTGGGATTACGTCTCGAACTTCAGCGACGCCAACCTGTGGTTCCCCAAGAACATCGTGTTCGTCAACAAGCGCGCCTTCGACCATCTCGACGAGGCGTCCCGGAAGGCCGTGCTCGATGCCGCCAAGCAGGCCGAGCGCCGTGGCTGGCAGATGAGCAAGGCGGACCGCGCGGCCAGCGCCGAGGCCCTCGAGGAACACGGCATCACCATCAGCGAGCCGCAGGGCGAACTCGAGAAACAGCTCCAGGCGGCCGGCGACACGCTGTTCCAGAGCTGGCAGGAGCGCGCCGGTGACCAGGCCAAGCGGCTGGTCGAGGACTATCGCGCCCGCCAGCAGGCGCAGAACTGACGCCTCCGGGCCGGCGCTACTCCGCCGGCCCGGCCTCGCATCCCGCCGCCTGGATACCGCCATGACCTTTCGACTCGCCCGACTCTACGACCTCGGCGCCTGGGGCGCCGCGCTGTGCATGCTCGCGATCTGTGGGCTGGTCACGCTGCAGGTGCTGTTTCGCTGCCTCGACGGCCTGCTGTCGCTGCTCGGCACCGCCCGGCTGGGCTGGGAGATCAGCGGCGTCTCGGAAATCGCCGCCTACCTGCTGGTCGGCGCCACCTTCCTCGGCCTGGCCTACACCTTCGTGCACCACGCGCATATCCGCGTGACGCTGGTGATCTCGCGCCTGCCCGCCGCCGCGCGGGTATGGGTCGAGGCGGCCTGCCTGACGGTCGCCCTGGCGCTGACCCTGATGCTCGGCTGGGAATTGATCGCGCTGATCCGCGAAAGTCTGGAATACGGCGACGTCTCCTCGGGGCTGCTCGCCATCCCGCTGTGGATTCCGCAGAGCGTGCTCGGCGTCGGCGTGGCGCTGCTCGGCCTGGCGCTGGCCGAGGCCCTGCTCACGACCCTGCGTTTCGCCGTCACGGCGCCCGGCCGTTATATCGCCCCCGAACAGCACGAAGAGGCCGGCGGCGAGTGAGCCCCCGTTTCGCCGAGCACTCGCGCCAACGCCAACCATCACCGAGGAGACCGCTGCCGTGCTGACCCTCAGCCTCGTCACGATCGCCACCCTGGCCCTGCTGCTGGGCGGCGGCGTGTGGATCGCCTTCGCCCTGCTGGGTACCGGCTGGATCGCCCTGTCGCTGTTCTCGAGCTTCGCCCCGGGGCCGATCCTCGCCTCCGACTTCTGGGGCGCCAGCTACGGCTGGGATCTCACCGCCCTGCCGATGTTCGTGTGGATGGGCGAGATCCTGTTCCGCTCCGGGCTCGCCGACAACATGTTCCGCGCGCTGTCGCCCTGGCTGAACCGTTTGCCCGGCCGCCTGCTTCACTCCAACATCATCGGCAGCGGCCTGTTCGCCGCGGTGTGCGGCTCCTCGGCGGCGACCTGCGCCACCGTCGGCAAGATGACCCTGCCGGAGCTCGAGCGGCGCGGCTACGACCCCAACCTGGCGATCGGCACCCTGGCCAGCGCCTCGACGCTGGGCCTGCTGATTCCGCCGTCGATCATGATGATCGTCTACGGCGTGGTCACCGAGCAGTCGATCTCGCGGCTGTTCATCGCCGGCATCGGCCCCGGGTTGCTGTTGCTCGTGCTGTTCATGGCCTACCTGATCGGCTGGTCGCTGCTGGTCGGCGAGCGTCAGGGTCGCGCCGGTCGGCGCGAGGCCTCCACCACCCTCGGCGAAAAGCTGCGCGGCAGCCTGCAGTTGATTCCGCTGCTGATCCTGATCGGCGGCATCCTCGGCAGCATCTACGGCGGCTTCGCCTCACCCACCGAGGCGGCCTCGTCCGGCGTGGTACTGTCGATGCTGATCGCTCGCGCCAACGGTCACTTCGACAAGGCGATCTTCCTCGACTCGCTGTTCGCGGCGATCCGCACCGCCTGCATGATCGCCTTCATCATCGCCGGCGCGTCCTTTCTCTCCTCGGCGATGGGCTTCACCCAGTTGCCGATGAAACTGGCCAACGCCATCGCCACCCTGGGCCTCTCGCCCACCGCACTGCTGGTGATCCTGACCCTGTTCCTGCTGGTGCTGGGCTGCTTCCTCGACGGCATCTCGCTGATCCTGCTGGTCACCTCGATCATCATGCCGCTGATCGACAAGGCCGGCTTCGACCTGATCTGGTTCGGCATCTACCTGGTGATCGTCGTCGAGATGTCGCAGATCACCCCGCCGGTGGGCTTCAACCTGTTCGTCATCCAGGGCATGACCGGCAAGGACATCATCACCATCACCAAGGCCACGATCCCCTTCTTCCTGCTGATGATCGTCGCCATCGCGCTGATGCGGCTCTTCCCGGAGATCGCGCTGTATCTGCCCCAGGCGATGAACTGAGCCCAACGGCCCCGTCGCCGCCCGAAGAACCGGCCGTTTCGCGCCCGATCACACGCGATCCGCTGGTCGTCTTCCATGCCCCAGACGCCGCGCGGCCTTCATGGACCGCTGGCGGCGCGAGATCAATATCCTCGGGGATGGTGACTGATCCGCTATTGCCGACACTGTTGTAAGACATTGCCGACAGGGTCTTTCAGTCATTCGCGATAGCGCCCACTGGTGCGTGTTACGTAAAGTTTCCCATTGATTCATTCGTGACAGTCGGATAAACCGCGGCTCGGGGCCGCGCCATCACCCGGGAGATGCACCGCTCATGACGGCACGCTTCGCTATATGTGCTGGATCAAGGCAAACTCGGTCAGGGTTTGCGACTACGGTGCTTTGGCTTTCAACCATAAAGGACTCCCAAAATGGCAGGCGTAACTGAAGACAACCGAGAAATCGCAAAAAAGATAGCCTCCAACTTCTGCGGAACCCCTGCAGTCCGAAAATATTGGGATGAAAAGAAAATATTCTCCGTAGATCTTATTGAGTGTAAAGACCGTCCCTGCGAGGGGGTCACCTCATACTCTACCATTGGCTTGTCGGATCACCCTTTAATTCATAAAAACGTTGAATTCCCTGTCCACCTAGAACTAACTGGAGCGTCAGAGAGCTCAAATAATATTTTCCCTCACGCATTGACCACGGCAGCATTCTATATAATTAATGAAAAATGGTTTTGTTGTCCAGGCGCGATGTTGAAAAACGCAATAAAATTATATGAAAAATCTTTAGAAATGCAGCATTTGCTCTTCACCACGCCATTCTTATGGGACGACCTCAGGGCCACGAAATATCCTACAAAAACCGTAACCTGGCTACTGGCAGTCCCCATATCAGAAGACGAAAGACAATACGCAAGAAGCAATGGCACAGATGCATTGGAAAATTTGTTCGAAAAAGAGCAGATAGACATATATGACTTGTCAAGAAAATCTCTTTTATGAAGAATAAATTCAAGCGACAAGCACAGTCGCCACGGTACTCAGGGATCTTTGATACTCCGCAGGAATACCTTTGCTGGTGTTCGGAAGCCAGGTTACTTTCGAGAGCGGCATTCGACTTCAGGCGGCCGCCTGTGCATGTTGCAATAGGTCGCGAAGCTCAGCCGGGGCCCTGCAGCTATATATTAGCTCCCGTGTAAGAAAATGGTTGAACATACATCCTGTAGGGTTCTTTGGATAACATCAAGATGGCATACCCCAAGCGGGATCTTTGCGAGCAAAATATCTCAGGAAAATTAGCCAACATAGGAGTTTGGCCTTGTGCATGTATGACGACCTATACTCATCCGAGATGAAATAAAATAAACCCAACCCAGGAAACGTTTATCCAACAGGAATCAAGTATGTTGCTTGAAATATGCAACACAGGGAAAAATCTAAGCTTGAGCGATTTTGAAGAAGTCGAAAGAAAGCTTAAAAAACCTCTCCCCATGGCTTACAAAAAGTTCCTCTTGAAGCATAACGGCGGAGAACCAAGAGAGAGCTATATAGATTTTGACGCCGAGAAACTAAATCTTTCAGGCCAAGCCATCAATGTATTTTATGGCCTGGGTGTACAACCATGCGATGACATCGTCCATAAAATCGGGTCAATTGGAGACCAAATTCCTGAAGGCGTTATCTTTATTGCTGACACTGCTGGAGGAGACCACTTCTTGCTTTCTTTGAGAAAAGACTCCTATGGAGAAATTTTTTATAAAGACCATGAGTTTGAAGACCTCTCTCCTTTTGAGCCGAGCAAAAATATACTACCCGAAAGCATCGTAAAGGTAGCCAATACCTTTAGTGATTTCTTAGATGCCCTTTATGGTGATGAATAGGCAGCTTCAAGCTGCAAGCGCAACATTTATCAGGCTTCCACTAATCATATAATATTATAAAATATCTGCATAACCCAGTCACGCAGAATTAATCATAATGGCAGGAAAAAACTCGGCCATCACACCAGAACAGGGAAATAGACATGAGAATATTCGAACCGATAGACGACAATTTTGAAAATTTGGACGACGAGAATATCTTACATATAGAAAACATCATAAACCATGCCCTACCTGAAGCATACAGAATTTTTTTTACTCAGCCATGGCAGATGTATGTTTTCAGGAGACGCTACCATAACAGACATCGCCGGGAATGAGCGGGAAATATTCACAATGTTTGGAAAGGGTGAGTCCGGAGGAGTGATCGAAGACTACCACATACACCCTAGTTACGCGCTTGAAAACTTAATACCCATTGCTGATGACATGTTCAACAACAGGTTTGCCATGAAATACACAACTGGAGAAATATTCTTCCTGGATCATTCACCAGGAGAGAACAAATGTGTGAAGGTGGCAAAATCTTTTACTGACTTCCTTGAAATGATCAACATAGAACCTGGATCAGGTTAGCCATCGGGATGGTGGTTACCTTCTCCCCTGATTCGGCACAGAAACGACAATCTGATAGAGCCAAGCATCCTGAACAGAGGTCAAACATGACTCAAGAAGCTCTTGCACAATACTTAACCATGTATTTCCACCGCCCCCAAATACTGCGCCTCGATCAAATCCCAGAACCTGATCAAAAAAAGCTACCCCACAGTTGGATAGAGATCCTTGCTGTCGACGGTGAGAAAAGGGTTTTAAAAACCATTGAGCAATGGCGGAATTTCGAAGCAGAGCTCTCCCAAGTCATAGAGTATATGAAGAAAAACCTTCTAAGAGTAAGTCTGATTCATCACGAGACAGGTTACAGCTTAGTTTATGAAATAAACTCCAGCAGTGGAAACAAGATTCTTTGTTACGAAGGAAGAAATCCCATTGAAAAGAAACTAGACCAAAACATGGAAAAACACTGGCCAGCACTGCCTGAACAACTGAGAAAGTTTTACGACACGCTCCACAACGGGTGGTTTTATTTGGCATCCGGCTCTATGGGCTTATCGCCAGTAGAAGATTTTTTCTTTTTAGATGAAGATGAGTGGCAGATTCTAGAAGAGCTGGAAACGCCCCTTCCAAACTTAAGCAAAACAGTTTCCGTATACACGAATGGCATGGGTGGATATGTTTGCCTTGAGTTAACAACTTACCAACCTGAGTGTTTGCTTTGGTGGAAATCCAACCCCCCTGTATTAAACTTAGACTTATGGCCTGTTGTAGACTCGTGGACAACAATGGGGTTTGAGGAATAAGTGCGGCCCCATAAGCTCAAACCACCAAAGGTGCAGCGCAGCCAGGAAACGACAACAACAACAACTCATAAAAACCTCTAATCCATTATCAAAAAGCATCAACTAAACGTCTAAAAAACGGCGATATTCACTCCTCATTCAAGACCCAGGTTAACAACATGACGGATATTTCCACTCTAAAATCTCGCTATGAGTCCATTTACGGACACGAACCATGTGGCGACGGTGCCTTGGAAGATATCGAGAGGACGTTGGAAATAATTCTGCCTGAAGACTTCAAGGAAATCTCCAGGTTCTTCTCGGGTGGTTTCTTAGGTGGAGTGAGCCACAACGATATTGAAAGCTGCGGAAACTCAACGAGTATTTTACAGGAAACACTAAGGGTCCGTGAGCAAACTGGACTAAACAAGCAATATGCAGTCATCGCAGAGCCTTCCGAAAGCATCATCCTGCTAAACACAAAGGGTCAACCTTCTATAATTTGGTGCGACGCTATAGAAATAGAAAAAATGGGCACGAATGAATTTGGACCACCCCCTGATACCTGGCAAAACTACAGGGACTTTTTCGCTTACCTGTTAGACGAAGAGGAACAGGAAAATGCATGAACCCGTTTTAAATCAAGGAATCATTACCCGAGAATTCTGATTGCGACATCTGGCCCAGGTGGCATGGTGTTGTACACTCTACATAGATTCCTCGATACCATGGACGTTTTCTTTTCCTGCAACCAGTATTATTACACAGGTAGTCGGGGAACAATTTGGCGAAAGAGGAACCTATCCTGAAAAATGCAGGGACACGACCCTCCCTACGACCTTGATCGCCCTGATTTTAAAGGAGAATGAGGTGGGACCTACCACTCAAGTTATCACAATGATCGACAAGGTATGGGAAGAACCTTTAAACACGGAAATTCCGCACCGGCACATTGATGTGTCTTTGTACAACGAACTCGAAAGCAACATACCTGACGGACAGGTGATGAAAGGGGCTTGTAGGGATGGACAGGACAGACGCAAAAAACTTTGATGCCTCCCACCCCAAAATCGTTCCGCGTAGTCCGCAAGGCGGCAGGGGGTGAGGTAGCCCCCTTGCCCATTTACCAAGCGGAATATCAATCACACGAGGTACGAACCCGAGTAGAATTGAGAACCCAAAACCCAGTGACAGTTTACATCTAGCGCGCGAACACCACGGTGCGTCCCTGGTTGAGGAACACCCGACGCTCGACGTGGTAGTCGATCGCCCGCGCCAGGGTCAGGCATTCGATATCGCGCCCCTTGGCGACCAGGTCCTCGGGGTAGTGGGTGTGATCGACCGGCTCGACGCCCTGGGTGATGATCGGGCCCTCGTCGAGGTCGTTGTTGATGTAGTGGGCGGTGGCGCCGACCAGTTTGACGCCCTTCTCGTAGGCCTGGTGGTAGGGCCGGGCGCCCTTGAAGCCGGGCAGCAGCGAATGGTGGATGTTGATCGCCCGGCCGCTGAGCAATTCGCACATCTCGGGCGAGAGTACCTGCATGTAGCGGGCCAGGATCACCAGCTCGGCGCCGGTCTCCTCGATCACCTCGCGGATCTGCGCTTCCTGCTGGGGCTTGGTGTCGGCGGTGATCGGAAAGTGGTGATAGGGCAGATCGTGCCACGCGGCGAGCGGCTCGAGATCGGGATGGTTGGAGACCACCGCGCGGATGTCGATCGGCAACTGGCCGATACGGTAGCGATAGAGCAGGTCGTTGAGGCAGTGATCGGCCTTGGAGACCAGAATCACCGTGCGAGGCCGGGCGCCGGGCGCGGTGAGTTCGAACTGCATGTCGAATTCGGCGGCGCGCGGCGCGAAGGCGGCCTCGAAGGCCCCGGCATCGAAGCCGTCCTCGGGGCGAAACTCGGCGCGGATGAAGAAACGCTCGCCCAGGCGCTCGTCGAAGGAGTGCAGCTCGGTAATGTAACAGCGCTGCTCCTTGAGAAAGCGCGTGACCACATCCACGGTGCCCAGCCGGCTGGGGCACTGGGCGGCGATGATCCAGGTATCGGGGGTGCGGCTCATGGCGCCTCCTGTTGGTGATTGTCGTTGGCCCGTCTTGTAGACGGTACGCCAGTGTCGGCCTTAGAGGGTATTTACAAACTGCCTGCGCTCGGCAATACGGCGTTAAAACCGGCCTCAAAATGCTCATTTACCCCGTGTAAACTCCGCTTTTTCGACCGATTTTGCCTTGTCTTGCCTTCGCTCGCCGACTTTGTAAACACCCTCAAACACACCGATCAGCCGACGAAAGAACGAGAGGGCGCCGTGGCGCCCTCTCGACATACCGCTTGCCGGGCACGTCCGTCAGTCGCCGGTGGACACCGCCAGGCCGTACTCCTCGCCGGCATCCACCAGCCAGCGGTAGCAGTAGTCGGCGAAGCTGCGGCGCAGGACCAGCTCCCAGCGCCCCTCGTCCGGCCGACGCAGGATCGCGGTGGCCTTGGCGAAGGTCGTGGTCACGCCCTTGCCGGCCGGGAAGTGCCGCGGGTGGACGTCGTAGGGCGTGGATTTCATCAGCACCTCGCGGGCCATCGGCCCGGAGAGTTCGACGACGGTCTGCCCGCCGCTGACGTCGACGATGGCGAAGTGGGCATCACCCAGGGCATCGCGCAGGCGCTGCTCCAGCGAGAAGGCCTCACCGTCGGGGACGATGACCAGCCACTCGTCCGGCGACAGCCACTGGATCGAGCGCTCGCCCGACTCGTCGAGGACCAGCGCGCCGGGCCGCGCCGGCAGGCTGACACCGAGCACCTGGCGCACCGCTTCGTCGAGGACGATCGCCCCGCCGCGCAGGATCAGGTGGCCGAGAAAGGCCCGCTCGCGCAGCGTGACACCGGGGCTGGCGGGCGCGCGCCGGGCGCGCTCGTCGAGCTGGCTCAGCGCCAGCGGCGATTCGGCCTCGACCTCGGCGGTCGGGCGGCTGTCGAATAGACGCACATCAGACATTCTGGCGCTCTCCCTTGGGATCAACGAACACGGTACTCACGATCTCGGCGGCATGGACCTTGCCGTCGGCCATCGGCAGGTAGACGGTCTCGCCCATGCGATGGTGGCCGCCCTTGACCACGGCCAGGGCGAAGCCGCTGTCGAGCACCGGGCTGTAGTAGCTGGAGGTGACGTGGCCGACCATGGTCATGGGAATCGCCTGTTCGGGGTCGAAGACGATCTGCGCGCCCTCCTCCAGCACCACCTTGGGATCGTGCGGGCGCAGGCCGACCAGTTGCTTGCGGTCGATACGCCGGGTATCGGGGCGGCTCAGCGCACGCTTGCCGATCCACGGGAACGGCTTGTCGTAGCCGATCGCCCAGTACATGTTCAGGTCCTCCGGGGTCACCGAGCCATCGGTGTCCTGGCCGACGATGATCAGTCCCTTCTCGGCACGCAGCACGTGCATGGTCTCGGTGCCGTAGGGCGTCAGGTCGTACTTCTCGCCGTGCGCGAACAGCGTCTTCCAGACGTGCATGGCGTAGTTGGCCTGAACGTTGATCTCGTAGGCCAGCTCGCCGGTGAACGAGATGCGGAAGACCCGCGCCGGAACGCCGGCCACGGTGCCTTCGCGCCAGTCCATGAACTTGAAGGCTTCCTTGTCGAGGTCGATGTCGGTGACCTCGGCCATCAGCTTGCGCGCCTCGGGGCCCGTCACGGTCATCGTCGCCCAGTGGTCGGTCACCGAATCGAAGTAGACCTGGAGTTCCGGCCATTCGGTCTGATGCCACAGCTCGAGCCACTCCAGCACGCCCGCGGCGCCACCGGTGGTGGTGGTCATCAGGAAGTGGTTGTCGCCCAGGCAGCTGGTGGTGCCGTCGTCCATCAGCATGCCGTCGTCCTTGCACATCAGGCCGTAGCGGACACGCCCCGGGGCCAGCTTGGCCCACTTGTTGGTGTAGACCCGACCCAGGAACTCGCGGGCGTCCGGGCCCTGGATGTCGATCTTGCCCAGCGTCGAGGCATCGAGGATGCCCACGCCCTGGCGCACCGCCAGGCACTCGCGGGCCACCGCGTCGTGCATGCTCTCCTTCTTGCCGTTGACGGTGCGCGGGAAGTACCAGGGGCGCTTCCACTGGCCGACGTCCTCGAACTCGGCGCCGTGCTCGACGTGCCACTGATGCAGCGCGGTGTAGCGCTCGGGATCGAACAGCTCGCGACAGTGGCGGCCGACGATCGCGCCGAAGGTCACCGGCGTGTAGTTGGGGCGGAACACCGTGGTGCCGGTCTCGGGAATGGTCTGGCCGAGACAGCGCGCGGCGATCGCCATGCCGTTGATGTTGCCCAGCTTGCCCTGGTCGGTGCCGAAGCCCATCGCGGTGTAGCGCTTGACGTGCTCGATCGACTCGAAGCCCTCGCGGGTGGCCACCTCGATGCCCGCCGCGGTGACGTCGTTCTGCAGGTCGACGAACTGCTTGGGCGCGCGCAGCGTGGGCTTCTCGTGGGGCACCTGATAGAGCGCCACGGCCGGCGATTCGCGACGGGCCACCGCCCGCGGCAGTTCGAGCCGGGCCGCGGTGAAACCGGCCGCCTCGGCGGCGCGGTTGCCGGCGGCGACGCCATCCTCGAGAACGGCGTCGAGCGCATAGATGCCCTGCGCCCCGCCCGCCGGCGTCAGTCCTTTGACCTTGCCGGGCACGAAGCCGAGGATGTCCTCGCGCCACACGGGACGCGTGCCGGTGTGGGAAGAGAGGTGGATCACCGGACTGTAGCCGCCGGAGCTGGCGATGGTGTCGCAGGCCAGTTCCTCGACCTTGCCGACCACCTGGAAGCCGTCGATGTCGATGCGCGCCACGCGTGCGCCGCTGACGCGCTTGTCGCCCTTGGCCTCGATCACCGCGCTGCCGGTGATGAGCCGAATGCCGGCGGCCCGCGCCTGCTCGACCAGCTCGCCATCGGGGTTGTCACGGGCGTCGACGATCGCCACCACCTCGCGACCCGCCTCCTTCCAGTCGAGGGCGGCGCGATAGCCGTGATCGTTGCTGGTGGTGAGTACCAGCTTCTGTCCCGGCGCCACGCCGTAGCGGCGGACATAGGTCGACACCGCACCGGCCAGCAGGTTGCCCGGTACGTCGTTGTTGGCATAGACCAGCGGCCGCTCGTGGGCGCCGGTGGCCAGCACCACCTGGGCGGCACGCACGCGATGCAGCCGCGAGCGTGACTGACGACGGCCGTCGACGCGCGGCGCGACATCGGCGAGATGCTCGGTGCGCCGCTCGTGCAGCGTCACGAAGTTGTGATCGTGATAGCCGTTGGCGGTGGTGCGCGGCAACAGGGTCACGTCTTCCATGGCCGCCAGCTCGTCGATCACGGCCTGCGCCCACTGGCTGGCCGGGGCATCGTCGAGGGGCTCGCGGCTGTCGAGCAGCGAACCGCCCAGGCGCTCCTGCTCGTCGCAGAGGATCACCCGCGCGCCGCTGCGGGCGGCCGTCAGCGCTGCCGTGAGGCCAGCGGGCCCGGCGCCGATCACCAGCACGTCGCAGTGCTGGTTCAGGTGATCGTAGATGTCCGGGTCCGACTCGGCGGGGCTGCGCCCCAGGCCGGCCGACTTGCGGATGTACTTCTCGTAGGTCATCCACATCGAGGCCGGGGCCATGAAGGTCTTGTAGTAGAAGCCCGGCGGCATGAAGGAGCCGCCCAGCTTGCCGACCGAAGCCATCAGGTCGCGCTGGACGTTGGGCCAGCCGTTGGTGCTGCGCGCCTCCAGGCCCTGGTAGAGCGCCTGCTGGGTGGCGCGCACGTTGGGCACCTGGGCGGCCTCGGAGGCGCCCAGCTGGACCACGGCGTTGGGCTCCTCGGCGCCGGCGGCGACGATGCCGCGCGGCCGCGAGTACTTGAAGCTGCGGTTGACGATGTCGACACCGTTGGCGAGCAGCGCCGAGGCCAGGGTATCGCCGGGGTGGCCGACGTAGCGCTTGCCGTTGAAGGTGAAGGTCAGCTCGCGCGAGCGGTCGACCTGGCCGCCCTGCGCCAGGCGGTTGGGCTGTGATGATGACTGGCTCATGCCTGCGCTCCCTTCATCGACGCCAGGGCGGCGTCGCTGGCTCCCACGGTCTGCTGGCCGCCATCGGCGACCTGCACCTTGTCGGCTTTCTCCTCACGCGCCAGGCTCTCGGCGGTGATGGTCGGCTGCTCGCCCATGCGGTAGGTCTCGAGAATCTCGTAGGTCACCGTATGGCGGGTGATGTTGAAGAACTTGCGACAGCCCACCGCATGGACCCACAGCTCGTGGTGGATGCCGCGCGGGTTGTCGCGGAAGAACAGGTAGTCGCCCCACTCGGCATCCGAGCAGGCGTCCGGGTCCGCCGGGCGGGCGATGTGCGCCTGGCCCTTGGGATGGAACTCCTCTTCCTCGCGGTGCTCCTCGCAGTAGGGGCAGTAGATATGAAACATGATGATTCCCCCTCAGTGAGCCACGCCTGCCGCACCGTGCTCATCAATGAGCGCCCCAGTGCGAAAACGATCGATGGAAAACGGCGCGGCCAGCTTGTGCATCTGGCCCTTGGCCAGCGACCAGGCGAACACGTGACCCGAGCCGGGCGTGGCCTTGAAGCCGCCGGTGCCCCAGCCGCAGTTGAAGTAGAGCCCCTTGACCGGCGTCCGCGAGAGGATCGGGCAGGCGTCCGGGCAGGTGTCGACGATGCCGCCCCACTGGCGGTTCATGCGCACCCGCGAGAAGATCGGGAACATCTCGACGATCGCCTGCAGGGTGTGCTCCACGGTCGGGTAGCTGCCGCGCTGGCCGTAGCCGTTGTAGCCGTCGATACCGGCGCCGATCACCAGGTCGCCCTTGTCGGACTGGCTGATGTAGCCGTGGACGTGGTTGGACATCACCACGGTATCGAGGATCGGCTTGAGCGGCTCGGAGACCAGCGCCTGCAGCGGATGCGACTCCAGCGGCAGCTGGAAGCCGGCCATCTTGGCCATCACCCCGGAGTTGCCGGCGGTGACGCAGCCCACCGTCCTGGCGCCGATGTCGCCGCGATTGGTGTGCACGCCGACCACCCGGCCGTCGAGGATCTTGAAGCCGGTGACCTCGGTGTTCTGCAACAGGTCGACGCCGAGTCCGTCGGCGCCGCGGGCATAGCCCCAGGCCACGGCGTCGTGACGCGCCACCCCGGCACGCGGCTGCCAGGAGGCGCCCATCACCGGGTAACGGGCACGCTGGGAGCAGTCCATGATCGGCACCAGCGCCTGCACGCCCTTGGCGTCGAGGACCTCGCTGTCGATGCCGTTCAGGCGGTTGGCGTTGACCCGGCGCTGGATGTCGCGCATGTCCTGCAGGGTATGGCCGAGGTTGAGCACGCCGCGCTGCGAGAACATCACGTTGTAGTTGATGTCCTGGGAGAGCCCTTCCCACAGCTTCATCGCGTGCTCGTAGAGCGCCGCCGACTCGTCCCACAGGTAGTTGGAACGCACGATGGTGGTGTTGCGCGCGGTATTGCCGCCGCCCAGCCAGCCCTTCTCGATCACCGCGACATTGGTGATGCCGTGCTCCTTGGCCAGGTAGTAGGCGGTCGCCAGACCGTGGCCGCCGCCGCCGACGATGATCACGTCGTACTCTTTCTTGGGCGTGGGGTTGCGCCACTGGCGCTGCCAGTTCTCGTGATGACTGAGCGCGTGCTTGACCAGTCCGAAGCCCGAATAGCGTTGCATGATTGTCTCCTGACTCGTGTCGCGTTACAGGGCGGAGGCGGCCGGCACGTCCGCGCCGGTCGCCTGCCCGTTGGCGGCGGCTTCCCCGTAGACCGGGTGACGCGCGCAGAGGTCCTCGACCTTCTCGCGGACCTCGGCCTCCACCGCGTCGGTGTTGCCGCGCTCGGCGAGCACGTCGAGGATGTCGCAGATCCAGCCCGCCAGCTCGGCGCACTCGCTGTCGTCGAAGCCGCGGCTGGTCGCCGCCGGGGTGCCGATGCGCAGGCCGGAGGTGACGAAGGGGCTCTGCGGGTCGTTGGGCACGGCGTTCTTGTTGACGGTGATGTGCGCCCGGCCGAGCGCGGCGTCGGCGTCCTTGCCGGTCACGCCCTGCTTGATCAGCGACACCAGGAACAGGTGGTCGTCGGTGCCACCGGAGACCACCTCGAAACCCCGCTCGAGGAACACCTGGGCCATGGCGCGGGCATTGGCGATGACCTGACGCTGGTAGTTGACGAAGTCCTGGCTCATGGCTTCCTTGAAGGCCACCGCCTTGGCCGCGATCACGTGCATCAGCGGACCGCCCTGCTGCCCCGGGAACACCGCGCCGTTGAGCTTCTTGACCAGCGCCTCGTCGGCATTGGCGGAGAGGATCAGACCACCACGCGGGCCGCGCAGCGTCTTGTGGGTGGTGGTGGTCACCACGTGGGCGTGGGGGATCGGACTCGGGTAGAGGCCGGCGGCGACCAGGCCCGCCACGTGGGCCATGTCGACCAGCAGGTAGGCTCCGACCTCGTCGGCGATGGCGCGGAAACGTCGCCAGTCCACCACCCGGGAATAGGCCGAGAAGCCGGCGATGACCAGCTTGGGCCGATGCTCGCGAGCCAGGCGCTCGACCTCGTCGTAGTCGATCTCGCCGGTCTCCGGGTTCAGCCCGTACTGCACGGCGTGATAGTGCTTGCCGGAGAAGTTGGGCGCGGCACCATGGGTCAGGTGGCCGCCGTGGGCCAGGCTCATGCCCAGCACGGTATCGCCCGGCTTGACCAGCGCCATGAAGGCCGCCGCGTTGGCCTGGGCCCCGGAGTGCGGCTGCACGTTGGCATAGTCGGCCCCGAACAGGTCGCAGGCCCGTTCGATGGCCAGCTGTTCGACCACGTCCACGTGCTCGCAGCCGCCGTAGTAACGCTTGCCCGGGTACCCTTCGGCGTACTTGTTGGTCAGTTGGGTCCCCTGGGCTTCCATCACGGCACGGCTGGCGTAGTTCTCGGAAGCGATCAGCTCGATATGGGCTTCCTGACGCGCCACCTCGTCGGCGATGGCGGCGGCGACCTGGGAATCGAATGCGGCAAGACCAACCTGATTCATGATGGACTCCTGTTGTTATCGGTCATGGGCAGAGCGTGCCTCGGATACGGCGGCGACCGGCAACCCGGGAAACGGAGTGATCCGGGTGCCTCGACGCCCGCCATGTGGCTCTGCCGCCTCACGCTTCGATTAAAGGCGACGCGGCCGCGCAAAGATTGAACGAATGCGACAGGCTTGATGAATGTCCAAGTCAGGCGAGGGATCGTTCACGGCCGCTCGAGAGCCGCCGCGACGAACCCGGCTCCCCGTGTCACAGACCGCATGAGACGGAAGGATAAGGCCTTGCCATTCAGAGCGCCGGGCGGCCCTCGACATGCAGGAAGAAGGGGTCGACACGGTCGCTGTCGGGGTCGCCGGCCTGCTTGCGCATTTCCGACGGCGTCATGCCGAACGTACTACGAAAGTGGCGTGAAAAATGCGCCGTATCGGCGAAGCCGCACTGCTCGCCGATCTCGGTGACGCTCTTGCCGGTGTAGTGCAACAGCCAGAGCCCGTAGCGCAGCCGTAGGTCACGCGCGAACTTCTGCGGTCCCACGCCTAGCGTCTCGCGAAAACGGCGCTCCAGGTTGCGCCGCGACGTTCCCACCCGCTCGGCGAGCACGTCCATGGAGATCGACTCGCCCAGGTGCTGCTCGAGCAGCGCGATGGAGCGACGCACCAGGCGATCCTCGATCTTGCCGAACACCACCGGCTGCGGCTGCGGCCGGGTGCCGGCGCGGGCCTCCTCCAGGAGCATGATGTGCAGGCTTTTCATGGCCCACGCCTTGCCCAGGTGACGCTCGATCAGATAGGCGGCCAGGTCCGCCGCGGCGGCGCCGCCCGCACAGGTGACCCGGTCGCCGTCGTCGATGTAGAGCCGATCGGCCACCGGCTCGATGGCCGGGAAGCGCTGGACCATGTCGCGATGGTGATACCAGCTCACGCAGCAGCGTCGGCCGTTCATCAGCCCTGCCTGGATGAGCGCGAAGACGCCGGTACACACGCCCACCAGCGGCACCTGGGCGGAAGCCGCCTGCTTGAGGTAGGCGAGCGCGGCGGTATCCACCCGGGCCTTTTCGTCCTGCACGCCGCCGATGACCACGATGTAGTCGAAGTCGTCGGGGTTGCGAAAGGGCTGACAGGGCGAGACGGCCGCCCCGCAGCTGGACACGGCGGGCTCGCCGGTGCTGGTCATGAAGGTCCAGTGGCAACGCAACTGGCGGCTGCGGTCACCCTCGTCCGCCGCCAGACGCAGGCAGTCGACGAAGGCGGCGAAGGGCATCAGCGTGAAGCGGTGCAGCAGGACGAAGCCGACCGACAGGGGCTCGCCCCGGGCACCGGGATGCTTGGAGGTTCTTGGCGTCATGACGGCGGTGAGGCATCCTCGAATACGGCCCAGCCCCCAGCGTATCCTCCCCGCTTCGCCGCTACCACTGTGGCGCGCGGGCCCGCGGCTCGGCAACGACGACAGCGGGCCCAGAACGCCATGTTTCCGGCATCGGTGTTGCACCGCAACAGCAAGACTGGGGACAATGGTGGTCGCTTCGCCGGTACGCTTGCCGGCCTTCGCTGACTTCTCACGAGGATCCTGCATGCTCGCCGAACTCTTCGCGGTGATGGCGCCGGTGTTGTGCGGCGCCGGCCTGGGCTTTGGCTGGGTTCGCCTGGGCTACGACTATCCCGTCGAGTTCATCACCCGACTGGTCTTCAACATCGGCACGCCGACCCTGATCCTGGCCTCGCTCGACGGTGCCGACATCGATCCCGGCAGCTTCGGCCTGACCATGCTCGGCACGCTGCTGGTCGTCACCGGCATGGGGCTGATCAGCCTGGTGATCGCGCGGGTGCTGGGCAAGCCGTGGCGCACCGTGATCCTGCCGACGATGTTTCCCAATACCGGCAACATGGGCCTGCCGGTGATTCTCTATGCCTTTGGCCATGCCGGCTTCGCCTACGCGATCACCTCGATGGTCTCGGTATCGCTGGTCCAGTTCACCTTCGGCACCCTGCTCTCCAGTCGCAGCGGTCGGCCGCTGCGCAGCCTGGCGCGCACGCCGGTGGTCTACGCGATCCTGGTAGCCACCGCGATGCTGCTCACCGGCACCACCCTGCCGGCCTGGCTGGCCAACACCGTGGACCTGATCTCGGGATTCAGCGTGCCGTTGATGCTGATCACCCTGGGCGTGTCGCTGGCACGCATCCGTGTGCGCAACCTGGCGTCGGGGTTCCACTTCAGCCTGCTGCGCATCCCCGCGGCGGCCCTGCTCGCCTTCGCCGTCGGTCATCTGCTGGGTCTGCCGCCGCTGGCGCAGAGCGTGCTGATCCTGCAGATGAGCATGCCGGTGGCGGTCTTCAACTACCTGTTCGCCCAGCGCTCCCGACGCGAGCCGGAATTCGTCGCCGGCCTGGTGCTGTGCTCGACGCTGCTGTCGTTCCTGTACCTGCCGGCCCTGCTCGCGATCATGATGTGATCCGGACCTTTCCTGATTGTCGCGGAACCGGCGCCGGAGTAACGTCACGTCATTCCCTGTTGCGAGACGCCGGAGCCGCCAGATGCCAGGACGCCATGCACCGCCTTCCCTCGGCGCCCCCCGAACCGCCACCACCGCCCGCTGTTCACCGCCGACGCTGACCCGTCGCCAGGCGCTGGGGCTTCTGCTGACCCCGATCGCCGCCGCCTGGCTGGCGCCGCTTGCCGCCGGCGACGGCGGGGTCGGCGCCGTGCCCCGCCGCGATCTCGGCGTGTGGGTCGACGGCTGGCTGCTCGATAGCGGAGACCTGTGATGCACGACGATCTCGCCCGCTACGCCGCCGCCGATCCGCTCGCCGATGTCTGTGTCATCGGGGCCGGCGCGGCGGGCCTGTCACTGGCCCTGCGCCTGGCGCGGCGCGGCCGGCACGTGCTGCTCTGCGAAGGCGGCGAGCAGGATTTCACGCTGCGCTCCCAGGCGCTCTACGAAGGCGCGGTCGCCGGCGATCCCTACATCCCCCTGGACGCCGCGCGACTGCGCTATTTCGGCGGCTCGACCAACCACTGGGGCGGCATGTGCCGGCCGCTGGATGCCTACGACTTCAGCGCCAAGCCGGCCGATGAAGGCACCGCCTGGCCGATCGACCGCGACGCCCTCGCCCCCTACTACGCCGATGCCGCAGCGATCCTCGGCGTCTCGCCGATTCCGCCGGACGCGACGATTCCCGGCCTCGCCCTCAAGCGCGTGCATTTCTCGATCGGCCCCGCCACCCGGCTCAAGGAGACCTGCGCCGACGAGGTCGCCCGCTCGCCGCAGCTACACTATTGCCCGAACGCCAACCTGTTCGGTCTGGAGACCCGCGACGGCCGCATCACCGCCGCCGTCTTCAAGGACTACACGGATGGCGAATACCGTGTCCGGGCGCGGCAGTTCGTGCTCGCCTGCGGCGGCATCGAGAACTCGCGGCTGCTGCTGTGGTGCAACCGCCGGAGCCACGGCCAGGTCGTCAAGCAACCGGCGACGCTGGGCCGCTACTGGATGGATCACCCCCACGCCACCCTGGGTCGGGCGATCATCCTCGAGCCGGCGGCGCTGGGGCTCGACGCCAGTCAGAGCGTGTTTCTCGCCCCATCCCCGGCGATGCTCGCCGAACATCGCATTCTCAATTGCGGGTTACGCCTGCACCGCATGAGCGATGCCGAAACCGGAGAACTGGTCGAGCAGCTCACCCTGGCCGCCCCCCGGCTGGGCGAATGGATCAAGCAGCGCCCGTTGGCCGCGAACGGCTGTTGCGGCGTGGTGCTGCGTGCCGCCTGGGAGCAGCAGCCCCATCCCGAGAGCCGGGTGGAGCTCGCCGACGGGGACCTCGATGCCCTGGGCATGCCCCGCTCGCGGCTGGTCTGGCGCAAGACCGCCCTGGACCATCACACCGTGCGCGACTGCGCGCTGACCCTGGGCGACTACCTGCGCCGCCGCGACATCGGCCGCGTCCGGCTCGACCCATGGCTGACCGACGACACGCTGCAGTTCCCCGCGGATGGCGAACTGGCCGGTCGCCACCACATGGGCGGCACGCGCATGGCCGAGAGCCCCGAACACGGCATCGTCGATCGCGACTGTCGGGTGTTCGGCCAGGACAATCTGTATATCGGCGGGTCGAGCGTCTTCCCCTCGAGCGGCCACGCCAACCCCACCCTGACCCTGGTTCAGCTGGCGATGCGCCTGGCCGACCATCTCGATGCGCGGCTGGCCTGAGGACAGCGACCGAAAACGGGCCACGCACCCGCGTGACCCGCAGCCCGGCGAGGCGCACCCCGCTGCAGCGAAGAGCGCTAATGAAAAGACCCCGAGCCGCCGGAGCGGTTCGGGGTCTTTCTCGGGCAGAACGCCCGCGCCAGGGGCGGGCGGGAACGCCGGCTTACGTGCGCTTGAGCGCGGCACCGAAGCGCTTGTTGAAGCGCTCGACACGGCCGCCGGTGGTCGCCTGCTTCTGCTTGCCGGTGTAGAACGGGTGGCAGTTGGAGCAGACGTCCAGGAAGAAATCTTCGCTGGCGGTGGAACCAACGGTGTGAGTGGCACCGCAGGAGCAGGTCGCGGTGACCGTCTTGTATTCCGGATGGATACCTTGTTTCATCGTGAGCCTCGTTGGACGGTGTGCCGCCACCCGATCCGGGAAGCCGGCGATGATCTACTGCACTCGGCGATGCGGCGTTGAATGCCTCTCAGAATGCGCATGGACTTCGTGTAAACTGCGCGTCTTCGAGGTATTCCGCCTGGCCTCGCCATCGTGAGCGACGATCGTAGCTCGACTTCCAGCCCGTCGGGCACCGCACACGGGTTGTGATAACCGGTTATCCTCCCCGCCCGCCGGCCGACATCGCCAGGGTGCAAGAAGGCCGGGCATTATAGCAAAGCCATTTGCGGAGGCCAATTGTCCACCACCCCCGACGACACCGCCGAGCCGCGGGTGCTCGGCGTCGCCGTGCCCACGCCCCTGCGCCGCCTGTTCGACTACCGCCCCTGTCAGCCCGCGCCCGAGGGCGGCTGGCAGCCGGGGCTGCGCGTCAAGGTCGCGCTGGGCAAGCGCGAGGTGGTGGGCATCGTCGTCGAGTGCCGGCCCACCAGCGAACTGCCCCTCGATCGGCTCAAGCCGGTCACGACCTGTCTGGACGCCCAGCCGCTGCCCGCCGACTGGCTGTGGCTGTGCCGCTTCACCGCCCGCTATTACCAGCACGCCCTGGGCGACACCCTGCATCAGGCCCTGCCGGTGCTGCTGCGCCAGGGCCGGCCGCTGGAGGCGCGTACCCGCGAGCGCTGGCAACTCACCGAGACCGGTCGCGACACGCCTGCCGAGCGCCTGGGCCGGGCACGCCGTCAGGCGGAACTGCTCGAGCTGCTGCGCCAGCACCCGCGTGGCGTGGTGGGCTCGGTGATCAGCGCCCAGGGCTTCACGCGCAGCCAGCTCCGGGCGCTGGCCGACAAGGGCCTGGCCGACAGCGTTGAGGAGCCGCTCACCGCCGCCCCGGCGCCACGCCAGGGCGGCCTGCTCGCCGAACCGGCACTGACGCTCAACCGCGAGCAATCGGCGGCACTCGCCGAGCTGCACCAGGGGCTGGATCGTTTTCACCCCTGCCTGTTGCAGGGCGTCACCGGCAGCGGCAAGACCGAGGTCTATCTGCAGTTGATCGAGGCCGTGGTGGCCCACGACCGCCAGGCCCTGGTACTGGTGCCCGAGATCGGGCTGACCCCGCAGACCCTGGCGCGTTTCAAGCGCCGCTTCCGCGTGCCGGTGGTGGCGCTCCATTCGCAGCTCACCGACGCCGAGCGCCTGGACGCCTGGGAAGCCGCCCGCGCGGGCCGCGCGCCGATCGTCATCGGCACCCGCTCGGCGATCTTCACCCCGCTGGCCCGGCCCGGGGCGATCATCGTCGACGAGGAGCACGACGGCTCGTTCAAGCAGCAGGACGGCCTGCGCTACCATGCCCGCGACCTGGCGATCGCCCGCGCCCATCGCGACGCCATCCCGGTGGTGCTGGGCAGCGCCACGCCGTCGCTGGAGAGTCTGGTCCAGGCCCGTGCCGGCAACTATCGCCATCTGCGACTGACCCGCCGCGCCAGCCATCATGCCCCGGCGCGGCTGGAACTCGTCGACCTGCGCGGCCGGCCGCGTCAGGGCGGGCTGATTCCGCCGGTGATCGACGCCATTCGCCAGACCCTCGCCGCCGGCAGCCAGGTACTGGTGTTCATCAACCGCCGCGGTTTCGCGCCGACCCTGGCCTGCCACGCCTGCGGCTGGCTCGCCGAATGCGAGCACTGCGACGCGCGCCTGACCCTGCACCGCCAGCCGCCGCAGCTCACCTGCCACCACTGCGAGCGCCACTATCGCCTGCCCGATGCCTGCCCCGACTGCGGCAGCGCCGACCTGCGCCCGCTGGGCACCGGCACCGAGCGCAGCGAGGAAACCCTCGGCGCGCTGTTTCCCGATGTCGCCGTGCATCGCATCGACCGTGACAGCACCCGGCGCAAGGATGCCTTCGAGCAGACCCTGGCGGAGATTCGTCGCGGCGAGCCGGCGCTGCTGGTGGGCACCCAGATGATCGCCAAGGGCCACCATCTGCCCCACGTCACCCTGGTGGTGGTGGTCAACGCCGACGCCGGCCTCTACGCCAGCGACTTCCGCGCGCTCGAGCACAGCGCCCAGTTGCTGGTCCAGGTGGCAGGACGCGCCGGGCGCGCCGAGCGCCCCGGCCGGGTACTGGTACAGACCCTGCACCCCGACGACCCGCACCTGCGCCTGCTCGCCGAGAGCGGCTACGACGCCCTGGCCGAGACGCTGCTGGAGGATCGCCGCCTGGCCGGCCTGCCGCCCTACCGCTACCTGGCCCTGCTGCGCCTGGAGAGCCCGCGCGAGGCCGACGCCAACCAACTCGCCGGCGAGGCCGCCGACGCGCTGCGTGGCTGGCTCGGCGAACGCGCCCCGGGGGTCGACTGCCTGGGCCCCGTCCCGGCGCCCATGGAGCGCCGCCAGAATCGTTACCACGTCCAGTTGATGCTCAGCGCCGCGCGCCGCGCGCCGCTCCACGAAGCCTGCGCCTGGCTGACCCACTGGCTCGAGGCCCACCCCGGGGCGAGACGTGTCCGCTGGTCGCTGGACGTCGATCCGCAGACGCTGGCCTAAAAGCCGTAAGCCGTAAGCCGTAAGCCGTAAGCCGTAAGCCGTAAGCCGTAAGCCGTAAGCCGTAAGCCGTAAGCCGTAAGCCCTAAGCCGTAAGCCGTAAGCCGTAAGCCGTAAGCCGTAAGCCGGAACACCATCGTTTTGTCCCTGCAGAATCGGCCGGTAGATTTGTCTTACAGCTTAAAACTCATGGCTTACAGCTCCCCGCTAGGGGCTGGGGTTTAAAGCCGACCCGCAATTGCCGATAATGAGCGGCCATGCTCCACGAGCGACGCTTTTCCACGCCGGCGCCGCGAGTCGCGTATCCCCGCTGACCTCGCCGCTCGCCCGGGCCACAGGATACTGCACGCAAGCCACATGAAAGACACCATCATCGCGCTGCTCGACGAGGCGCTGGCCGCCCTCAAGCAGCAGGGCATCGTGCCCGCCGACGCCGCCCCCAGGTACAAGGTCGACCCCACCAAGGACAAGGCCCACGGCGACTACGCCAGCAACCTGGCCATGACGCTCGCCAAGCCCGCGGGCAAGCCGCCGCGCGAGGTCGCCCAGGCGCTCGTCGACGCCCTGCCCGAAAGCCCGGCGGTGCGTCGCGTGGAGATCGCCGGCCCGGGCTTTCTCAACTTCTTCGCCGCCACCGACGCGGTGGCCCGGGTGGTCGCCGCCATCCTCGATACCGGCGACACCTTCGGCCGCAGCATGACCGGGGCCGGCGAGAAGGTGCAGGTGGAGTTCGTCTCCGCCAACCCCACCGGCCCGCTGCACGTCGGCCACGGCCGTGGCGCGGCGATCGGCGACTGCCTGTGCCGGCTGCTCGAGGCCACCGGTTACGATGTCACCCGCGAGTTCTACTACAACGACGCCGGGGTGCAGATCCAGAATCTGGCGCTCTCGGTCCAGGCGCGCGTCAAGGGCATCACGCCCGACGACCCGGCCTGGCCGGACGACGGCTACCGTGGCGACTACATCGCCGACGTCGCCAGGAGCTATCTGGCCGGCGAGACCGTCGACGCCGACGACCAGCACGTCACCGCCGCGGCCGACCCGGACGATCTCGACGCCATCCGCCGCTTCGCGGTGGCTTACCTGCGCCGCGAGCAGGACCTGGACCTCAAGGCCTTCGGCGTCGAGTTCGACGTCTACTTCCTCGAGTCCTCGCTGTACAGCGGGGGCAAGGTCGAGGACACGGTCCGCCAGTTGATCGACAAGGGCCACACCTACGAGCAGGACGACGCCCTGTGGCTGCGCACCACCGACTTCGGCGACGACAAGGACCGGGTGATGCGCAAGCGTGACGGCGACTACACCTACTTCGTCCCCGACGTCGCCTATCACCTCGACAAGTGGCAGCGCGGCTTCAAGCAGGTGATCGACGAACAGGGCGCCGACCACCACTCCACGGTGACCCGCGTGCGTGCCGGCCTGCAGGCCCTGGAAGCCGGCATCCCGTCGGGCTGGCCCGACTACGTGCTGCACCAGATGGTGCTGGTGACCCGCTCCGGGGTCGAGGTCAAGCTCTCCAAGCGCGCCGGCAGCTACGTCACCCTGCGCGATCTGATCGACGAGGTGGGCCGCGATGCCACCCGCTACTTCCTCGCCGCGCGGCGCGCCGACTCGCAGTTGACCTTCGACATCGACCTGGCCCGTTCGCAGTCCAACGACAACCCGGTCTACTACGTGCAGTACGCCCATGCGCGGCTGTGCAGCGTGATGCGCAAGGCCGAGGCCGACGGCGTGCCCTTCGACCACGGCCTGGCGATGGCCAATCTGGCGTTGCTCGACAGCGACCCGGAAAAGGCGCTGATGAACCGCCTGGCCCGCTACCCGGAGGTGGTCGAGCACGCCGCCGCCAGTCGCGAGCCGCAGCAGGTCGCCCAGTACCTGCAGGATCTCGCCGCCGATTTCCACAGCTGCTACAACGCCGTCAAGGTCATGGTCGACGAGCCGGCCCTGCGCAACGCGCGCCTGGCCCTGGGGCTGGCCGCGCGTCAGGTGCTGCGCAACGGCCTCGACCTGCTGGGCGTGAACGCTCCCGAGGAGATGTAGACCATGGCCCGTACCGCCGCCGCGCAGAACGGCAACCGTCGCAAGGCCGCGCCCCGCAAGGGCGCCACGACCCGCCGGGCGCCGCGCCAGAAAACGCGTCAGGGGGCGCGCGTCCCCGGCTGGCTGTGCGGTCTGATCGGCCTGATCGCCGGCTTCGCGCTGTCGCAGTATTTCCAGCAGAGCGCCGCGCCGGTGGCGACGCTGATGCCCAAGCCCGCCACCGAGGCCGCGGACGCCACGGCGGCATCCGCCGGCAAGGCCGCGTCCCGGTCTCAGGGCGAGAGCGCCGCGGCGAAGGACGAACCGGCCATGCCGACCTTCGAGTTCTACACCCTGCTGCCGGAATCCGAGGTGGTCGCGCCCAAGGTCGACGCCTACCAATCCACGCCGCGCCCCAGCGACGATGACGACGGAGGCGCCGCCCAGGCCGCGGCCAAGGGCGGCAAGTACATGCTCCAGGCCGCCTCGTTCAAGGACATGGCCGACGCCAGGCGCCTGGCCGGCAAGCTCAAGGACTTCGGCCTGCTGGCCAAGATCACCGACGTCAAGGCCAATGGCGACCAGACCTGGCACCGCGTCCAGGTCGGCCCCTACGAGGACACCCGCGAGCTCACCCGGGCCCAGGACCTGATGGTCACCCAGGGCATCGAACCGCTGATGATCCGCCTGCAGAACTGATCCCCGCCCGCCCGACACGCGACGGCCCGCCCGGGCCGTCGCGGCATCGCTTGATTTCCGTCGACGCCGCCCGCATCTCTGCCTCACACCTTCGTCGGGTACTGGTTTCACACCGGTGCATCATTCGTCATCGGGTGCCACGCCGCCGGCGCGACGGCGTCACCCCGCAACGGAGTTTCCGTTACATGACCACCATCGTTTCCGTGCGCCGCAACGGTCAGGTCGCCCTGGCCGGCGACGGCCAGGTCTCCCTGGGCGACACCGTGCTCAAGGGCAACGCCAGCAAGGTGCGGCGCCTCTATCGCGGCCAGGTGCTGGCCGGTTTCGCCGGCGGCACCGCCGATGCCTTCACCCTGTTCGAACGCTTCGAGGCGCAACTCGAGAAATATCAGGGCCACCTCACCAAGGCCGCCGTCGAGCTGGCCAAGGAGTGGCGCACCGATCGCGCCCTGCGCCGCCTCGAGGCGATGCTGGTGGTCGCCGACAAGACCGCCTCGCTGATCATCACCGGCAACGGCGACGTGGTGGAGCCGGAATACGGCGTGATCGCCATCGGCTCCGGCGGCAACTACGCGCTGGCCGCGGCGCGGGCGATGCTCGACAACACCGAGCTGTCGGCAAAGGAGATCACCGCCAAGTCGCTCGACATCGCCGCCGACATCTGCGTCTACACCAACCACAACGCCGTCATCGAGGAGCTCGCCTGACATGTCACAGATGACCCCCCGCGAGATCGTCCACGCCCTCGACCAGTTCATCATCGGCCAGCACGACGCCAAGCGGGCGGTGGCGATCGCCCTGCGCAACCGCTGGCGGCGCATGCAGCTCGACGACGACCTGCGCCCCGAGGTGACCCCCAAGAACATCCTGATGATCGGCCCCACCGGGGTCGGCAAGACCGAGATCGCCCGGCGCCTGGCCAAGCTCGCCCGCGCGCCGTTCATCAAGATCGAGGCGACCAAGTTCACCGAGGTCGGCTACGTGGGTCGCGACGTCGAGTCGATCATCCGCGACCTGGTCGAGATGGCGATCAAGATGGTTCGCGAGCAGGCCAAGGAAGAGGTTCGCCACAAGGCCGACGATGCCGCCGAGGATCGCATCCTCGACGCGCTGCTGCCGCCCCCGCGGGGCAGCGAGTACGACCATGCCCGCGACGACTCCTCGACCCGTCAGGCCTTCCGCAAGAAGCTCCGCGAAGGGCAGCTCGACGACAAGGAGATCGACATCGAGATCACCCCGGCCGGCGGCGGCATCGACATCATGACCCCGCCGGGCATGGAGGAGATGACCCAGCAGCTGTCGAGCCTGTTCTCGAGCATGAACAAGCAGAAGACCGAGACCAAGCGGGTCAAGGTCAAGGACGCCTGGCAACTGCTGCGCGACGAGGAAGCCGCCAAGCTGGTCAACGAGGAAGAGATCAAGCGCCGTGCCGTCGAGTCGGTGGAGCAGAACGGCATCGTGTTCCTCGACGAGATCGACAAGGTCGCCAAGGGCGGTGGCCAGTCGAGCGGCGGCGAGGTCTCCCGCGAGGGCGTGCAGCGCGACCTGCTGCCGCTGATCGAGGGGTCGACGGTGTCGACCAAGCACGGCATGGTGCGCACCGACCACATCCTGTTCATCGCCTCCGGGGCCTTCCATCTCTCCAAGCCATCGGACCTGATTCCCGAGCTGCAGGGCCGTCTGCCGATCCGTGTCGAGCTCTCGGCGCTGACCCCGGACGACTTCAAGCGCATCCTCACCGAGCCCTCCGCGTCGCTGACCAAGCAGTACCAGGCGCTGATGGCCACCGAGGGCCTCGAGATCGAGTTCACCGAGGACGGCATCGCGCGCATCGCCGAGGTCGCCTGGCAGGTCAACGAAGGCACCGAGAACATCGGCGCGCGCCGCCTGCACACGGTGATGGAACGCCTGCTCGAGGAAGCCTCGTTCCAGGGCGGCGACCTGCAGGGCCCGCTGGTGGTCGATGCCGCCTACGTCGACTCGCAGCTCGGCGAACTGGCCAAGGACGAGGATCTGTCGCGCTACATCCTCTGACGAGGAGCTGTAAGCTGTAAGCGGGAAGAGCGCCGCTTCGCGGCGGGAAGAGAAGAATGGCCAAGGACGGGGTTCTTCTCTTCCATTTGCATCTCTCCCTGGCCTGGGCCAAGACTTACGGCTTACAGCTTATGGCTTACAGCCAGGAGTTTTCTCATGACCGCCCCGATCCCCACCCGCGTGCACTATCACAAGCAGGCCCGCGAACTCGAGCTGGCCTACGCCGACGGCGAATGCTACCGGCTCTCCGCCGAGTACCTGCGGGTGTTCTCGCCGTCGGCCGAGGTGCGCGGCCACGGCCCCGACACCGCCACGCTGCAGACCGGCATGAAGTACGTGGGCCTGAAGAACATCACCCAGACCGGCCGCTACGCGCTCAAGCTGCACTTCGACGACGGCCACGACACCGGCCTCTACAGCTGGGAATACCTCTACGACCTGGCGACCCATCGGGACGCCTACTGGGCCGATTACCTGAAGCAGCTCGAGGCGGCCGGCGCCTCCCGCGAGCCGCTGGGCATTCCCCTGAAATCGGTCTAGCCCACGCCCCATCGCGTCTGCGGCGCGCCATGGCCACGCCCAGGGCGGCGGCATGGCCGCCAAGCGCAGACAAGCCCCGTCCGGCGACGCTACAATGGCGCCCACTTCATCGAACCCGGCCCGCCGTGCTCGCCACGCCGCCGCCGGAACGTGCCGGCCCCATGCCGAGGCCGGAGCCGCGCCACCTGCACAGCAAGGGAAGCCCATGAACAAGCGCACGACCCACTTCGGCTATCAGGAAGTTCCGGTCGAGGAGAAGGCCGCCCGTGTCGCCGACGTCTTCCACTCCGTGGCGGGGCGCTACGACCTGATGAACGACCTGATGTCGATGGGCATCCACCGCTTGTGGAAGCGCATCACTCTCGAGCGTTCGGCGGTGCGCCGCGGCCAGACGGTGCTCGACATCGCCGGCGGCACCGGCGACCTGACGCTCAAGTTCGCCCAGCGGGTGGGCAGCGAAGGGCGGGTGGTGCTGGCCGACATCAACGCCTCGATGCTGCGGGTGGGACGCGACAAGCTGCTCGACCACGGGGCCGGCGGCAACGTCGAGTACGTCCAGGCCAACGCCGAGTGCCTGCCGTTCGCCGACAACACCTTCGACTGCATCACCATCGCCTTCGGCCTGCGCAACGTCACCGACAAGGACGCCGCCCTGGCCTCGATGGCCCGCGTGCTCAAACCGGGCGGCCGGCTGCTGGTGCTGGAGTTCTCCAAGCCCACTCACCAGGCGCTCTCGAAGGTCTACGACGAATACTCCTTCCGGCTGCTGCCGAAGATGGGCGAACTCGTCGCCAACGACGCCGACAGCTACCGCTACCTGGCCGAATCGATCCGCATGCACCCCGATCAGGAAACCCTCAAGGCGATGATGGAGCGCGCCGGGCTCGAGCGTGTCGAGTACACCAACCTGACCGGCGGCATCGTCGCCCTCCACCGCGGCGTCAAGCTGTGAGGACCCGATGGCATTGACTCCCCCCCTGCTGCTGGCCTGTGCCGAGAAGACCTTCAATACCCTGCTCGCCCGCGACCCCGCCGCGCCGTCGCGATTGCGCCGGCTCGCCGGCAAGCGCCTGCTGCTGCGCCTGGAGCGCCCGCAGCTCGAACTGCTGATCGCCTTCCACGCACAGGGCCTCAAGCTGTTTCACCACCCGCAGGCCGAGGAAGGCGACGCCGACGCCGTCGTCGAGGTCGACAGCGAAGCCCTGGGCGCCCTGCTCGCCGGCGAGTCGCTGGAACACCTGATGTTCGACGGCCGGCTGTCGCTGCGCGGCCAGACCCACCTGCTCGAGGCGGCCCGCGACCTGCTGATGGATCTGGACCTCGACTGGGAAGGCGCGCTGGCCGAATGGTTCGGCGACGTGCCGGCCAACACCCTTGCCGAGGGCATGCGGCGTTTCGCCCGCTTCGGCCTGCGCGGTCAGCGTGAGCTGCGCGCCGATCTCGCCGAGTACCTCTTCGAGGAGGCCCGGCTGTTGCCCGGCAGTTCACAGCGCGAGGTGCTGCGCGACCATCTCACCGAACTCGAGGTCGCCACCGACCGGCTCGAGGCACGCCTCGCCCGGCTCCAGCGCAAGCTCGCCGAACGCCGGGAGGCGACGACGTGAGCCTGCGACTGCTGCGCATCCTGTGGGTGGTCGCCCGCTATCGGCTGGACAGCCTGATCCCGCTCGACCGCCTGCCGCCGCTGCTGCGCCTGGTGGTACGCCTGTCGCCGCTGCGCCTGCTGCCCACCGGGGGCCATTCCCGCGGGCGACGGCTGCGGCTGGCCCTGGAAGCGCTGGGGCCGATCTTCGTCAAGTTCGGCCAGATGCTCTCGACCCGCCGCGA
This sequence comes from Modicisalibacter sp. MOD 31.J, assembly GCF_020147985.1. Classification (NCBI taxonomy): domain Bacteria; kingdom Pseudomonadati; phylum Pseudomonadota; class Gammaproteobacteria; order Oceanospirillales; family Halomonadaceae; genus Modicisalibacter; species Modicisalibacter sp. MOD 31.J. The sequence goes on along the minus strand of NZ_JAGXFF010000001.1, from coordinate 185,075 downwards.
TCTGCTGCCGCCGGACATCGCCGACGAGCTCAAGCGCCTGCAGGATCAGGTACCGCCCTTCCCCGGCGAGCGCGCCCGCACGGTGGTCGAGGAAGAACTCGAGTGCAGCATCGAGTCCGCCTTCGCGCATTTCGACACCGACCCCATGGCCTCGGCGTCGGTGGCCCAGGTCCACGCCGCACGGCTGCACGATGGCGCGGACGTGGTGGTCAAGGTGATCCGCCCGGGCATCGACCGGGTGATGCGCCAGGACATCGGCCTGATGTACACCCTGGCGCGCCTGCTGCGGCGCGTGCCCGAGGCCCGCCGCCTGCGCCCCGTGGAGGTGGTGTCGGACTACGAGGCGACGCTTTTCGACGAGCTGGACCTGCACAAGGAAGCCGCCAACACCTCGCAGCTCAAGCGCAACTTCAAGAACTCGCCGCTGCTCTACGTGCCGACGATCCACTGGCCGCTGACGCGACGGCGCATCCTCGTGCAGGAGCGCATCCATGGTATCCCGGTGGCCGACATGGCGGCCCTCGAGGCCCAGGGCACCGATCTGCACAAGCTCGCCGAGCGCGGCGTGGAAATCTTCTTCACCCAGGTGTTCCGCGACAACTTCTTCCACGCCGACATGCACCCGGGCAACATCTTCGTCGCCCACGGCAAGCCCGACGACCCGCAGTACATCGCCATCGACTGCGGCATCGTCGGCAGCCTGACCCGCGAGGATCAGGACTACCTGGCGCGCAACCTGCTGGCGTTCTTCCATCAGGACTATTACCAGGTCGCCCAGTTGCACATCGAATCGGGCTGGGTCGGCGAGGGCACCCGCGCCAACGAGTTCGCCGCGGCGATCCGCGCGGTGTGCGAGCCGATCCTCGAGAAGCCGCTCAAGGACATCTCCTTCGGCCAGGTGCTGCTGGGGCTGTTCCAGACCGCCCGGCGCTTCAACATGGAGGTCCAGCCGCAACTGGTGTTGCTGCAGAAGACCCTGCTCAACATCGAGGGCCTGGGCCGGCAGCTCTATCCCGACCTCGACCTGTGGCAGACCGCCAAGCCCTATCTCGAACGCTGGATGAAGGAGCGCGCCGGCCCACGCGGGCTGTGGGCCTCGCTGCAGAAACAGGCCCCCGAGCTCAGCCGCCAACTGCCGGAGTTGCCGGTGCTCGCCCACCAGGCGCTGGCGCGGGTGGAGAGCGAGCGCCGCCAGCGCCATCAGCAGGTCGAGTCGCTGGCCCAGATGCAGGCATCAATGGCACGCACCGGGCGCAGCGCACGCCGCCTGCGCATCGGCGCGCTGCTGCTGGCCCTGGCGCTGGCCTGGCAGCCGCTGGAAGCCTGGGCGCTGGAGCAGCCCTGGCCGGTGCTGCTCGCCGCGGCAGTGGGCGTCGTGCTGCTCGCCTGGCGTTAGGGAAACACTGCATAAATGGCTGCGCGGGCCAATCACTTCGTTGTGCGGTGCTCGGATTCCTCACCTATGCCCCATAGGCTCCGGATCCTGTGCTCCGTACGCCTCGTGCTTTGCGCCGCTCGCCGATTTATTCAGCGCTTCCTTAGTGACCTGTTTTACCAAGCCCTTTCGACTCACTGACTCAGGATTGTCATCGATGAGCGATATTCTCAAACAGCTCGACGCGGTGCTCGACACCCGCCGTCAGGCCGCCCCCGACACCTCCTACGTGGCCTCCCTGCACCACAAGGGGCTCAACAAGATTCTGGAGAAGGTCGGCGAGGAAGCCACCGAGGCCATCATCGCCGCCAAGGATGCCCGCGCCGACGATGACGCCACCCGTCAGGCGGTAGTCGCCGAAACCGCCGACCTGTGGTTTCATAGCCTGGTGATGCTCTCGCATCTGGGCATCGACTCGCAGGCGGTACTCGACGAGCTGGCACGCCGTTTCGGCATCTCCGGGCTGGACGAGAAGGCCGCCCGCAACAACGAGTAGATCCGGGCCTGGCCCGAGGGGAGAAAGTTCATGTTAGGTGGTATCAGTATCTGGCAGCTGCTGATCGTTCTCGGCATCATCATCCTGATCTTCGGCACCAAGAAGCTGCGCAACATCGGCGGCGACCTGGGTGGCGCGGTCAAGGGCTTCAAGAAGGCCATGAACGACGACGACAAGGCGGACACGGACGACACCACCCAGCGGCAGGTGCGCCACGAGGAAACGGGCCATACCTACGACGCCGAGGCGGAACAGCGGGACAGCCGCAAAGAAGAACAGAAGTAGGCGATCATGTTCGACATCGGCTTTCTCGAACTGCTGCTGATCGGCGTGGTCGGCCTGCTGGTGCTCGGGCCCGAGCGCCTGCCCAAGGCCGCGCGCACCGCGGGGCTGTGGATCGGCAAGCTCAGGCGCAGCGTCGCCGGCATGCAGCGCGAGATCAACGAGCAACTCGAGGCGGAGGAACTGCGCCAGAAGCTCGCCGAGCAGGAACGGAAACTCAACGAGGGGCTCGATAAGGCGCGCCGCGACGTCGAGAGCAGCGTCGAGAGCGAGCCCCGGCGTGACACCTCGTCGTCGACTGCCGTCGACACCGCCGCCCACGAGCCGGTCGAGGCATCGACCACGGCCGAGTCGCCGCCCCCTCCCGCCGACAAGGATTCCGCGCCGCGATGAGTGACTCCTCCTCCCCGCGTGACGACGACAAGCCGCACGACGACGCCTCCCACGCACCGCTGATCGAGCACCTGGTCGAACTGCGCAGCCGTCTGCTGCGCGCGGTGATCGCCATCGGGGTGATCTTCCTGGCGCTCTACGCCTTCTCCAACGACATCTACAGCTTCGTGGCCGACCCGTTGATGGCGCTGCTGCCGGCGGGCTCGCAGATGATCGCCACCGAGGTCGCCTCGCCGTTTCTGGCACCGTTCAAGCTGACCCTGGTGGTGGCGGTATTCATCGCCATCCCCTTCGTGTTGCATCAGGCCTGGGCCTTCGTCGCCCCGGGCCTGTACGAGAACGAGAAGACCCTCGCCGTGCCGCTGCTGGTCTCCAGCGTGGCGCTGTTCTACGGGGGCGCCGCCTTCGCCTATTACGTGGTCTTTCCGCTGCTGTTCAACTTCTTCGTGCATGCCGGGCCGCAGAACGTCGCGGTGATGACCGACATCAACCAGTATCTCAACTTCGTGCTGAAGCTGTTCTTCGCCTTCGGCGTGGCGTTCGAGATCCCCATCGCCACCTTCCTGCTGATCTGGACCGGCGCCACCAGCGTCGAGAACCTGTCGAAGAAACGCCCCTACGTGATCCTGGGCTGCTTCGTGATCGGCATGCTGATGACCCCGCCGGACGTGATCTCGCAGAGCCTGCTGGCGGTGCCCATGTGGCTGCTCTACGAGATCGGCATCCTGTTCGGCCGCATCGTCCGCCGCAAGACGCCATCGGACGATATCGACGACGACACCTGACGCATCGGCCCCTGACCGCAAGCGCCCCGGCGCAGGGAGCCGGGGCGCTTGTCGTCGCGCCGGCAGCGCTGTCACGGCCACCCTTTCAGAGCATCTCCGCCAGCCGATCGATCAGCTTGAAGATGCCGGTCGAGGCCTCGGCCGGCCCGCCGGCGAGCAGGAAGGCCGGCGTCGACACCACCCGGTGCTCGCGGTCGATCGCCACCTCGTTGACCGCACAGCTCTTGTGCAGCCCGCCCATGCTGCTGATCGCCCCCGCCAGCTCGGCATTCTGGCCCACGGTGACGGCAATGCCCTCGCCGAGCAGCCGCGGCACCAGCAACGGCGCGTAGCCCATCAGGCCGAAGGGCTTGCCCCGCTCGTGGAAGGGCACCAGGGCGTCGCGCAACTGCGGCAGCACGCTCATCTCGGTACCCGCCGTGGCGAAGTCCGAGAGCGTGTGGATCACGCCCACCCCGCCGGGGATCACCACGCCGTCGACGTCGTCGGGGTCGAGCGCCGCGAGGTCGAGCGTCTCGCGCCCGCCCAGCCGCGCGGCCTCGCGCAGGACGTTGCGCGTCGCGTCGTAGGCTTCACCGCTGCGATGGTCGACGACCCGCGGCTGGTCGCCATCGGGCGCGAAACAGCGATAGCCGATGCCGCGCTGATCGAGCCCCAGCAAGGTGAGTATCACTTCCCGGGCTTCCGAACCGTCCTCGGTTCCGCAACCGGACAGGATGACCGCGACCTGTTTGTTCATAGCCGTCATTCTCCTACGCTCGTCCGAGACGCTCACCGGCGACCCGGACCGACCTGGAAGGCGCGCGCCTGGCGGCGGCGATGGGTATGGCGGACCCCGATGCAGCGCGGCGGGGAAACTACAATCTAGAAGCTGGCCGCCGGTGCGACAAGCGGAGGCATTCGCGTATCGGCCTGCGTTGATATACTCGGGGTCAGCGTCGCCGCTGTCATGGCATTGTCATAGTCGTCGGTCAGGCTGTGTCGCATGGCGGTCGCGACCCCATTCACGACCGGAGATATCCGTTTGAATCCGTTAACGCCACGCCAGTATCCGACCACGCGCATGCGGCGCATGCGCAAGGATGATTTCTCGCGCCGATTGATGCGCGAATCGACCCTGACCCCGAACGATCTGATCCTGCCGGTCTTCGTGCTCGACGGCGAGGGCCGTCGCGAAGCCGTGCCCTCGATGCCCGGGGTGGAACGGCTGTCGCTCGACCTGATGGTCGAACAGGCCCGCGAGGTCGCCGACCTGGGGATCCCGGCACTGGCGCTGTTCCCGGTGATCGATACCGCCTTGAAGAGCGAATTCGCCGAGGAAGCCTACAACGCCAGCGGCCTGGTCCAGCGCAGCGTGCGCGCGATCAAGGACGCCTGCCCGGAGCTGGGCATCATCACCGACGTGGCACTCGACCCCTACACCAGCCACGGCCAGGACGGCATCCTCGACGCGCAGGGCTACGTGCAGAACGACCGCACCGTCGAGACCCTGCTCAAGCAGGCGCTGTCCCACGCCGAGGCCGGTGCCGACGTGGTCGCGCCCTCGGACATGATGGACGGGCGGATCGGCGCGATCCGCGCGGTACTCGAACAGGAAGCGCTGCACAACGCCCGGATCATGGCCTACTCCGCCAAGTACGCCTCGCGTTACTACGGGCCGTTCCGCGATGCAGTGGGGTCGGCGGGCAACCTGGGCAAGGCCGACAAGACCACCTATCAGATGGACCCGGCCAACAGCGACGAGGCCCTGCACGAGACCGCGCTGGACATCGCCGAGGGTGCCGACATGGTGATGGTCAAGCCGGGCATGCCCTATCTCGACGTCCTGCACCGCATCAAGCAGGAACTCCGGGTGCCGACCTTCGCCTATCAGGTCAGCGGCGAGTACGCCATGCACATGGCGGCCTTCGAGAACGGCTGGCTCGATGCCGACGGCGTGATGCTCGAGTCGCTGATGTGCTTCAAACGGGCCGGCGCCGACGGCGTGCTGACCTACTTCGCCAAACGCGCCGCCCAGCTTCTCAATTCATGATCGAGGGGGCCGCGCGCCCTCTCGTCGCCAAGGAGTCTTGCGATGGAAGAGTCGCGCAGCCAACCGGTATCCGCCGCGCTGGACAGCCCCCAGGACACCTCCGCCAGCGAGGCGTCGGGCGAGGCGCCGCCGCTGCGGGTCAATCGCACCCGCACCGGCATCCACGCCAAGCCCACGCCCTCGCCGGAGGCCGATCTCGACGACCCGTCGCTGTACTTCAACCGCGAACTCTCCAACCTGCAGTTCAACATCCGGGTGCTCGAGCAGGCCCTCGACACCTCGCATCCGCTGCTCAACCGGCTGATGTTCCTGCTGATCTTCTCGTCGAACCTCGACGAATTCTTCGAGATCCGCGTCGCCGGCCTCAAGCATCAACTGATGCTCGGCAGCGAGGAGACCGGCGGCGACGGGCTCTCGCCGCGCCGCGTCCTGACCGAGATATCGCGCATCGCCCACGAGCAGGTCGAGCGCCAGTACCGCATCCTCAACGAGATACTGATCCCCGCCCTCGAGGAGCAGCGCATCCGCTACCGGCGCCGCGCGCAGTGGACGCAGCAACAGCGCGACTGGGTTCGCGAATACTTCGACGAAGAGATCATGCCGGTGATCAGCCCCATCGGGCTGGACCCGTCGCACCCCTTTCCGCGGCTGGTCAACAAGAGCCTCAACTTCATCGTCGAGCTCGAGGGCAAGGATGCCTTCGGCCGCGAGGGCGGCCTGGCGATCCTGCCCGCACCGCGTTCGCTGCCGCGGGTGATCCGCCTGCCGGAACACCTGGCCGAGGAGGGCTACACCGACTATGTGTTCCTGTCCTCGATGATCCATGCCCATGCCCAGGAGGTCTTCCCGGGCATGGAGGTGCGCGGCTGTTATCAGTTCCGCCTGACCCGCAACGCCGACCTGTCGGTGGACCCCGAGGAGGTCTCCGACCTGGCCTCGGCACTACGCGGCGAGCTGCTCGCCCGACGCTACGGCGACGGGGTGCGCCTGGAGGTCGCCGACAACTGCCCCGATACGCTGTCGACGTTCCTGCTCAAGCAGTTCGAGCTCGACGAGCAGGATCTCTACCGGGTCAACGGCCCGGTCAACCTGACGCGCATGATGTCGGTGCTCGGCGATATCGACCGCCCCGATCTGCTCTACCGGTCGTTCACGCCGGGCCTGCCCAAGAACCTCAAGCCGGAGGGCAGTCTGTTCGAGGTGATCGACCAGGGCGACGTGCTGCTCCACCACCCCTTCCAGTCGTTCGCTCCGATCGAGGATCTGCTGCGCGAGGCGGCCCGGGACACCGCGGTGCTGGCAATCAAGCAGACCCTCTATCGCACCGGGGCCGACTCGCCGATCGTCAGCGCGCTGGTCGAGGCGGCACGCAACGGCAAGGAAGTGACCGTGGTCATCGAACTGCGGGCACGCTTCGACGAGGCCGACAACCTGGCGCTGGCCTCGCGGCTGCAGGAAGCCGGGGCGATCGTCATCTATGGCGTGATGGCCTACAAGACCCACGCCAAGATGCTGCACATCGTGCGCCGCGAGAAGGGCGAGCTGCGCTACTACGCCCATCTGGGCACCGGCAACTACCATTCCAAGACCGCCAAGCTCTACACCGACTACAGCCTGCTGACCGCCAACGAGACGCTCTGCGAGGACGTCCACATGGTCTTCCAGCAGCTCTCCGGCATGGGCAAGCCACGCAATATCCACACCCTGCTGCACGCGCCCTTCGTGCTCCACGATCGGCTGGTGGCGATGATCGACCGCGAGGCGAAGTTCGCCGAGAAGGGCAAGAAGGCGCACCTGATCATCAAGTGCAACTCGCTCACCGAGCCGCAACTGATTCGCGCGCTGTACCGCGCCTCGCGCGCCGGCGTGCAGTGCGACCTGATCATTCGCGGCATGTGCTGCCTGCGTCCCGGCGTGCCGGGCATCTCCGAGAACATCCGGGTCCGCTCGATCATCGGCCGCTTCCTCGAGCACACCCGGGTCTTCCATTTCCACAACGACGGCAAGAGCGAGATCTGGGCCTCGAGCGCCGACTTCATGGAACGCAACATGTTCCACCGCGTCGAGACCTGCTTCCCGATCCTCGACAAGAAGCTCGCCCAACGCGTGCGCAAGGACCTGGAGACCTACCTGGTCGACAACTGTCAGAGCTGGGTGCTGCAGGAGGACGGCAGCTACCGCAAGCAGGAGCCCGGCGACGCGGCCCCGATCAGCGCCCAGGAGACGCTGCTCTACGCCTATGCCGCCAAGGCCTGAGAGGGTGTTTACAAAATGCCTGCGCTTGACAATACGGCGTTAAAATCGGCCTCAAAATGCTCATTTACCCCGTGTAAACTCCGCTTTTTCGGCCGATTTTGCCTTGTCTTGTCTTCGCTCGCCTAATTTGTAAGCTCCCTCTGAGATCGCCTCGGCCCGTACCACCATTTGAGCCGGCGCCGAACATCCACTACGTTTTCCGGGTGTGGTAACACCATGTGACCCGCTAACCATCCGACCAGGGAATGGCCGGAATGACGTCATCGACCCCGGCAGGGCCTTCCGAAGGCTCGTGGTGTCGGATCGATGAAGGTGACATCCCCTCCAAACCGACAGGGACGTAGGGAGTCAGATCGTGACAGGAGGATCGTGCAACGCCGTGCAGCCGCGTAACGCGGGCCCCTTGGCACGTGCGTTTCTGGGGCTGCTCGCCCTGCTTGTCGTGACCGGCTGCAGTCAGAACAACCTGAGCTTTCTCGACCCGCACGGACCGGTCGCCGCCGCCCAGCGCACCCACTTCTGGATCGTCGTCGCGCTGACGCTGGTGGTGGTGCTGCCGGTCATCGTGCTCACCCCGGTACTCGTCTGGAAATACCGCTACGGTGGCGAGTCGACCTATCGGCCGCGCTGGAGCTTCTCGAAGCGTCTGGAATACCTCATCTGGGGCGTGCCTTTCCTGATCGTGGCGATCCTGGGCTATTTCCTCTGGCAGCAGACCTACTCGCTGGACCCCTACAAGCCGCTGCCGTCGGATCAAAAGCCGCTGCACGTGCAGGTCGTGGGCTACGACTGGAAATGGCTGTTCATCTACCCCGAGCAGAACATCGCTACCGTCAATGAACTGGTCTTCCCCGCCGAACGTCCGCTCGAACTCGAGCTGACCTCCGATACCGTGATGCAGTCGTTCTTCGTCCCCGCGCTGGGCAGCCAGATCTACGCCATGCACGGCATGGTCACGCGCCTGCATCTTCTGGCCGATCACCCCGGAACCTATCGCGGCGAGAACACCCAGTACAACGGCGAGCGCTTTCACGAGCAGCACTTCACGGCCAAGGCGGTGACCGAGGCCGCGTTCGACGACTTCATCGCGGGCGCCCGCCGGCACGGCCATACCCTCGACCGCCCGACCTATCAGGTGCTCGACGGCCGCAATACCGTCCGCGAACTGGCCAGGGCGCTGGGCGAGGACGGGCAGACCGAGGCGCTGCGCTTCTCGGCCACGCCGGACGACCTGTTCTCGGCGATCGTGGCGGGCACCCCGGGCGAGGCCCTCGCTCCCGGCCCGGTTTCCATGGCGGCGCAGCAGACACCGCTCGCGTTTCAACGCGTCGCGACCGGCGTAGATGGCCCGGTCGCGGCCGCCGCCACCCTGACACCGCTCCACGCAGCCGACGACGCCATGGTTTCCCTGCCACCGGCAGGATCACCGCGCCATCACCAGCAGGGGGAAACGCCGTGACGCTGACTCACTTCCTGGACATCGCGCTGGGACGCCTCGACTGGAATGCCCTGCCCTTCTGGGATGCGATCCAGACGCCCGACACCCTGCACATCGTCAACGCCGCCATCGTCACGGCCGCCGCCTCCCTGGTGGTGCTCGGGGCGCTGGCCGTGGTGGTACTGCTGACCCGGCACGGCAAGTGGAAGGTGCTGTGGTCGGAATGGCTGACCAGCGTCGACCACAAGCGCATCGGTATCATGTTCATCGTCATCGCCCTGGTCATGCTGGCTCGCGCGATCATCGAGGCGGTGTTCATGCGTGCCCAGCAGGCATTCGGCCTGGACGGCGGCTTCCTGCTGGCCGAGCACTTCGGCGAGTTCTTCACCACCCACGGCACGATCATGATCTTCTTCATGGCGATGCCGTTCCTCACCGGGGTGATCAACTACGTGATGCCGCTGCAGATCGGCGCCCGGGACCTGTCCTTCCCGGTGATGAACTCGGTGAGCCTGGGCCTGACCGCGGCCGGCGCGGCCATCGTCATGGTCTCGCTGGTGCTCACGCCCTTTTCCACCGGCGGCTGGAGCGGCTATCCGCCCTTCACGGAGAGCTCCTTCAATCCCGGCGCCGGGGTCGACTACTGGATCTGGGCGGTGACCCTGTCGTCGATCGGCTCGACGATGACCGGCATCAACTTCGCGGTGACGATCTACAAGGAGCGGGCCCCGGGCATGCACCTGTTCCGCATGCCGCTGTTCTGCTGGACCGCGCTGTGCACCTCGATTCTGATGATCTTCGCCATGCCGCCGCTGACCGTGGCCACGGCCCTGCTGGCACTCGACCGCTACCTGGATTTCCATTTCTTCACCCAGGACCTCGGCGGCGACATGATGAACTACGTCAACATGTTCTGGCTGTTCGGCCACCCCGAGGTCTACATCCTGATCCTGCCCGCCTTCGGGGTATTCTCGGAAGTGTTCTCGACCTTCTCGGGCAAGCGCCTGTACGGCTACACCGGTCTGGTGATCGCGACCATGGTCATCGCCGTGCTGTCGTTCACGGTCTGGCTGCATCACTTCTTCACCATGGGTCAGTCGCCCAACGTCAACGTGGTGTTCGGCATCGCCACCATGCTGATCGGCGTGCCCACCGGGGTGAAGGTCTACGACTGGATGCTGACCATGTTCCGCGGGCGGGTACGCGTGACGATCCCCATGGTCTATGCGCTGGGTTTCATCACCCTGTTCGTCCTCGGCGGGTTGACGGGCATCCTGCTGGCCAACCCGTCGATCGACTACCAGGTCCACAACACGCTGTTCCTGGTCGCGCACTTTCACAACATGCTGGTGCCGGGGCTGCTGTTCGGCATGCTGGCCGCCTACAACATGTGGTTTCCCAAGGCCTTCGGCTTCCGTCTCGAGGAGCGCTGGGGCTACCGCGCCGCCTACGCCTGGATCGTCGGTTTCATCCTGACCTTCTTCCCGCTCTACGCCCTGGGGCTGCTGGGCATGCCGCGGCGCACCGTGAGCTTCGTCGAGCCGGCCTACCTGCCGTGGACGATCATCGCGGGCTTCGGCGCGCTGGTGATCCTCTTCGCCCTGTTCAGCCTGGCCATGCAACTCTGGCTGAGCCTGCGCCAGCGTCACGCCAACCGGGTGCCCGTGGGCGACCCCTGGGATGGCCGCAGCCTGGAATGGGCCACCCCGGCCCCGGTGCCGGAATACAATTTCCCGGTGATCCCCGAGGTCTTCAGTCGCGACGCCTTCATGCGCGAGAAGGACCTCGGCCAGGCCTACCAGCGGCCTGCCGAATACCGCGATATCACGATGCCGGCCAACAGCGCCCTGGGGCCGATCCTCACCGCCACCGGCTTTCTGATGGCCTTCGGTCTGGTGTGGTACCTGTGGTGGCTGGTGCTCCTCGCCGGCGGCGTCTCGATCGCGGCGCTGATCGCGCGCAGCTTCGTGCGCAAGACCACCAGGATCATCAGCGCCGCGGAAGTCCGCGAGACCCACGAGGCCTGGCTGCGCCAGGTCGCCGAAACGCGGGCCGTCAAGCGTGACCAGGAACGAGACACCAGCAACCGGGGGCTGCCCGCCGCCCCCGTGTCGGGAGCCGTGCAATGACGACGCCATCCAGGCACCCGGGCCTCAACCTCGGTCGCGCGCATCCGGAAGCCCACCACGCCTGCGAAGGGCTGGTTTTCGGGTTCTGGGTCTTCATGATGAGCGACCTGATCATCTTCGGGCTGCTCTTCGCCAACTACGTCACCCAGCTCGATGCCCTGGCCGGCGGCCCCGGCCCCAAGGACCTCTTCGAGATGAAGAGCGCCTTCATCGAGACGATGCTGCTGCTGACCAGCAGTTTCACCTACGGCATGGCCGCCTACTGCCTCAAGTACCGCAACGGTCGGGGCGCCCTGCTGTTCTGGCTGGTGGTCACGCTGGCGCTGGGGCTGTCGTTCATCGGCTTCGAGCTGCACGACTTCCGGGTGACGATCGACAAGGGCGGTGCGCCGAGCCAAAGCGGTTTCGCGTCCGCCTTCTTCGGGCTGGTCCCGCTGCACGGGCTGCACGTCGCCACCGCCTGCCTCTGGATGATCGTGCTGATCGTCCAGATGCTGGTCTACGGGCTGGATACCGGCGTCAAGACGGGACTGGTTCGCCTGGGGCTGTTGTGGCACTTCCTGGACATCGTCTGGATCGGCATCTTCTCCCTGGTCTATCTCGGAGGCTTGGCATGAGCGAGACGCAACGGCAATCCGACGTGGTCGACGACAAGGAGCGCAGGCGCGAGCTGGGCAGCTACCTGTGGGGTTACGGCCTGGCGCTGGCCCTGACCCTGCCCCCCTTCGCGCTGGTGGCCTGGAGCGACTGGCCGCGGGTCACCCTGCTGTGGGCGATCGGTCTCTGCGCCCTGGTCCAGGTCGTGGTGCACTTCCGCTTCTTCCTGCACATCTCCCTGGCCAGGCAGAAGCGCGAGGACCTGCACCTGATCCTCTTTTCGACGCTGATCCTGATCCTCATGGCCGGCGGCACGCTGTGGATCATCTTCAACCTGTATGGGCGCATGGCACCGGCGATGCTGCCCTAGGTTTTGCCCGAAAAGTCGGCAAACGCGGGCAATCTTCGTATCAAGCCTAGAAAGAACCGCGCCTCCCATCCGGGAGGCGCGGTTTCCTCTGTCGGCCGTTCAGACGCGTGTCACACGCCGATCTCACCGCCGTCGCGCTTGCGGATCACCACGGTGGAGGCTCGCGGGCGAACCTCGCCCGAGGCGGCAACCGTGGCATCCTGCTCGTTGGCACCGGGGTCGGCCGGCCAGTTGCCCGGATGCTGGATGTTGATGAACAGCGAGGTCTTGTCCGGCGTGGCGAAGATACCGGTCACCTCGCAGCCGTTGGGGCCGACGGCGAAGCGCTTGAGCTGGGCCTGGTCGGCGGCATCGATCACCGCCTTGTCACCCGGGCCGCGGCTGACGTTGCCCGGCACCACCGCCAGCACCTGGTCGTTGGTGTAATCGGTGACATTGTCGTAGCCGTTGTCGGTCTCGATCCACAGGATACCCTGGCCGTCGCCGCGGTCGTCGTACCACAGGCCGTCGGGGCTGGCGAACTGGTTGAGTTCGGTGAGCCCGGAGAAGTTGTCGGCATCGCTCTCGGCGGCGCCGAACACGAACACTTCCCACTCGAAGCGGGTGTCCGCGGGTGACGGCTCGCGCCAGCGAATGACCTGACCGCCCTCGTTGTCGGGCCGCGGGTTGGCGGCGTTGACCGGGGCCGTGGCGTAACCCGCGCCCAGCGCCTCGACGTCGCTGCCACCATTGGTGTAAGTGGCGGCGGTGCCCTCGGCGGTGCGCTTGGAGTTGTTGGTCAGGGTCATGTAGACCTCGCCCGAGGAGGGGTCGACGGTGCCCCACTCGGGACGATCCATCGGCGTCGCGCCCATGAAGTCGGCGGCGTCGCAGGTATTGATGATCACCCCGGCGAGATCGCGCGCGTTGGCCAGATTGAGCGCCTGCCACAGCGGCCGGCCGTCCTGGGTGGTGGCGTCCGGCGTCAGCGGCAGCCACTCGCCACTGCCGTCGGCATTGAAGCGCGCCACGTAGAGGGTGCCTTCGTCCAGGTACTTGGAACCGATCGCCAGGCGATCGTAGTCCTGACCCGGGCGGTTGGCATCCTTGGGATCCCACTTGGCCTTGGAGACAAACTTGTAGATGTACTCGTTGCGCGAGTCGTGGCCGGAGTAGAGCACCACCGGCTCGCCCTCGATCACCTTGCCCGGCCAGCAGCCCTCGTGACGGAAGCGGCCGATATGGGTGCGCTTGAGCGCGGCGGTCTCGGTGCCCACGCTGGCGGTGTTGCCGTAGGGGTCGATCTCCACCACGTAGCCGAAGGTACGTGGCTCGTTGCGGTAGTCGCCGGACGCCGAGGCCGCGCTCGGCGTGGCATCGAAGCGCGCGAACTCGCCGTTCGACCCGCCCTGGGCGGTCTCCCAGCCATAGCGGGCACGGCCCGTGGGCACCCCGAGGCGGTCGTCGTCACGATAGCGATCGCTCGCCTTGGTGAAGACGTTGGGCCAGTTCTCCTCACAGGTGAGGTAGGTGCCCCACGGCGTAAAGCCGTTGGCGCAATTGTTGTTGGTGCCGCGGGTGCGGGTGCCGTTGGTGGAGTAGGCGGTGACCACGTAGTCGCTGCCGCGCACCGGGCCGGCGAGCTCGATCGGCGTGGCCGAGGTGATACGGCGGTTGTAGCGCGAGCCGCGCTCTTCACGCCACTGACCATCGCTGCCGAGCGACAGCTTGACCAGGGTCACGCCATGGGCATTGATCTCGGTGCGCGCTTCGTCGGCCGGGCGGGCGCCGCTGTCGGCATTGGTCGGGCCGCCCTGGGGCGCCCACAGCGCGCCCTGATCGATGTACTCGTTGTTGAGCGCCATGATGAATTCGCGCGAGGCGCTCTCGTCGCTCAGCGCGAAGTTGTGCATGCCGTCGTGGTTCATGCCCACGCTGGCCGCCTGGTAGTCGGGCGTCACGGCGCGAGTGGCCGACCAGGCGCCAACGCTGTTGTCGAGCGGGGTACCCCAGGGGATCAGCACCTGGGCGACGTAACCCTCGGGCACCACCACCGCATCGGTGCGCGAGCCGCGGATCGCGGCGAACGCCAGCGCCAGCGGGGTGGCTTCCGGCTTGTCGCCACCGGCGGAACCATTGTCGTCGTCGTCACCGTCACTGCTGCAGCCGGCCAGACCGAAACCGCCGAGCAGGCTCATGGCGGCCAGTCCGGCGCCCCCCTGCATGATGCCGCGGCGCGACAGCCGGCGAGACAGCACGGCCGAGAATGGCTCGTTGACGCTCTGGTTGAGAATGCGCTGATCCTCGATTTCCTTGCTCATGGGGTCCCCTCTCTGTTCTGTGAGTGATCCACTAATGACGGTCTGCCAGTCCACGGCGCCCGGGCCGGCGATGCGCGACGCCGGCCACTCGGCGTCCCGGTGACTGCGGCCACCGGGCTGCGTTACCCGGAGGCAACTTAGAGCAGCAACGTGACAACGCCATGACGACTTGGCGGCAGCGCCGCGCCCGCTGCACGGTCACGAAACCGTCATCGCCCAGTCATTAGGATGCCGAGTCCGGCGGCGGCGAAGACCGCGCGCCGCGTTGGATCATTCGCGGGAGCCCCATGACCGATCCCCTTTCTATCAATGCTCCGGCCATCGACGCCCCGGCCAACAATGCCCCAGCCATTGAAGCTCAGGCCACCGACGGCCGGCGACCCGACCCGGCCCGCCGCCGCTTCATCGGTGCCCTGCTGGGCGCGGGGCTCGGCGCCGGCATGGGTGGCGCGCTGAGCGGCTGCGCCACGCCGCTGACAGGCGCCGCGCGCGCCTCGACACCCGGACGCCAGGTCGAGCTGCTCTATGTCGCCGATACCCTGGAGTGTCTCGGCCCCACGCGGATCGTCGCCCCCGCCACCTATCTCGGCCCGGCGGAGCTGCTCGGTGGCGCGCCCTGGGCCACCGCGGACGGCGTGACTACGCTGGCCGGCAGCGCTGGCGCCGAATGGGCCGACCTGTATACCCCACGCCGCGCCGCGCGGCGCCATACCGCCGGCTATGGCGGCCTGGCCGCCCAGCTCGCGCGGCTGCGCCGTGAACTCGGTGCCGAGCGCACCCTGACCCTGGAGAACGGCCAGTGCTGGAGCGGCAGCGGCCTGGGGCATCTCGCCAACGGCAGCGTCGGCGTCGCCGCCAGCCGCCTGCTCGCCAGCGATGCCCGGGTCAGCAGCGACGAGCGCGTGCTCTGGCCGCAGCGTGCCGCAGCGCTCTACCGCGACTACGCACGCCCGGTGCTGGGCAATCTGGCCGCGCCGCCCGCCGGCGTCAGCACCGCGACCCGCTTCGAGCGCGACGGCGTGCGGGTGGCGGTGGTCGGCGCCAGCGACCCCAACGCCCTGGATGAGACCCGCCCCCTCGACCAGTGGTACCAGGCTCTGGCCGAGAGCGTGGCCAAGGCCGCCGAGGACGCCGAGCTGGTGGTGCTGATGGCCGATACCGGCAGCGCCACCGCACGCTGGCTGGCCGGACGCCTGCCGCGGGTCGATCTGGTGCTGGGCGCCCGCGGTCAGGATTTCTGGCCCGCGCTGATCGCGGTGGACACCCCCCACGGCGCCCCGGTGCCGCTGTGTCTGCCCGGCAGCCACGCCAGCGGCTTCTTCCATCTCAGTTGCCACAGCACCCGGAGCGGCTGGCAGATCCACGCCGAGTTCCAACGCAACGACGTCACCCCGGACGCCGCGGCTGGCGAGCTGCAGGCGCGCTTCGACGCCCTGCGCGCGCCCTACGCCGGCTGGCTCGACCGCCCGCTGGGCAGTGCCCCCGGCTGGCTGTGGCGCCGCGACAGCGTCGGTGGCAGCTGGGACGGCCTGATCGCCGCCGCCCTCAGCGCGGATAGCGACGCCACCCGCGCGCTGCTCCCGGGGCTACGCCACGACACCCTGCTGGCCCCCGGCGAAACGATCACCCGCGACCATCTGTGGCGCCTGAGCGGCGGCCATCCGGCGCGGGTCGTCGACCTCACGCCGGACCCCGACGCGCTGAAGCGCCTGCTCGAACGCGCGCTGGACAGCAGTCTGGGCCTGCCGCTGATCCTCAATGACAGCCGCGACCTGCCGCGCCTCTCGGCAACCCGCTGGACGCTCGACTACGGCGCCGCCGCGGGGGCACGTGCCCATCTCGACACGCTGCCGGCAGGGCTCACCTGGCGCAGCTTCAGCGCCCGCCCCCAGGCCGGCGGCGAGCCGCTGTGGCAACGCCTGGAGCGCTATCTCGGCGACCACGACGGCACCCCGCCGGCTCCCACGCCGCCGAGCGTCGAGGCGCGCTACGTCGAGGGCCATCCCGGCTGGCATCCACAGGCGCGCCTGAGCGTATGACGCCCCCGGCCTGGCTGAGCGCCCCGGCACGGTGGCTGGCGCTGTGTCTGCTGGCGTGGCTGGCGGCCCAGGCGCTGAGCGGCACGGCGCGTCTGCTGGCCCCCGCCGCCCCCGTCGCGGCACCGACAACCTTCATCCTCGACCCCGCCGCGCTGCCACCGCTGCCCGCCGCATGGCAGCCGCAGGCCACCATGGCGGACCGGCGCATCCCGCTCACCGACCTGCCCTACCAGGTGGTCGGCCGGGCGCTGAGCCGGGGCGCGAACTCGCTGGTGGTGCTGGCGACCCCCGACGGCCAGAGCGCGCTGATGCCGGGGGATCGCATCGCCCCGGGCATCACCCTGGCGCGTATCGATGGCGAGGGCGTGGTGCTCTCGCGCGACGGACGTCTGGAGCGCCTGGCCTGGCCGGAGCCTGACGCCACGCCCCGCGGGGCCATCGTCCGCGTCGAGCCGGGCACGCCTGCCGCCGCTTCATCCACGCTTTCGGAGTCATCCCCATGAGGCCCCTGCCGTATCGACTGGTGGTCACACTGCTACTGGCCCTGCTGCTCCCGACCCCGGCCCTGGCCCAGTCACAGCCCCAGCCCCAGCCCCAGCCCCCCGCGGATGACACCAGCGCCACGGCGGCGGACGCCACCCCGCGCTACGACGTCGACTTCCAGCAGACCAGCCTGCGCGAATTCATCGACAGCGTCGGTCGGATCACCGGCCACGCCTTCATCGTCGACCCGCGGGTGCAGGGCAACATCTCGTTGACCAGCCAGCGTCGGCTGAGCGCCGACGAGCTTTACCGTCTGTTCCAGAACGAACTGCAGATCAACGGCTACGCCACGGTACCGCTCGCCGACGGCCAGGTGCGCATCGTGCCGGCCCAGGCCTCGCGCACCCAGCCGCTGCCGCTCGGCGACGCCGCCCAGGGGGCCAATGTCGCCACCAGCGTGATCGCCACACGCAACCTCGACGCCGCCACCCTGGCCGGCGTGCTGCAACCGCTGGTCGACAGCCAGGTGGGGACGGTCACGCCGTGGCCGGAGAGCCACCTGGTGGTGGTCACCGACTGGCGCGACAATCTCCGCCGGCTGACCCAGCTGGCCGAACGCCTGGACCGCCAGCGCGATCTCCAGGCCGCGGTACTGCCGCTAAAGCACGCCTCCGCCGACGAGCTCGCCGGCACCCTGGACACGCTGATGCAGCGCGAGGGTGGCAGTCAGGTGAAGGTGGTGGCCAATCCGCGTGCCAACGCCCTGGTGGCCTACGGCGACCCCGCCGGGCTGGCCCGGGTGCGCCAGCTCGCCGCCTCGCTGGACAAGCCCCAGGCCGAGGCGCAGCAGCGCAACACCCGGGTGATCTATCTCGACAACGTCAGCGCCGAATCGGTGGTCTCGGTGCTCGGCGGGCTGACCGGCGAACGCCCGCAGAACGCGGGCAGCGCCGACGCCACCAACCAGGTGCAGCAGTTGCTGCAGCGCGCCGGCGGTGGTGGCGGAGGTGGTGCCCTGCAGGGCGGCAGCCTCGCCAGCGCAAGCAACGGCACGGGCAGCGGCGGCAGCGGGCTGCCTGCGCTACCGGACGCCACCAGCCGCAACGCCGCGCTCGCCGGCACCCTCGGCAGCGGCGACGACGCGGTCGGCTTCGCCGTCCACCCCTCGACCAACGCCCTGGTACTGATCGGCCCGCCGGCGCGGCTCGACGCCTACGCCAGCATCATCAAGAAGCTCGATATCCGCCGCGCCCAGGTAGCGGTGGAAGCGATCATCGCCGAGATCACCGAGTCGCGCGCCAAGCGCCTGGGCGTGCAGTGGCTGTTCGGCGATCTCTCCGGCAGCGGCACGGTACCGGTGGGCGGCTTCAACTACGCCGCCGACGGCCAGCCGGGGATCAACGCCATCGCCGGCGCCGCCGCGCGCAACGACACCAGCCAGCTGGCGCGGCTGCTCGGCAGCATCACCGGAGCCAGCGCCGGGGTGGGCCGGATCAGCGACAGTGGGGTGAGCTTCGCCGCCCTGCTCGGCGCGCTGCAGAGCGACAGCGAGACCAATCTGCTGTCGACGCCCTCGCTGACCACCCTCGACAACGCCCAGGCCTACATCCTGGTGGGCCAGGAGGTGCCTTTCGTCACCGGCTCCACCACCTTCAACGAGAATCCCTACCAGATCATCCAGCGCGAGGACATCGGGGTCAGCCTGCGCATCCGCCCCTCGATCAGCTCCGACAACACCATCCGCATGGACATCGTTCAGGAGGTGTCGTCGATCGACCCCAACGTCCAGGCCTCCGACGTGGTCACTAACAAGCGCGAGATCGAGACCTCGGTGGTCACCCGCGACGGCGGCATCGTGGTGCTCGGCGGGCTGATCAGCAACACCGGTAACTCGAGCGCGGCGCAGGTACCCCTGCTGGGCGACATTCCGCTGCTCGGCAAGCTGTTCCAGTACAAGCGCGACGAGCACGAGAAGCGCAACCTGATGGTGTTCATCCGCGCCCGGGTGCTGCGCGACGCCGCCCAGATGGACAGCGCCACCGCCGACAAGTACCGCTACATGCGCGCCCAGCAGCTGCTCGCCGGCTTCGACGACGACCAGGCGCTGGCGCCCTGGTCGACGGCCAGTGCGGCGAGCGATGGCCCGGCGCCGAGCACATCGAGCCAGACGCGCTGGAGCACGCTGTTCCCCGACCAGCGCAGCCGCCTGGGGAGCCTGGCGCCATGACCGCGACCGAAGCCTTCACCGCCGGCGACGATCTCGCGCCGCTGCCCTACCGGCTGGCCAAGCGCGCCGGGGTGGCGCTGGCGCCGGGCAAGCACGGCTACCGCCTGGTGTGTCGTGACACGCCGTCGCCGCTGCAGCTCGAGGTGCTCCAGGACATCCAGCGCCGTCTGGGCCGCGCCGAGGGCTGCGAGTGGCTCGACGGCGATACCTTCGAGGCGCGTCTGGCCGCGCTGCACGACGGCGAGCGGGCCGACAACGCGGCGCTGCTGGAGGGTCTGGCCGAGCACGTCGACCTCGACAGCCTGATGCAGGAGCTGCCGCGGGCCGAGGATCTGCTCGAGAGCGAGAACGAAGCGCCGGTGATCCGGCTGATCAACGGCGTCTTCTCCGAGGCCCTGCGCCTGGCCGCCTCGGACATCCACGTCGAGCCGTTCGAGCGCGAGCTGGTGATCCGCCTGCGGGTGGATGGCGCCATGCGCGAGGCGCTGCGGCCGCCGCGGGTGCTGGCGCCGGTGCTGATCTCGCGGATCAAGGTGATGGCGCGGCTCGACATCGCCGAGAAGCGCCAGCCCCAGGATGGCCGCATCACCGTGCGCGCCGCCGGGCGTGACGTCGACATCCGCGTCTCCACCCTGCCCGGCATCCACGGCGAGCGGGTGGTGATGCGTCTGCTCGACAAGCACGCCGCGCTGCTCGACCTCGACCGGCTGGGCATGCCGCCGGCGGTGCTCGAACGCTATCGCCGGGTGCTCCAGCAGCCCAACGGCATCCTGCTCAACACCGGGCCCACCGGTTCGGGCAAGACCACCACGCTCTACGCCAGCCTCAATGCGCTAAACGACCGTAGCCGCAATATCCTCACCGTCGAGGACCCGGTGGAGTACGCCATCCCGGGTATCGGCCAGACCCCGGTCAATCCCCAAGCCGGACTCACCTTCGCCCGCGGCCTGCGCGCCATTCTGCGCCAGGACCCGGACGTGATCATGATCGGCGAGATCCGCGACCTGGAGACCGCCGCCACCGCGGTGCAGTCGAGCTTGACCGGCCACCTGGTGCTCTCGACCTTGCACACCAACAGCGCGCTGGGGGCGATCGCGCGGCTGCGCGATATGGGCATCGAGCCGTTCCTGCTGGCGACCAGCCTCAAGGGGGTGATGGCGCAGCGCCTGGTGCGCCGGCTGTGCCCGGCGTGCAGTGAGTGGCGCCCGCGCCGCGCCGACGACGCCCAGTGGCTGCCCGGCCTCGAGACCTTACCGCGGCTGGCCGAGCCCCAGGGCTGCGAAAGCTGCGACCACAGTGGCTATCGCGGGCGCCTGGGCCTTTACGAGTTCATCCCTGTCGACGCCCACCTGGCCGGCCTGATCCACGAACGCGCCCCGGAGGCGGCGCTGGCCGAGTACGCCTTCGGCCAGGCCGGCGCCCAGAGTCTGGCGCAGGCGGCACTGGCGCGACTGGCGGCGGGCGAGACCGCCCTCGACGAGGTACTGCGTGCGATCCACCGCTGAGCTTGCCCCCCGCGCTGACCTCAAACTGCCATCGTCCGGGCTGCAGACTATGGCGCCATCGATGCCCGTCATGACCGTCGCGATGCGTGACGGGCGCCATATCGACATCGCTACTGGGGAGAGTCGATGCCCACCTATCGTTATGTCGCCCTGAGCCCCGACGGCCGCCGCCAGCGCGACGTGCTGCAGGCCGAGAGCGAACGTCAGGCGCGCCAGCTACTGCACGAACGCGGTCTGTTCCCGCGCCGCCTGGCGCTGGTGCGTGGCGCCGAGGCCCCGGGCCGCGGCGCGGGCCGCGGGCGCCTCGATACCACCAGCCTGGCGCTGCTCACGCGCCAGCTGGCGACCCTGATCGATGCCGGCATACCGCTCAGCGACGCCCTCGACGCCCTCACCCGCCAGGCCGAGCGCCAGCGCGAGCGCGCGCTGCTGCTGGCGGTGGGCAACCGGGTGCGCGAGGGCCACTCGCTGGCCGACAGCCTGAAGCCCCACGCGAGCTTCGATCTGCTCTACCGCTCGCTGGTCGCCGCCGGCGAGCGCGCCGGGCGCCTGGCGCTGGTACTCGAACGCCTGGCCGACCACCTCGAACGGGTCCAGGCGCAGCGCCAGAAGGCGCGCACCGCGCTGGTCTATCCGCTGGTGCTGGCGGGGGTCTCGCTGGCGGTGGTGAGCGGGCTGATGACCTGGGTGGTGCCGCGCCTGGCACAGCAGTTCGAGCGCTCCGACATGGCACTGCCGTGGCTGACCCGGCTGATGATCGGCCTCTCCCATCTGATGCTGAGCCTGGGTCCGTGGCTGCTCGCGCTGTTGCTGCTGGGCGTGCCGCTGGCGGCGCGGATACTGCGCCGCCCGGCGCCGCGGGCGCGGCTCGACGCCCTGCTGCTCGGCCTGCCGCGCCTGGGCGAGCTGATCCGGCTGCTCGATACCGGGCGCCTGACCCGCACCCTGGCGATCCTCACGCGCAGCGGCATCGCCCTGCTGGAAGCACTGCGGGTAAGCCGCGACACCCTGGGCAACCACGGCATGCGCGAGGCGGTGGCGCTGATCGAGCAGCGCGTCGAAAGCGGGATCAGCCTGCACCGGGCGATGCAGGAGTCGGGGCGCTTCTCGCCCTCGCTGCTGCACATGGTCGCCAGCGGCGAGGCCAGCGGCACCCTGGACCGCATGCTCGAACGCATCGCCGACGCCCAGGAGAGCACCTTCAACCGCCGCGTCGACATGGCCCTGGCGCTGTTCGAACCGCTGATGATCCTGGTCATGGGCGCGGTGGTGCTGACCGTGGTGCTGGCCATCCTGCTGCCGATCATGCAGCTCAACAGCAGCGTGGCGCTGTAGCGCCCCGGCAGGCCCGCAAGCCATGACGCAAACGACTGATACGACAACGACGAGAGAGGCAACGGCATGACACGCGCTCCCCACCCCGGCCACCAGTCCGGTTTCACCCTGCTCGAGATCATGGTGGTGATCTTCATCATCGGTCTGCTGGTGGCGATCGTCGCCCCCAACGTGCTCAGCAACCAGGACGACGCCATGCAGCAGAAGGCGCGCGCCGATCTCTCGACCCTCGAGCAGGCGCTCGACATGTACCGTCTCGACAACTACCGCTACCCCACCACCCAGCAGGGGCTGGCGGCACTGGTCAGCCCCCCCAGCAGCGACCCGCAGCCGGACAACTACCGCAAAGGCGGCTATATCCGGCGTTTGCCCGAAGACCCCTGGGGCCACCCCTACCACTATGCCAGCCCCGGCCAGCACGGGCGGGTCGATCTCTACAGCCTGGGCGCCGACGACCAGCCCGGCGGCGAGGGCATCGATGCCGACATCGGCAACTGGATGCTGTGAGCGCGCGCGCTGCCCGGGGCTTCTCGCTGATCGAGCTGCTGGTGGTGATCGTGATCATCGCCCTCGGCGCAAGCCTCGCCGTGGCCTGGCTGGCGGGCACACGCCCCGGCGAGCGGCTCGACCGCGAGGCGCGCGACCTGGCCGGCACCTTCCGCCTGGCCGCGGACGTCGCCCGCGCGCGCCAGCGGGTGATCGGCTGGCAGCCGCAGGGCGACGGCTATCGCTTCGTCAGTTGGCAGCCCGGCCACGGCTGGCAGGCCTTCGGCGAGCGCCTGGGACTGGCCGCCCAGCGCTGGGACCCGCCGCTGCGGCCCAGCCGTCAGCCGCCGGCCGCCGATACCACCACGCCCTGGCTGGTGTGGCTGCCCGATGGCGAGGTGGTGGGTGCGCATATCCAGTTGGCCAGCGACGGCGCCCGCCGCACCCTGGCGGTGGACGCGCTCGGGGTCAGCGTGACAGGCCGTGGGCGATGAGCACCAGGCCCGGCGACCACGAGGCCCCATGCCAGCGCGGCTTCACCCTGCTCGAGGTGATGGTGGCGCTGTTCATCCTGGCGCTGATCGCGGCGATCGTCGCCCAGGGGGTGCAGCAGCGCGTACGCATCGCCGAGAGTGCGGCGCGCCGCGCGCCCATGCTGCTGTGCGCGCGGGAGTTCGAAAGCCGTGCGGCGCTCGACCACTACTGGCCGCGCCTGGGGACCCAGCAGGGCGAGCTGAGTCAGGCGGGGCACACCTGCTGGTGGCGGCTGACGGTGAGCGCCACGCCGATCCAGCGGCTGCGTCAGGGCCGCCTGGCGCTCTACGACACCCCGGCCCGGGCGCATCCGATACTCACCTTCACGCTCTATCTGGCACCGCCATGAGACCGCCGACCCCAACGACGCCGCGCCAGCGCGGCTTCACCCTGCTCGAGGTGATGATCGCCATCGCCCTGACCGCGCTGATCGGCATCGGCGTGGCGGCGCTGGTCGAGCAGTTGGTGAGTGCGCGCGAGCGCTTCGCCGAACCGGCGCCGCTGGACGCGGAGATCGATATCAGCCGCCTGCTCTCACGGCGTCTGGAGGCGCTGGTGCAGCGCCCGGTGCACGCCGGGGGGCGGCAGCTATTCAACCTGCCGCTGGCCTATCGTGCCGACCTGGCACGGCTGGAGTGGGTCTCGCTGGGCGCGGTGTCGCTGCCGGTGGGCGATTTCTACACTCGCCTGCGCCGCCAGCGCCTGCAGTGGGATCGCGACAGTGCCACCCTGACGCTCGATTCCAGCGGGCTGCTCGATGCCGCCGGTGAGCCCGAGTGGCAGCGGGTGGCGGCACTCGAAGGCGTCAATTCCCTGACGTTCGCGTTCTTCGTCGCCGGGCGCTGGCTCGCCGCGCCGCCGCCGAACGGCATCGCCCAGGGTGTACGCGTGCAGTGGCAGCGTCATGGGCGCCCGGTGACGCTGACCGTGGTCCTGCCGGAGCTGCTGCCATGAGCGTGTCGCCGCCAGCCCGGCGTGAGCCCGCGGGGGCGCCGCGCCAGCGCGGGGCGGCGCTGCTGATGGTGCTGCTGGCGCTGGCGCTGGTGAGCATCACGCTGAGTGCGCTGACGCTGCAGGGGCGGCGCGAGCTGACCCGTCTCGAACTGCTGCAGCAGGAGACCCAGGCCGAGTTCTACGCCCGCGGCGCTGAGATCATCGCCCGCCGTGCGCTCACCGATGCCGCGGTGCGCCACGCCGACCTGTGGTGGCAGACCCTGGCCGGGCGGCCGCTGCGCTACCCCACCGACGCCGGCGAGCTGCGCCTGGTGGTGCACGACCTGCGCACCTGCTTCAACCTCAACGCCCTGGGCGGCAGCCAGGCGGCGCTGGCCCAGCAGCAGCTGCGCTACTGGGTGGCGACCTATGCCAGTGAGCGCCTCGTAGGCATGACCCCGGATACCTTCGTCGCCCGTCTCGCCGACTGGATCGATCCCGACAACATCGCCCGGGTCGGCGGCATGGATGGTGCCGACTATGCGCGCCTCGACCCGCCCCGGACGAGCGCCGACACCTGGCTGCGCGATCCCAGCGAGATCAACTGGCTGGCGCCGCTGGACAGCCGCCGCGCCGGGCGTTTCGACGAGCTCTGCGCGCTGCCCGACGACGGCCCCTGGCGGCTCGATCTCAACGCCCTGGGCCCCGGCGATCTGCCGCTGCTGGATGCGCTGTTCGTCGGCCAGGTCGACCGCGGCGCCCTGGCCACGCTGCTGCGCGCCCGCCCGCCGGGTGGCTACACGGACCTCGACGCGGTGCGCCAGGCGCTGGGCGGCGATGCCCCCTGGCTCGAACGCTACGGCAACCGCCTGCGCCTGACCCCGGACTATGTGGCGCTGGATATCCGCATCCGCCTGGCGGATCGCCACTACGACTTCCAGCGCCTGCTGCTGGCCGAGGGCACCAGCGCCTTCTATCCCCGCCAGCCGGCGGCGCGGGTACGGGTGCTGAGCCGCCGCAGCGGCTACCCCAGCGCCCGCCTCGACGCTATTTCGACCCACGCTATCTCGACCGACGCCGCCGAGCCGGCGGCGGACAACGTCTTTACCCAGGAGTCACCCTGATGCGCCGATCCGCACGCCCGGCGCGCGCCGCTATCCGCCTGCTGGTCGCCCCGCGCCAGCGCCTCGCGCCGCTCATCGATGCCAGCGCTGAAACAGAGACGGACGCCGACACCCGGCTTCGTGTCGATTGGTGCCTGGAGGGCGCCACGCCGCACACCCTGAGCGACACCAGCCCGCCTGAGGCGTGGCAGGCGCTGACGCGGCTGGCCGCCAGCCACCCGGTCACCCTGCTGCTGGCGGCGGATGCGGTCAGCCATTTCCATCTCGCCGCACCGCGCGGGCTCAAGCGCCGCGAATGGCCGCTGCTGCTGGAAACGGTGACCAGTGAGGCGGTCGACCAGCTCCACCTGCAGGCGCTGCAGCGCGGTCGCGGCCACCTGGAGCTGATCGCTCTGCCGCGGGCCGAACTCGCCGCCTGGCACGCCTGGGCGCAGCGCCTCGGCCTGGCACCGACGGGCTGGAGCTGCGCCTTCCTGGCGCTGCCACGGCCGGCGAGGCCGGATCAGATCACCACCCTCGACGACGGCAGCCACCGGCTGTGCCTGGGGCTGGCCGCGCCCGTGGCGCCGGGCGCACCGGAGACTCGCCAGTGGCTGGCGTGGCCGCGTGACTGGCCGCTGCCGCCGGCCTGGCGCGAGCGTGAGTGCCAGGTAGTCGATGGCGATGGCGATGGCGATGGCGAAAGAGACGATGACGAACAGCATGATGGCGGCGAAGCGGTCGTCGAGCAGGCCCGACGCCGCAGCCTCACCTGGCTGGCGGCTCAGCCTCCCGCCGCGCTGCCGTTCGCCGATGACAGCGGCGCGCGCCGGCAAGGGATCACCTGGCAGCTGCAGCGACGTACGCGCTGGCTGGCGGGTGCCATCGCCCTGCTGGCGCTGCTCGACGCCTCGCTGTGGCTGGCCACGAGCTGGCGCGAAGACGCCGCGACGAGCCAGCGTCAGGCGGCGGCGCTGGCCGCGCGCTTCGTCGGCCCAGCGCCGGCCGACGCCCAGGCGGCGCTGGCCAGCCGCGCCGATGCCATCGACGCCCTGGCCCGGCGCAATCATCAGCTCAGCGAGGCCCTGGCAACGGCCACGGCACAGCTCGCCGCCACGCCCTGGCAGCTATCACGGCTGGCGGTCAGCGGTAATCGGGCGACCCTGGCCTGGCGCTACCCCGAGCCGCCGGCGCCGGTGGTGCTGAACCGGGCCCGCCAGGCCCTCGCCACGCTGGGTGAGGCGCAGTGGCAGGCGCTGCCGGGCGAGCTGAGCCTGAAGCTTTCCCTCGCCGCCGACACTCCGGAGCCCACGCCATGAGCCGATTCGCCCCCCGTCTGCCCGCTCGCCTGGCGCCGCTGTGGGCGGCACGCTCGGGGCGGGAGAAAGGACTCCTGGTGTTGGCACTGGTCGGCGTGCTGGCCTACGCCGGCCACGCCGCGCTCTCGTCTCTGCCCGCGGGTAGCGAGCCGTTCGCCGCGGCGAAGCCGGGGCCGAACCTGCTGCGGCTGCCGCCGATCACACCGGTGGACGCCGCAACCTGGCGCAGCGCCGCGGTGGAACAGGGTCTGGCGCTGACCCGTATCGAGGTGACGGCGCGCGGCATCACGACCCACGGCGAGGCGCCCTCGCCCGAGGCGTTCAGCGACTTCGCGCGCTGGGCGGCACAGCACGGCTGGTGGGCGGTGGCCTGGCAGCTCGAACGCCGCGAGGGGCAGAGCCTGGCGCTGGCAGCGCACTGGCGCAGTCAGCTCGAAAGGCCGGCATCTGAGCCAGCGTCGGGGGCGGAGTCGAACTCAGGGCCGGTGGCGGAATCGGCACCGCTGGATACCACCGCGACCGCGACGGAGAGCCGCTGATGCGACGCGCAATCGGTGTGCTGGGCATGCTCGGCGCGGGGCTGACGGTGGCCCTCGTCTTCGTCTCGACGTTGGCCCTGACCTGGCCACTAACGACCCTCGGCCCGCGGGCGGCGGTGGCCCACGATGTCACTCTGGCCGCCCCCTCGGGGACACTGGTGGCGGGCCGCGTGGCGCGCATCGCCTGGCGCGCCGCTGGCTGGCCACTGGCCTTGGGCCCCCTCGACTGGCAGCTGGCCTGGCCCGGGCGGCTGACGCTCACCCTCGGTGAAGGCAGCGGCGCCTGGCATGCCCGCGGCGCCTGGCACGGCCTCGACACCCACTGGACGCTCAGCGGCGGCGGCCTCGACGCGCTCGATCTCTCGCGTCTGCCGCTGGCGCTGGCGGGGCGCTGGGAGGGGCAGCTCAAGGTCACCCTGCGCGGCACCCGCTGTCTCGCCAGCCACGGCGCGCTGACGGCCTCCAGCGTGACCTTGCTCGCCCCGACCCGGGTCGAACTAGGTCACGCCAAACTGCAGCTCACATGCCGTGGCGGCACCCCCGAGCTGCGGCTGAATCTGGAACAGGGTCAGGCCCTGGCGCTCGCGCTGACGCTCGACCCCGACAACCGCCAGGGTGAGCTGCGCGGGCGCATCGCCGATAGCCATCCGCTGGCCGAGTGGCGCCGGCGTCTCGACCCCGACGCCCGCGGCGAGCGCATCGAGCAGCGCTTCCGCTGGTAGCGCGTCAGCCGCGCAGACGCTCGGCGGCACGCATGAGCTGCTGCGCGGTCGTCTCCCAGCCCAGGCAGGCATCGGTAATCGAGACGCCGTAGCGCAGCGCGGCCGGGTTGAGCGGCTGCTTGCCCTCGAAGAGGTGGCTTTCGAGCATCACTCCCATCAGCGCGCGCTCACCGGCCAGGCGCTGGTCGACCACGCTGTGTAGCACCTCGGTCTGGCGGCGGTGATCCTTGCGCGAATTGGCGTGGCTGCAGTCGACCATCAGCCGCGGTGTCAGCCCGGCGGCCTCCAGCGCGCGGCGGCTGGCGGCGATGCTGGCGGCATCGTGGTTGGGTCCGTCCTGGCCCCCGCGCAGCACCAGATGGGTGAAGGGGTTGCCCGGGGTCTCGATCATCGCCGGCGTGCCCGCGGCGGTGACCCCGAAGTGGCGATGCGGGTGCGCCGCCGACTGCATCGCCGCCACCGCCACGTCGACATTGCCCTGGGTGCCGTTCTTGAAGCCGACACAGGCGTCGAGCCCGCTGGCCAGCTCGCGGTGGATCTGCGACTCGGTGGTGCGCGCGCCGATCGCCACCCAGCTCAGAAGATCGTCGAAATAGGCCGCGGCCATCGGCTGCAACAGCTCGGTGGCCACCGGCAGGCCCAGCGCGGCGACATCGCGCATCAGCCGCCGGGCGCTGGCCAGCCCCGCCGCCATGTCATCGCTACCGTCCAGGTGCGGGTCATAGGCCAGCCCCTTCCAGCCCACCGTGGTGCGCGGCTTCTCGACGTAGACCCGCATCACCAGCAGCAAACGATCGGCCACGCTGGCCTGCAGCGCGGCCAGGCGTTCGGCGTACTCCAGCGCGGCGTCGGGATCATGGATCGAGCACGGGCCGACCACTACCAGCAGGCGCTCGTCGCGCCCGGCGAGGACATCGCGAACAGCCTGGCGCTGGTCGGCGAGGCGTGAGGCGAGTTCAGCGTCGACCGGCAGTTCGCGGCGCAGCTCGGCGGGGGTGGGCAGGGGACGATGGGTGGCCGTCCGAGGGGAGTCGACGGCGGAGAGATCGAGGGTCATGGGTGCGTTCATGGCGATTCACTTCCTGGCGCGTCCGCGTCAATGGCGGATTCGGGGACATCGGGGCGTTCGTTGGCCACCCAGGGTCACCCGGCCAGAGGTGGCTGACTGCGCTGACCGGGCGTCGCTAAATCGCCAATAACCCTCGCCGCGATAGTCGGTGTCGAAGCCGTGATGGACGAAGGGCATGCGGGTCATGAGTCAGTCTCCTGGTCGTGAGCGTCCGGCACTCGCCGGTCATGCAATCGGTTGGTGCCCATGAAAAAACCCCCGCCGGGTTGCCGACGGGGGTTCTTTCGGGAGGCAACCCTGCGGTTCAGGGTGCGCTCCGGCTCGGGCTAGGTGGCCGAGCCGGCGGGCGCACCGCCGGTAAACCAATACCAATAGCCATGACCGAGGCACGCGCAGGCGTCCACCCGGAAGCGGGCAGCGCTGGCGATGTCGGCAAGGGCTTGGCGGGGCATGGGTCGTCTCCGTGAGTCTCGCCTTTCATCCTACACGCTGGACGGGGTTTGGCAACCCCGGCGATCGGCCCGGCGCCCTGTCGGGGCCCGGTGCCGCTCACGCTTCCAGGCCGCCGTCCACCGGCAGCGTGATGCCGGTCGTGAAGCGGTTGTCGAGCAGGTAGCGAACGCTCTGATAGATCACGCCCGGCCCGGGCACCAGGCCCATCGCCGAACGCCGGCGCACCGCCTCGGCGATGGCCTCGTCATCGTCGCCGCCGAGCATCACCGGCCCCGGGGCGATGGCGTTGACCTGGATACTCGGCGCATAGCGTCGGGCGAAGGAGCGCGTCAGGTTCTCGAGCCCCGCCTTGGTGGCGGCATAGGCGGCATGCTCGCTCATCCCGCCGCCGGCCAGGTGGTCGGTGATGTGGATGATGTCGCGCTGCGGCTCGCTGCATGCCTCGAGCAGGTCCCGGCAATGCCGGTTGATCAGGTACGGCGCCTGCATGTGGACACGAAACAGCCGCTCGAAGCGCGCGCCGTCCGGATCGTCGTCATCCGCCACCCAGGCCGCGGCGTTGTGGATGATCGCCCGCAGGGCGTCGGTCTCGTCGCGCAGACGGCGGATGAAATCGAGAATCCCGGCCGCCTCGGCGAAGTCCGCCTGCAGGGTCACCACGCCGCGCCGACGCAGCGCCTCGAGCTCGGGGCGCTCGCGGCGGTAGCTGACGATCACCGGATGCCCGTCGTCGGCCAGCCGTTCGGCGCAGTGCCGGCCGATGCGCTGGCCGCCGCCGGTGATCAGAATCGGCGCGACGCTCACGACCGCGTCCCGTTCAGGTCGGGCGTGGTGTCATGCACGGAGGCCACCGGCTCGAGCGGCGGAAAGAGCGGGTCCCGCGGCGCATAGGCGAAGACGTCGGAATACACGCGGGCCGTGTCCAGGCCGCGCGTCGCCAGGGCGTCGACGCAGGCATAGACCATGCCCGGCGAGCCGGACAGGTAGACATCATAGCCCGAGACGTCGTCGACCGACTCGGCCAGCACGGCATCCACCCGCCCTTGGTGGGCGAAGACCCGTTCGGCCTCGAAGCCGGCCTCGAGCGGTTCCTCGGCGACGGCGTGGAAGCGGAAGTTGGGGTAACGCGCGGCCCAGTCGCGGGCCAGACTCTCGAGGTAGAAGTCGCGACGCTCGCGGACCGCCCACCAGAACTCGACCGGCAGCGCATCGTCGGCGGCGAAGGCCGCCTCGAGCAGCGCCTTCATCTGGGCGAAACCGGTACCTGCGGCGATCAGCAGCAGCGGCCGATTGCTGTCGGCGTCGAGCACGCACTCGCCGCCCGGCAGGCGCACGGTGAGCCGGGCGAGATGCTGCATGAGCTCGCGCAGCCGCTGCGAATTGGCGCGCTCCGGCCAGTGCTGGATGTGCAGCTCGATGCTGCCGTCGCCCCGATGGGCGTTGGCGATCGAGAACGGCACCCAGGTCTGGTCATCGAGCTTGAGCTCGAGATACTGCCCCGGTGCATGAGTCACCGCCTCGGCGCGACCCTCGAGTCGCACGCGGAAGACGTCGGGAGTGAGATCCTCCACCGACGCCACCTGAAAGGTCAGGGTCCTTGCCGTCATGCTGTCCTCATGTCGATGGATGCGGGCGCTGGCATTCAGCGATCCTCGTCGGGCAGCGGGATGCCCAGTTCATTCCAGCGCGCGTCGACGCGCGTCTTGACGCTCTCGTCCATGACGATCGGCTGGCCCCACTCGCGATCGGTCTCGCCCGGCCACTTGTTGGTCGCATCGAGGCCCATCTTCGAGCCCAGCCCGGCGACCGGCGAGGCAAAGTCGAGATAGTCGATGGGCGTGTTCTCGACCATCACCGTATCACGCACCGGATCCATGCGCGTGGTGATCGCCCAGATCACGTCCTCCCAGCGGCGCGCGTCGACGTCGTCGTCGAGCACGATCACGAACTTGGTGTACATGAACTGACGCAGGAAACTCCAAACGCCCATCATCACCCGCTTGGCGTGGCCGGGATACTGCTTCTTCATGGTCACCACCGCCATGCGGTAGGAACAGCCTTCCGGCGGCAGGTAGAAATCGACGATCTCCGGGAACTGCTTGCGCAGGATGGGGACGAACACCTCGTTGAGCGCCAGCCCCAGCACCGCCGGCTCGTCGGGCGGCCGGCCGGTGTAGGTCGAGTGATAGATCGGCTTGCGGCGGTGAGTGATGCGCTCGACGGTGAACACCGGGAAGGTCTCGACCTCGTTGTAGTAGCCGGTGTGATCGCCGTAGGGGCCCTCCTCGGCGACATCGTCGGGATAGATGAAGCCTTCCAGGACGATCTCGCTCGACGCCGGCACCTCGAGATCGGCGTGGCCGCACTTGACCAGCTCGGTGCGCGAGCCTCTGAGCAGCCCGGCGAAGGCGTACTCGGAGAGCGTATCCGGCACCGGGGTCACCGCGCCGAGGATGGTCGCCGGATCGGCGCCCAGCGCCACCGCCACCGGGAACGGCTCGCCGGGATGCGCCCGCTGGAATTCCTGGAAATCCAGCGCGCCGCCGCGGTGGCTCAACCAGCGCATGATCAGCCGGTTGCGCCCCAGCTTCTGCTGGCGGTAGATCCCCAGGTTCTGGCGCGTCTTGTGGGGCCCCTTCGTGACCACCAGCGCCCAGGTCACCAGCGGCGCGGCATCGCCCGGCCAGCAGTGCTGGATGGGAATGCGGTCGAGATCGACCGCCTCGCCCTCGTGCACCACCTCCTGCACCGGCGCCTTGCGCAGCGTCTTGGGCCCCATGCTCATCACCTGGCGGAACACCGGCAGCTTGTCGAGGGCGTCGCGAAAGCCCTTGGGCGGCTCCGGCTCCTTGAGGAAGGCCAGCAGCTCGCCGACCTCGCGCAGCGCCGTCACGCTGTCCTGTCCCATGCCCAGCGCCACCCGCCGCGGGGTGCCGAACAGGTTGCCGAGCACCGGCATGTCGTGGCCCTTGACGTTCTCGAACAGCAGCGCCGGCCCGCCGGCGCGCAGCGTCCGGTCGCAGATCTCGGTGATCTCCAGGTAGGGGTCGACCTCGGCGGTGACACGATGCAGTTCGCCCTGCGTCTCGAGCGCCGCGATGAACTCGCGTAAATCCCTGTACTTCATGATAACGGTAACGCCACCCAGCGATTGATAGTCATGCAGAACCCCGGCGAATGTCGCGACGTCGCCCGTCAGCCTGCCACCACGGGCACCGGGCGCGGGGACGACAGCAGGCACTGGGCGGGATTCTACGCGCCCGAGTCATGACCAGCCAGCCAACGCCGAATGGAAATCACGACCGATCGCGCCGACCCGCCGCCCCCATCCTGCGTGGTGCCGTGCGCGATGCTCGGCCTGGGGTCCGGGTCGTTGGCGCGCCTCCCCGTCGCCAGCGTCGAAGCCCCTGCCGGATACGGGGTTGGTGTTTGCCTAAGCGCTGTCTTCGTTGAATACTGTACATAAATACAGTTACCGATACCGACGGGGAACCCCCATGTCACCGCCTACCCTCTACCGGCCGCAAAGACCGGCCAGCGCCCTCGGGCTGCCCTATCCGGAAACGCTCATCCGCGCCGGGCTGTCGGGCTTTCCCTCTCCGGCCCAGGACTACGAGGGCCGCCAGCTGGATCTCAACGAACATCTGATCAAGCGCCCCAGCGCCACCTTCTTCATGCGCGTCACCGGGGACTCGATGGAAGCGTTCGACATGTACGCCGACGACCTGCTGATCATCGACCGTTCGCTGGACCCGCGGCCCGGACACATCGTCGCCGCCCTCGTCGACGGCGAGCTGATCGTCAAGCGCTACGAGATCCTCGACACGCGCCACTGCCTGACCTCCGGCAACCCACGCTATGCCCCGATCCCGCTGGATTCGTGCGACTGCCAGGTATGGGGCGTGATCCGCGCGGTCATCCACGAATACCCGGTGTGAGGCGTGCCATGATCGGCCTGATCGACTGCAACGACTTCTACGTGAGCTGCGAGCGGGTCTTCCGCCCGGACCTGGAAGGCGTCCCGGTCGGCGTGCTCTCCAACAACGACGGCTGCGTGATCGCCCGCTCCGCCGAGATCAAGGCGCTGGGCGTCGCGATGGGCGCCCCCGCCTTCCAGCTCCAGGGCATGGTGCGCAGCCACGGCCTGGTGCTGCTCTCCTCCAACTACGAGCTCTACGGCGACATGGCCTCGCGGGTGCAGGCCGTCCTCGAGGAACTCGCCCCCACGGTCGAGCCCTACTCGATCGACGAGATGTTCGTGCGTTTCGAGGGCTTCTCGCCCCCCGCCCTGGACGCGCACTGCCGCCGGCTGCGCAAGCGGGTGCGCCAGTACACCGGCATCCCCGTTTCGGTCGGTGTGGCGCCCACCCGCACACTCGCCAAGCTCGCCAGCCGCGCCGCCAAGCAAGCGCCCGGCGAAGCCGGCGTCTGCGTGCTCGCCGCCGCCGGCCCGGAGACCCGGGGGCTGCTCCAGCGCACCGCACTGGACGGCATCTGGGGGGTCGGCCGCCGGCTCGTCGAGCGCCTGCACCTGATGGGCATCCGCACCGCCTGGGACCTGCGCAACCAGGACCCCCGGCGCATCCGCCGCCGCTTCAGCGTGGTCCTCGAGCGCACCGTGCTCGAGCTCCA
This sequence comes from Modicisalibacter sp. MOD 31.J, assembly GCF_020147985.1. Taxonomy (NCBI): domain Bacteria; kingdom Pseudomonadati; phylum Pseudomonadota; class Gammaproteobacteria; order Oceanospirillales; family Halomonadaceae; genus Modicisalibacter; species Modicisalibacter sp. MOD 31.J. The sequence continues at coordinate 151,183 of NZ_JAGXFF010000001.1, read as the reverse complement.
GGGCGTCCCGGCGATCGAGATGAACGACGTCGCCGAGTCCCGACAGCGGATCATGACCTCGCGCAGTTTCGGACGCCTCACCGAGGACCCGGGAGAGCTCCGCGAGGCCATCCGCGAACACGCCCAGCGCGGCGCCGAGAAGCTGCGCGAGCAGCACAGCCTGTGCCGCGCCGTGCTCGTCTTCCTCAAGACCAACCCGCACCGCCAGGGCCTGCCCCAGTCTTCCCCCAGCCTGATCGTCGAACTGGATCGCCCCACCGACGACAGTCGCGACATCCTGCATGCCGCCCGGCTCGGACTCCAGCGCATTCAGCGCGACGGGCACCGCTACATGAAGGCCGGGGTCATGCTGCTGGATCTGGTCGACGCTCACCGTCAGCAGCTCTCGCTGCTCGATACGCCGCAGCGCGACGCCGACCGACAGCGCAGCGAGCGCCTGATGGCCACCCTCGACACGCTCAACAGGACGATGGGGCGCGGCACGGTGAAGTTCGGCATGCCCAGTCCCGATGCCGCCTGGCACCTGCGCTGCGCAAACCGCACGAACCGCTGGACGACACGCTGGGAGGAATTGCCACGCGTCAGGCTCCGCTGACCACCGGGCATCGACACGAAAAAAGCCCCACGGGGGGTGGGGCAACTTCTGGAGTGATGCGGCAGCAATGCTGCGACAACTTCAGCATAGTGACCGATGACCCGGTCTTCATGTCAGCGCAAGACGCCACGCCGTGTAAGAGATTGCCGACAATACCCCGGTGAGGCGAGAACCCGCCTGCCCGAACGGCAGAAGGGGCGGCATTGGCAGGCCGCCCCTTCGCGTTCACCACCCGGGCTAGTGTGCTCGCTGGCGATGGCGAGGCGGGTGCTTGTACAGCCGACCGGCCGAAATCAGCGGCGCTTCATGGCCTCGAAGAACTCCAGGTTGGTCTTGGTGTCCTTGAGACGGTCGATCAAAAACTCGGTGGCGGCGGTATCGTCCATCGGGTTGAGCAGCTTGCGCAGGATCCACATGCGCTGCATCTCGTCCTCGGAGGCGATCAGGTCCTCGCGGCGGGTGCCCGAACGACGGATGTTGAGCGCCGGGTAGACGCGCTTCTCGGCCAGCTTGCGGTCGAGGTGGGCTTCCATGTTGCCGGTGCCCTTGAACTCCTCGAAGATCACTTCGTCCATCTTCGAGCCGGTGTCGACCAGCGCGGTGGCGATGATCGTCAGGCTGCCACCCTCCTCGATGTTGCGCGCCGCACCGAAGAAGCGCTTGGGCTTCTCCAGGGCGTGAGCGTCGACACCGCCGGTGAGCACCTTGCCGGAGGACGGCACCACGGTGTTGTAGGCACGCGCCAGGCGGGTGATGGAGTCGAGCAGGATCACCACGTCCTTCTTGTGCTCGACCAGGCGCTTGGCCTTCTCGATCACCATCTCGGCGACCTGCACGTGGCGGGCCGGCGGCTCGTCGAAGGTCGAGGCGACCACCTCGCCGCGCACCGTGCGCGACATCTCGGTCACTTCCTCCGGACGCTCGTCGATCAGCAGCACGATCAGGTGGCACTCGGGATTGTTGCGGGTGATCGAGGTGGCGATGTTCTGCAGCATCAGCGTCTTGCCCGCCTTGGGCGGCGAGACGAGCAGACCGCGCTGGCCCTTGCCGATGGGGGCGGTGAGGTCGATGATGCGGGCGGTGAGGTCCTCGGTGGAGCCGTTGCCGATCTCCATGACCAGCCGTTCCTGGGGGAACAGCGGCGTGAGGTTCTCGAAGAGGATCTTGTGCTTGGCGTTTTCGGGCTTGTCGAGGTTGATCTGGTTGACCTTCAACAGCGCGAAATAGCGTTCGCCTTCCTTGGGGGGTCGAATCTTGCCCGAGATCGAGTCGCCCTTGCGCAGGTTGAAGCGGCGAATCTGCGACGGCGAGACGTAGATGTCGTCGGGCCCGGCCAGATAGGAGCTATCGGCGCTGCGCAGGAAGCCGAAACCGTCCTGAAGGATTTCCAGGACGCCATCGCCGTAGATGTCCTCGCCGCTCTTGGCGTGCTTCTTGAGGATGGCGAAGATGATGTCCTGCTTGCGGGAGCGGGCGAGGTTGTCGATGCCCATCTGCTGGGCGATCTCCAGCAGCTCCGGAACGGTCTTTTGCTTGAGTTCGGTTAGATTCATCGTTTGTTCAGAAATAGCTCTTGTCAGCGTGGCGGCTTGCGGGCCGATAGGACAGGAGGCGGTGACGGTACGCCGCGCGGTGCGTTCAGAGCCCGGTGTGAGCCTCTCGCCGGATATGGCTGTCGCATGGCGGCTCGCGGCGAGGCCATGGGCACTATCGGAATCGAGGGAGGCGCTGTTCCTTTCGCCTGACGTTACTTTCCTTACAACTGGAATCTGCCAAAAACGGTGGCAGGGTGAACAGCGGGCTAACTGACGACTTGACGATGACCGCGTCGGTGGCACCGCGCGACGGTCGGGAAGCTTTCGGAACAGGCGAACGTCTCGATGTTAGTTAAGCCCGGCGGCAAACGCAAGCCCCGGCGCAACGCGGCTCACTTGTCCAGGGTGGCGGTCACGAACTGCTCGAGCTGGTCGTCGTCGAGGGCCCCGACCCGGGTCGCCTCGAGATCGCCGTCCTCGAACAGTTCCAGCGTGGGCATGCCACGCACCCCGTACTTCTGCGCCAGATCGGGCTCACGGTCGACATCCACCAGATAGCAGCGAAAGCGCCCCTCATGGCGTGCGGCCAGGCGTTCCAGCCGCGGCACCAACGTCTGGCAGGGTTCGCACCACTCGGCGACGAACGCCACCAGCAGCGTCTCGTGCGATTCGAGATCCGCCTCGAGGCGTGCCCCGGAAATCCTTTCGATGGCGCTGTCGGCCATGCTGCCCCCTCGCGTCTCGTTGATGACATGCGCAACGTTCCATTGGACGACGATGACGGCCGATTGACAAGCCATCGGAGCGCCAGCAACCTTGCGCTAATTGCCACCGACAGGGAATGCCCCATGAGCAGGACGCCTGCCCCTCAACAACCGCGCCGGCTGGCGGCCATCGACCTGGGCTCCAACAGTTTCCATCTCCTGGTGGCCAATCAGGTCGACGACGACCTGCAGGTGGTCGCCAAGCAGGGCGAGAAGGTCCAGCTGGCCGCCGGCCTCGACGACGACGATACCCTCAATGAAGCCGCCATGCAGCGTGCCCTGGCCTGCCTGGAACGCTTCGCGCCCTTCGTCGAAGGCATCCCGTCCCACGCCATGCGCGTGGTGGGCACCAATGCCCTGCGCGCGGCGACCAACAGCCGCGACTTCATCGAGCGTGCCGAAGCCCTGCTCGGTCACGAGATCGAGGTGATCGGCGGTCGCGAGGAGGCCCGACTGATCTATCTGGGCGCCGCCCACGCCCTGGCCGACGTGCACGGCAAGCGGCTGATCGTCGACATCGGCGGCGGCTCCACCGAATTCATCATCGGCGAGCACTTCGTGCCCGAGGCGCTGGAAAGCCTGCACATGGGGTGCGTGGCCTATACCCGGCGCTTCTTCGACGACGGCGAGATCAGCGAGAAGCGCTTCCGCCAGGCCGAACTCGCCGCCCTCTCCGAACTGGCCAACATCCGTCGTCACTATCTGTCCCTGGGCTGGTCGGACCCCATCGGTTCGAGCGGCACCATCAAGGCGGCCGCCGCGGTGATCGCCGGGGCCGGCGACGCGCCCGAAGGCACCATCACCCGCGAGGGGCTCTGGCAGCTACGCAAGCGGCTGATCAAGTGCAAGCAGCTCGACAAGGTCGCCATGGATGGCCTCAAGGCCGATCGCGCGCGGGTGTTCCCGGCCGGGGTCGCGATTCTCTGGGCGGTGTTCGAGGCCTTCGGGCTCGAGCACATGCGCTATGCCGACGGCGCCCTGCGCGAAGGCGTGCTCTACGACCTGATCGGGCGCAACAGCGCCGAGGACCCGCGCCTGCAGACCCTCGCCGGACAGGCGCGACGCTATGCCACCGACACCCGCCAGGCGACCAACGTCGCCGCCACGGCGACCGCCGCCTTCGATCAGGTGCGTGACGCCTGGCAGCTCAGCGACGAGATTCGCCCCTTCCTGGCCTGGGCCGCCGAGCTGCACGAGATCGGCCTGGCCGTGTCGCACAGCCAGTTCCACCGGCATGGCGCCTACCTGCTGGAGAATGGCGACCTGCCCGGCTTCTCGCGTCCCGAGCAGCAGTTGCTGGCGTTTCTGGTACGCGCTCACCGGCGCAAGTTCGCCGTCAAGGAACTCGAGGCCCTGCCGTCGCCGGCGCAGCCCCGCGCGGCACGGCTGGCACGGCTGCTGCGCCTGGCCGTGGTGCTCAATCACTCGCGTCCCGAGCAGCCGATCACCGACTTCCAGCTGAGCGCCGACGGCGACGACCTGCTGCTGGTGCTGCCCGACGCCCTGGCCGACCAGTCGCTGCTGCTCAACGACCTGCAGCAGGAGATCGACTACCAGCGCGCCGCCGGCTACAAGCTGGCGGTCGACCCGGTGACGGTCGAGGTCTAACCGCTCGCCGTCGGACAGTAAGCCTGGCACCACCCCTCGGCCACGGCGACGCCCAGCACCGCGACCAGCGTCTCGCCCTGCCAGGCGAGCAGACAGCCGCCACGCCGCCAGGGCGGGATGCCGGCCTCCTGCAACAGCCGCTTGACGTCGCGCCGGCCGCGGCCGGCGACACGCAGCATCTCGCCGCCGCGCCGCCCGGTGAGACGCAGTTCGCCGACCGCGCCCGATTCCTGCGTCAACCGCCAGTCGACGCGCACCCCGGGGTCCGCCGCGGTTGCGCCCACCCGCCCCGGCTGGCCATTCCAGGGCGCACGCCAGCCCACGGGCAGTGGCTCGGCGGGCGCCTGAAGATAGAGACGCCCGCGCCAGCGCCGCCCTTCGCCCCCCGGCCAGACCACGTGCACCTCGGCATCCTCGCGTGCCGCGAGCTGATCGAGCAATGCTTCGAGGCGTGCCGCCGGCGGCGTGGGCAGGCCCAGCCGCTGGCAGGCATGACGCACCAGCAGGCGTTGCCGGGGGCGTGACAGATCGGTCAGGGCGGCGACGCCGAGCCGCGCCGGATCGCCGCCGGCCCCGCGCAGGTCGATGGCGGCGAATTCGTCGAGCAACCCGTCGGCCTCGGCGGCGCGGCGGGCCGACTCGCCCAGCGAGCGCGCCGCCTGCGGCCAGCGCTCGGCCAGCCGGGGCAGCACAGCGTGGCGCAGGTAGTTGCGATCGAGGCGCGTGTCGGCATTGCTCGGGTCCTCGCACCAGCTCAGACCCAGGTCGGCGGCGACCGCGGCGAGCCGGGAGCGACCGAGCCCCAGCAACGGCCTCGCCAGGTCTCGTCCTCGCCAGTCGCGCCGCTCGGGCATCGCCGCCAGTCCGCGCACGCCGCTGCCGCGCAGCGCGGCGAGCAGGAAGGTCTCCGCCTGGTCGTCGGCGTGCTGGGCCAGCCACAGGGCCTCGCCCGGGGCCACGCGCCGCGCGAAGGCCGCGTAACGCGCCTCGCGGGCCGCCGCCTCCAGCCCCTCGCCGGCGAGCTCGACGCTGACGCGCTCGACGAACAGCGGTACGCCCAGCCGCGAACAGAGCCGGTGGCAGTGACGCTCGAAATCGGCGGCGGCAGACTGCAGGCCGTGGTCGACGTGCAGGGCGTGGATGGGTCGCGGATGACGCCGCGCGGCATCGGCGACGAGCGCCAGCAGCAGGCAGGAGTCGAGACCGCCGGACAGCGCTACCCAGACGACGCGCCCCGGCGCTGTCTCGGCCAGGGCGCGATCAATGGTAGCTTGCAGGGAATGGGGCTCACGGCTCATGGGCAGCTACACAGTTCGGTGGATGCGTCATCGCTGACTCCACCCGTCAGCCGACAATCATACGCGGCGCCCACCGCAGTCTCGCCCTCTTCGAGCGACGGCCAAACATCAAGCATCATCGCAATGATCGTCTCGACACCGGATCGGCGCAGAGGCCTCTTCGGGCGACGATCAGGCCAGGCGAAAAAGACCAAGGGCGCGGACTGGGCTCGCACGCGAGTTTACAAGAGCGTAAATGAGCATCCCGAGGTCTTTTTCAACGCCGTATTGGCGAGCGCAGCAGGCTCTGACCGATCAGGCCGGGGCGCCGTAGGACATCAGCCGCTCATACCGCCGCGCCAGCAGCGCCTCGGTATCCAGGCTGCCCAGCCGGTCGAGGCTCGCCAGCAGCGAGGTCTTGAGCCGGTCGGCGGTGGTCTGCGGATGACGGTGCGCGCCACCCAGCGGCTCCTCGATCAGGCTGTCGACGAAGCCGAGTTCCTTGAGGCGCTCGGCAGTGATGCCCATCGCCTGGGCCGCCTCGGAGGCCTTCTCGGCACTCTTCCAGAGGATCGAGGCGCAGCCTTCGGGGGAGATCACCGAGTAGGTGGAATACTGCAGCATGGTCAGTTCGTCGCACACGCCGATCGCCAGCGCGCCGCCGGAGCCGCCCTCGCCGACCACGGTGGCGACGATCGGCGTCTCGAGCCGCGACATCACCGCCAGGTTGTAGGCGATCGCCTCGCTCTGACCGCGCTCCTCGGCGTCGATGCCGGGGTAGGCCCCGGGCGTGTCGATGAAGGTCAGGATCGGCATCCGGAAACGCTCGGCCATCTCCATCAGGCGGCAGGCCTTGCGGTAGCCCTCGGGACGCGGCATGCCGAAGTTGCGGCGCACCTTCTCCTTGACGTCGCGGCCCTTCTGGTGGCCGATGACCATCACCGGCTTGTCGTCGAGCCGGGCGATGCCGCCGACGATCGCCGCGTCGTCGGCGAAGTGGCGATCGCCGTGCAGTTCGTCGAAGTCGCCGAAGATCATCTCGAGGTAGTCGAGCGTGTAGGGGCGCTGGGGGTGACGCGACAGCTGCGAGACCTGCCAGGCGGACAGGTCGCGAAAGATCGACTCGGTGAGCTTCTTGCTCTTCTCCTCGAGCTTGGCGATCTCGTCGCTGATGTTGATCTTGCTGTCGTTGCCGACCAGCCGCAGCTCCTCGATCTTGGCCTGCAACTCGGCAATCGGCTGTTCGAAGTCCAGATAATTGGGATTCATAGGCTTCTGCTGTTTGAAATAGGCACAATCGGCCTGAGGCCACGGCTATCTTGCAGCGCCGTCCCGATAGGCGCGCGGTAACCGCGCATTATCGCAGCTTGGCGGCCTCACGCAAGACAACGGCTCAGCCACGGTACTTGAGGCGAATGCCGTCCTGCCCCTCGACGTCGCGCAGCGCGGCGAGCAGTTCGTCGGCCGGGGCGACCTTCCAGTCGCTGCCCAGCTCCAGCCAGCCGCTGGCCGCATCGTTGCGATAGCGCACGCGCACCGGCAGGCCGGTCTCGTTGCGCCAGGGGGTGAGACTGGCGCGCAGGCTCGACACGAAGCGGCCGTTGCAGCGCGCGCCATCCACCGACAGCTCGACCGCCTCGCCGAAGCGGGTGCGCGCGTCGACCATCGGCGTGACCGTCTTGCCGCGCAGGCGCAGCCCGCCGGAGTAGTCGTCGCTGGAGACCTCGCCCTCGACGATCAGCACCTGATCGGTATCGAGCTGGCCGCGCACCTGATCGAACAGCTCGCCGAACAGCGACGCCTCGATGCGCCCGGTGCGGTCGTCGAGGGTGACGAAGGCCATGGTGTCGCCGCGCTTGGATTTCATGGTGCGCATGGCCACCACCAGGCCGGCGACCCGCTGGGGTTCGCGGGACGGCTTCAGATCGCTGATCCGCGTCGACACGAAGCGCGCGAGCTCCTGCTCGTACTCGTCGATCGGGTGGCCGGTCAGGTACAGCCCCAGGGTGTCCTTCTCGCCGGCCAGGCGCTCCTTGTCGCTCCATTCACGGGCCTGGCGGTAATCGGCATAGGCGTCGCCGGCCTCGGGCTCGCTGAACGCCTCGCCGAACATGTCCATCATGCCCAGGTTGGCGTTGGCGGTGCTCTGCTGCGCCGCCTTGAGGGCGTCGTCGAGCGCGGCGGCCAGCACCGCCCGCGACGGCCCTAGGGTATCCAGGGCGCCGGAGCGGATCAGCGCCTCGAGGGTGCGCTTGTTCATGCGCTTGGCGTCGACCCGGCGGCAGAAATCGAACAGGTCGTTGAAGGCGCCGCCGTCGGCGCGGGCCTCGACGATCGCACCGATCGGGCCCTCGCCGACCCCGCGGATCGCACCCAGGCCATAGACCACCCGCCCCTGCTCGTCGACGGTGAACTTGAAGCCGCCGACGTTGACGTCGGGCGGCGTCACCGTCAGCCCCAGGTTGCGGCACTCCTCGATCAGCGGCACCACCTTGTCAAGGTTGTCCATGTCGGTGGACAGCACCGCGGCCATGAAGGGGCCGGGGTAATGGGCCTTGAGCCAGGCGGTCTGGTAGGAGACCAGACCGTAGGCCGCCGAGTGCGACTTGTTGAAGCCGTAACCGGCGAACTTCTCCACCAGGTCGAACAGGTTGCCCGCCAGGTCCTTGTCGATGCCGTTGGCGGCGCAGCCCTCCATGAAGCCGGCGCGCTGCTTCGCCATCTCCTCGGGCTTCTTCTTGCCCATGGCGCGGCGCAGCATGTCGGCCTGCCCCAGGCTGTAGCCGGCCAGCACCTGGGCGATCTGCATGACCTGCTCCTGGTAGAGGATCACGCCATAGGTGGGCTCGAGCACCGGCTTGAGCAGCTCGTGCTGGTAATCGGGGTGCGGGAAGGCCAGCTCGGCACGGCCGTGCTTGCGGTTGATGAAGTCGTCGACCATCCCCGACTGCAGGGGCCCCGGACGGAACAGCGCGACCAGGGCGATCATGTCCTCCAGCGAGTCGGGCTGGAGGCGCTTGATCAGCTCCTTCATACCGCGGGATTCGAGCTGGAACACCGCAGTGGTCTCGGCCTTCTTGAGCATGTCGAAGGTCGGCACGTCGTCCAGCGGGATGGTGTCCAGATCGAGCGGCCCCTGCCCCTGGCGCGCGCGCACGGTGTCGACCATCTCCAGCGCCCAGTCGATGATGGTCAGGGTGCGCAGACCGAGGAAGTCGAACTTGACCAGCCCGGCGTCCTCGATGTCGTTCTTGTCGAACTGCACCACCAGACCGCTGCCGTCCGGCTCGCAGAGCAGCGGCGAGAAGTCGGTGAGCTTGGTGGGGGCGATCACCACCCCGCCGGCGTGCTTGCCGGTGCCGCGGGTGATGCCCTCGAGCTTGACCGCCATGTCCCAGATTTCCTGGGCCTCCTCGTCGTTGGCGAGGTAGTCGCGCAGCGCCTCTTCCTGTTCGTGGGCCTTGGCCAGGGTCATGCCGACCTCGAAGGGAATCAGCTTGGAGAGCTTGTCGCCCAGCGAGTAGGGCTTGCCCTGGGCTCGCGCCACGTCGCGCACCACCGCCTTGGCGGCCATGGTGCCGAAGGTGACGATCTGCGAGACGGCGTCGCGGCCGTAGCGCTCGGCGACATAGTCGATCACCCGGTCGCGCTTCTCCATGCAGAAGTCGACGTCGAAGTCGGGCATCGAGACGCGTTCCGGGTTGAGGAAGCGTTCGAACAGCAGGTCGTATTCCAGCGGGTCGAGATCGGTGATCTTGAGCGCGTAGGCGACCAGCGAGCCGGCCCCGGAGCCGCGTCCCGGGCCCACCGGGATGTCGTTGTCCTTGGCCCACTGGATGAAGTCCATCACGATCAGGAAGTAGCCGGGGAAGCCCATCTTGATGATGATGTCGAGCTCGAAGTCGAGCCGCTCGCGGTAGGCCGCCTCGTGGTCGGCACGGTGGCGATCCGGGTAGATGGCGTCGTCGCCCTCGAAGAGCTGCACCAGGCGATCGCTGAGGCCGTCGTGGGAGACCTTGCGGAAGAACTCGTCGAGGGTCATGCCCTCGGGAATCGGGAACTCGGGCAGGAATATCTCGCCCAGACGCACGTCGACGCTGCAGCGCGCGGCGATCATCACCGTGTTCTCGAGCGCCTCGGGGATGTCGGCGAACAGCTCGGCCATCTCCTGGGGGCTCTTGAGGTACTGCTCCTCGCTGTACTTGCGCTCGCGGCGCGGGTCGTCGAGCGCCTTGCCCTCGCCGATCGACACCCGGGTCTCGTGGGCCCAGAAATCCTCGCGGGTCAGAAAGCGCACGTCGTTGGTGGCCACCACCGGCGTGCCGGTCTCGGTGGCGAGCGCCACCGACTGGTGCACGCACTCCTCGTCGTACTGGCGCCCGGTGCGCTGCAGCTCGAGGTAGAAACGCCCCGGGAAGTGGCGCTCCCACTCGGCGAGCAGCTCGCGGGCCTCGCCCGGGTGATCGGCGAGCAGGAAGCGCCCGATCTCGCCCTCCCGGGCCCCGGACAGCGCGATCAGGCCCTCGCTCTGGGCGAAGATCCAGGCCTTCTTGAGCAGCGCGCTGCCCTGCTGCTGCCCCTCCTGCCAACCCCGCGAGATCAGTTCGGTGAGGTTGCGATAGCCGGTATCGTTCATCGCCAGCAGCGTCAGCCGGTAGGGATGACTCTCGTCGAAGGGGTTCTCGAGCCACAGATCGGCGCCGATGATCGGCTTGAGGCCAGCGCCCAGCGCGGCCTTGTAGCCCTTGACCAGACCGAACAGGTTGGCCTCGTCGGTCACTGCCAGGGCCGGCATGCCAGCCTCGGCGGTGGCGCTCACCAGAGGCTTGAGGCGTACCAGGCCGTCGACGAGGGAATATTCGCTGTGCACGCGCAGGTGAACGAAAGGGGGCGTCATAACGGACTCGCGATGTTGAATATCGGGCGGGCCGCCCGCTAGAAAAGATCGAGTTGCTTCTTCACCGGGGCGAAGGAGCGGCGATGCTCGGCCAGCGGGCCCAGACGCTCCAGCGCCGCCAGGTGTTGCGGTGTCGGATAGCCCTTGTGACGGGCGAATCCGTAGTCGGGAAAGCGCGCGTCGAGGGCGACCATCTGGGCATCGCGGGCCACCTTGGCGAGAATCGACGCGGCGCCGATGGCCGGATGACGGGCATCGCCCTTGACCACCGCCTGGCCGGGAACATGATGCCCGGGCAGGCGATTGCCGTCCACCAGCAGGTATTCGGCGGCCACGCTCAGGGCGTCGACCGCCCGGCGCATGGCCAGGTGGGTGGCATGATAGATGTTGAGCGTGTCGATCTCGTCCGGCGACGCCTCGCCGATGGCGAAGGCCAGCGCCTGCTCGCGGATCGCGGTGTCCAGCGCCAGACGACGTTTCTCGCTGAGCGCCTTGGAGTCGCCCAGGCCATCGATCGGCCGCCGCGGGTCGAGGATCACCGCGGCGGCGACCACCGACCCCACCAGTGGACCGCGACCGACCTCGTCGACCCCGGCGAGACGCTCGCCGGTGTAGTCGAGGACGATCTCCGCGCCGCCCCGATAGCCGGCGATGACGTGGCGACATGGCTGCAACGACAGCGGCCGATTCATGCGCCCGCCTCGACGCGCCCGGTGTCCTCGGCCGGCAACGCCCTGCCTGCCGCCACCGCCAATACGGCCGCGGCGGCACGGGCGCTGGCGCCGCGCTGCAGTTCGGCGTGCATGGCGGCGAAGCGCGACTCCATGGCGGCTCGTGCCTTGGCGTCGTTCAACCAGGGGCGCAAGTGTTCGACGATCGCCGTGGGCGTGGCGGCATCCTGGATCAGCTCGGGCACCAGCGACTCGCGGGCGATCAGGTTGGGCAGTGAGATCCACGGGGTCTTGACCAGATGCCGGGCCAGCCAGTGGGTCGCCGGCGCCATGCGGTAGGCGACCACCATCGGCCGATGACAGAGCATCGCCTCCAGCGCCGCCGTCCCGGAGGTCAGCAGCACCGCGTCGCTGGCGACCATCGCCTCGCGGGCGCGGCCGTCGAGCAATCGCGTGCGCGCCTGCAACCCGGGGCGCGTCGCGAGCAGCGCCTCGAGTTCCTGGCGTCGCTGCGGCGAGGCGGCGGGGATCACCAGTTGCAGGGCCTCGGTCTCGGCGCTCAGGCGCTCGGCGACATCGAGGAAGGTCGCCCCCAGAAAGCGGATCTCGTTGCCGCGCGAGCCGGGCAACAGCGCCAGCACCGGCGACTCGGCGTCGAGCCCCAGTTCACGGCGCGCGGCGAGGCGATCGTTGGTCAATGGCAGTTCGTCGGCGAGCGGGTGACCGACGAAGGCCACCGGCACGGCGTGGCGGCGGTAGAAGGCGGCCTCGAAGGGCAGGAAGGTGAGCATGGCATCCACCGCGCGCCGGATGCCCTTGATCCGCCCCTGCCGCCAGGCCCACACCGAGGGACTGACGTAGTGCACGGTGGGCACGCCCGCCTCGCGCAACTGGCGCTCCAGCCCCAGGTTGAAGTCGGGCGCATCGATGCCGATCATCACGTCGGGCCGCCAGGCCAGGGCGTCACGCTTCAGGTGAAGCCGGACCTTCACCAGCCCGGGCAGGTGCTTGAGCACCTCGACCAGCCCCATCACCGACAGCGTCTCCAGCGGATAGAGACTCTCCAGGCCCGCGGCGATCATCCGCGGACCGCCGATGCCGCGAAACTCGACGTCCGGATGACGCGCCCTGAGCGAGCGCATCAGCCCCACGCCCAGGTTGTCCCCCGAGAGTTCGCCGGCCACCAGATAGACACGCATCGCAGTGGCGCCGCTCAGCGGATGATGCCGCGGGTCGAGGCCCTGAGCGAGGCGATGAAGGTCGCGACCGCGTCCTGGCCGGCATAGCGGGCGGTCAGCTCGTCCAGCGCCTGCTCGAGGGTCAGCCCCTGGCGGTAGACGACCCGATAGGCTTCCGACAGGGCCTTGAGCGCCTCCCGGGAGAAGCCGCGACGCTTGAGCCCCACCAGGTTGAGCCCATGCGCCTGGCCCGGATTGCCGTTGACCATCAGGTAGGCGGGGATGTCCTTGGTGACGATGGACCCCCCCCCGCACATGGCATGCTCGCCGATGTGGCAGAACTGATGGATCGCGGTCAGACCGCCAAGGATCACGAAGTCGCCGAGGGTGACGTGGCCGCCCAGCGTGGCCTGATTGGCGAGAATGCAGTCGTCGCCGATCACGCAGTCGTGGCCGACGTGGGCATAGGCCATGAACAGGTTGCGGCTGCCGATGGTGGTCTCGCCACGATCCTGAACGGTGCCGCGATGCAGGGTCGCGCCCTCGCGCACCACGTTGTCGTCGCCCATCACCAGACGCGTGGGCTCACCGGCGTACTTCTTGTCCTGGCAGTCCTCGCCGACGGAAGCGAACTGGAAGATACGGTTGCGCTCGCCCAGCCGGGTCGGCCCCTTGAGCACCACATGGGGGCCGATCCGGCTCCCGGCGCCGATCTCCACGTCGGCGCCGATGACGGTGAACGGTCCCACCTCGACGTCGTCGGCCAGACGTGCGGCGGGGTCGACGATGGCGGTTGGATGAATCAAGCGACCTTCCTCTCGGCACAGATGATGTCGGCCTCGCAGACCAGTTCATTGTCGACGGTCGCGCGACAGGCGAATTTCCAGATACTGCGCTTGGCGAAGATCACCCGCGCTTCCAGGCGCAACTGATCGCCGGGCATTACCGGGCGCTTGAGGCGGACGTTGTCGCTGCCCACGTAATAATAGACGTAGCCGTCGCGCGGCAGCTTGTTGACGGTCTTGAAGCCGAGGATACCGGCGGCCTGGGCCAGTGCCTCGATGATCAGCACGCCGGGCATGATCGGATGGTGGGGGAAGTGGCCGTTGAAGAACGGCTCGTTGATGCTGACGTTCTTGCGGGCAACGATGGATTCGCCGAGTTCGAGTTCCACCACCCGATCGACCAGAAGAAACGGATACCGGTGCGGCAGATACTCACGAATTTCGTTGATGTCCATTACCATCGATGCGACCTCTGAATGTGCGGGATGCCTGCTCGCAGGGCAGGCATTGCCGGGCGGGGCCTCCCCCGCCGCGTTGATTTTGACGCCGGATTATAGCGTCGCCGACACGGGCTGGCAGCCGCCGTCACGGGCGGCTGTCACGCTCCAGCCGTGTCAGGCGTTTGGCGATGTCGTCGAGCTGCTTGAAACGCACGGCATTCTTGCGCCACAGCGCGTTGTGCATGGCACCGGTGCCCGAGGAGTAGACACCCGGCTCGGTGATCGAGTTGGTGACCAGGCTCATGCCGGTGACCTGCACGCCGTCGCAGATCGTCAGATGACCGGAGAGCCCCACGCCACCGCCGAGCATGCAGTGGCGGCCGACCTTGGTGGATCCGGCGATGCCCACGCAGCCGGCCAGCGCGCTGTGATCGCCGATCCGGACGTTGTGGGCGATCTGCACCTGGCTGTCGATCTTGACGTCGTTGCCGATCACGGTGTCGCCCAGCGCCCCGCGATCGATGCTCGAGCAACTGCCGATCTCGACGTCATCGCCGAGCACCACGCCGCCGAGCTGGGCGATCTTGTGCCAACCGCCACCGTCGTGGGCGAAACCGAAACCATCGCCGCCGATCACGCAACCACTGTGGAGAATCGCCCGCTCGCCGATCACCACGCCGTGATAGACGGTGACGTTGGCGTAGAGGCGTGATCCCGCACCGATCACCGAGTCGGCCCCGACCACGCTGCCCGGGCCGACCACCACGTCGTCACCCAGTTCGGCGCCGCTCTCGATCACCGCCTGCGCCTCGACGCTCACGTTGCGCCCCAGGGTGACGCCGTCGGCGACCACCGCCGAGGGGTGGATGCCGCTGACCGGCCGCGCCGCCATGGGGTCGAACAGCCGCGAGAGCTCGGCGTAGGCCAGATAGGGATTGTCGAGCTCGAGCCGCGGCACCGGGCACTCCGCGGCATGCGCCGGATGAATCAGCACCGCGGCGGCCCGGGTCCGGGGCAGGTATTTCAGATAGGCCTTGTTGGCCAGAAAGCTGATGTCCTCCGGGCCGGCATCGCTGAGCGTGGCGAGACCGCTGACGCGGCGCTCGCCGTCGCCGACGAGGGTCGCTCCCAGACGCTGGGCCAGATCGGCGAGGGAGCTGGAAAAGGGCTTGGCTGTCTTCATGTCATCGGCGAGACGGGCGGCGAGCGCCCGGCGTATCAGTTGGCATTGAGGATGCGGGTCACTTCCTGAGTGAGATCCAGGCTGTCGTCGCGGTAGACCACGGCATCGCGGTCGAGCACCACCTTGACGTGGTGCTCGTCGACCACCTTCTGGATCGCCTTGTCGAGCCGCGGCTTGGCGGACTGCAGGAAGGCCTGCTGCTTCTCCTGCTGGGTCTGCTGGATCTGTGCACGCAACTGCTGGAAGCGTTGCCCTTTCTCGCTCAGTTCCTGCCGGACCTTCTGGCGCTCGTTGTCGGACATCACCGCGCCGTCCTTCTGCAGCTTCTGCTGGAGCTGCTGGAGCTGCTTGCCGAGGTCGTCGGCCTGCTGGCGCTGGGCGCTGGTCTGGTTACGCAACTCGTTCATCGAGCGCTGGGCGGCATCGGACTGCATCAGCGCCTCGCGCCAGTCGAGCACGGCGACGTCACTCGCGTAGGCGGGCACCGCCGCCAGGGCACCGAGCAGGCACAGGGCCCCGGTCAGTTTGCGCATGCTTTTCTCCTTGTTGGGTCTCACCGCCTCAGAAGGTCTGGCCGAGGGAGAACTGGAAGACCTGGGTATCGTCACCGCTCTTGTCGTTGAGCGGCTTGGCCACGCTGAAGGTCAACGGCCCCACCGGGGTCAGCCAGGAAAGGCCCAGACCGACGCTGTAGCGCAGCTCGTCGAGGTGGACCCCGCTTTCACAGTTGGAACTCTCCCCGTCGGGCACGTCATAGCACTCGGTGAGGAAGGTGTTGCCGGTATCGAGGAACACGCTGGTCTGCAGCGAGCGATGATCGTCGACGAACGGGAAGGGATAGATCAGTTCGACGGAGCCTTCGAGCAGCACGTTGCCGCCGAGGGTATCGTCGTCGCCGTCGTTGCGCTTGGTGGTCCTCGGCCCCAGGGTGTTGCCGGAGAAGCCGCGCACCGAGCCCAGGCCCCCGGCGTAGAAGTTCTCGTAGAACGGATAGGGATCGTTGCCGATGGTGTCGGCGTAACCCAGCGTCGAGGCGAACTTCAGCGACCAGTCGGGCGAGAGCTCGAACAGCTTCTGACCGCGATAGCGCAGCTTGTAGTACTGGGCATCGGAGCCGGGCACCGCCGTCTCCAGCGAGACGCGCTGATAGCTGCCGTCGGTGGGCAGGATGCCGCGGTTGAGGTTGTTGCGCGTCCAGCTGCTGGTCAGCTTGTAGCTGGCGGCATCCTTGCCCTGGCTGTCGACGTATTCGACGATCTCATAGGGCGTGTCGTCATAGGTCTTGACAGACAGATTCTCGAGGCCCACCCCGAAGTTCAGCCGGGTGATGTCGTTGATCGGATAACCGAAGTTGATGTCGCCGCCGAAGGTATCGGTGGAATAGGTCGAAATATCGGAATCTTCGTAGTCGGTCTCGCGGTAGTAGACGTTGAAGCCGCGAGAGATGCCGTCCAGCGTCCAGTACGGATCGGTGAACCCGAAGTTGAGACTGGTGTAGGTGTCGCTGCGCTGGGCGCCGATATCCACCTGATTGCCGGTCCCGAGGAAGTTCTTCTGCGACAGCGAGGCGCCATAGATCACCCCGGCGGTCTGCGAGAAGCCGACGCTCGCCGAGATCGAGCCGGACGGCTGTTCCTGGACGTTGTAGGTGACGTCAACCTGATCGGGCTCGCCGGATACCGGGCGCGTCTCGACATCGACCTGCTTGAAGAAGCCCAGCCGCTCGAGGCGCTGCTTGGACTGGCTGATCTTGTCGGTGGACGCCGGCGCGCCCTCCAGCTGAATCATCTCGCGGCGCAGCACTTCATCCTGGGTGGTGGTGTTGCCCTCGAAATTGATGCGCCGCACGTAGGCCCGGTCACCCGGCTCGACCAGGAAGGTCACGTCGACGGTGTCGCCGTCCTTGTCAACCTCGGGCACGCTCTCGACATTGGCGAAGGCGAAGCCCTCGGCGCCGAGTTTCTGGCGCAGCGCCTCGGCCGAGGCGGTCAGCGTGCTGCGCGAATAGACGTCGCCGGATTTCGCGGTGATCAGCTCGCGCGCCTTGGCTTCGGAAATCTTCAAGTCCCCGGCGAACTTGATCTGATCGATGCGGTAACGCTTGCCCTCGTTGACGTTGATGGTCACGAAGATCTTCGACTTGTCGGGGCTGATCGCCACCTGGGTGGAGGTGATGGCGAAGTTCACGTAGCCGCGATCGAGATACCAGGAGCGCAGCGACTCCAGATCGCCGGACAGTTTCTCGCGAGAATACTCATCGTCGGAGAACCAGCCGAAGAACCAGCCGGGACGATCCTCGAGCTGCAACTGGTCACGCAGGGTCGCGTCGGAGAAGGCCTGGTTGCCGACGATGTTGATCTGGCGGATCTTGGCCACCGCCCCTTCGTTGACCTTGATGTCCACCTGCACGCGGTTGCGGCTCACCGGCTCCACCTCGGTGTCGATGGTGGCGCTGTAGCGTCCCTGGGCATGATAGAGCTGCTCGAGCTGACGCTGGACCTCGTCGAGCGTGGCGCGCTGCAGGACCTGGCCCTCGGCGAGCCCGGTGTCCTTCATGCCCTTGCGCAGGTCATCGTCGGAGATCTGCGAGTTGCCCTCGATGTCGATCTCCGAGATCGAGGGGCGTTCGACGACGTGGACGATCAGCACGTCGCCGTCGCGGGCCAGACGGACGTCCTCGAACAGCCCGGTATCGAAGAGCTGCTTGGCTGCGTCGGCCAATTCACGGTCATCGACGCGCTCGCTGGCGGCGATCGGGAACGCGTTGAAGACGGACGCGGCGGAAACGCGCTGCAGCCCCTCCACGCGAATGTCCGACACGGTGAACGATTCCGCCAGGGCCGTCTGGGTGCTACAGAGCAGTAGTGCCGCCAATCCGATGATCTTGAGTTTCATGCAATCGCTTCGCTCGAGTTGTTCCGCCAGCTCGCTGAACAGGCACCTTATACATTTACTTGGGCCGCTGACAAGGTTGGCCACGACGCGTGTCTCTTGTCGCGGCGCAGCGACGCCAAGCGCTTCATGACGGCGCTAGGCTTTATCTGAAAAGTCGACGAGCGAAGGCCAGACAAGGCAAAAATCGGCGAAAGAGCGGAGTTTACGGGGGTGTAAATGAGCATCTTGAGCCGATTTTTAACGCCGTATGGGCGAGCGCAGTACTTTTCAGGCATTGCCTAGAGCCGCATCAGATCGAAATACAACGCCATCAGCATCAGGGTCCCGACCAGCGCCATGCCGATACGCAGCCCCGCCGCCTGGGCCCGCTCCGACACCGGACGTCCGCGCACCGCCTCGATCAGGTAATAGACCAGATGGCCGCCGTCGAGCACCGGGATCGGCAGCAGATTCAGCACGCCCAGGCTGATCGACAGGTAGGCCATGAACCCGATGAAGCTCTCCAGACCGCTGCGCGCGGTGTCGCCGGCGATTCGCGCGATGGTGATCGGCCCCGACAGATTGCTCGGCGAGATCAGCCCCTGCAGCATCTTGCGGATCGAATCCAGCGTCAGCCAGGTCATCTCCCCGGTCTTGTTCAGCGCCTGACCGACCGCCGCCAGCGGGCCGTAGCGGATCTCGCGACGATAGGCCTCGGGCCAGCTCACCGGCGCCACGCCGGCACCGATGTAACCGATGGTTTCCCCGTCCTGCGCGTGGCTCGCCGGGGTCAGCGTCACCTGACGGTGGTGACCGTCACGCTCGACGTCCAGCGTCAGCGAGTCGCCGGGATGGGCCCGGACCGTCTCGACGAAGGCCATCCAGTCGGCGACCGGCCGGCCGTCGATGGCCACGATGCGGTCGCCGGCCTGGAGTCCGGCCCGGGCCGCCGCGCCCTCATCGAGAATCCGCCCGAGCACCGCCGGCGTATCGGGGCGCCACGGGGTGACCCCCAGGCTCGACAGCGGCTGCGGCGGGTCCTGGCCCACCAGGTAGTGACTGACCGGTACCCGATGCAGGCGCGGCTCGCCGCCGGCGTCGGCATCGCGCACCGCGATGTCGAGCGGGCGGTCGGTGCCGATGGCGGCCAGCAGCTCGAGGTTGACCGCCTCCCAGGTGGGGGTGGCGTCGCCCTCGACCGACACGATCTCCTGACCGCCAGCCAGGCCGCCGCGCGCCGCCGGCGAGTCCGGCGTCACCTCGCCGATCACCGGCGCCACGGCGCTGGTGCCCATGATGAACAGCAGCCAGTAGACGGCAACCGCCAGCAGGAAGTTGGCCAGCGGTCCGGCCACCACGATGGCGATGCGCTTCCAGACACGCTGGCGGTTGAAGGCCCGGTGCCGCTCGCCGGCATCGACCGGCCCCTCGCGCTCGTCGAGCATCTTGACGTAGCCGCCCAGCGGGATCGCGGCGATCGCGTATTCCGTCCCCTGGCGGTCGACCCGCGACCACAGCGGCTTGCCGAAGCCCACCGAGAAGCGCAGCACCTTCACCCCGCAACGCCGGGCGACCCAGAAATGGCCGAACTCGTGGAAGGTGATCAACAGGCCCAGTACCACGATGGCCGCCAGGATGTTCTGAATCGCGTCCATCCGTTTCTCCTCGCGTTAACGCGCCATCGCCAGCGACGCGATGCGCTGGCCGGCAAGCCGCCGGGCGCGGGCGTCCTCGGCGAGAATCCGCTCCAGTTCGTCCGCGGGCTGTACGTGGCTCGCCTCGAGCACCGACTCGACGACCTCGGCGATGCCGGCAAACCCCAGCCGCCCGTCGAGGAACGCGGCCACGGCGACCTCGTTGGCGGCGTTGAGTACCGCCGGGGCCGTGCCGCCGGCAGCCATTGCCTCGCGAGCCAGCCGCAGGCACGGAAAGGCACCCTCGTCGGGCGGCTCGAAGTCGAGCCGAGCGATCTGGAACAGATCGAGACGCTCGACGCCGGCGGCGATACGCTCGGGCCAGGCCAGCCCGTAGGCGATCGGCGTGCGCATGTCGGGATTGCCCAGTTGGGCGATCACCGAGCCGTCGCTGTAGGCCGCCATGGAGTGGATCACGCTCTGCGGGTGAACCACCACCTGAATCTGCTCGGGGCGTGCGGCGAACAGCCAGCAGGCCTCGATCAGTTCGAGGCCCTTGTTCATCAGCGTGGCACTGTCCACCGAGATCTTGCGGCCCATCGACCAGTTGGGGTGCGCGCAGGCCTGTTCGGGGGTGACGGCGCGCAGCGCCTGTGCCGTCCAGCCACGAAACGGCCCCCCCGAGGCGGTCAGCAGCAACTGGGTCACGCCCACGCCCCCCAGGCTCGTCCGGGCGTCGGGGGGCGGCAAGCACTGGTAGATGGCGTTGTGTTCCGAGTCGATCGGCAGCAGCCGGGCACCGCAGCGGGCGACCTCGTCCATGAACAGGGCACCGGACATCACCAGCGCCTCCTTGTTGGCGAGCAGCACACGCTTGCCGGCGCGCACCGCCGCCAGCGTCGGCAACAGCCCCGCCGCACCGACGATCGCCGCCATCACCACATCGACCTCGCCGGCCTCGGCCACCTCGACCAGAGCCGGCTCACCGGCACGCACCTCGATCGCCAGACGCGCCTCGGCGAGGCGTTCGCGCAACCAGGCGGCATCCACCTCGCGGGAGAGGACGGCCACCGCCGGGCGATGACGACGGCACTGCTCGAGAAGCACCTCGCGTCGGGTGCCGGCGGTCAGGGCATGAACGCGATAACGCTCGGGATGGCGGGCAATGACGTCCAGGGTGCTGGCGCCGATCGAGCCCGTGGCCCCCAGCACGGTGACCGTCTGCGGGCCCCGCGCGGTGGAAAGCTCACTCATCGGGGTCTCCTCAATGCCACAGCCGGAGCAGGGCGAACAGCGGTACCGCCGCGGTGAGGCTGTCGATACGATCGAGTATGCCACCATGGCCCGGCAACAGCCGCCCGGAATCCTTGATGCCCCGCCAGCGCTTGAACATGCTCTCAAGCAGATCGCCGAGTACCGATACCAGGGTGACCCCCACGGTGGTCACCACCAGCCACAGGCCGTCGCCCGGCGACAGCGAGAACCCCAGGGCATAGCCCAGGGCCAGCAGCGCGGTGACCGCCATGCCGCCGTAGACTCCCTCCCAGGACTTGCCGGGGCTCACCCGGGGTGCGAGCTTGCGACGCCCGAAGCGACGGCCGGCGAAGTAGGCCCCGATGTCCGCCAGCCAGACCAGCAGCAGCACATAGAGCAGCCACTGGGCGCCGCTGTCGCGCAGCTGCACGAAACCGGCCCAGCAGGGCAGCAGCACCCACAGTCCGATCGCCAGTCGGGCCGTCACGCTGCGCCACTGGCGCCCGCGGTCTGGATAGCCGGCGACCCAGTAGATGCTCACCAACCAGCCCGCACAGGCCACCCACAGCGGCCAGGCGGCATTCACGGCGTCCGAGTACCAGCCCGCCAGCATCAGCAGCGCCAGCAAGGCAACATAGCCGAGCCGCCCGGCGATACCGGCGACCCCGGCAAGATTGGTCCACTCCCAGCCGGCGAGCAGGATCACGGCGGCGGTGAACACGGCGAAGGCACCGCCGGAAAGGCCGAACAGCCCGGCCAGCACCAGCGGCGCCAGAATCACGGCGGTAATGATGCGCTGTCTAAGCACCCTGAGCCTCGATCTGTTCCTGGGTCATGCCGAAACGACGCTGGCGGCGACGGAAGTCGTCGAGCGCCTCGTCGAAGGCATCACCCCCGAAATCGGGCCACAGTAACGACGAGAAGTGGAATTCGGAGTAGGCCAGCTGCCAGAGCAGGAAATTGGACACCCGCAATTCGCCGCTGGTGCGGATGCACAGGTCGACCGGCGGCGCGCTGGCGCGACCGATCTCGGCGTCGAGCGAGGCTTCGTCGATCTGCTCGGCCGTCATCTCGCCGGCCTCGACGCGCCGGGCCAGGCGCTGCGCGGCCAGCGCGATATCGCGCTGGCCACCGTAGTTGGCGGCGACGATCAGATGCAGGCCGGTGTTGTCGCGGGTCAACGACTCGGCCCGGGCGATGTACTGCTGGATGGTCTCGGAGAACCGCTCACGCTCGCCGATCACCGACAGCCGGATGCCGTTGTCGTGCAGCTTCCTGACCTCGCGCTTGAGCACCATCAGGAACAGCTCCATCAGCGCGCGAACCTCGGCGGGTGGCCGCTTCCAGTTCTCGCTGGAGAAGGCGAACAGGGTCAGGGTCTCGATGCCCCGTTCGGCCGCCCGGCGAATCACCGCACGCACGGCCTCGACGCCGGCCCGATGACCACGCACGCCCGACAGCCCGTGCGCACGGGCCCAGCGATTGTTGCCGTCCATGATGATCGCCACATGGCGTGGCAGGTTTTGCGACTGCTGTGAACTCATGGTATCTCGCGCGTGGCACCATCCCTGCCCGAGCGGCGCGCCGCCGCCCGGGCGCGCATCAGACCTGCAGCAGGTCGTGCTCCTTGCCTTCCAGCAGCTTGTCGATCTCGGCGACGTACTTGTCGGTCAGCTTCTGGATCGCCTCCTCGCCCTGATGCTCGTCGTCCTCGGTGATGGCCTTTTCCTTGAGCAGCGCCTTGATGTCGCTGTTGGCGTCGCGACGCACGTTGCGCACCGCAACGCGGGCATTCTCGGCCTCACTGCGCGCCTGCTTGATATAGCCGCGACGGGTTTCCTCGGTCAGCGCCGGCATCGGCACGCGGATCACCGAACCGGCGGTGGCCGGGTTGAGTCCCAGATCGGAGGTCATGATCGCCTTCTCGACCTTGGGCACCATCGACTTCTCCCAGGGCACCACAGCGAGCGTGCGGGCATCCTCGACGTTGACGCTGGCCACCTGGTTGATCGGCATCTGCGAGCCGTAGTACTCCACGGTCACCGCATCGAGGATGCTCGGGTGGGCGCGCCCGGTGCGGATCTTGTGGAAGTTGGCCTGCAGCGACTCCAGGCTCTTCTTCATGCGGACTTCCGCATCCTTCTTGATCTCGTTGATCACGGTTTCAACCTCTGTCTATCAGCGTTCCTTCCTTACCACCCACGACCAGGTTGAGCAACGCTCCGGGCTTGGTCATGTCGAACACGCGGACCGGCATGTCATGGTCCCGTACCAGGCAGATGGCGGTCAAATCCATCACCCCGAGCTTGCGGTCGAGGACTTCGTCGTAGCCGAGCTTGTCGTACTTGACGGCGTCGGCGTGATGGACCGGATCCTTGTCGTAGACACCGTCGACCTTGGTGGCCTTGACCACCACGTCGGCATCGATCTCGATCCCCCGCAGACAGGCCGCGGAATCGGTGGTGAAGAACGGGTTGCCGGTGCCGGCGGAGAAGATCACCACATCGCCCGAGGTCAGATAGCGGATCGCCGTGCGCCGGTCGTAATGCTCGACCACCCCGCTCATGGGGATCGCCGACATCACCCGCGAGCGGATGTTCGAGCGCTCCAGCGCATCACGCATGGCCAGGGCGTTCATCACCGTGGCCAGCATGCCCATGTGGTCGCCGGTCACGCGCTCCATGCCCGCGGCATGCAGCGCCGCACCGCGAAACAGGTTGCCCCCGCCGACCACGATCCCCACCTGAACCCCGATACCGACCAGCTGGCCGATCTCCAGCGCCATGCGGTCGAGCACCTTGGGATCGATGCCGAACTCACCGTCGCCCATCAACGCTTCGCCGGACAACTTGAGCAGAATACGCTTGTACTTCGACTTGTCGCTACGCTCCGGTGACTTGGCATTGCGGTCGGGAATGGCAGGCATGCGGGATTCTCCTGGTAACGGCGGGATGTGACTGCCGGTGGCTGACCACCGGCCGGATACACGATGGCGTGCGCCCTAAGCGCACGCCATGCGACAACCAGAAGCTAGGACCTCAGCTACGGCGAGCCTGTTCCATCACTTCCTTGGCAAAATCGACTTCTTCCTTCTCGATGCCTTCGCCGACCTCGTAGCGGGTGAAGCCGACCACTTCGCCACCCTGCGACTTGACGTAGTCGGCGACGCTGGTGTTCGGGTCCTTGACGAAGGGCTGCTCGGTCAGGCTGTTCTCGGCGAGGTACTTCTTGAGACGGCCCTGGACCATCTTCTCGGCGATGTTCTCCGGCTTGCCGGCCATGTCGGGCTGGGCCAGGATGATCGCCTTTTCCTTGTCGAGCTCTTCCTGCGGCATGTTCTCGGGATGCGCCACCGACGGGTTGATCGCCGCGACGTGCATGGCGACGTCCTTGGCCGCCTCGGCGTTGCCGCCCTTGAGGGTGGTCAGCACGCCGATCCGGCCGCCGTGGACATAGGCACCGACCACGCCGTCGGCCGGGGCCTCGACGACCACCGCGCGACGCACGCTGATGTTCTCGCCGATCTTCTGGACCAGCTGCTCGCGGGCGGTCTCGAGCTCGCCGTCCATCAGGCCGGCGACGTCCTCGCTCTTGGTCTCGAAGACCTTGGCCAGGACCTGGTCGGCAAACGCCTTGAAGTTGTCGTCGCGGGCGACGAAGTCGGTCTCGGAGTTGACCTCGAGCATCACGCCGTAGGTGCCGTCTTCAGCGACGCGAGTGACGATCGCGCCTTCGGCGGCGGTACGACCGGCCTTCTTGGCGGCCTTGAGGCCGGAGTTCTTGCGCAGGTCCTCGATCGCCTGCTCGATGTCGCCGCCCGCCTCGGTGAGTGCCCTCTTGCACTCCATCATGCCGAGACCGGTGCGTTCACGCAGTTCCTTGACCAGCGATGCGCTGATAGCTGCCATAGTGATAAACCTCTGAAAATTCGACGTCGGATAAACGAAAGGCAGAGTCCTCTGCCAGGTATCGAAACACGAGTGGGTTGCGCGACGAAGGGGGCCTCGGCCCCCTTCGCGTACCCCGACCGATCGCGGCGCCAGACTAGCCGGCGAAGATGACAGTCAGGATAGGCGCGACACGCTCACTCGGCGACTTCGTTGTTCTCGGTCACTTCGACGAACTCGTCGGGACGCCCTTCCTTCGCCTTGGCGCTGGCGTCGGCGATCGCCTGGACGTAGATCTGGATGGCACGAATCGAGTCGTCGTTGCCCGGGATGACGTAGTCGACGCCGTCCGGATCGGAGTTGGTGTCGACGACACCGATGACCGGAATGCCCAGCTTGTTGGCTTCGTTGATGGCGATGCGCTCATGGTCGACGTCGACCACGAACATCGCATCCGGCAGGCCGCCCATGTCCTTGATACCGCCGATGGCGCGCTCGAGCTTGTCCTGCTCGCGGGTCGCCATCAGGACTTCCTTCTTGGTCAGCTTCTCGAAGGTGCCGTCCTCGCGCATCGCTTCCAGCTCACGCAGGCGCTTGATCGAGACACGGATGGTCTTGTAGTTGGTCAGCATGCCGCCCAGCCAGCGATGGTTGACGAACGGCTGACCGGCGCGGGACGCCTCTTCCTTGATGATCTTGCTGGCGGCGCGCTTGGTGCCGACGAACAGGATCTTGTTGTTGGCGGCAGCCATCTTCTCGACCACGGCGGCAGCGTCGTTGAGCGCCGGCAGGGTGTGTTCGAGGTTGATGATGTGGATCTTGTTGCGCGCACCGAAGATGAACTTGCTCATCTTCGGGTTCCAGTACTTGGTCTGGTGGCCGAAATGGGCGCCTGCCTTGAGCAGGTCACGCATGTTGACTTGCGCCATGGGGATGTCTCCTGATGAATCGGGTTAGGCCTCCATGCACCCCATGGATCCGACCGCGGCACGCCTGTCGGCGTCGACCTCGGCACCCGGGACCATGTGACGGTGCATGTGTGTTTTCAAGGCGTTGATGATATCGCCGCCTGCCGCTCGCGCTGCCCGACCGGGCCGTGAGCGCATTGCAGTCAAGCGCGCGGCTTTATACCATAGAATGATGCTCAGATGAAGCCGTCGGTGCCTTGCCCGGCGGCTCTCGCCCCCATTTCCCGACCCGAGATTCCATGAACGTCCCGATCAATACCCCCGACGATATCGAGAAGCTGAAGATAGCCGGACGCTGCGCCGCCCAGGTGCTCGAGATGATCGCCGAACATGTCCGCCCGGGCATCTCGACCGGCGAGATCGACAAGCTGTGCCAGGACTACCTGGAGCAGGAGCTGGGCTGCGTATCGGCCACCATCGGCTACCACGGTTACCAGCACGCCACCTGCATCTCGCTCAACCATGTGGTGTGCCACGGCATACCCGATTTCAGCAAGGTGCTGAAGAAGGGCGACATCTTCAATATCGACGTCACCGTGATAAAGGATGGCTACTACGGTGACACCAGCCGCATGTTCGTGGTCGGCGAGAACATCAAGGGCGAGCGGCTCTCCCAGGTGACCCAGGAGTGCCTGTACAAGTCGCTCGCGATCGTCAAGGAAGGCACCCGCCTGTCCGACATCGGCAAGACGATCCAGGCCCACGCCGAAGACAACGGCTACAGCGTGGTGCGCGACTTCTGTGGCCACGGCATCGGCAAGAATTTCCACGAGGAACCGCAGGTATTGCATTATGACGGTTACGAGCCGCACAACGACCTGGTCCTCGAGGAAGGCATGTGCCTCACCATCGAGCCGATGATCAATGCCGGCAAGCACCAGACCAAGGTGCTCAAGGATGGCTGGACGGCGGTCACGCGCGACAAGTCCCTTTCGGCCCAGTGGGAGCATACGCTGGTGGTCACCAAGGACGGCTGCATCGTCACCACGGCGCGTCACGACGAGGACCTGGCGTTTCTCGACGGCTGACACGCCGCCCGGGCTGCGCCCGCCCCACCGGCCACGCCCCATCCTCGGAGAGCCATCGCGCATGCTGCTGCACCACTACCGCTTCGTCCCCGACGAAACCCTGTTCGACGTCGACGCCTTTCGCGCCGAACTCGACACCAGCCGTGCGCCGATCCCCGTGTACAAGCAGGCGCTGCGCGAGCTTCAGGAGCGCCTCGATGCGCGCTTTCGCGCCGGCACCGACATCCGCGACCTGATCCACGGCCGCGCCTGGTGCCTGGACCGGCTGCTGGCGATCGCCTGGGAGCGTCACGCCTGGCCGGACGACGGCGTCGCCCTGCTCGCGGTGGGTGGCTACGGGCGCGGCGAGCTGCACCCGCACTCCGACATCGATCTGCTGCTGCTGCTCGAGCACGATGACGACACGCCCTACCGCGAACCGCTGACCGCCTTCATCACCTTTCTCTGGGACATCGGTCTGGAGATCGGCCACAGCGTGCGTTCGCTGGCCGACTGCGAGCGCGAGGCACGGGGCGACGTCACGGTGATCACCAACCTGCTCGAGACACGCACCCTGGCCGGTCCCGAGCCGCTGCGCGCGGCGATGACCGAACGCCTGTCGAGCCAGCACATGTGGCCGCCGGCGCAGTTCTTCGAGGCCAAGTGGCAGGAGCAGATCACCCGCCACTACAAGCACAACAACTCCGAGTACCAGCTCGAGCCCAACATCAAGAGCTCGCCCGGCGGGCTGCGCGACATCCAGATGATCGGCTGGGTGGCCAAGCGCTACTTCGGCCCGCTGCGCTACGAGGAAGTGGTCGCCCAGGGCTTCATGAACGATGCCGAGCTGCAGATTCTCAGCCAGGGGCAGGCCTTTCTCTGGCAGGTGCGCTACGCGCTGCACATGCTCACCGGCCGCGCCGAGGATCGCCTGCTGTTCGACCACCAGCGAGCCGTCGCCGAGCTGTTCGGCTATCGCGACTCGCCGGAACGCCTGGGCGTCGAGCAGTTCATGAAGCGCTACTACCGTCACGTCACCGCCCTGGCCGGGCTCAACGACATGCTGCTGCAGCATTTCGACGAGATGATCCTGCGCGCCGACGAGGCGCTCGAGACCCGCCCGCTCAACGCCCGCTTCGAGATCAAGGGCGGCTACATCCAGGCCCGCCACCCGCGGGTCTTCCGGCGCCGACCCGGGGCGCTGCTCGAGCTGTTCCTGCTGATGGCCCAGCACCCCGAGATCGAGGGCGTGCGCGCCGAGACCATTCGCCTGATCCGCGATCACCGCCATCTCATCGACGCGGGCTTCCGCGACGACCTGCGCCACCAGAGCCTGTTCATGGAACTGCTGCGCAGCGGCGGCAACGTGCCCCGCCAGCTCCGCCGCATGAACCGCTACGGCATCCTCGGCAAGTACCTGCCCGAATTCGGTCAGGCGGTGGGGCTGATGCAGCACGACCTGTTCCACCTCTATACGGTCGACGCTCACACCCTGCGACTGCTCAAGTTCATCCAGCGCTTCCGCGAGCCCTGTGGACGCGAGGACTTCCCGGTCGCCGCCACCCTGGTCCACCAACTCCCCAAGCTCGAACTGCTGTGGATCGCCGGGCTCTACCACGACATCGGCAAGGGCCACGGCGGCGACCATTCGCTGATCGGCGCCCAGTACGTCACCGAGTTCGGCGAACGCCACGGCCTCACCCAGCGCGACACCCGGCTGGTCGCCTGGCTGGTGGAACATCACCTGCTGATGTCAAAGACCGCCCAGAAGCGCGACATCTCGGACCCCGACGTGATCCGCGAGTTCGCCCGCCAGATGCGCGACGAGGTCCATCTCGACTACCTTTACGTCCTCACCGTCGCCGACATCACCGCCACCAACCCCTCGCTGTGGAACGGCTGGCGGGCGGCGCTGCTGCGCCAGTTGCACAGCGAGACCAAGCGCGCCCTGCGCCGCGGCCTGGAGAACCCCATCGACCGCGACGACTGGATCCGCGAGACCCGCACCGAGGCGCTCGCCCTGCTGCGCACCCTGGGCGCCGACGAGGCCGAGGTCGAGACACTCTGGGACACCCTCGGCGACGACTACTTCGTCCAGTACACGCCCAGCGAGATCGTCTGGCACACCCAGGGCATCCTCGCCCACGCCGGCTCGCCGCTGCCCATGATCCTGGTCAGTGCCCCCGCCGAGGACACCAGCGAGGGCGGCACCAAGGTGTTCATCCACACCCGCTCGGTCGATGATCTGTTCGCCGCCACCGCCGCGGCGCTCGACCAGCTCGACCTGTCGATCCACGACGCGCGCATCGCCACCTCGAGCAACGACTGGACGCTCAACACCTTCATCGTCCTCGACGACGACGACGAACCGATCCGCGAACCCGCCCGGCTCGAGCGCATCCGTCACCATCTGATCGAGGAGCTCGACGATCCCGACGACTACCCGCAGATCGTCAGCCGCCACACGCCGCGCCAGCTCAAGCACTTCCGCGTGCCCACCCAGGTGCTGATCGAGCAGGACCCGGCCAACGCGCGTACCATGCTCGAGCTGATCGCCCCCGACCGCCCGGGGCTGCTGGCCCGCGTCGGACGGATCTTCATGGAGCAGCACATCGCCCTGTCGGCGGCCAAGATCGCCACCCTGGGCGAGCGCGTCGAGGACGTCTTCTTCATCACCGACAAGAACGGCGAGCCGCTCACCGACCCCGAACGCCAGACCCAGTTGCGCCAGCGCCTGTGCGAGACCCTCGACGTGTGACGCCCCGGGCATGAACTTGCCCGGACAGGCGGCGAGTGCAGCCAGGTCCCGGAAACATTCCCGGCATTTGAGGGGGCCCCACGGCTTCCCTATAATCGAGGGCTTCGCGCCGCACGGCACTCATAACGACACGATGCCCGCTAGACGGGCCGCTGGCACCTCATGAACCCCGATCTAGACGCCCTCAAGCCCTACCCCTTCGAGAAGCTCGCCGCGCTCAAGGCCGGGGTCCGCCCCGCCGACCGATCGCCCATTGCGCTGACCATCGGCGAGCCGCAGCACGCCCCGCCCGCCGAGGTGCTCGAGGCGCTCGCCCGCCACGAGGGCGACGTCGCCCGCTACCCGGCCACCGCCGGCCTGCCCGAGCTGCGCGAGACCCTCGCCGGCTGGGCGACGCGGCGTTTCGGCCTCGCCCCGGGCAGCCTCGATCCAGCGCGCCACGTGCTGCCGGTCAATGGCACCCGCGAGGCGATCTTCGCCTTCGTCCAGGCCGCCATCGACCGCCGCCGCCCGGCAAAGGTGGCGATGCCCAACCCCTTCTACCAGATCTACGAGGGCGCGGCGCTGCTCGCCGGCGGCGAGCCGCTGTATCTCGACTGCAACGCCGACAACGCCTTTCGTCCCGACCTCGACGCCGTGCCGGCCGAGGTCTGGCGCGAGGTCCAGGTGGTCTTCGTCTGCTCGCCGGGCAACCCCACCGGCGCGGTGACGCCGCTCGAGGAATTCGAGACCCTCATCCGTCTGGCCGACGAGCACGATTTCATCGTCGCCTCCGACGAGTGCTACTCGGAACTCTACCTCGACGAGGCCGCACCGCCACCGGGGCTGCTCGAGGCCTGCGCGCGGCTGGGACGCGACGACTATCGGCGCTGCATCGTCTTTCATTCGCTGTCCAAGCGCTCCAACCTGCCGGGGTTGCGCTCGGGTTTCGTCGCCGGCGACGCCGCGCTGATCGAACCGTTCAAGCGCTTTCGCACCTACCACGGCTGCGCCATGCCGCTGCACGTGCAGAAGGCCTCGATCGTCGCCTGGAACGACGAGACCCACGTGCGCGCCAATCGCGACGCCTACCGCGAGAAATTCGCCGCGGTGACCGAGATTCTCGCCCCGGTGATGGACTTCGCCGCGCCCCGGGCGAGCTTCTACCTGTGGCCGGCGGTGCCGGGCGGCGACGACGAGGCCTTCACCCGCGAGCTGTTCGCCGCGGAACACGTCAGCGTGCTGCCCGGGCGCTACATGTCCCGGGACGGCGCGAACGGCAACCCCGGCGCGGGGCGGGTGCGCCTGGCCCTGGTCGCCGAGGCCGCTGCCACCGCCGAGGCCGCGCGGCGCATCCGCGCCTTCATCGAACGCCGCTATTGAACGGAAATCGACCATGAACACGCTCTACGGCATCAAGAGCTGCGACACCTGCCGCAAGGCGCGCAAGGCACTCGATGCCCGCGGCATCGCCTACCGCTATCACGACCTGCGCGAGGACGGCCTCGACGCCGGGACGCTGGCACGTTTCATCGACCTCACCGGCCTCGAGACGCTGCTCAATACCCGCAGCACCACCTGGCGCGGGCTCGACGAGACCGAGCGCCAGGCCGCCCGGGACGACGCCGAGCGCGCCCGGGCGCTGATCCTGGCACACCCGACGCTGCTCAAGCGCCCGCTGCTCGACACCGGCGAGACGCTGATCGTCGGCCGAGCGCGCGACGATTACGCCAGCCTGGCCTGACCGCCCCTTTCCACTTCCCTTTTCAGGAGACCCCCACATGCTGAGTTTCGCCCTCGGGATCGGCAACCAGAACACCCAAGGCGACTGGCTGGACGTCTACTATCCGACGCCGCTGTTCGCCCCCGACGCCGCGCTGGTCGACGCCGCCCGCCAGGCGCTCGACGCCCCCGCCGGCAACGCCGCGGTGAGCTTTCTGCCCGAGCACTGCGACGCCCTGGCCGAGGCCCTGAAGGCCGCCGGCGACACCGAGCAGGCCGAACTCGCCGCGGCGCTGGCCGCCAGCCATCGTCCGCTGGTCGCCACCTTCCTCGAGGTCGACCAGCCGCCGCAGAGCGTGCCCGAGGTCTATCTCAAGCTGCACCTGCTGTCACACCGTCTGGTCAAGCCGCACGGCGTCGACCTCACCGGCATGTTCGGCCTGCTGCGCAACGTCGCCTGGACCAGCGAGGGCCCGATCGACGTCGAGGAACTGCCGGCCCGGCGCCTGCGCGCCCGCCTGGCGGGTCGCGCGCTGTCGGTGGACTGCGTCGACAAGTTCCCCAAGATGACCGACTACGTGGTGCCCAGGGGCGTGCGCATCGGCGATACCGCCCGCGTGCGCCTCGGCGCCCATCTCGGCGAGGGCACCACGGTGATGCACGAGGGCTTCGTCAACTTCAACGCCGGCACCGAAGGGCCGGGCATGGTCGAGGGGCGCATCTCCGCCGGGGTGATGGTCGGCAAGGGCTCCGACCTGGGCGGCGGCTGCTCGACCATGGGCACGCTCTCAGGCGGCGGCAACATGGTGATCAAGGTCGGCGAGGGCTGCCTGATCGGCGCCAACGCTGGGATCGGCATTCCGCTGGGCGATCGCTGCACCGTCGAGGCCGGGCTCTACGTCACCGCCGGCGCCAAGGTGGTGATGCTCGACGACCGCGGCCAGGAAGTGCGTACCGTGGCGGCACGCGAGCTGGCCAACCAGAGCGACCTGCTGCTGCGTCGCAATTCGCTCAACGGGCGTATCGAGTGCCTCACCAACAAGAGCGCCATCGCGCTGAACGACGCGCTGCACGCCAACGATTGACCCACGGCGCCCGCCCCGCGGGCGCCCTGCTTTTCAGCCTCAGGAACCTTCATGTCTTCGTCCGATACCGACGTGTCCACGCCCGCCCATTCGCCGACCCTCGAGCTGGCCATCGCGCTGATGCGCCGCGCCTCGGTGACCCCCGACGACGCCGGCTGTCAGGACCTGATGATCGCGCGCCTCGAGCGGCTGGGCTTTCGCATCCAGCGGCTGCCGTTCGGCGACGTCGAGAACTTCTGGGCGGTGCGCGGCCACCACGGCCCCGTGCTGGCCTTCGCCGGACACACCGACGTGGTGCCCAGCGGCCCCTCGTCGCAATGGCAGACCCCGCCGTTCGAGCCCTGCATCAACGATGACGGCGAGTTGTGCGGCCGCGGCGCCGCCGACATGAAGGGCAGCCTGGCGGCGATGGTCACCGCCGTGGAACGCTTCGTCGCCGCCCACCCCGAGCATCCCGGGCGGCTGGCCTTCCTGATCACTTCCGACGAGGAAGGCCCGGCGGTCGACGGCACCCGCGCGGTGGTCGAGCACCTGCTCGAGACCCACGAGCGTCTCGACTACTGCATCGTCGGCGAACCCTCCTCCAGCGAGCGGCTCGGCGACACCCTCAAGAACGGCCGGCGCGGCTCGCTGGGCGGCGTGCTGCACGTCCACGGCGTGCAGGGCCATGTCGCCTATCCGCACATGGCGCGCAACCCGATCCACGAGGCGGCGCCGGCGCTCGACGCCCTGTGCCGCGAGCACTGGGACGACGGCAACACCTTCTTCCCGGCGACCAGTTTCCAGATCTCCAACGTGCGCGCCGGCACCGGGGCGACCAACGTGATTCCCGGCGAGCTGGAAGTGGTGTTCAACTTCCGCTACTCGACCGAGGTCACCCACGAGGCACTGCGCCAGCGCACCGAGGCGCTCCTCGATGCCCACGGCCTCGACTACCGGCTAGACTGGACGCTCAACGGCGAGCCCTTCCTCACCGACCGGGGGGAACTGATCGACGCCACCGTGGCCGGCGTCGAGGCCGTCACCGGCCGCCCGCCCGAGCTGTCCACCGCCGGCGGTACCTCGGACGGCCGCTTCATCGCACGGCTGGGCTGTCAGGTGGTCGAACTGGGTCCGCTCAACGCCACCATCCACAAGGTCGACGAGCGGGTCCGGGCGGCGGATCTCGACGATCTGAGCCGCATCTACGAAGCGATCGTCACCCGCCTGCTCACCTGAGGTTGCCATGGAACGTTATCCCGACATCGAGATCTACCTGGCCGAGGCGGACATCACCGCCCTCGACGAGTGGCTGGGCAGTCGCCTCGACGCGCCGCCGCTCCAGCGCCGTGGCAAGCGTCAATGGCGCAGCGACGGCCATTGCCAGGCACGCACGATCCCCGTCATGCTGGTCGAGAACGCCGCCGACGGCTACGCCAGTCTGTGGTTCGACAGTGACGCCACCCCCTGGCCGCGCGACATCGATTGCGCCCGCGACGCCGCCCGGGCGCTGGGCTGCGAGGTACGTTGCTCGCTGGGCGGCTGGCAGCCGGGCGACGATCCGGACCGCTTCTGGCAGGTCCGCGCCGACGGCCAGGAAGGCGCCATCACCTGGCCGGACTCGGGCCAGTAATTCAGACTGCCAGTCGAGCCTTCACACGCCACTCAGGGACGATCGATCATGGCGGAATCCAAACCGGTCATCTATGCCGCAATGGGCGGCAATCTGCTGATCGCGGTCACCAAGTTCGTGGCCGCGGCCTTCACCGGCAGTTCGGCGATGCTCTCCGAGGGCATCCATTCGGTGGTCGACACCGGCAACCAGGTCCTGCTGCTGCTGGGTCTGAAACGCGCCAGCCGACCGCCCAGCGAGCAGTTCCCCTTCGGCCACGGCAAGGAGGTCTACTTCTGGAGCTTCGTGGTCGCGCTGCTGATCTTCGCGGTGGGCGCCGGGGTCTCGCTGTACGAAGGCATACGCCACGTGCTCCATCCCAAGCCGATGGAGTCGCCGCTGATCAACTACATCGTGCTGGGGTTGGGGATCCTCTTCGAGGGGGCCTCCTGGGCCTTCGCCCTCAACGAGTTCCGCAAGACCAAGGGCAAGTGGAGCTACGTCCAGGCGGTACGCCGCGGCAAGGATCCGGCGATGTTCGTGGTGGTGTTCGAGGATTCCGCCGCCCTGCTCGGCCTGCTCGCCGCCCTGGCGGGCGTGTGGCTCAGCGAGTGGACGGGCAACCCGGTCTTCGACGGCATCGCCTCGATCGTCATCGGCCTGATTCTCGGTGGCACGGCGATCTGGCTGGCGGTCGAGACCAAGGGGCTGCTGATCGGCGAGAGCGCCAATCGCTCGGTCGTCGAGGCGATTCGCCGGCTCGCCGGCGAGGCCGACGGCGTCGAGGCGGTCAACGAGGTGCTGACCATGCACATGGGGCCGGACTTCATCCTTGCCACGATCAGCATTCGCTTCGCCCGCGGCACGCCCGCCGAACGCATCGAAGGCTCCATCGCCGAGCTCGATCGCCGCATCAAGGCCGAGGTCGACACCGTCAAGCGGGTGTTCGTCGAGGCCGAGGCCCGGGCCGGTGTGGACGAACGCCCCGACCATGGCGACAGCCAGTGAACCGGCGCCCAACGACATCGCCCCGGCCGAGGCCGGGGCGATGGGGTCGATACGGGGCGATGCCCGGCGTCAGGTGATCACGGTGACGTCGTCGGCCTGGAGCCCGCGCTCGTTCTTGACGACGTGATAGCGCACCTTCTGGCCTTCGGCGAGGGTGCGGTGCCCCTTGCCGCGGATGGCCCGGAAGTGCACGAAGACGTCCTCGCCGTTGTCGCGGGTGATGAAGCCATACCCCTTGTTGACGTTGAACCACTTGACCTCGCCCGTTTCACGGTCGTCGTTCTCGATCTCCGCCAGGTTGGCCAGTTGCGGGGTGAGAATGTTAACGGCGATCGTGGCGACCAGCAGGATCACGAAGACGGCGACCGAACTGGCCACGTAGACGCGCTCGATGCCATCGAGTGCCAGCGCCTCTTCGAGGGCACCGGTCAGGGCGCCATCGGCCAGCGAGGCAAACAGGGCAATCAACAGCGGAGCGGGGGCGGCAAGCAGGAGACTGATGAGACTACAACGTAGCAATACCTTTCGATTCATGGACCTCGGATTCTCTTGTTGTAACCGGAAACGGCCCGCGCACGACGGCGACGGGCGATATCACACACATTCAAGGTGTCGCGATGAACGGCAACACACAGGGCAGCGATTCTAGCATGATCGAAAATGACGCGCTTACCCGCCTGGAAGCCAGGCTCGAGGGCATCGAGAGCCGCCTGGCCCATCAGGAAGACTGGCTGGATACGCTCGACCGGGCGGTGGCCGGTCAGGAGCGTCGGCTGGCCCAGCTCGAGCGGGTCAACGACCTGATGCAGCAACGCCTGCGCGAACAGCATCAGGCCCTGCAGGCCCTGGATTCCGGTCCCGAGGCAGCAGACGAGCGTCCGCCGCACTACTGAGCAGCTCCGGAAAGCGCGAGCCTCGAACCACGAAAACGCCGACGGCGCCCACGAGGGGCGCCGTTGCGATGATCTAGCGGCGTGACCGACGGCCCCTCAGGGCAGATCGTCGAGGTAGCGCTCGGCATCCAGCGCGGCCATGCAGCCGCTGCCCGCCGAGGTGATCGCCTGACGATAGACGTGGTCCATGACGTCGCCGGCGGCGAACACGCCTGGCACGCTGGTCGCGGTGGCGTTGCCCTCGAGCCCCGAGCGCACCTTGATGTAACCGTCGGCCATGTCCAGCTGCCCTGAGAAGATGCCGGTGTTGGGCGTGTGACCGATGGCGATGAACACCCCCGGAGCCTTGAGTTCGCGGGTGCCGTCGTCCTGGGTGGAGCGCAACCGCACGCCGGTGACGCCGGTGTCGTCACCGAGCACCTCGTCGAGGGTCTGGTTCCACTCGACGCGGATGTTGCCGTTGTCGACCTTCTCGAACAGCTTGTCCTGGAGGATCTTCTCGGCGCGCAGGCTGTCGCGGCGATGCACCAGGGTCACCGAGGAGGCGATGTTGGACAGGTACAGCGCCTCTTCCACGGCGGTATTGCCGCCGCCGACCACCACCACGTCCTGATTGCGATAGAAGAAGCCGTCGCAGGTCGCGCAGGCCGACACGCCCTGGCCCATGAACCGCTGCTCGGAAGCCAGGCCCAGGTAGCGCGCGCTGGCCCCGGTGGCGATGATCAGCGCATCGCAGGTGTAGATGCCGTTGCTGCCCTTGAGCGTGAACGGGCGGTTGCGCAACTCGACCTCGTCGATGTGGTCGAACACCACCTCGGTGTCGAAACGCTCGGCGTGGCGACGCATGCGCTCCATAAGCTCGGGGCCCTGCACACCGGTATCGTCGCCCGGCCAGTTGTCGACGTCGGTGGTGGTGGTCAGCTGACCGCCCGCCTCCATGCCGGTGATCAGCAGCGGCTCGAGGTTGGCACGTGCCGCATAGACGGCGGCGGTATAGCCCGCCGGGCCGGACCCCAGGATGATCAGTCGCTGATGACGCGCTTCGCTCATGAAAAAAGTCCTCTCCCGCAAGGGCGCCGTCGGAGACGACACCAGCCGTTGAAGTGTCGGGGTGGGCTGTGATCTGGACTCGACACCGGTCACCCCGTCGAATGCAGATCGCAGTCTACCGCGTTTTGTCCGTCCCGGACGACGAAGGGCGGCCCGCAGGCCGCCCCGTGACGTCGCGCAGGCTTTACAGCTCCGTGGAGTGCGCGCCGAGGTACTTGGCGACGCCTTCCGCGGTGTCCTTCATGCCTTCCTGGCCTTCGTCCCACCCGGCCGGGCAGACTTCGCCGTGCTGCTGGTGATGCTTGAGCGCCTTGACCATGCGCAGCATCTCGTCGACGTTGCGACCCAGCGGCAGGTTGTTGACGGTCTGGTGCTGAACGACACCGTCCTCGTCGATCAGGAAGGAGGCGCGCAGCGCGACGCCCGCTTCCGGATGCTCGATGCCGTAGGCCTGCACGATCTCGTGCTTGACGTCGGCGACCACCGGGAAGCCGACTTCACCGATACCACCGGCGTCCGGCGAGGTCTTGCGCCAGGCGTAGTGGGTGAACTGGGAATCGATGGAGGCACCGATGACTTCCACACCCAGTTCCTTGAACTGCGCCAGGCGGTTGTCGTGGGCGATGATCTCGGACGGGCAGACGAAGGTGAAGTCCAGCGGCCAGAAGAACAGCACGCGCAGCTTGCCGTTGCTGTCGGAGAGCTTGAAGTCTTCGACGATGGAACCGTCGCCGAGTACCGCTGCCGCTTCGAAATCCGGTGCCTGACGTCCAACCAGTACGCTCATGTAACGCTCCTTGGAATGATGGGTAAGGGATCGTTGCGAGGAAAAATTTCAGTGACAGACTAAGGTTGCCCCTCGATTCTGCCAATTTGATAAGCCCAATGACCGGCATAGGGCCTGGCTATCGCGACGTATTCATGACAGCCCGCGAAGACGAACGATCGCTAGACGATGTCGTCGTCGCGGGCCACCGTCACCTGTTCGATCTCGTCCGCCAGGACGGACACCTCGACGCCGACCTGCATCGGTGCGCAACAGCGCGGGCAATCCTCCCAGGTGACGTGACTGCCCTGGCTTGCGTCGACCAGCAGATCGAAGGCGGCCCCGCAGTAGGGGCAGTGAGTCGGATAGGAGACCAGCATTTCTTCGTTCATGACCGACTCCGCGACCGGCCCGGCGACTGTTCACGATGTGGGGCCCGCCGGACGGGCTTTCAAGGGGCGCAGGACACACGATCACAGCGTAGCCGAATTTCCCGGCCGCGGCCCGCGCGGCCATTCGACATGGCCGCCGGTTGAATTCACCGCCTATCATGTCCATGTCACAGGGCGTGATTACAATGGAAGTGTCGACAATCACCACCCTTGGCGTAGTATCGTAGCCAGTCCGGGAACCTGACGCTCGGGCAGCCAATGAAGACGGCCGCCGACAACCGACGAGAACGTCCGCCGCACCGCCCGAGCCACGCCCATGCAAGGCATAAGGAGGAGTCCATGAGCGCTGACGAAACGCCGAAGACCCTGAGTACCCTCGAGGCCGGGGGCACCACCTATCACTACTACAGCCTGCCCGAGGCGGCCAGGGCACTGGGCGACGTGACGCGCCTGCCCTTCACGCTCAAGGTGCTGCTCGAGAACCAGTTGCGCTTCGCCGACGACGAGAGCGTCTCGCGCGAGGACATGCAGGCGCTGGTGGACTGGCAGAAGGAGGCCCGTTCGACCCGCGAGATCGGCTACCGCCCGGCGCGCGTGCTGATGCAGGACTTCACCGGCGTGCCCGGGGTGGTCGATCTGGCCTCGATGCGCGACGCCGTGGCCAAGCTCGGCGAGGATCCGGCCCGTATCAATCCGCTGTCGCCGGTCGATCTGGTCATCGACCACTCGGTGATGGTCGACCACTTCGGCGACCCCTCGGCGTTCAAGGACAACGTCGCCATCGAGATGGAGCGCAACCGCGAGCGCTACGAGTTCCTGCGCTGGGGGCAACAGGCCTTCGACAACTTCCGCGTGGTACCGCCGGGCACCGGCATCTGCCACCAGGTCAACCTCGAGTACCTGGGCAAGGCGGTCTGGACCAAGGAGGAAGACGGCAAGACCTTCGCCTACCCCGACACCCTGGTGGGCACCGACTCGCACACCACCATGATCAACGGCCTGGGCGTGCTCGGCTGGGGCGTCGGCGGCATCGAGGCCGAGGCGGCGATGCTCGGCCAGCCGGTGTCGATGCTGATTCCCGAGGTGATCGGCTTCAAGATCACCGGCAAGCTGCGCGAGGGCATCACCGCCACCGACCTGGTGCTGACGGTGACCCAGATGCTCCGCCAGAAAGGCGTGGTCG
This sequence comes from Modicisalibacter sp. MOD 31.J, assembly GCF_020147985.1. Taxonomy (NCBI): domain Bacteria; kingdom Pseudomonadati; phylum Pseudomonadota; class Gammaproteobacteria; order Oceanospirillales; family Halomonadaceae; genus Modicisalibacter; species Modicisalibacter sp. MOD 31.J. Next base: position 112,199 of record NZ_JAGXFF010000001.1, on the reverse strand, counting down.
GCAAGTTCGTCGAGTTCTACGGCGACGGCCTCAAGGACATGCCGGTCGCCGACCGCGCCACGATCGCCAACATGGCCCCCGAATACGGCGCCACCTGCGGCTTCTTCCCGGTCGACGAACAGACCCTGGACTACATGCGCCTCACCGGCCGTGACGAGGCGCAGATCGCACTGGTCGAAGCCTATGCCAAGGCCCAGGGCATGTGGCGCGAGCCGGGCCACGAGCCGGTCTACACCGATACCCTCGAACTCGACATGGGTGACGTCGAGGCCAGCCTGGCCGGGCCCAAGCGTCCGCAGGACCGCGTCGCGCTGACCGACATGAAGGCCACCTTCGAGAAGCTGATGAACGGCGACGCGCCGGACGCGCCTCCCGAGGAGCAGGGCAAGTGGCAGTCCGAAGGCGGCCACGCGGTGGACGACGTCGAGCTCCACGATCGCCACCGTCACTTCGAGCACAGCGACAGCCAGGACGTCGAGTTCGACGGCGAGTCCTTCAAGCTCAATCCGGGGGCCGTGGTGATCGCCGCCATCACCTCCTGCACCAATACCTCCAACCCCAGCGTGATGCTCGCCGCCGGCCTGCTGGCGCGCAATGCAGTGGCCAAGGGCCTGTCCACCAAGCCCTGGGTCAAGACCTCGCTGGCGCCGGGCTCCAAGGTGGTGACCGACTACCTGGCGGCCGGCAACGTGCAGGACGACCTCAACGAACTCGGCTTCAACCTGGTGGGTTACGGCTGCACCACCTGTATCGGCAACTCCGGGCCGCTGCCCGAGCCGATCGAGAAGGCGGTCAACGACGGCGACCTCACCGTGGCCTCGGTGCTCTCCGGCAACCGCAACTTCGAGGGTCGCGTGCATCCGCTGGTCAAGACCAACTGGCTGGCCTCGCCGCCCCTGGTGGTGGCCTACGCCCTGGCCGGCAACGTGCGCCTCGATCTTTCCAAGGAGCCGCTGGGCACCGGCAAGGACGGCAAGCCGGTCTATCTCAAGGACATCTGGCCGTCGCAGGACGAGATCGCCAAGGCGGTCGAGCAGGTGCGCACCGACATGTTCCGCAAGGAATACGCCGAGGTGTTCGACGGCGACGAGACCTGGCGCTCCATCGACGTGCCCGAGAGCAAGGTCTACGAGTGGTCGAAGGACTCCACCTACATCCAGCATCCGCCGTTCTTCGAGGGCATGGGCAAGGAGCCCGAGCCGGTCGAGGACGTCAAGAATGCCCGGGTGCTGGCGATGCTCGGCGACTCGGTGACCACCGACCACATCTCGCCGGCCGGCGCGATCAAGCCCGACAGCCCCGCCGGACGCTACCTCCAGGAGCATGGCGTCGCGGTGAAGGACTTCAACTCCTACGGCTCGCGGCGCGGCAACCACGAGGTGATGATGCGCGGCACCTTCGCCAACGTGCGCATCCGTAACGAGATGCTCGACGATGTCGAGGGCGGCTATACCCGCCACGTGCCCTCCGGCGAGCAGATGGCGATCTACGACGCGGCGATGAAGTACGTCGAGGACGACACCCCGCTGGTGGTGGTCGCCGGCAAGGAGTACGGCACCGGCTCGTCACGCGACTGGGCCGCCAAGGGCACCCGGCTGCTGGGCGTGCGCGCGGTGATCGCCGAGTCCTACGAGCGCATCCACCGCTCCAACCTGATCGGCATGGGCGTGCTGCCGCTGCAGTTCCCCGAGGGCGAGGATCGCAAGTCGCTGGGACTCACCGGCGACGAGACCTTCTCCATCGAGGGGCTCGGCGACCTCGAGCCGGGCGGCAGCGTCAAGGTGACCATTGCCTCCGACAAGGGCGAGAAGACCCTCGACGCCAAGTGCCGCATCGATACCGCCAACGAGATGGAATACTACCGTCACGGCGGCATCCTGCACTTCGTGCTGCGCAACATGCTTCAGTGAGCCAAGGCCGGGGCACGCCCCGGCCGACACTCGCCCCCAACGCAAACGCCCTGCCTCGCTGGCAGGGCGTTTTCACGTCATGGCATGACCCGCTTTTTGGATAAAGCGCTCAGAACGCACGACGACGGTAGCGGCGATAGCGCGGATACCAGAAGTTGCGCTCGATCGCCTCCCACAACACCTCGTCGGAAGACGACAGCGCCACGCCCTCCTTCTGGGCCTGCTTGGCGACGTCGAAGGCGATCGACTTGCTGATCTCGCGGATGTCCCTGAGAGCGGGCAGCAGCGCCCCTTCGCCCTGCTGGACGATCGGCGCCCCGTCGGCCAGGGCGTTGGAGGCCGCCATCAGCATGCCGTCGGTGACCCGCGAGGCGTTGGCGGCGACCACGCCCAGCCCCACCCCCGGGAAGATGTAGGCGTTGTTGCACTGCGCGATGGCTACCTCGCGATCGCCGATGGTCACCGGCGGGAAGGGGCTGCCGGTGGAGACCAGCGCCTGACCGTCGGTCCATTCGAGGATGTCCTGCGGCGTCGCCTCGACCCGTGAGGTGGGGTTGGAGAGCGGCATCACCACGGGGTTGGGGCAATTCTCGTGGAGCGTGCGGATGATCGCCTCGCTGAACAGGCCCTTCTGCCCCGAGACACCGATCAGGATCGTCGGCCGGGCATTCTTGATCACGTCCATCAACTGCCGATCGGGCCAGTCTTCGAGTTCGGCGGGATCGTGGGCGAGGCGCTGCTGGAAGTCGTAGAGCCCCTCCATGTCCGTGGTCAGCAGGCCGTTGCGGTCGACCATGTAGACCCGCCGCCGGGCCTCGGCCTCGTCGAGCCCTTCGGCCTGCATGGCGACGATGATCTGCTCGGCGATGCCACAGCCCGCCGAGCCGGCGCCGACGAAGGCCACGCGCTGGTCGCCGAGCCTGGCGGAGCGCGACTTGCAGGCCGCCAGCAGCGTGCCCACGCACACCGCGGCAGTGCCCTGGATATCGTCGTTGAAGCAGCACAGCTCGTCACGATAGCGCTCGAGCAGCGGCATGGCGTTGGTCTGGGCGAAGTCCTCGAACTGCACCAGGGCGTTCGGCCAGCGCCGCTTGACCGCCTCCATGAACATCGCGATGAAGTCGTCGTACTCCTCGCCGGTGACGCGTTCGTGGCGCCAGCCCATGTACATCGGGTCGTCGAGCAGTTGCTGGTTGTTGGTCCCCACGTCGAGCATGATCGGCAGGGTGTAGGCCGGGCTGATGCCGCCGCAGGCGGTATACAGCGACAGCTTGCCGATGGGGATGCCCATGCCGCCGATGCCCTGGTCACCGAGTCCCAGGATACGCTCGCCGTCGGTGACCACGATCACCTTGACCCGGTCCTTGGTGGCACTGCGCAGGATATCGTCCATGTGCTCGCGATCGGGATAGGCGACGAAGATCCCGCGATGGTTGCGATAGATGTTGGAGAACTCTTCACACGCCTCGCCCACGGTCGGCGTATAGATGATCGGCAGCATCTCCTCGAGGTGCTCCTCGAGCAGGCGGAAGAACAGCGTCTCGTTGTCGTCCTGGATCGCGCGCAGGTAGATGTGCTTGTCGAGATCGGTGTTGCACAGCCGATACTGGCGGTAGGCACGCTCCGCCTGCTCCTCGATGGTCTCGACGTTCTGCGGCAGCAGCCCGATCAGGTTGAAATCGATACGCTCTTTCAGGGTGAAGGCGCTGCCCTTGTTGAGCAGCGGCATTTCCAGCAGGGAGGGGCCGGCGTAGGGCGTATAGAGGGGGCGCTTGGATTCGCTCATGTCTCGACTCGAGGTTGGTGAAGGAAGGGCTGCCCCGTCTGCGGTGACGTTCGTTGCAAACTCACACGGGACGAGCACCGGGCCTGACGGTAAAGATAACACGCACGAGCCGACCGGGCCGCCCCGAAGGCCCGACCGGCGCTCGATGCCGCCAGCGAGCCGGCTTCCTTCGCCCGTCTCGACGAGGCCACGGCGCCGGCTCCTGACGAGTGATAGGCTGGGGGATGGCTATGCAACCACCCGCTCATCCGCGCCAAGGCCGGCGAATCAGGCCCGCGCAACGACACCCGAGAAAAGGAGTACGAGGCCATGCACTGGACGACGGCATCCGCCCCCCGGGCCATGAGCCCTGCTGACGGCGACGATACCGGTGGCGGCGACACGCCGCCGCCGCTGATCGAGCGCGAGCGGCTGTTCGGCAATCCCGCGCGGATCCAGGGGCGCTTGAGCCCGGACGGCCAGTGGCTGGCGTGGATCGCTCCCCGCGAGGGCGTGCTCAACCTGTGGGTCGCCCCCGTCGACGATCCGGCGCAGGCCCGGCCACTCACCGACGAACGCACGCGCCCCATCCTGCGCTACTTCTGGTCGCCGGACAGCCGGCAACTGCTCTACGTCAACGACACCGGCGGCGACGAGAACTTCCGGCTGTTCGGCGTGACGGTCGATGGCGGCGCGGAACGCCTGCTGACGCCGTTCGAGGGCATCCAGGTCCAGGTCATCGCCATCAGCCGTGAGGTGACCGGCCATATCCTGGTCGGCCTCAACCGCCGCGACCCGCGCTGGCACGATGTCTACCGACTCGATCTGGCGAGCGGCGGGCTCGAGCGGATACTGGAGAACGACGGCTACGCGGGCTTCATCGCCGACGAACGTCTGGCGCTGCGCCTGGCGATCAAGCCCCGCGAGGACGGTGGTCTGAGCTATCACCGCGTCACCCGGGAGGGCATCGAGACCACCCCCTTCGCCGACATCGGCTTCGAGGACAGCGCCAACACCGGCCCGGTCGGCTTCACCCGCGATGGCGAGACCCTCTACTGGATCGACGGCCGGGGTCGCGACACCGCAGCGCTGACCGCCCAGGACTGGGCCAGCGGCGAGATCCGGCTGCTCGCCCATTCGCCCAGGGCCGACATCACCGACCTGCTGCGCGATCCGCACAGCGGCAAGGTCCAGGCCTGGGCGGTGGACTACCTGCGCAACGCCTGGCACGCCCTGGACGATGCCATCGCCGACGATCTTGCCTTTCTCGACCGCGAACTCAAGGGCGACATCGACGTCACTTCGCGCACCGACGACGATCGCCTGTGGACGGTGACCAACGATCCGGTCACCGCGCCACCCGCCGCCTGGCTCTACGATCGCGAGAAACGCCGGCTGACCCGCCTCTACGTCGGCCGCCCGGAACTCGAGGGCGTCGAGCTCGCCGGCATGACCCCGCTGGAGATCACCGCCCGCGACGGCAAGACGCTGGTCTCCTATCTCACCCTGCCCCGCGGCAGCGATGCCGAGGGCTTCAGCAAGCCCGCCTCGCCCCTGCCCATGGTGCTGCTGGTCCACGGCGGACCCTGGGCCCGCGACAGCTACGGCAGCGAGACCTTCCACCACTGGTTGGCCAACCGCGGCTATGCCGTGCTGTCGGTCAACTATCGCGGCTCGACCGGCTTCGGCAAGGCGTTCATCAGCGCCGGTGACGGTGAATGGGCGGCGGCGATGCACGACGACCTGCTCGACGCCGTCGACTGGGCGGTCGACGCCGGCGTCGCCGATCCCGAGCGCGTCGCCATCATGGGCGGCTCCTATGGCGGTTACGCCGCGCTGGTGGGGCTGACGTTCACCCCCGAGCGCTTCGCCTGCGGCGTGGACATCGTCGGCCCCTCCAACCTGCAGACCCTGCTGGCGAGCATGCCGGCCTACTGGGAGGCCGGCAAACGCCAGCTCTACCGGCGCATGGCCGACCCCGAGACCGAGGCCGGCCGCGCCTGGCTCGAGGCCCGGTCGCCGCTGTCCCGTGCCGACGCCATCCGCCGGCCGCTGCTGATCGGTCAGGGCGCCAACGACCCGCGGGTCAAGCAGGCGGAGAGCGACCAGGTCGTCGCGGCGATGGAGGCCAACGGCATCCCGGTCACCTACGTGCTGTTCCCCGACGAGGGCCACGGCTTCGCTCGGCCGGTCAACGCCATCGCCTTCAACGCCGTGGTCGAGGCCTTCCTCCAGGGGTGCCTGGGCGGCCGTGCCGAGCCGATCGGCGAGGCCCTGGCCCCCTCCTCGATCGAGGTGCCCCAGGGCGCCGAGTTCGCCCCGGAACTGGCCGAGGCGCTGGGGGCGCGCGGCGCCTCCTGACCCCCGGAAACGCCGACGCCCGGCCAGAGCCGGGCGTCGGGGAAAGCTTGGGAAGCGCCGATCAGACGAAACGCCCCAGCCCCGCCGCGTGACGCAGCTTGTCCATCAGCGGCGCGGCTTCGGCGCGGGCCCGTTCGGCCCCCTTCTTGAGCACGTCCTCGATGTGGCCGGGATCCTCCATCAAGGCCTGGTAGCGCTCGCGCGGCTCGCGCAACTGGGCATTGAGGTACTCGAACAGCTCGTTCTTGGCGTCACCCCAGCCGATCCCCTCGGCGTAGCGCTGACGCATCGCCGCGCTCTCCTCGGCGCTGGCGAAGGCCGCATAGATCTGGAACAGCGTGCTGTCGTCGGGGTCCTTGGGCTCGCCCGGCTCCAGGGAGTTGGTCTTGATCTTGCGCACCAGCTTGAGCAGCTTCTTCTCGGAGACGAACAACGGGATGGTGTTGTTGTAGCTCTTGGACATCTTGCGCCCGTCGAGCCCGCCGAGCACCTCGACCTTCTCGTCCACCGCCGCCTCGGGCAGCGTGAAGTACTGGCCCTTGTAGAGATGATTGAAACGCCCGGCCATGTCGCGGGCCATCTCGATGTGCTGGATCTGGTCGCGCCCCACCGGGACCTTGTTGGCGTTGAACATCAGGATGTCGGCGGCCATCAGTACCGGATAGCCGAACAGCCCCATGGTCACGCCGCGGTCGGGATCGGCGACCCCGGCCTCCTCGTTTTCCGCGACCGCCGCCTTATAGGCATGCGCGCGGTTCATCAGGCCCTTGGCGCAGACGCAGGAGAGCATCCAGGTCAGTTCGGGGATCTCGGGGATGTCCGACTGGCGATAGAAGATCGCATTGTCGGTGTCCAGCCCCAGCGCCAGCCAGGTGGCGGCGATCTCCAGGCGCGACTGCTGGATGCGCTTGGGATCCTGGCACTTGATCAGCGCGTGCAGGTCGGCGAGGAAGTAGAAGGACTGGACGTCGGGATTCTGGCTCTCGGCGATAGCCGGCTTGATGGCGCCGACGTAGTTGCCGAGATGAGGGGTACCGGTGGTGGTGATACCGGTGAGAACGCGGGTCTTTTCCATGGGATAGGCGAATCGCTCAGTGCAAATGCGCCCAGTGTACAACGCCGCCGCCGGGCAAGGCGACTCGCCCACTGACGCCCCGGGGCCAGAGCGCGGCCCGCGGGGCGGGGCGTCGCTGACGGGCTCCCTCGCGGCCCCGTCAGCGGCAGCCCTGCCAGGCGGCAGTCGCCGTCCGGCGTATTACTGGCCCAGCAGGCTGGCCGGGTCGACGCTCTCGAGGCCGAAGGCCTCGGCCACCGCCCGATAGGTCAGCTTGCCGTCGTGGACGTTGAGCCCGGGCAGGAAGTGCGGGTCGTCGGCCAGCGCCTGCTTCCAGCCCTTGTCGGCCAGGGCGATGACGAATGGCATGGTGGCGTTGGTCAGCGCCTGGGTCGAGGTGCGTGCCACCGCGCCGGGCATGTTGGCCACGCAGTAGTGCACCACGCCATCGACCACGTAGGTGGGCTCGGCGTGGGTGGTCGCCTTGCTGGTCTCGAAACAGCCACCCTGGTCGATGGCGACATCGACCAGCACGCTGCCGGGCTGCATGTCGGCGAGCTGCTTGCGGGTGATCAGCTTGGGCGCCGCGGCACCCGGCACCAGCACCGCGCCGATGATCAGGTCCGACTCGCGGATCGCCGCCTCGAGCGCATCGGCGGTGGAGTAGACGGTGTGCAGCCGCCCCTGATAGCGATGATCGAGCGCCTCGAGCCGCGTCAGCGACTTGTCGAGCACGGTGACCTCGGCCCCCAGGCCCAGCGCCATGCGCGCGGCGTTCTCGCCGACCACGCCACCGCCGATCACCGTGACCTTGGCGGGCGCCACGCCCGGCACCCCCGGCAGCAGCACCCCGGAACCGCCCTGCGCCTTCTCCAGGCTGTGGGCCCCGGCCTGCACCGCCATGCGCCCGGCGACCCGGCTCATCGGCGCCAGCAGCGGCAGGCCGCCCTGGGCGTCGGTGATGGTCTCGTAAGCGATGCAGGTCGCCCCGGCGTCCAGCAGCCCCTTGGTCAGGGTCTCCTCGGCGGCCAGGTGCAGATAGGTGAACAGCGTATGGCCCGGCTTGAGGCGCGCGACCTCCTCGCTCTGCGGCTCCTTGACCTTGACGATCAGCTCGGCCGCCTCCCACAGAGCATCGACGTCGGATTCCAGTGTCGCGCCGACCGTCTCGTAGGCGCTGTCGGGAAAGCCCGAGCCCTCGCCGGCGCCGGTCTGGACCGTGACCCGATGGCCACGCTCGACCAGCTCGCGAACGCCGGTCGGGGTCAACGCGACACGATACTCGTGGTTCTTGATCTCCTTGGGAACGCCGATGCGCATGGTCTCTGTCCTCGATCGTTGATTGTCGTTGAAGGATCCAGCGGATTACAGCACGGCAACAATAAAGACGTGAACCAAGGAGATAAAAAGACCAAAAGTCTCTGTCATGCGCTTTTCAAACAAAAAGAAATACCGAAAAACCCAACCGAACAGGAAATCGAACCACCCGTGACGATGCCGTCCTTCGCCAACCGCTCGACCCCCGGGGCCTTCATCGCCACCCAGGCCCCGGCTATGATGCGCCGACGCCATTGTCTCGCCGACCGCGCCGCTCTACAGCTTTCCGGCGGAGTACGGCCACCCGTCCAACGACCCCGAATACCCCTTCGAGCACCTCGGCTTCACCCTGCCCTGGAACATGGGGGAGCAGCCGGCACTGTCGATCAATGGCGGCTTCAGTCACGATGGCCTGCCACTGGCGATCCAGTTGATCGGCCCGCGCTTCGAGGACCGCCGGGTGCTGCAACTGGCACACGCCTTCGAACGCTGGCGCGGGCCGATCGACCGCTGGCCACGCCCCCCGGGCCAGTGATACCGCCATCCCCACCGACACAGGAGCCGATCGACATGCATCGCCCCATCCTCCCCACGACGGCCCGCGGCCGCCTGACGCTGACGCTGTTCCTGGTCGTCATCGCCGGCGGACTGTGGCCGGTGGTACCGATCGCCAACCAGGCCCGACTGGTGCTCGGCATCCCCGCCGTGGCGGCCTGGGCCTGCCTGCTCGTGCTCGCCTCCAGCGCGGTGATGCTGATCGGCAACCGCCTGTCGCCGCTACCCGAGTCGATCGTCCGGGCTCACGACACCGAGGAGGCCGAGCGATGAACAGCGTGCTGCCGCTGTCGATGACCCTGGCTTACGTGGCGATCGCCGTGGTGCTGGGGGTTCGCGCCCGCGCGGGCCAGCGCATGGACTCCCTCGAGCAATGGGGGGTGGCCGGGCGCAGCATGGGCCCGCTGGTCATGTACCTGCTGATGGGCGCCGGCAGCATCAGCGCCTATACCTTCATGGGCGCGCCGGGCTGGGCGTGGAGCAAGGGCGTGCCGGTCTTCTACGTGGTGATCTACCTGAGCTATCTGGCGCTGATCGCCTGGTACTGCGGGCCCCGGGTATGGGCCTTCGGCGCCCGGCTGGGCCACGTGACCCAGGCCCAGGCCGTCGCCGAGCGCTTCGAGAGCCCCCTGCTCGGCGCGCTCACCGCGCTGGTGATGTCGATCGGCGCGCTGGCCTACGCCATCCTGCAGACCATCGGCGCTGCCTACATCCTCGATGTCATGAGCGCGGGCCGCCTGCCGTTCGCCCTCGACGTCTGGCTGGTGCTGGGCGCGATCGCGAGCTATCTGTTCATCAGCGGTCAGCGCGCCATCGGGGTCACCAATGCCTTCCAGGGCGGGCTGATGCTGGTGGTTGCCTGGGCGATCGGGCTGTGGGCGACCCACGACCTGACCGGACAATGGTGGTTCGGCGGCGTCTTCGAGCGCGTCCAGGCCAGCCATCCCGACTTCCTGACCCTGCCGGGCGGCCTCGGCGACATGAGCTTCGCCTTCTGGACATCGTCGATCATCGTCTCGATGTTCTCCTTCCAGCAACCGGTCTGGCTGCAGTGGATGAGCGCCGACTCGGCCCGCAGCATTCGCCGCAGCGCCACCTGGCTGCCGACCTACTATCTGGTGATCCTGCCGATGGTGGTGGTCGGCTTCATCGGTATCTTCACCCTGCCGAACCTGGCGCGTCCCGACACCGTGGCGCTGCAGCTCGCCTTCCAGCAGATGCCGCCGGTGCTGGTCGGGCTGCTCGGCGCCGGCACGCTGGCGGCGGCGATGTCCTCCTGCGAGCCTTACATCCACGGCACCGCGCTGACCTGGACCCGCGACGTGATCCGCCCCCTGCTGGGGCTCTCCGAGCAGCGCACCGCCCAGCTCGCCCGCTACCTGATCTTCCCGATCATGCTGCTGATCGTGGGGCCGCTGGCCATGCGCGAGCCCGGCAACCTGATCATGATCCTGCTGGTCGGGCTGGGTTTCGCCGCGCAGATGCTGCCGGCCTTCATCGGTATCTTCCTGTGGCCTCGCGCCACCCGCAGCGGCGTGCTCTGCGGGCTGGCCGCCGGCTTCCTGGTGACCACGCTGTTCACCGTGGTGTGGCCGAATCCACTGGGCATTCACGCCGGGGCCTGGGGGCTGATGATCGACCTCCCTCTGTTCGTGGTGGTCTCGCTGCTCACCCGCCCCGCCAGCCGGGCGACCCTGGCCCGCTTTCTGCCGATCGTCGCCCCCGGCCGCCTGCCCGCCGGGCGCGAGGCCGGCCACGGGGCCCGTGCCAATCCGCTAGCGGAGCTGGATGGCTGAGCCCCGTCCGGCCGGGTATCAGTCCGGCGCCTCGGCGGCCAGGCAGGCGTCGCCGTAGGCCGCCACGAAACTCGGCGGCATGCGCCGCGCCCGGCCACTGGAAAGCTCGACACAGGCGAAGCGCGTGCGGGCACGCAGCAGCGTGACCCCGTCGGTCACGCGGATCAGCTGGAAGCGGCGGGTGAGGGTCAAACGCCGGTCGCAGTCGACGATCCAGGTGGCGAGCCGCAACCGCTCGCCGACGTGCGCCGGCGCCAGGTAATCCAGCTCGTGGCGGTGCACCACCATGCCGCGGTCGAGGGTTCGATAGTCGTCGAGCGTCAGCCCGAGTCGCCGGGAATGCGTCCAGCTGGCCTGCTCGATCCAGCGCAGATACTCGGCGTTGTTGACGTGGCCGTAATGATCGATGGCCGACTCGTCGACGACATGCTCGATGACGAACGGCGTCGGCAGATCCCAGTTCATGCTCGGCTCCTGCTCGTGACTCCTGAAGGATCAATCGGGGTGCGGCGTGCCGCAGCGCCAGCAGGTGTCGAAGACCCCGTCCAGGGCCTCGCCACACGCCGGACAGGCCCAGGCCTGGCGCGGCCGGGGCGGGCCGTCGAGGGCCTCGTCGACCAGTGCCCGGGCCCGGGCATGATCGGCGGCGGCGACCCAGACGGCGGGTTCGCACTCGCCGGGCGGCAGCTCGCCGGCGGCGCCACCGAGGATCATGTTGCGCAGCTCGCAGTCGATCCCCGCGCCGACGAGCACGTTGTAGACGTGGCTGACCCGCAGCGCATTGGTATCGGCGAAGACCCGCACGCAAGCCCCGGTCGTCATGCCGTCAGTCGCGGAATACCCGCAGGCCCAGCGCCTTGAGATAGGCGGTCTCGGGGATCGACGGATGAACCGGGTGATCGGGCCCCTGGCCACCCTGATAGATCAACTGGCCGTGGCGGTCCTGGTGACGCACGGCGCCGCGCACGCAATCGATCAGCCGCTCGGTGGTCATGTGCATGGAGCAGGAAGCGGAGAGCAGCAGCCCATCGCGCCCCAGCAGGCGCATCGCCTCGCGATTGAGCCGGGCGTAGGCGCGCTCGCCGTTGGGGATGTCCTTGCGCCGCTTGATGAACGCCGGCGGATCGAGGATCACCACGTCGAACTGCTCGCCGTCGGCCTTGAGTGCCGCCATCGCCTCGAAGGCATCGGCCTCGCCGACCGCCACCCGCTCGGCGACGTCATTGAGCTCGGCGTTCGCGGCGACCCGTTCCAGCGCCTCGGCGGAACGGTCCACGCAGAGCACCTCGCTGGCCCCGTGGGCCGCCGCCTGGACGCCCCAGCCGCCGACGTAGCTGAACAGATCGAGGACTCGCTTGCCGGGCACCAGGGCGTTGAGCCAGGCACGGTTGGCGCGGTGATCGAAGAACCAGCCGGTCTTCTGCCCGGCCAGCACCGGCGCCTCGAAGCGCACCCCGTTTTCCTCGAGCAGCACCGTCTCGGGCAGCTCGCCGTGGACGACCTCGACCTGGGCGTCGAGCTGCTCCAGACGGCGTCCCGAGGTATCGTTCTTGAAGACGATGGCCCGGGGCGAGAACACCTTGTCGAGAGCGGCGATCACCTCGTCGCCGATCCGCTCCATGCCCAGCGTATTGAGCTGGGCCACCAGCACGTCGTCGTAGCGGTCGACGACCAGGCCGGGCAGCAGGTCGCCCTCGCCATGCACCAGCCGATAGTAGGGCTTGTCGAACAGCCGCTCGCGCAGCGCCAGCGCCTGGTTGAAGCGATGCACCAGCAGCGAGCGGTCGAGGCGCACGTTGACGTCGCGCGAGACGATACGCGCACAGATCAGCGAGTGCGGATTGACGTAGGCGATGCCCATGGGCTTGCCGCTGGCCGCCTCGATGATGGCCTGGCTGCCCGGCTCGACGCCCTTGAGGGGCGTCGCCTGGGTGTCGATCTCGTTGGAATAGAGCCACAGATGACCGGCCTTGAGGCGGCGATCGGCGTTCTTCTTCAGGCGCAGGCGTTCGGTCACGGGAACTCCGGTTCAGGTCATCACTAATGAAGGCATTTTAACGCGCACGCGCGCTGCGGGGACAAGCCCGAGGCACATGGGCCACGCTGCCCGGCAATCGTTCACGAAAAGGGCGCTCCCCGCCCGGGTGCTTTCAGGTCTGGCAGCGTGGGCAGAACACGCTCGCCCGCTGCCCCAGAGTGATCTGGCGCAGCTCGCCGCCGCAGCGCCGGCAAGGCTCGCCGGCCCGGCCGTAGACGTTGAGTCGCTGGGAGAAATAGCCCGGCTCGCCGACACCGCTGACGAAATCGCGCAGCGTGGTGCCGCCCTGACTGATCGCCGCGGCGAGCACCTCGCGGACCGCCTCGGCCAGCCGGTCGTAGCGCTCGCGGCCGATGCGCCCGGCGGCGCGACGCGGGTCGATGCCGGCCAGGAACAGCGCCTCGGCGGCGTAGATGTTGCCCACCCCGACCACCACGGCGTTGTCCATCAGAAACGGCTTGACCGCCAGACGCCGGCCCCGCGACAGCCGGTACAGCCGCTCGCCGTCGAAATCCGGCGACAACGGCTCCGGCCCCAGCCTGGCCAGGCGCGGATCGCTGGCGACGTCGCCGGCCAGCCAGTCGACGAAGCCGAAGCGGCGCGGATCGTGATAGCGCAGGATGGCGCCGTCATCGACCACCAGGTCGACGTGGTCGTGTTTCTTCGGCGGGTCGCCGACCCGGGCGATGCGCAGGCTGCCCGACATGCCCAGATGCCAGAGCAGCGTGCGCTCGCCGGTGGGCACGATCAGGTACTTGGCGCGACGGCGCAGCTCGCCGATCCGCCGCCCGATCAGGTGCTCCTCGAAATCCACCGGCACCGGCGTGCGCAGGCGCCGCTCGCGGACGATCACCTCACGGATCTCGCCGCCCTCGAGGTAGGGGGCGACGCCGCGGCGGGTGGTCTCGACTTCGGGCAACTCGGGCATGCAGGACTCCGACACGAGCGAGGAGAGAGCGAATCACACGGGACGAGCAGAGACGAAAAAACCCGGCCAGGCCGGGTCTTTCTCGGCAGGCGACACGCCTGCGGTGGAAGCATCAAGCCCCGAAGCCATCGATAAATCGACGGGCCACGCCACGCCCAGGGGCGATCGGCGGGTACCGTCTCATTTATCGACGCATCGTTACTTGATCTTGGCTTCCTTGTACATCACGTGCTTGCGGACCACCGGATCGTACTTCTTGAATTCGAGCTTGTCCGGGGTGTTCCGCTTGTTCTTGTTGGTGGTGTAGAAGTGGCCGGTACCGGCGCTGGACACCAACTTGATCTTGTCACGCATGATCGCTACTCCCTAATGTAAGAACGCCTTAGATGCGCTCACCGCGCTTGCGAATGTCTGACAGCACCTCTTCGATGCCCTTCTTGTCGATGATCCGCATACCCTTGGAGGAGACGCGCAGCTTGACGAAGCGCTTCTCGGACTCCATCCAGAAACGGTGGGTGTGCAGATTGGGCACGAAACGACGGCGCGTCTTGCGCTGGGAGTGGGATACGTTGTTACCAGTCACCGGACGCTTGCCGGTAACCTGACATACTTTGGACATGAGAGCCTCCAACCGCTGGGCGAGTTGTTCAAAACCTGTCGGGCAAACCGGGAAGAGAGAATGGCAGGTAACCGCCTTCCGCCCCTTAATTAACCCAAGGAAGTCAAAGGGCGTACTTTATACCAGAAGCCGTCCGTTGCGGCAAGCTACATTCGCAGGAGGCGCCACGGCAAATCACGCGCCAAGAGCCGGATAGGCCACCCTACGTGACCAGAGCCTCTCGAAAAGTCGGCGAGCGAAGGTCAGGCAAGGCAAAAATCAGCGAAAAAGCGGAGTTTACGAGCTGTAAATGAGCATTTTGAGCTGATTTTTAACGCCGCATGACCGAGCGCAGCCACTTTTCGGGCCTACAACCAGCCCCGTTCGGCGAACGACACCACCTCGCCATCGCCGACCACGAAATGGTCGAGCACGCGGATCTCGAACAGCGCCAGCGCCTCCTTGAGTCGCTCGGTGATGCGGCGGTCGGCGTCGCTGGGCTCGGCCACGCCGGACGGATGGTTGTGCGCGAAGATGATCGCGCCGGCCCCCAGTTCCAGGGCGCGCCGGGCGACCTCGCGCGGGTAGACCGAGGCGCCGTCCAGCGTACCGCGGAACAGCGACTCGAAGCGAATCACCCGGTGCTGGGTATCCAGAAACAGCGCGGCGAACTCCTCGTGGCCGAGATGACGCAACTGCGAGGCGAGATAGGCCCGCACCAGCGACGGCGAGGTCAAGGCGCCGCCGCGCTCGAGCTGACTGGCGAGATGGCGCCGCGAGAGCTCGAGCACCGCCTGCAACTGGACGTACTTGGCCTCGCCCAGGCCGTGCTCGGCACAGAAGCGCTCGCGGTCGGCCTCGAGCAGCGGCCGCAGGCCGCCGAAGGCGCCCAGCAGATCACGTGCCAGATCCACGGCCGAACGCCCCTTGACGCCGACACGCAGGAAGATCGCCAGCAGCTCGGCGTCGCTGAGCGCCTGCGGCCCCAGCCCCAGCAGCTTCTCGCGGGGGCGCTCGCCCTCGGGCCAGTCGCGAATCCCCATCCCGGCCGCGCCGCGTCAGGGCGTCCCGGTGGGCTGCCAGGGCTCGAGCGCCGCCTTGCGCGCCTTGTCCTTCTGCGCGGGAGACAGGCCCCAGTCGCCGCCGTAGATCGCGCCTTCCCAGGCGCCGTAGGCGGGGTTGGGCAGCAGGATGAAGTGCCGTCCGAAGCGGGCCTGGCGCGCCGTGGCCAGGGCGCGGCGCTCGGCGGGGTCGTCGCTGTCGAACTGGCTTTCGAAATCGGACAGGTTGTCGCCCATGTAGAGCGCCACGCGATGATCGGCGAGGACCGCGTCACGGCGCGGCTGCTTGTCGGAGGTGTCGGTGCGCAGCATCAGGTGATCGTCGTCCGCCTGGGGAAAGCCCAGCGCCTCGAGGTTGTCGCGGGTCGCCTCGAGGGCGTCGGCGTCGCGGTTGGTGATGTAGTAGATATCGACGCCCTGCTCGTCGGCATAGGTCAGGAAGTCGAGCGCGCCGGGCATCGCCCTGGCCTGGCGGTCTTCCATCCAGCGATGCCAGCGTTCGCTGTCGTAGGCGGCATCGCGTCCCACCAGGTAGGCCTCGAAGGCACTGTTGTCGATCACCGTCTCGTCGCAGTCCACCACCACCGCCAGCGGGCGATTGCCGTCGTCCTCGTCGAGGATCGCATCGAGCCGGTCGCGGGCGACGTTGAAGGCCTGATAGCTGAGCGCCCGATATTCCGCGGCGCTCTGCATCCAGGCGGTGGCCATCACCAGTCGCTCATTGAGATCGCGCTGGGAGTAGGCCGGGTTCGACGTCGGTGTGGCCGACTGGCTGGCGCAACCGGTCAGCAGCAGGCCCGTCAGGGCCAGGCCGGCCAGTTGCCGGGAGCGGGACAGGTGACGCGACGGGCGAAGCAGTGGCAATGACATGGACAGCCCCTTGGTTGGCATTGGCGATCACGGCGGCTCTTAGCTCTTAGCTCTTAGCTCTTAGCTCTTAGCTCTTAGCTCTTAGCTCTTAGCTCTTAGCTCTTAGCTCTTAGCTCAGTCTATCAGCGAACCTGAATACACGCCCGCCCGGTCACCCCGGCAGCCCGTCGCTCGACCAAAGTTGTATCGCAAGCTGTTCTGACCCGACTACCATACTAGTCATACAACGAATCGAGGCAGGGGATTAACATGACGCCATCGCTGATCGCACTCTGGGAGGAACAGCCCGAGGGCAACGTTCGCCAGCGCCTCCATGCGGTCCTGCGCCAGTCGATCATCCGCATGACGCTGGCCCCGGGTCAGGCGCTGTCGGAGAAGGAGATCGCCGAGACCTTCGCGGTCAGCCGCCAGCCGGTTCGCGAGGCCTTCATCCGGCTCTCGGAGGCCGGACTTGTGGAGGTGCGCCCGCAGCGCGGCACCTACGTCGTGCCCATCTCGCAGGCGGCCGTCATGGAGGCCCGCTTCGTGCGCGAGGCCATCGAGATCGCCGTGGCCCGCGACGCCGCCGACCAGGGACTCGATTCGGCAGTCCACGACGAACTGCACGAGCTCATCGCGCGTCAGCAGCGCTGCGTCGAGCCCCAGGATCACGACCGCTTCTACCGGCTCGACGAGGCCTTCCACCGCACCCTGGCGCTGGGCACCGGCCACGATGCCGCCTGGCGGGTAACTCAGGAGGTCAAGGCGCAACTCGACCGGGTGCGCTACCTGAGCGTGCCGGACGCCACCCCCATCACCAAGCTGATCGATCAGCACACCCGCATCCTCGACGCCATCGTCGCGCGTGACGCCGACGCCGCCGAACGTGCCGTGACGGAACACCTGCGCGAGATCCTCAGTTCGCTACCGACACTGGTCGAGCGCTTTCCCGACCTCTTCGAGGCCGCCGTCTCCGGTGGCCGCCGAACCCCGCTGCCCTCTGGAGCCAGTGCATGAAGATTCGCGATGCCTACACCATCGTCACCTGCCCCGGGCGCAACTTCGTGACGCTCAAGATCGTCACCGAGTCCGGCACCTACGGCATCGGCGATGCCACCCTGAACGGCCGCGAGATGGCGGTGGCCGCCTACCTCGACGAGCACGTCGTGCCGGCGCTGATCGGCCGCGACGCCAGTCGCATCGAGGACACCTGGCAATACCTCTACCGCGGCGCCTACTGGCGGCGCGGCCCGGTGACCATGACCGCCATCGCCGCCGTCGACATGGCGCTGTGGGACATCAAGGCCAAGGCCGCCGGCATGCCGCTCTATCAACTGCTCGGCGGCAGGAGCCGTGAGCGGGTGATGACCTACGCCCACTGCACCGGCCAGACGATCGACGACTGTCTCGCGGAGGTCGCCCGTCATGTCGAACTCGGCTACCGGGCGGTACGCGTCCAGGCCGGGGTGCCAGGCATCGAGACCATCTACGGGGTCGCCAAGAAGCCCGGCGAGCGCTACGAGCCGGCCGACTCGGCGCTGCCCGCCGAGCACGTCTGGAGCACCGAGAAGTACCTCAACCACGTGCCCAGGCTGTTCGCCGCGGTGCGCGAGCGCTTCGGCGACGACCTTCACGTGCTGCACGACGTCCACCACCGCCTGACACCGATCGAAGCGGCGCGACTGGGCAAGGCGGTCGAGCCCTACCACCTGTTCTGGCTGGAGGACTGCGTGCCGGCCGAGAACCAGGAGAGCCTGCGGCTGATCCGCGAGCACACCACCACCCCACTGGCGATCGGCGAGGTGTTCAACTCGATCCACGACTGCCGCGAGATGATCCAGAACCAGTGGATCGACTACATCCGCATGCCGCTCACCCACGGCGGCGGCATTACCGCGATGCGTCGCGTCGCCGATCTGGCGTCGCTGTATCACGTGCGCACCGGCTTCCACGGGCCGACGGATCTCTCCCCGGTATGCCTGGGCGCGGCGATCCACTTCGATACCTGGGTGCCCAACTTCGGCATTCAGGAGCACATGCCGCACACCGACGAGACCGACGCGGTGTTCCCCCACGACTACCGCTTCGAGGACGGCCACTTCCGGGTCGGCGAAACCCCGGGGCACGGCGTCGACATCGACGAGGAACTCGCCGCCAAGTACCCCTACGAACGCGCCAGCCTGCCAGTCAACCGTCTGGAAGACGGCACGCTCTGGCACTGGTGAGCCCCCTTTCCCTTATCCAGAGCGGAGTCCGTCATGAAAGCTTTCGAGGTTCGCGCCCCCCACGACTTCGGCATCGTCGACGTCGAGGCCCCACAGGCCGCCGCCGGCGAGGTGCTGGTCGGTGTCGCCTTCGCCGGCATCTGCGGCTCGGACATGCACATCATCCACGGCGACAACGCCTTCGTGCGCTTCCCCCGCATCACCGGCCACGAGTTCGCCGGCATCGTCGAGGCGGTCGGTGAGGGCGTCGAGGGCATCGCGGTGGGCGACCGGATATGTATCGATCCGGTCATCAACTGCGGCACGTGCTACCCGTGCCGCATCGGCCGCCCCAACGTCTGCACCCGACTGGAAGTGATCGGCGTACACCGCAACGGCGGTTTCGAGCAACGCGTCAGCGTGCCGGCAGGCAACGTTCATCGCCTGCCGGAGACCGTCGGCCTCGACCAGGCCGCGCTGGTCGAGCCCTACACCATTGCCTGCAACGTCCTCGATCGCATGCAGCCGCATGACGGCGATGCCCTGCTGATTCTCGGTGCCGGGGTGATCGGGCTGACCATCCTGCAGGTCGCCCGGGCCAAGGGGCTCACCGACATCACCGTCTGCGACGTCATCGACGAGCGCCTCGACGTGGCCCGCGCGCTGGGCGCCAGCCATGTGGTCAACGGTCAGCGGGAGGATCTCGAGACGGTGATGGACGAACGCACCGGCGGCGGAGGGGTGCCGCTGGTCGCCGACGCCGCCTGCGTGCCGGCACTGTTTGCGCAATTGGCGCGGATCGCTTCGCCGGCCGGACGCATCGGCCTGCTGGGCTTCAATGCCACGCCCAGCGACCTGGTGCAGCTCGAGGTGATCAAGAAGGAGCTGACGATCGTCGGCTCGCGCCTCAACAACCGCAAGTTCCCCGAAGTCATCGAGATGCTCGCCAGCGGGCGTCTCGATGCCACGGCGCTGGTCAGCCACCGGCTGCCCTTCGCCGAGATGAGTGACGCGATCCATCTGATCGAGCACCACCCGGAGCGTGCCCGCAAGGTCCTGGTCGAGTTCGCCGACTGACGAACGACACCCAGCCACGGCACCGCCCTCCATCGAGCCACTACTCGCACAACAACGCCGACAAACCAGAGTCAGGAGTGACACCATGTTCAAACGCTTGCTCGCCGGCGCGATCCTCGGTTCCGCCGTGATCGCCGCCCCCTTCGCCAGCGCCGCCGACTACACGCTGAAGTTCGGCCACCTGGCCAACAAGGAACACATCTGGAACAAGGCCGCCGAACGCTTCAAGCAGGTCGTCGAGAAGGAATCCGACGGCCGCATCGACGTGCAGATCTTCCCCAACGAGCAGTTGGGTACCGAGATGGAGGTGATCAACAGCATCCAGTTGGGCACCGCCGACATGACCATCACCGGCGAGAGCCTGCAGAACTGGGCCCCCAAGGCGGCGATGATGGCCGTGCCCTATGCCTTCCGCGATTCCGAGCAGATGCGCAAGGCGGTCGAAGGCGACATCGGCCAGCAGATCGAGGCCCAGATCGAGGAGAAGACCGGCCTGGTACCCATCGCCTGGTTCGAGCGTGGCCCGCGCGAGCTGACCTCCAACCGACCGATCAAGACACCCGCTGACCTCGACGGCCTGCGCCTGCGCGTGCCCAACGTGCCGCTGTTCGTCGACACCTGGCAGGCGCTCGGCGCCAAGCCCACGCCGATGGCCTTCAGCGAGGTGTTCACATCGCTGCAGCAGGGCACCATCGACGCCCAGGAGAACCCGCTGTCGCTGATCGAGAGCGCCAGCTTCGACGAGGTCCAGGACTACGTGAACCTGACCGATCACGTGCGTAGCTGGATCTACGTGGTGATCGGCAAGCAGAAGCTCGAGTCGATGCCCGACGACCTGCAGAAGGTGGTTCTCGATGCCGCCGACCAGATGCAGAGCTATGAGGAAAAACTCTTCGCCGAGGACCAGAAGCGGCTGCGCAAGGCGCTCGAGGACGCCGGCATGACATTCGTCGACGTCGACCAGCAAGCCTTCGCCGAGAAGGCCCGTCCGGCGGTCAAGGCCTCCCTCGATGACGAGCAGCAGACACTCTACGAGGCGATCCAGAACCTCTGACCGGGGGCTGCCCCTCGCCGGGCCCGAGCATGACGGGCCCGGCCTTTCTTTGCTTCGCCGAGGGACAATCCTGATGAGCGATTCCGATTTCACACCGAACGATCCGCTCCACGACACCGCCGAGATCCCGCCGCTGGGCGGGGTCTTCGGGCGAGTGGTGACTGGCCTCGATCGGCTGTTCGCCCTGCTCGCCTCGCTGGCCCTGCTGGGCATTGCCGCGGTGGTGATCCTGCAGATCGTGGCCCGCGTCGCCCTGCCCAGCGCCCCGGCCTGGACCGAGGAGCTGTCGCGCTATCTGTTCATCTACATGGTGGCGCTGTCGTCCGGCCTGGTGTTGCGCCGTAGCCGCCACGTCAACGTCGAACTGTTCCAGCACCTGATGGGACAGCGCAACCAGCTGATCTACCGCGCCCTGTGCTGCCTGGTCGTCGGCGTCTTCGCGGCGTGGATGATTCCCTATGCCATGACGTTCGCCCAGGTCGGCGCCTTCCAGACCTCGCCGACGCTGCGGGTCCACATGCACTACATCTTCTTCTCGACCGTCGCCCTGTTCGGCCTGACCGCCCTGTATGCGGCGATCGGCCTGATCGAGGCCGGTGTGGCGCTCGCCCGCGGCGGTTCGACCCCTACCCGGGAGACGCCGTGATGGAAGTCGCCGTCCTGTTCTGCGTATTCATCGTCCTGCTGCTGATCGGCATCCCCATCGCCTTCTCCCTGGGCATCGCCTCGCTCTCTTATCTGCTGCTCGCCGACATCTCGCTGACCATCGTCCCGCAGCGCATGTATGGCGGCATCGACTCCTTCGTCCTGCTGTGCATCCCCGGCTTCGTGCTCGCCGGCAATCTGATGAACGTCGGCAACATCACCGATCACATCGTTCGCTTCTCCAACGCCCTGGTCGGCCACATTCGCGGCGGGCTGGGGTTGGCCAACGTCGGCGGCTCGATGATCTTCGGCGGCATCTCGGGCACCGCGGTGGCCGACGCGGCGAGCATCGGCTCGGTGATGATCCCCGGCATGGCCCGCGCCGGCTACGACAAGCCGTTCGCCGCCGCGGTCACCGCCGCCTCCTCGACGGTGGGTCCGATCATCCCGCCCAGCGTGCCGATGATCATCGCCGGCTCGCTGTCCGGGGTCTCGGTGGGCAAGATGTTCCTCGCCGGCGCCATCCCGGGCCTGCTGCTCGGCGCGGCAATGATGATCACCGTCTACATCCTGGCGATCCGGCGCGGCTACCCCAAGGAGAGGCGGGCCACCTTCGGGGAACTGCTCGAAGAAGGGCGCAGCGCCTTCTGGGCGCTGCTGATGACCTTCATCATCCTCTACGGGATCATCGGTGGGGTCTTTACCCCCACCGAGGCGTCGATCGTCGCCAGCCTCTACGCCTTCGTGATCGGCATGTTCGTCTACAAGGGGCTCAACTGGCGCAACCTTGGCGGGATCGTCGTCGACACCGTGCTGACCTCGGGCTCGCTGATGCTGCTGGTGGGCCTGGCCAACCTGTTCGGCTGGATCCTCACCAGCCAGCAGATCCCGCAGATGATCGCCGATCAGATCCTGGGCATCAGCGAGAACCCGGTGGTGGTGATCCTGATCCTCAACCTGATCCTGCTGGTGGTGGGTACCTTCATGGAGACCATCGCCGCGCTGATCATTCTCTTTCCGGCGCTGATGGGCGTGGCCACCGGGGTGGGTATGGACCCCATCCACTTCGGCCTGATGGCGGTGCTCAACCTGATGATCGGCCTGACCACGCCACCGCTCGGGGTGTGCCTGTTCATCGTCTCGGGGATCGGCAAGCTGCCGATGCTGCGCGTGGCGCGGGCCATCGTGCCCTTCCTGATCTGCAATCTGGTGGTGCTGGGGCTGGTGTCCTACATCCCCGCCCTCTCGCTGTGGCTACCCAACCTGCTGATGGGAGACTGACCGACCATGACCCCGACGCGAATCCCCAGCGACCACGCCGAGCCCGGCATCGGCATCGTCCACCTCGGGCTGGGCGCCTTTCATCGCGCCCACCAGGCGGTCTACGTCGAGCGCAACCTGGCCCGCCACGGCGGCGGTGACTGGGGCATCATCAGCGCCAACATCCGCTCCAACCGCCGGCTCGTCAAGCTGATGCGCCAGCGCGACCAGCGCTACCACGTCGCCGAGTACACCGACCGCGAGCACGTCACGCTGCGCGAGGTCGCCGCGATCGGCGAGACGCTCTACGCCGGCCCCGACGGCGACGACCTCGAGACGCTGCTGACGCGCATGAGCGAGCCGGGCGTGCGCATCGTCACCCTGACCGTCACCGAGAAGGGCTACCACCTGAGCCCCGCCGACGGCCGCCTGCTCGTCGAGGCCCCGACGATCGCCCACGACATCGCCGAGCCCGATGCGCCGCACAGTGCGCCGGGCATGCTCGTCGAGGCACTGGCCCGACGCCATGCCGCCGGCACCCCGCCCTTCACGGTGCTCAGCTGCGACAACATGCCGGACAACGGCAAGCGCGTCCGCCGCGCAGTGATCGAGCTGGCGCGCCAGCGTGACGACCAACTCGCCGAGTGGATCGCCGAGTCCGTCGCCTTTCCCTGCAGCATGGTCGATCGCATCGTCCCGGCGATGACCGACGACGATTTCGCGCGCCTCGAAACCTTGGGTGTCGACGATCCGGCGGCAGTGGTCTGCGAGGCCTTCAGCCAGTGGGTGATCGAGGACGATTTTCCCCAGGGCCGCCCCGACTGGGAGCACGACGGCGTGCAGATGGTCGCCGATGTCGCCCCCTTCGAGACCATGAAACTGCGCATGCTCAACGGCAGTCACTCGCTGCTCGCCTACCTGGGTGCGCTGGCGGGCATCGAGACCGTCAGCGACGCCGTGGCCCGGCGCGAATTCGTCGCCCTCCTCGACCGCTACATGGGTAACGAGGCTGCGCCGACGCTGACCATGCCGGCGGGCACCGACCTCGACGCCTACGCGGCGAGCCTGCTCGCGCGCTTCGCCAACGACAGCCTGCGCCATCGGCTGCAGCAGATCGCCATGGACGGCTCGCAGAAGCTGCCCCAGCGCTGGCTCGCCGGCGCCCGGACCCGGCTCGATGCCGGCGGCGACATCACCTGCACGGCGCTCGGCGTGGCGGCGTGGATCCGTTACACCGCCGGTAGCGACCTGGCGGGCGCAAGCCATCCGGTCGACGACCCGCTGGCCGGGACCTTCGCCGCACTGCATGCCGAACACAGTGAACCGGCCGCGCTGGTCGCGGCCTTCCTCGCTCTCGACGCCATCTTCCCGCGCGAGCTGGCCGATGACGCGCGCTTTTCCGGCGCGGTGCTCGACGCCTACCGCACGCTGACCGAGCGCGGCGCCGAGGCGGCCCTGGCCGGCCTCGACGCCCCGACACGATAGGAGACGATCATGGAACACACCTGGCGCTGGTTCGGGCCCGACGATCCGATCACCCTCGACGACATCCGCCAGACCGGGGCCACCGGCATCGTCACCGCGCTGCACGAGATCCCCAACGGCGAGACCTGGCCGCGCGAGGCGATCGCCGAACGCAAGCAGATGATCGAGAACGCGGGCCTGACCTGGTCGGTGGTCGAGAGCGTGCCGGTTCACGAGGCCATCAAGCAGGCCAGCGGTGCCTGGGATACCTACATCGCCAACTACCAGCAGACGCTGCGCAACCTCGCGGCCTGCGGCATCGACGTGGTCTGCTACAACTTCATGCCGGTGCTCGACTGGACACGCACCGACCTCGCCTGGCCGCTGCCCACCGGCGGCACGGCGCTGCGCTTCGATCAGACCGCCTTCTCCGCCTTCGACCTCTACCTGCTCGAACGCCCCGGCGCCGAGGCCGACTACGACGCCACCGAGCGCGATGCCGCCCGGCGCTATCTCGACACCCTCGACAACGGTGCTCGCCAGCGGCTGATCGACACCGTCATCGCCGGGCTGCCCGGGGCCGAGGAACACTATACCCTGGCGCGGTTTCGCGAGGTCATCGCCGGCTACGCCGAGATCGACGCCGAGCGCCTGCGCACCAATCTGGGCGCCTTCCTGCGGGCCGTGGTGCCGGTGGCCGAGGAAGTCGGCATCCGCCTGGCAATCCACCCCGACGACCCGCCCCGGCCGCTGCTGGGCCTGCCGCGGGTGGTGTCGACACCCGACGACGCCCAGTGGATCCTCGATGCCGTGCCCAGCCCGGCCAACGGGCTGACCTTCTGCACCGGTTCCTACGGCGTCAGCGCGGCGATCGATCTGGTGGCGATGGGCGAGCGCTTCGCCGAACGCATCTATTTCGCGCACCTGCGCGCCACCCAGCGCGAGGCCGATCCCCGGAGCTTCCACGAGGCGGCCCATCTCGACGGCGACGTGGACATGGTCGGCGTGGTCAAGGCGCTGGTCGACGAGGAGCGACGCCGCGAACGCGACGGTGGGCCGCGGCTGCCACTGCGCCCCGACCACGGCCACCATCTGCTCGACGACCTGAGCCGCGAGACCCGCCCCGGTTATCCGCTGATCGGCCGGCTCAAGGGGCTCGCCGAGCTGCGCGGCGTGGAGGCGGCGGTACGCCGTCTGGGCTGACGCCGCGGTTACCCAAAGCACGACGCAAAATGATAGAGTTGGCGATTATTTCCCCGGGGTGAATGGCCATGTCCCGCCGCGTCTCCTTGTCCGGAAAACGCATCCTGCTCGGCGTCAGCGCCGGTATCGCCGCCTACAAGAGCGCCGTGCTCGCCCGCCTGCTCAAGAAGGCGGGCGCCGACGTGCGGGTGGTGATGACCGAGGGCGCCCAGGCCTTCATCGCGCCGATGACCTTCCAGGCGCTGACCGGCGAGGCGGTGCGCACCTCGCTGCTCGATCCCGAGGCGGAAGCCGGCATGGGCCACATCGAGCTGGCCCGCTGGGCCGAGCTGGTGCTGATCGCCCCGGCCACCGCCGATCTGATGGCCCGTCTCGCCCATGGCCACGCCGACGACCTGCTCACCACCCTGTGCCTGGCCACCGGCGCCGAATGCCTGATGGCGCCGGCGATGAACCAGGCGATGTGGGCGCACCCGGCGACCCGCGACAACGCCCGCCGCCTCGAAGGCTACGGCTGGCGGCTGCTGGGCCCCGACAGCGGCGACCAGGCCTGCGGCGATGTCGGCGCCGGGCGCATGCTCGAGCCCGAGGCGATCGTCGAACGGCTCCTGGCGGCGCCCGACGACGCGCCTGCCATGGCGCCCGACGACGCGCCTGCCATGGCGCCCGATGCCGTGCCTGTCACGGCGCCCGATACCGCGCCCCCCGACCCGGTGTCCGGCGGTGCCGACGCGGCCGGGCTGACCCTGACGATCACCGCCGGCCCGACCCGCGAGGCGATCGATCCGGTGCGTTATCTCTCGAACCACAGTTCGGGCAAGATGGGCTATGCCCTGGCCGCCGCCGCCGCCGCGCGCGGCGCCCGGGTACGCCTGATCAGCGGGCCGGTATCGTTGCCAACCCCGCCCGGCGTCGAGCGCATCGATGTCGTCTCGGCCGAGGAGATGCTCGCCGCCGCCCGCGAGGCCGTCGTCGACAGTGATGTCTTCATCGGCTGCGCGGCGGTCTCCGACTACCGGGTCGCGCGTGCCGCCGAGCACAAGATCAAGAAGGTCGACAACCAAGACGCGCCGACCCTGACGCTGGTCGAGAATCCCGACATCATCGCCACCATCGCCGCCGAGGCCACGCGGCCCTTCGTGGTCGGCTTCGCCGCCGAGACCCGGGATCTGGAGGCCTATGCCCGCGACAAGCTCGCGCGCAAGAACCTCGACATGATCGTCGCCAACGACGTCTCGCGCGCCGGACTGGGCTTCGGCTCGGATCGCAACGCCGCGCTGGTGCTGTGGCGCAATGACGCTCGCGAGCCGGGCCGCCTGGAGCTGCCGGCGCAGACCAAGCAGGATCTCGCCGCGGCGGTGATCGAACAGGTGCTGGTGCGCTTTCGCGCCCGCGCCACCCAGTCTTCCACCTCTCCCGATCCGTCCCGACAGGACTCCCGATGAACGACACCTCGCCCCCGGCGATCGACGCCACCCGGCCCAAGCTGGCCGTGAAGATTCTCGACGAACGCGTCCACGCCCATCCGCTGCCGCACTACGCCACCACCGGCAGCGCCGGCATGGACCTGCGCGCGCTGCTCGACGAACCGCTGACGCTGGCCCCCGGCGACAGCGAGCTGGTGCGCACCGGCCTGGCCGTGCACATCGCCGACCCGGGGCTCGCCGGCATGGTGCTGCCGCGCTCGGGCCTGGGCCACAAGCACGGCATCGTGCTGGGCAATCTGGTCGGACTGATCGATTCCGACTACCAGGGCGAGCTGATGATCTCGGTCTGGAACCGCGGTCGCGAGCCCTTCGTCCTCGAACCCGGCGAGCGTCTGGCCCAGTTCGTGCTCGTTCCCGTGGTGCAGGCCGACGTCGACGTCGTCGACGATTTCGCCGCCAGTCAGCGCGGCGAAGGCGGCTTCGGCCACTCGGGCCGGCACTGACACGTCGCAGTGTCGCCGGCACTGCCCGACTAGACTGGGTGGTTAGATAGCCACCCCACCGCTTCATCCCATGACCAAGGAGGGACCCATGAGCGAGATAACCCCGTCCATCTTCCGCGCCTACGATATCCGCGGCACCGTCGACGACACCCTCACCGAGGCCAGTGTCGAACTGATCGGCCGGGCGATCGGCAGCGAGGCCGCCGCACGCGGCGAATCCACGGTGATCGTCGCCCGCGACGGCCGGCATTCCGGGCCGCGCCTGCAGGCCGCCCTGATGAAGGGGCTGACCGCCGCCGGCCGCGACGTGATCGACATCGGCATGGTGCCCACCCCGGTGCTCTACTTCGCCACCAACACCCTCGAGGGCACCCGTTCCGGGGTGGTGGTCACCGGCAGCCACAACCCCCCCGACTACAACGGCTTCAAGATCGTGCTGGGCGGCGAGACGCTGTCCGGCGATGCGATCACCGCGCTCTACCAGCGCATCGCCGACGACGATTTCGCCACGGGCGACGGCCAGGTCAGCGAACAGGACGTTCGCGATGCCTACCTGGATCGTATCGTCGGCGACGTCACCCTCGAAGGGCCGATCAAGGCAGTGGTCGACTGCGGCAACGGCGTGGCCGGCGAGCTGGGACCCAAGCTCATCGAGCGCCTCGGCGCCGAGACCGTGACGCTGTTCGACGAGATCGACGGCGACTTCCCCAATCACCATCCCGACCCGGGCAAGCTCGAGAACCTCCAGGACGTGATCCGCACCGTCAAGGAAACCCACGCCGACATCGGCCTGGCCTTCGATGGCGACGGCGACCGTCTCGGCGTGGTCACGCCCAAGGGCGAGGTGATCTATCCCGACCGGCTGATGATGGCCTTCGCCGAGGACATGCTCGAGCGCAACCCGGGCGCCAAGGTGATCTTCGACGTCAAGTGCACCGGCAATCTCGCCAAGGTGATCGACGACGCCGGCGGCGAGCCGGAGATGTGGCGCACCGGCCATTCGCTGATCAAGGCGCGCATGAAGGAGACCGGCGCCCAGCTGGCCGGCGAGATGAGCGGCCATATCTTCTTCAAGGAGCGTTGGTACGGTTTCGACGACGGCCTCTACGGTGCCGCGCGGCTGCTGGAGATCCTCGCCAAGCAGCAGGACGACGCCGATACCTTCTTCGCGCGCTTCCCGCAGGATCTCGGCACCCCCGAACTCAACGTCAAGGTCACCGACGACAACAAGTTCGCCATCGTCGACAAGCTGGCCCGCGAGGGCGACTTCGGCGACGAGGGCGTCAAGACCACCCTCGACGGCATCCGCGTCGACTACCCCGACGGCTGGGGCCTGTGCCGCGCCTCCAACACCACCCCGGTGCTGGTACTGCGCTTCGAGGGCAAGACCCAGGAGGCCCTCGAACGCGTCCAGGGGCGCTTCCGCGATGCCCTGAAGCAGGTCGCCCCCGACGCCGAACTGCCTTTCTAGGCGCTCACCGGTCGCCGGCTTTCGGGCCGGCGACCCGTTTCAGACTGAGGAGACCGATCGCCAATGAGCGAACAATCCCGCGACCCCCGCCTCGTGGTCGAGGTGCTCTCCGAGGCGCTGCCCTATATCCAGCGCTTCTCCGGCAAGACCGTGGTGGTCAAGTACGGCGGCAACGCCATGACCGAGGACACCCTGGTCGACTCCTTCGCCCGCGACATGGTGCTGATGAAGGAAGTCGGCATCAATCCGGTGGTGGTGCACGGTGGCGGGCCGCAGATCGGCGAACTGCTCGACAAGCTCAAGATCGAGTCGCGCTTCGTCGGCGGCATGCGCGTCACCGATGCCGCGACCATGGACGTCGTCGAGATGGTTCTCGGCGGGCTGGTCAACAAGGGCATCGTCAACCTGATCAACCAGTGCGGCGGCAAGGCGATCGGCCTGACCGGCAAGGACGGCGGCCAGATCCGCGCCCGGCAGCTCAAGGTCGAGCACCGCACGCCGGAGATGACCGCCACCGAGATCATCGACATCGGTCACGTCGGCGAGGTCGAGCACATCTCCACCGACCTGATCGAGATGCTCACCGCCCGGGATTTCATCCCGGTGATCGCGCCGATCGGCGTCGATGGCGAGGGGCGCAGCTACAACATCAACGCCGATCTGGTGGCCGGCAAGGTCGCCGAGGCGCTCCAGGCCGAAAAACTGATGCTGCTGACCAACGTCGCCGGGTTGATGAACGCCGACGGCGAGGTGCTCACCGGCCTGACCACCCAGCAGGTCGACGCCCTGATCGCCGACGGCACCATCCACGGCGGCATGCTGCCCAAGATTCGCTGCGCGCTGGAAGCCGTCAAGGGCGGCGTGGTCAGCTCGCACATCATCGACGGCCGCGTCCCCCACGCCACGCTGCTCGAGATCTTCACCAATGCCGGGGTCGGCACGCTGATCTCCAACCTGGCCCCGCCCGAGACCTGAGCGTCGCGCCGATCGGCGTTGCCGATCCGCCAATGATTAGATTAATGCGTAAAAAGCCTGACTCCGGTTTGCCCCGGAGCAGGCCCGCCAGTACGATTGGCAAAAAACCAAACTATTAGAAGAACTCATGACGCAGGCAACCACCAAGCAAAGTCGCCGGGAGCAGATCCTCCAGGCGCTGGCGCTGATGCTCGAGGAGGACAGTGGCAAGCGCATCACCACGGCGTCGCTGGCCCGTCAGGTCGGTGTCTCCGAGGCGGCGCTGTATCGCCACTTCCCCAGCAAGGCGCGCATGTTCGAAGGTCTCATCGAGTTCATCGAGGCCTCGCTGTTCGAGCGCATCCGCCGGATACTCGACGAAACGCCCGAGGCGCTGCCCCGCTGTCGGCACATTCTGATGCTGCTGCTGGGCTTCGCGGAAAAGAACCCCGGCCTGTGCCGGCTGCTCAACGGCGACGCCCTGACCGGCGAGACCGCGCGGCTGCGCGTGCGCATGGGGCAGCTCTTCGAGCGTCTCGAGACCCAGCTCAAGCAGGTATTGCGCGAGGCCGAGCTCCACGAGGGGCTGCGCCCGACGCTGCCGGTCTCCTCGGCCGCCAACCTGCTGCTCGCCTACGCCGAAGGGCGCATCGGTCAGTACGTGCGCAGCGACTTCCGGCGCCGCCCCACCGACAACTGGGAAGAGCACTGGCAGCGGCTGTCGCACGAGCTGATGATCCCCGTGCCCCAGGCCAGCCGGGCCTGAGCGAACCGCACGCCCACGAAAATGCCCGGCTCATGGCCGGGCATTCGTCGTCGGGCAACCGGAGAATCGGGACGCGTCGGGGTCAGGCGACCAGCGACTCGCCGAGCTGCTGACGGATCTTCTTCATGGCGTTCTTCTCGAGCTGGCGAATCCGCTCGGCGGAGACACCGTAGACATCGGCCAGCTCGTGCAGGGTGGCCTTGCTCTCGGCCAGCCAGCGGCGCTGGAGGATGTCCTGGGAGCGTTCGTCGAGGCTGGCCAGCGCATCCTGCAGGCGACGGGTGGAATCCGCCTCCCAGTCGCTGTCCTCGAGCTGGGTCGCCGGATCGTAGCTGGCATCGTCGAGATAGTGGGCCGGCGCCTGATAGCCCTGGTCCTCTTCCTCGCTGGGCGAGGCGTCGAAGCCGGCATCGAAGGCGGACAGTCGCCCTTCCATCTCGCGCACCACCTCGGGCTTGACGTCGAGATCCTTGGCGATGGCATCGACCTCGTCGGTGTTCAGCCAGGCGAGGCGCTTCTTGGCGCTGCGCAGGTTGAAGAACAGCTTGCGCTGGGCCTTGGTGGTGGCGACCTTGACGATCCGCCAGTTACGCAGCACGTATTCGTGAATCTCGGCCTTGATCCAGTGCACGGCAAACGACACCAGGCGCACGCCCTGGTTGGGGTCGAAGCGCTTGACCGCCTTCATCAGGCCGACGTTACCTTCCTGGATGAGGTCGGCCTGCGGCAGCCCGTAACCGGAATAGCTGCGGGCGATGTGGACCACGAAACGCAGATGGGCCATGACCAGACGACGCGCCGCCTCGAGATCGTTCTCGTCGTGCAGACGGAAGGCAAGTTCGCGCTCTTCGTCGGCGGTCAGGACCGGAATCCCGTTGACTGCCTGAATGTAGCCGTTCAGGTCATGGCCGGGTGACAGATGGCCAATAGGCTGAAGACTGGTGCTCATGCAGGATGTCTCCATGTTGCCCTTGAAAGGGGAGCCTCCCGGGCTCTCCCGGAATCGGTTAGTGACCTAACCGTCTTGTCCCGTACCTCGGACACTAAGCGTAGAGAGAAGTTCAACTTTCGTGCAAGCCTCTCGCGGCCGGTGAAGCATCTTGTTGATCTAGCGCTAGCGCGGACGGGTTTCGGCGAGATGCCGGTGCACGGCAACCCAACCGCCCAGCCAGCCCAATAGTGTACTCGAAACCAGCAGCACTGCCGAGCCCCCGACCCCCAGATGGGGCAGACTGAACTGGGCCCCGTAGCTCGCCGCCAGGGCGCGTATCGGCCCGGCCAGCCACTGTCCGCCGACGGCCAGCAGCAGCCAGGCCACCACCCCGCCGCCCAGCCCGTACCAGGCACCGCTGTAGAGGAAGGGGCGCCGCACGAAGGCATGGGTCGCGCCGATCAGCGTCACCACCTCGATCTCGCGACGCCGGCTCTCCACCGACAGGCGAATGGTGTTGCCGACCACCAGCAGCGCTCCCAGACCGAACAGCACGCCCAGCGCCAGCGTCAGGCGCCGGCCGAGTTCCGCCAGACGCCGCAGACGCTCCAGCCAGGCCAGATCGACGCGCACCTCGTCGACGCCGTCGACAGCGTCGAGTTGCTCGCCGAGATCGCGCACCGCCGCCGGCGCGGTATCGGTCGGCGTGATCACCACGCTGGCCGGCAGCGGGTTGTCGTCGAGTTCGGCCAGGGCATCGTCGAGCCCCAGCGCCTGCTGGAATTCCGCCATGCCCTCGGCGGCGGTGATCAGCCGCGCGCCGGCGACCTCGGGATGCTGGCGCAGGGTATCGGCGATCGTCATGGCCTGGCGCTCGCTCACCGCGGGCGCCAGATAGACCGTCAGCGTGGCGCTCTCCTGCAGCCGCTGGCCCACCCCGCTGGCGCCGGACAGCGCCAGCCACAGGCCGGTGGGCAGGATCAGCGCGATGCCGATGGCGAGCATCGTCAGCAGGCTGGCGACCGGCTGGCGCAGCAGGCGCCGGGCACTGTCGCCGAGCATGGCGCGGTGATGACGCAACCAGGCACGCGCGCGGCTGTCGAGCCCGGTACGCTGGCTGCGCGCCCCGCGGCGCCGCGCCCCCTGGGGCGTGGGTGGCGGGCTCATGGCGCTCCTCCGTCGCTGACCTGTTCGTCGCTGACCAGCCGCCCCTCGCGCAAGCGCAGCACCCGATGGCGCAATCGCGCGATCAGCGCCAGGTCGTGACTGGCGATCATCACCGTGGTGCCGATGCGGTTGAACTCCTCGAACAGCCGCATGATGTCGGCGGACAACTGCGGATCGAGGTTGCCGGTGGGCTCGTCGGCGAGCAGCAGCGGCGGCTTGTTGACCACCGCCCGGGCTATCCCCACGCGCTGCTGCTCGCCGCTGGAAAGCTCGACGGGCAGCGCCCGCTCGCGATGGAGCAGGCCCACCTTGTCGAGCGCGGCGCGCACCCGGCGAGCGGCCTCGCGGGGCTCGAAGCCCTGGATCTCCAGCGGCAGGGCGACGTTGGCGAAGACGTCGCGGTCGAAGAGCAACTGGTGGTCCTGGAAGACCACGCCGATCTGGCGGCGGTAATAGGGCACCTGGCTGATGTGCAGCCGGTCGATGTCGTAGCCGGCGATCAGCAGCCGCCCCCGCGACGGCCGCTCCAGGCGCATGATCAGGCGCAGCAGCGAACTCTTGCCGGCCCCGGAGTGGCCGGTGAGAAACAGCATCTCGCCGCGCTCGACCCGGAAGTCGATGTCGGCCAGCGCCTCGAAACGTCCGCCGTAGCGTTTGCCGACGTGCTCGAAGGCGATCATGCGCTCACGATTCCGCCGACGCGTCGCGATCGAACAGCGCCGTCACGAAGTCCTCGGCGGCGAAGGGCCGCAGATCGTCGAGCGTCTCGCCGACGCCGATGAAACGGATCGGCGTCGCCAGCTGCTTGGCCAGCGCGAAGATGATCCCGCCCTTGGCGGTACCGTCGAGCTTGGTCAGGGTAATGCCGGTGACCGGGATCGCCTCGTTGAAGGTCTGCGCCTGGGACAGCGCGTTCTGGCCGGTGCCGGCATCGAGCACCAGCATCACTTCGTGCGGGGCCTGCGCATCGAGCTTGGCCATCACCCGCTGGACCTTCTTGAGCTCCTCCATCAGATGGCTCTTGTTGTGCAGCCGTCCGGCGGTATCGGCGATCAGCACGTCGACGCCGCGCGCCTTGGCGGCGGCCAGGGCATCGTAGATCACCGAGGCGCTGTCGGCGCCGGTGTGCTGGGCAATCACCGGCACCCGGTTGCGCTCGCCCCATACCTTGAGCTGTTCCACCGCCGCGGCGCGGAAGGTGTCGCCGGCGGCGAGCATCACGCTGCGCCCCTCGTTCTGGAAGCGCTGGGTCAGCTTGCCGATGGTGGTGGTCTTGCCCACGCCGTTGACGCCGACCATCAGGATCACGAACGGCCCTTCGCCCTTGGGCGGCAGGGCGAGCGGCGTGGTCACCGGCGCGAGCAGGGTGGTCAACTCCTCCTGCAACGCCTGGAACAGCGCCTGCGGGTCCTTGAGTTCCTTGCGCGAGACGCGCTCGGTGAGGTTGTCGATGATCTCGGTGGTGGCCTCGATGCCCACGTCGGCCATCAGCAACTGGGTCTCGAGGTCCTCCATCAGGTCGTCGTCGATCTGCTTCTTGCCCAGAAATAGATCGGCGAGGCCCTCGGTGAGATTGGCGCGGGTCTTGCCGAGCCCGGCACGGATGCGCGCCAGCCAGCCCTTCTTCTCGCCGCGCGGCTTGTCGCGACCGGCGGTGGCATGATCGGCCTCGGGCGCGTCGTCGTCGTTGGCCTGCGCGGGTTCGCTGACCTCGACGGACTCGACGGTTTCGGTTTCGCGCCCGGGGGCCTCGGCGTCATCCGGCGCCGCCGGGTCGCCCAGCGAGTCGGCGGGCTCGTGGGCCGCCTCGGCACGGCGCTCGTCCGCGCTGGGCGCGGCCGGCTCGGCCAGCGACTCGCCAGGCGCGACGGCCGGCGTCTCGTCGAGTGCGCTGCGCGCCTCGCCGGTGGCGACATCACCGTCGAGGGCCTCACGGGCCGCGGTCTGCTCGAGCGTGTCAGGGGAATAGGCGGCCGCCGGCTCACGCTGCGGGTCGACCTCGTGAACCGGCGCCTCGGCCGCGTCGGACTCGCCGCGTTCGGCGGCCTCCTCGACCTCGGTCTCGTCGACCGAGGCCTCCCGCGCGTCGTCACGCGCCGCGGGGTCCTGCTGTGTCTTCTTGCGCTTGAAAAAACCGAACATGGGCAGTCTTGACCGGGAAGGAAAACGATGCCGGTATCCTAACACCGCCCGCTACCACTGTGGACACGGCGCGCGTACAATCCGCCGACCATGAGTCGTCATCGTTCCCGCAAGCCCGCGCCGCGGCGCACCGACCGGGCCACGTCGCCGCGCGGCGGCAAGCTGCGCATCATCGGCGGGCGCTTCAAGCGTCGCCTGTTGAGCGTGCCCGACAGTCCCGGGTTACGCCCCACCCCCGACCGCGTCCGCGAAACGCTGTTCAACTGGCTGGCCTTCGAGCTCGCCGGGCGGCGCGTGCTGGATCTCTACGCCGGCACCGGTGCGCTGGGTCTCGAGGCCCTGTCACGCGGTGCGGCGCAGGCGGTGTTCGTCGAGGCGCAGCCGGCGGTGGCCCGCGCCCTGGAAGCCAACGTGGTCACGCTGGGGGTCGAGGCCCGCGTGGTGGGCGGCGACACGCAAGCCTATCTCGCCGGCCCGGCGACCCCCTTCGAGCTGGTCTTCCTCGACCCGCCGTTTCGCCAGGGGTATCTGGAACCGACCTGTGCGGCCCTGGAAAGCGGCGGCTGGCTGGCCGCCGGGGCCTGGGTCTACGTCGAGCACGAGAGCGAGCTCGAACCGAACCTGCCGGGGGCCTGGTCGCTGCACCGCGAGGTACGCGCCGGCGACACCCGCGGCCGGCTCTATCACCGTCTGGCGTCGCCGCCGGGCGACGCTTGCTGAGCCTCGTGCCACGGCGTACGCTGGCCCCTGTCAAGGCCCCAGACACTGCAAGCAGCGACCAGGAGAAACGCATGAGCAGCGAACTTTTCAACCAGCTCGAACAGAAGGTCACCAACGCCGTCGAGTCGCTCGAGATGCTCAAGATGGAAGCCGAGGAACTGCGCGAGGAGAACGCCCGCCTCAAGCAGGAGCACGACGAGTGGGAGCGGCGCCTGAGCGCCCTGCTGGAAAAGTTCCGCGAACTCGAGAGCAACGAGACCGCCAGCCTTTCCTGATCCGCCCCGGCCCGCGTTTTCCCGTCTTGCGAGCGTCGCCCGCCGCGGCGCTCGACCTCCCTGCCCCTGCCCTGCCGACGCCTGCCTCAGCCCGCTGTGGGTGAGAGCGCACGCGACATCAGCACCGCCGCCTCGCTACCGCCGTCCGGCAGCGGATAATAGCCACGGCGACGCCCATCGACCCCAAAGCCCAGTGCCGCGTACAGGCTCCGCGCCGCCAGGTTGGATTCGCGCACCTCGAGCAACAGCCGTTCGCTGCCCCAGCCCGCGGCCCGCGCGAGCACACGCTCGAGCAACCTGCTGGCGATACCGCGACGGCGCGCCGCCGGGGCGACGGTGATCGCCTGGAGTTCGGCATCGAACGGCAGGCGGGAGAGGGCCGCATACCCGATCAGCGTCTGCGTGTCGTCCACCACCCCCCAGAGTTCGTAGCCGGGATCCGCTAGCGCCGCGGCGAGCGTCGCCTCGCGCCACGGGTGGGGTTGCCCAGCGCTTTCCAACGCGACCAGTGCCGCCAGGTCGTCGGGCGTCAGGCGTCTCAGGGCGTCGCTCATGCGTCACTCGCCGGCTCGGCGCCGGGGTGATGCCAGGCGTCTCGCCACTCGGCGAGCCGTGGCCAGAGATCGCGCTTGGCGCTGGCCGAGCGGCTCAGCTCGGCCAGCGACACGCTCTGCCAGACCGGAAGGCCCAGCAGGCCGCTGCGATCGTCCGCCAGGTCGAGCACCCGCGCGAGCGTCTCGTCGGCGCCGAACAGCAGCACCCGTTCAGGGTTCCAGCCACGCCGGCGACGGCCCTCGATGAAGGCGCGCAGGCCATCGCGGGCCTCCTCCAGTGGCGCTTCGGCGGGAATGTCCGGCATCAGCGGCCAGCGGAAGTGCTGAAAGTCGGGAGGGCCGGCCAGTTCGATGCCGCCGGCCCGCAGCAGGTTGGCGAAAAGCGTCAGTGCCTGGCCGTCGGGCGCGGCCTCGCCCGGCTGCACGACCAGCCAGCGGCCATCGAGCGCGGCGACCTGCAGGGTGAAGCGCAGCGGCTCCTGCCGCGAGGGCTCGGCGGAAGGCGCCGCCGTGGCGACGGGCGCTTCCCGGGTGTCGGGGGCGTGCGAGGTGTCGTCGGCCGGGGTCTCGCCGAGCAGGGCCCGGGCGCGCTTGACCGGCGCCCGGGCGGGCCGCGGCGGCGCCGTTTCGGCGGGGGCCGGGTCGGAAGCCGGCGTCGCCGGCGCATCGAGCAGGGCATGCAGGCGCTGGGCGGGCGGCGTCTGCGGCTCGGCCGCCGGGGCTTGCCAGTCGCACTCGGGGGTTTCCAGCGCGTTGGGCAGCCGGTAGCGACTGACCCAGGGCGTCAGCCCCATGGCCTCGAGGTACTGGGCGCGCTGCGGTTCGCCCAGCGCGCGCGAGCCGGCGTCAGCGGCCACCGCCACCTCGGCAGTTGGGCGAATCGGGACGCGCGTTGCCACGGGCCTCCCACTCCGCCGGCGTGTAGAGATGCAGCGCCAGGGCGTGGACGGGACCGGAAAGCTCCTCGGCCAGCGCGGCATAGATCTGCTGATGGCGCTTCACCGGCATCAGCCCCTCGAAACGCGACGACACCAGCGTCACCTTGAAGTGCGTCTCGGAATCGGGTGGCACATGGTGCATGTGACTCTCGTTCTCGACGACCAGATGCACGGGTTCGAGTTCGCGTAGCTTGTCTTCGATGCGTGCCTGAACACTCATGGAGATTCCTCCTGAATCGATGGCGATCATTGTAACGTCTCGCGCCCACCGGCGATAAGCGACGACCGGACGTATCAGTTACGGCGTGCCAGCGGAATCCGCCATAGACTCAGCCCCAGGCCCAGGGCGACGCTGGCCACCCCCAGCCACAGCGCCAGGGTCAGGGAGCCGAACGACAGCGCCAGGACCAGCCCCACCAGCGCGGTACCCACCGCCTGACCGAAGGTGCGCACCGAGGCCAGCACACCCGAGGCGTTGGCGCTGTAGGCCATCGGCACGCTGCCGATCATCTCGCGGTTGTTGGGGGCCTGGAAGATGCCGTAACCGATGCCGCACAGCGCCACCCGCCAGACGATGTCGCCGGTCGCGGCGGCCTCGCCCAGCAGCGCCAGCGACAGCATCCCCAGCAGGAACAGCGCCAGCCCCAGCGAGGAGATCGCCGTGGGGTTGAAGCGATCCGCCAGGCGCCCGGCGAAGGGCCCGGTAACCATCAGCGCCAGCGGCCAGGGGGTGAAGAGGACCGCCGAGGCGATCGGGCTGAGCCCCATCACGGTCTGGAACAAAAACGGCAGGCCGACGAACGAGGCCCCCTGGGCGATGAACGCCAGCATCGAGATCATCGCCGCCACGCTGAAGCGCACCTCGCGGAACATCACCAGCGGCACCAACGGGGTGACGGCCCGCCGCTGGCGCCAGACGAAGGCGACCAGGCAGACCACACTCAACGCCAGCGGCGCCAGGGCACCGAGGCGCAAACCGCCATGGCCCAGCTTGTCGAGGGCGAACACGAAGCTCGACACCATCGCCGCCGACAGCAGCGCCCCGGGCCAGTCGAAGCGCCCCGCTTCGGCGGCCTCCCGCGGCAACGCCTTGAGCGCCAGCAGGAAGGCGGCAATGCCGATCGGCACGTTGATGGCGAACAGCCAGGGCCAACTGGCCAGATAGAGGATACCGCCACCCAGCGACGGACCGAAGGCGATGCCGAACGCCACCACCAGAGCGCCGACGCCGATCGCCGAGCCGAGCAGCCGCGCGGGGAAGATCACCCGGTACATCGACGGACCGATGGAGAGCATCGCCGCCGCGCCCAGCCCCTGCACCACGCGCGACCCCACCAGCCAGGCGAAATCCCGCGACAGCGCGCAGGCCAGCGAGGCCAGGGTGAACACCGCCAGCCCGCCGATGTACAGCCGGTGACGCCCGACGAGCCGGCTCAGGGCGGCGAAGGCCAGCAGCGACGAGGCGCTGACCAGCTGGTAGACATTGGTGATCCACACCGCGCGGGAGCCGCTGATGTCGAGCTCGCGGGCCAGCGTGGGCAGGGCGATGTTGACGATGCCGCCGTCGAAGACCGCCATCAGCGTGCCCAGCACCATGACCAGCAGCGCCCAGCGCCGCTGAGGGCCGGGCAACCCGTCATCGCCGGGCCGGGTCTCGAACAGGCGGCGCATCAGCACGCCGGGCGAATCCGACGGCCGTCAGCGCACGAAAGGGGCAGAAAGGCGTGGGGGTGTCGCGAACCACTCACCGATGCATCAGTCCTCGTCGGTTTCCATCAGCAGTTCGTCGTCGATGTCGGAGATCTCGATCGGCTCCTCGTCCTCGAGGTCCAGCGCCAGATAGCTGTGCTCGACGTTGAGAAAGCGCTCGAAGAGCGGCCAGTCCAGGGTCTGCGGCCACTGCCGCGTGTCTTCCTCCCAGGCCCGCAGCTCGTTCTCGAGGATGTCCATGTAGCGCTCGCGCACGTAGGCCTGGAGCGCTTCCGGGGTATCCATCTCGGGAATCAGGTACACCGTGCTCTCGCGGTCGACATCGTCGAGCGTCAGGTCGTCCTCGCCGACGGTCGGCTCCAGCGAGTTGACCCAGTCCACGAACGCCTGGGTGGGCTTGACGCTCAGCGCGGAGCGGTTGAGCAGTTTCATCGGGACTCTCCTCGAAGGTGCCGCGACGGATGTGCCGCGCCAGTAAAACGCCGATCATTATGGGCGTTCGGCGCGCCCCTTACCAATACTTCCCGAGCGAGCCGCCTCGGGCGGGAGCGAGCGACCCGCCGGATATCGCAGAAGGCGGCGAGCTAGCGCCAGGGCGCACGGGGAGTCGCTGGCGGAATGTACGAGGTTGTACATGAGCAAAGCGAATCCCCGCGCCGCGCCTTCAGTCCGCGGCAGGGCGCATGGCCGGGAACAGCAGCACGTCGCGGATCGAGGCGCTGTCGGTGAGCAGCATCACCAGCCGGTCGATGCCGATGCCCTCGCCCGCGGTGGGCGGCAGGCCGTGCTCGAGCGCACGAATGTAGTCGGCATCGTAATACATCGCCTCGAGATCGCCGGCGTCCTTCTCGGCGGCCTGGGCGGCGAAACGCTCGGCCTGATCCTCGGCGTCGTTGAGCTCCGAGAAGCCGTTGGCGATCTCGCGCCCGCCGACGAAGAACTCGAAGCGGTCGGTGACGAAGGGATCGCTATCCTTGCGCCGTGCCAGCGGGCTGACCTCGGTCGGGTAGTCGGTGATGAAGGTCGGCTCCTGAAGACGGTGTTCGACGGTCTTCTCGAAGATCTCGATCTGCACCTTGCCCAGCCCCCAGCCATCCTTGACGTCGATGTCCAGGCGTTCGGCAATCTGGCGGGCGGCGGACTCGTCGGCCAGTGCCTCGGCGCGGATCTCGGGGTTGTACTCGAGAATGGCGTCGAACACGCTCAGCCGGCGCAACCGCTGGCCGAAATCGTACTCGACGCTCTCCAGCACCTCGCCCTCGGCATCGCGCACGGTGTTGGTCACGATGGTGGTGCCGAGCACGCGCTGGGTGACCTCGCGCAGCATGGCCTCGGTGAGGTCCATCAGGTCATGGTAGTCCGCGTAGGCCTGGTAGAACTCGATCATGGTGAACTCGGGGTTGTGCCGCGTCGACAGCCCCTCGTTGCGGAAGTTGCGGTTGATCTCGAAGACCCGCTCGAAGCCGCCCACCACCAGCCGCTTGAGATAGAGCTCGGGGGCGATGCGCAGGTACATGTCGATGTCCAGCGCATTGTGGTGGGTGATGAACGGCCGGGCCGTGGCGCCGCCAGGGATCGGCTGCAGCATCGGCGTCTCGACCTCCATGAAGCCGTGATCCTCGAAGAACCGGCGCATGGCGCTGATCACCCGGGCGCGGGTCTCGAACACCCGCCGCGAGTCGGCGTTCATGATCAGGTCGACGTAGCGCTGGCGATAGCGCGATTCCTGGTCGGTGAGGCCATGGAACTTGTCGGGCAGCGGCCGCAGGCTCTTGGTCAGCAGCCGGGCATCGTCCATCTTGACGTACAGGTCGCCCTTGCCGGACTTGTGGACCGGGCCGCGCCCGGCGACGATGTCGCCGATGTCCCAGCCCTTGACGTCGTCGAGCACCTCGGCCGGCAGCCCTTTCTTGTCGACGTAGAGCTGGATCTGCCCGGAGACGTCCTGGATGACGATGAAGGGCCCGCGCTTGCGCATGATCCGCCCGGCCACCGCGGCCTGGCGATCCAGCGCCTCGAGTGCCTCCTTGTCCTTGTCGCCCAGTTCCGCCTGCAGCTCGGCGGCGGCGCTGTCGCGCCGGAAATCGTTGGGGAAGACACTCGTGCCGCGCTCGGCGGCCTGCTCGCGGCGCGCCGCCAGCTTGGCGCGCCGCTCCGCGATCAGGCGGTTCTCGTCCTGGCCCTCGACGGCCGCTTGGTTGTCCTGGTTCGCCATGGTTATGCCTGTCTATGGAAGGTCGCTATCGATTGTGGCGCGATGAAGGTGCCACCCAGGTCGAGACGCGTCATGAGCGACGACGAGGCAAGGCGCGGCGATGCGAATCAGCGCAGTGGACGCGGTTGTCCATGAGCATGATGAGCAGCGCCGCAACACCGCCTCGTCGAGCGCAATAGCGTCGCTCAAAGGCCTTGTTTGAGGCTGGCTACAATGAACTGATCCAGATCCCCGTCCAGCACCTTCTCGCAGTTGCTGGTCTGCACGCTGGTCCGCAGGTCCTTGATGCGCTGGTCGTCGAGCACGTAGGAGCGGATCTGGCTGCCCCAGCCGATGTCGGCCTTGCTCTCCTCCGCCTCCTGCTTGGCGGCGTTGCGCTTCTGCATCTCCAGTTCCCACAGCTTCGCCTTGAGCTGCTTCATGGCGAAGTCGCGGTTGGCGTGCTGACTGCGCTGACTCTGACACGACACCACGATGCCCGACGGCTCGTGGGTGATACGCACCGCGGAATCGGTGGTGTTGACGTGCTGGCCGCCGGCGCCGCTGGAACGGTAGGTGTCGACGCGCAGGTCGGCCGGATTGATCTCGACCTCGAAGCTGTCGTCGATCTCCGGCGACAGGAACACCGAGGCGAACGAGGTGTGACGACGCCCGCCGGAATCGAACGGACTCTTGCGCACCAGTCGGTGCACACCGGTCTCGGTGCGCAGCCAGCCGAAGGCGTACTCGCCCTGCACGTGAATGGTCGCCGACTTGATGCCCGCCACCTCACCGCCGGACAGCTCGGTGATCTCGGCCTTGAAACCGTGATGCTCGGCCCAGCGCAGGTACATGCGCAGCAGCATGTTGGCCCAGTCCTGGGCCTCGGTACCGCCGGAACCGGCCTGGATGTCGAGATAGGCGTTGTTCTCGTCCATCTCGCCGGAGAACATGCGCCGGAACTCGAGCTTCTCCAGCGCCGTCTCGAGCTGACCGAGCTCCCGGTTGACCTCGTCGACGGTGGCGTCGTCCTCTTCCATCACCGCCAGCTCGAGCAGCTCGCGATTGTCGGCGAGCCCCTTGTCGAGCTCGTCGATGGTGGCGACGATCTGCTCGAGACTGGCCCGCTCCTTGCCGAGCTTCTGGGCGTAGTCGGGATCATTCCAGACGTCGGGGTTCTCGAGCTCGCGGGTGACCTCTTCTAGCCGATCCTTCTTCTCGGCATAGTCAAAGATACCCCCTCAGGACGTCTGTCCGCTCGGACAGGTCCTTGATGAGATGGTTGATCGGATTGATCTCTTGCATGGTGATCCTTCTCGACGTGCGAAAGCCGCGTGAAGACGTCGCCGGCCACGCCGGGCGCGGCGATCAAGGGCCGACATTGTAGCCAAACCGCCGTGAGGCGTCATCCTGCCCCGCGGAGACGGCGGGTCCCCGCGGCGTGGCGCGTCGGCCGGCAAAGGGGAATAACGCAGCCCAGACGCGCCCCCGACGCGCCTGGCGACGACCCGCCTCGCGACAGGGCCTGTGTCGCCTTCGCGGATACGCTAAGGTTGAGGGCATCGACGCTCATCCAAGGAAACCGCATCCATGTCACCGACTCGTCTTGCCACCGCGCTCGCCGTCGCGGCCAGTATGACCTCGCTCTCGCTCCAGGCCCAGACACTCAACATCGGCATCTCCGGCTCGCCCAGCTCGCTGAGCCCGGCCCGGGTCACCGGCGGCGTCTGGGAGGAAGACGTGCTGCGCGATATCTTCGAGGGCCTGGTGGCGATCGACGCCGACGGCCGGATGATTCCGGGCATGGCCAGCGACTGGGAGATCTCCGACGACGGCACCGTCTATACCTTTCACCTGCGCGACGCCGAGTGGTCCGACGGCGAGCCGGTCACCGCCGACGATTTCGTGTTCGCCTTTCGCCATCAGCTCGACCCGGCGACCGCCTCGAACTACGCCCACCGCCTCTATCCGCTGGTCAATGCCCGCGCCATCAACAGCGGGGACAAGCCGCTCGACGCCCTGGGTGCCGAGTCGCTGGACGACGGCCGGACATTGCGCCTGACGCTGGCAGAGCCCGCCGCCTACTTCTTCAAGACCCTGGTGCTGCCGTTCGGCTACCCGCTGCCCGAGCACGCCGTCGAGCGCTACGGCGATGCCTGGAGCAAACCGGCCAACATCGTCGTCAACGGCGCCTTCAAGCCGGTCGACTGGGTGTCCAATAGCACCCTCGAGACCGTCAAGAACCCCCGCTACCACGACGCCGACGCGGTCACTCTGGACGGCGTCGACTTCCACCCCATGGAGGACAAGCAGGCCGGCATCCAGCGCTTCCGCGCCGGCGAGCTCGACATCCTGCGCGACTACCCGGCGGCGCGCTACCCCTGGCTCGAGGAGAACCTGCCCGAAGCCACCCACCTGGCGCCCTCGCTGGGCACCTACTATTACGTCTTCAATCTCGCCGACGACTCGCCGGTGGCCGACCCGCGCATCCGTGAGGCCCTGAGCCTGGCGATCCGCCGCGAGGTGATCGCCGA
This sequence comes from Modicisalibacter sp. MOD 31.J, assembly GCF_020147985.1. Lineage (NCBI taxonomy): Bacteria > Pseudomonadati > Pseudomonadota > Gammaproteobacteria > Oceanospirillales > Halomonadaceae > Modicisalibacter > Modicisalibacter sp. MOD 31.J. The sequence goes on along the minus strand of NZ_JAGXFF010000001.1, from coordinate 68,774 downwards.
CCAGTTGCTCGAGGGAGCCGTGGAGCCCGCCTACGCCCTGGTGCCGACCGGTACCGACCACTACCAGCCGCAGCCGCAGCCCGGCCTGCAGCAGCCCATCGACGAGCGTCAGGCGCGCGCCCGGCAGTTGATGAAGGAGGCCGGCTACGACCCCGATCATCCCCTGCACCTCACGCTGCGCTACAACAGCGGCGACGAGCACCGTCAGATCGCCGTGGCGATCGCCGCGATGTGGAAACCGCTGGGGGTCGAGGCCGAACTCCGCCACACCGAAGCCAGCGTGCACTACGAGGACCTGATGGCCGGCGACTTCCAGGTCGCCCGCGCGGCCTGGATCTCCAGCTACGACGACGCCCAGAACTTCCTGCAGTTGCTCTCGGCCGAAAGCAACAACTACGGCGACTATCAGAACGACCAGTACGACGCCCTGATGGCCGAGTCCGACGTCACCCAGGACGCCGACGAGCGCGAAGCGTTGATGGAACACGCCGAGCGCATCGGTCTAGCCGACTACCCGCTGACACCGATCTACGTCTATACCTCGCGCAACCTGGTCGACCCGGCACTCGACGGCTGGCACGACAACGCCCTGAACATGCACCCCTCCCGCTGGGTCCATATCGGCGACTGACCGACATGTGAATTTTCTCACAATCGCCCCGCCTGGCTGCGCGGGGCGATCGGTCCTTGCCATGGCGCTATGCGATTTTTGAAACACTCATGCAAAATTCCAAATGGACTCCCCGATTCGGGTGAGCGATGGTCTGATGAATCACGGGTTCGCGAGCCTGCTAAGCATAAGACAAGGCGACGCCCGGGGGCCGGTTGTCCCCCGTCGCGGCGTCTGCCCGGCCTGCGAACGTCATCGGGACAACAACAACACCCGGGAATTCCAATGCGTCTGAAACGTCATACCCTGATCGCCGCCATCGCCCTATCCTCCGCCGCGCTGGCCGGGCCGCTCCAGGCCCAGACCCTCAACATCGGGGTCATGGGTGAACTCGCCTCCTTCGATACCTCACAGGTCTCGGGTGGGGTCTGGGAATCGCAGATCCTCATGGACGTCTACGAAGGGCTGCTCAAGGAGAACCCCAAGGGTGAGGTCCTGCCCGGCATGGCCACCGACTGGGAGATCTCCGACGACGGCAAGACCTACACCTTCCACCTGCGCGACGATGCCAAGTGGTCCGACGGCGAGCCGGTCACCGCCGAGGACTTCGTGTTCGGCTGGCAGCATCTGCTCGATCCCAAGAGCGCCTCGAAATACGCTTACCTGCTCTACCCGATCGAGAACGCCGAAGCCATCAACACCGGTGACAAGCCCCTCGATGCCATCGGCGCAGAATCGCTGGACGACGGCAAGACACTCAAGGTCACACTCGAGTCACCAACGCCGTTCTTTCTGCAATTACTCACCCACTACACCGCCTACCCATTGCCAAAGCACGCCGTCGAGGCGTATGGCAAGCAGTGGGTCAAGGTGGACAATATCGTCACCAACGGGGCCTTCAAGCCGGTCGAGTGGGTCTCGCAGTCACGCATCAGCGTCGAGAAGAATCCCGAGTACTATGACGCCGCCGACGTTTCCCTCGACGGCGTCAACTACTTCAACGCCGAGGACCGCAACGCCGCCATCTCGCGCTTCCGCGCCGGCGAACTGGACATCATTCGTGACTATCCCTCGAGCCGTTATCAATGGCTCAAGGACAATCTACCCGACGCTACCCATCTGAGCCCGATGCTGGGCTCCTATTACTACGTGCTCAACAACCGCGAGGGTCGCCCAACGGCGGACGAGCGCGTCCGGGAAGCGCTCAACCTGGTGGTCCGTCGCAAGGTGCTTTCCGAACAGATCATGGCCGGCAGCTTCAAGGATGCCTACTCGCTGGTGCCGCCCGGCACCAGCCATTACGACGTCCAGCATATGGACGGCGTCGATGGCGACTATCAGGAGCGCCTGGCCAAGGCCAAGCAACTGATCAAGGAAGCCGGCTACGGCCCCGACAAGCCGCTGCACCTGCAGCTGCGATACAATACCAGCGACGAGCACAAGAAGATCGCCATCGCCCTGGCGGCGATGTGGAAACCCCTCGGTGTCGAAATCGAGATGACCAATGCCGAGGCCACCGTCCATTATCAGACCATTCAGCAAGGCGACTTCGACATCGCCCGCGCCGGCTGGATCGCCGACTACAACGACGCCGAGAACTTCCTGACCCTGCTGCGCAGCGGTGTCGGCAACAACTATGGTGCCTACTCCAACCCCGAGTACGACAAGCTGCTCGATCAGGCCGCTAACACGCAGGATCTCGACAAGCGTCAACAGCTTCTTCAGAAGGCCGAAAACGTGGCACTGGACGATTACGCCCTGGCCCCGTTGCTGTTCTACGTCACCCGCAACCTGGTCAATCCCGCGCTCGAAGGCTGGCAGGACAACGCCGAGGACGATCACCCCTCGCGCTGGGTGTCGTTCACGGAGTGAGCCGCTGTCTCCCCGGCCCGGCGACGTCCGGGCCGGGGTCGTCGTCCTCGAGTGGGAAACCGACCATGTCCTTTCGCCGCCTGATTCCCGCGCTACTGCTGGCCGGCACTGCCGCCGCCATGGCGAGCGGTGCGCCGGCCGCCACCCTGGCCATCGGCAATGGCGCCGAGCCCGGCACCCTGGACCCGCAGAAGACCAGCGGCGCCTGGGAGACGCGCATCACCCGGTCGCTGTTCGACCGCCTGATCGATTATGACGTGGACGGCAGCCTGGTGCCCGGGCTCGCCGAGTCGTGGCGGATCAGCGACGACGGTACCGTCTACACCTTTCACCTGCGCGACGCCCGGTGGTCCGACGGCGAGCCGATCACCGCCAACGATGCCGTGTTCGCGCTGCGCCGCCTGCTCGCGCCGGCCACCGCCAATCACAACGCCAACCTCTATTACGCGATCCACAATGCCCGGGCGGTGAACACCGGCAAGGCCGAACCGGCGACGCTCGGCGTCTCGGCGCCCGACGACCGTACCCTGGTCGTCCACCTCGACCAGCCCGCCGCCTATTTCCTCCAGGCCCTGGCGATGAGCGAGGCGGCACCACTGCCCGAGCACCTGATCGAACGCGTCGGCACGGCCTGGACCGAGCCAGGCGCCCTGGTGTCGAGCGGGGCCTTCACCCTCGAGGCGTGGCGACCGCAGGCCTTCGTGCGCGTGGCGAGGAATCCGCGTTTCTACGCCGCCGACAGCGTGGCCCTCGACGGCGCGACCTTCTATCCGATCGACGACGCCGGGGCGGCGCTCAACCGCTTTCGCAGCGGTGAACTCGACATCGCCTACTCGGGAGTGCCGGCGGCGAAGTTCGACTGGGTGAAGCAGCACCTCGGCGACGCCCTGCGCGTCGGCCCGCTGGTCGCCGAGTACTTCTACATGTTCAACCTGCGCGACGGCCAGCCCCTCGCCGACCCGCGCGTCCGCGAGGCGCTCAATCTCGCCGTGCGCCGCGACGTGATCACCCAGCAACTGCTGGGCATGGGCCAGCGCAGCAGCTATTGGTACGTGCCGCGCGCCACCGCCGGCGGCACCCGGGGCCGCATGGCCTTCGCCGAGGAATCGCCGGAGGCGCGCCTGCAACGCGCCCAGGCCCTGATGCGCGAGGCCGGCTACGGTCCCGAGCATCCGTTGCCGCTGACCCTGCGCTACAACACCCTCGAGGATCACAAGAAGATCGCCGTGGCGGTGGCGGCGATGTGGAAGCCGCTGGGTGTCGAGGTCGACCTGATCAACAGCGAGGCCGCGGTGCACTACGCGGCGGTCGCCGCCGGCGACTTCCAGGTCGCGCGTTACGGCATGGCCGCCACCGTCGACGACCCCTATGACTTCCTCAACGCCTATGCCGACGGCGGCAGCGCCGCACGCAGCAGCGGCTATCACGACGCCGACTACGACGCCCTGGTCGAGCGCAGCACGCAGACGCTCGACCCGGCGGCCCGAGCCCGGCTGATGACTCGGGCCGAGCAGCGCCTGCTCGACGACTACGCCCTGCTGCCGCTCTACGATTACGTCAGTGCCCACCTGGTGGCCCCCGGCATCACGGGCTGGCAGTCGACACCGACCGACGTTCACCCGCTTCGTTACATCCAGATCGAGGACTGATCCCGTGCTTTATCGACTCCTCCCAGCGACCGATGTCGGGCGCCCTCGTCATGGCGCGCCAGGGAGCCCGACATGCTGAGCTACACGCTGAAGCGCCTGCTGCAGGCGATTCCCACGCTGCTGATCGTGATCACCATCTCGTTCTTCCTGATGCGCATCGCGCCGGGCGGTCCCTTCGACGGCGAGCGTCAGCTGCCGCCGGAGATCGAGGCCAACCTCGAGGCGGCCTATCACCTCGACGAGCCGCTGCCCATGCAGTATCTGCGCTACATGGGCAACCTGCTCCAGGGGGACTTCGGCCCGTCGTTCAAGTACAAGGACTTCTCGGTCAGCGAGCTGATCCTGCAGGGCTTCCCGGTGAGCCTGGAGATCGGCGGCCTGGCGATCCTGCTGGCCCTGCTGCTGGGCCTGCCGCTGGGCGTCATCGCCGCGATCCGGCGCAACTCGGCGATCGATTATGCGGTGATGGGCGCCGCGCTGGCGGGCATTGCCATCCCCAACTTCGTCATCGCCCCGATACTCGCCCTGGTGTTCGGCGTGCTGCTCGCCTGGCTGCCCGCCGGCGGCTGGAACGGCGGCGCATGGCCCAATCTGGTGCTGCCGGTGATCGCCCTGTCGATTCAGCAGATCGCCTACATCGCCCGCATGATGCGCGCCAGCATGATCGAGGTGCTGGGCAGCCACTACATCCGCACCGCTCGCGCCAAGGGGCTTTCCGAGTCGCAGGTGATCCTGCGCCATGCCATCCGCCCGGCGCTGCTGCCGGTCACCTCCTATCTGGGCCCGGCGATCGCCGGCATCATCACCGGCTCGGTGGTGATCGAACAGATCTTCGGTATCCCCGGCATCGGCCGCTACTTCGTCCAGGGCGCGCTCAACCGCGACTACACCCTGGTGATGGGCACGGTGGTGTTTTACGGCGCGCTGATCGTGCTCATGAACCTGCTCGTCGATCTGGCCTACTCGGCGCTCGACCCGCAAATCCGCTACGACTGACCGGCGAGGAACGACGATGACCACGGATACCACGCCCTACAGCGGGCCCCGAATGCCGCCCGGCGGGACGCCGCCCGGCGGACCCAACCCGCCCGCCGAACCCGATCCCGAGGCCGGCGCGGTGGCCGGCGAGAGCCTGACCCGCGACGCCTGGCGGCGACTCAAGCAGAACCGCGCGGCGATGGTCAGCCTGATACTGCTGATCGTGATCGCCACGGTCTGCGTGCTGGGGCCCCTGGTCCTGCCCTGGGGGCTCGCCGAAGTCGACTGGAATGCCTTCACCGCCCCGCCGAGCCTCGAGGGCGGCCACTTCCTGGGCACCGACGCCAACGGCCGTGACCTGCTCACGCGGACCCTCTACGGCGGCCGCGTGTCGCTGTCGGTGGCGCTGGTGGCGAGCTTCGTCAGCCTGGTGATCGGCGTGCTCTACGGCGCCATCTCCGGTTACGTCGGCGGCCGCCTGGACAACCTCATGATGCGCTTCGTCGACATCATGTACTCGCTGCCCTTCATGTTCCTGGTGATCCTGCTGATGGTGGTGTTCGGCCGCAACATCTTCCTGATCTATGCCGCCATCGGCGCGGTGGAATGGCTCGACATGGCGCGCATCGTGCGCGGCCAGACGCTCTCGCTCAAGCGCCGCGAGTTCGTCGAGGCCGCCCATGCGCTGGGCGTCAAGGACAGCAAGATCGTCACCCGCCACCTGATCCCCAACGCCATCGGTCCGGTGATCGTCTATGTCACCCTCACCGTGCCCAAGGTGATCCTGCTCGAAAGCTTCCTGTCGTTCCTGGGACTCGGCGTGCAGGAGCCGCTGACCAGCTGGGGCGTGCTGATATCGGAAGGCACCGACACCATGCAGGGCGCGCCCTGGATGCTGCTGGTGCCGTCGATCTTCCTCGCCGTGACGCTGTTCTGTCTCAACTTCCTGGGCGACGGGCTGAGAGACGCCCTCGACCCGAAAACGCGCTGAGGTTCCCGTGGCTGACAAACTTCTCGAAATCGACAACCTGAGCGTCGACTTCCAGTTGCCCACCGGCAGCGTCTCGGCGGTCAAGGGCGTGAGCTTCGACATCCGTCCCGGCGAGACGCTGGCACTGGTCGGCGAGTCGGGATCCGGCAAGTCGGTCTCCTCGACCGCCGCCATGCGCCTGCTGCCCGAGCTGGCGACGACCTCCGGGGCCATCCGCTTCAAGGGCGAGGACCTGCTCCAGGCCACGCCGCGCCGCATGCGCCGGATTCGCGGCAATGCCATCTCGATGATCTTTCAGGAGCCGATGACCTCGCTGAACCCCCTGCATCGCATCGGCGCGCAGATCGCCGAGGTGCTTGCCCGCCACAAGGGGATCAAGGGTCGCGCGGCGCGCGGCAAGGTGATCGAACTGCTCGAACAGGTGGGCATTCCCGAGCCGGCCCGGCGCATCGACAGCTATCCCTACGAACTCTCCGGCGGACAACGCCAGCGCGTGATGATCGCCATGGCGCTGGCCTGCGAGCCCGAACTGCTGATCGCCGACGAACCCACCACCGCCCTCGACGTGACCGTCCAGGCGCAGATCCTCGCCCTGCTCAAGGACCTTCAGGCACGCTACGGCATGGCGATCCTGTTCATCACCCACGACCTTAGCGTGGTGCGCCACTTCGCCGACCGGGTGTGCGTGATGCGCCGCGGCGAGCTGCTCGAGAGCGGCGAGACCGCCGAGGTGTTCGCCAATCCCCGCCACGACTACACACGCATGCTGATCGATGCCGATCCGCACGGCCACAAGGAGCCGGTCGCCGACGACGTACCGGTACTGCTCGAGGCCCGCGACGTGCGCGTGCGCTTCCCCATCAAGAAGCGCCTGTTCCGCGACAGCGAGTACTTCGAGGCGGTACGCGGCATCGACCTGACCCTGCGCCGCGGCCAGACCGTCGGCGTGGTCGGCGAATCCGGCTCCGGCAAGTCGACGCTCGGCCGCGCGCTGCTGCGTCTGCTGGATTCGCAAGGCGATATCCGCTTCGACGAGACCGACCTCGCCAGGCTCGACACCGGCGGCATGCGCCCGCTGCGCGCGAAGATGCAGGTGGTGTTCCAGGATCCGTACGGCTCGCTGTCGCCGCGCATGACGGTGGGCGAGGTGATCAGCGAGGGGCTGCGCGTCCACCACCCCGAGTTCAACCGCCGCCAGCGCGAAGCGCAGGTGATCGAGGCGCTGAAGGAAGTCGCGCTCGACCCGGCGATGCGCAACCGCTACCCCCACGAGTTCTCCGGCGGGCAGCGCCAGCGCATCGCCATCGCCCGCGCCCTGGTGCTCAAGCCGCAGTTCCTGCTGCTCGACGAGCCCACCTCGGCGCTCGACCGGTCGGTGCAGGTCACGGTGATCGACCTGCTGCGCGACCTGCAGCGCCGGCACGACCTCACCTACCTGTTCATCAGCCACGACCTGTCGGTGGTCAGGGCGCTGGCCGACACCGTACTGGTCATGAAGGAAGGCCGCGTCGTCGAACGCGGCCCCACCGAGGCGATCTTCGCCGATCCGCAGGAAGCCTATACCCGGGAGTTGATGCGCGCCGCCTTCATCGACGCCGCCGCCTGAACGCGAGAACCCGGCCGGGCGGCCGGGTTCTCGTGGGAGGCGAGACGCTCAGAAGCGGTAGGTCAGCTGCGCGCCGAACCCCTGCGCCGAGTTCTCGTAATCGGCCCGATAACTGCCGCTGGTCGCGGCCGTCTCGTCGACCGGGGCGGTGTCTTCCTTGAGGTAGGTATAGGCGACATCGATGGTCAGATCCGGCGTCGGTGTCCAGCCCGCCCCCAGCGAGTAGATCATGCGATCGCTCGAGGGCACGCGGACCGTGCGCACCGAATCGCGGATCGGTGACTCGTCGTAGGCCACCCCGGCGCGCACCACCCAGGACGGCGTGAGCTGGTAGGCCGTGCCCACGGCATACTGCCAGGCATCCTCGTAATCCTGGGTCTCGACCCGCGTGCCCAGCGGGCTGTCGTTCTCGATCACCAGCTCGTCGAAACTGCTCCACTTGACCAGCGCCGCCCCGGCCATCACCGTCCAGCGGTCGTTGACCTCATGGGTCACCGAGAAGTCGATGGTCTCGGGCAGCGTGATGTCCAGCGAAGCATCGTAGCTGGCATCGGGCAGCGGACCGGCGCCGCCGGCGTAGATGTTGTCGGTATCGAGATGTCCCTCCAGGCCGTAATCGACGTCGGAGCGATAGGTCACACCGAGGGTGGTGGTCTCCAGCGGCTTGTACATCATGCCGAAGGTGAAGCCGTAGGCGTCGTCGTCACCCTTGACCTTGACGTGGCCATCGCCGAAGGGACCGCCGTAGGTCGCCCGCTCCAGTTCCCCCTCGATATGGTTGTAGGTGATGCCGAAGCCGGCCGAGAACTGGTCGCTGAACTTGATCGACAGCGTCGGCTGCACCGTCACCACCTCGACATCGCTGTAATTGCCGAAATAGCGCCCCTCGAAGTCGTCCTCGTAGTCGGTGATCACCCCGAACGGCGCATAGACGCCGAGGCCGAAGTGCAGATGGTCGTTGATCGGCTGCACGAAGTACCCGAAGGGAATCGTCTTGCCGGGGACCATGTCACCCTCGTTGGAGGCCGGCGAGATCGGCGTCCCCAGCGCCGTGGTACCACTGGCATCGTCGATGTCGCTGTCCACGTCGAGATAGGTCGCGCCGCCGGTCACCTGGGCCCGCTCGAGAAACGACATCCCGGCCGGGTTGCCGAACACGATCGAGGCATCGGTGACGTTGGAGGTCCGCCCGGCGAAGGCCGAGCCCTGCGCGCTGACGCTCTGCTCGTTCAGTTGGAAGCCCCCTGCCAGGGCCTGGCCCGACAGCACCGTCGAGGCGGCGGCGATGGCGAGGGCGAGCTTGTTGATCTTGTTGTCCATAATGGTTCCCATTGCAAACTGGCGTGATGATCGTCTTGCCCCGGCGGGCAATGAGGCTCTTCCTCGTTTTGGCTGATCGGTCAGATCAAGTCAAGAACAAACGTCCGTTTCAATCCTCGTTGGCTCTCCCCCATTAGTCGAAGGGCCCTGCAGGCCGCAGTCAGCGGGCATCCTGCGGTCGCCAGCTCTTGCCTTGACCTTTGGGTAACACCCAGGTTTTACACTGAAGTTGGATCGGACGGAGGGCACATCGATGAAAGTGGGCGAACTGGCCAGAACCGCCGGCGTCACGGCGGAAACCGTACGTCATTACACGCGCGAAGGGTTGCTGCGACCGCAGCGCGATCCCGGCAACGGCTACCAGCTCTTCGATCAGGCGTCGCTCAACCGACTGCGCTTTATCCAGCGGGCGCGCACGCTCGGCTTCAGCCTCAAGGAGATCGGCGAGATCCTCGATCATGCCGACCACGGCGACTCGCCCTGCCCGATGGTCCGCGATCTGCTCGCCACCCGGCTGCCCGAGATTCGCCAGCGCATCGTCGAGCTCGAGCGCCTGGCCGCGCGAATGGAGAGTGCCCTGAACAACTGGTCCGAGATGCCCGACGGCGCCCCCGATGGCCACACCATCTGCCGCCTGATCGAGCACTGGAACGCCCCACGGGAGGGAGAACGGCATGACTGACACCGCGGCCCGGCCCACGACACGCACGCTTCGCCTCGACGGGCTGAGCTGCGGCGGCTGCGTGGCCAAGACGCGCCGCGCCCTCGAGGCGCTCGACGCCACCACCGTCATCGATCTCGACACACGCCTGGCGCGGGTCACCACCGCCCATGACACCGATGAACTCGTCGCGGCGATCCGCGCGGCCGGTTTCGATGCCGCGCCCACCGACGGGGCGCCGCATGCCTTCATCACGCAAGGCGTCAGTTGCCAGGGCTGCGTCGGCAGGATCCGTCGCGCCATCCAGCAGCACGACGCCGAGGCGACGGTCGACGGCGACCCGGCACATCAATGGCTGACGGTCGCCAGCCGCCTGGACGGTGAGTCGCTGCTGGCGGCGATCGCCGAGGCCGGGTATACCGCCGAGCCCGCCCGCTTCACCAAGCGCACGCGCCATATCGAGAGCATGTCCTGTCAGGGTTGCGTGAAGCGCATGCGCGAGGCGATCCAGGGCCGCGACCCGCTGGCCCGGGTGGAGGGCGAACCGGCCGAGAAACGGTTGACCGTCGCCAGTTACCTGCCGGATGCCCTGCTCGACGCCGCCCTGACCGAAGCGGGTTATCCCCCGGGCGGCGAGGCCTCCGCAGACGCCCCCACCACCGAGGATGCGCCCAACGCGAGCGATACCGCCGCGCCGGCCGCCGAGCCCGCCGGCGACGCGCGTCGCAGCGTCGAGCTGGCGCTGTCCGGGATCACCTGCGCCAGCTGCGTGCGCACCATCCAGCAGGCGCTGGACGCCACCGATGGCGTCGAGCGCGCCGAGGTCAATTTCGCCAGTCGCACTGCCTCGGTCACCGGGCGCGCCTCCCCCGAGGCGCTGATCCGGGCGGTACAGGCCGTGGGCTACGGCGCCGAGGTGGTCGAGGACCTCGAGCGCGGCGAGGCCAAGCGCGAGGCCAACGAGGCCCGCGAATACCGCCAGCGACTGCGCGATACCGCGATCGCGCTGGTCCCGGGGCTGGCCCTGATGGCCTCGATGCCCTTCCATCATCCGGTCCTCGAGGGCGTCGAACGCGGGTTCTGGGTCGCGGTGGGACTCGCCACGTTCGGCGTGCTGGCCACCGCCGGCCGGGTGTTCTTCGTCGGTGCCGCCAAGGCGTTTCGTCACCACCAGGCGAACATGGACATGCTGGTCGCGCTGGGCACCGGCGTGGCCTGGCTCTATTCGATGGTCGTCGCGCTGGCCCCCGGGGTGGTCCCCGAAGCGGCGCGTTCGCTGTACTTCGAGGCCTCGCTGATGATCGTCGGCCTGATCAACGTCGGTCAGGCACTCGAGGTGCGCGCCCGCGGGCGCACCTCGCAGGCCCTCAAGCACCTGCTCGACCTGCGACCGCGCACCGCCCGGGTGATCCGCGACGGCGAGGAGCGCGACATCGACATCGATGCCGTCGCCGAGGGCGACCGGCTGCGCGTGCGCCCCGGCGAGCGCCTGCCGGTGGACGGCGAGGTCGTCGAGGGCGACAGCTACATCGACGAATCGACGCTGACCGGCGAGCCCATGCCGGTGGCCAAGGGCGTGGGGGACGAGGTCGCCGCGGGTACCGTCAACGGCCAGGGCTCGCTGGTCTACCGCGCCACCCGCGTGGGCCGGCACACCCGGCTGTCGCGGATCATCGAGCAGGTGCGCGATGCCCAGAACTCGCGGCCGCCGATCAGCCGGCTGGCCGACCGGGTCGCGGCGGTGTTCGTGCCGGCGGTGATGATCGCCGCCGTGCTGACCGCGCTGATCTGGTTCAACGTCGGCCCGGAGCCACGCCTCACTCACATGCTGGTCGCCGCGACCACCGTCTTGATCATCGCCTGCCCCTGCGCGCTGGGGCTGGCCACGCCGATCTCGACCATGATCGGGGTGGGCAAGGCCGCCGAGCACGGCGTGCTGATCCGCAGCGGCGAGGCGCTGCAGACCGCCAGCCGCCTGACCACGCTGGTGGTCGACAAGACCGGCACCCTCACCGAGGGCCGCCCCAGGGTCACCGACTGGCAGGTGTTCGGCGACGAGTCGCGGGCGCTGGGCGCCGCCCTGGCGCTGGAGCGCGGTTCGGAACATCCGCTGGCCACGGCGCTGGTCGCCTTCGTCGAGGCCCGCGAGATCGCGCCGACCGGGATCCATGAGTTCACCGCCCTGACCGGGCGCGGCGTCAGCGCCCGGCTCGCCGGCGGCGAGCGGCTGCTGCTGGGCAACGCCGCGCTGATGGAGGCCGAAGGGGTCGATCTGTCTCCGGGCCGGACGTGGATCGAGGCGGCCGAATCCCGTGCCCATACGGTGCTGCACCTGGCGATCGACGGCCGCCTCGCGGCACTGTTCGCCGTCGCCGATCCGCTGCGCGACGATGCCGTGGCGGCAATCGCCCGGCTCAAGCGCGCCGGGCTCGAGGTGGTCATGCTCACCGGCGACGCCCCACCCACCGCCAGGGCGATCGCCCGCGAAGCCGGCATCGACGACGTCCGTGCCGGCCTGCTGCCCGAGGACAAGCACGACGCCATCGCCGAGCTGCAGTCACGCGGCGAGGTGGTGGGCATGGTCGGCGACGGTATCAACGACGCCCCGGCACTGGCCCGCGCCGACGTCGGCTTCGCCATCGGCCAGGGTACCGACGTGGCGATCGAATCGGCCGGCATCGCGTTGATGCGCAACTCGCTCCATGGGGTCGCCGACGCCATCGCCATCAGCCAGGCGGCACTGACCAACATCAAGCAGAACCTGTGGGGCGCGTTCGGCTACAACGTGCTGGGCATCCCCATCGCCGCCGGCATCCTCTATCCGCTCACCGGCATGCTGCTGTCACCGATCATCGCCGCGCTGGCCATGTCGGCCTCGTCGGTGACCGTGGTCAGCAACGCCAACCGGCTGCGTTTCTTCAAACCCGACGGGAATCGGGAAGTATCGGCATGAGCGTGCTCGTCAACGTCATCGGACTGGCGCTGATCGCGGGGATCGTCTGGTGGTTCTGGGGGTCGCATCGTTGAGGTGAAAGCGCCCCGCTGCGGGTCTGGTGGGCACGCCCACGCACCGGGGCTGAACGACTTGCTACGCTGAAGAGAAAGCCGAGGAGCCGCCCATGCCGAAACTCGATGGAATCCTGGAAACCGCTCTCTACGTCACCGACATGAGTCGGGCCCGCCGCTTCTTCGAGACGGTGATGGGCCTCGAGGCGTTCACCGCCGATCATCGCTTCACCGCCTACGACGCCGGGAGCAACACCGTGCTGCTGCTGTTTCTGGAAGGCGCGACGCAGGAGACGGTGACGCTGCCCGACGGCATGGGCACCATCCCGCCCCACGACGGTACCGGGCGCGTGCATCTGGCGCTGGCCATCGAGGCGGACGAACTCGCCGCCTGGGAGGCACGCCTCGCCGATCACGACATCGCCATCGAAGGCCGCACTCACTGGCCCCGCGGTGGCGAAAGCCTGTACTTCCGCGACCCCGACGGCCATCTGCTGGAACTCGCCACCCCCGGGGTCTGGCCGAATTATTGATCGTCGTTCCCGGCACCTGGCCGGGAACTGCGGTACAAGGAGAGAAGTCTTCATGGTCGAGAACCCCGCCCGCCATTCCTTGCCACTGTGCATCGCCCTGCTATCCGCCATGCTGAGCATCGCCTATCCGGGCAATGCCCACGCCATGCGCTGTGGCAATGCGTTGGTCCATGAAGGGGATTTGACCGTCGATGTCATTCGCAAATGCGGCAAGCCGGACGCCAGAACGCTGTCCCCGGCAACCGACAACAAGGGGGCCGTCGAGGTGGAGCACTGGGTGTACGGGCCCAGGAACGGCGCGCGCTACTACCTGCGGTTCATCAATAAGAAACTCATCAGCATCGAGATGGCCGTCGGCCCATCGTGACACGACAAGGCGAGGCCGTCGCAAACCGCTGACAGGCTCGATGCTCGGTCCCCGCCAAACCTGCTATGCTGCAATGCAATATACGGACTTGCAGGGGAGGCTGAAATGAAGATCGCCGTCATCGGCGCCGGCATGGTCGGCGTCAGCATCTGCGACTACCTGCTGCTGATGGGCAGCTGTTCGGAACTGGTACTCGTCGACATCGACCGCGACCGGGCCGAGGGCGAGATTCTCGATTTCTCGCACACCACCGCGCTGACCTTCGCCAAGAACACGCGCCTGGTCGCCGGTGACTACGCCGACTGCCGTGGCGCCGACATCGTCATCATCACCGCCGGGGCCCAGATCGAACGTGGCCAGACCCGCGACGAGCTGGCGGGGATCAATGCCGGCATCACCGTCGAGATCGCCCGGGACGTCGAGCGCCACGCCCCCGATGCCATCCTGATCCTGGTCTCCAATCCGGTCGACATCACCGCCTACTTCGTGATCGCCGGGACCGGCTATCCGCCGCATCGGGTGATCAGTTCGGGCTGCATCATCGATACCGCGCGACTGATGAAGATCGTCGGCGACCGTCTGGGCATCGATCCCAAGAACGTCTTCGGCTACGTGCTCGGCGAACACGGCAAGACCGCCTTCATCCCCTGGTCGCTGGCCCACGTCGCCGGTCAGTCGCTGGACAGCTACTGTACCCTTCACGACCTCCCCCGGCTCGATCGCGACCAGGTACTGGCCGACGTCAAGCAGATCGGCATCGACATCTTCGAGCGCAAGGGCAACACCAATCACGGCATCGCCGCCAGCGTGTTCCGCATCGTCCAGGCGCTGACCGTCAACGAGCATTCGATCCTGCCGGCGGGCGTGCTGCTGCAGGGAGACTACGGACTGGACGACGTGGTGCTCAGCGTCCCGGCGGTCATCGACCAGCGCGGCGTGGCACGCATCATCCGGGTGCCGTTCAGCGACGACGAACTCGAGCGCCTGCACGCCTCGGCGGCGTTTCTCCGCACGCTGATCGACAGCGTCAAGGCGGCCGACAACCCCTGAGACGGCACGCCGAGGCGTCAGGTCACCGGCTCGGCGTGCTCGATCATCAACTGCAGCGACTCGCGCCCCTTCCAGCGATTGCGCGACAGCTTGTAGGCACAGCGCAGCCGCGCGCCGAGATCGAACGCCGGCAGCTCGCCGGGCGTCAGGGCGCGAAACCAGATCGCCCGCACGCTGGCCGCGCCCCGGGTCAGGGTGAGCATCAGGTGACTGCCGTCGGCGCCCACCACGCGCAGATTCTCGACCAGGAACTCGCCGTCGAACAGCGGCGCGTCGAATTCCCGGCCGTAAGGCGCCAGGCGCTCCAGCTCGTCCAGGGTGGCGAGGCACAGTTGCTCCGCGTCCAGATCGCCGTCGGTGAAGACACACGGGTAGAGTTCGCCCTCGCCGAGCTGTTCGTCGACGGCCCGGGCCAGCGCCTCGCGAAACGCCTCGAGCTGTTCCAGCGGCACGCCGACCCCCGCGGCGCCGCGGTGGCCACCGAAGCGCGGCAACGCCTCGGGAGCGAGATCGTGAGCGCGCTGCAGGGCATCGCGCAGATGCAGCGCCTCGATGGAGCGCCCGGAGCCGGTCAGCATGCCCGGCTGGACCGCCGGAGTGAGCACCAGCGTCGGCCGGCCGAAGGCCTGCACCAGGCGCGAGGCGACGATGCCCTGCACCCCGGCGTGACCGTCCTCGAGGTGCACCACCAGCACCCGCGCACCCGCGGCCAGTTGCAGCATCGCCCGCTCGCGGGCGGTCTCGACCATGTCGGCCTCGATCGCCTTGCGCGACTGGTTGTCGGCGTCGAGCACCTCGAGATGCCGGCGCGCCGTGGCATCGTCGGCGGCGAGCACGAAGTGCAGCGCGGCGTAGGGGTCGTCGAGCCGCGAGCGGGCATTGATGCGCGGGCCCATCTGGAAGGCCAGCGTCTCGGCGTCGAAGGGCACGCTGTCGGGCCCCAGGCGCTCGGCCATGACCCGCCAGCAGGGCGCCTCCATGCGGTTGATCAGCGCCAGCCCCTGAGTGACCACGGCACGGTTGATGGCGCTGCCGCCCAGCGACACGCAGTCGGCGACGGTGCCCAGCGCGACGTAGGAGAGCCACGGCGAGAGCTTGGGCGTCGACGCGGACAGATGGCCGATCTCGATCAGCACCGCGCGGGTCAGCGACATCACCAGCCAGGCGACCATGCAGCCGGCGATGGTCGGGTCGGGAAAGTCGCAGTCGCGCCGGGTGGGATTGACCGTGGCGTAGGCCGAGGCCGGCGGCCCCGATTCGGGCAGCGCGTGGTGGTCGCTGACGATCACGTCGATGCCCGCCGCGGCGAGCCGGGCGATGCGCGGCTCGTCCGAGGAGCCGCAGTCGGCGGTGACGATCACGTCGGGACGCGGCGTGAGCGCCAGGGTACGCTCGACCAGCGGCAGGCTGATGCCGTAGCCATCGTTGATGCGGTGGCCGATCAGGCTGTGCAGCTTGTGCGACGGCACCCCGAACAGCTCGTTGAGGGTACGCAGGATCACCACGTGGGAGGTGATGCCGTCGACGTCGTAGTCGGTGAGGATACCGATGTGCTCGCCCTCGGCGACCGCGCGGGCGAGCCGCTCGGCGGCGCGACGGGCATCCGCCAGGCGCTCGGGGTGCTCGAGATGGCGCAGGCTCGGCGTCACCAGCGGCGCGAGCTCGCCCCGATAGCCGGCCAGACGGCCGGCCAGCACCCGCGCCTGGAGCTCGGAGAGCCCGGCCTCCAGGGCACGGCGGTAGAGGGCCTCGTCGCGGGCGCGCGGCAGGATTCGGGGCGTCAGCGAGGCATCGGCAACGGGCATCGGCGTGGTGTTCACGAAAACTCCAGGAAATGACGACAAGACGCCCGCAAACCGGGCGTGCCGGCTCCTGCGACGATCACGCGGGGCGCCGGTGGCGGGCCGGAGGGGGCGACGCCAAGGATGGCGTCGGTAGCCGCCCAAGGAAGGGGCTACCGCGCCCCCTCGCCACCCTGTCTCCGGATCAGCCGCGGTACCGCCTCACCGGCGATTGTCGGCGACGAAGCGCTGCACCGCCGCGAGGTCCGCCGGCAGCACCGTGTAGCGTTCCTCGCGCTCGAGCAGACCGTCCATGTGCACGGGCAGCGGCACCCCGGGGAAGCCGGCCTTGACCACGGCGTCGGCGAACTTGGCCGGGTGCGCGGTGGCCAGGGTAATCATCGGCACGTGCGCGTCGCCGCGGCAGACCTCCGCCGCCCGATAGCCGGTGGCGGTGTGCGGATCGAGGATCTCCTTGGTGCGCTGATGCGCCTCGCGGATCACCTCGAGGATGGTCGCGTCGTCGACGCTGTGGCTGGCGAACTTCTCGCGCAGCCGCGCCAGGGGCGCCTCGGCGAGCGCGGTCGGTTCGTCCTGGAAGCGCTCGAGCAGCGCGCGCACGGCGTCGCCGTCACGCTCGTAGGCATCGAACAGCAAGCGCTCGAAGTTCGACGACACCACGATGTCCATCGACGGCGCCAGTGTCGCGGCGAGATCGCGCTTGGAGAAGTCGTTGTCGGTCAGCGTGCGATGCAGGATGTCGTTGGCGTTGGTGGCGATCACGAAGCGCTCCACCGGCAGGCCCATCCGGTAGGCCATGTAACCGGCGAAGACGTTGCCGAAGTTGGCCGAGGGCACGCAGAAGCTCACCTGGCGGTGAGGGGCGCCGAGCGCCACGCCGGCGGCGACGTAGTAGACGATCTGGGCCATGATGCGCGCCCAGTTGATCGAGTTCACCGCCACCAGCCGGGTGCCGTTAAGGAACGCCTGATCGGCGAAGCTGGCCTTGACCATCGCCTGGGCGTCGTCGAAGTTGCCCTCGATGGCGACGTTGAAGACGTTGTCGGCGAGCACCGTGGTCATCTGGCGACGCTGCACCTCGGAGACGCGGTTGTGCGGGTGCAGGATGAAGATGTCGAGGTTGTCGCAGTGGCGGCAGCCCTCGATCGCCGCCGAGCCGGTATCGCCGGAGGTGGCGCCCATGATCACGGCGCGCTCGCCGCGCTTTTTCAGGAAGTGATCGAGCAGCCGGCCGAGCAATTGCAGGGCGACGTCCTTGAAGGCCAGGGTCGGGCCGTGGAACAGCTCGAGCAGGAAGTGATTGGCGCCGAGCTGATTGAGCGGCACCACCGCCTCGTGGCTGAAGGTGGCATAGGCATCGTGGACGATGTCGCGGAAGGTCGCGTCGTCGATCTCGCCGCCGACGAACGGCTTCATCACCCGGAAGGCGATCTCGGCATAGGACAGCCCGGCCATCTCGGCCAGGTCGTCGTGGGACAACTGCGGCAGCGTCTCGGGCACGTAGAGCCCGCCGTCGCTGGCCATGCCGGTCAGCACCACATCCTCGAAGTCGAGCGCCGGCGCCTGCCCGCGCGTACTGATATAACGCATCATCAATTCCTTCGGAAAGATCGCGGCTGCGCCGCTTGAAGACGGAAGATCGGCGCCGTGCGCCTGAAAGAGCGAAGAGACCCCCAAAGCGTCGCCATGCCGGCTCTCTTCCCTCTTGTGTCTTGCCTCTTTCTTCTCGGCTTATTCCTGTTCGTCCAGGGACTCGACCCGAATCCGCGTCACCGGCCCGGCGATGTCGGCCAGCGACTCGAGCTGACGGATCGCCTCGTTCATGTACGCCTCGCGGGTCCGGTGGGTCAGCAGGATGATCGGTACCAGTTCGCCTTCGGTGGCTTCCTTCTGGATGATCGCCTCGATCGAGATGCCCCGCTCGGAGAGGATCGTCGCCACGCGCGCCAGTACCCCGGGGCGGTCCACCGCCAGCAGGCGCAGGTAGTAGGCGGTGACGATCTCCTCCATGGGCAGGATCGGCAGATGATTGTCGCCGTCGTGAATGCCGCTGAAGGCCAGGTAGGGCACCCGATAATGATGGTCGGTGGCGATGTCGCGGGCCACGTCGAGCAGATCGGCGACCACCGCCGACGCCGTCGGCTCGGCACCGGCACCGGCACCGTAGTAGAGGGTCGGGCCGACCGCATCGCCCATCACCGCAATGGCGTTCTTGACGCCGTGAACGCTGGCCAGCAGGCGTCCCTTGGGGATCAGCGTGGGGTGTACGCGCAGCTCGAGGCCGGCTTCGGTGCGCTTGGTCAGCCCCAGATGCTTGATGATGTAGCCCAGGTTGTCGGCCTGTTCGACGTCGTCGAAGGTGATCCGCGAGATGCCCTCGGTGTAGGCCTTGTCGAACTGCAGCGGCACCCCGTAGGCGATCGAGGCGAGGATGGTCAGCTTGTGGGCGGCGTCGATGCCCTCGACGTCGAAGGTCGGGTCGGCCTCGGCGTAGCCCAGCGCCTGGGCCTCGGCGAGGACGTCCTCGAAGGCCCGCCCCTCGTCGCGCATGTGGGTCAGGATGTAGTTGCCGGTGCCGTTGATGATCCCGGCCAGCCACTGGATGCAGTTGGCGCCGAGCCCCTCGCGGATCGACTTGATCACCGGGATCCCGCCGGCCACCGCCGCCTCGAAGGCGACGATCACGCCCTTGTCGTGGGCGGCCTGGAAGATCTCGTTGCCGTGCACGGCGATCAGCGCCTTGTTGGCGGTGACCACGTGCTTGCCGTGCTCGATGGCGGTCATCACCAGTTCCCGGGCCACGTCATAGCCGCCGATCAGCTCGACCAGCACGTCGACGTCGGGATTGCGCGCCACCTCGAAGATATCGGCGGTGACCTTGACCCCGGTGGTGTCGCAATCGGGATTCTCGCGACGGGCGCCGACCTGCTCGATGACGATCGGCCGACCCGCGCGTCGCGCAATGTCGTCGGCGTTGCGCATCAGCACGTTGAAGGTGCCGCCACCGACGGTCCCCAGTCCACAGATCCCTACTCTCACCGGTTTCAAGGTCATGCTCCCCTCATTTGTCTGTCTGCTCTCGACCGGCGCCGTGGCCGGCCATGGTGTCCAACGCGCCCGATCTCAGCCGGACTTGCCCGTGTCGAGGCCCAGCATCCCGGCCAGCCGCTCGGCGGGCACGTAGCCGGGAATCATGCGACCGTCGGGCAGCACGATCGCCGGGGTGCCCTGCACCCCGAGGTCCAGCCCCAGATGATACTGGTCGGCCACCGGATTGTCGCAATCCGGGGCATTGGTCGGTGCCTCGCCGTTCATGGCCGCGGTGAACGTTTCCTGGCGGTTGTCGCTGCACCAGACCTGAGCCATCTGGCGCGCCCCGGCGGAACCCAGGCCACTGCGCGGGAAGGCCAGGTATTCGACCGCGATGCCCATGGCGTTGAGCCGCGGGACTTCCTCGTGGAACTTGTGGCAGTAGGGGCAGGTCACGTCGGTGAACACGCGCAGTACCGCCTTGGGTTCCTCGGCACCGCGAAAGATCACCCGCTCATCCTCGGGCAGTTTCGCCAGGCGCTGGTTGCGCTCGCCGTTGCGGGCCTGCTGGGTGAGGTTGACCAGGCCATCCTCGCGGTTGGCGAACAGGTCGCCGACGACGAAGAAGCTGCCGTCCGCGTCGCTGTAGAAGGTCTCGCCGCTTTTCAGGCGCACCTCGTAGATGCCCTGCATGGGCGTGTCGCTCACCGACTCGACCGGGACCGGCTTGCCGTTGACGGTCAGGTCCTGGGAGAGCGCCTCGGGTACCGCCGCCTGGGCGGTGGCCACGGTCAGTACAGTGATCACGGCCGCCAGGCCGAGCGAGAGGATCTGTCGCGTTCGATGCATGGTTCAACCTCGAGGATGATGGGCCGCGTGCAGGGCTTCGAGTCGCGCCTGCGCCACGTGGGTGTAGATCTGCGTCGTCGACAGGTCGCTGTGACCCAGCAACAACTGTACGACACGCAGGTTGGCGCCATGATTCAACAGGTGCGTGGCGAAGGCATGGCGCAGGGTATGCGGCGACAGCGGCTTGTCGATGCCGGCCCGTTGCGCATGGCGCTTGATTCGATGCCAGAAGGTCTGGCGAGTCATGAAGCCGTCGCCGCGACCGGGAAACAACGGCGCCTGGCGAACGTCCTGCATCAGCTCGCCACGCGCGCTGCGCAGGTAGCGCTCCAGCCAGACCTGGGCCTCTTCCCCCAATGGCACCAGGCGTTCCTTGTCGCCCTTGCCGAGCACGCGGACCACGCCCTGGCGCCGATTGATGCTGTCGTGGCGCAGGCCGACCAGCTCGGAAACGCGCAGCCCGCAGGCGTAGAGCACCTCGAGCATGGTGCGATCGCGCAGCCCCAGCGGCGTGGTGGTGTCGGGCGCGGCGAGCAGCCGCTCGACCTCCGCCTCGTCGAGGGTATCGGGCAGCCGGGCCGTGACGCGCGGCAGGCGCACGTCGGCGAGCGGGTCGGCCTCGCACAACCCCTGCTCGAGCGCCCAGCGGTAGAAGCGGCGCAGGCTCGACAGCAGCCGGGCATCGCTGCGCAGCTGATAGCCCGCGGCGCGGCGCGCATCGAGCCAGCCGGCCAGCGCCCCCGGGGCGGGGCGCAGCAGGCTCCCCGCCGCCTCGTCCGCCAGACGGTTCCGCCAGGCCTGGAGGTCGTGACGATAGGCGCTCAGGGTATGTTCGCTGGCCCCCTGGTCGAGCCACAGGGCATCGAGGAAGGCCTCGATCAGCCGCTCGTCGTTGTCATGCGTGTCGCTCATGGCGCTTCACGCCTCTTCCGCCCCGCCAGATACGACAAACCCCGCCCCGCATGACGCGGCGACGGGGTCGCTCGGCACAGGGCGCGACGGCTGTCGCGCCCCGGAAGCCGGCCTTCTCAGGCCAGCTTTTCCTTGATGCGTGCCGACTTGCCGCTGCGCTCGCGGAGGTAGTAGAGCTTGGCCTGACGCACGTCGCCGCGACGCTTGACGGCGATGGAGTCGACCAGCGGGCTGTAGGTCTGGAAGGTCCGCTCGACGCCGACCCCGTGAGAGATCTTGCGCACGGTGAAGGCGGAGTTCAGACCGCGGTTGCGCTTGCCGATCACCACGCCTTCGAAGGCCTGCAGACGTTCGCGGTTACCCTCGACGACCTTGACCTGGACGACCACGGTATCGCCGGGGGCGAATTCCGGAATGGCCTTTTCCATCTGCTCGGCTTCGAGCGCCTGGATCACCTTGTTCTTGCCACTCATGTTACGACTCCTTGACTGATGTTTTGCCGGGCGGGCTCGCCGCGTTGCGCTGACGGTACGATGACCGTGGCGATGCCCGCCGGGCGTGTGATCCCGACGTTCGACGACGCGGGAACGACAATGGGTGACGCGTACCGTGCGGGGCCGTAACCCGGCAGGCCCCTCAGTCGGCCTCGACCGACCCGGCACGCTCCTCCGCCAATCTGGCGTATTCCTCGATGAACGCCTCGAGCAGCTCGCGCTGCTCCGGGTCCAGCGTCCGATGCTCCAGGAGCTCGGGGCGCCGCAACCAGGTCCTGCCCAGGGCCTGCTGCAGGCGCCAGCGACGAATCCGCTCGTGGTTGCCGCTGAGCAGGACCTCCGGCACCCGCCGCCCGTCGATGTCCTCCGGGCGCGTGTAGTGCGGACAGTCCAGCAGCCCGTCGGTGAAGGAATCCTCCACCGCCGAGCCCTGGTGCCCGAGCACCCCGGGCACCAGCCTGGCCGCGGCATCGATCAGCACCATCGCCGGCAGCTCGCCGCCGCTCAGCACGTAGTCGCCGATCGAGACCTCCGCGTCGATGTCGCTCTCCACGACGCGTTCGTCGATGCCCTCGTAGCGGCCGGCCACCAGCACCAACGGTGCGCTGGCCGCCAGTTCGTGCACGCCCCGCTGATCCAGAGGTCGCCCCTGCGGCGACAGGTAGACCACCTTGGGCGGCACGCCGAAGCGCGCTTCGCCCCGATCCCGGGCCGCATGGATCGCCTGGCGCAGCGTCTCGACCTTCATCAGCATCCCGGGGCCACCGCCATAGGGGCGATCGTCCACCGTCCGATGCCGGTCCGTGGCGTAATCCCGCGGGTTCCAGAACTCGACGTCCAGAAGCCCTTGCTTGACCGCCCGCCCCGTCACGCCGAAGCCGGTCACGGCCTCGAACATCTCCGGGAACAGGGAGACGACACCAATCCACACGGCCTGATCCATGGAGCAGTCAGCGACGGCGCCGGGCGCGTCGCTCGACCGGGTCGCCCCGGCCTTCAGAATTCCGGATCCCAGTCGACCGTCAGCCGGCCGGCATCGAGATCCGCCTCGCGAATCACCTCATCGGGAAGAAACGGCAGCAGACGCTCCTTCTCGTCGAGACTCTCGGCATCGCCGCGCACCACGAGCACGTCGTTGGCGCCGGTCTCGAACAGGTAATCCACGTAGCCCAGGTCGACGCCCTCGAGCGTCACGACCCTGAGTCCCTCGAGCTGGTGCCAGTAGAAATCGCCCGACTCGAGCGGCGGCAGATGCGCCTTGGCCAGCAGGATCTCCGCGCCGGCCAGTTGCTCGGCCTGCTCCCGGGAGGTCACTCCCTCCAGGCCGGCCACCAGTCCCTTGCCCTGACGGCGCCCCTCGGCCACACGATAGACACGCTGCGAACCGTGCTGCACCAGGACCCACTCGGGGTAGTCGAGGATGCCTTCCATCGGGTCGGTGTACGAATACACCTTCAGCCAGCCCCTGACACCATGCGGGCTGGTCAGCTTGCCCAGCACGACGTAGTCGTCCGTATCGCCTTGTCGCGTCACGTCACTCGGCATGCCGGGAACGCACTCAGGCCTGGGCCTGGGCGGTCTGCTGCTTGCGCGCTTCCTTGATCAGCTCGGCGACGCGCTCGGTGACCTGGGCACCCAGACCCTGCCAGTGGCTGATGCGGTCGAGGTCGACGCGCAGACGCTCTTCCTGGCCGCGGGCGACCGGGTTGAAGAAGCCGACGCGCTCGATGAAGCGACCATCGCGGGACTTGCGCGAATCGCTGACGGTCAGGTGATAGAAGGGACGCTTCTTGGCGCCACCCCGTGCCAGACGAATGGTAACCATTGCGTTACTATCCTTCGGTTGAATTCAGAAATTACGCCACAGTGACGACTGCGGCTGCAGTCTCGCGCCGCGCATGCGCGCAGCTTGCCACGAAGACGCAGCATTCTACGGAAATCGGCCGGCGTTGGAAACCTTTTTCCTTGACAAGGCCGGCCGCCCCAGCGGCTCAGCGGCGCGGAAAGCCGCCGCCCGGGCCGCCCGGGCCGCCCATGCCCCCCATACCGCCGGGACCGCCCATGCCGCCGGGGCCACCCATGCCCGGCATGCCGCCCATGCCGCGCATCATCTTCTGCATGCCGCCCTTCTTGCCGGCCTTCTTCATCATCTTCTGCATCTGCTTGTGCTGCTTGAGCAGACGGTTAAGATCGGGGACCTGCAGGCCGGCACCGGCGGCGATGCGCCGCTTGCGCGAGCCGTTGATGATCTCCGGCTTGCGGCGCTCCTTGGGGGTCATCGAGTTGATCAGCGCCTCGAGCTTGCCGAACTCCTTCTCGACGCCCGGCCCCTGGGCCGCCTCGGCCATCTGCCCCATGCCGGGCAGCTTGGACATCAGTCCACCCATGCCGCCCATCTTCTTGAGCTGCTGGAGCTGGTCGCGGAAATCCTCGAGGTCGAACCCTTCGCCTTTCTTGACCTTCTTGGCGAGCCGCTCGGCCTTGCCCTTGTCGACGGTGCGCTCGGCCTCCTCGATCAGCGACAGCATGTCGCCCATGCCGAGGATGCGCGAGGCGACGCGATCGGGGTGGAAGGGCTCGAGGGCATCGACCTTCTCGCCCATGCCCATGAACTTGATCGGCTTGCCGGTGATGTGGCGTACCGACAGGGCCGCGCCGCCGCGGGCGTCGCCGTCGGCCTTGGTCAGCACCACCCCGGTCAGCGGCAGGGCCTCGTGGAAGGCCTTGGCGGTATTGGCGGCGTCCTGGCCGGTCATGGCGTCGACGACGAACAGCGTCTCCTGTGGCGAGACCGCCTTATGCAGCGCCTGGATCTCGTCCATCATGTCGCTGTCGACGTGCAGCCGGCCCGCGGTATCGACGATCACCACGTCGTGGAACTGGATCCGGGCGTGCTTGATCGCCGCCTCGGCGATGGCCACCGGTTGCTGGTCGCTGGTCGAGGGGAAGAAATCGGCCTCGACCTCCCCGGCCAGGGTCTCGAGCTGGTCGATGGCCGCCGGCCGGTAGACGTCGGCCGAGACCACCAGCACCTTCTTCTTCTCGCGCTCGCGCAGGTACTTGGCCAGCTTGGCCACCGAGGTGGTCTTGCCCGCGCCCTGGAGGCCGGCCATCAGGATCACCGAGGGCTGCTGCTTGAGCTCGAGGGGCACGTTGCCCTCGCCCATGATCGCCTCGAGCTCCTGCTGGACGATCTTGACGAACTGCTGACCCGGCGAGAGGCTGCGCGAGACCTCCTGGCCCACCGCCCGCTCGCGGACGCGATCGATGAAGGCCTTGACCACGGGCAGCGCGACGTCGGCCTCGAGCAGCGCGCGACGCACCTCGCGCAGGGTGTCCTTGATGTTGTCCTCGGTCAGGCGGGCCTGACCGGTGATCGACTTGAGCGTCTTCGACAGACGTTCCGAGAGACTTTCGAACATGGGACTCTCCGGCAATGGATGCGCGGGCCGCCACACCGGCGGAGCCGACAGGCCCCGGCCGGCGGGCGCCGACGTGTTGGCGGCCGATTATACGCCTTCCGTGCAGCGGTCTCCATGCTCGCGCCAGCGCAGAACTGGGCGCGGCTGGGCGAATCCGATATAGTGTGGCGCGAATGATTCTCCCTTTGTCATCCTCTCACCGGGTCGGCAGGTTCCCACCATGCAGGCGTTTCCCTTCGCTGTTCTGGCCATGGCCTTCTATCTCGGCGCCGGCTCCTGGCAGGGCCTGACGCTGTTGCGCCGCGTACCGCCGCGCCCCGGCCTGGTCCGCGGGCTGGGGCTGATGGCCGTGGTCTGCCACACGGTAGTGATCGCCTCGGCGCTGCGCGATCTCGGCGAACTCAGTCTCGGCGTGTCGGCGAGCGCCTCGCTGATCAGTTGGCTGGTCGCCATCCTGCTGCTGGTGGCGAGTCTCGCCAAGCCGGTGCTCAGCGCCGCCGCCGGGCTGTTCCCGGTCGCCGCGCTGTCGATCCTGCTGGCCACGGAAGTGCCGGTGGGCAGCCATCCGGCCGGCCTCACCCCGGGCATCATGGTGCATGTCCTGACCTCGATCCTGGCCTTCTCGCTGTTCGCCATCGCCGCCGTCCAGGCGATGCTGCTGGCCCGCCAGAACCAGGCGCTGCGCCGCCATCACACCCGCGGGCTGGTCCAGTCGTTGCCGCCATTGACCACCATGGAGCGGCTGCTGTTCGAGCTGATCTGGGTCGGCATGCTGCTGCTCACCGCGTCGATCGTCAGCGGCATGCTGTTCCTCGACGACATGTTCGCCCAGCACCTGGTGCACAAGACCGTGCTGTCGTTCGCCGCCTGGGTGATCTTCGCCACCCTGCTCGCCGGACGCCACTTCTTCGGCTGGCGCGGCATCAAGGCGGCGCGCTGGACACTGGGCGGCTGCACGCTGCTGCTGCTGGCCTACTTCGGCAGCAAGTTCGCCATCGAGGTGGTCTTTCACGACGTCTGAGACCGCCCGTCGCCTTGACACAGGGCGCGCCGATTCCCTACAAACGAGCCTGGTACGCGACTGAGGACCCCCCGACCTTGAGCGACGACATCCCGTTGGGACTGCTGTTCGGCCTGCTGGTCTTGTTGATTCTGCTATCCGCCTATTTCTCGAGTTCCGAGACGGGCATGATGTCGATCAACCGTTATCGCCTGAGCCATCAGGCCAAGAGCGGGGAGCGACGGGCCCAGCGCGTGCTGCGCCTGCTGGCGCGCCCCGACCGGCTGATCGGGGTGATCCTGATCGGCAACAACTTCGTCAACAACCTCGCCGCCTCGATCGCCACCATCATCGCCATTCATTTCTTCGGCGAAGTCTCGGGGCCGGCCATCGCCACCCTGGTGCTGACCATCGTGGTGCTGATCTTCGCCGAGGTGACCCCCAAGACCTTCGCGGCGATCAAGCCCGAGCGCATCGCCTACCCCTCCTCGCTGGCGCTGGAACCGCTGCTCAAGGTGCTCTATCCGCTGGTGTGGATGGTCAACGCCATCTCCAACGGCCTGTTGCGCCTGATGGGCGTGCGCAACATCGAGGGCGGCGCCGACAACCTGACCCGCGACGAGCTGCGCACCGTGGTCCACGAGGCCGGCACCATGATCCCGCGTCGCCACCAGGCGATGCTGCTGTCGATCCTCGATCTGGAGAACGTCACGGTCAACGACATCATGGTGCCGCGCCACGAGATCGCCGGCATCGACCTCGACGACGACCTGGACAGCATCCTCGCCCAGATCCGTGCCAGCCAGCACACCCGCGTGCCGGTCTACAAGGGCGACATCAACAACATCATCGGCATCCTGCATCTGCGCAACGCGGCCCGCTTCCTGTCCAAGAGCGAGGTCACCAAGGCCTCGATCGTTCAGGAAGCCCGCGAACCCTACTTCATTCCCGAGTCGACGCCGCTGCATACCCAGTTGCTCAACTTCCAGCAGCAGAAGCGGCGCATCGGCATCGTGGTCGACGAGTACGGCGACGTGGAGGGGCTGGTGACGCTCGAGGACATCCTCGAGGAGATCGTCGGCGAGTTCACCACCGACGTCGCCGGCATGCATCAGGAGATCCACCTGCAGGATGACGGCAGCTACGTCATCGAGGGCACGGCGAACATCCGCGAGATCAACAAGATGCTCGGCTGGCAGTTGCCCACCGACGGCCCCAAGACGCTCAACGGCCTGATCATCGAGCACCTGGAGTCGTTCCCCGACGCCCCGGCCTGTCTGCAGCTCGGCGCCACGCGCATGGAGATCCTGCAGGTCAAGGACAACCTGATCACCGCGGCGCGCTGCTGGCAGCCCGCGGTTCGCCGCTCACGCGTGGTCTATTGAGCGACTGGCGCGGTGCGCGCCACCCAGCCTGGCCTCGGCGGTCTCCTTGAGTTCGCGCACGCGCGCCTCGAGCAACCGACCGTCGGCCTGCTCGGGCGGCACCGGCTCGCCGAAGACCAGCGCCACCCGGGCCCGAAAACGCCGCGGCCGCGTGGTCAACGCCCGGCCGAAGCGATTCGACGTCCACGACCCCCACAAGCCGGCCAGCGCGGCGGGCACCACCGGTACCGCATCGCGGGCCAGGATCATGTCGACGCCGCGACGGAAGCGGTGGATGTCGCCGTCCGGGGTGAGCCGCCCTTCGGGAAACAGCATCACCACCTCGCCGTCGCGCAGCGCCCGGCTCACCTCCGCCATCGTCCGCCGGACGCCGCCCGGATCGCGGCGCTCGGAGTCCACCGGGATCGCCCCGGCGAGACGGAAGAACCAGTTGAGCCACGGCGACTCGTAGATCGGCCGGTCCATCAGGAAACGCAGCGGCCGCGGACAACCGCCCCCCATGATCAGGGCATCCATGAAGCTGACGTGGTTGCAGACCACCAGCGCCGGCCCTTCCGCCGGAATATGACCGCGCCCCGAGAAGCGCAGCCGATAGAGCACGTGGGTCAGGGCGAAGACGACCAGGCGCAGCAGCGCCCGGGGGTTGAGGATCAACGCCACGCCACCGGCCGCCAGGGCGACCCCCGACAGCACCGCGAAGAAGGTCGTCAGCGAGGCGTCCAGCACGGTCAGCAGCAGGATGCCGAACAGCGCCGAGAGAATCATGAACAGCGCATTGAGCAGGTTATTGGCGGCGATCATCCGCGCGCGGCGGTCGTCGCGGCTGGCGACCTGCACCAGGGTGTACAGCGGCACGATGTACAGCCCGCCGCCGAGCCCCACCAGCGCCAGGTCGAGACTCATCCGCCAGAAGCCCGGCAGGCCGAGCACGGCCAGCAGGTCGTGGTTCTCGCCGGGGAGCGCCGGCCGGGCGGCGAAGTCGAAACCGGCGGCGGCGATCACCAGCGCCCCCAGCGGCACCAGCCCGAGTTCGAGGCGACCGGCGGAGAGCCGGGCGCAGAGCATGGCCCCCGCCCCCACCCCCAGCGCGAACGCCCCCAGCAGCCAGCTGACGGCGGTCTCCTGGCCATGCACCATGTCGCGCACCCAGGCCGGCAGTTGCGTCAGGTAACAAGCGCCGAGGAACCAGAACAGGCTGATCCCCAGCAGGCCCCGGAACACGCGCGGCTCGCGCCAGCTGTCGCGCAGCACCGCGACACTCCCGGACAGCGGCCGCCAGCGCACGCGCCCGGGATCGCTCGACGGCGCCGGGGGGACCGCCAGGCTGGCCAGATAGCCGAGCAGTGCCACAGCGATCAGCGCCGCGGCGATCGACGCCCGCGACCAGGGACCTTCCAGCGCGGCGAGCACGCCGGCCAGCAGCGTGCCCAGCAGGATCGACACGAAGGTCCCCAGATTGATCCAGGCGTTGCCCTGGACCAGTTGGGTACGCGGCAAGTGCTGAGGCAGGATGGCGTACTTGACCGGCCCGAACAGCGCCGACTGGGTACCCATCATGAACAGCAGGGCGAGCAGCAGCAGGAACTGCTCGAACCACACGGCCGCCGCCGCCAGCGTCATGGTCGCCAGTTCGAGCAGCTTGAGACGCTGGACAAGCCGGCGCTTGTCGATGCGGTCGGCCAGCGTTCCGCCCCAGGCGGAGAACAGCAGGAAGGGCAGGATGAACAATGCCGCGGCGAGATTGTTGAGCAGCCCCGTGTCCCAGCCGTAGCGCGGCACGGCGACGAAGGTCAGCAGCAGCAGCAGGACGTTCTTGAAGACGTTGTCGTTGAAGGCGCCCAGCGCCTGGGTCCAGAAGAAGGGCGCGAACTGGCGCCGCGCCATCAGTGATCGACTCACGACGACTCCGGCACGCGCTCGAGCCCGGCGAGAATGGTGGTGAGCAGCTGGTCGAGCAGCTCGCCGACCTCGAGTTGCTGCCCCTGCCAGTACCCCAGGCGCTCGCTCAGCCCCAACTGGACCAGACCGTGCACGCTGCCCCACAGCGTCCGCGCCATGCGCCGCGCCGCAAGATCGTCGAGCTGGGGCTGATACTCCTTGAGCGTCGCCTCGACGCGGGTGAACAGCCCCTCGATCATGCTGTGCTGGCGCTGGTCGAGTTCGCCTTCCTGGGCCAGCGGGTAGTCGAACAGCAACTGCCAGCGATAGGGCTCCTTGTGGGCGAACTGCCAGTAGGCGGTGGCCAGCGCCTTGAGACGCGGCTCGGGCGCGGCGTCGGCCATGCCCTCCACGGCACCGCCCAGGCGCTCCAGAGTCTCGATGTTGACGTACTGGAGCAGGTTGTTGAAGCTGCCATAGAGCTTGAGCAGCGTGCTCGGCGCACAGCCGATCTCACGCGCCAACGCACGTAGGGACAGCGTATGTACGGGATTCTCCCGTAGCCAGGTGTCGCATGCCGTCATCACCTGGGCATGCAACGCCTCGGGCGCGTGCTGTCTGGGACGTGCCATTCAATGCCTCGCTTGTCGTCCGTCCTGCCAGCGGACGGCGTGGTCGAACAGTGTTTTCACCCCAGCATATCGACACCACGCGCAAACGCAAGCCTGATAACATGCCGCCTGGCGCGCGAGTCCGTGTTTCGCGGACCACCCCATTCCTTCGACGTCACGCTGCCCCGGGAGGCCCGATGGCCGGACGCCTGCACATCGCCGAGCATGCCCTCGATACGCGCCTGCCGTCGCTGCGTATCGACCAGCCCTTGCTGACCAGCCCCAACCGGGCGCCACGCCACCCCGTGTCGATGATTCGCCACGAGCAGGGCGAGCCGCATCTGGTCACGGCGTTCTGGGGGCTGACGCCGCCCTGGCTCAAGGTGCTCGATCATGCGCCGCACTGTGCCCGGGCCGAATCCCTCGACGAGCGCCCGATGTTCCGCGAGGCGTTCGCCGCCCGGCGCTGCGTGGTGCCGGTCAGCGGGGTCTATGTGTGGAAGCCGCAGCCGCGGATGAAGCAGCCCTTCCTGATCACCCGCGAGGATCGCGGTCCCCTGCTGCTGGCGGCGCTGTGGTGCCGCTATCACACCACTCTGGTGCGCTATACCGACTCTACCGCGCTGATCACCGTGCCCGTCAATCCGCTGCTGGCGCCGCTCACCGACCGTTTCCCGGCGCTCGTCGACCCCGCCCGGCTGACCGCCTGGCTCGATCCGGCGACGCCGCTGGAAACCGCTCGCAAGAGCCTGTCACCGGCGCCCTTGGAACTGTTGGGCGCTTTTCCGGTATCTAGACAGGTGAACGATCCCATGAATCAGGACTGGGCCTGCGGCCGCCCCACCGGGCGAATGGTCCGCTGGCACCGCGAACAGGAGTGATGATGCCCACACTGCGAACCCGGGCGACCGCCCTGGGGCTGGCGCTGCTGCTCGGCCTCGCCGGCCAGGCGCCGGCGGCCGAAACGCCATCCCAGGTCGCCGGCGACGACGGCCAGCCGATCGTCAGCCCCAACGACACCCGCCACTACCGCACCCTGACCCTGGACAACGGCCTGGAGGTGCTGCTGATCAGCGACCCCGACGCCGACAAGGCCGCCGCCGCGATGAACGTCGCCGTGGGCAGCGACCAGAACCCCGACGCCATCCCCGGGCTCGCCCACTTCCTCGAGCACATGCTGTTCCTGGGCACCGACAAGTACCCCGAGGCGGACAGCTACCAGCGCTACATCAACCAGCACGGCGGCAGCCACAACGCCTTTACCGCCGATCGCGACACCAACTTCTTCTTCGACATCGACCCGGGCAACCTCGAGGGCGCGCTCGATCGCTTCAGCCAGTTCTTCATTGCCCCGCGCTTCAATGCCGAGTACGTCGATCGCGAGCGCCACGCCGTGAACTCCGAGTACCAGGCCCGCCTGCGTGACGACACCCGCCGGGTCGCCGAGGCCATGGATCAGGCGCTCAACCCCGCGCATCCGGCGACCCGCTTCGCGGTGGGCAGCCTCGAGACCCTCAAGGACGGCGACCGGCCGCTGCGCCAGTCGCTGATCGACTTCTACCACAAGCACTACGGGGCCGGCATCATGGATCTCGTGGTGGTCGCCCCGCAGCCGCTGGACACCCTGGCGCAGTGGGTGCGTGACGACTTCGCGGCGGTGCCCAATCGCGGCCTGTCCCGCGCCGCGATCCCCGAGCCGCTGCTCACCTCGGCGCAGTTGCCGGCCCGACTGCGGGTCAAGACCCTCGAGGAGCGTCGCCAGGTCGAGTTCGCCTTCCCCATCGACGACCCGCAGCAGGACTACCGCCACAAGTCGCTCGGCTATCTCGCCAACCTGCTCGGCCACGAGGGCGAGGGCAGCCTGCTCGCCGCGCTGCGCCAGGCCGGCTGGGCCGACGGCCTGTCCGCCGGCAGTGCCCGCGGCGACGGCGACGATGCGCTGCTGGTGGTCGACGTCAGCCTGACCCCGGAAGGGGCCAAGCACCTCGATCGCATCCAGGCCAGCCTGTTCGCGATGATCCGGCGCATCCGCGAACACGGGCTCGATGCCTGGCGCTACCAGGAACAGGCCGACCTCGCCGAGCAGGACTTCCGCTTCCAGCAGCGCGGCGAGCCGATCCACGTGGCCAGCAACCTGGCCATGAACATGGCCTACTACCCGCTGAAGGACGTCCAGTACGGCCCCTACCGGATGGATGGCTACGACCCCGACAAGCTGCGCGAGATCCTCGCCAAGCTGACGCCGCAACGCCTGCTGCGCGTCTACAGCGGCCCCGATGTCGAGGGCCAGGCGACCACCCGCTGGTTCGACGCGCCCTACACCCTCGAGCGCGTCGACGCCTGGCCCCGCGCCGAGCCACTCGCCGGCCTGGCGCTACCCGGTCACAACCCCTACATCGCCGAGGACCTGAGCCTGCTGCCGCTCGAGTCCAGTGCCCCGCAGACGTTGATCGACGGCGCGCACTATACCCTCTGGTACCGCCCCGACAGCAGCTTCGGCACGCCGCGCGTGGAATGGCGCTTCAGCCTGCAGAGCCCGCTGGCGGCCCGTGACGCCAAGGAGGCGGCACTGACCCGGCTGCTCGCCGGCTGGCTCGACGACAGCCTCAACGAGACGCTGTATCCGGCCCGCCTGGCCGGCCAGTCCTACGACGCCTACGCCCATGCGCGCGGCATCACGCTCTCCTTCTCGGGCTGGCGCGATCATCAGGCGCGGGTCATCCAGCGCGTCCTCGAGCAGCTCGAGTCCGGCAAGATCACCGATGACAGCGTGGCGCGGGTCAAGCTGGGACTCGAACGCCAATGGCGCAACGCGCCCCAGGCGCCGCTCTACCAGCGGATGCAGGCCACCCTGGGCGACGCCCTGATCCGGCCCAGCTGGTCACCCCAGGCGCTGCTCGAGGCAATCGACGGCCTGAGCGCCGCCGACCTGCGCGACTATCGCACGCGCTTTCTCGACGCCCTGCACATCGAGAGCATGGCGGTGGGCAACCTTTCCCCCGAGCTCGCCCGCCGCGAAGGGTTGATGGTCGACAACGCCCTCGCCCCCGAACTCGAGGACACGGCGATTGCCGAACTCCAGCCGCTGACGGTGCCCGCCAAACCGCCCACCCTGCACCCCGACTCCAGCCGCAACGATGCCGCGGTGCTGCGCTACCTGCAGGGGCCGGACCGCTCGCTGGCCAGCCAGGCGCGTCTGGCGGTGCTGGGTCAGTTGATCAGCACGCCGTTCTACGCCCAGCTGCGCACCGAGGAACAGCTCGGTTACATCGTCAACGCCGGCTACCAGCCGCTGCTCGACGCCCCGGGCCTCGCCCTGCTGGTGCAGTCGCCGAGCGCCGATGTCGCGCGTATCCAGTCGCGCATGACGGCGTTTCTCGACGGCTTCGACAAGCGCATCGCCACGCTCGACGAGTCGACCCTGGCCCCCTATCGTCAGGCGGTCCATGACAGCCTGCTGGAACGCCCCTCGTCGCTCGCCGAGCTGACCTCACGACTGTGGCAGGAAACCGTCCACGCGGATCCCGACTTCCAGCGTCGCGAGCACCTCGCCGCACGAGTCGACGGGCTCACCGCCGACGAGGTCCGCCAGGGCTGGCAGACCCTGCGTCAGTCGGCACCGCTGACGATCAGCTTCGACGACGCCGCCGAGCCCAGCGACGTGGCCGAGCTCACCGCCGGCTTCACGCCGCTCGCCGGGCAGCGCTGAACGAACTGCGCCCGCCGGTTTCCCGGCGGGCGCCTGTCGATTCTCGTCGGCTGGACAGGGCCTACCCGAAAGCCTGCGGCGGCAACATTCCCTCCACGTACATCACCAGCTCCTCGAGGATCTGGCGCTCGCGGTCGTCGAGCGAGACCTGGTTGAGCCGCTCGATCTCGCGGGCGAACCCCTGCAGGGTCAGCGTGCCCAGCGAGGCATCGTTGAGCCGGGCCCAGCGATAGGCTTCCCACTGCTGCTGCTCCTCGCCGCTCAAGGTGTCGGGGTAGCTGCGTGCCCGCATGCGGAAGAGCATCTCCTCGAGCCGCGGATCCTGAAAGGCGAAGGCGGTCTCGCCCAGCGCCTCGGGTGAGGTCTCGTGGACCCGTTGCATCTGCTGGCGGTCGGCCGGCGAGAAGAAGCCACCGGAGTAGAGCATCAGATCGGGGTCGCTGGGCGTGCTCGGCGGGCCGTCGGCGAACACCGCCGCCGCCTTGCGCGCCGCCTCGGGGTTGGCGATCAGCGCCTGCCAGTGTCGCTCGCAGGCCGCGCGGTCGATGCCGACCCGCGCCGCCACCGTGTCGCTCAGCGCCGACACCGGCAGCAGCACCGGGCTGCGGTTGACGTGCACGATCTTCAGGGGGATGCGCGCCTCGCCCTCGCTGAGCTCGTCGGCGCTGGCGAAGACCCGCTGGCGAATCGCCCCGGCGTCGAGCTCGAACAGCGGCGCGGGGTCGACGCTGAGGTCGTAGACGATTACCCCGTTGGGGTTGCCGGGATGCTCGGCGAGCGGCACCACCAGCGCGCTGCAGCCCCGGCTCGCCGGATAGCGCCGCGAGATGTGAAGCATCGGCTTGTGGGACGGGATGTCGAGCAACTTGCCCACCGCCCGCTTGCTACGCAATGAAAGCAGGTAGTCGAACAGCCGTGGGTTGCGCTCGCGCAGCAGTCGCGCCAAGGCGATGGTGGCACGCACGTCGGCCAGCGCGTCGTGGGCGCCGGCGTGCTCGATGCCATTGGCGGCGGTGAGGTCCTCGAGCCGGAAGCTCGGCGAGCCGTCATCGCGCCGGGGCCATTCGATGCCCTCGGGGCGCAGCGCGTGGAAGGCGCGAACCACATCGATCAGGTCCCAGCGCGAATTGCCGTTCTGCCACTCGCGGGCGTAGGGATCGAGCAGATTGCGATAGAAGAGATGCCGCGACACCTCGTCGTCGAAGCGCAGGCTGTTGTAGCCCAGCGCACAGGTGCCGGGCTGGCTCATCAGCGCGTTGATGCGCGCGGCGAACTCCCGCTCGGGGAGGCCCCGGCGGCTGGCGGTCTGCGGCGTGATGCCGGTGATCAGACAGGCCTGAGGCCAGGGCAGATAGTCGTCGGCCGGCCGACAGTAGAGCGTCAGGGGCTCGCCGATCTCGTTGAAATCGGCGTCGGTGCGGATCGCGGCGAACTGCGAGGGGCGATCATTGCGCGGGTCGGCACCGAACGTCTCGTAATCGTGCCAGAGAAAGGTCTGCTGCGAATCGCCACCACGGGCCATGCACGCTCTCCCTAAGCGTCGGAGGAAAGGCGCTCAGCCTAGCACAGCCGCGATCACGTCTCAGCACCGCTCGACCATCGCGTTTCAGCGCGGCAGCGTGACGTTGAGCTCGAGCACCGAGCAGTCGTCCTCGCTGTCGAGGGTGATGTTGATGGCTTCCTGGTCGACGTTGACGTAGCGGCGAATCACTTCCAGAAGCTCCTTCTCGAGCATCGGCAAGTAATCCGGCTGGTCACGCTGGCTGCGCTGATGCGCGACGATGATCTGCAGCCGCTCCTTGGCCACCGACGCCGACTTCTTGCGTTCACGCTTGAGAAACTCGAGTAGCTTCACCGACGACCTCCTCCGAACATGCGCGAGAGCAGGCTCTTTTTCTGGTACTCATGGAAACGCAACGGCACCTCTTCACCGAGCAGGCGCGCCACGGTGTCCGAATAGGCCTGACCAGCATCACTCTTCTGATCGTGCGTGACCGGAATGCCCTGGTTCGACGCCCGCAGCACCGCCTCGGATTCGGGGATCAGGCCGATCAGGTTGATCGCCAGGATCTCGTGGATGTCCTCGAGATTGAGCATGTCGCCACCGGTCACGCGCTCGGGATCGTAGCGGGTGATCAGCAGGTGCTCCTTGACCGGGTCCCGGTTCTGCTCGGCACGCCGGGTCTTCGAGCCCAGCAGCCCGAGGATGCGATCGGAATCGCGCACCGAGGACACCTCGGGGTTGGTCACCACCACCGCCTCGTCGGCATAGTACATGGCCAGCTGAGCGCCGCGCTCGATGCCCGCCGGCGAATCGCAGACGATGTAGTCGAAATCCTCGGCCAGGGTATCGAGGACCTTCTCGACGCCCTCGGCGGTCAGCGCGTCCTTGTCGCGGGTCTGCGAGGCGGGCAGGATGTGCAGATTGTCGACGCGCTTGTCGCGGATCATCGCCTGATTGAGCCCGGCCTCGCCCTGAATGACGTTGATCAGATCGTAGACCACGCGGCGCTCGCAGCCCATGATCAGGTCGAGGTTGCGCAGCCCCACGTCGAAATCGATCACGACGGTCTTCTTGCCGCGCAGCGCCAGGCCGGTGGCGATGGCTGCTGCACTGGTCGTCTTGCCGACCCCGCCCTTGCCGGAGGTCACTACAATGATCTTGGCCAAGGTAAGCTTCCTGTTGCTTGCTGAAATCGAAGAGCGTTACATCACCGCGCGTCAGGCCAGTGGCGCAATGGTCAATTGGTCGTCGTCGAGACGGACCTGCGCCGGCTTGCCCAACAGTTGCGGATCGATGTCTTCCAGACGCTTGTAATTGCCGGCCAGCGATAGCAGCTCGGCGTGCAGTTCGTGACAGAAGATCCCGGCCTCGCGGTCGCCGTGGATCCCGGCCAGCGCCCGCCCGCGCAGCGCCCCGTAGACGTGGATGTTGCCCCCCGCCAGGACCTCGGCCCCGGCGTTCACCGCGCCGAGCACCACCAGATCGCCATCGGCCGCGCTGATCTGCTGGCCGGAACGCACGGTGCCGCGGTGAATCCGGCTGCCCACGCTGCCCAGGGGCGTCGCGACCGGCGCCGGCTCCTCGGCCGGGGCGGGGGTCACGGTCTCTAGGCTGCGCGGGCGCACCTCCTGAGGCGGGAACCAGCCCAGCCCCAGCGCCCAGGCCGACTGCTTGACCGGCTCGCCGCCACCGCGCACCGCGACCGGCAACAGCTTGTGGGAGCGGCACACCGCGCAGATCCGCTCCAGCGCCAGGTGCGGCTCCTCGAGCTTTTCGACACTCAGCATCACTGGCGTATGCTGAAAGAAGGCCGGCGCCTGATTGAGCTTGCCGACCAGTTGCTCGCGAATCCGCTCGGGATCCGCGCTGGTCAGCTCCATGACCGTCATGGGCAGCATGCCACCCTTGAAAGAGAAGGCGTTGCCAGCCCTGTCCACGTTGAGGCTCATTGCCGGTCTCCACAATCGGATGATGACTCTTAAAGCTAAGCGAGGGCCTGCCGAGCTGCAACCGATCATACGCGCTGTGGAAGGCGCATGTCAGTGTCGCCCAGCGACGACGCCCGGCTCTTTTCGCGTTCCCGGCCTCATGCTTATATAGCGGTATACCGCAAGCGACACTCGACAGGGCGGAAAGACGCCAGCGGACCGGCTGCCCCGCCGTTTGATCATCGTTATTTCAGGGATGCATTGCGACCTATGTCTGGATTTCTGCGACGATTCTTTGCCCCGCGCTGGCAGCACCGGGACCCTTCGGTCCGGCGCCAGGCCGCGGAGCGCCTCGACCCCACCGACAACGACGACCGCCAGCGGCTCGAGCGTCTGGCCACCGACAGCGACCCCGGCGTGCGTCAAACCGCGCTGGCCAGTCTCGACGACCCGGCCCGCCTGCTGACGCTGCGCGACACCCACGACAGCCCCGAGCTGCATCGCCGCCTGCTCGGCTTGCTGAGCGGTCGCGACGGCAGCACGCCGCTGACCACGCGGATCGAACTGGTCGCGCGCATCGAGGAGCCGACGCTGCTTGAGACGCTGGCACTGGAAGGCGACAATCAGGCATTGCGCCTGGCCGCCCTGGCGCGTCTCGACGACGAGTCCCGACTGCTTCGTCAGGCCTGTGACAACGGCATCGCCGCGGTACGCCATGCCGCGGCCGAGCGGGTCACCAGCGAAGCCGGCCTGACCCAGCTGGCACGCCGCGCCCGGCGCGACAAGCAGGTCGCGCGCCAGGCGCGGGCACGCCTCAACCGGCTGCGCGAGAACGAGACCCAGGCCCGCGAGACCCGAGAACGCCGCGAGCACGTGCTGGACTCCCTCGAGGCCCACGCCCGTCATGCCTGGGAGCCGCTCTACTCGGGGCGCTATCGTCACCTGCAGCGCGAGTGGGAATCCCTCGACGACCTGCCCACGCCGGAACAGGAGCGCCGCTTCCAGGAAGCCGCGCTGCGTTGCCGCAAGGTGATCGCCGACCACGAGGCCCACCATCATGCGCTGGCCGCCGCCGACCAGCGCCGCGACGATGCCGACGAGACGCGCCGCTCGCTGATCGAGGCACTCGAGGACACGCTGGCCGGGCTGCGTCACGGCGAGCGCCTCACCGAGCAGGACATCGCCAGCCTGCAGGCCCAGAAACGCCTGCTGGACAACCAGTGGCAGACGCTCTCCGATCGCCACCCGCCGGAGACCGCCCTCAGCGAGCGCTACGCCCGGGCGTTGAGCGAGTACGAACGGATCAATCAGGCCTGGGGGCGGCTCGAACGCCACGTCGGGGCGCTCGAGGAGGCGCTGGCCGAGCCGCGCAAGGCGACGTTGCGACAGTGTCTCGATGCCCTCGACTGGCCTCACGACCTGCCACCCAGCCCGCTGCTCGCCCAGGCGCGCCAGCGCCTCGCCGACGCCCCCGACGAGCCGGCCGGCTCGCCCGAACAGGCGGCGCGCGTCGCGCGGGATCTCGAGGAGCTCGAGTCACTGCTCGGTCAGGGCGCCTTCAAACGCGCCAGCCGGCTGCACCAGAGCCTGCGTCAGCGCCTCGGCCAGCTCGCCGAGGCCGACCGGCGCCAGTACCAGCCGACACTCAAGCGTCTCGGTGCCCAGCTCGCCGAGCTGCGCGACTGGCGCGGCTTCGTGGCCGGTCCCAAGCGCGTGCAGCTGTGCCAGGCGATAGAGGCCCTGGCCGAGGACACGACACTCGCCGACGTCGAGCTGGACCGCCAGCATCGTCAACTGGTCAAGGACTGGAAGAACCTCGGCGACGCCGCCGCCGACCGCGAACTGTCGGCCCGCTTCCGGGCCGCTTCGGAACGCATCCACGAGCGGCTGGTACCCTGGCGGGAAAAACGCGACGCACTGCGCGAGGACAACCTCGCCGCCCGCGAGGCACTCTGCGAGCAGCTCGAGGCCCTGCTCGCCAACCCCGACCCAGACGCCGATCCCGACGCCCTGCGCCAGATCCGCGACCGGGCCCGCGAGCAGTGGCGACGCTTCGCCCCGGTACCACGCGATCGGGCCCAGGCGATCGGTCAGCGCTTCGGCGAGATTCGTCACGCCCTGCAGATGCTGATCGACCGGCGAGCCCAGGAGATCGCCGGCGCCAAGCGCGAGCTGGTCGAGAAGGCGCGCGTCCTGCAGGCCGATACCACCACCAGCGCCGCTCAGCGCGCCGAGCGTGCCAAGACGCTGCAACGCCAGTGGCGCGAGCTGGGCCGCGCGCCCAAGGGCGAGGAACAGGCGCTGTGGCGGGAATTCCGCGGCCTCTGCGACACCCTCTTCGCGGCCCGCGAGAACGAACGCGACGACCGGGCCCAGCGCACCCGCGAGCGACTCGACGCCATGCAGGCGCTGATCGAGCGCATCGATGCCTGGCAGCCCGATGCCAGCGACGATGTCGCCACGCTCGAGGCAGCCATCGCCGAGGCCGAGAGCCTCGAACCGCTGCCCCAGGGGCGGCGCAGCGACGGCATGCGACGGCGCTGGACGGGCATCGTCCGCGCGCGCCGCGAGCGCCTGGCACGGCTCGCGGTGAGCGAGGAGATTCAGCGCTGGCAGGCGCTGCGCCCATTGCTCGAGGCGCATCTCACCGCCGACGCCCGGGCATGCCAGGGCAGCACGGCCGAGTCGGTCCCGTTGCCGTCGTCACCGCTCGACGACGACATGCAGGAAGCCCACGAACAGCGCAATGCCGCCCGGCGCGCGCCACCGCCCGATGACGTGGTCGACGAACGCCTGACCCGCCGGCGCGTGCATCTGGCACTGCTCGCCGGCGGCACGGTGCGCCGCGAGGACGAGCCGTTGCGTCTGGCGATCCAGGTCCAGCGTCTCAACGACGGCCTGGGTCGCGAGCTGACCCGGGCCGACGAACTCCACGACGTGCTGCGCGATATCCTCGCCACCGGCCCCGTGGCACCGGCGTTGTGGGAACGCGAGGCCGCCGAGCTGGACCGTCAGCTGTCGCGACTGGCCGAGCTTCCACCGCCCTGAACCGGACGGCCGCAGGCCCCGTAAACGCCGAGAGCGAGGCCGAAGCCTCGCTCTCGTGCGGGGAGTTGCAGTTGGCCGGCGTCTAGCCCATGAACTGGCCGCCGTTGATGTCCAGATTGGCCCCGGTGATGAAACCGGAGCCGCGATCGGCCAGGAAGCACACCGCGCGAGCGATCTCCTCGGGCTCGCCGAAGCGCTTGACCGGGATCGTCTCGCGAATCGACTCGCGGATCTTGTCGGGAATCTTCATGATCATGTCGGTGGCGATATAACCGGGGGAGAGCGTGTTGACGGTGATCCCCTTGGTCGCCGTCTCCTGGGCCAGCGACATGGTCAGCCCGTGCATCCCGGCCTTGGCCGCCGAGTAGTTGGCCTGACCGAACTGTCCCTTGCGGCCGTTGATCGACGAGATGTTGACGATACGCCCGTACCCCGCCTCGAGCATGTCCTCGATCACGCAGCGGCAGGTGTTGAAGACGCTGTTGAGGTTGCAGTCGATGACCTCGTTCCACTGCTCGGGGCTCATCTTCTTCAGTGTGGTGTCGCGGGTGATGCCGGCGCAGTTGACGAGCACGCTGATGGGGCCGAACTTGTCGCGGATTTCGCGCACCCCGGCCTCGCAGTCCTCGTAGTCGATCAGATTGGCGCCGGACAGGGCGATGTTGTTGTAGCCCTCCGCCTGCTGCTCCTCCAGCCAGTGCTTGGCCTTGTCGGGATTGTGATAGCCAGCCACGACCTGATAGCCCTCCTTGGCCAGCGCACGGCAAATGGCGGTGCCGATGCCACCGGTGCCACCGGTTACCCAAGCGACGGGTGCTGTTTGTGTCATCTTGTCTCCCCCTGAGTCATGACGTTGAACCGACGTGAGTCTTCGACTGGCGACGGGCCCTCTCCGAGCCCTGCCACCGGTTAGTATGGTCGACGACACCGCCCCCGTGCGAATACCCGACGAACACTTGACGTGACGCCAATTTTGCGTAGAATACGCTCCACGATCTGATGCGGGGTGGAGCAGCCTGGTAGCTCGTCGGGCTCATAACCCGAAGGTCGTCGGTTCAAATCCGGCCCCCGCTACCAAATTGTAAAGAGGCGAATCGTCCAATGGGCGGTTCGCCTCTTTTTTTGCGTGCCTTTTGCAGCGCCGATCGAAAAACGGCCCTCGCGGTTTCGCCCCCGGCAAACGCCTCGCTGGTCAGCCCCGCTCCTGGTTCGCGTGTCAGGATTCAGCCCCGGCACCTGGGCGGGCGATGTTCCGGCTTGAGGGGGCAGCCGCCGCACAGCGG
Source organism: Modicisalibacter sp. MOD 31.J (assembly GCF_020147985.1). NCBI lineage: Bacteria > Pseudomonadati > Pseudomonadota > Gammaproteobacteria > Oceanospirillales > Halomonadaceae > Modicisalibacter > Modicisalibacter sp. MOD 31.J. Next base: position 27,276 of record NZ_JAGXFF010000001.1, on the reverse strand, counting down.
CTGACCGGGCAAGCGATACTGGATACAGCACAGCCGCCGCACCCGCGCCGAGGCCCCTCCCTCCAGGTCGAGGTAACGTACCGGTCGGTACAACGGGTTACGCCGGCCATCCGGCAAAGTCCGCGTCTCGAGGAAACGCAGCAGCGGTTCACCGGATCCGCTGAAGTCGGGATGCCGGTCACAGGCCTGCCCCGCATACTCCACGTAGTGCCCGAGATTGCTCCAGAACACCTTGGGCGACAGGTCCGAGAGGTCGGCCAACACCTCGATCAGTGGCCGGCAATGCGCATCGAACAACCTCGCGAAACGCACTTCGGGCGCCCGGGACGCCAAGGGGCGCCCGCCATGGGGCAGCCAGAGCCGCGCGGTCTCGCCCCGTTCGCCCAGGCTGACCCGCACCGCGCTCGATGCCACCGGCAGTTCGCGCTCCAGCAACAGATTGGCGACCAGCGCCGGGATCGACACGGCACTCAGGTGATATTTCGACCAGATGGAGGCCGCCGCCCGGCGATCGGCCCCCTCGCCGAAGGCCGCCGCCGTGCGTTCGAGCAACCCGTCCAGCACCGTCCGTTCGAACAGATCGGCGACCGCCAATGTCGAGGCACCGGGCGTGCCGAAAGCCGGGGCTCTGAGGGTATCGAGAGGCGGCCGACGATAAAGCGCCAGCAGGGCGTCGGCGGCGTCATCGATGGGCAATGCCAGGGCGCCCCTATCGACCACAGGTCATCTCCTCGATCATGAGCGCGCCTTCCTCACAGCCGCCGCAGCCCCCACATGAAATAGGCCCCACCGATCAACGACGCGATCAGCCCCGCCGGCATGTCGAAGGGGAAGATGATCTGGCGCCCCACCCAGTCGGCCAGCACCATCAGCAACATGCCGACCAGCGCCGCGCCCAGCAGGTGTTGGTACGCCCGCGCCAAGCCCAGCAGCCTGGCCATGTGCGGCGCCAGCAACCCGACGAAGGAGAGCGGCCCCACCACCAGGGTGGCGCAGGCCGTCAGCAGCGCCACCAGCAGTAAAAGCAGCAGCCGTGCCCGGTCGAGGGTAATGCCCAAGGCCCGTGAGGTGGGCGCCCCCAGCGGCAGAATGTCCAGCCAGCGAGTCAGCGGCAGCGCGCACAGTGTCAACACCGTCGCCAGCGTACCAACGACCAGGGCACTGGTGAGATCGACGTAATAGGTGGACCCCGACAGCCAGGCGATCACCTGCTGGCCACGCGGGTCGCCAGCCGACAGGATCACGCTGCGCAGCGCATCGAACAGCGCGCCGATCGCCACGCCGGTGAGCAGCAACTGTTCGGGCACGAAGCCACTACGTCCATTGAGCAGCACCAGCACCAGCAGCGTGGCCAGCGCCCCCAGGGTGCCCACGCCCACCAACATCCCGCTGGAGGGAGACGGCAGCAGGAAGATCCCCAGGATCAGTGCAATGGCGCAGCCGCCGCTGATACCCAGCACCTCGGGGCTGGCCATGGGGTTGGCCGACAGCCGTTGCAGCAGCGTGCCGGCCACGGCCAGCATCAACCCGCTGGCGGCGGCAGCCAGCACCCGGGGCACCCGCCACTGCAGGACCTCCCAGTTGTCCGGCGACAGCCCGTACCAGCCGTGCATCCCCTGCCCCAGCAACAGGCCGAGCCCCACCGCCAGCAACAGGGCGATCGCCAGGCGTGTGATCAAGCGCCCCGGGCCGGGATGGCGACTCGCTGCGACCCCGCCCGGTTGCGGCGCCTGGTTGCCGTGCAACCTCAGGCGCGGAATCAGCCACATCAGCAGCGGGGCGCCCAGGGCGCCGGTCACGGCGCCGGTGGGAATCAGTATCGGCAAGCCCCCCAGGAAGTGCTGCAACAACAGATCGGTGGTGGCCAGCAGCACCGCTCCCAGCAGCGTGCCCCACAACAAGCGCTCGCCGAGACGCCGCGCCCCCGCCAGGCGCACGATGTTGGGCGCCGCCAGGCCGATGAAGCCGATGATGCCCACCACGCTGACCACACTCGCCGTCATGAACACCGCCAGCACCAGGCCGGCCAGGCGTAGATACTTGAGAGAAACGCCCAAACTTCTGGCGCTGGCATCGTCCAGTTCCAGCACCGCCAGGGGCCGCAGCAGGAATACCGCCAACAGACCGGCGATGGCCAGCCGCGGCCAGAGGGTCGCCACGCCATCCCAGCCATTCTGGGCCAACGAGCCGGCCCCCCAGATCAACAGCCCCGACAACGCATCTGGGTTGAACAACAGCAACGCCGTGGACAGGGCGCCCAGGTAGAGGTTGACCACCAGCCCCGCCAGCACCACCACGATGGGCGCCAGCCCACGCCGCCAGGCCAGCGTGAACACCAGACCCACCGCCAGCCCACCGCCAGCCAGCGCTATCCATTCACGGCCAACGGTCAACAACCCGGGGGTCAGCAGGGTCGCTGCCATCAATGCCAGATTGGCCCCCGAGGCCACCCCCAGGGTGGTGGGCGACGCCAGCGGGTTACGCAGCACCTGCTGCAGCAGTACCCCGGCCAGCGCCAGGCCACCGCCCGCCAGCAGGGCGATGGAGAGTCTCGGCCACCAGGCATAGTGCAACAGTAATTGGTCGACTGTCTCGAACGACGGCGACAGCAGTGCCTTCAGGCCCAGCGCCAAGCCCCCCTGAGCCTGCAGATCCAGCCACGCCAGCCCCAGCAGCGGCAGGCTCAGCAACAGGCAGGCCAGTGCCGGTGATAGGCCACGACGAGCCGCGTGGCTCGTCGTGGTCACGTTTCCTCTCATCCGTTCCTGTCCCCTTCCGCTGCCCCGTCGCACCGCAAATGCCATAATCGATAACGATTATCAATCAATTTAGCATTCTCGCCAACACCAAGGCTACCCTGCTCGAGTGCCGGCGGGGTTCTCCCGGCGCAAGGCGACAGGAGGAAGCCCACTTCTCCTGCCCTGGCGGGCACGAGCTGACGCGCTTCCCAGCCACCCGGCCGCTCCAGGCGGAGCGGCCCACAACGCCGAGAACCTAACCCCCTCCGCCGGACAGTCCGATCTTGACATCGAGCGCACCCGAAAAAATAATAACGATTATCATTTTTAAGAACATGAAAAACCTCGCCCCCGACGAGCCCTCGAATCGCTACGAGACGCCAGCGAGCAAAGTTCAGGGCGGGGGCATAGCCAAGGCCAAGTGTTGGCGAAAGAGCGAGCAGGGCTCGCACACGGGTGCATGGCGTTTCAATGCGCATCTTGGTATCGAGCCGGACTCATGCCCAGGTCGATTTTCTACGCCGCATGGCTGCGCGTAGGCAGTCTTCAGCCAATGCCGGAAACGCCTCTGCATGAACGAGCCTGTCCATTGATTGAGCGACGCCATCACCGAGGTGCCGCCTTACAGAGACTCCAGGGTGCCGGCATGACCGCAAGGCCCAAAGAACACCGACCTCGTCGTCGGACAACGAGGGCCCTCATGACGGCCCTCCTGATCGTCTGGCTAGGCCTGGGCAACGTCGCCATGGCCAGCGATTATGAGAACGAGGTTTCCTTGGCGACTTTCGATTTCGCCATCGCCGAGACACTCGATGCCATAGGGCACCCTCCCACCTTCGTTTCGGGCCTTGCCGGCTACGAGACCTATTCCCGCCAGCCCGACATCATTCCGACCGCGACCGATCTGGGTTATCGTCATCTCCCTAACCTTGAGCTCCTTGCGAGCCAGCCCCCCGATGCGATCCTGATCTCCCCGCCCGCTCATGTGAACCTGATCCCCAAGCTCCGCAAGATCGCCGACGTCAAGGAGTACCCGCTTTACAACAATTACCCGGGGAAAGCCGCTATTGATCACTGGCAGATTCTCGAAGACTTGACGCGCAAGCTTGGCGCCCTGACCAAGGACCCGGCCGCAGCAGAACAGTACATTGCACGAACCGACAGACACTTCGATGAGTTGATTAACCGCTTGGGGAACGTCGACTCACCCGTGCTGATCGTTCGCCTGATGGATGAGCGCCATGCGCGCGTTTACGGACATGGCAGTGTGGAAGGCATGGTATTAAAACGTCTCGGACTCCATAACGCCTGGGAAGGAAAACTTGGCCAGTGGGGTTTCACGACAGTCACGGCACGAGCCTTGCTGGATATAAAAGCCAGAATTGTCTTCCTCGATAGCCCTTACGACCCGCCTGGTGGGCAGCGCAAGTTACTCCAGAAAGGCCTGTGGCAACACTGGCCGAGTGTCCAGCGCAACGACTATGCCATCCTGTCGCTCGACTACTGGTCGTGGGGTGGCTTCCCGGCCGCCCGACGCTTCGCGAACAGTCTCGTCGACGGCCTGACCGACAAGAGCGACACCGGCGACGTTTGACGCTCCCTTTCGGCCGATTCTCGATGAGCCATCTGGTCCAGCCAGGGTGGCGTCATACGTCTGCGCTGCGACAACAACGCGGCCGTCCCAAAACCGTCTTATGCGTCCCACCCTACTAAGTTACAGCAAGAAGACCGGGGACAGGCTTGACAGCGGAAACACGGCTATATTGAATTAAACTATAAATAATAACAATTATCATTTAATTACAGGCAAAGGAGATCATTCATGTCCATCCCTTTCGTACTGCATCGACACCCCCTCTCCCTCACCATCAGTATCGTCATCACGGGCATCTGCTCGACCACGCTACTGACGTCCGGCCTCGCGCAGGCGGCAGAAAACCGAGACGGCAACAACATGCCGGCGGAATTGCCTATCGTCCAGGTGACCGACGATAGAATCGCCAATGCGCTGATGCCTACCGAGGGCTATACCGCCAGCACCAGTCGCAGCGCCACAAAGAGTGACACCCCACTGTTGGAGACAGCACAGTCTGTGTCCGTCGTCACTCGCGAGCAGATCGAAGATCAGGGTGCCGGCTCGGTACAGCAGGCTCTTCGCTATACACCAGGCGTTTTCACCGGGGCACGCAACGGTTTTGGCAACCGCTATGATTTCATTTCGATGCGCGGCTTCGGTGGCGTCGGAAATCTCGACAACATCTATTTCGATGGCCTCAAGATGGCTGGCGATGTGGGGGGATATAACTCATTACAGATCGACCCTTACTTTCTCGAGCGCATCGACGTCTTCAAGGGACCAACATCTGTCCTGTACGGCCAGAGCTACCCGGGTGGCCTGGTGGGGCTGACCAGCAAGCGTCCATTGTTCATGCCTCTCCATGAGATTCAACTGGAGGCAGGCACTCAGAATAAACGCACCATGCGCTTCGATTTTAGCGGCCCACTGGGCGATGACCAACGGATTGCTTATCGTCTGGTCGGGTTAGCCAGTGGGTCGGACAGCCAGTTCGATCATGTCGAGAACGAGCGCTATACCCTGGCACCATCGCTGACATTGCTGCCAACCGAGGATACATCCCTGACCTTGATGGCCTACCTGCAACATGAACCCAATAGTGGCTACTATGGGTGGACACCCGCCGACGGTTCGGTACGCGATCATAACGGCCAGAGAGTCGAGAACGACTTCTTCGATGGTGAACCGGGTTTCAATGGGTTCGAGCGCTACCAGCGCTTGATCGGCTATCAGCTGGAGCGTCAAATCAACGATGCCTGGCAAGCCCGGCAGAACTTCCGTTTCGCCTCGGCTGATATCGATTACGATCAGATTTATTCCAGCGGCTGGGTCGGAGACGGCAACCAGTTGAATCGCCGAGTCGCCAGTGCCGACGAGTCCCTCCACGCCTACAAGGTCGACAACCAGCTTCAGGGTAATTTCGCCACGGGTCCGCTGGAACATACCCTGCTTTTCGGCGTGGACTATCAATACCAGCGTAACTCCGGGTCATGGCGGTTTGGCGCAGCCAGTCCGCTGGATGCCTTCGATCCGCAGTATGGCAATGCCCAGATCACCTATGGCGCTCCCACCAACTTTATTGACAAGGTGGAACAGACCGGCGTCTATCTGCAAGACCAGATCAGCCTGGGCCAATGGCGATTCAACCTCGCTGGCCGTCAGGACTGGGCCGATACCAGTACCGCTTATACCAACCTCGGGATGGCTTCCGAGAGTGATAGTGACAGCTTCACCACGCGGGCCAGTCTGCTCTATGCGTTCGACAGCGGCATTTCCCCTTACCTCAGCTACTCGGAATCCTTCGAACCGGCATCGGCCACCAATACCGACGTTTCCGGAAACACGCTGGACCCCAGCGAGGCTTCACAATACGAGCTGGGGATCAAATACCAGCCGCCAGGGAGCGACAACCAGTACACGGCCGCCCTTTATCACCTCGAGCAAGAGAACGTTTCCGAGTCGATCCCCAACTCCACCTTCTACGAGGCTATCGGCAAGGTCCGTTCCCGCGGGTTGGAACTGTCGGCGAAACTCCACCCCACCGAGCAGTTGTCGCTGATTGCCAGTTACACCTACACGGACATGGAATACGTCGAGACCAATGACGACACCGAGGGTAACACCCCCTATGGCGTGCCTCGTCACATGGCGTCTGCCTGGGGAAAATACGAGTTCTCGGCTGGCACCTGGAATGGACTGGGTGTCGGCGCCGGCATTCGCTACAATGACGCTACCTGGGGCAACGATAGCCATACGTTCGACGTGGAGAGTTATACACTGGTCGATGCCATGCTGGAATATGACCTCGGCATGCTATCCCGCGATTTCCAAGGCATGGATTTGAGGGTCAATGCCGTCAACCTGTTCGACAAGGAGTATGTCTCTTCGTGCTCCAGCGCGACAATCTGTCATGTCGGCGAGGCGCGCAATGTGACGGCCACATTAAGCTACAAGTGGTAAATTCGCTGCCAAATACCACCGAGACAACTATTACGGCAAGCCCAGAAACTACACCCTTACCATGAATTACTGCTATTGAGGGATGGCCATGCCATGCATGGCCTGACTCGTTTCACGTTGCACACACCCCCAAGAAAGCGCCATGCCACTCGACCCCAATGGCGCCGATTTTCCGATCATCATCCAGATGTAAGGCAAACCTACTGTACATGAACTTCCGCTGGCACAGGCCAGAGCGAAGTACCGGAAGGCATCCTGACATTAGGCACTCCCGCCGAGCGGAATGACTATCACTATTTCGCGCGCTTGGGCGGCATCGTACCCGAGGCCGCCCAACAGGCACGCAGGGATATCGCCCAGGCTCTGCGGCAGCACCTGTTCAGCAGTTGCCACGCCTGAGAATCGTCGGCTGGCAGCGCTATGCCGCGTCTTCTCCCTCGGCCACGACGGCAACGCTCGGGATTGCATTGAGTGGGAAAGCAAGGCATATTTAAATACGAATAATAACAATTATCTTTTACAAGCCAAAAAATCAACATCCAAGGGATGTTCCTAGGGAAGTCAACGATGTCACATCCTCTACTACGCAGACACCGCCTCACCATTGCCATTGCCAACATCTGTGCCACGGCCCTATTGGCTGCTCCCAATGCGCTCGCCCAGGGGCACTCGACACAGGACTCAGAGAATGACGAGCCCGCTGTCACATTGCCGACGCTACGGGTGACGGAAAGCCGCCTCTACGAAGAGGCCTACGGCCCCGTGCAGGGCATCGCCGCCACGCGTAGCGCCACGGCGACCAAGACCGACACACCGATCATCGAGACGCCACAGTCCCTCTCGGTGGTGAGTAGTGAGGAGTTCCGCGACTATGGCGCGCGAAACTTCACCGAAGCGCTGGGCTATACCGCTGGAGTCTCCAGACAAGAAGGCGCCGACCGCACCACCGACGTAATGCGTATACGGGGTTTTAGGGTCGGAACCACATACCGAGATGGAACCAAGTATCAAGCCAACGTCTACGACGGCCAGCAGGAACTCTATGGTCTGGAGCGACTGGAGGTACTCAAGGGGCCCTCCTCTATCCTCTATGGCGTGGCTTCCCCCGGTGGCGTGGTCAATGCCGTCAGCAAGCGCCCCACCAGCGAGCCCCTGCGCGAGATCAATCTCCAGGCCGGCAGCTTCGACCGGCGCCAGATATCCGCGGACTTCTCCGATGCCCTCGACGAGGATGGCGTCTGGTCCTATCGCCTCACCATGCTGCATCGCGACAGCGATACCTTCGTCGATCATGTGCCCGACGACCGCACCTACATCGCCCCTGCCTTGAAATGGCAACCGACCGACCAGACGTCGCTCACCCTGCTCAGTGAGTACCAGCGCGACCAGACCGCCTATGTCTACGGTCTGCCGGCCAGCGGTACAATCCTCTCGAATCCCAATGGGAAGATTTCACGAGATCGGTTCATCGGCGAGCCCGATTTCGACGACTTCGACAACGAACGCTACTCCTTTGGCTACCTGTTCGAGCACGACTTCTCCGACAACCTTCACTTCCGCCATAGCCTGCGTAGCTTCCACGCTGATCGGGTTTACGACAATATCTTTCTCGGTTCGAGCAGCGATGGACGTGTCTATTCCAGAACCGCCCAGGATCGCCGCGATGCCTCACGAGCACTGACTGCGGATACCTCCCTGCAGTACGACTGGGAGGCTGGCAATACTTCCAACACTACTCTTGTCGGCTTCGACTACACCCGTCAACGTCAAGAGACCGAGCGTTACAACCGCACGGCCCCGCCGCTGGATCTCTACGACCCCGTCTATGACAACGGTGAACTGGGCGATGCCATACCTTTCGCCTACTCTACCAAGCAACGCCATGAGCAAGTGGGTATCTATTTACAAAACCAGATGAAGATCGCCGACAAGTGGGTGTTTTTGTTGGGAGGACGCCAGGACTGGACAGAGGATGAAACCTCTCCCTATTTTGGTCCCACCGACTGGATTCACGCAACGGACGATGCGTTCACGGGACGCATTGGAGGCGTTTATCTTGCCGATAATGGTCTGGCGCCTTTCATCAGTTACAGCGAGTCTTTCGAGCCCACCAGCGGTACGGGTCGCAACGGAGACCGGTTCGAGCCGACGCGTGGCAAACAATATGAACTCGGGGTCCGTTACCAACCCGAGGGTTGGGACACTCTCATCACCGCCACCGCCTATGAACTGACTCAGGAAAACGTGCTCGTCACCGACCCCGTCGACACCAGCTTTCAAGCCCAACTGGGCGAGGTGCGTTCTCGCGGTATCGAGCTGGAAGCCAAGACGGCAATCGGGCCCAACGCCAATCTGGTCGCGGCCTATGCCTATACGGATGCGCGAACGACCGAAAGCAGCCCCGCGACGCCGGACCTGGAAGGCAAGCGAACGGCCAATACGCCCTACAACCAGTTATCGCTATGGAGTGACTATCGCTTGGCCAGCTTTGGTTTGCCTGGCCTGAAAGTCGGAGCTGGCGCGCGCTATGTCGGCTCGACCCTCGGTACCTGGATCGATGGCGAGGTTCCCTCTTTCACCTTGTACGACGCCATGGTCAGCTACGAGACAGGCCACTGGACCTATGCACTGAACGCCACCAACCTCACGGATGAGAACTATATCGAATCATGTACCTATGGGTGTTTCTATGGTGAGCCAAGAAATATCACAGCCACTTTAGGTTACCATTGGTAAAATGCCATTAACGGCAACGTTTAAGACACCAGAAAAACCATCACACAGGCATGAAATAGCAAGAGCCCGGGCTAACCGCCCGGCGCTTTAATGCAAAAAACAACACCTTTACTCCCAGAACCTCAAGAAAAAATCCTTGCAGCACCTCGACCTCTTACATGATTCCAAAACCCAACTCGGCGGCTTTGATGTTCCAAAAAATCAAACTCGTTTACGCAAACCCCTAGAGAAATTCTGTCGCCAACCATGCTGAACAATGTGGTGACATCAAGGGAAAGAGACAATGCCTTCCTTGAGAAAATACGAGTTCTCGCCAGGCACCTTGAATGGACTAGGTTTCGGTGCCGGCATTCGCTGCAATGATGCCACTTGGGGAAACGATACCCATACGTTCGACGTGGAGAATTATACACTGGTCGATGCCATGCTGGAATATGACTTCGGCACGCTGTCCCGCGATTTCCAAGGCATGGATTTGAGAGTCAATGCCGTCAACCTGCTCGACAAGGACTATGTCTCTTCGTGCTCCAGCGCGACGATCTGTCATTTCGGCGAGGCGCGCAATATGACGGCCACATTAAGCTACAAGTGGTAATTCACCGTTCAGCAGGGACACGACAGATCAGGGCATACCCCGTTTCGACAAGGTGGGCCTGTCCAGGCCCACCGCAATACCTCCCCCACGGGCTTGCTCGGTGCCCGCGCGCCAGCGTCGTGATACGTGCTCATGATCATGGCTGCCAGTGGCGTTCTAGCCTCTAACAATCAGACGCGCCAGGTACGCCTGGCGCGCCGCCATGATTACCGGGCACCAGCGGCTACGTCTTTAACACCGACACCCACTCAGTGACTCGAGAGTCACTGACGGCACTCTCTTGCAAGCGTTGCTGAAGCTTAGGTAGAGCACTGCAGCGTTGCGCCAGGGCGAGACTTGCATGCTCATGATGCAACAGGTCGGTCAGCATGCCATGCGTCTGACGCAGGCAGTCGGCCACACCATTTCCCCCCAGCGTGACGCGAATGGGCAGGGTGTTGATGAACATACCCAGCGCCCGCTCGACACCCTCGGTTCCTTGCATGCGTCCGAACAGCAGGGTGCCAATGACAAACATTATCGTTTGTGATGAAAGCCGTGAAAGGCCGACACCCTCCCCCCACATCAGGAGCCGGTACGCCCGTATGGCGCCCGGCTCATGGCCCATGCTCGGCATTTCCCGCCACCCGTGCCGCCATGCCCAGGCGCCCGAGGCCCGGCCACTTGAGTGCCGGTCGCCGCACATCGACGCCCAGCGTCAAGCCCAGCAGCGTCACCTCGAGCCCTTCGTCGGCGGCCACGGTCACGGCCAGCAGCCCGAATGCGGAAAACTGCCAGCCGGTAGCGCTGGGCGCCCGCACGAAGGGGCCATCGAACACAAAGTCCCGGCCGATCGCCGTCACCGGCAACGCCACGTCGAGCCCCGGGACCCGACGCACCACCCAGGCGACGAAGGTATTGCTGTTGGGTCCCGGCCAGGCGCGGTAACGCGCCGGCGCCGGATAGTCACGCACCGCCATCTCGATGGCGGGAATCATCGCGGCCGCCGCCGCGCCGCGGTAATCCGCCAGCAGCCAGGGGCGGCTGCCGAACCAGGCACGATCGGGCGTGCCCGCGCCAACCGACACCGGCGGCCGACGCCAGCTGGTCACCTGATAGACGCGATAGCGCCGAGCGTCGGCCGACTTGGCGGCGATCCAGGTATGCACCGCGAAAGCGCCACGCCATTCGAAAGCGCGCGCGGCGTAGACCTGTACCACCGCCTCGCGGGTCGTCGACGCGGGCGGCGCCAGCCCCGTCGGGCTGCGATCGCTGGTGGCCCAGTTGCCGGTCAGATCGATGCCGGGGCTGGCCAGCATGGCCAGGGGACCACCCAGCATCAGCGCCAGCAAGACGCCGAGCCCCCACCCCGCCCATGCACGTCGTCGCATCGTTGCCTCTCCCGGCCGCTCGAACAGTGATTCACGGCGCCGCCCCCTTGAATAGCGGCGCGATCACCCACATTGAATGGCAAATTCCGTCAATCAAGGCCAATCCCTATGCCGATCGTCGATCCTCGTACCGGAGAGCCGCTGAACTCCCCCGACAACGGGACGAACCGTTCGTCGCAGGTCGACCCCTCGCGATACATCGTCGACGTCGACATGTCCAACTTTCAGCAGGTGGTCCTCGAGGGCTCCCTCGAGATCCCCGTGGTACTGGACTGCTGGGCGCCGTGGTGCGAGCCCTGCAAGAGCCTGACCCCGGTGCTCGAGAAGCTCGCCCACGAATACGCCGGCGCCTTCGTGCTGGCCAAGCTCAACATCGAGGACAACCAGCAGATCGCCGCCCAGTTGGGTATCCGCTCGGTCCCCGACGTCAAGCTGATCATGCAGGGCCAGCTCTACGATCAGTTCCAGGGCGCGCTGCCCGAGTCGCAGATCCGCGAGTGGCTCGGCAACTACCTGCAGGCGCCCCAGGACGCCCCGGCCAGCCCCGAGGAACAGGCCGAGGCCGCGCTGGCCGCCGGCGACCCGGCCACGGCCAAGGCGATCTATCAGCAGCTGATCCAGGACTATCCCGACTACCCGGACTATCGTATCGGTCTGGCCAGCGCCCTGGTCGGCGAGGGCGAGGCCGAGGCGGCGCGCGAGATCCTCGATGCCCTGCCCCCGGAGCATCGCGACGGCGCCAAGGCCCGCGGCGTGAGGGCGCGCATCGAGTTCGGCGAGGAAGCGCCGAGCCGTGAGGAGCTCGCCGCACTCGAGGGCCGCGACGACAGCGAGGCGCAGTTCAAGCGCGCCCTGCGTCAGGTCGCCGACGGCGACTACGAGAACGGCCTGGAAGGCCTGCTGGCCCTGCTCAAGCGCGACCGGGCCTATGGCGACGACCTCGCCCGCAAGACGCTGCTGCGGGTCTTCGACGCCCTGGGCGCCGAGCATCCGCTGACCGTCGCCTATCGCCGCAAGCTGTTCGCCCTGCTCTACTGATCCTCCCCGGCGTCGCTCAGCGTCCATCGAGCAGGGTGGCCATGCGTGCCAGGCCCTGCTCGAGCTGAGCCGTCGGCGTGCCGAAGTTCAGCCGCACGAAGCCCGGCCAGCCGAAATCCGCCCCGTCGGAGAGCGCCACCCGGGCCTCGTCGAGCAGGCGCTGCTGCGGCGAGTCGCCGAGCCCGGCCCCGCGCAGGTCCAGCCAGGCCAGATAGGTCGCCTCGGGGGGCGCGACACGCACGCCCGGCCAGTCGGCAGCGGCCTCGACCACCCGCCGACGGTTGTCGCGCAACACCTCGAGCAACTCTTGACGCCAGGGCTCGCCCTCGGCGTAGGCGACCTCGGCAGCGAGCAGGCCCAGCACGTTGACCTCGGGCAGCATGCCGCGCATCGCCGCCTGCCAGCGCCGGCGCAGCTCGGCATCCTCGATCACCGCGCAAGCGCAGCCCAGCCCGGCGAGATTGAAGGTCTTCGACGGCGCCCACAGCGTCACCACGCGCCGGGCGAGAGCCGGGAACAGCGCCGCCAGCGGCCGATGCGCGACATCGTCGAGGATCAGGTCGCAGTGCAGCTCGTCGGAGACGATCAGCAGATCGTGGCGCTCGGCCAGCTCGGCGAGCATCGCCAGTTCCTCGTAGCGCCACACGCGCCCGGTGGGATTGTGCGGATGGCACCACAGCAACAGCCGGGTGGCCGGGGTGATCGCCCGCTCCAAGGCGTCGCGATCGAGCCGCCAGGGCTCGCCCGGCGCAGCCGGCTCGCGCAGCTCACAGGTCTGGGCGAGCCGGCCGTGGCGCTCGGCCACCTTGAGAAACGGCGGATAGATCGGGGTGACCGTGAGCACGCCGTCGCCGGGCTCGGTCAACGCCTGGCAGGCGAGGTGCAGGGCCGGCACCACGCCGGGCAGCCAGACCTGCCAGTCGGCCTCGATCCGCCAGTCGTAGTGGCGCTCGCTCCAGCGACACAGCGCCTGGCGCAGGCTGTCCGGCGTGCGCCCGTAACCGAACACACCGTGCTCGACACGCGCCTTCAGCGCCTCGATCACCGCCGGGGGCGAGAGAAAGTCCATGTCGGCCACCCACAGCGGCGCGATATCGTCGGCATAACGCTGCCATTTCTGCGACGGGTACTGGCGGCGGTCGAGGGACGTGGCAAAATCGAAGGGCATCGAGCCTCCCGGAAGAGTGGCGGATTACGCGAAAACGGAGTCAAGAAACGAACATGCCTGAAGCCCCCTTCTATGCCAAGGCCATGCGCGGCGCCTCGCGGCTGGTCGGACACTGGCTGATGATCGGCCAGGCCGCCCCCGATCGGCTGGCGATGATCCTCGCCGACACCGCACGCCTGGCCAAGCTCGGCGAACCCGAGGACACCCCCGACGGCGCGACCCTGACCGCCTGGAGTGGCGACGCCCAGCCCCCGCTGTGGGCGGCCCGCACCGCGCTGTTCCTGCTCGTCCAGATGCCCTCGCGCCCGACGCCGCGCGACGAGCTGGAAGGCTGTGCCTGGGCCTACTGCTGGCTGCGCAACCGCGCCTTCGACAGCTACGGCGAGGCCTGGGAGGCACTGCCCGCGCACCTGCGCGAGCCATTGCAGGCGCCGCTGGCGCAGGCCTGGGCGGACCGCGAGTCGCAGCGTCTCGTCTAAAGCCGCATTGTCGCGCGGCTAGCGCTTCTCTAGGGTTTGAGCCCCCGTCGCCCGCTCTCGGGAAAGGCGTCTTTTGCCGGTCGTTTGTCGCTAGAGGTGTGAATGGAAGTCCCGCTGTTCCTGCAAGTCTGCAAGCTGCTGGTCTCGATCGGCGTCGTGCTGGGTCTGTCGTTGATCGCCGAGCGCGTGAGCACGCGTGTCGCCGGGCTGCTCTCCGGCTACCCGCTGGGTACGGCGATCGCGCTGTTCTTCATCGGCCTGGAGATCGGTCCTGGCTTTGCCGCCGACAGTGCGGTACACACCCTGGCCGGCTTCACCGCCACCCTGGCCCTGGGTGGCGGCTACCTGCTCTGCGGGCGACGCGACGGCCTGCCGGGCGTGCTCACCGGTACCGCCGGCGGTCTGCTCTGCTGGCTGGCGGCCAGCACGGTGCTGGCCTCGCTCGCTGTCACCCGCGTGAGCGGGACCCTCATCACCCTGGCGGCGATCGGCCTGTTCATCGGCCTCTACCGCAACATCCCCGAGCGCCCCGCCACCACCCGCGGCGCCTTCTCGTGGCCGGCCCTGGGCTTTCGCGCCGGCCTCGCCGCGGCGATCATCTTCCTGATCACCGGGCTCGCCCACGTGCTCCCCGCCGCCTGGGCCGGGCTGCTCTCGGCGTTTCCGGTGACCATGTTTCCCTTCCTGGTGATCCTCCACCTGACCCACGGCGCGGCGCCCACCGCCACGGTGATCAAGCACTACCCCGCCGGGCTCGGCTCGTTGCTGGCCTACGCGCTGTGCGTCTCGCTGACCTACGACCGCTGGGGCCTGGCCCTGGGTACCCTGGCGGGCTTCGCGGTGGCCACGCTGTGGCTGCTGGCGTGGACGCGCTTGCAGGCCTCACATCGCCGGTATCGACGCCACGGCCGCGCTTGACCGCGTCACCCCGCCATTGGATCCTGAAACGCCCACAAGGAGGTGCCCCATGTTCACGCGCACGATCGACCCCACGTTCAGCGACACCGACGCCCTGGGCCACATCAACAACACGCGCATTCCGGTGTGGTTCGAACTCGGCCGCAACGACGTCTGCCGGCTGTTCACGCCCGACCTGGATCCGCAGAAGTGGGTGTTGATCCTCGCCCGCATGGAGATCGAGTACCGCGCCGAGCTGGCCTTCAACGCGCCGATCGAGATCCGTACCTGGATCTCGCGCATCGGCAACAGCTCGTTCACCGTCGATCAGGCGCTCTATCAGCACGGCGAGCTGGGGGCCGAGGGCAGGACGGTGATGATCCATTTCGACCACGCCGCCAAGCAGGCGCGGCCGATCCCCGAGTCGATCCGCGAGGCACTCGCGGCGCACCGGGACGCCACCGCGGCCGAGTGCGAGTCATGACGCCGGCGATCCGCGTTCTGGAACGCTCGGGCGTGCCCTTCGAGATCCACGAGTACCCGCACGATCCGACGGCGCCGGCCTACGGACGGGAAGCCGCCGAGGCGCTGGGGCTCGATCCCGGCGAGGTCTTCAAGACCCTGCTCGCGCGCATCGACGGCAGGCGCCTGGCGGTGGCCATCGTGCCGGTGTCGGGCAGTCTCGACCTCAAGGCACTGGCCCGCGCCGCCGGCGGCAAGAAGGCCGCCATGGCCGAGGCCGACGACGCCCAGCGCGCCACCGGCTACGTGGTCGGCGGGATCAGTCCGCTGGGCCAGAAACAGCGCCTGGCCACCTTCATCGACACCAGTGCCGAGGCCTTGCCGCGCATTCACGTCAGCGGCGGACGGCGCGGCCTCGAGATCGCGCTGGCCCCGGACGATCTGAAACGGCTGAGCGGTGCCGAGTCGGCGGCGATCGCCCGCGACTGAGTCATCGCCTCCAGGAGAGCCCCGCATGGCGATCCGCTACGACCTCTGGCTGTTTCCCGACGACGTCGAACGCCATCGGCGCGTCGAGGCCGACCTAGAGCACTACTTCGTCGAACGCTTCGCCGACTACCCGCACATCCGCTTGTTCGGCGACGACCCTTACGATTATGATGCGCCGTTCAATCGCCTCTACGCCGCGCTGCTTGCCCGCGCCAACGACTACTGCGAGCGCGAGTGGCGTTACGCGCCCACCCCGGTCCAGCTCAATCAGGCCTTCTTCCGCGCGGTGGCACGCTCGACCAAATTCCTGCGGGGCCCCAGTGATGCTGATCCGAACCGATGACTACCCCGATGCGCGCCAGCTGACACGAATCGCCGAGCAACTCGGCCGCACGCCGCGCGGCATCCAGGCCGTCACCGCCACCGACGGCGAGGGCACGCCGCTGGTGCTGCGCATGGAGTCGATCGTCGACGACAAGCCCTTCCCCACGCTCTACTGGCTGTGTTCCGAGCGGCTCAAGATCGAGATCTCGCGGATCGAGGCCGCCGGCGTCATCAAGCAGCTCGAGGCACGCCTGCAGGAAGACCCCGAGTTTCTGGCCGCCTACCACGCCAGCCACGCGGACTACGTCGCGCGACGCTGGGCAAGCATGCGCCCCGAACACCGCCGGTTGGCCGCCGAGCGCGGCTACGAGGCGTTGTTCCGCGAGCGCGGCATCGGCGGCATCAGCAACTGGGACCAGGTACGCTGCCTGCATACCCAGTACGCGCACCATCTCTCCGGCGACAACGTCATCGGCCAGTGGCTCGACCGCGAATACGGCGTGATCGACTGTCTGCCCTGATCGGTCTTCATCCATCCACGAGGAGTTCGCATGTCGTGTATCTGTGTCTACCTGGGAGCCCGCGAGGGCCATGATGCCCGCTTCCGCGAGGCCGCCGTGACGCTCGGCCGGTGCATCGCCGAGCGCGGCGATACCCTGGTCTACGGCGGTGCCCAAGTGGGCCTGATGGGCGCCCTGGCAGATGCCACCCTGGCCGCCGGCGGCCAGGTGATCGGGGTCATCCCGCACCACCTGGTCGATCGCGAGCTGGCCCACGAGTCGCTGACCCGCCTGATCCGCGTCGACGACATGCACGAACGCAAGGCGACCATGGCGGAGCACGCCGATGCCTTCATCGCCCTGCCCGGCGGTATCGGCACCCTGGAAGAACTCTTCGAGACCTGGACCTGGCAGTACCTGGGGCTGCACGACAAGCCGCTCGGCGTGCTCGACGTGGGCGGCTTCTACCAGCCCTTGCTGCGGTTTCTCGACAGCACCGTGGAGGCCGGCCTCCTCGATGCCACCACCCGCGGTCAACTGGTTGCCGCGGCCGAGCCGAACGTCCTGCTCGACCGGCTCATGGCACCGGCTGACGCCGACTAGGCGCGACCTCGCCCCCGGGTCGCGCGGCGGTCTCCGCCTCCAGCGGGGCCTCGCCGATATAGCGACGCCGCTTGTCGGGCTTGAGCCGGGTCACGTCGACCACCACCAGGCCGTCGAGGCAGTAGCCGAAATCGGCATCGACCCCGAAGTCCATGAAGCGCACCGCGCCGGACTCGGCCACCTCGCCATACTGCTTGTAGAGTACCGGCACGCTGGCCCCGAGCGCCTCGAGCTGCTCGCGCAGGCGGCGGAAATCGCCGTCGCGATCGTCGCCCTGAAAGAGCCGTTCGGCCTCCTGACGGCCGGCCGTCGACAGGGCGAAGGGCGCTCTGGCACGCACGCACTCGGACAGGTCGCCATAGTAATGCCGATAGTAGGCGACCAGCAGCTCCCGGGCGCGCAGCGGCAGGCGTCCGGAGATCGTCACCGGACCGAACAGCCAGCGCACCTCCGGATGATGGCGCAGGTAGGCGCCCAGCCCCAGCCATAGGTAGTCGAGGCTGCGCCGCCCCCAGTAGCGCGGCTGGACGAAACTGCGCCCCAGCTCCAGGCCGTGGCGCCACGCGTCCCAGGGCGCGTCACCCAGATGGAAGAGCGTCGAGGCATAGAGCCCGTCGATGCCGTGACTGTCGAGCAACGGCCCCACCTCGCCGAGGCGATAGGCGCCGGCGATCTCCAGGTCCTGATCGTCCCACACCAGCAGGTGGCGATAGCGGGCATCGAAGTCATCGAGATCGCAGCGTCGACCGCTGCCCTCGCCGACCCGGCGGAACGCGATCTCGCGCAACCGGCCGATCTCGCGCAGCACCACCGAGTCGAGAGGGCCGTCGTAGAGCAGGATCCGCTTGCCGTCGCGGGTCTCGCCCAGGCAGCGGGCCCCGCGCAGCGCCGCGCGCAGGGCCTGACGGTCCTCGGGGTGGGCGATCGCCGCCTCGCCGCGAAAGATGCCCTTGCGCCCGCGCCCCAGCCGATAGACGTGCTTGCGCAGCAGCTTGAGCTTGACCGGCGTCGCCAGATCGGCGCGATCGAACTGCTCGAGCGGCAGCAGCGCCCCCGCGCGTACCCGGAGCAGGCGATCGCGCTGGCGGAACATCTCGTGGGGCAGCAGCAGGGTGGCCAAGTCGTCGCGCAACGCGGCAAGCAGATAGAAACGCCATGAGTTGCGCCCCTGGACGTGCAGCGGCAACAGCGGCGCATTGGTGCGGCGCGCCAGGTGCAGCACACCCGCCTGCCAGCGACCGTCGCGAACGCCGCGCAGGCTCGCCCGGGACACCTCGCCGGCGGGGAAGACGATCACCGCCTCCTCGCGATCCAGCGCTTCGCCGATGGTGGCGAGGCTGCGTCGAAATCCCCGTCGCGAGAGGTTGTCGACCGGCAGCAGGCATTCGGCGAGCGGCTCGACCTGCAGCAGCAGGGTGTTGGCGACGATCTTCACGTCGGGGCGCACATCGGCGACGAGTCGCAGCAGGGCCAGGCCGTCGAGTGCGCCCAGCGGGTGGTTGGCGACGATCAGCACGCGCCCGCTGACCGGGATGTTCTCGCGCTCGCGCGAGGGCAGGGTATAACCGAAACGGAAGTGATCGAGTACGCGGTCGACGAAGGCGAGCCCCCGGCTGTCGCGATGCTCGACGAGGAAGCGATTGATCTCGGTCTCGTGGATCAGCCGCCGGACCAGGGCGACGAGACCGTGACGCAACCAGCCGGGCAGCCGCCCGAACCCCGTGACATGGCGCTGCATGGCGCTGGCGATATCGATCATCCCCGCTTCCCCCGGCCTGTGTCGATTATTGTCCGACGACAGCTTGCCGATGCCGTATGACAGTGACGTGGCGGCCGGCGCTTGGGTAAAGTGGCGACAGGCTTCAGTGACCGGACCCAGCAAGGAGAGACGGATGTTCGCCATCGCCATCGATAACGACCAGCAGTTGCACTGGCAGGAGCAGGACGCTCCCGGCCGCCAGGACCCGCATGACGTGCGCATTCGCGTCGCCTGGGCGGGCATGAACCGGGCCGACCTGATGCAGCGTGCCGGTCAGTACCCGCCGCCGCCCGGCGCGTCGACGATCCTCGGCCTCGAGGTCAGCGGCACGGTGATCGACACCGGCCCTCAGGTGGAGCGGCTGCGTCCCGGCGACAAGGTCTGCGCGCTGCTCGCCGGCGGCGGCTATGCCGAGGAAGTGGTCGTCCACGAGGACCAGGTGCTGACGCTGCCCGACGGCTACGGGCTGCGCGAGGCGGCGGCCCTGCCCGAGGTGTTCGCCACCGCCTGGCTCAACCTGTTCATGGAGGGCGGGCTGCGGCGTGTCGACGGGCGGCCCGAACGGGTCCTGCTGCATGCCGGGGCGAGCGGCGTGGGGACCACGGCGATCCAGCTGTGCCATGTCTTCGGGCACCCCTGCTTCGTCACCGTGGGCAGCGCGGAAAAGCTCGAACAGTGCCGTCGCCTCGGTGCCCAGGCCGGCTGGAACCGCCACGACGGCAGCTTCGTCGAGGCGGTCAGGGACTGGGGCGGCGCCGACGTGATTCTCGATCCGGTCGGGGCGAGCTATCTCGCCGACAATCAGCAGGTACTCAATCAGGACGGCCGGCTGGTGCTGATCGGCCTGATGGGCGGGCGTCACGCCGATCTGGACATGGGCCGCATGCTGATGAAACGCCAGCGCCTGATCGGCTCGACCCTGCGCAGCAAGTCGCCACGTGCCAAGGGCTCGATTCTCGACAGCCTGCATACCCATGTCTGGCCACGGCTGGCCCGCGGCGAACTGCGCCCGCTGATCGATCGCGACTGGCCGATCCAGCAGGCCGACGCGGCAATGGCCTATCTGGAGAGCAATGCCAGCACGGGCAAGGTACTGCTGTCGGTCAGCGGCGAGGGATGAGCGTCGCCGCGCTCACGGGCGGTGGCTGCGTGCCGCCGCTTCGCGGGTCTTGAGGTAGGTCAGCTGGAGCAGACGCGCGTCGTCGCCGGCACGGTGGCGCTGAATGCCCCACTCGCCGATCAGGGCTTCCTTGGTCTGCTTCCAGAGTCCGAGCTGCGCCTCGCAGAGCAGCGAGCGCAGCGCTTCGAGGCGAAAGCGTGGCAGCATGCCGGCATGATGAAAGAGCAGCGACAGCCAGGTGTTGTCGTAGCCCCAGCTGTCGCTGTAGGCGATGCCGATCTCGGCGAGCTCGTCGTTGAGCCAGCGCGCCACTTCCCCCACCGGGTAGCCCTCCCGCGCGAGCCGTGCGCGACTGATGCCATGCAGCAGCTCCGCCTTGGGATCCCAGTGTGTCCACTCGGGCAGGGGCTGGATCAGAAACGCGCACACGCTGCCGTCGCCACGGGCCAGGCCGATCTCGATGGGGTAGCTGCCGCGGCCAAAGCCGGACGCTTCGATATCGAGGAGAGTGGGCAGCGTCACATCAGCGGTCCTTTGTCGTCGGTCAGGCACGGCCGGTTAGGCACGGCCGGTCAGGCGCGGCGCCCGAGCAGGCGAAGGGCAGCAGTGCCTCCCGCTAGCGCAGGAGGCCCGAGCACCACCCGGTGGGGTCATTCTGGCGCCGATAGCGCAGGGCGACAACGGTCGGCGGGGAATTCCCGACCAAGGCAGGGTGTCCCGGGCCGGGTGCCTCGACGCCGTCACGGCGAAGGGCGCTCCCGGCACGCGACATGATCAGTGGGTCAGCGCCCGCTGGCCATGGTGGCCATCGGCACCGGTATGGCGCTCCGCCAGCGCCTGCCACTGGGCGGCGCGTCGCGGATCGACCGGCAGCCCCAGTTCCCCGCGGCGGTAGGCATCGGCCAGGCGTTCGGCGGCCGTGGGATGGCCCGCCTCGCCGGCGCGGGCATACCAGGTCACCGCATGGTCGTCGCGACGCGGGTACTGGGCACAACCGTGCTCGTAGATGCGGGCGGCCTGATACTGAGCCCGGGCATCGCCGGTCTGGGCCGCCTGCAGCACGTAGCGGGCGCCCTTGGCCTTGTCCTGGGGCGTCACGCCACGCTGATAGAGCATGTGCCCGTACAGCGACAGGGCGCTGGTGTGGCCGGCCTCGGCGCAGCGCTGAAAGAGGCGCATCGTCAACCGCTGGGTACGCGGAGAGCGAGGCAACCAACGAGTCTGGAACAGCTGTTCGGCCAGCCGAAATTCGAGCCGGGTGAACAGGGAAGATGCCTGCGGCATGGCGATAAAACCTTGATCGAGTTTGCCTTGGGTGACGACGTCGACCTTGGCTCCACCTTGAGCCAGCCCACGCCTCATCTCCTGACTGCCAACCGTCCGGACCTCCGCCGGAGCAACGGGTGGCAAGCATACGCCCCACTCTGGCCCGACTCAACCCCCGATTTGCTGCCCTGCAGCGGGCTGGTTAACATGCGATTTTTCGACCGTTCAGGGAGCCCCGAACATGCAAAAGCGCCCGCTAGGCAATACCGGGATCAACGTCAGTCGTCTGTGCCTGGGGACGATGACGTTCGGCGAGCAGAACAGCGAGTCCGACGCGCATCGCCAGCTCGATCGGGCACGCGACGCCGGCATCGACTTCATCGACACGGCCGAGATGTATCCGGTACCGCCGAAGGCGGAGACCCAGGGACTGACCGAGGCCTACATCGGGACCTGGTTCAAGGCACGCGGCAAGCGCGACGAGGTGATCCTCGCCACCAAGGCCGCCGGCCCGCGTCTCGAGCATATCCGCGGCGGCCCCCGCTTCACCCGCGAACACCTCCATGCGGCCGTCGACACCAGCCTCGAGCGCCTGCAGACCGACTACATCGACCTCTACCAGCTGCACTGGCCGGACCGCAGCACCAACACCTTCGGTCAGCTCGATTACGCGCCCGACCCCGACGAGGACGCCACGCCGCTGGAAGAAACCCTCGCCGCCCTGAAGGAACTGGTCGACGCCGGCAAGATCCGCGCCATCGGCCTCTCCAACGAGACGCCCTGGGGCGTGATGCGCTGCCTGCATCTGGCCGAGACGCTGGGACTGCCGCGGGTCGCCAGCGTGCAGAACCCCTACAACCTGCTCAATCGCAGCTTCGAGGTGGGCCTGGCGGAGATCGCCAATCGCGAGAACGTCGGCCTGCTCGCCTATTCGCCGCTGGCCTTCGGCGTGCTGTCGGGCAAGTATCTCGACGGGGCGCGCCCGCCGCAGGGGCGTCTGACGCTGTTCGAGCGCTTTCAGCGCTATACCTCGGATGTCGCCGAGCAGGCCACCCGCGCCTACGTCGACATCGCCCGGCAACATGATCTCGACCCGGCCCAGATGGCACTGGCCTTCGTCAATTCACGCCCCTTCCTGACCAGCAACATCATCGGTGCCACGACGCTGGACCAGCTCGAGAGCAACCTGGCGAGCGAGTCGCTCACCCTGGAACCGGCCGTACTCGAGGCCATCGACGCCGTCCACCGGCGTCTCTCCAATCCCTGCCCCTGAATGGCTATGAGCGCGATAGCGGGGGCCGCCTCGGCCCCCGTCACCACGCTTGGTATACTCCGGGATTCGCCCGTCAAACCGATCAGGAGTTCGCCATGCTGAGCGTGATTTCGCCGGCCAAGACGCTGGATTTCGAGACCCCTCCCACCACCGAGCAGTACTCCCAACCGGATTATCTCGACCAGAGCCGGGAGCTGATCGACATCCTCCGCGATTATTCGCCCCAGCGGCTGGCCGAGTTGATGGGCATCAGCGACAAGCTGGCTGGCCTCAATGCGGCACGCTACGGGCAGTGGCAACCGCCCTTCACGCTCGACAACGCCAAACAGGCCGCCCAGGCCTTTCAGGGCGACGTCTACCAGGGGCTCGATGCGCCGACCTTCGACGATGACGACAACGCCTTCGCCCAGGCGCACCTGCGCATTCTCTCGGGGCTCTACGGATTGCTGCGTCCGCTGGACCTGATCCAGCCCTACCGGCTGGAGATGGGCACGCGGCTGGCCAATCCGGCCGGCAAGGATCTCTACGCCTTCTGGCGCGAGCGGCTGACCCGGGATCTCGATGCCGCCGTGGCCGCAAGCGGCTCCCCGGTGCTGGTCAACCTGGCCTCCAACGAGTACGTCAAGGCGATCGACACCCGTCGACTGTCCGCCCGGGTCATCTCGCCGGTCTTCAAGGACGCCAAGAACGGGCAGTACAAGATCATCAGCTTCTATGCCAAGAAGGCCCGCGGACTCATGGCGGCCTGGCTGATTCGCGAACGCATCGACGACCCGGCAGCCCTCACGGGGTTCGACGTCGCCGGCTATCGTTACGCCCCCGAACAGTCGAAAGAGCATGCCCCGGTTTTCGTGCGCGAAGAAGCGGACCGCGCCTGATACCTGCCCGGGGTTTTCCGCTAGGGTGAGTCAGGCTCGCCAAGAACCGGTAGAATGAGCGGGCGTTTCATCCTCCGGAGATTGTCCATGCGTAACCTGTTCGTCATGTTGCTGGTCGGCCTGCTCGGCTTCGGCCTGGCGGTCGATCACGCCGAAGCTCGCCGTATGGGCGGCGGCAAGAGTTTCGGTTCCTATTCACGCTCCATCAGTAGCCAGAAGTCCTCCACGGCCAGCCCCAGACCCTCCATTGGCCTGTCGCGCTTCGCCGGTCCGTTCGCCGGGCTGCTCGCCGGCGGCCTGCTGGCCTCGCTGTTCTTCGGCGGCGGCTTCGACGGCCTGCGCCTGATGGACATGCTGCTGATCGGCGGGGCGATCTGGCTGGCCACTCGCCTGTTCACCCGGCTCCGGGCAGCGACGGCGAGCGGCCCCCAGGCCCACCGGCAATCCCACGATAGCGCCCAGGAAACGGCGCAACCCTTCACGGCGACGGGTGCCATTGGTGGCGGCAACTCGCCGAGCTGGTTCGACAAGGAGCGTTTCCTCAACGATGCCAAGCAGCACTTCATGGCGCTGCAGCGCGCCTGGGACAACAACGACCTGAGCAAGATCCAGGAGTACGTGACCCCGGAATTCTACAACCTGTTGCGCGAGGAACGCGCCAATCAGCCGCCCAACAACCGCACCGAGATCGTGCGTCTGTTCGTCGAGCTGGGCGACGTGCGCGAATACGCGCAGCAGGCCGAAGCCTCGGTGATCTTCCACGGCGTCGTGGACGAGAACGGCGAGCGCAACGAGTTCAACGAAACCTGGCACCTGACGCGCGAGCTGCGCGACGGCGCCCCCTGGCACGTGCAGGGGATCGAGCAGAATCCCAGCGCCTGACGCCTTCATGCGGTCACCGGGCCGCTCACGAAAAAGCCAGCCTGACGGCTGGCTTTTTGCATGGCATCGGGTCGCGGCGGATCGCTGTTCCGCCTCCCCTCATGTTCAGTTGTTCTGGGCGTCCTCCGCGGCATCCTGGACGTCGTCGCCCATCTCCTCGACGCTGTCGCCGACGTCTTCTGCCGCCTGATCGATGTTCTCGCCCGCCTCCTCGGCAGGGCCGTCATTGTCGCAGGCGGCCACGCCACCCAGCATCAGGGCCATCATCAGGGCCAGACCGAGTTTGCGCAGCATATCCGATGTCATCATGGGCTCCTCCTGAGTCTTGATCACCATTCTTGGCACTACATGTCCTGGCGGTGCGTCCGAAAACGGCCGCCAGCGCTCCTACCATAACCATACCGCGTCCTGGACTCTAGTCCCGGGCCCACTCGATTGCCCCGGTGAGCGAATCTCTCACAAACACTATCGGTCCTGGCCTATCTAACCACGGCCGACGACTGCGTTATCGTCCCCTGGACACCCGCTAGCCGGGCACCTTCCAACAACGACATGTCTCCCCGCAGTGGAACCGTGGGCGTCGAATCCGTTCACCACGATACGCCGGCATCGCGCATCGCGATCCCAGCCATCCATCGAGGAGTACCTGGCATGCCGTTCACCGAACGACATCTCGCCCAAGCCCTATCCCTTCCCATGACGCAAGGAGACGCGACATGAGCCACCCTTCCCGTTCCCACGGCTGGCCCGTGCAGGATCTCAAGCACGACCTCCCGGCCGGTATCGCCGTCTTTCTGGTCGCCATTCCCCTGTGCCTCGGCATAGCACTGGCCTCGGGGGCTCCCCCACTATCCGGCCTGCTGGCTGGCATCATCGGCGGCCTGGTGATTTCGCTGGCGAGCGGGTCCTCGCTGAGCGTGAGCGGCCCCGCCGCCGGCCTGGTGGTGGTGGTCCTCTCCGCCATCGAGACGCTCGGCTTCGCCGGTCTCTTGATGGCGACGGCGGTCAGCGGCCTCCTGCAGATGCTCTTCGGCTATCTGCGCCTGGGCCGCATCGGTGCTTTCGTGCCGAGTTCGGTGATCAAGGGCATGCTGGCCGGCATCGGGGTGATCCTGATCATCAACCAGTTACCCATGCTGCTTGGCATGCCGGCCGGAGAGACCCTGGGCTGGCACGACCTCGCCAACCTGTCCGAACAGACGAATGGCCTGGCCGTCGTCATCGCCGTCACCTCCCTGGCCCTGCTCTGGCTCTGGGATCGGCCGAGCATCAAGCGCTCGCCGCTGGGCATGCTGCCCGGTCCGCTGGTGGTGGTCGTCGCGGCGATCCTGATCGACCAGACGATGCCCGGCGCCTGGTTCACGCCCCTCGACGACACCCAGCACATTGCCCTGCCCATCGAATCGCTGGGGCTCACCGGCTTCCAGCAATTCCTCGATCAGTTGCAGACACCCGCAATCAGCACGCTGGCCAATCCCGAGCTCTACCTGTTCGCGCTCACCCTGGCATTGATCGCCAGTCTGGAGACCCTGCTGAGCATCGAGGCGGTCGACAAGCTCGATCCTCTCAAGCGGCATACGTCGCCGCATCGCGAACTCAAGGCGCAAGGACTCGGCAATCTGCTCAGTGGCCTGGTGGGCGGCCTGCCGATCACGGCGGTGATCGTGCGCAGCTCCGCCAACGTCAACGCCGGTGGGCGAACCCGTGCCTCGAGCCTGATTCACGGGCTCCTGCTGTTCGCCACCGTCGCCTTCCTGGCGCCCATGCTGGAGCTGATGCCGCTCGCCTGCCTGGCCGCGATCCTGATCCACACCGGCTACAAGCTGGCCAATCCGCGCCTGATCCTGGCCCTGTACCGGCAAGGCCTGAATCGCCTGATTCCGTTCGCCGCGACCCTGGTGTCGGTGGTCGCCATCGACCTGCTCAAGGGCGTCCTGATCGGCATGTTCTGCGGGCTATGCTTCATGATTCGCGCCAATTTCCGTCGCGCCGTGTCGTTCCGCCAGGAAGGCGATCGGGCCTGGATGACCTTCCACACGGACATCTCCTTTCTCAACCGGGAGGAAGTTCGCAGCCGGCTCGAGCGCCTCGTGCCGGGCACGCACCTGGTCATCGACGCGCGCCACGCCCTGCATGTCGACCCCGATATCCGCGAGGATATCGACGCCTTCACGCGCAATGCCCCGCTGCACGGTATCACCGTCGAACTGAGAGACCTGCGGGGATTCAGTGCGAGCTTTCCGGGCTCTCCCGTCGACGACGATAGCCACCGCCTGCCCCTGGGGCAGAGCGCTTTCACCTGACCGTTTCACTTTCCAGCGGGCCGGCCCCCGGGCCGGCTTTCCGGTGCCCGACGCCGAGGTGAGCGAGCGAGGCTTTCGCATGGAACTGCCGCAACGAGATCCGAGCCCTATAGCCGACACGACAACCCCGGCCACAGGGGAAGAAGGCGTCGGGGGTATGGGGCCCCGAGCGGTGGCGCGGCATCTGGGGAAGGCAGGGTTACAGAGGGCCGGGCGACATCCGCGCGACGGTTTTTCGGCCCCCTGAAACGCAAAAACCCCAGCCGATTGGCTGGGGTTTTCCGAAAAGATGCCTGACGATGTCTCGGCCGGCGCTCCGGCGGCCGGCGCTCCGGGACTCTCGCAGGGGGTACCCGGCTC